>CAZPKG010000004.1:120408-243940 GCA_964587105.1 uncultured Alphaproteobacteria bacterium | reverse complement strand
AATCTGCACAGATTTGAAATCATCGCATACCACAGTGGTTCGGGAAGGCCGTTTCCGGCCTCCCCATTGCACCACTGAATGAAGGGGCAGAACTTCACGACACGTGCGAGGTCTTCTTTTGTTCCAAGTTCATCACTTGGCACGAAATCTGGTCTTTTGGACTTAACGACACTGTTTGGTACGTCAGAAATGTCGATGTCAAAGTACACGCCAGTGGAGTTGACATAAATTTCAAATGCTGACTTACTTTCCCTGCAATGGGGAAAGAATTTGCTGTTTGCGCTTCCGCATTTTGTGTCTGCTTCCGGGTTGTCCCGGAACAACTTCCAGTAGACCTTTTCATGTTCGTTCTGCGAAGTGAAGCGCAAAGCACCGGGTTTGTATGGCAGAATCACGCGAAAACGATCTGCCAATGGTTCTTTCCACTGGTGCGAAGTAGTTGTGTGGATGATGTGATTCCACTTGGCATAACGAGTTCTTGCTTGTTCTATAGTTAGCGTGCCATCAAAATCAAGGACCGCACCAGTCATGCCAGCGTAGGTTTCAATGGCACAATGCCCGTGCCAGATGTTGGTTGAATAACATTGTGATGTAAGTAAATGTGTAAGTGCGTCTTCATCACTCGAAGTCAATGACTTCGTAGCGTAGTGAATGACGGTTTCGCCGTCCTTTTTTGTAAGTACTTCCCTGTGGGATACTGACAATGTAATTTCAAACGTAATATCAATAATATGTGCGCCATTCATCGACGCACTTTCAGTCTGATTAAATACTAATTGGTCTTCTGTGTAATTCATATTCTTGGTCGCCATATGCTTGTCTCCTTAGGTTAAATATCATTGTTTTGATTTGTTTTTGGCTGCTTAAATAATCAGCCAAATTTACAGTTGCGGTTCCGCTGAAGAAGTCGCGTTCGAGCTTTCGTGTCTGCTCAGTGTCGCGCCATTCTATCCACACTTGACCACGCTGGTCAAGTTCGTGCCCAATCATCTCGCATCTGTGCGATGCAAGCAGGCAGCTAATTCCAAAGTCCTTGGTTTTCATTACAATACTCCTTGTGTTTGTGTAAGCACGCCGCTTTCAACAACGTGTTGCAGCCAATTAACTTCAGCAGATCCTAAAAAGCGGGTCATCTTGGGACGAGGCTGCCTGATCCCGTTGACCGTTCCGATTCCGCTAAGCGGAATTACTGTGTATAACGGATTGATTCTTGTTCGAAACAGTTCAACTATGTCGCGTGCGTAAGCTTCGGGAAGTAGGTTCACCTGCTTCAGGTAGTCAAGCACGTCGTTCTTTCGGAACAGGTCGATGACTTGACCATCCACGTACATGGTTTCCATGTTTCGATACAGGTAGAACTGTGCTTTGCGATTCAGAAGTGATGTTATCAAGATGTTAATCTGCTGGTTGATGTAGTCTTCTTTTTCCTGGGGTTCATACCAGGGGAATTGTGGTTTTTTCATTTTTACATTCTCCATTTCATGTGGTTAATTCACCGGCATAAAAAAAGCCGGAGTCTGTGCGACTTCGGCTGATGGGTGCTTGATTGCATTCACATATCGAATCATTCCATACAGACGAAGTCACTTGTTGAAAGGCACCCTTTGGTGCTGCTTTCAATCGTTAGTCGTTCGTCTATGGTATTGGCGTTATTCTGATTTTTCAGTTTAACGCCGGGATTCGATCGTATTTCTTTAGGAATTTCGATTCGATGGAATCGCCATGCCCGTATTTATAAGATAGTCAAAACCGGACGCGATTGCAAGTCGCGCAAGCGGAATTTCAAGTGATTAACCCCTTAAAACCCCCTATATCGACACGAAATCAAAAATTTTTTACGACCGTGATCTATTTAGTTTTCGCGGTTAATCAACGTAAACGCGGCGCGATAGATTTGCCAAGAAATCTGACAATATTTTGAAGCTCGATTTTCGAAGTACACGTTCGCTTGTTCGCTCTATCTTCCGCGTAATGTGCCAATGATGATCCTGAAATAGCACCCCGGCCTGCGAAGGATCTTGCACACATAGACCCCTGCACAGCTGTCCGGCACTCCGCTAGGTACTCTTCCCCGTCCTCTCCAGAATGTTTCCCAGTCTGGAATCTCCATTGTAAATTTGATGTCCAATTTCGGGCGATCGTCCGGCGGCGTACGGCGGTCGGCGGCCAACGCCCCTGGGGCTGTTTCCCGGGGGTTGATTTTTATAGGGTTAGCCAGCCGAACTAACCTGGGCTAACCCAGCCTGACCGTAAGTCACAGTTTAACAAAGGATTCTGGCACCCGGACCAGTGCGGATTTCGGCCGGGATCCGGCATTTCTGCCTGCATGGCCCGACATCGCCTGTCGTTCTAACCACTAACTTATCCAGACTTATTCATTCAGGCCCAGATTCACCCAACATGCGGTGAACTGTTGAAATAACATCAATGTATTTGTAGATTGAGGAGTTACTGTCCCGCCAGCTATCTAGTCAAAAACGCCGATCTTCCCGTCTCCGGTGCCAAGGACTAATTACCTACCAAGTCTCAATAAGCATACAAATGGGTGACATTAAGCTCTTTCGACTGGACTCCGCTACAGTTCATGAACTTGAAGGCCAGTCCTTCGGTCTTGAGAAGCATCTGCAGACGGTCATAGAAGAGAACCTTCCCAAGTTCTTGGGTATCCAGTTTCTCGCAACCGAGTACGTGACCGGTCGAACACATGGCGGAAGGATCGACACGCTAGGTCTTGACGAGAATTCGTGCCCAGTGATTATCGAGTACAAGCGAGACACGAAGGACACCGTTATCAACCAAGGATTATTCTATCTTGACTGGCTCCTCGATCATAAGGCCGAATTCGAATTATTAGTCCTAAACAAACTAGGTCAAGAAGCTTATGGCTCAATCGAGTGGTCGTCCCCTCGTCTAATTTGTATCGCTGGTGAATTCACAAAGTACGACGAACATATGATTCAGCAAATCAATAGGAATATTGAGCTGATTAGGTACAAGAAATTCGGAGAGAATCTTCTTCTATTTGATCTTGTTAATGCAAGAACCGCCGAACCGGCTGAATTGAGTGGACACGCCGCGAATCATGGAGTGGAAAAGTCCATTGAGGACACTTTGGAATTGGCGCACCCAGCACTAAAGGCTCGCTTTGAGGTGTTAAGATCGTTTGTTTTCGGACTTGGTGATGACGTGCAACTGAAGTCGCTGAAAATGTATTACGCATTCAAGCGAATACGAAACTTCGCATGTGTAGAATTTCGCACTCAACAAAACAATATCCTAATGTATCTAAAGGTGGACCCTACGACGGTTGATTTAGCCAGTGGCTTCACGAGAGATGTAACAAACATAGGTCATTTTGGAACAGGTGAATTAGAGGTTACCATACGAAATGACGAGGATCTCGAACGGGCCAAGCAGTATATTGTCCTAAGTTACGAAGCAAGCTAGAAACCCAATGCCACTAAGAAAATCTGATTTATATAGCTCTCTTTGGGCAAGTTGTGACGAGTTGCGTGGCAGCATGGACGCGTCCCAATACAAGGACTACGTCCTCGTTTTGCTGTTTGTCAAATACGTTACCGACAAGTACGCAGGGAAGAAGAATGCGCTGATTGAAATACCTAAGGGTGGTAGCTTCAGCGACATGATCGCCCTTAAAGGCAACAAGGAAATTGGTGATAAGATCAACATCATTATTGGGGCGTTGGCACAGGCCAACAATCTACAGGGTGTAATCAATGTCGCGAATTTCAATGATCCTACGAAACTTGGTGATGGTAAGGAGATGGTTGATCGATTGTCGAATCTGGTCGCCATTTTTGAAGATCTAAACCTCGGTGCGAATCGTGCGGAAGGAGATGATCTGCTTGGTGATGCTTACGAGTATCTCATGCGCAACTTCGCCACTCAGTCAGGAAAGAGTAAAGGGCAATTTTACACACCCGCCGAAGTGTCACGCATTATGGCACAGGTCATAGGCTTGGGGTCAGTAGAAAACCAGAAGCAAACGATCTATGACCCCACTTGCGGATCAGGGTCTTTGTTGTTGAAGGCACATGACGAAGCAATAAGCCGGACTGGTTATGACCTAGCGCTGTACGGACAGGAGAAAGACAACTCTACTGTAGCTCTTGCTCAGATGAACATGTGGTTACACGAATGTCCGACAGCCGAGATTGCTCCAGCAAAGAGCACAATCTCCTCGCCTTTCTTCACTGAGAAAAACGGAAAACTGAAGACGTTTGACTACGTAGTGGCAAATCCACCGTTCTCTGACAAAGCGTGGAGTTCCGGTCTGGATCCGGCCAATGACGTGTATCAACGCTTTCAGTATGGCATTCCCCCAAAGCGCAAAGGTGACTTTGCCTACTTGATGCATTTGCTGGCCTCCCTGAAGAGCACTGGCAAGGGTGCGATCATTTTGCCGCATGGTGTGCTATTCCGCGGCAATGTCGAGGCAGACATTCGGAAGAAGCTTGTTCAACATGGATATATCAAGGGAATCATCGGGCTGCCACCCAACCTATTTTATGGCACCGGAATTCCCGCGTGCATTGTGGTCGTTGATAAAGAGCATGCACAGGCTCGCAAGGGTATCTTCATGATTGACGCCAGCAAGGGCTTCCGCAAGGACGGCAACAAGAATCGTTTGCGGGCGCAGGACATTCACAAGATTGTAGATACATTCACACGGCAGTTAGAGATTCCGAAGTATTCGCGAATGGTATCGCATTCGGAAATCAGCGACAAGAAGAACGACTACAATCTCAATATCCCCCGCTACATTGATAGTACAGTACCGGAAGATCTCCAGGATATTGAGGGGCATCTTAAGGGGGGCATTCCAATACGTGATGTTGACGACCTCCAGCGCTACTGGGATGTGTTCCCAAGTCTGCGCGACGTGCTGTTTGAGCCCTTCGGGAGGCTCGGCTATTTGAAGTTGAAAGTAAGTCTTGGCGAAGTCAATACAACGGTATTCAATCATCCGGAATTCACGACTTTCAATAGAACGATTACCAAAACGTTCAAGAAGTGGCAGGATGCACATCATGAACGCCTTGAGTCTATCAAGAAGGGGCAACGCCCCAAGGACTTAGTCATTGATCTTGGAGAAAGCGTGCTCGCGGCTTTTGCCAAGACAAAGCTGGTGGACGCCTACGACATGTATCAGCATCTGATGGAGTACTGGGACGAAACCATGCAGGACGATGTTTATCAAATTGTGGAAGAAGGTTGGAAGGGCCTAGCGATCCTGCGGATAATCAAAGAAGAGAAGGACAAGAAGACCAAAGAGAAGCCGGACCTAGTCATCTCCAAGCAGAAGTATAAGGCTGACTATATCTCTCCTGCCCTTATTATTGCCCGGTACTTCAAGGCCGAACAATCAGAAATTGACAGGATGCAGGCGGAGTGTGACGAATTTGACCGGCAAATGGAAGAGCTGCGCGAAGAGCATGGTGGTGAAGACGGCTTGCTCTTCGAAGTTATCAATGAAAAGGGAAACATCCCGAAGGGTGACTTAACTCAGCGCATCAAAGAGATAGTGGGTGACCCGGAATTCAGTGACGAGCTTGTGATGTTGAATGCCTACCTCGACTTGTACGAGCAAGAAGCAGCATTGAGTAAAAAGACTAGGGAGGCACAGAAAGCGCTCGATAACAAGGTGTTCGCCAAGTACAGCAAGCTGACCATTGATGAAATCAAGGTCCTTGTGATTGACGACAAGTGGTTGGTTCGGTTGTCGGCTGATGTGCAAGGGGAACTCGACCGCATCTCGCAGAGACTGACCGGACGAATCCGACAACTTGCCGAGCGCTACATGACGCCACTGCCCGAGCTTGACAATGAGGTTGCGGACTTATCCAAGGTAGTCCACGCGCACTTGAATAAGATGGGGTTCACGTGGAAGTAAAGAAGGGATACAAGCAGACAGAAGTGGGAGTAATTCCTGAAGATTGGGAAGTAAATACTCTCCGGTCTCTTCTGCGCCGTCCGCCTAAGTACGGTATCAACGCGCCTGCCGTGGCATGGAACGATGTTTTTCCTCGATATGTTCGAATTACGGATATCAATGATCGAGGCAAGTATTCAAATGAGAAACCTGTTGCGGTAAATCATCCACAGTCGCCCGAGTATGTTCTTGAAGATGGAGATGTTGTTGTAGCCCGGACTGGCGCGAGCGTGGGGAAGTCCTATTTGTACGACTCCAAAGATGGAGTCCTAGTTTTTGCGGGCTTCTTAATTCGCCTTTCACCAAACTCGAAGCTCCTCGTCCCAAAATATCTCGCCGAATATATGCACACTCATCGCTATTGGTGTTGGGTGGCACAGACATCGATGCGAAGCGGCCAGCCCGGCGTGAACGGCCAGGAGTTTGGTTCTCTCGTGATATCTCATCCGCCCTCTACAAAAGAGCAGTGCGCTATCGTCGAGGCGTTGACTGACATTGATGCGCTAATTTCGAAACTGGATGAGTTGATTTCCAAGAAGAAGGATATCAAGCAAGGGGCGATGCAGGACCTACTGACCGGTAAACGTCGGTTGCCCGGGTTCAAGGGGGATTGGAGGCCGTTAAGCTTGGCTCGACATTCAAGTCTCAAAGCGCGAATTGGTTGGCAAGGATTAACAACGGCTGAGTATCTTGAATCGGGTTCAATCAACCTGGTGACCGGGACTGATTTTTGTAACGGCCGAATTAATTGGGCCAACTGTCATTACGTGGATGAATGGCGGTATTTACAGGACCCACACATTCAAGTTGCAGTTGGAGATATACTGCTTACAAAAGACGGTACAATCGGTAAGGTTGCTTTCGTTGACTCATTGCCAAGGGCTTCGACTCTTAATAGCGGAGTCTTCGTAATCCGACCAATTAAAGGCTCATATGAACCTGTGTTCCTCTTCTATATTTTAACTTCGTCTTTGTTTGATAATTATCTGCAACAACTTCAAGCTGGGTCTACAATAAACCATCTCTATCAAAAGGACTTTGTGAACTTCATATTTCGAGCACCCGAGAAGAAGGAACAATTGGCCATAGTTCAAATATTGAGTGAATTAGAGGAAGAGATAAGATCGCTGGATCAAGAAAGAATAAAGACGCAATACGTTAGGCAAGGCATGATGCAAGAACTTCTTGCGGGTAGGATAAGGTTAGCATGACCTCCGTCGGCCAAATCGAACGGATGACTCAGAAGCGGGTTATCGATCTATTCACAGACACGTTGAAGTACGACTACTTGGGCGATTGGACGGACTGTATCGGCAGTTCCAACATTGAAGTTGAACTGCTTACCAATTGGCTTAGGAAGCGCGGAATAGACGAGAGCTTAATTTCTAAGACACTGTTTGAACTAGACCGTGTAGCAAATGACCAGACTAAGAGTCTCTATGACCGAAACAAGGCAGTTTATGAATTGCTAAGGTATGGGGTCAAGGTAAACCCTGGTGTTGGCGAAAATACAGTGACAGTCTGGCTGATTGAATGGAAAGAGCCGCTCAACAACGACTTTGCGTTTGCTGAAGAAGTGACGGTGGCTGGCGCAAGTGCTCGTTCACATACCAAACGACCGGACATTGTGTTGTACGTCAACGGCATTGCGGTCGGAGTGCTGGAACTGAAGCGCTCCGTTGTGTCGGTTTCACAAGGTATCAGGCAGAATTTGGACAATCAGAAGCGAGAATTCATTCAACCCTTCTTCTCGACTGTGCAGTTGATCATGGCTGGGAATGATACAGAAGGGCTTCGCTACGGAGTCATCGAGACACCTGAAAAGTACTACCTGAGATGGAAAGAGAAGAGTGAAATCGAGAACCCGCTGGACCGCGCATTGACTCAATTGTGTGACAAGAAGCGGCTGATTGAACTCATAAACGACTTCCTTCTATTCGACGCCGGCATCAAGAAGATTTGCTACCACAATCAGTATTTTGGGGTAAAGGCCGCGCAGGAAGCAGTGCGAAAGCGCGAAGGTGGCATCATCTGGCATACGCAGGGTTCAGGCAAGAGCTTGACCATGGTATGGTTAGCCAAGTGGATTCGCGAAAACCGAACAGGCGCTCGTGTGGTCATCATTACCGACCGCACTGAGTTGGACGAACAAATAGAAGGTAAGTTCATTGGCGTAGGTGAAAGCGAGATCTATCGTACAACGAGTGGCGCTGATTTAGTCGAAAAGCTGAACACCTCAAAACCTTGGCTCATTTGTTCCTTGGTGCACAAATTTGGCCGTGCTTCTGATGGCTCAAATGCGGCCAGCGAAGAAGCCTTTGCAGATGAGATCCGTGGGGCACTGCGCAGCGGTTTCAAAGCGAAGGGCGACATCTATGTCTTCGTAGATGAATGTCATCGCACACATCCTGTAACCGGACAGCTGCATAAGGCGATGAAGGCGCTTCTGCCTGATGCAATGTTCATTGGCTTCACAGGAACACCATTGCTAAGGGTTGACAAGCAAACCAGCATTGAGGTTTGGGGACCGTTTATCCATACCTATAAATACAATGAAGCGGTCGAAGACGAGGTTATTGTAGACCTTCGGTATGAGGCGCGCGATATTGACCAAGCCATCACATCGCAAGACAAAATTGATCAGTGGTTCGAAGCTAAAACACGCGGTTTGAATGATCTCGCGAAGGCGCAGTTGAAGAAAAGGTGGGGAACAATGCGGCGCGTTCTATCCAGTCGGGATAGATTAGGCAAGATTGCAGACGACATAATGATGGATTTTGCTCGAGTGCCGCGCTTGAATGGAGGGCTAGGGAACGCACTACTTGTTACCGACAGTATCTACTCCGCCTGCAAAGTGTATGAGCAATTTTCTGACACTGACTTCAAGAATAAGTGTGCCATTGTGACATCTTACAGGCCTACTCCATCTGATATCAAAGGTGAGGAATCAGGCGAAGGGTTGACCGAGAAGTTGCGGCAGTACGAGATCTATCGAAGAATGTTAGCAGCTTGGTTCAACGAACCAGAAGATGTTGCCGCCACTAAGATCGAACAGTTTGAGGAAGAGGTAAAGAAGAAGTTTGTAAAAGAACCCGGGCAGATGAAACTGCTCATCGTGGTGGACAAGCTTCTTACAGGCTTCGATGCGCCTCCTGCAACTTATCTGTATATTGATAAGCAAATGCGGGATCACGGATTATTCCAAGCTATTTGTCGCGTGAACCGCCGTGATGGCGAAGACAAAGACTATGGCTATGTTATTGACTACAAAGACCTGTTCAAGAGTTTAGAAACTGCGTTCAAGGATTATACGTCGGGAGCGCTTGATGGATATGCTAAAGAAGATGTCGCAGGATTGCTGAAAGACCGTCTGGCTGAAGCTCGAGAAGAGCTAGAAGAGAAACGCGAGGCAATTAAAGCGCTTTGTGAACCGGTCGACCCACCCAAAGACACGCAGGCCTTCATTCGTTATTTTTGCGCCAATGATTCAGGGAACGATACGCAACTAAAAGAAAACGAAGCGAAGAGACTCGCACTCTACAAGACAGCAGCAGCATTCCTTCGAGCTTTTACGAACTTAGCGAATGAGCTTGAGGACGCAGGATATCATTCGGCGGAGGCTGAGGTACTTCGAAACGAAGGTGATTACTACTCAAAAGTTCGAGACGAAGTGCGTTTGGCCAGTGGTGATTACATTGATCTGAAGATGTATGAGCCTGCCATGCGCCACTTGCTCGACACCTATATTCGCGCTGAAGATAGTCGAAAGGTATCTGCTTTTGATGACCTATCGTTGATCGAACTTATTGTCCAGCGTGGCGCTGGAGCGATTGATGCTCTGCCCGAGAGCATCCGTTCCGATGAAACGGCAGTTGCCGAAACAATTGAGAACAACGTTCGTCGATTGATTATTGATGAATCACCGATAAATCCGAAATACTATGAACGAATGTCAGAACTATTAGACACTCTTATACAACAGCGCAGAACGGAAGCCTTGAAGTATGAAGAGTACCTAAACGCCATAGCTGATTTGACGAGAAAAGCCAAGAGTCCTTTATCTGATAGATCTTTTCCACCTGGCATTGATACTCCAGGCAAGCGGGCGCTATTCGACAATTTAGGAAACGATTCTGTTCTTTCGTTGGCGGTTGATGCTGCAGTGCGTGCAAGCATCCAAGACGATTGGCGTTCACATCCAGTAAAACTGAAGAAAGTGAAGTTGGCTGTCACCGCGGCTGTAAATGGTGACGATTCCCTTGCCGATGAGATCGTGAAGCTCTTAATGCGTCATGACCATGAGTACTGAGACCTTTGGCTTTAAAATCGCCGACTTCGATGTACAAGTCGTGCGAAAGCCAATTAAGAACCTGCATGTAGGGGTGTACCCTCCTCAAGGTCGGGTTCGAGTCGCCGCTCCGATGACAATGTCAAGAGATGCGATTAGGACGGCGATTGTTTGCAAGATTGGATGGATAAAACGACAACGTGCTAAGTTTGAAGCGCAAGAAAGGCAGTCTGAAAGACAGTACGTGACGGGTGAATGCCACTACTTTCTTGGAAAACGGCTGAGGATGCACGTGGACAGAATCAACACCACGGCCGGGGTGTGGCTTCTTGACAATGCAACAATGTGCCTATCTGTTGGGCTCGACGCTACACAGGCCGACCGTGAAAAGCTGGTTTTGAAATGGTACCGCAACCAACTTCGGCAACTGATACCTCCTATGCTTGCCAAGTGGCAGCCAATACTCGGTGTTGAGGTTTCGGCTTGGGGAATAAAGAAGATGAAAACTAAGTGGGGAAGCTGCAATACTGATTCGGCTCGAATCTGGATCAATTTGGAGCTTGCGAAGAAGCCGGAACAATGCATCGAGTACATTGTCGTTCATGAGCTTGTTCATTTGCGAGAGCGGAACCATGGCGCAAAGTTCAACGCCCTAATGGACAAAATGCTCCCCAGCTGGCGCACCAGAAAAAAGATGTTGAACGAGGCACCCTTAACGCAAGAGAATTGGGAATACTAAGGTACTGTGTAAGAGTCAAGATTTGATATGGAGGATGACGATTGGACCCTGAATTGAACGCGACATTTACTCGAATAGAGACATTAACAACTGGAATGATGACGTTTTGGAGCGATGTCGATGGTTGGGCACCACCCGAAGCTGCAGAACTTCTTAACAGGTCCATGCTCAATTGGCAAATATCATTGGTGCATTCAATTCGTCGGTGGTCTGACGCAGAATCTGAGGGCGACTTGATTTTAGCATGGACAAACCTGGGAGCACTTGTTGAAGGTCAAATGCGCCTCTTTTTGTCCGCCTACTACAGAACATATGTTGACGATATCGCAGTTATTAGACGCCGCGGGGAGATTTTGGACCCAGATGAGTGTCGATTAGAGGATCTGAGACAGTTCTTTATAAATCGCATCTGGACAAGGCGCGGAAACTTCAACGACTATGTCCATTTGGTCCAACAACGCAGGAATGCGATTCACGCGTTTCGAAGCCGAGAGATTGGTACATTTGACGAGTGGAAATCGCTACTGCCGACCCATCTCAGGTTTGTTCATGACATAAATAACCGTCTTCCGTATCCAGACGACGAACTGTACAAACCACGAGAGTCTAGGTAAATGAGTCCGTGTGATATTTGTAATTCGGCATCGATATTAGGAGTCCTATCGAAAACTTCGCGATGTGCATTACGAAGTCTGAAACACAATCACTTTGCTGAGATTATTTACATAGTTAGATACTAGAGCTAGTACAACAAGCTCCATCTACGTAGGAACGAGAACGGTTACATGTTGTGAAGTGTTCGTTCCAGTTATGGGGATTCAGATTTGCACACATCACGTAATTACTATTGGACTGGCGGACGCCTGCAAGAAGAACATCTCCAATTCGGCGGTTGTCTAAGACAGATTACAATTCGTCGAACTTGTCAGCCAAAAGTCATTCCGCGAGGGATGTTCTTTGGGCGGATAGAGCAAACTACTGGCCAGAAATGTAGCAAGAAGCTGGTAGCGGCCTCATTACACATCTTCGTATCATACCCATGCGAGCCAAACGAAGAGATGGGTACGCGGGCCGCATCTTCAGAATTATTTGTAGGAAAGGTCGTAAATGGCGATATCGACTGGCATTGAAGTTTACAATGTAGATCACGCACCAATCGTTGCTCGCGGTGCTCAGTATAGCGAGGCGGAGTTTGCTGCCGCACTCGACGGCCCCGTTGCGGCAATACTGCAGGATGTAGGTGGTACTCAGGTGCTTTCGACTATCATAGCTGGTATAACTGACACGGGTTTTTCGACTGCAATGATTTCCCAGATACTCAATACACCGACGGAATTTGAAGGATGGAGAATAGGTGAAGCGTTGGCGGAGTCATTCCTTGTTGATCATAGACAATGTTTTTTCCCATGGCCAGGGTCCCGCGACTTGAAGAATCCATCAGCAAGCCCAGCAGGTACAGACTTAGTTGGTTTTCAGTATAATACAGCTAATACGGATGATTATCGGTTCGCCTTTGCTGAGGTAAAAACATCTTCTCACGCGGCGTCTCCACCATCTGTCGTCACAGGACGACACGGCTTATCAAATCAAATTGAAACGCTGCGTGACGATGTTAATACGACAATTTCACTGTTCAGATATTTAGCACTTCATTCGCACAATTCCACTTGGGCCAATTGTTTCAAATCGGCTGCAGGCCACTATCTTGTCGATTCAACAGATGTGGCTCTCTTTGGAGTGATCGTTCGTGACACATCCCCTAATGATAATGACCTTGCCAGTCGCGCAAGTGCACTTGCTGCGGGTTGCCCAACTCACACGTCAATAGAACTGCGTGCAATGTATTTGCCGGAAATGTGTATTGCGATACTACCGCATTACGAATTTACTACAGGGGAGGCACCGAGTGCCACCGAACAGTAATCTTTTTGACCGCCTCGAACTGCACTGGGCCGTACAAGCTATAAATCCAGAGGACCGGAAGCGGGCCGTTGATCTGTCCACGGAGCGGTGGGTCAAAATGGCACTTGGAGAACAACTAAATATTAGTCATGACGAATCTACTGACGAACAAGAATTAATAGACCGAGTTGCTTTGGCATATGAAACAGTTGCCATCGAAGGTCTCAATGCAATAATTCACCCTATCGTCAGTCCCTCCAGTGAAAATGCAGGAATGCTCGCAGAAGCTGCGGCGTTGTTAACTTACAAGCTGCGCAGGTCCATGGGAATTCCCCGAGAAGTGCAAATGCGCATTTTTCATGTTTTGCATTTAGGGGGACTTTCATACTGTTGTGATCAATGGACAGATTTCCGTAGATGGATTGGCGATAATCAAGCCAGCATAATTCCACCCTCTGGAGAAGGTCAGGGATGGGATATTAAGTTGCTATTCAGGATATACGACGCTTGGTTGCGCCTATTTCGAAAAGATGGGTGGAATGATCTACATGGCGTTCTCGAAATCGTTGCGCAGTTACGCGAACAACAAATAGAGTTCGAGTCACTAGTATTAAACTCAGACAATCCGGACAAAACCCGATCAGTTGCTTGGCGTTTAATCGCGTTGTACCACTGGGCTAAAGCAAGTGAATTGTTGTCGCGATATGTCACTCAAGGAGAACCTTCCGGTGTAGAAGCAGAAATATCGAAACATTTTGAATCAGCGATATCAGCAGCAACTTCGTGCCATGACTATTCATTGGTTGTTTTGCTTAATTGGCTTCATGCAACATCGCACAAAATGATTGCGGGATCTCTTTGGAAAGTGGCGCGCACTATCAACTCCCGTATGGGACGATTTGTCGAGCACGTTTCACATAATCGCTCTTTGTTTGAGTTGTTGCCACCCCAGAGAATGGCGCTTTACGAGCAGGGGTTATTGGACCCCGCCAGCCGAGCTATCGTAATTGAGCTTCCTACATCCGGGGGCAAAACAACGTTGGCTGAGTTTCGAATCATACAGGCCCTTGGTCAGTTCTCTGACCAAAAAGGGTGGGTAGCGTATATTGCACCGACACGTGCTTTGGTTTCCCAAATTACGCGTCAACTACGTGAAGACTTGGGCCCAATTGATATTCGCGTCGAGCAGTTAAGCGGCGCTATTGAAATAGACGCATTTGAAGATACGTTACTGGGTGATACCAGCGAGATCGACGAATTTGATGTCTTGGTGTGCACGCCGGAAAAGCTTCAGTTAGTAATACGTAATCACAAAATTGATAGACCCTTAATTCTTGTAGTTTGCGACGAGGCGCACAACATAGAAGATCAAGAACGCGGCCTGCGCGTAGAATTACTTTTGGCCACAATTAAAAGAGAACATGCGGGAGCGCATTTTCTCTTGTTGATGCCAGATGCACCGAACAAAGAGCAAGTCGCGAGATGGCTTGGGGCGGACGCGGGAAGGACTATTAGTATAGGAACGACGGCCTGGCAACCAAACGAACGAATAATTGGAGTTTATAAAGCTGCGAAAATAGAAGATGGCGCACGAGGCGACTGGGCACTTCATTTCGAAACGCTGCAAACCACTCCTAAGACCATACACCTACGCGGGGTTCATAAGGCTGGCAGCACTCGACCATTGTCATTACCTTTCAGCCAAGCTGACACAAATCATAAGCAGACTGCAGCAATTGCAAAGGTGTTTTCAAATAGAGGAACGAGCATTGCAGTCGCTAATACGATAAATAATGCGTGGTCGATGGCTCGTACATTACGTGAAAACACGCCAGAATTGCTACCTGATGTTCCCGAACCTGTCCAACTAGTTCAACGTTTTCTTCATGATGAAATATGCCCCCAATTTGAACTAATCGAGATGCTTAACCATGGCATTGCTGTACATCATGCCGGATTGTCTGACGAAGCACGTTCGCTCATTGAATGGTTGGCAAGGGAGGATTGCATACGTGTCCTCTGCGCAACAACTACAATTGCGCAGGGCATCAATTTTCCGGTTGCTTCTGTTTTTCTTGCAGCTCGAACCCATCCACTTAGCGGGCCGCCTTATCAACGTGAAATTAGCGCTCGTGATTTTTGGAATCTTGCCGGACGTGCGGGGCGCATCAAACAAAAGAGTATAGGTGTAGTTGGTCTTGCGGAAGGAACTAAGCGTGCAGAAATAGAGGATTTTTTGAGACGGGCATCTGGTGAGCTTGTTTCACAGCTTATAAATCTGCTCGATCAAATTGAAGTTCTCGGGGAAGGACAAGCACTTCAACTGCATATAGACCAACCTCAGTGGGCAGACTTTAGAGCTTATGTTGCTCATCTTTGGAGCGAGAGTCAGAATTTAGAAACAGTTTTGTTGGAGACAGAGTCTTTGCTTCGTAGCACCTTTGGCTATGAGGTGCTTAGAGGCAGGGGTGATCCTACATCAGCTGCACGGGCTCAGGCGCTCTTGCTGGCTACACAAAACTATGTTCGTAAACTTTCTGAACATCCTGAGTATGCGACACTGGCCGATGCTACCGGCTTTACTCCCGAAGGAGTGCGTTCTGCGATTTCGGAAATGGGTCAACTTCCAGATCGACTTGCTCTTATTGATTGGCAGCCCACCAGCATTTTTGGAGATTCCGGCTCATCACGACTAAGCCTTTTGGTCGGTGCGATGATGCGAATTCCGGAGATATCACAACAATTAAATGAAATCGGTCGTTCGGGACTCAGGCACGAGTACATTGCTGACCTAATGATAGCTTGGGTAAATGGTAAATCGATTCTTGATATTACGGAAACTTTTTTCACTGATGACGACGATGCACCTTTGACGAATCGAATTACCGAAACTTGTAAGGTGATTTATCGCACTCTCACAAATCTCGGTCCCTGGGGATTATCCGCACTAACGAAAGTTCCAACATCGGGGCTAGATTTTGACGGCATGACTGAGGTTGATAAAAGGCGTATTAATAGCTTGCCCGCTATGATCTATCACGGCGTTAAGACAGAAGAGGCTGTCTTAATGAGAATGAATAGTGTGCCGCGCTCTATCTCGGAAACTCTCGGTGCAAATCTTGCGGCGCAGAATACGAACGCTAACGAACTTCCATCGATAGGCGCAGCGAGGAGTTTCTTGCGATCACTTTCGGAAACCGAATGGCACGAGGCGCGACCGGAAAACGCGTCCATGTCTGGGGCCGACTACAAAAGAATTTGGACACAGCTATCGGGCGAATCTTGTTAACCAAAGACCACGCCTTATCGATGGGCCGTGGTCATTAAAAACTTTGGGCAAGTCCTGTAAGAAGCAGCCTCTCCCCAACCCAAACTTCATGATCTAGGTCACATCATTGGCAGCCACTTGACCCCGATGTGTGGCGCTTCCAAGCATTTGAAATGCTGCGCGTGCATTTACAACTCGTCCGGCCGCACATGTCGCTGGGCTACAAGCCGCCTGCGATGGAAGTGAGCGTGATTCTACAACTGGTACAGAGAACCGACCCAGACCAAGCCACAAATAGGTAGCTAATGGAAAAGAAAGTCTTACTATCTGACCTTGTGGATGAGTTTCTTAACGATCAAAATAGTTGCTGTGCAGACGACGACGTGTTCTACGCAGGATTAGATTCGCTTGAAACCGCAATCGAATTTGCAGCGCTTGCAAGGACGACAACTGGTGCAATTAGCAATCACCAACGTCAGTGGATTGACCGGGGAAGAATGGCTCAGTCAGGCGACATTCTAATGACCGAAAAGTCGCAAATTGCTTCCTGCAAAAGCTTTGATTCGCTTATAATTCTAATTCAGAAGCTTCTAGTAGGTGTTCCTGGTCTCGGCGAACTGTACTACTATGACACTGCCAGGCGAATAGGCGCTTTCCTGGGCCTTTACCCAGCAAGAGTTTATCTGCATCGCGGCACCCGCGACAGTGCAAAAGCCCTCGGCCTTGACCACAGGAAGCCCTACCTAAACATGTCCGGCCTGCCGAATGAACTTAGAAGACTTGAGCCAAGGCAAGTTGAGGACTTCTTGTGCCAGTACAAGGAAAAATTGAAAGCGCTAGATCTATTTAGCAGTTGATTCAACAATGGCGAGGTGAGTTTGTGGCTTTGACAGTTACACAAAACGGCCCCAGAAGTATTGATCAAGTTAAAACATACTTTGAAATGGGAAGTCTCTTCCTTTCACCAGAAGAGTATCAGCGCGAAGGAGTGTGGGACTTGCGTCAGAAGCAACTTCTGATTGACACAGTCTTTCGAGGCTACGACGTTCCAAAGCTCTATCTGTGGAAAATCGATGAGGCGACTGTAAGAAACGGGTACCCCAGTGGTGAAACAAGAAATGAGTATTTGAAGATACTCGAAAGAAAAAGACGCGAGAACAATGACCCGAATCCGTATGTGTTTGAAGTTGTCGACGGCCAGCAGCGAATAAGAGCATTCCTGGAATACATGGGTGCATCACCGGGTCATGCTATGAGTTTACGTGGCAGATTACAATCCCAATTCGGCGCCCTTTCAGATACCCCCCTTGCTTCAGAACGATTGTTCGGTCAACTAAATCCCGAACAGCAAATCAGATTCCGTGAATATTCGCTTACTATTATGGTGCTTGAAAACGCGAGCATCGACGAGATTAGGGATATGTTTCTGAGACTGCAGAACGGGACGCCACTCAATGCTCAGCAGAAACGAAATGCACTAGGGTCACGATTTGGACGTGAAGCAAGAACCATCTCTGAGCTTCCATTTTTCGCTACTTCAGTTGCATTTGAAAACTCATCCTCGGATCACATTAGGGTAGCATCACAAATGTTACTATTGGAAGTCAAGGGAAAGCTTGTTAGTTGTACGTCACGACAGTTAGACAAAGTCTATATGCAATACATGGCTACACAAGTTGACTCAGAAGTGTGCCAAAAAGCGCGAAGAACTGTGCGATTGCTAGGTCTGTTGTTTCCAGAAAAATGCGTTCACTTAAATAGGTCATACGCTTTGACAATGTATTGGATTATCTCTCGTCTATCAGATACCTATTACTTGGAGCATTTGCAGTTTGATGCTGTACGAAACAACTTCATTGCACTAGATATTCGTAGGCTGGAGGCCATGCAACGGGACTACACGGGCGTGAGTGACCAAATTCTCGAAGACCTTAGCGATTCAATGTCACGTGGAACAGACGGCATTGATGGGATTGACTCTCGGCACGAGATTTTAATGCAATTCCTTTTTGACACTGTCGTCCTTATCCCTCGCCCAAGCCTCGATCCAAGAAGAACTTTTACTCAGGAGGAGAAGCTAATAGTATATGGACGGTGCGCTGGGCGTTGTTCACTTTCAAATCAAGGACAAACTTGTGGTCGCGATATCCCTTTTGACGAATCAGCGGTAGACCACGTTGTTCCGCATAGTCAAGGCGGAGCGACTTCACTTGAGAATGCGCGCTTGGCGCACAGGTTGTGCAACATATCACGTGGAATTCAAAAGGACTTTGATTTTGAAGAAAAGTGCCGCTTTGCAAGGCAAGGTCAATAAGCCAGTGTAAGAGTACAAGGAATTTAGCGTGATTCAAGGCTTAGGCTGTATTGCCAATTGAACGCTCTCGCTCCGACAATGGATACGAATCGCCTCGTTGTTGTTTTCGTCAGCGCATTTGGCACAAGAGGATCGGATATTATTGCCGAGGTTATGATTGTGTACCAACGGTCATTCGACTATAGTGGTCTATCAGGCCGCATGATGGATGGCAGGAAAGCTAACACCAACGCCAATCATAGGAAGAGAACTGACAGATCGAGGACATGTTCAGTATGAAAGCAATACATAAGAGAGTTATTCCGGTTAGAATATTCCTCGACATTCCGCGAGGTAGACATCTCAGAGTGACTGAAGTGGTCATGTGCGAGAGTGCAAGAGCCCGATTACCCAAGGCAACTGTCATTGTAGGTAGCCCCAAACGGAAATTCAATTTGGTCGAAATTGCTAGGGCTAAACTTGTATATACTAACACGGATGATCTTCGACTGCCCGGCTTGTCAAACGGCAAGCCCAAAAGCACCATTGGAAGAAACGAGAAAGGTGACTCAAGTGGTCAAAGAGGCGAACCTCAGACGATTGGAATTCTGTTTAAGTATCCTTCAACGGAACTATATGCTCCAATCGAAATTGTTGTTCGATCAACTTGGATCAGTAAAAAGCCAGTGGTGTCGTTTGAAGCAGCAAGGGTCAAGGGTGTAATTCGTCCAAAGTCCCGTAAGTACGTAGGAATAAGGCCAAGCAACGAGACAATAACTGGGGGCAAGAGATTCAAAGTAGTTCATGCGCAGCAGCCTGAGTCGGCGTCGGGGCCTGTCAAAGTGGTTTTCAAGACACCAGAAGCGAACAGAAAACAAGTGAGATACAATGTTGTAGTCAAAGAGCAAGAGCCGATCACGTATCACGTCGCAGCCAAAAATTCGGAATGATCGTTCACAATGATGTTTGGGCTTTGGTCACTCAAATGAACAACGATGACTCTCCAAATCTCCGCTAAAGACCTCGGCAGGCTTGCCCAACCGGAATTCTGCCCCAGGTGTTTCTGGATTCAGCGGCATGTCAAGAAACTTCCGTTCCAGATCTTTCCCGGGATCTTTAGCACAATTGACAGCTATAGCAAGAAAGTCACAGCCGAGTGGTTCAAGAAGCATGGATGTGCACCCACTTGGCTGGATTGCATTGGTGAATTTAGTTCTGTAGCCAGCGTACCAGGACGCGCGACATTTTTCTACTATGATAAAGAGAACGATGTCAAGTTAACTGGCGTGTCGGACGAGATACTGATAGCCAAAGATGGGGGTTATTGCATTCTTGACTACAAAACAGCTCGATACACGGGAAATCAGGACAGCCTGATGCCGACTTACGAAGTACAACTAAATGCATATGCCTTCATTGCCGAATCAATTGGATTAAGTCCGATTGGTAAGCTTGCATTGGTGTATTTCGAGCCAGCGAATGAGATCCCCTCGGCAAGGGTTGACGAGCTTGTTAAAGGTGATCGATTCAGCATGGAATTCGTTGCTGGGATTCACGAGATAGACTTGAAGCCTGACACACTGATTCCTCCATTACTTGAACGGGCAAAGAAGATCTACGATTTGGAATCTGCACCGATTGGGCGATCTGGTTGTGACGACTGTGTTGCGATAGATGTGCTGTGTCGTTCCGCCCAAACTTGAATTTCTGATTCAATTCGCCGGAATCAACTCGAATTCTAACCTACTTCCGCACGCTCTCGCTCCGACAAATCGCTTGAAATCGTCTCGTCAACGTCTTGATGCTCTTGTAAATTAGGAGTTTTGAGGCCGTTGGAAGTCGGATCAAGAGACTGATCCTGATAGTGTGTTAAGCCGAGCAAAAACAGTGGGTGTTGAGACGGTTTTGGGGAGTGAGGATGTTGGGTAGGATGTTGCGTGGGATGTCAACAAGGTTGGCAGCAGGGACAGGCTTTGTTTCCGCGCGAAGCGTGTAAACTAACGCTGCACAGCAGGCAGATACGATGCCCCTGCTATCTTCGCAATACCTAGTTTGAACTGATGGCTGTTTACGGCCAGCAGAGCTGGCTAAACGGTGTGCTAAAAACGTGCTAAGACTGGGTTAAGCCAGATACTAAATATTGAACTTAGGTAGAATTCCTAATGCTTAACAGCCCCTGTCAAAGGGCTGTTTCTTATTCTTTTAGATTGCAAGTTCGAAAACATACTGATTATTCGATTCCCGCCGTCTCCACCACTTCGCCCTTGTTAAGTATAGACTTAGCAAGGATGTTTTGTTGTTTGAGTGTATTTTGTGCTATCGCAGAGTAGCACAAATTCGGGACACCCACGGGTATTTTCGCTGACCGCTTCTTTTAAGATATTGTACACAATAGTTTTAAGATCGCGAATTCGCGCCCTGACTACTTGGCCCTGACCAGCGTCCGTTCTGACGATTTGGGCCGCGACTGATCAAAGCAAAAGCAGGTGGACATTCACCGGCTTTTGTGCTCTTGCAATCTAAGCATGAAGGAGGTCTGATGCTGCCATGCCATTCCAAAAGTGTTTTGGTACAGGATGAAGCGTCTGTCTTGATTCTGTCTCAGGCGCTTCGTAAGTCACCTTCTAGTTCATTTCCACCTCTGATTGCAATTCAATTGGCTCGCGGCTGGCTTCCGCGAAAACCTCATGCTTAGGTCGAGCCAGACCAATTGCCAAGACAACTAAAGCAACGCAGCTTACGAACTAACACTACACCTCAATTCAATGGCGCCTATTGTGCCCAAATGCCTGATGGCATACCTATAAGAAACAGGAGGCTTGCGCGCCTCCTGATCAGTTTCTCATCCTCTTGACGGTAACTGCTTGCCCGTGGCAGCGAATCACTATTCTATGCGGATTACGGTCGATGGACTGAATTCGCTGGTGACTCCATCGGGGCTAACGAGTCTTACTCGGTATTCACAGTCACCTGCAAAGCGTACGTGATCATCAAGACTTGCTTCCGTCAGCAAGGGGGATAGCTGGCTCAATTCACTCGCTCCTACCCTGCGGTAGACTATCGCATTCCATTGCGGACCTGGAAGTCGCCAGCTTATCTGCACATTCCTTGCCGCGGCGTCAACAATCCGTACCACTGGTGCATCGGGAACTAGCCTTTCAATTGCTCGTGTGACGCGGACAGGGATGGGTCCCGTAACTGGTGACTGATTACCGGCATGGTCAATTGCAGCAAACGAGTAGCCGTACCATTCTCCCTGCTCCAAAGTCGAATCTGACCACACATTCGCATCTGTCTCAAATTCTGTCGGAGCACTTCGCTTATCTCGTCGCAAGACGCGGGTGATCTTATAGGCACTTACATCTCGACTCGCGGATACCATGTCGAAGGTGACCATGTGACTGCTGACCGATATGTTTCGAAGAACTGGGGCGCTTGGCGGCAGAAGGTCCGGTTGCCTCACTCGAATGGGCTTGCTCATTTGACTTAAGTTACCTTGTGCGTCTTGCGAGCGAATCGAATATTCAAACTCGTCCTGAACCCCTTGTTTCAACGTTTCGAACGCGAAAGTGTCTTTTATCGCACCTGAAAAAATTGGAAGCCACTCATTTGCTGACGCGTCACTCAACTTCCTGTATGCCCGATAGCCTGCTATGTCTTGTTCAGGTGACTTTGACCATTTTAGCTTAACGACGCCATTTGAGTCCGCCATAGCCTCAAGAGTCAATGGCGCACGCGGCGCAACCGTATCCTGAACCACTATCATCTGCCGCGCTGACATGGGGCTGATGTTACCTGAAGTGTCTATCGCGACAACTGAATAGAAATAGGTGCCGGGCATTGATAGACTATCTTCAAAAGTCGTCAAGAATCGAGACAATGGCTCGCGGTTTACCGGTACAAATCCATCTTCCGGGCTCTCGCTTCGGAGAATTCCGTACCCGGCTAAGTCAAGTTCAGGACTCGGGTTCAGCCATTCTAGCCGGGCACCTCGTGCGGTACGCTCGCAAACCTCAAACAATGGAGGTTGTGGCGGTCTCCGATCCACTGCGATAGCGCTGACGGTCACGGCATCGCGTGACTCGCGCCCGAAAGCGTCTATCGCTATCACGCGATAGTAATACAGCTTGAAATTCTCGACCGAGTCCGAATAACTAATCGTCGATTCACCGTCTATCATGCTGACAAAAGGTCTCAAGGTTATCCGATTCCATGACTCACCATCCTCACTTCGCTCGATGTGATATGCTGATTGACTTGGCATTAGCGACCAGCTCAACTGGACTATTTCATCGACTCCCTTGGCTCTTAGCCCAATGACAGGCGGCACAACTTGCGGTACATTCGTTTCAACAAAAGTTTCGCACACGAGTGTGTCACCAGTTGCCGAGAACGGAACCGCGATTGAATATCGATATGAGGTGTTCTTGGAAATTGTTGAGTCGACGAATGCAAGTCCTAATGCCCGCGCAACACTGGGATTGAACTCGGCGAACAGTAGCAACAATGTCATCCTGTTCATTTCAAAATCTGCAACAGAGTAATCACTCTTTGCTGGACTCTGTTGCCGACTATCTTGTATTATTGCCCACGCCTGTGCCATTGCCGAATCGTTTTCCGAAGCGGCATGCCAGGCCACGCTGTCCCAGCGCAGTACCGGATGCCCATCGTTCAATGCAACTTGGTTCGGATGGCGAGCATCGTGCCTGAAGACGAGTGCGCCGTGCCTCATCAACGTTGACCAGCTAGGCAACGAACCGGGCGCCCAGCGGAGATGAACCACGTTTCCGTCATATATGGCGGTAACCGCAAATGTTGAATCGAACGAGTCTTTTCCCGCTGTGTGGCAGAGAGGCGCACACAACAGAAGTGCAAGAATTGCGATTCGGATCATTCACGAACCTCCAGTGGCAACACGATAGATCTGATACCGATTGGGGAACGGCAGGTGAACTCGCCGAAATCAGCCGAGGAGATGCCCGAATCAGACACACCTTCGAGATTACGCATTATCGAAGTTTGGCGCAAGTTGTTTGCCATTGGTCTCATTGCAATGTCCTGGCTTCTCCAGTTGACTGATTTTTGTACAAAAAATGCAGAATAAAGCCCTGCTGGAATTGGCGACTCGGCTGGACTAACAAACTCCTCGATCTTGGCACGAGACTCAGGTGAAAGTTGCCATCCAACAGTCAACAACGCTTGCTGAAACCGCCAGCGGGTCTGGACAAAATCGCTGTTCGCGTTAAGGATTGAATGCGTTGCTGTCTCACTTGGCGAAGACGCAGGCAATACTCCTCCTATTGGCGTGCGTGGCTGGCCCCATGGAGGTGAGCCGGCAGGCCGCCATTGTGGTGCGGTAATAGTTTCAAACTGCAATTCGTGTGGTTGAAGCCTCCGTGGTGAATAGCCAGATCCTTCAAACTCAAATGGAGTGGTTATGTCCGCATAGGTCATGTTCGGAAAACTCGCTAGCGGATCACGATTTGTTGTAACGAGCGGCCAGATTAACCGGGAATCAGATGGTCCTAATGCAGATTGCAGCGTCTCAAATTGTCGCGGCCAGCGATATTGACGGTCAATTCCTGACAACCAGTCCCTGCCTTGTCCTACGCTTGACCCGGGCTGTCTTCGAAATACGAGTGATGTTATGTGGTCATCAATCGGTTCCGGCATGATTAGGTCGCTCACTACGAAATCCCACAGTCTGCGAGAATGGCGCAAGGAAGCTGATCTGGCCTTCTCTTCAAAGTCAGCGAATTGCCCTGTACGGAAATACCATTCAAAAAGCACGGTATCCACCACTCCTGCATTGCGTACAACGCGTGACAAGGCATTGCCTTCTCGCCTCTGAAACACAGTTTCTCCGACTGTGTTGGTTACATTTCTTACCCCACTTAATCGCGGCTGGACCCGAGGTTGTCCAAGTCGGCCACCGACTTGTTCGGCCAGGTCCTCTACTGGAACTCCGGCAAGGCCGCGTTCACGTAGATCTGTTCGTTTTATCATCCGCAAATGATGACGGCGATTGGGCGAAAGTGAAATGTCGTTCACAAGAAGTTGCGAACCACAGGCTCCTTGAAACTGCTCGTAATTCAAATCATATTCAGTTACTTGCCGGGTGTCGTCCACGTACTGGGCTATTAAGCTCTGCCCTGCCGACAAATCCCGCAGCAAGTAGTCAAGATTCCAATGAGAAAACACATAGTGACGGCCTTCATGTCCTTCTGTGTAGCTGTAGTATTGGCGGTCTTCAGGATATCGTGCATAGACCATTTGTGGGCTGTCAATAAACCTCGGTCTTTCGCCGGTCGTGAAGCTCCATGAGGTGTCTTGCCGCCGAATCTCCCTCCACTCTCCATCTTCAAACTTCTCACCAATTGCAACCGCGCGAACTGTGTAGCGCTCTCGCGACTCTAGCACCGTTCCGTCTGATTCCCACTCTGCACGGTAGTCGCCGTCATAAAATCTGATTTGTCCTGGCACAGATGCGCCGTTCGAGGCGCTGACATCAAGTGGTTCTTGCAGCCGGACGCGGGCAATAAGTGGCTCTTCGCCCGTCCCTCGATCAATAAGAATCTCTTCACCCATTGGCACCGAAAAACCTAAACCGATGGTTGTGAAGCATGAAACATCAGATGAGTTCGGCGTCGGCGATACGCTTACTATCGGCGCTGGCATCAGAAAGGCGTCCCGAAGCTCAGCAAGGCAGTGTTCTGGCAAGTCGTCGCCCAAATGGAAGTGATAGTGAAACGAAGTGCGAATCAGGCCGCCGAGCAGGCGCGCACGGCCGCGGCCATCACCATCAAGATAGGTTGGATTTGGTCCGCCCATGCTAATGTCGAAAGCAAGGGCGGCGTCTATCAGAGCGATCCTCCCACTGTAGAACCATGTGTCAACATCGATTCCCAATTCTGCTTCAAGCGCTGCACGCAAATCTGCCATTGCATACCATCCATTGGCGCCACGAAGACAATCGCGAATTTCACCCGTTGTCTTCATGATGGCAGCTTCCGCCTGGAATTCGCTGTGAATTGATCCGTAGATTATGAGGAAAGTCTGATCAAAATCCAATTCCGTGCGTACACCTGCGGCAAATCCCCCGACTCGAACAGGGATACCACCGACAACCATGTCCATATGATTGCCTGCCATGACATAGGAGGACATGTTCAGATCAAGGATTCCGGGCAAGAAGGTGGCGGTTAGCGGACTTTCGAGTGGTGCCCCGAATGGTCCTCGCCCGACATGAACGTGCCAGTTACCGGGCTCAAAGAGAACGTCAACCGATCCTGGTGGAGCTTCGATTACAAGTAATGGTTCAAGGTTAACATTACCAGCAATCATGCCGTGGAAGCGGTCCTCAAGAAAGTCCATGCGAAGCGATAGTGAGACCTTACTGTCGTCGGGCCCGTTGCATTCATCTTCCAAGTCGCACATCATCCATCCCGTTCCGTCCAGAACGATTTCTCTCACGCCAGCGTCTTCAAATTCTGCACGTAGTTGGGGCTTTGCATGAAACGACTCCGGATTGCCTAAAACACCAATGTGGACGCCTGCTGTGACGCCAAACACGTTGTCTGGAGTCGGGGTGAATTCAATACCCGTAATAATTCCTTCGGCGTTTCGTTCGGTTTCGGCATTCATATGCGAATAGGCACCACCCATGAAACCGTACACTCCGAGGGGGCCTGCCGGTATTGGTTCACTCAAGTCTGCCGAAGCGGTAACGCGCCAATACCGATAGTTGTCGCGCTTTCCGAATTGAGCTGATGCTTCCCCGGTAAACATCTCGACGATTTCTGCGGATACTTGACCGGAGAAGCCTGTTCCCCAAACAGGATCATCCTCCACGAATCCAACACTTCCTTGAACCGTAAAGGGGTCGCTTTCGTATGCGATCCGAAGTGAATCAATATCGAGCCTGTCTGCCTGCCATTGCGGAATGCCGTCCGTGACACTCAAGTCACCTTCCAGCCCAAGTCCTAGTGTCCCGCCAAACTGTGGACCAGATTCGCTGCCAGTGAGAGCCACGTCAACTGCGGCACTCACCCTCAAACTTCGGCCGCCGTTACGAAACTCAAAATCGATATCTTCCAAGCCAATCGGAAAACCACCTGCTTGTTGGTTGTCTCCCATGGATAGGGCTTCTTCTGGATCTTCATCCGAATCTCCTTCTGTATCTTCGGACTCATCGCCATCGCCTTGTTCTAGGTTTCGGCCGAGATACGTAATTCGCGGAGCCTCAATACCACGTCCGTCCGAAGCATAACGGAAGTGTTCGAATTCTATCCCGGCGAGTTTAAAGACTGTGTTGTCGTCCGATCGTTTAACCAGCCCTAACGTACCACTGAGGTCAAATTGGACAGTATACGGACTCTGCCCCGCAGGAGGATGAGCAACGGCAGTTACGGCCGCTGCGGAACCGTCTGCCAAAGTGAATTCGGCGTAATCAGTAAGTCCGAACTTTGTGCCTGGGCTGGCATACAGACGTGCGCTTAAGGCAGCCCCACCATCCCACGCAGAATCATCCGGCACTTGATGATACGTCAGATCAAGATGCGCACGCCCAGAGTTCGTGCCAGGCAAAGACAGACTGGTCATCACACGCGCTCTTTCGAAGTTACCGTGATCAATCTCGAAATCCACGGTATCCAATCGAACGTGCAGAGTGTCAAAGAGTTTCGTCTCAAAATGCGGCGCAGCGAAAATGCTCATACTCACAGGACTTCCCCAGTAGGCGTTGGAAACACCAAACGCGATTTCTCCAACCCCTGGAACCATGACGGCACCTTGCCCCACATAAAAACCTCGCCATTCCGGTTCGTATGCCGCAACTGGACGCGGTTCCGACGGAATGACAACCCTTCCAAGAAAATCGAATGTAACGTCGGATGTGCCCGTTGACGCGGGTGTCCAGTAATTCGACAGATCAAGCACGGCCCGCTCAGCTTGCAATTTTGCGGAGGTAGTTGCAATCATGCATGGGGGAAGGTCAAATGCGAGGTACATGCCTCCTGCAAGAGTCTGAGATGGGTCGCTTTCGTCAACTCTGCCACTTAGCATAACGTCATACATTCCTCGCACGGTAACCTGCCCCGATGCTGCCGGCGTCCAACTTTCCGCATTGTCGCCCTCTAACGGTACAACTACAGACCGTGGCAAAGTAAGTTCGCCCTCTATGTGGAACTGCTCGAAACCGCGATGGCTGGCCAGGATTGCTGTGCCGTCGCCTGGTTCAAGCACGTAGTCGTTTGTAAGATCCTCTGCTGCGCTCCCGCGAATCCTGAAAGTTGTGTTGCCTGCTTCAGGGAAAGTTACCTGAATGTCCTCGTAAAGCCTGTATGCAACCAGCCATTCAGCATCCTCCGTTTCGCACATTGGGATGTTTTGCGCGTAAACTCCGATCCAGTTGAAGTCCGGACCCTCTGCGGTTGTCATGGGTACACGAACTGCAATCACCTCATCGTACTTGACCAAATTTGGCTCAAAAGCTAGTCGAACGGTCGTTGCCTTAAATGCCCATCCGCCTGGCTCGCTGTTGTCCGGATTGCCAAAGTCTAAATCGATGCCATATGGAACCCTGATATTGTCCGTTGCCGTGTCATAGAGATTCCCACCGACTTGCCAAATCTGTTTCACCCTGCGTATCTGTTCAGCATTTAGTTCGACCTCACGCCCAATATTGTCAACAAGGCCCGGTACGCTCAGTGATTGGACGATTGCTTGGCCCCGTATCACTTCATTGTCTGAATTGAGGACGAGATTGTCGAATTCGACAAGATAACCTTTGCCGCGATATAGAACGTGGCCAACGCCTGAGAGCTCGTGGCGCTCATTGAAGCGGCATTCAGGACGATTCCATAGCAATCTTGCACCCCCGATTCGCAGCGTGTCAGCGACGGCATCGTGTCGAGAAATGGGTGCTTGATTTGAGGATGGCGGATTGCACTCTACAACGGGCGTCCGCTCATCCGTATCTCGATCTGTGTCACCATCATGTGAGCGTTCTTCACTCCCTCCAAGCGAGTCTTCTGAAACCAATCCGGGCCGTTCGCCAACCGTGAAGTGGTAGTAGATACTTGAGTATCCATCCTCTTCGCAGATGACGCCATCCGTGCGTGCACTTGTGGGATCCACAACTAGCTCAACCTGCCATACGCATTCGTCACCCAATCGAAAGTCAACCGGTCGTCCATCCGGTGTTCTTGGAACAAAGTCTGCATATAGTATTCCCGAGGGTGTTCTTTCACGAATCTCAAGTCTGTCAAAGAAATAGGTGGCATCGGGCCGGCCGCGGTATATCTCTCGCCAATCTTCATCCTCCGGATCCTTATGCCAAAGCTTGAATTCGCCGGAAACTAACGATGCCTCGTTGAAATTCGGTGAGATCCTGACGGAGAACGAGGGTTCTTCGGCGACGGCCAAGCCAGGGACGGAAGCATGGTCTACAGGGAATACACCTTCAACCGTTAGGCATTCGTCCGCACCATCGGTGATCGTGAATTCGCTCGAAGCAGCCAGGTCCGGGTATGCGAGCCAGCGTGCCTCGATCTGGTAGTTGCCGGGCGCGAGATTGGGGAACGCTTGATCAAGTAAAATCTGATTGTCACCGACCGGAAACTCCGCCACCACCAGCTGATCCAGGACTACTGTTGGCGATGGAGTGTCTATCCGAATGATCCTAAGCTGGCAATCCGCTGGATGTGTTGGAATTGTTCCAGTAACGGATGTTGGTCGAGGTTCAATACGCAATTCGAACTCTGCACTACGAGTCTCGAATCGATCGATTTCGGCACCATTGGGCGGGTAAATGCACGCTAATTCGGGCAAGCAAACGACTGTTGCCTCTGCCTGTAAGTCGCGCCGAGGTTCCTCCCGCTCGTCAGTAGGTTGCTCAAGCTCCACGCGCCACATATACCGGTGTCCCGGCTCAAACTCGTAATTGTCGCCTTCGCACAGCGCGTCCATTACGTGGCCAGCAGGCGCATTGAGGAGTATCACTTCTTCAGACAAGGGGAGAGTTGCATCGAATGCATAGTACGACTGACTGCCTCGCGTCGGTCCGCTTCCATCAACGCCTCCCAGATCCTGAATCGTTAATAGAATGTCACGAGGAGGACTATTCTGATCAACGCGAATCACGAAGGGAGGGATACGATCAGCGATGCACTGTTCTTCGTCGCTGGCGAAGAGGCAGTTCGGATAAACAAGATCTACTCCTTCGTCGTCCCGCCCTATTGTGCTCAATCCAAATTGGCAGACCTCGCTTCTCCCATCGTTTTCAAATGCGACGGTTTCGTCCAACCTATACGCGCGCACTTGCCATACAAACTGGTCGGACTCGGCAAAGCGATATTCGTGATACGGCATAATCGCGAAGGGGGTGGTCACGGGATCCGGGTCGAATTTCCAACTTCCTCGCGACTCTTGCAAAATCACTTCTGGTTCTCGAGTATCTCCGAGAACGACGTCTTCAACAATCAGTTCATACAGCACATCCAATGTTCCATCGAACACAGGAGTCCAACGAAACTGAATATCGTCCCCGTGATACACAATAAGGCCTCCGGACTCCTCACACGGCGAAACAAGTTGAGGCGGGGTCGAGTATTCAATCAGGATGTTTGCACAGCGCACGCGATCTGCGGACGAAATTGTGTCTTCCGTCACGGGGTCAAGCGCATAGACGCACAAACGATAGTCGCCTTCGGGTAGCCTGTCGCCGGTTACGAGGCTTTGGTATTCAATGCCCTCGGTGCTGATATTGTTTGCGTCTATCATCTGGCTGACATCGGTCGCCCGGACGATAAATGGGGCGTTGCGTGGCAATTCTATCATGGGCAGATTCGAACTCGTCCAAACTTGAATGTCACCATCAAGCTGATCAACACGTGCCGCAAGCTTGACTGGCAGGACTTCCAAGGTGTTGTTTGGCGACGGTGTCCAATTCATCGTGATGAGAATCACGTTGGCTTCCTGATAATAGCTGAAGCGAGCACTAAAAGGCGGCACAACGTTTACGCTTATGTTCACGATTTCCTGCGCTTGCAGGATCGAAGCTGTTTCTGGCACCGCCTGCAAAAAGAATGCGAGTGCTGCAACAATGAGTCTTTTCATGCCCTGCTTCCGATCGCTATAGTAACTGAAAACGTCGGTTGTAGTTTAGTGATAGGCGAGAGTTGGTGATCGTCTCGCTGTTCACACCGTCTGTCACTGTTCTGTGCCAAGCGCCTGCCAATTGAATACGGTCTTCGCGAGTTGGCAAAATCTGAAACGATATCTCAGCACCATGATTCTCGGTTTGAATCGCAGCAGCTTCTGCTGAAGATCGGGAAACGCTTAATGTACCGATTATCTTGTCAGTGCGCAGAGGTGATGAACAGGCCAGAGAAAGGGTCGAACTCGTAGGATCGGATGTAGAATCGTGAACTCGAATTCTCGAATAACTGAACGATATGCTCTGCCCAGTCCGGCGCCACCCCAATTGATAAGCGATGCGAAGCGTCTGCGTCGCAAAGTTCATTGCACCATTGTCGTCGTTGCTGGCGACGAACTTCCCATAATCAAGATTTGGCGAAATTGTATGAGTTCGGGCTGACTCTCGCATCGTAAACCGCGGCGAAAGTGAACAGGACACATCGGTGTAACCCCGCCTCAAGGAATCGGCGATTTCAGGCCTGTTTGCCTCTTGATCTTGGCTGCTGTTGGAGAGTGTCGCAAAGATACCAAACCATTTGCTCGGTGCCCAATCCGCCGATGCCGATGCGACCTGACGACTTGTCGTTAAGCGACGCGCATTGTCGGTATTATTGCGCTCAATTCCGATAGAGCCGCTGATCCCGATATTGCCTGCTGGCAGCCGCAATCGCGGCGCGATGTGAATCTTCTCGATGTCACCGCGCATGTAACTTGCCCCAAGTGTCCCGTATTCCGGGTCGATCCGAAGGTAGCCAATCTTGAGACCGAAAATTCTATCATCATAAGAAACTCCGGCGTCGCTGGCAGTCGACAGAAAGGTGGACTGGTTCAGTCCGAGCGTCCCTATCAACCCTGAGGGAATTTCATCAGTGGCGTCAATTGGAAGACCGTTGAGATTTGTGGTTTGTAAACTGGCCGCGGTTTCGGCAGACAGCTTCACTCTCTTTAGAATCGGTATTCGTAATGCCACGCTTGCTGCGGTGCTCTTTTGCGGGTGCGAAAGCCTGTTTAGGGAGTCGAGGTTTCCTTCGCCTTTGTCCCACGCTGACGCAGCTGTGATTTCAATTTTGCTGTTACCTGCACGATAACCGATCCCGCCTCCCCAGCCCCAGCGCTCAAATGCTGCAATGACAGAAGGGTCCGTGCTGTCCGGCTCAACGGCACGCTGCATGCGTCCGTAGTACCCGGCCAACCAGAACCCTTTTGGATTTAACTCAAATCCGCCACCAAGCCATGTGCTGCTGCCAGTCGTATACTTGGAAAGCGCAAGCGATCGCCAACCGACGAGCAATTTGATGCCCTTGCGCTGAGCGGTCATGCCGTAGCGGTTGAACGGCTGCTGAAACGACTTTTCTTTGTCAGAGTACGTGACAGATACGGGAAACTCCCAATCGTACAAACGAAGCCGGAGGGATCCCGTAACGATATAGCTATTGGGATCGCTGCCACTCGGAGTGGTGGACGAACCGTTTGTGCTGCCATTTAGGTTCAGCTGCCCGTCCAACGAGAGCGGCGGGCGTGGTCCCGCAAAGGCGGCTAGTGACGTGACGAGCACAAGCGCCGCGAGCAACAGCTGATTACTCATGAGAGTCTTCCAAGCATTACCGCCATGGTCCATAGAACCGCCGGTTATCGGGAGCGCAGTCTCGCTGCGTGATTTCAATAATCGAGCGCACCGTTGAATGCGGTTAAGATCGCGCCTCCCTCCGTAACGGCCCACAAGTACCAGTTGCCATCACGGTATTGCCGCCAACCGGTTATGTCCATTACCCACGCGTCGCCAATCTCAGGATCTACAATTGAAGTGTACCAGCCTGATGAGTACGGCCCGCCGGTTCGCAGCACTGATCCGGGACCAGCCGCCCAGCAATAGTCATATGGTTCGTTAGCGAACAGTTTGCCCCAATTGGCCGATTCGGATGTCCCTTCGGCCAGAGGCTCCCAGACTCCACCATCACTGTAGTCGATGTAACGCTGAATGGCGCCCGACTGTGAAATCGCGTAAACGGCTGGCGCGACCAGTTGGCCAAAGAATCCTGGTTGCCAGTCTGCGGCAACATCCGTGATTGCCCCGAGGTCAGTTGTGTCGGTAGTTGCTGTTCCATCCTGCAGCTTCCAGATTACGCCGTCCTCCTGCCCTATCCATACCACCGTGCTGTCGCCGTGAACGCACAGCGCAGCAGCGCTCAGAGAGAGGATGCTGCCACTCCACGTCTCGCCTCCATCGTTGGTTCGCAATAGGACACCTCCTGCCCCAAGAACGCCGCCAACAACATAGCCTGTCAATCCATCATTGGCAAAATAGACCGAACGCAATGGAACAGTAACTCCTGAATTCTGTGGCTGCCAGTCGTAATGATTAGATGCGGCATGATAGATTGCTCCTCCTTGACCAACCACCCAAGCCCTGGTCTCGGAGACAGCATCTACTGCATACAGGTCGATGTCTGAGTCGATAACGACGGTAGTGTAACTGCCATATTCCTCCGACCAATGGACGATTGTACCGTCACCCCCGCATGCGAACAGGCCGCCAGTTCCACCGCCATCATCTACGTAATCGACACCATACAAAGCGTTTTCTTGCAAATATGTAACACTCCACGGATAAACGACGCTGAACTGTCCGCTTTCGTCATAAACCTCAGGCTGTTCCACGCTCTCTATTCTGATTCGACAACCGAAGCACACGCTATCCGGCGCAAAGTCTGGATAGGTGCCGATGTTCGATGCGCTTTCGGCAATCAGCTTCTCGAATCCTGAAGGTGTGTCCGTCAAGCTGATTCTCACCGGGCCGGAAAAATCACGCCACTCCCACCGAAGGGTACGCGCACGTCCGAGATCGAGAATTGCGCCGGATTCAGGGTATGTTACTTCAATTCGAGCTGCACCATTAGACTCATCGTTGTCGCTTTCGCTGGTACAGCCGACGAGAACTATCGAAACAATCAATGCAATCCACAGAAATGACCTCTGCACGATTTGCCTCCGCTTTCTCAAATCAATTGGATTTCCCTGAATTTAACAATGTGGCGCTGGTATGTCAATACTTTTCATGGTTAGTCAAATATTTTGTATGATTCGCGAGCAGTGCAATTTGTGAGTCTTTTCGACCGAACTGAACTGGAGTCAGCAGTCAGGAACTTGGTCACTCGGCTTCTTTCACGCTCCGAAGCAAGGTAGTCAGTAAACACAGTATTGCTACAATTTAGGGCCTGACCGGATTAGATTTTTGTTCACAAGCTGCATAAACTGCCACAATTAGTGCTTCGCCTCGGTTTTTGTGTATACACTGTTTTGATGACCCATCGCGGGTGTTTAAAACTTGATTTTACATTATTTTAACACCCTTGAAGCATATCGAACCACAATACTCGAGCACATATGAGTTTGTTGACACGTCTGCTTATCAAAGGGTAAATTGTAGAATACCTTGTTGAATACTGAAATCACGGAGAATCCCGATGAAAACCGCACTTGCAGCCCTTTTGGCCGCGGCCCTGAACGCCTTTGCGATACCGCAACTTGTCAACTATCAGGGACAATTGACCTCGTTGGGCGGCGCACCGCTCGACACGACGGTGGCGATGACGTTTAGGCTTTACGGCTCCGCCGGAGGCGGAACGGCGATTTGGACAGAGTCGCATCCAGCCGTAACGGTGACAGATGGGCTGTTCAACGTATTGTTAGGTTCCGTGACCGTGCTGCCGGACTCGTTTGCTGTCAACCGTTGGCTGGGCGTGACGATTGGTGCAGATACGGAAATGAGTCCGAGAAATCAAGTCGTCTCGGTCGGTCACGCTTATCGCGTGGGAACGGTGGACGGTGCGCTGGGTGGCACCGTCTTCAACGACCTCACCGTCACGGGCAAGGGGACATTTGGACCCGGACAGACTAACTCGGGGAGCAACTCGTTTGTGGCAGGGTCAAACAACACAGCCTCGGGGTCGAACTCGATTGCGCTCGGTGGAACGAACAGCGCGACGGCAAACCGCGCGGCGGTTCTCAGCGGCTCGGATAATACCGCCAGCGGACAGAACTCGGTCGTCGCGGGCGGCAATGACAACCGTGCGATCGGTCAGAACACAGCCATTGGCGGCGGCAGGTTTAACCGTGCGAACGGCATATATGCGACTGTTGGCGGTGGCGGTGGGAGTGCAGCTCTGGACTCGAACAGCGCGCGGGGCAATTACGCCGTGGTGGGTGGTGGCGCGGGGAATTATGCGGACGGGTTCTATTCCGGCATACAATCCGGCTATATCAATCGCACGCAAGGGTACTTGTCGTCCATCGGCGGTGGCCAGCAGAATGACGCGACCGGCTTTAGTGCGCGTATTGGCGGTGGGCAGAACAACACAGCATCGGACAGCTTTGCGGTGGTGGCAGGAGGACGGGACAACGTCGCATCGGGAGTATATTCTTTTGTCGGTGGAGGAGTGCAGGATACGGCATCGGGAGAGTGGTCGACAGTCTGTGGAGGGCAAGGGAATCAATCCGAAGGTCTCGGCTCGACGTCGGGCGGAGGCCTGGGGAACTCCGCACTCGGCAACTTTGCGACCGTTGGGGGCGGGCAGTACAACGTTGCCACAGACCATTACGCATACGTTGGAGGAGGGTTGTCCAATTTGGCATCCGGCAATGGTTCATCTGTTGGCGGTGGGGAAAGTAACACCGCATCCGGTCAGTTTGCTTCGGTAGTCGGTGGGGGTTTCGCGAACGTTGCGTCCGGGGAACATTCAATAATTGGCGGCGGTGTGTCCAATGTTGCACACGGTCTTTCTTCGGTCGTCGTTGGCGGCCGCGAAAACAAAGCACATGGCAATTACTCGTTCATAGGTGGAGGCGGCGGACTTAGTGCAGCTGATTCGAATTCTGTTCGGGGCAATTATTCAGCAATTGTAGGTGGCCAACGCAACGATATTACTTCCGCCTTTTCCGTCATAGGAGGGGGCGCTCGAAACACCCTTGAAAGCGCTTCTCAACATGGGTTTCTTGGAGGCGGCTCTGACAATTTGGTTTCTGGTCTGAACGCAGCAACCGTCGGAGGCTCCTCGAATGAGAACAGGTCCGCTTTTTCGTTTATTGGGGCGGGGGCTCGGAATGTCCTTACAGGGCCTTCTCAATATGGCTTTATCGGAGGCGGCTCGGATAACTCTGTTTCCGATCAATATGCCTCAATCGTCGGAGGCGCCGGGAATACTTGTTCAGGCACGCATGCTTTCATTGGTGCTGGCAGCAATAACTTTGCATCAGGATTCTATTCCACCATCGGTGGCGGCAGCGAGAACATTGCTTCAGGGGATTATTCATCAGTGCCAGGAGGGAGAAGCAATGAGGCGCAGGGGAGCTATTCGGTCGCAATGGGGCGGCAAGCTTATGCGGCCAATTCTGGCTGTTTTGTCTTCGCGGACAACAGCGGATCGGTACTGTCATCTTCAGTAGCCAATCAGTTTAACGCCCGTGCGGCAGGTGGTTTCCGTTTGTACTCCAATGCGGGACAAACGTCCGGTGCGATCCTTCCGGCCGGCGCAAACGCTTGGGTTGCCGTATCTGATAGCACAAGGAAGCGCGACATTCATCTGACCGACACCAAGGCCGTTCTGGACAAAGTGGCGGCGCTTCCGATCAAGAACTGGGAGTACAAGTCAGAAGCTGAAGGCACCGAGCACATCGGTCCGATGGCGCAGGATTTTTGGAATGCGTTCCAACTGGGCAGCGACTCGCTCGGTATCTCGACGATTGACGCGGACGGTGTGTTATTCGCGGCGGTGCAGGAGTTGGCGAAGCAGAATGCGGAGCTGATTACGGGCAACCGGACGAAGGACGAGCGAATCGCAAATCTCGACGAACGTGTGAAGCAGCTAGAGGCCGCGATTTTGCAATTTGGCAGTTTGAATACTTCAGATAAGCAGTAAGGAACAGAACCATGAAGAAGGCACTTTTTCTTCTCCTCCTCCCTACCCTGTTGTGGGCGCAATCGCAGAGCGAGAATTTCAGGTTGACCAAGAGCGTGATGGATGCCGGCGGCGGCGCGTCGAGTACAACGAATTTCGGGCTGGTGTCGGCGTTCGGGCAGCCGACGCCAATTGGCGTGCAGTCGAGCGCGAATTTCAACTTGTACGCGGGATTCCTCTCGCCCGTGTTGCAAGTATCACCGCTCTCGCCGATTCAACGCCTGGTCATCAAAGAAGCGACACCGGATGCGCGGCTCTATTGGGAGACGCGGGCCGGAGCGGGCAGCTATTCGATTCACCGTGCTCCTTCGATTGATTTTGTACCAGGTCCCGGCAACTTCGTTGCAACCGTGACGGACACGTTTTACACGGACACGAATGTGCTGGCAGGCCCGGCGACGCAGCAATATTACATCGTGCTGGTGAACAATCCTTAGTTATTCGTGTCGGGTGCGTGCAACGTGGTGCCAATCTGTCCCAAAACTGTCGTGATTGCGATGTACTTCGTATAATAACAACGTCAACCCACTTTCTCTTGATCAATTGGTTCGGGACAAGGTTGACTTGTCGATCAGATAATTCCACAAGTGCGGTTCACATCATGGGGGTATTGACGCAGATGGCGACGGGAAGTCATAGTACACTCGATTTGGCTCTGAACACGACTTATCGAATTCATATTTTGAATCGCGCGAGCGAAGGTTTCCTTAGAACAATTCAGGTGTGCTAAAAACGTGCTAAATCCGCATGAAGTTACGTGCTAAATATTGAACTTATGTAGAATCCTGAGACGAAGACATCCCCTGTAAGGGGCTGTTTCTTTTTTCTGTTAGAGTACACGACCAGAAGTGGACTAATAATTCGATTCCCGCCGTCTCCACAATTGCACCCTTGTTAAGTATGAACTTAGCAAGGGTGTTTTGTTATCTGGCAGCAAATAGTGACAAATTTTACAGGACAAAAACAGTACATCGATCGAAAGACCGGACAGAAGCTAAGAGTTATAGCAATGTAATATATATAGTTATGGCGAGTGATTTCTGTAGCGAACGCGAGAAAACATCCCGCCGTCTCTATCAGATGAGGACGGTAGACCGATAGGTAGACGTGGCTTATGTGTCAGGTGTTATCCCGGCCCAGTTATTGTTTCACGGAACAAAAAGGCGTATATTGCAGTTTGATGCTCAAGGGTATACATGCCGTCCATATTGTGAAAAGTCAACTTCTAATCATCAGTCTTACCGTCTTCAGCTTGCTAATCATCGCGTCGCCGCTGGTTCGGACGATGGGTCATGATTGCGAGGATGGGCATGAGCACTCCTCATCGACTGCAGGCGGAGAACACGATGACTGCAAATGCGGCTGCTTTTGCCACACTGTCGTAATTGGCGTCTTAACAACATCGCATGATGCTCACCACTTGCCCGTGTCAAAGGCTGAGCACTTCCACGTTAACCCTACCTTAGAGACCTTCCTACTTGCCATAGAACGCCCTCCTCGACTGTTCTCCTGATTCACCCATAGGATGACTCCGCGCCTCAAAAGGTGCGCTAACACTCATGTGAACTTGGAGTACAGGAATGCCATCTCAACTAACTTGGTTGACGCTCCTGCTTGGAGCGTTTTTTGTTACAGTCCCTTTCTCACCTTCCGCTGCACAACCCCATGCACTATCGCTTCAGCAGATAATCGCATCTCTCGACTCTACATCACCCGTATTGGCCGAGGCACAAACGAATTTATCTCGTGCCCGTTCAGCATACACGGGCAGCAGAGCTTTCCCCAATCCCTCAATGTTCGGATCGCAAGAATCCCTGAATGATAACGCCGGAACTACCGAGCGCATCATAGGAGTGCGGCAGAGCCTGGGCTTTCTCTGGTCACAGGCATCAAAGCGTGGTTCGACCAAGTCAGCTTATGAAGCGGCTCAGGCCGAATATGTCGAAGCGAAGCGCGAGCTCATTGTACGAGTGCTGACTCAAGCTTATGAATACGATCGCTTCCAACGTCAAAGCGAACTAATGGATAGCGTGCTGATGCAGTCAGAGCATCTGTCGAAAGCGACCGCAGCTCGTCGCGAACTTGGAGACATCGCCCCTTACGATGAGCAGAGATTCGTGTTGGAGAAGATACAGCTTCAGAATCACAAACAGGAGCTCCAGCAAGAGGTTGCGAACGCCCTGTCCGAATTGATTCACTTGACGGGGCTTTCGCCTGAGAGTTTTCAGACGATAGAGCTTACTGAACCGCCGTCAACTTTGTTCAAATCTGAAGACGAAGCGGTGAGCTATGCGCTACAACATCGAGCAGAACTCGTCCGTTCTGAAAAGTCACTCGGTGCCGCACAAAAGGCCCTTAGTCAAGCACGCTGGAGTCAATTTCCGGACATGAGTTTTGGAATTGGCGACAAGACTATGGATCCCGGTCCCGGCGGACTCTATGTGGAAGGCGAGCTGGAAATCCCATTGTGGGGCCAACGTAGAAGCGAAACAAATGTCGCAAGATCGGAGCTTGCGCAGGCCGAGATTCAGCACAGGAGTCAGCGACAACTTGTGGAACAGCAAGTTCGATCAGCTTTCAGACAACTTCAGCTTGCCGAGCAGATAAACTTCTCATTGAATGGCTCGCTGGAAGACAGCGCCAACGTTAACATGCAGCGTGGAGTGCGGTTGTACTTGGAGGGCGAGATGAGTGCGCTGGAATTGGTGGATGCGTTGCGTACCGGCATCGAGGCACAGGATGCAGCTCTAAGATTGAGAAACTCACTGGCCCTGGCCCGCGCCGAAATGCGCCGGGTGGCTGGTCTTGAACCCCTGGAGAACTAACCATGAAAAAATACCCTTCATTGATCACGGTGTCGTCATTAGTAGCCACGCTTGTAATTTTCGGCTGTAAGTCCAAGACAGACACCGATCAGAATGTCCACAACGAAGAGAGCGGTGCAGAGCACGCTGGTCATGCTCACGGCGACGAGGCGCTGTCCTTCACGGTGTGGCAAGATAGCCTTGAAGTCTTCGTCGAGTTGACGAAAATGCTCGGCGGGCAGGAAACAGAAGTGCTGGCGCATGTCACGGACTTGGCCACAAACAAGCCAGTCGGAGCCGGTTCACTGACTTTGCAATTCATGCAACGTGATCGGGAAGTGCAAAGAGCGGATGCCGCCGGCCCCGCGCGTCCGGGAATATTTGACTTAGATGTAACAGCTCCCGCCGCAGGTGAGTATCAGATGGTATTTAGTCTGACACGAGAGGGGCGCATCCAGCGTGTCGTTTTCGACGACGTTGACGTGTTTGCTACAGAAGGTGAAGCTCACGCCGGTCACGATCATGCAGCTCATGCGGAAGGTGAAGAGCATGGCCACGACGATGGTGAAGCACACGCCGAATCATCCGGGCACGAAGGCTCTGCAAATGGATCTTCCGAAGAGATTGTGAATTTTCTAAAAGAGCAGCAATGGCAGGTTGAGTTTGCATCTCGCCCTGTTGAACGTCGAACCATATCTGACAATATTCGTGCACTTGGCGAAATCAAGGCGGCAGGTGTCGGTGAAGCGGAAGTATTTGCTCCGTTTGACGGAGTCTTAGTGCCGGATCCTCAACACGGAATCGTTCGGCCGGGGCAGCAAGTTTCCAAAGGCGAAGTGCTGGCTCGCGTTGCACCGTCAGGCGGCCCGGAAAGTGGATGGACGCAGTTGCTGAATGATTACAGGCTGGCTAAGGCTGAGTACGAGCGAGTCAGCCGGCTCGCGGATGAAGGAGCGGTTTCGGCTAAACGCAAGGAAGAAGCCAGACTGGACTTGGAGAATAAGCGAAGTCGCGTAAGAGGCACGCTTGGCGGACTGGACTCAGACATAGACGAGATGCTCTCTGAAGGAGAGCACTTTCACCTGCGTGCTCCGGCCAGTGGAGTAATCACGGACATTCATTTGCGTTATGGTCAGCACGTTGTGATGGGGGAGCATCTCTTCAACATCATTAATCCATCTCGGATTTGGCTGGAAGTACAAGTCCCGGTTTCAGAATCCGACCGACTGGATCAAGTGGACGATGCCACATTTTCCTTGAGTGGTTCCAACGAGATCTACCGGGTGTCCAGTCTTGGAGGCAGACTTGTCACCGTGAGTACTTTGCTTGATCCGGTGACGCGACGCGTTCCAGTGATTTTCGAACTCAATAACTCTAATTCGCTTTTCCGCCCCGGCAGCTATGCGCAGGTGTATCTAAAGACCCGATCGTCGCGGGAAGCACTGGCGGTTCCCGAATCGTCAGTTCTCGATGAGGATGGTACATCTGTAGTCTATGTACAGGTCGGAGGAGAGGAGTTTGCCCGACGAGTTGTGGAGACTGGCGCAAAGGATGAAGGATACGTCGAAGTCATTAGCGGGCTAAATGCAAGCGAGCGTGTTGTGAGCATTGGTGCATACAAGGTCCGACTTGCATCATTGAAGATTAGCGCCGCCGATGCAGGTCATGCCGGTCACGGACACTAAGGAGCAAATCAATGTTTGAAAAGATAATCAGGTTCTCGCTCGAGAATCGCTTCATCGTTGTGCTCGCTTCAGTGCTGATTCTGTTCTTGGGTTATTTTGTAACCTTCAGATTGCCTGTTGATGTCTTCCCCGACTTAACGGCATCAACCGTGACCATCCTTGCAGACGCACACGGCATGGCGCCTGAAGAAGTGGAGACATTGGTTGCCTTCCCAATTGAAACGGCCATGAATGGTGCGTCCGGAGTTCGCCGCGTGCGCTCGTCGCTCGCCACCGGCCTTGCTGTTATTTGGATTGAATTCGAATGGGGCACGGATGTGTTCCAAGCAAGACAAATCGTGGCGGAGAAACTGCAATCGGTTCTCAGCCTGTTGCCACCGGGAATGGATCCGCCCATGATGGCTCCTGTTTCCTCTCTGATGGGTGAGATCATGCTCGTTGGGGTGTCGAGTGATTCGCTGCCAGCGATGGAATTGCGGTCCTTCGCAGACAATATCTTGAGAAGGCGATTGCTTGCCATATCGGGAGTCTCGCAAGTCATCGCAATTGGCGGTGAACGGAAGCAGTATCAAGTCCTTGCAAGCCCGGAGAGATTAGCCGCCTACCAGATCAGCCTGGAAGAGCTTAAGGAAGCCGTGAGCAAGGCAAATTTGAATTCGACAGGTGGTTTTTTTGTGGCAAGTGGAAACGAATACCTGATACGCGGACTTGGGAGAATTGAAGAGCTTGAAGACTTAAAGCGAGCTGTGGTGACAGTTCGGGATGGAAGTCCGGTACTTGTCGAGAACGTGGCTGATGTCAAGGTCGGTTCTGGAACCGTGCTCGGAACATCTTCGATCAGCGGCCGCGATGCGGTTGTCCTGTCCATTCAGAAGCAACCTAATGCCAACACGCTGGAACTCACAGAGCGACTCGACGCATTGATCGAGGAAATGAAACCGATACTACCAGCTGACGTGGAACTCAACAATCATGTATTCCGGCAAGCGGACTTCATCGATGTGAGTATCCATAATGTCGTTGAAGCACTGCGTGACGGGGCGATATTGGTTACGATTATCCTGCTCCTCTTCCTAGCAAACATGCGCACGACATTCATCAGTCTGGTTTCTATTCCTTTGTCGTTGATTATCGCAATACTTGCGATGTACTGGTTGGGGTTGACCGTGAACACTATGACGCTTGGAGGAATGGCTATCGCTGTTGGCGTGCTGGTTGACGACGCCATCATCTACGTGGAAAACGTCTTTAGGAGACTCCGAGAGAACAAGGCATTACCGGAGGAAAAGCAGCGGCCATCATTGATAGTCATTTTCGCGGCATCCAACGAAATACGGCAGCCAATGGTTGTTGCAACGTTCATTATTATCGCCGTATTTGCGCCACTGTTCTTCATGTCAGGCATTGAAGGCCGATTGCTGTTGCCGCTTGGTTTTGCCTTCGTGATCGCGGTGTTCGCTTCACTCATGGTTGCAGTAACTATCGTACCGGCACTCAGCCTCTACCTGCTGCCCGCATTGAAGCAGAAGTCAGCACATCACGAAACATGGGTTGTACGTAAACTTAAGACGGGCTACCGGCCAGCTTTGGAATGGGCTCTAAAACGAGGCAACTGGGTCATCGCGTTTTCTGCGGGCTTAATCGCGATAACTCTTGTCGTGTACACTCAGTTGGGCCGATCGTTCCTGCCTGAGTTTAACGAAGGATCCGCCACAGTGATCTGCATCACACCACCGGGAACGTCGCTGCAGGAATCTACAGATATTGGAGAATTGGTTGAGCAAAAGTTAATGACACATCCTGCGGTGCTGTCGGTGGCCAGACGAACGGGCCGAGGCGAGTTGGATGAACATGCCTTCGGAAGCAATCAAACTGAACTGGAGGTCCGGCTCAGTCCGGAGGGATTCCGCAAGGAAGAAGTCTTCCATGAGCTGCGAGAATTGCTTACCGACGTACCCGGCGCTATCATCAGTATCGGTCAGCCGCTTTCGCACCGGATTGATCACATGCTGAGCGGAACGCAGGCCGCGCTGGCCGTAAAGATATTCGGAAGCAACCTCTATGAGCTTCGGAATATTGCCCAACAAGTAAAGGCGCAAATGCAGACTGTCGATGGTCTGGTGGACTTGGCCGTAGAGCCTCAGGTGGACGTGCCCCAACTTCGCGTCGAGATGAACCGCGATGCGATGGCGGTCTATGGTGTGCAAGTCGCCGATCTCGCTGAGAACATTGAGACGGCATTCAACGGCGAGGTTGTGGGACAGGTATTGGAAGGCCAGCTTCCCTTTGATCTTGTTGTTAGATTTCCTGAAGACGCACGGAAGGATGACGAACTGATTCGCACCAGTCTCTTCGCGACACCGGCGGGGCCGCAAGTGCCGCTGAATGAGATGGCAACAGTGTATCGCTCAAGCGGACCAAACTCGATCAGCAGAGAAAATGTAAGTCGAAAGATCGTGGTGCAGTCGAATATCGCAGGACGCGATCTTGGAAGCGTGGTCGAAGAGGTTAGAACGAAGGTATCGGCAAATGTGAAGATGCCCGACGGATACTTCATTTCGTACGGCGGACAGTTCGAAAGCGCGGAGGCCGCGAGTCGAGTCATCCTGTTGCTTTCACTCCTGTCGTTGGGTGCAATTCTCGTTCTACTCTACATGGAGTTCGGAACGTTTCGTGATGCATTTCTGGTCATGGTCAACCTGCCACTTGCGCTAATCGGCGGGGTGTTCGCCATCAAGTTCACCAGCGGTATTGTCTCCATTGCGGCGTTGGTTGGCTTTGTGACATTGTTCGGAATTGCAGCCAGAAACGGTATTCTGATGATTGCCCATTTCCATGATCTGATTGACAAGGAGGGGATGTCCGCCCGTAGCGCGATCATCCGTGGCAGTATGGAGCGAATGAACCCCATTCTAATGACGGCTCTTTGCGCCGGATTAGCACTGCTTCCATTAGCATTGGGTGGCGGGCAACCAGGTAAGGAGATTCAGACGCCGATGGCAATTGTCATTTTGGGCGGTCTTCTGACATCAACAGCGCTTAACATGGTCGTTCTACCCGCCTTATATTGGAAATTCGGAGCCAAGCGAAAGGCTGAGGAGTCCATTCTTGAGGAAGTCGTCGAAGCGGAGCACCGGCATCATGGTTAGTATCCTCCACAATGAACTCCACGCGCGCGCTCCGGATCGCTACAACAAGATCCGGGCGCTGCGATGGGCGCTGATCTTCAATGGCACCTTTCTCCTAATTGAGCTCGTTGGAGGTTGGATTAGCGGATCGCTGGCGTTGCTGGCCGATGCCGGACACATGCTTTCGGATGTTGTCGCGCTGAGTGCGGCTTTGTGGGTTGCACACATTTCCGCTCGTCCTCCAACCATGAGTAAGACTTATGGAATGGGCCGCTTAGAAGTACTGTCTGGTTTGCTGAACGGCCTTGTACTCTGGGGTGTTGTGGGTTTCATCATGTATGCAGCTTTTCAACGAATTGGAAATCCGCAGCCAGTGGATGCAAAGGTGATGCTACCCGTAGCGGTCCTCGGGCTACTCGCGAACCTCGGAAGCGCTTGGATGTTGTCTAAGCACCGACATGACGATCTCAATGTCCGCTCGGCCTTTCTGCACTTAGTAGCTGACGGAGCTGGATCGATTAGTGTTATCGCTGCCGGGTTAGCAGTGCTCGCCGGTGTAGGGTATTGGATTGATCCCGTTGTATCCATCCTTATTGGAATCCTCATTCTGTTTAGCACGTGGAAACTCGTTTGGGAGTCAATCCATATTCTGCTTGAAGGAACTCCCGTGGCATGGAATCTTCAAGAGATTGGATACGAAATTGAACGGTTACCGAATGTAACGGGGTTTCACGACCTCCATGTCTGGCAGATTGCGAGCGGCGAACCCGTGTTGACGGTGCACCTCATTTGCGATGAAGGAACCGAACCGCACTTGATTCTCGAGGCTGCGTTAAGTTTGTTCCGATGTCAATTCGGCATCGAGCATTGTACTGTGCAGATTGAGAAATCGAGCGCACCAACAACTCTCAAGGAGTGAACTTGGAGATCTAATCACAGCACAAATATCCCTGGTTATGCCTTACGGCCCTTGCGACCCCCCGGGTAACTTTGTCCCCATGCACCCCTAATTTCACTGTCCTGTTTTTGTCCTGTTTTCGGTTGCTGTTCGATGCTAAAATATAGACTTAACAGTTAATCGAGAAGAGCCACGCAGGTAGCTTACTTGTTGATTATAGTTGTCTTACAAGGCATGTTCGAAATGCGACGGCTCTTTCGATTCCCGCCGTCTCCACTATTACACCCTTGTTAAGCATGAACTTAGCAAGGGTGTTTTGTTGTTCGATCGAGCCTTCGAGGATGTATTCGCAGAAATTCGTTATATTCCGGAGTACAAACCCCTACGACAACAGTCATGCAAATTCTCATCGTTGACGACGAACAAAATATTCGCAAAACCCTCACGATTCTTCTCGAGACAGAAGAACATAGCGTCAGCGCGGTAAGCAACGTTATTGATGCTCTGGCTGAGACGTCGCGCACGTCGTTTGATCTTGCTTTTGTGGACTTACGGCTGGGCGTTGATTCGGGGATGGAGCTTATCGTCAAGCTGAGGGCCGCACAACCTTGGATGAAGATTGTGATTATCACGGCATATGCGAGTATTGAGACGGCCGTTGAAGCGATGAAGCGCGGAGCAGCAGACTATGTTCCGAAGCCGTTTACGCCTGCGCAGATTCAGGTGATACTGCATCGAGTTCGTGAATTGCGAAACCTTGAACAGAAGGTGGAAGCCCTGCAATCGACGTTAGATCAGCTTCATCCGGAAATAGAACTCGCAACGGCTCATGCGGGCATGCAGCAAGCATTGAATCTCGCTCGTGAGGCGGCCCGTTCCAATATAACCGTGCTATTGCGTGGGGAGAGCGGGACCGGTAAGAGCCTGATTGCGAGGATGATTGGAAAGTGGAGCGATCGCGCAGACAAACCATTTAATACAATATCTTGCCCGGCAATTCCAACGCATCTGTTGGAAAGTGAGCTTTTTGGACACAAACGTGGGTCTTTTACAGGAGCGATAAAGGACGCGCAGGGTCGTGTAGCTGCATCAGAGGGTGGCACTCTCTTTATGGATGAAATTGCCGACCTTCCGCTCTCTTTGCAGCCGAAATTGCTGCGCTTCCTTCAAGATCATGAATACGAGCGAATCGGCGAAGCAGAAACCCGCAAGGCCGATGTGCGAATTATTGCGGCGACGAGCATCGATCTGGAAGAAGCTGTGAGTGCCGGGACCTTTCGCCAGGAACTGTATTATAGGATGAATGTGTTTGAAATCACACTTCCGCCGTTGCGAGAGCGGCGCGATGATATCGTAAAGATGGCCGAGCATTTCTTAAGCTTTTTTTCGGCGCAGAATCACCGCAAGATCGTCGGATTTGCGGACGATGCATTGTTGGCTTTAGAAAATCATGACTGGACGGGGAACGTGCGCGAACTTAGGAACATCACTGAACGTGCGGTGATTCTCTGCCATGGTTCGACTGTCCTACTCGAACATCTCCCTGAGAAACTGCGCGAGAGCAAACGCGGTGCAGAAATTGGGGGTATGATTCCAATTAGCGCCGTGGAGGAAGCGCACATTCGAAGTGTTTTGGCGAAGACCAAATCGTTGGAAGACGCCGCGCGCATATTGGGGATAGACTCGGCAACCTTATGGAGGCGGCGCAAAGAATACAACATATGATATGCATTTCAAATTTCAATGCTTTGCCGATTTGTCATTGATTCTTGAAACGCCTTTCCGTTACCGGAGAGGCGTTTTTGGTTCTTAACTTCATCTTTTACAAGGCGGCCGAGTTGACGAAGCAGTTGGTATCTCGTTCGCAATACAAGGAAAGCATGTTCAGCCTTAAAGCAAAACTCATTGTAGGTTTTTCGGCACTTCTTGCCGTCGCGGTTCTCGTAGCCGCAATCGGTACTAGCGTTGTAAACAGTTACGGGAATGCTCTGACCAAAATTCTACGGGAAAACTATGACAGCATTGTCTATTGCGAAGGGTTGAAGAAGGCTCTCAGCGATTTTCACGATGAAGTGCAGGATGTCACAGTACTCGGCCAGCGCCTTGACAGCATGAGAATTGAAGCCGCGACACAACAGTTTAATCAAATGCTTAAGCTTGAACAGGGGAACATCACTTTATCCGGTGAAAGAGATTCAGTCAAAGCTGTCATTGAGTTCTGGCAAAAAGTCCAAGCAGAGGCGCTACAACTAACCGGCGGTACACTTGGTGATTCGACTACTCTCGCACGTTATCATGGACTGTTTAGGCCTGCTGTCGAGCGACTTCAATTAGTCATTCAGAACATTTCGGACATGAACTTGTCCAACATGATTGCCGTCGATGGAGAAGCGCAGCGCCGTGCGCAAGAAGCAAAGCAATTCACTTATGTCCTGATAATAGCCGGAATTCTATTAGCATTGATCCTGATCTTAGTTACTGGACGAGCAGTTCTTCAACCCCTGAAAATTCTAACTCAATCAATACGGGAAATTCAATCTGGCAATCTAAACCTTGTACTCCAGCCCAGAATTCGCGATGAAGTGGGTCAGCTCATGGAAGCGTTCAATGACATGGCCGCAGAACTCAGGTTGCTCAAGCAGGGAGATCAAGCAAAACTGGCTCGAAGTCAGCAAAGCGCGCAACTGGTCCTCGACAGCTTGCCAGATGCAGTTATTGTCATGGCTCCGGATGCAACGGTAGAGCTTGCCAACGCGGCCGCACGTAGAATCGTAGGGGTCCGGCCAGGTGGGAGCATATACGACACATCGCCCGAGTGGCACAAGTCTCTGCATGTAGAGACCTCCGGCCAATTCGTTGGGGACAAAGAATCTGAACGAGTCGTGCAAGCGTTTGTCAAAGGAAAGGAAAAGTTCTTTCTACCGCGCGTACTGCCCATAAGAGATTCAGAAGGGCTGCCGGTCGGGATTATCCTAGTCTACGTCGATGTCACGCGGTTGCGCCGCGTGTCTGAATTGGAAAATGACCTGGTGTCGACTGTTTCACACGAGTTAAAGACTCCTTTAACATCAGTCCGAATGGCTCTGCACATGCTGCACGACGAAAGAGTCGGTCAACTCAATGACAAACAAGCTGAATTGTTAACCGCAGCTCGTGATGATGCTGAGCGCTTGTTTGGCATCGTTAATGAATTGTTAGACGTTGCCCGCTATAAAGCAGGAAAGACGCAGCTCGATCTTGTGCCGGTGTCCACTTACAAACTTATCGACCGTGCTGTCGCAGTTTCGCAAAGCGCATATCAGCATCTGGGGGTTAAGTTAGTGCTTGATGTACCTGAGGATTTGCCTGAAGTATTTGCAAACGAAGCGCGTATTTCCCACGTATTCAGTAATCTGCTGTCGAATGCCTTAAGGTTCAGCCAGGCGGGAGGTGAGGTGACCCTTTCAGCAATCTGCAATGAAATGACCATAGACATATCAATTGCAGATCAAGGGCCGGGCATACCGAAAGAAGAACTGCCTCACATTTTTGATCGCTTCTATCGCGGCAAATCCAAGGTAGCCACTGACGGCGCTGGACTTGGACTGGCTATCGCACGCGAAATCGTGGAAGCTCACGGCGGATCCATACGAGTTAAGAGCGAACTTGGCAAAGGGTCAGTGTTCAGTATTACTTTACAAAAGTGTGTTCAATAGGAAAGATAAAGTGTAGAGATGGTTGATTTCATTTACTTGATTGGTACCGCGGCCTTCTTTGCCTTAATGGGCAAACTCACTCAACTTTGTGACGGACTCTAAACATGGCCGACATCGTACTTGGTGCTCTCGCGATTGGCTTGATGATCTATCTGCTCGTCGCAATGATTCGACCAGAGAAATTCTGAGGCAACAATGGGCATTGGAGGTTGGATTCAACTTTCCCTATACCTGGGAATATTAGCGCTGCTAACTAAGCCGATGGGGGTCTATCTCTATCGTGTGCTTAACTTTGAAGCACGCGTGGGGATTGAACCTGTGTTCGGAGGAATAGAGCGACTGACATACAAGTTGCTGCGAGTAGATCCGACGGTGGAGCAAGACTGGAAGTCATATACATTCTCGATTCTGACGTTCAGTTTCTTTGGGATGCTGCTCACATATACGATTCTCCGTATGCAGCATATATTACCGCTAAATCCACAACACTTTGGACCATTGTCGAGCCACTTGACGTTTAATACGGCGGCGAGTTTTACGACGAACACGAACTGGCAAAGTTATGGTGGGGAGGGGACAATGTCGTATTTCTCGCAAATGGTCGGCTTGACTTTTCATAATTTCACTTCCGCTGCGGTCGGAATCGCGATCGCCGCTGCGCTGGTGCGAGGAATCGCACGCGCATCGGCCAAGACGATTGGTAACTTTTGGGTCGATCTTACACGGGTCACCTTATATGTATTGCTTCCGATCAGCTTAGTATTTGCGCTATTCCTTGTCAGTCAGGGTATGATCCAGAATTTCAAATCCTATGAGATAGTCAACATCATGCAAGACGCGGCGTTAGATAGCACGCTTTCGCCCACACAGATAATTGCGCAAGGTCCGATGGCCTCACAGGTCGCAATTAAAATGCTTGGCACAAACGGCGGCGGGTTTATGAACGCAAACGCGGCTCATCCCTATGAGAATCCCACTCCGTTGACCAACTTCTTTCAACTGCTTTCAATCTTTCTCATCCCGGCAGGACTGACGTATTATCTTGGCCGCATGGTTAAGTCACAGGGACACGGTTGGGCGGTTTGGGTCACAATGGCTGTAATGTTTGTCGGCGGCACGTTAGTAGCATGGAATGCAGAATCAACGGGCAATCCGCGTCTCACGGCGTTGGGTGTCGCCGCAGCCGATGGAAACATGGAAGGCAAGGAAACGCGTTTCGGAATCTTTAACAGCGCACTCTTTTCTACGATCACCACCGATGCATCTTGCGGTGCGGTCAACTCGATGCACGATTCGATGACACCCATGGGCGGTTTCGTTCCCTTGTTTAATATGCAAATTGGAGAAGTCATCTTTGGTGGAGTCGGCGCAGGGCTGTACGGTATGCTCCTTTACGTCATCCTCGCAATTTTCATTGCCGGGTTGATGGTCGGTCGCACACCGGAGTATTTGGGTAAAAAGATTGGCGCAACTGAAGTAAAGCTTGCGGCCATTGGTATTCTTGTTCCCGTGATTTCAATCCTTGGGTTTACCGCTTGGGGCGTTGTCTCGCATTGGGGAACAGCATCCCTCAACAATAGCGGTCCGCACGGACTTAGCGAAGTGCTGTACGCTTTTTCATCGGCAACAGGAAACAACGGCAGCGCTTTTGCCGGTCTTGGAACAAACTTTCCGTGGTACGATACTCTTATGGGTATCGCGATGCTCGTTGGCCGCTTCATGATTATCGTACCGGTAATGTCGATTGCGGGACAACTTGCTTCCAAGAGACTCGTTGCCGAAGGTGCGGGCAGTTTCCCTGTGTCCGGTGTGACGTTTACAGTGCTCTTAACCGGAACTGTGCTAATTATCGGCGCATTGACGTTTCTGCCTGTGCTCGCCTTAGGGCCAGTGCTTGAACAATTCCTGATGACTCATTCCACGCTACTCTTTTGATCCATGAGCACCAAAGCTATAAGCATTCTTGATCGTTCCGTGCTCGTCCCGGCGTTGAGGGCCGCCTTACGCAAGCTCAATCCCAACGAGCAGTTGCGCAATCCGGTGATGTTCGTTACGTTGATCGGCGCGTTTATTACCTCTCTTGCTCCGATTCTGGGCTGGACGCAAGACGAACCGCTATCCTTCTCGCTTCAGATTGCGGCCTGGTTATGGATCACCGTGTTTTTCTCAAACTTCGCTGAATCGCTGGCAGAAAGTCGCGGTAAAGCGCAAGCCGATGCCTTGCGGAAGTCCCGCTCACAAACGAATGCCAACAAACTCATGAGCAACGGCAGCTATCATCTTGTGTCGTCCGACTCTTTATGCAAAGATGACGTTGTGCGAGTTAGCGCCGGTGAACTGATCCCGGCTGACGGTGAAGTCATCGAGGGTGCCGCGATGGTCAACGAATCGGCGATCACAGGTGAGTCCGCACCTGTCGTGCGCGAATCAGGCGGAGATCGCAGTTCGGTTACTGGCGGAACTGTTGTACTTTCTGATTCTATTCTCGTGCGCGTTTCAGCCAATCCCGGTGAAAGCCTGATGGATAAAATGATTGCGCTTGTAGAAGGTGCACGCCGTCAAAAGACGCCTAATGAGATCGCGTTGACAATTCTCTTGTCAGCATTGACACTGATATTCCTGTTAGTAATTGTAACATTGAAGCCCTTTGGCGTCTATTCAGGAGTCAGCTTCTCGATTACTGTGCTTGTTTCGCTTCTGGTGTGTCTGATTCCGACAACGATTGGCGGTTTGTTAAGCGCTATCGGTATTGCCGGAATCGACCGCCTTTCACGAAAAAACGTGTTGGCCATGAGCGGTCGCTCTGTTGAAGCTGCGGGCGATGTGGACGTTCTCTTGCTTGATAAGACCGGTACAATTACATTAGGCAACCGTCAGGCTACGGAGTTCATTCCTGCGCCCGGCGTGAACATCCGCGACTTGGTAGATGCGGCCCAGCTTGCATCACTTGCAGACGAAACTCCAGAGGGTCGCAGCATTGTTGTACTTGCCAAGGAACATGGCTTCCGCGAGAGAAGTATCAAAGAACTTCAGGGTGCAGAGTTTGTACCGTTTACCGCCAAGACACGCATGAGCGGTCTGAACGCCCATAGGCTGGAGATTCGCAAGGGCGCGGCAGATGCTGTTCGCTCATATATTGACAGCTCATTTCCAAACGAAGTTGAGGACTCAGTGCAGAAAATCGCGACAGCGGGCGGAACGCCGATTGTCGTTGCCAAGGACAAAAAAGTCTTGGGTGTCATTTACTTGAGGGATATTGTGAAAACAGGTCTTCCAGACCGTTTCGCGCGACTTCGCGCGATGGGAATCAAGACTGTTATGATCACGGGTGACAACCCGCTTACCGCCGCGACGATTGCCAAGGAAGCCGGGGTTGATGATTATCTCGCAGAGGCAACACCTGAAGACAAGCTGGAGTTGATTCGAAGCGAACAGGCAAAGGGGCATCTCGTTGCAATGACCGGTGATGGCACTAACGATGCTCCAGCGCTTGCGCAAGCCGACGTCGGCGTAGCCATGAACACCGGTACTCAAGCTGCTAAAGAAGCGGGTAATATGATCGATCTTGACTCCAATCCCACGAAGCTTATAGAAGTCGTCGAGACCGGCAAGCAACTTCTAATTACACGAGGGGCATTAACTACGTTCAGCATTGCGAACGACGTCGCAAAATACTTCGCAATTATTCCGGCAATGCTGATGGGTACGTTTGCTGTAATTGCGCCGCTCAATGTTATGCGTCTTGATAGCCCGTACAGTGCGATTATGAGCGCGGTCATCTTTAATGCGCTGATCATTATCGCTTTGACCCCACTGGCTTTGCGAGGCGTCGAATTCCGCCCTGCAAGTGCCGGATCTATTTTGCGTCGCAATCTGTTAATCTACGGACTTGGCGGAATCGTCGTTCCTTTTATTGGTATCAAGGCAATTGATATGCTTATCACAGCTTTGAAGATTGTCTAAAATGAAAGTACTTTTTCAAGAGCTACGGCCCGCACTCTTCGCGACGATATTGCTTACAGTCATCTTGTGCGGCGTTTATCCGTTGGTTGTGTGGGGGATTGCGCAAGCGCTTTTTCCGTCGCAAGCAAACGGCAGTTTAGTCACAAATTCATCCGGCATGGTCGTGGGCTCTTCACTAATAGGTCAGTCTTTTACTGATGTTCGCTACTTTCATTCGCGCCCATCCGCGGCTGGAAATGGATACGACGCGACCTCATCTGGCGGCACAAACTTGGGGCCGCTTTCGCAAACGCTGATTAACCAAGTAGCCCAACGTGTCATGGCCTATCGCGAGCTGAACGGTGTCCCGCACGGCGTCCCAATCCCCGCCGATGCAGTCACAGCTTCGGCAAGCGGACTTGATCCTCATATTAGCATAGAGAATGCAAGACTCCAAGCTCCCCGCGTTGCGAAAACACGTGAGATTTCATTAGAACGCGTCTTTCAACTAATTGATGACGCAACAGATTCACGTTCGCTTGAACTTCTTGGAGAACCGGGAGTAAATGTTCTTGTTCTAAACATTGCCCTGGACAAGGAAAGCTAAAGTACATGGCGCCTGATCGCAAAGTATCAAGTTTCCTCGATCTCATTCGGCGTTCTGAGCGTGGCCGCTTGAAAGTCTATCTCGGATATGCTCCGGGCGTCGGGAAAACCTATCTCATGTTGCAAGAGGGACACCGCTTGAAGCAAGAAGGTGTAGATGTCGTTGTTGGGCTTGTCGAAACGCACGGACGCGGAGACACCGCCGCATTATTGGAAGGCCTTGAAATAGTGCCCCGTCAGCAAGTAACCTACCGCGGCATAACGCTCGAGGAAATGAATACTGACGCGATACTGTCCAGGAAACCACGAATTGTTTTGGTGGACGAACTCGCACACACAAATCCTCCGGACAGCAAGAACTCAAAGCGCTACATGGATGTTGAGGAGTTGCTTGCTGCGGGCATCCATGTAATCTCAACCATGAATGTCCAACACCTGGAGAGTCTGTACAATACAGTTGAGGGGCTTGTCAATGTGAGAGTTGCAGAGCGAGTGCCCGATCTCGTCTTGAAGCAGGCGGATGAAATCGTCAACGTGGATCTTTCTCCGGAGGATCTTGTAAAACGCCTGGAGAAAGGGAAAATCTACCCGCAAGAGCGTGTTTCGCTTGCATCTCAAAACTATTTTCAAGCTCCACGGCTTGAGCAATTGCGTGAGCTGACTTTGCGAGAGACAGCTTCACAAATTGATTTCAAACGACGCGAACAGCATGATGATAGTGCAGCTGTACCGCCTGACCAAATTGTCGTTTGTCTAAGTGCATCAGGCCCTAATAACGCGAATTTACTTCGATACGGATCACGATTAGCAGGTCGCTTAAACAGGCGTTGGTATGCTGTACATGTTCAGACACCCAAAGAAACACCCTTGAAGATTGATGCTGGCAAACAGCGAGTGTTGGCTGATGCACTCACGCTTGCCAATCAACTTGGGGCGATGGTCTTCACTTTGAAAGGTGAGGACGTCGTCGAGACAATTTTGAGGTTTGCTCGAGACTACCGAGTAGGTCATGTTGTGATTGGAAGACCCAACAAAAGGACCTTAATGCAGCGTGTATTCACACCTAAGAATAATGTAGAAAAACTTATCGAAGCAGGATCGGGGTATCGCATTGTAGTTCTTGATGAGCGAATTCCAGAAATTGGCGACACCGCAACAAACGAGATTAGGGTGGAATTAGATCGCGTGGACAGGCCATTGAGTAGCCTACCCCGTTTTGTGGCTGCGGCGGTCTGGGACCACCCTATGACGAAAGCGACCGCAATCAGAGAGTTGCACGAGTTAATAGTTAAGCGCTGTCCAAGTGAAGTCCAGCCGGCTTCTGTTGAAGCCGTGCTAACACGCGAAGCTGAAATGTCAACCTTCCTGAACGAGGGTCTTGCCGTGCCCCACGCTGTTGTCAGTGGTCTTAGTGCTGTATATTGGGCGGCAGGTATTCCAAGACAAGGGATAGTCGACGCCGATGCGAGAAACAAAGTCCAACTCGTTGTTCTTGCTATGTACCCTCCGAACAAGTCAGGAGAGTACCTTGCCGGCATATCCGAGCTGGCGAGAACAATGCGGGACCTCCAGCGGATTGACAGTCTAAGATTACTGACAAATGCCGATGAACTTTTTCAGTGGCTGTCACCTGACTGATTCCGATTCGCGCTGTTCTCCGTTAGAGCATGTTACATTAAATGATCAGAATTACAATTGCAGGCTCAAGGATGTATGCAAATCAAATTGGCCTGTCAAACACCGATCCGGATTGGGTGAAAGAGCCTGTCCGAAGCTACTTTCAAGTAGACGCTTCCAGTGTGCAAATATGTGCTATATCGCCAGAAGCACCGATGGTAAACTTTGAACTTGCGAAGAGTTTCTGAGTATGGACAGCCCCTGTTAATGGGCTGTTTCTTTATCTGTTAGAGCTGGTTTGCGAAAAGTGATTGATTATTCGATTCCCTCCGTCTCCACTATGAGCTTATCTTGAAATAACTCAATCCCCCAAACTTTGATGGCGTACGCGACATTTTTGGCACAACAACCGAGATTTTTCGGATTCCGGCGGGGCGGGGACGCCCACGCTCGGCGAAAACAACGACTCAATATTATTTTGAGATAAGCACTAAAAAGCCCCTGCTTACTGACTTGTAAGCAGGGGCTTCTGTGTTGACACCAAGGACGAGCGTCAATTGGCGCCGGCAAGTGCTCTTGGGAACAAGATATTGTTCTCTTTGTGAATGTGCCAGTGAAGGTCGCGCTCAAGCTCCTCAAGACCTGCGAATAGGCCACGATACGTATTGCAAGCCCCATCGGGTGGGGAATAATTGTTGGTCAACTCACGAAGCCGTTTAAGAGCATTGCCCGCCGATTCGTGTTCAGCTTCCATGACACTGACCGGGCCGAACAGCTGTGCTCCGGCTTCGCGGGGAAGCGATCCCTGCTCAATACGCTTGATGGCTGGGAACAAAATGTTCTCTTCCTTATACATGTGCGAATCTAATTCCTGAAACAGCCCGGAGAAGACTTGCAGAATCGTAAGCAGTTCAGGATGGTTCTCACCATGCACACGATAAACCTTCTCCGCCATTTCGCCGAGATGCGGAAGCGCGTTCCGGAGATATTCGTGGTGCTGATTCAGAATATTCTCGACAAGCGCCGACATCGTTGCCTTAGACCAATCAGGTTCCGTGCTGACATCTGCACGGCCGTCTTGATTTGAAATCTCTGCAAGGATAATTTGCGGATCCACGTTCTTTGACGCGCAGGCCTCTCTCAGTGGCTGCGCTCCGCCGCAGCAGTAGTCAATTTGAAAGCGCTGAAAGATGTGTGCGCGGTTGGGTTTTTCGACGACCAATTGGCCGACAGGAGTTTCAAGTGAAATACTCATGGTGACTTATGTGTTGTTAGATGCAATTTTTCTCAGCACTTGATTTCGGCGTTCTTGCGAGCATAGAACCACCAATTTACGATCAGGCAGCTTACATAGTAAAGCGCAAATCCGTAGAGTGCGTATTCGGGATGTCCGGCTTGAATTTGAGCACCGAATACTTTGGGGATGATAAACGCGCCGTAGGCCGCAATCGCCGACGTCCAACCGAGCACAGGTCCGGCAAGTTTGGAGTCAAAGATTATGGGAATCATGCGGAACGTTGATCCGTTACCGATGCCTGTTGTAATAAACAGGAGGAGAAAGAGCAACAGGAACGGGACAAAGAACGCTTCAGGAGTCGGAGAACTGCTGGCAGCCTTGATGTTGTAAGCAACACCGAGTGCGGCGGCAATCATAATCACCGTGTCCCATTGTGTGACACGCGCACCACCGAACTTATCAGACAGCCAACCACCGACAGGGCGAATGAGCGAACCAACTAACGGCCCGAGCCAGGCGTATGCGAATGGATTAGGAGCGTGCGGATTGGCCGTGCCGTCGGGAAGCGAACCAAACACGTCTTGGATAAGTTTGGGAAACGCGGCGGAATACCCGATGAACGAGCCAAATGTCATCACGTAGAGCCAAGTCATTACCCAGTTATGCTTTTCTTTGAAGATCGCGAATTGATTACTCAAATTCTGCCGAATTTTACCCGGCGCGAGGTAACGAATCAGTGCGAGCGTCATCAGGATCGTGATCGGCAGGACTATCCACATGTTTACTTTGAGAGCCACGAGAAGATATAAGCCCAGAGCCGATCCGGCAAACCCGAGTAGCGTGAGATAGAGCATTTTGGCAATGGCCGAAGAAGACGAGCCCACTTCGTGCATGGCAAGATTGTTCATGAGCAACCAGGCAAGAATCGAAAGGACTGCAAGGATCGGCACCCACACAAAACCCCCGTTCTGAATCCATACTTGTGTTCCTGCAGGCTGCGCGCCGACTGCGGCGGCAGTTTTCCATGCACTCCCTCCAAATGCTCCAAACATGCCAAAGGTCATTACGAACGGCAAGAGAACTTGCATGACACTGACGCCGAGATTTCCTAAGCCGGCATTAAGTCCCAGGGCAGTGCCTTGAACACGTTTAGGAAAGAACAAACTAATATTTGACATCGACGAAGCGAAGGCGCCGCCGCCGATTCCTGACAGCGCCGACAGAATAACAAATGTTGAGTACGACGTGCCGGGAGCATGAAGCGCCATGCCAAGACCGAGCGCGGGCAAAATGAGCAAGGCGGTCGTAACTGCAATTACGTTTCGCCCTCCGCTTAAGGCCACGAAGAAGGAATTTGGAATACGCAGCGTCGCGCCAGTCAATCCGGCAATCGAGATCAACGTGTAGAGCATCGCTTTGTTCTTGGCCGGGTCCGGGTCGAATTGGAATCCGAGTTCCTGCATCTTTGTCGTGATAATTGACCAATACATCCAGACCGCAAATCCGCACAGAAGGCAGGGTATCGAAATCCAAAGATTCCGGTAGGCCGTGCGCTTGCCTTCGCCTTCCCAAAACGAATCGTCTTCAACGTTCCAACGAACTAATGTTTGAGCCATGTGCTTATCCGTTTCCGGTTTAGTTTAGGCGGGATGGGTTTCGATTGGGTGATCGTGTCGATCTTCAATGTGACGCATCAAAGTCGGCGCGTTCTTATGCATCATCTTCTGGATGACAAAATGCATCCAAATCAAACACACGAATGACAAAGCGCCGAGGAATATCCAGAGAGTCGTCCAAATTCCCGTCCACTTGAGCATGTACCCAAACAGAATCGGGCAGAAGAATCCACCTAAGCCGCCGACGACGCCGACGATTCCACCAACGACGCCAATCTGCTCGGGGTAGTAGTCCGGGATGTGCCGGTACACTGCCGCTTTGCCGATTCCCATCATAATTCCGACAATGAATACTAAGAAGGTGAAGATCCAGATATTGGCTTGAAAGAAGAGGTGTGTGACGCCGCGCGCGAGTAGTTGCTTCTTAACGACCTTGTCGCCCTCTTTCACGACGGGCTTATGCCAAAACTCTCCGGATGGAAAAACGAGAAATGCGTTGTCTTGATTTTGCCGCCATGAGGCTGGCTCCGGGCGAGTCTTATACTCGCGTTGATCGACTCGAATCAACGTATCTGATACAAATGTTACGATTCCCGCTCGTGCAGCCGTAACACCTGAACCGGGCGATTCAATATCCATACGTGGAACACAAAGCAGCGCGCACCCCACCAAGCATGACCCTAATACCCAATACATCACCCGCCGAGCTCCGAACTTGTCGGACATCCATCCTCCGAGAGCGCGAATCAAACCAGACGGCAAGCTGAAAATTGAAGCCATGAGTCCCGCTGAGGCGACGCTCATGGTATAGACGTTTACATAGTAGGGAATCAACCACTGCGCCAAGGCCACGAACGCTCCGAACACAAGAAAATAGTAAAGCCCAAACCGCCAGACGCGCACATACTTCAATGGTTCGAGGCGCTGCCGAAGCGTGAGTCCGGCGGAGTGTTCGATCTTTTTTTCGTAGGTCAGAAAGTAGAAAATCAGCGACATGGCTACCAATGCGGCGGCGTAGATTTTTGGAAGCGTTCTCCAGCCTTCGACATTCGCTCCGTTGTCGGTCAACCACTTCAATACGAACGGCGCTCCCATGCTTGTCAAGGCCGAACCGGCATTTCCGACACCGAAAATCCCTAACGCAGTCCCTTGCCGCTCTTTGGGGAACCACACCGACGTGTAGGCTATCCCGACGGCGAATGCGGCGCCGGTCAGCCCGAATCCCAAGCTTGCAAATACAAATTGATAGTATTCACTTGCGAAACCGGTCATGAACATCGGAATCGCAGAGACCAACATCAGAATTGTATAGACTCTTCTGCCACCGTACTTGTCGGTAAGCACGCCGACCGGCAATCGCATGAGTGATCCGGTTAACACGGGGATGCCGATTAACCAACCCATCTGGGCTTTGTCCCAGCGGAAAATATCATTGTCCACAAGGTAGGTAATCAACACACCGTTCATCATCCATCCGGCGAAGCAGATGGTAAATGCCAATGTGTTCAATACCAGAACTTGAATTGCGCGTCTGCGATCTTGCATGAATTGACCTCGCAGTACTTAGGATGTTCGTTCTTGGGGTAATTTCGCGGATGCGCCGGAGGCGAATCCGTGCAGCAAATGACTAAAACCGTAGAAGCCTGCAATCGTGGCCAGAACGGTAAGGATTACGTGGAGTTTGTAAAAATTCAGATTGTGCAGAAAGAGTCGGAGCGGGTTACCATGTACGTTATTCAGAGGGTGTGTGCCCTCCAAGTATTCACGGGCGTCAGGAATTCCGTCCTCGTCCAAATCACTTTGAAACCCGTACACATCCGCTAAAAGCTCAGGATGGGCGCGAAGTTCAAGGAATTTCGTTTTGCCGATCGTATGAATAATGTTATTCCCGAATGCGTTGAGAATCGGGTTTTCCACGACCATTCCGGGCGCGAACGCGCCGCGTGCGGCGTTGAGCCTATTTAACTCGCTTGGCGTCAAACTTCCGATTTGTCCGCGGGACACGCCTTCGGGGCCGTCACCGTTGGCATGGCACATTGCGCAGTTGATGGGGCGACCTGAATTTGTTTGCGAGAATTTTTGAAACTCAGGATAGGCAAAGCACCGGCCCGCTATCAGGATCATCAGCATTAGAAGGAGTTTACGATGCATCTCAGTTTACCCCTTGATTGCGTGATAGATGTTTTCGCCGAAAAGAGTCATGGTAATCAGATAGGCGGCGATTGCCGACGCGATCCACCGCATTGTCTTGTGGCTTGACCCTTTGAAAATCCACGGCGCTGCGAACAGTCCAAGCGTTGCACAGGTCATCACGATGATGATGATCCAGAACGGCAACAGTTCCATCGGATAGTAAACGAAGTAGAAGTACCACTCCGGTTTAATTCCGTCGGGAGTCGATCCTAATGCATTATACGGTTCAAGCAACGGATACGGAAAGAGCGAATCAAACGGCAGACAGAGCGCTATGATGAACAAGACAAGAAAAGCAATCCCCCATTCTTTGAAGTCCTTGAGAATAAAGAACGGAAAGAATTTTTCTTTACGGCGAGGTTTATCCTCGATGCCGGGACTCATTCCATGCATTTGTACCGACAGCACATGCAAACCGATGACGCCAAAGACGAGCAGCGGGAGAATGACAACGTGAAGCGCGAAAAACCTGCTTAGTGTTGCCTGCCCGATGGCAGGCGCACCTTGAATTGTGATGCGCACATCTTCGGCAAGATGCGAGAGCGCGGCAGGAAGATATTGACCAACCTGATCGATTGACGCCAAGCCTACTTTTGTCGCGTTAACTGCTATTTGATTCCACGGAAGCAGATAGCCGGTGAAGCCGAAGCCAAAAGTGATCAGCAATAGCAGTACGCCTGCGATCCACGTTACTTCCCGCGGCTTTGCAAAGGCCTTCATCGCTAAGGCGCTGAGCATATGAGCGATGACACAGAAGATCATGAACGAAGCCGACCAGGCGTGAAGATTCCGAATCAAACCGCCCATCGTCACGAAATGAGTGATGTACTCGACCGACTCATGCGCTTCACTGACGGTTGGTTCATAGTAGAATAAGAGCATCATCCCGGTAAACACTTGGATGATAAAGAAAAACAGTGCAAGCCCACCGATGTAATACCCCCACGACATGCGGTGGACCGGCACCTCTTTTTCCGTGATCATGTGCTTGACATCGAGCTTGTGGAATGGCAAGCGGGATGCGAGAAAATCAATCACTGAATTGACGAATGGCTGTTTCATTACGCCTCCGCCGACAAAGATCTAACGATAAACAAAGAATATCCGTCCGCCAACGCTGGGTCCACTCTTCCGGTGCGTGAACCACGAGGGCTTTCTGTAGCGACTTCATTTCCTTGGTCATCCTTCAACACCCACGCGATTCTGTCAAGGGGCGCCTTGGCAGGAGCGCCTTCATTGGGAATTCCGGTCTTGATGTCAAAATAGGAGACATGACACGGGCAGAGGATTTTTCCGTTCGCATCAACTTGATTTCCGACGGTGCAACCCAAATGCGTACATTTCGCGGATAGCAGCATGGGCCAGCCATCGTCCGAGCGAAAGGCAAGACCGGGACGCATTGAGTAGTCAATGAAGTATTTTCCGACGGAGTTGTTCAATTCGGACAGTTTCGCGACGTAGATGTGATCACTGCGAAGCCGTTCGAGTTCAAGTTCCTTCTCTTCTGCGGTCAATTGCAAACGGCGTAAACGGGTTTCGAGCAAGTTCGCTTCTTCATCGTTGTGCAATCCCGGCATTTGGAAGAACCGGCCCAATTTATCGAGGACGCCGACTGACAATAATAGACCGGCAGCACTAAGCCCGACAGCGGCCTTTATGAAATGACGGCGCGATTCTTGAGTAACCCGCGCGGCGGCGGCTTGATTGTTGCGCCGAGGGTTGTTCCAGACAACTTTCTGTGGCGAGCGAAAGAGATATTGCATCGGCACAGATACCATGTGAATCAGGCGCGTGAATGGAAACACCAGTAAGATCAACCAAGCGCCCACAACGTGAGCTTGAATGACAACGGGCATGTCGCGAATAACCGATACGTCCGGATTGAGTGTCAACAAACTCCAAACATAAGGCGAAAGAGTTCCGGTTGACCAGCTTGCTCCCCAGCGATAGCCGCCTGCAACCATTAAGCCCAGAGCTACTTGCGCCAACAGCAAGGCTGTTACGACGAAGTCACCGATATTTGTTGATCTTTGAAGTCTGCCTGTAGTCACTCTGCGATAGAAGAGTACAAGCAATCCCAACAGACACAGCACCGACGCAGCGATTCCGGTCGTTTCTGCAATGGCCAACAGCATCGGCACAGCCATCAACCGTTGCCATACTCCCGGAATAAGGAATGCGACGAAGTGGCCGAGGAAGATCACAAGAATACCGATATGCCACGGCGCAGAACCCCACAATAGTTTCTTGCTTTCGAGGAATTGCGACGACAGCGATGAAATTCCGTAGCGGTCATTGCGGAAGCGCCACACAATTCCGACAATACAGATGATGATCGCGGCATAGGGCAGACCGACAAATGCAAACAGTTCAAGCATATTTTGCCTCCTTCCCTGTTTCGGCTGCCACTATCATTGCGGCTGCTTTCACCAGATGAGAGAATGAGTTTGACTTTGACTCCAGAAATTCGGCGATTTTTGTCAGACCGGGCAATAGGATAAACTGAGCGATTTCTTCTCGCTCTTCAGATGAAGAATGCGACAGGAAGCGCACGACCGTGCTCATATGATCTGCGGTTTCTCCAACGGTTTGGAAATCGGCGGCTCGATACATGTCTAACAGGCCTACCATAAGATGCGAACGTTTGAAACTCTCCACGCCGAACAAGTGAACGCTCAACGCGGGCGAACAGAGCGGGTTGAGATCGAACGTGCTTGAATAGAATTCTTGCAACTCAGATTCGGATAAATTTGCAATTGACTCTTGAAACGTCCTCAGAGCTTTGGCGGATTTTCTGCTTGAAGGAGACTCGACTGCTTTTTGAAGCATTGAATAGTAGTTGGAATCCGGGTAACTCAGCAGTGTGGCAAGTTCGTCACATACAAGGTTGAGATTTCTGGCGGACATCACACGCTCCTCTCTGCGCCGGATGTGGCGCCGAAGCCGCAGCTGCCTTTACAATCCTGCACGTCGCACATGGAGCCAATCGCTTCTTCACGCTGGAGCGGCGGAAGTACATAGCGTTTGTGCACAGTCGGCACTGCGGTTAGCATGTAGATTTCTTCCGCCTCTTCCGGCGTCGTTCCTGCTTCGCGCATGATGCGGCGCACGCGGTCATCATTCACGTCTCCCACTTCCTTCATGCGCATAAAGTAGCGAACAGCCATGAGTTTTTTCAGTGACGCCGTCACTACCGTTTCATTTCCGGCGCTGAACAGCCGCGCCATGTACTTAATTGAAAGCCGGGACTTGTCGAGTGAAGTAAAGAATGCGTCTTCGGCATGATCATACGGCTGGTCGCCGTCTTTTCCCATCACAGGCAGAAGCGGCGGCACATAGAACAGCATCGGCATTGTCCGGTATTCAATGTGAAGGGGCAGGGCGAGTTTCCACTTAACGACATATTTGTAAACCGGAGATTTGCGCGCAGCTTCAATCATTTCATCACTGACTCCGTTGGCGCGCGCCGAAGCGATTACGGACTCGTCTTCGGGATCGCAGATTACATCGCGCTGCGCTTCCACCAGCATCGGGTCGGCTGTTTTCATTGCGGATTCAATTCGATCCGCGTCGTAAAGAAGCACTCCAAGATAGCGAATCCGGCCTACGCACGAGTGGAAACAGGCGGGAGCCTGACCGGTTTCGAGTCGAGGATAACAGAGTATGCACTTCTCTGATTTTCCAGTCACCCAATTGTAGTATATTTTTTTGTAGGGACAGGCGGAAATGCAGGCGCGCCAACCACGGCAGACATCCTGGTTTATCAGAACAATTCCATCTTCACCTCGTTTGTAGAGCGCTCCTGACGGACAGGAGGCGACGCAGCTCGGGTTCGCGCAATGGTTACAAATGCGCGGAAGATACATAAATGCGACGCGCTGAATTTCAAACAACTGTTGCCGCTCTTCAGGTGTAAGTTGATCGTAGTTGACGTCGTTTGCGGCATACAGCGGCGAACCGGAGAGGTCGTCATCCCAATTGGGGCCGCGCTCAATCTTCATTTCATCGCCGGTGATTTGCGAGACCGGTTTGGCGGTCGGTTGATCATCGCCGGCCGGTGCATCAAACAAATTCTCGTACTCGTAGGTCCACGGTTCGTAATAGTCTTCCAGACCGGGTTGATTTGGGTTGTAGAAGAGCTTAAGGAGGCCGCCGAGCTTGGACTGCGATTTCAGCTGAAGATTTTTGCCGCCGTTTAGTTTCCAACCGCCTTTGTAGCGTTCCTGATCTTCCCAGCGATGCGGGAATCCTGTACCGGGTTTTGTTTCGACGTTGTTCCACCACATGTACTCAGCACCCGGTCTGTCCGTCCACACATTTTTGCAGGCTACACTGCACGTGTGACAACCGATGCATTTGTCGAGGTGAAATACCATGGAAACTTGTGCTCTAATGTCCATTGTTCACCTTCACCAGATTACTTTTTCGAGTTTCTTAACGGCTACAAACGTGTCGCGGTTTACTCCGGGCGGGCCCCAGTAGTTGAAGGCATAGGTAAATTGGCCGTAGCCGCCAATCATAAAGAGCGGCTTCAGGCGCGCGCGCGTTAAACTGTTGTGCCCGCCTGCGCGACGGTAGCCACGTTCGGGCGACTTGGGAATTCCGAGTGTGCGCTCAGGCGAGTGATAGATGAAACACATGCCGCGAGGAATTCTCGCGCTGACGTTGGCGACCGTGCACACGACTCCATGATCGTTGAAGATTTCAACCCAGTCGTTGTCTTCCACTCCTAACAGCAACGCGTCTTTGTCGTTTATCCAAATCGGGTCGTGGCCGCGACTGAGCGTGCGCATTCTTAACGTGTCACCATAGGTCGAGTGAATGGACCATTTGCCGTGCGGCGTTAGATAATTTAGCACAAGTGTTCCGCCTGAGGGCTTGGATTGCGACAAATCGCCAAGAATTTCGCGAACTGGGCGTGGCTTATATGTGGGAAGGTTCTCGCCGTATGCGATATAGGATTCGTGATCAAGATAGTAGTGCTGTCTGCCGCTTAGCGTGCGCCACGGGACGAGTCCTTCGACGTTTTGGCAGTAGGCGGAGTATGTTCGGTTGTCGCTTGTGATTCCAGTCCAGAAAGGAGTCGTGAGGATACGGCGGGGTTGCGCGGCGATATCATCGAATGTGATCCGAATCGAGCGCGTTTTCTCGGCGGAATGTGAATGATCCATACCCGTGCGTATGGCTTCGGATTGGTATGACCTATAAGCCAATTCGCCGTTCGTCTCCGGCGCAAAATTCAGAATCGCTTCACATACGAGTACGTCCTCCCGCAATGAAGGATAAACTCCTCCGCCCCACTTCTCGGTCGGATTATTTTCCATGTAAGCGTCGTACATGTCGGCAACTTCAAATTGCACGCCGTGCATCCCAAGGCCATTGCGGAAGTTGGGTCCGAGACTGATAAATTTGTTGATAACATTCTTGTAGTCTCGCTTGACAACTTTTATGTTTGGCATCGTCTTGCCGGGAATAGCCTCACATTCACCCTTTGACCAGTCCTTGACGGATGGCTGCGCGATTTCGGCGGGAGTGTCGTGCGCGAGCGGAGCCGTTACAACGTCTTCAACGGGATCGGGAAGATATCGTTCGGCAAGTTTAGACGTTACTTTCGCTACTTCACGGAAGATATCCCAGTCACTCTTCGATTCCCAACATGCAGGGACCGCCGCTTGCAACGGATGTATGAAGCTGTGCATATCCGTTGAGTTCAGATCGTTCTTTTCGTAGTAGGTCGCGGCGGGAAGAATGACGTCGGAATAGAGGGCGGATGAATCCATGCGGTAATTCAAGTCAACCACGAGGTCCATCTTTCCGAGTTCGACTTTGTCATGCCACGTTACTTCTTCGACGTGCTCTTTGGCCTGCTCTTTCGCAATCAGATTTGTATGCGTGCCCAAGTAGTGTTTCAGGAAATACTCGTGGCCCTTTGCAGAAGAGAGAAGTGCGTTGCCGCGCCAAATGTAGAACAGCCGCGGGAAGCACTTCGGTGAATCGGGATCTTCTACGGCGAATTTCAGTTTCTTCGCTTTTAATCTCTCGACGACGTTCTTGACTATCGTTGCCTCATCTGTCGCGCCACTGTTTCGCGCTTCTTTTGCAACTTCCAATGATGACTGATCAAACTGCGGATAGGAAGGAAGCCAGCCGGATCGCACGGCTTGAATTTGTTTGTCAATGGTGTGGCCGTGAGCCATGCTGTGAGAACGATCGGCCACAGGGCAAATGTCGTCGAACTTGGAATCGTAACGCCATTGATCGGAGTTTACATAGTGAAAAGACGGAGTATTCTGCAACCGTGGCGGTGCAGACCAATCCGTGCCGAACGCAATGGGCGCCCACGACGTCTGCGGCACAAGTTTTTCTTGACCGACGTAGTGATTTAATCCGCCGCCATTCTTCCCGACACATCCGCAAAGCATTAAACTTGAGATGATTGAGCGATAGATCAGATTATTGTGATACCAGTGATTCACGCCCGCGCCGATGATTACACTGCACTTTCCGCCGCTCTTTTCAGCGGTCATTGCCCATTCGCGCGCAAACTGCAGCACGACGTCGCCGGAGACTCCGGTGAATTTCTCTTGCCATGCAGGAGTATATGCTTGATCCGGCTCGTCATACGGGGTCGGGTGTGCGGCATCTCGATTGACACCGTATCTTGCAATGAGCAGTTCAAATGCCGTTGTGACATAGACGTCGCCGCTCACAGTCTTGATTTTGCGTGCGGGAACAGTCGTCTTTACCCAATCGTCTCCCTGCTCGGAGGAAAACTCCGGCAATGACACCGTAATCTTTTCATCTTGCGCTGGATCGAGCATCAAACGCGGATCAAATGCATTGCCCGTCCGCTCATCTTCAAGCTTTAGATTCCATTGACCCTTCTTCTTTTGCCAGCGATGACCGATTGTGCCTTGCGGTAAGCGTAGCTCACCACTCTTCGAGTCAAGCATGAAGAATTTCCATTGCGCATTGTCTACACTCTTGGTTTCTTCAACCTGCGCTGCGCGCAGATATTGCCCGGGCCTGAATGTGCCGTCGGCCTGTTTGTGCAATTCAACCAGAATCGGGCCGTCCGTGTATTGCTTTTGATAATCCACGAAGAACGGAACCGTGCGCTCAACATAGTTCTCGCGCAAGATTGTGTGGCCAACCGACATCCAAAACGCAGAGTCCTGCCCTTGATGAATGGGAACCCACTCGTCAGAAACTTTTGACACCATCGAGAAGTCCGGTGAGAACACAACGACTTTCGCGCCGCGATGCCGTGCTTCCACCAGAAAGTGTGCGTCGGGAGTGCGTGTCATCAAGACGTTTGATCCGACAACCGCGATGAAGTTTGACTTGAACCAATCGGCGCTCTCCGCCACGTCGGTTTGCTCCCCCCAAATTTCGGGAGACGCCGGAGGCAAGTCGCAATACCAATCATAGAATGAAAGCGATACGCCGCCCATGAGCTGCATGAAGCGCGCTCCGGCAGCGTAGCTGACCATAGACATCGCGGGAATTGGAGAAAAGCCTGCAATGCGATCGGGGCCGTGCTTCATCACGGTGTGAATATTCGCAGCGGCAAGCAATTCAAGCGCTTCGTCCCAACTGAAGCGCCGCAGTCCGCCTTTACCGCGTGCGGAATGATACTTCGCGCGCGATTCGGGATTTGAAACTATTGAGTTCCATGCACCGACGGGGTCATCAGGGAATTGCAGTTTGGCTTCGCGCCACAGGTCAATCAGCACGCCTCGTACATATGGGTACTTGACGCGGATCGGGCTGTAAATGTACCACGAATAGGAAATGCCGCGTTGACAGCCGCGCGGCTCGTAGGGCGGAATATCCTTGTCGATAATCGGATAGTCCAACGCCTGCATTTCCCACGTGACGATGCCATTCTTGACATAGATATTCCAACTGCATCCACCTGTGCAGTTTACACCGTGCGTGCTGCGGATGATCTTGTCATAAGACCAACGGTTACGGTAGAAATCTTCCCATTCGCGCTGCTTGGGATCGAAGAGATCGGTGATCCAACTCATGCTACACCTCGTTGGCGCGCAAGGCCGCTGCGCGAGCGGTTACGATAAAGTCCGACTACAATTATTAAGCTAAGCACTCCGAGTGAGGCGCCGAAGATCGGAGCGTTGTCGGCGATGCTCGCCGCCGGCATTAGCTCGGGATTTGTGAGATATTCGGCAATGTGCACAGCTTCTTGTGCGGTTACAGGTTTATTTTTGTATGTTCCCGACATTACCGGAAAGTTCGTTTGTTGAATGGCGGATGTCATTGCCACTTTTCCCATGCGCGAATGTAAGGCGCTGAGATCGGGGCCGAGAGTTCCACCTTGGGATCCTGCACGATGACAAGTAATACATGCGACGCCGCCGTTTGCGAGCGGTGTTACACCCTCGAATAGATTCCTGCCAATCTTCGCCGAGGCAGGTTCAAGCGTAGCGGCAACGGCTTTACTGGCGAGTTCTTGCGCAACACGAATGCGGTCTTGTGCGCGTGAATCTTGCAGCAACTCGACATATTGAGTGATTTCATCGGACGAAAGAGGTCCGACACGTTGTTCCATCAGTTTCACTTTTGCCGCAAGCTCTTGCCTCGGCCAAGCTTGTGTCGGCAACAGGTCCGGCCCGGTTAGCTTGCCTCCGCCGACCGTGTGGCAGCCTGCGCACTTTTGCGCAAAGGCCTGTGCGGGGACGTCGATTTGCATCGTCGTGTCCGCGCTCGCAAGTGAGTCGCTCGATTGTGCGCGGGCGTGAGTCAACGTGCAAAAGCAAATGATTAATGTTGCGATCACAATCCTTGTCATGACACAGCCTCGCTGACACTCATTTGAATTGCTGATTTGTCAAACGGGGTTAGGTGGACGACGACTGGATCCCCCACTTTAATGACGCCGCCTTTTTTCACGATCGCAAAGATTCCCTCACGCGGCATTACACAATCTCCGGCGCGATAGTATATTGCGCATTTCTGGTGACATTCCTTGCCGATCTGGGTGATTTCCAACTCTGATTCGCCGATTGTAACGAGAGTTCCGATGCTCAAATTGGGAATGTCTATAAACTCCGTCGTAAGGTTTTCGGCAAAGGCTCCCGGGCGGACAGGCACACCTTTGTCGCGCATTTTCTGGACGCTTTCCATAGCCAAAATGCTGATTTGCCGGTGCCAATTCCCTGCGTGCACGTCGTTTTCCATTCCCCAGTTCTCGATCAGGCGGACTTCATTCTGATTCGATTTGGGTATTCCCCGCTTGACGCTTGTCGAGATTGCGACGATGCGGCCGTTGACTGTTTGATGTTCAGAGTGGATCACATTTTCTGACATCTGCTATCCTCCAATTTCAATCATGCTCAAATCATTCAGAGCAGTTAGTTCACTCGGATCGGGATGGCCTTCAGGTTTGCCAAGCACTGCGAGTGAAATCAAATCTTTGAGTTCAACATTCGAAGCTCCTCGCCGAAGGTGTTCACGCAGTTGTATTTGTGCCGGAAAGAAAAGGCAGGCCTTAAGCGCGCCATCGGCGGTTAATCTGAGGCGTGAACACGTTGCACAAAAACTGCGCGACATCGAAGCAATGAAACTGATTTTGCCCTGAAAGCCAGGAATCATATAGTCCTCCGCGACGCGGTTTTCAATATATGTCTCGGGCATGGCGTGCAGCGGATATTGTTGATCGATGCGGGCGCGCATGGCGGCGTAGGAGACGACTCCTGTGGGATCCCATTGGTTTCCCTTGAACGGCATATACTCGATGAATCGCACATTTACGGGTTTTGCGCGAGCCAGCTCGACAAAGTCAAGCATCTCATGCTCATTTACTCCAGCCATGACGACCATATTGATTTTAAGAGGCAGGAACGCGCATTCGAGTGCCGCGTCGATTGAGGCGAGAACCTTTGGCAACATATCCCGTCGTGCAATTCTGGCGAAATTATCGCGATCTAAGCTGTCCAAGCTGATGTTTACTCCGTCCAACCCAGCTTGTTTCAGCGCCTGCGCATACTGAGCAAACAAGACCCCGTTCGTGGTCAGCGAAACAGTCTCTATTCCTTCAATTGTTTTTAACCGTGCTACAAGCTCAGCGAGATCGATTCGCGTTGTAGGCTCACCCCCAGTAAGACGGATTTTGCGAACACCCATCTGAGCCATGAGACTAGCGACGGCCATTATCTCGTCGTTGCTCAATAGGTGCTCGGTGCTCCTCCACTTTAATCCGGCTGCGGGCATGCAGTAGGTGCAACGCAAGTTGCAGCGGTCCGTCACGGAGATTCTTAGATAATCATGAACCCTTCCGAAACGGTCGATTAGGCGGGAGTCGCGACTACCTTGAGCGCTATTCGTTGTATCTGACGTTTTCAATGAGGGGCTTTCAACCATTACAGGTCTGTTCGTTGATTCCATTGATTCGTGCAAGCGCTTCAATGGTTGTAGATTCGAGGAAATGACGAATCGAGTCGCGCGTGCCGTTCCAGAGTTCACCAAACGGACAATGTTCGCAATGTCCACAGGCGGTGTATGCAAAGACGCATGAGGTAAGTCGTTTTTCGGAGTCGAACAGTTCTGAAACCTTCAGCAGAGTTATCGTGTCCGGCGCCTGCACGAGGACGTACCCTCCCTTCGGTCCGCGAGTCGAAGAGATGAAGCCCTGCGAAGAAAGAACTCCGAGAACCTTACTGAGATAAGGTTGTGGAATTCCCTCCATGCGGGCTACATCTGTCGCCAGCCACCGGCTGTCTTTGGGTTGCCGGGCCAACCAGACAAGCGCGCGGACTGCGTATGCTGCTGAATTGGAAAACAACATAATGGATAAAAATGTCTATTTATCTAAATATAATTTGAGTTTAGCCCTTTGTCAAATTATGAAGCTATTCAACTGTTTCTGTATCTGTAATATTTACAAATTAGTAGATAAAATTTATCGTATTTTTGGATAAAAATATCTATAATTATTTTTCCTAAGGAGGACTCTTGGTCTGGCGTCAGTAATGCTCAGCTCCTGATCTGCTAAGTCATCTACTCCCGCAAATTCGCGATTGTGGTTGATCTTCAATGGCAATAGACAGGTTAATTCACTATTATATATGTATGACAAACATACTTTGTGTTGTATTCCAATTGCATTTCGAGACCGATGATTTTTTCCAAGCAAACGAGTTACGCAATTCGAGCGTTAGTTTATCTGGCGCAAAACAAATCCAACGGCCCGGTGCTGGGAGCCGTGATAGCGGATTCTGAAAATTTGCCTGCTCCATTTCTATCCAAACTTTTAAGAGAATTATCGGCAAACGGAATTGTTTCCGGCGCACGCGGACCGGGCGGAGGTTTTGCACTGGCTAAGAAGCCTGAGACTATTTCGCTGTACGATATTTTTCTGTTGTATGACGGCCTGACTCTTGCAAAAGACTGCCTGCTCGGCTGCGGTGTGTGCAGTGATGAGACGGCTTGTTGCATCCACAAGCACTGGAAGAAAACAAAAACTGCAATCGAGGATTTCTTGAAATCGACGTCCATCGCGGATCTATCCGCGATGCGCGAAGAACAACGAAATAGCCTGCTTGAAACCGCAGTAAAAAAGAGATCGAAACGGCAGGCTTAGTTTGTTCGAACTGATTTCGGGTGGATTGGCAGTTGCGCTGTCACCGTCCAATAGGGCATAAGCTTAGACGCTTCATGCAAAGAGCAAAGAGGGGACACAACCGCGTCCCCTCTTCTTATTTTATGAAAATGAGTTTTACTTCAGCAGAATCATTTTAGTTGTCTTTGTAAAGTCACCGCTGGTCAGGCGCGCGAAGTAGAGTCCGCTGGGCAAACTCGGATTATTGAAGACGACCTTGTGATTGCCCGCAAGCTGATCTTCGTCCACAAGCGACTCGACAATCTGGCCGGTTATGTTGTAGATATTTAGTGCGGTGTGCCCCGCAATTTTCAAATCATAGGAGATTGTGGTAGCGGAGTTAAATGGGTTGGGGAAATTCTGGAATAGCGCATATCGCGCGGGAAGCTCTGGATAGTCACTCGACGGAGCGCTGTCGTAGATTACGGTCAGCTCAACCGGCCTTTCAAAAATTCGCTCCAGCACTGGGCAAGCAATCAATAGCGAAACATGATATTGATCAGGCCGCAAATGTGAACCGTCAAAACTAAGCGCCACCGTTTGTGTTTGACCTCCGCCAACCGTTGCATTTATCGGTGTCACGGTTATCCATGACGATCTGAGTCCCATGTTGAAGACTTCGAGACGGTCTCCGGCCTGGTTTTGAAGGACAGCACCGAGTGTCCAGAGTGCGTTGTTCCAATCCGTCGTGATGGCACAGCCTGCGGCTTGATCGCTTGCGTTGCCGGCCAATTGCCTGACGAACTCGAAGGCGTGAGTTGCGGGGTGAATTCGCCACAAGGCCACTGAGTTATTCTGACTCAATGCGTATAGCTTATAACCGTTGGGCTCATCGGGGCGCCATGCCAGTCCGGAAATCGGAATAGCGTCGGCGTTCTCGATCGAAGAAATCCAGTTACCGGATCGGTCAATTTCATAAATGTCAGACGTTAAGTCGGCCACCCAAAAATGATCCGTCGCGGGATCATAGGCAATTGCACGCGCCGGATTGACTGCGGTGCAAGCGACTGACGCCTGATCGTTGCCGTTGAAATTGAAGCCTTGCAGGATTCCGGTTCCGCTCTCCGATCCATAGAGATACTGCCCATCCCAGGCCAAGTCATACATTCCAATTGGATCAACGGATGGCTGAGGAAATGATCTAATGTAATTCCCATCGCGATCAAAGACATGAACAAAGTTGTCGCCGTTTGTGCCATTTGAACCTGTCGCATACCAATTTTCATTCGCAAATTCGCAACCGAGAATGCGTGTATCCTGAGTTAAGTCCGTAATATTGATGTGGCCTAAGCTTTCCCATGGCCGCACCGGTTCGCCGTTATTTGTGAAGACAATTTCGATCCCGTAATCTAACGGCCCGTTGCCCGCATTGGAAATTTCGAAGCTTGTTTGCATCGTGGGACCATCCACCAATGACTCACGAATCGTATCGCGTGATGTTTCAAATTCCGGATGGAGTAAGTCGAAATTTACGGTTAGGGTGCTGTCATTAATGATTTCGATTTCCGATGCCACGGCGTCATTGTAACCTGCGCTATGGGCGATTGCCGTGTAGGTTCCAACCATTACGTCGTTTATTCGATAAAAACCTTGCGCGTCGGTAGATTCCTGCCGTGACGTGCCAAGCAAACTCACAACCGCATTGGGAAAGGGCGCGCCTGTTTGTATGTCGGTTACGTAACCTTCCAGATTGCCGCGCAATGGTCTGATATCGGTTTGAAGAAGTATGACACGGCCATCTGTGATCTCGGCCACGCCCGGAGCATATTGATTTCGATGAACCAGCTGCAATCCTTTAGTTCCAGAATGATCCTGAATCCCAATCGTGCAACCGCCGATGTCCTCAGATTGATCAACAGCTCCCAAATTCATGGTAACATCTCTGTAAAGAAACACGAGCTTGTCATTCTCGTCATTTGAAGGATACACAGCCGGATCCAGGATCATGATCTCGAAATCAAGCTCGGCTTGATTATATGCGACGCCCCCGCCGGTTGCTCTCCACTGAATGACATATGCAGATATGGTATGGTCGAAGTAAACCCAGACTCCGTCGCCCGTCGAACTGGTCCTTAGATCATCCCAATAGATTGCTACCATGTTTTGCGGCGCCATCACCGCAGGAATCGAACGATCAAATGGCTCGTCGCACCAGCTTTCATTCCCAAAAGCGATCCAGCCATTTGAGCAAATAGTGATGGTATCAAATGTTTGGCCGTAATAGGTAAACTGAAACGGAAGTTCGCGAACGACAGAATAGATTACCGTATGATCGGTCTTTTCGCCAGGATCGTTCAGGTTCAAATCTTCACCAATGCCGCCTGTGCTGAGATCTAAGTACTCAAAGGTCGGGTGTGAGTCGTAGGCCGTATCGATGTCGTCGAAGGCATAGTAGCCAAAGGCATCCGGCCCCGCAGGATCGATAGGCGCGGCAGCTCCGCAAGCCATGCTGAAATCCACACTGTCATGAAATCCGGTTGCGGTTTCGATAATCAGTCTCATTTGAGCCTGATGGCCACGAGGCGTCAATGAGCTTGCAGCAACTGTAAAAACATCTGGAGCGTTGGTCGCTGAACCGCCGACTTGAATATCTCCGAAAACACCGCCATTGTCCAGAACCGTGACACTCGAGTCCCGCGAAATCAATTCGCCGGTTACGCCGCTCATCGGGAGAGTGCCAAGATTTGCAATGGTTAAGATGACATCCCTGCTTGTTCCGGGATCCCACGGCAACGCGAGGATTTCATAGGAAACAAATTCGGCGTCTCCGGCATGACATAGAACGGGGATGGCGCTAATGTTTTCTTCATTGGAAGCCGTCACATGCAGTTCAAGCATTGTCGAACTCTCATCCTGCATATTCGGCGATACATGGATTCTAAATGCTGTCAGGCCGACTGACTGTTGACCCGGTTGCAAATTCGGATAACCTGAGATTGAGTTTATAACCTGCACTTCAGGACTCGGACTAACAAGTTCCGCAGAGATATTTGTTCCTTCAATAGTTGTTCCAAAGTTTTCCAGCACAATATCTAAGTCGATCACCTCGCCTGGGTTGAACTCGTGGTTGTTGTTGCCTGACGTTTCGCCAATGTTATCATCGTCGATGATCAAGGCGTCGATCGAGACCATTAGGTCGGCTGATTGACAAGGTACATCGGCAAGAAAGGGTTTACAATTGTGCTTAGTCACCGTCAACTTAAGCGTTCCGAGGTTGTCAATCGCTACAGGCAGGCGTGCGAACCCAGCCGAATCTGTTAGCACCCGAATGGGAGATTCATTCTGTATCTGTGCCACTACCAAGGCATCGGGAATCGGCATCCCTGTCATGGATTCAGAAACGGTGACTTGAAATTCACGAGCGCCAATCGCAATTGCGGTCGGGTGAACAACGGAAAGCGTCGTCGGAATATCCGTCCACATTCTGAGCGCGGGATCGCCCATGAGATTTACGTGCGGCAACCGTTGGGTGTAGATTTGATTGTTTCCACCATACGTTTCATGTAGAGTCAGGAACCCTGCCATTTGACAGAGACCAACCCTGTCCAATTGCAACGAGCTAATTCCGCGAATGAAGCCGACACCGAAAGTTCGGAAGAACGGACCGTTCTCGTCGGCGCCGAGGTAGCCAATTGCCGCAACTCCGCCACGGGGACTTGTAGGTGTGCCAGCAAATGTAAATGCTTCAGCTAAGCTGAAGTTGTTTTCAAAGTATCCGGTTCCGCCAGCCATTAGAACGCAAACCGGCAGCCGCGACCCGCTTAAACAGCTTGATGAGATATCCTGTAGCGTACCAATCCAGTAACCAGCATAGAGAAACAAACTTATTCCGGAATTGAATTGGTTTTGAATAAACTGCGCGTTGGCCTGACCTGTCGCAAAAGAAATCGTGTTGTTTTGTATTCCCGTGAATTCCCTTAGCTGTTGATCAGCCCATTGCGTTACGAGCAAATTCGTAGGCTGCTGCATTCCCACGATGGCGTAAAGCAAACTTTTCGAGAACCACCCTGTGCTGTCAATCAACGGCTCGCGCTCATAGGCCACAAGCTTTCGCCATGTGGTTGACATTTGAGATTGATCAGAAACAGAGATTCTACCAATAGAGACATCGGGGATAATATCGTTGCCCGCCAAGCGCGCATAGTAATGATCCATGCCGCTATTTGAGTTGGTTGGAATCGCGAAGTTGCCTTGCGGATCACCAACTATGCAGACGTGCTCAAGGGGCGGAACTGAGTTGTCGAAAACCTCTTGAATCGTATTTTTCACTTGCAACGAAGTTGGCAGCGCCGTAAATCTTCTGAGCACCACGTCGAAACCGCAGCGGGTACGCCATTCGACCAGACTATCAACCCAGGGGTTTAGAGTCGCGTTATCTCGAGCAACAATTAGATATGTTCCCGGCGTGGTGGTCTCGTCATCTAAAGCGCTATCCTCCAAATTGAGAATGGAGCCACGATAGAGCGAGGCATAAGCGCCGGACGGGCGATGCGGGCGCGTCAGTTCATTGAGGCCGGGCTGATCGCTTGCGACAATGTCCACCGAGATATTGTGATAGACTCGCGCTTGATGCGTTACCGGATTTACCTGCACCGGGTTTAGTGTAACGGTTACAGTTCGAAAATCGCGGAAGATCATCGGCTCAGATATTTCGGCTACGTTTTCCGGATACCATGCGTCTTGACGATAAAAAGCCGGATCCCGCTCATAGCGCATGGATCCGGCTTCTTCAATTGGAAAGGGAAAGGCGTTGTAATTCTCGATCACATCGAACTCGGCGGCTCGAATCGCCAACTCAATGCTACCTAATTCGGGAACGCGATACAATCGCGTGACACGCGGGACTGCGGGTGCTCCGGGTTCGGAAACGACCGGCTCGCCTAAAAGAGTGGCCACTTGGCAAGATTGGAAATCGAGATTTTCGTTAGTAATCTCAATGGCCGGATTGACCATCGAGATTGTTGTCAACGAAGGGCTCGACGATGTAACTGAGAGCGGATCGGGCGCGAGGCCTGTGATCTCCGGCGTTCCAAACATGCTAATCGGGACGGATGGCCCGGCAGCAAAAGCACAATGGACAGAAAACACGAGAAGAAGAGCGACAAGGAAGCGTTTCATAGTACCTCCGGTTTCTCATCGGTGGCGGCATACCAAGGCCATTTCTTAAATGTAGGGCGCGACTCATCCAAACGCAAGAGCCGCGCTATTGTTATTTGCATCTGATTTTGCCGCATAGCATTCTATCAGCAAACGTAAAATTCTATTTTTCATTTATTTCGACAGATCTTGCGCGGCGTGCTGGAACACTTTTCGGAGTGGATTCGAGCATGCCTCTCGCGGAATATGTCAACAATTTGATCTCGTAGCGTCGAGACATTCAGGTCAATTCGATTCTTTGACAGCGTTTGGTGAATTTTCGATATTAGAGTTTGGTGCGCTTGCCGTTCAATGGTGTGAAGAATGCTTCACACTTTTTTATGACATACTTTTTTTACCCTTTTATTTGCTGCTTTTCCAAGCTGACAACCATTGCATTTCTGCAATCATCGCATTACGTTCTACGTTGAACGGAACGCTGTGTTATGCTGTTCAGTGACTTTGTCATATATATGGTGTTGTATGTTTTTGAGCGGCATCGCCAAGACTTCCTTAGCTCGAGGTGGACTATCTGCAATTTTTTTGATAATTGCGATTGGGTTTATTGCGGCCAAGATCTTCCTGATCGCTCGTTTTCCATTACAGATTCATCATGACTGCGCGTTACTGCTGCAACAGGGGCAGCTGATTCTGGATGGCTGGGTTCCTTATGTTGATTTTGTTGAGGTCAACTTGCCGCTGATCATGTACCTCAATACGATTCCCGTTGCTCTTTCCCGCGCCCTTGGTTTGAATGTTCTTCCCACGTTTTCGGTTCTTGCGCTGCTACTTGTGATCTTATCTGCAAGCAGCATTTACAAGTCACTCAGACAATTCGACCAGAAGAACGGCACACGCTCGGCAATATTTGTGTTTTCGACCTATCTCGGGTTTATGCTCTTGGGCATCGGAAATGAATTTGGTCAACGCGAGCATCTCTTTGTCAGTTTCTGTTTTCCCTTTATTCTTCTCCGTTACTTGAGTTGGACAGGCGAAGAGGTCTCGCTACTTCGCGCCGCAACCATTGGCGTAGCTGCCGCTGTCGGAGTTTGCTTAAAGCCATTCTTCCTTATCATCGCACTGGCGCCGGAGATTTATTGGCTGCTTGCCTTTCGTCGGTTCAAACCGTTTCTTGCCACTGAGTTTTTGTTCGTTGTAGCTGCCGGTATGATTTACGTCGCGCACTTTTTCTTCGTTCCGGCGGAGATGATCAACGCTTTGCTCTATGTTTGGGCGCCCGAAGTGGCCCTGCATTATGACGCCTATGCAAACGGCATAGTTGCCGTAATCGCAAAGACGTATTTTATTGTGCCGGCCATTGCGGTCGGCATTGCGATTCTTGTCAGCAGATACTTTGGTAGCGAAGGTCGCAGACTCATTCTTGGTTTGGCCTATGCGACTCTAACCGCTGCAGTGGTTTATGTTGCACAGCTAAAAGGCTGGAAGTACCACGCCATTCCGATCGGAGTAGGAGCGGCGACGCTTGCGAGTTTGCTTGGATCGTTTTCACTTGCCTTTGCGAGAGAGTCTGACACCACAGCTCGCAGTTCTATCGCAATTCCTTATTTTTCAATTGTGCTTGGTCGTGTTGCACTGGCCGGAGTACTCGTATTTTGTGTCTTTCGAGTTTACAGCATGGATCGCTTCCTGCACGAACGCAGCGTTCCGACGGAACTTTACAAAGCTGTTGATCGATATACACAACCCGGTGACTCTGTGCTATTTATTGATACGGGAGTTGCTCCCGCTTATCCGATGATCATGCAATTAGGTTTGGTTCCTGCATCCCGATATCTTGTGTCGGCACCTGTTCCGTTGTGTTACGAAGTAGATAAGCACCATAGTCGGAAAGAGTTTCAATATCATAAGCTCGCCGAAATGAGCAAACTTGAATCAACATTTCTGCGCGACCTTTTTTCTGATATCGAGAAAAGAGCGCCGATTCTGATCGCGATTAAGTCAAATGAACACCCTCAGGCGTGTCCGCGTGAGTTTCGAATGCTGGACTATTTGAAACAGTACGACTACTTTAGCTATATTGAAAGCCACTATACGGCAACTGAGGAACTGAACGGGTTTCAGTTGTTTGTTCGCAGATAGTTTGGAGTTGACAATAGAAAAGGCCGGCGCATCGTGAATGCGTCGGCCTTTTTAATGAACCTTTGCCGTGTTTAACGTTCGGTGGGGATGTGAATTGAAAATGTACTGCCGCGTCCCAACTGCGTGTCAACTTCAGTCGTACCGCCGTGCGCTAAGGCTGCATGTTTTACTATGGCAAGCCCTAAACCGGTGCCGCCATACTTTCGGTTGCGCGATGCTTCGACGCGATAGAACCGTTCAAAGATGCGCGGCAGATGTTTCTCGGCAATGCCGGGGCCGCGATCTTCCACTGAGATGACCAGCATCTTGTTTTTGATTTCGGCTCGTACGTCCACTTGCGTGCGCTCCGGGCTATACTTGCAGGCATTGTCAATCAAGTTAATGACCGCCTGCCGAATCAAGAACGGATTGAAGGTCGCAGACAATTCTTCCGGACATGTAAGCACGACTTTTTGGCCGCGGGCTTCGGCTGAGGTGGAGGTGGCCTCGACGGCGTCTTGGAGAATTGGAAGCAATTCTTGCCGTTCAGCCGCAAGCTTGTTACTCTCCGAGGCTTGTTCAATTCGCGCCAGACTAAGCAGATCTTCTATGATCGATTGCAAGTAATCGGCTTGCCGTGCCATCATATCCAGAAAGCGTTCGGCATCGCGCGGGTTGGCCATCGCACCCTCCCGCAAGGTTTCGATTGAACCCTTAATGGCCGTAACGGGAGTTTTTAGTTCGTGACTGGCATTGGCAACAAACTCGCGGCGGGTAACTTCGAGACGGCGCATTTGCGTGACGTCGTTGATTACGATCACGACGCCTGCAACGTCGCCGCCGTCCAAAATCGGTGTACCGCGTAATTGGAGTACACGCTCCTGATTTTCGTAGCGAATAATCTCGCGCTCCACCGGCTGGGCGGCGCTGAGTGTAAGCCTGACGAAGTTGTGAATGTCCGTGCTGCGAACAGCTTCTTCAATGGTGCGCCCTTTGGCGCGCTCTCGGTCAACTTCAAAGAGTCTGGCGGCAGCGCTATTGATCATAATGACTTGACCGTCGCGATCAACCGCGAGCACTCCCTCGAGCATGGCCGTGAGTACGGCCTCCTGCTCCTCCCGCTGGCGTTCCACAGTGCGGATGCGGTCATCGAGTTGGCCTGCCATGTGGTTCAGCGCATGGCTTAGCGACGCCAGTTCAGTTGTGTCTGGTTCATCGAGACGTTCGTCGAGTTTGCCTTGCGCGAAGCGCGATGCGCCTTGTCGAAGCGTTTCAATCGGGACGGCGACACGCCGAACAACGAAAAAGATCAGGATAACGCCGAATCCGACCAAGAAGACGGATACTCCGATTAGTCCGCCGGTCCGCTTCAGCAGTTCCCATCGTGAAGCAATAATCCGCTCGCCACCGCGCAAAGCCCCGATGACCATGCCGTCCATTATGATCGGCTCGGCCACAAAGCAATAGGTATAACCGAACTCCTGACTTTCGCGGATTGAGCTTCCCCGCCGACCAAGCAGCGCCACCAAAATCTCAGGGCGATTGGCCAAGTTTGGAACAGCTTCCGGAACTGTATCACTTTCAGCGATGACGTTGCCCGTGCGATCGATCAGGGTTAAACGAAAATCGCCTGCATCCGCATGATCGCGAAGCAGGCTACAGAGGTGTTCGTGCGTTGCGGATTCCATTCGTTCCGCGATATCGGGAAGAGTCAGATTGACGCGCTGGCCGATACTGGTTTCGAGTTGGTTCAATTCGGCTCGCCGGAATGCTGAGCCAATGAACAGCAACAGTAAGACCAGCGTGACTAAGGCCACACCAACATAGGGGATGAAGAGTCTGCGAAAAAGCGGCTTTTGGCGAGCCATATGCGTGAGGTTAAGTCCGACCGCCAGCCCGAATCAGTTGATCAGGTGCGGAAGCGGTAGCCTACTCCCCGGACTGTTTCAATGTAATTTCCACATTCGTTTAACTTGCGGCGAAGGCCCACAATCATCACATCAACCGACCGATCGGAGACGGCATGCTTCTCTCCGTGAACTGCATCTACGAGTTGATAGCGCGTAAACACCCATCCGGGGCGGCGGGCCATATGGTGAAGGATGCGAAACTCGGAGTTGGTCAGATCGATCAGTTTGCCCTCTACGAGAACTTCATGACGGCCCGGGTGGATTGTCATCTGGTCGAAATTCAAGACTTCGTCCTCGCCGTGAACCGGCTCCGACAACCTCCGCAGAACGGCACGGGCACGAGCAACCACGACCTTCGGGCTGAACGGCTTGGTCACATAGTCGTCGGCGCCGAGTTCGAGGCCGGTTACAACATCGGTCTCCTCATCTTTTGCCGTCAACATTAATATAGGAATATTTGCCGTAGCGGCATCCGACTTGAGTCTGCGGCAAACCTGTAAGCCGTCGATTCCGGGCAGCATCAGGTCCAACAAGATCAGATCAGGCGGCATGGTTGTCACAGCCGAAAGAGCTTGTTCGCCGGTTTCAACAGCCCGGACGTTGAACCCGTCGCGGGTCAGATTGTACTCAAGAAGCTCGCGAATATCGTGCTCATCTTCAACTACTAAAACTGTATTCTTCATCTTGTTGCTCATGGGTTTTGGTCTTAGGAACACCCAAGAGTAATAGAATAATGTAAGAGTAATGTGAGCGTGTTAGGGGATTCTTTTTTCACACTTTTTGAAAAATGGAAAATCGGAAAAATGTGATCGTGACTTGGAAGTGGGAATCTTGTGGTGTCCCCTCATTTAATCAGAACCATCTTGATCGCGTCTACCTGGCCGCCGGCGATCAGGCGAGCGAAGTAGGTACCTGACGATTCAGCTGTAGCATTGAATACAAATTCATGTAAACCAGCATCATAGAAATCTGATGCGAGAGTGGTTACGAGCCGTCCGGTTGTGTCAAAGATATCAAGGCTCACAAACTGACGATGAATCAGCGTAAATTCAATGTTAGTTATTGGATTAAATGGATTTGGATAATTTTGCGCAAGCTCCATAATCACCGGAAGCTTAGGCGGCTCGGGCGCACTTACCTGCGAGGGGAAAGTAAACCTCAGCGCATCGTCAATGTGGTTTCTCCAGTTTCCCCAACTGTGGCCGTCGTGGATTTCCTGATAGAAATACGGATATCCTTGATTTTCAAGAGTTTGTTGCAAATCATGCACGAGCGGAATTAGGACTGCGATATCGTAGGTGCCGATGTCGATGTAGAACCTCAAAGGAAGATCGGCGTTCTGCTCAAGTACCGAGCTAATGTTGCCCTCCACATTGCTTGAAAAGGCGATAATCTGTCCGAAAACTTCGGGATACGTGACTCCGAGCCAAAGGGCAATGTTGCCACCGTTTGAGGACCCCATTGTTCCCCGGAGGATTGGGTTGGTCTCGGTTCGATAGGCAGAATCGACGAAGGGGAGAAGTTCGGTGGTGATGAACTGCCCAAATTGGTCTTGCAGGTTTCCTGCGTACTCGGCCTCTCGACTGACAGGGGGGACGAAAACAGCGATCAGTGGCTGGATTTGGTTGTGGTGGATCAGGTAGTTCAATACCCGCTCGCACCTCGCCAAAGTAATGAACTCAAGGCCGTCATGAACGAGCAGGAGCGGGTAGCGACTCTGTGACTCCGCATAACCGGGCGGGGTGTAGACCCGAACACGCCGAGTGTTCCCCATGACTGAACTGGTGAACATGGTGTCCCGGATTGCGCCTTGTGGTACATCGGGATAGTTCTCAATTTCGGGGGGCTGAACAAACTCAGGCATCCGAAGTTCGGAATTTGGTCCGAACCCGCCTGTAACGGTGAACGGGTTTCGGGGATCGAGAATCCAGTTCGAGCCGTTGGTCACGAACTTATAATCGAGCCGGGCATCTGCTTCAAAGATGCGGCTGTAGTACCAAAGGTCTGTTCCCGAAACCTGCGTCATATTCGCGGCGCCGGGAGTCCAACCATTCATGTCACCCGGAACCTGAACTGTTCCGGCAGTCCCTCGATAGAGGAAATGAACCTGCAGCGTGGACTCTATATAAGGAAAGGCTGGGACTGCAGCCATGAAGCTATCAACAATAGCAGGCCGTTCAGCGTTGGGCGCGGAATTGACGCGAGAAAGAAAATCGCTGAATGTCTGGGCCTCTCCAAGAGAGGCATGGAAGATGACAAGTAGTATTATCTGTGAGAAGCGCATGTTGTGCCTCCGGGTCGATTGACGTGAGTACTTGAATATATGGCTGTTCTGATTAAAATGCACGCCCTTCGAGGAGCCACAGAAAGCACCCTAAAGAGGCTTTTACGATGATTATTCAAAGGAAATACGAAGAATTGCAGGGGGTGAAAATCGAGAATTGTGACGCAAACACTTGACAAACATAAAGCTCTCCCTTAACTTAAGGGTACGAAGAAAAATAAGGAATAATGCCATGTTTTTTGTGGCGACCGGCTAGTTTAGAGGAATACATATGTGGTTGGGAAATCGGAGTTTCCGAGGTGGAACGGCCGGGCTGTGGCTATTTGTAGTCATGTGCTCGGCTGTTTTTGCTGGTACGACCGGCAAAATCGCGGGTAGAATAACCGACGCCGAAAACGGCGATCCCATTATCGGTGCTGCCGTTATGGTCGAGGGAACATCCCTGGGTGCTGCGGCGGATATTAATGGCGAATTTTTTATCCTTAATGTGCCACCGGGTGATGTTACCTTGCGCGTATCCGCGATCGGGTACTCACCGAAGACACTGCAAGGCCTGCGTGTCATCACGGACCAAACGACCAACGCAAATATGGTGTTGGGAGTTGAAGCAGTCACAACCGGCGAGGTTGTGATTACCGCTGAGCGAAAACTGATTGAGAATGATCGCACCTTTGCGACTTCCACGGTGGGAAGCTCGGATATACAAGCGCTGCCTGTCACAAATCTCGGACAGGTGATTGAGATTCAAGCCGGCGTTGTGGATGGCCACTTCCGCGGCGGACGCAGTAGCGAAGTGATGTATCTGGTGGACGGTATTTCCGTTACCGACGCCTACGACAATAGTCAAGGTACACAAGTTGACAACAATGCCGTTCAGGAGTTGCAGGTCATCAGCGGAACGTTTAATGCTGAGTATGGCCAGGCAATGTCAGGTATCGTGAACATCGTCACCAAGGAGGGCGCGCTGGATTATCACGGCACCGTGTCCACTGAATTTGGTGACTATGTCTCAGAGCATTCCCGGACATGGATGAATATTGATCATGTCTCGCCGCTGGATATTCAGGATTATAACGCGACTCTGTATGGCCCCGTGCCTCTTGTTGACAAGCTCTCATTTTATGGGAGCTTGCGTTATTTAGATGACGACGGTTGGCAATACGGGCAGAGAAGATGGAACGTTTACAATCCGAATAATGGAAATACAACTTACATTTCACGCGACGGCGATAATAGCTACGTTGCGATGAACTACAATCTGGAGAAGTGGGGCAACCTAAAGCTAACTTATCCGCTCACGGATCAGATCAAGCTAAACTACTCCACTTTCTATAGCGGCAGGACTTATCGCGACTATTCGCATGACTGGAAGTACGTGCCAGACGGCATTCTCCGCCGCTATCGTGATGGCAGGACAAACGTGCTGAAGATGAATCACTCACTGAGCGCCGCAATGTTCTACGAAGTCGCGGCAACGAACACGTTCAGTGAATACCATCACCAGCTTTTTGATAATGCGGACGACCCGCGTTACTTGCACCCCGAGTATCAGGATATCAATCCGCCATATACGCTAAACATAGCCGGAACTGATTTAGCTCGTTTTCGCCGCTGGACAAACAGCAACCAACTTACCGGCAATCTATCGTATCAGGCCAGCAAGCTCCATCTGTTGAAGCTCGGTGTGGACGTCAAGGCGCACGAACTGTTCTATGAAGACATCAACCTCGTTCCGGTTAATGTCGGCGATGATAGTTTCAGGTTCTCGATTGAACCAATTTCGTTCCCGTCGCACGACCTGTACAAAAACAATCCGTATGAGCTGGCCTTGTTTGCCCAGGACAAGTTTGAGTTGCCTTCTTTGATTGTCAATGTCGGCTTGCGGTTGGATTACTTTGAGCCGGATGGCCGCCTGCCGTCTGACCCGAAGGATCCAAATGTATATAATCCGTTGCTCCCCGAACGCGCGGCTCAAAGTCTGGAAGAACGACTTGGTTATTGGTATAAAAAAGTTGACGCGAAATACAGAATCTCGCCGCGACTTGGTATCGCTTACCCGATGTCAGATGAAGGGGTCTTCCACTTTGCTTACGGTCATTTCGTACAGCGCCCCACATTTGAGCGGATGTATGCCAATCCGGAATACGAACTCGAATCTGGAGTCGGACTGAATACGGTGATGGGAAATCCTGATTTGGATATGGAAGAGACCGTTACCTATGAATTTGGCTTTCAGCAGCAGATTCAGGAAGATGTTTCACTCTCCACGTCGCTGTTCTTCCGTGATATCCGCAGTCTTGTCGCCACTGACAGGATTGTCGAGACTTACTCATCCGGAACAAAATACGCACAATATGTGAACCGCAGTTTCGGCGAAGTGAAAGGTATCACACTCTCTTTCGATAAGCGGATGGCAAACAACTTCAGCGCGTTTGTGGATTACACTTATCAAATCGCCGAAGGCAACGCCAGCGATCCGCAATCCGCTTACAACGACTTAAAGGGAAACAACCCGCGCGAACCCGAGCAGCAACTTGTTCCGCTCGATTGGGACCGCCGCCACACGTTGAATGCGAGCTTGTCTTACGCGAAACCCGGGCAGCGAGGTTACGGTGCGACTCTGTTAGGTAAATATGGCAGCGGCTTGCCTTATTCTCCAACCGACGACGGCATTCGCACCGGCTTTGAGAACGATGGCCGCCGCCCGGATTATTATAATCTTGATTTGAACGCGTTCAAAGCGTTCCCGCTGGGCGGAAAGAAGATCATGATCATCGCGACGATCCAGAACCTCTTTGACATTAAGAATGAGGATCGCGTTTACAATGACACGGGCCGCGCCGGTTATACGATCGTCGAAAATGACGCGGTTGAAGTTCCCGAGATCAACACGCTGAACGAAGTCTATCCCGATCCGTCACAATACTCGCGGCCCCGCTTGATTAAACTTGGTGTGAGCTACGAATTCTAATGAGACCCATTTTCAAATATACACTCTGCGTTGCCGCGCTCGCGCTATTGGCAACGACGGCGGTCGCTCAAGTTGATTCCATGCTCAATTATCGTGGGAACCCGCTCTACCGCGCGAAAAACGTGATGAGCGGAAACCTTGTGCGCACCACCTACTATAATTACGGATTGGTCGGCAATATCGGCGAAATTTCCGGTGAATGGCCAATTGGCACGGGCGACGAATATGTCGGCGACGTATCTCCACTTGTCGGGATCGAGTTTGTTCACCCGTCCGGCGACACGCTGCGTGCGGTGTGCACTTCAGACGGTCCACGCGGAAATCCGGACGGTCCTCCCGGCGGCGGCGCATTCTGGGGCTTTGAACCGCTGAAGGGTTTTGCAGCTCCGCCTGCGATTGGTGAAGATCCACTGGTCGCAATGAGTAACCAGCCCAGCACATGGCCGACAGCATGGCCGGACAAGAGTATTACCGACTCGCTTTCAGGTGACAAAGCATGGGTGCGCGACGCGACTGATCCGGGATGGCACGGTGCATGGAATGGTTACTTCGGCAAGAATGTTTCGAACGCCGATCAGGAATGCTATTTCCAGATGGACGATCAGGCCGATCTCGAATGGTTTGAGCGGACGGATAGCTCCGGTAATGTGTATCATTACTATCCGCATGAGCAGGATTCAGCGCGCCGAGGTTTGGGTTTGCGCGTTTCTGTTCGCGGTTTGCAGTGGTCGCACTTTCTGGCTCAAGACGTGATCTTCTGGTTGTATGAGATTACGAATGTCAGCACGCATACCTATGACAAAGTTGCCTTCGGTATGGTTGTCGGGACGCTTTCCGGTGGCCGTCAGGACTCTGAAGACGACTTGGCTTACTTTGATCTTGAAAACGACATTACTTACAGCTTTGACAGTGACGACCAAGGCTCCCCGGGCTGGGTACCGGTTTCAGAAACGAATAATGTCGGCTACGTCGGCTACGCCTTCTTGGAATCGCCGGGTAATCCTGTGGACGGCATTGACAACGATGGTGACAGTCAAGACCCCAACAGCCCACACCTCACGGGTGACGTGTTGGGAACATTTTTGCAGCCACGTTCATTTGGGCCGGGACAGACGGTCGTTTTGATTGATTATAATACTTACGAGCGCACGGTGACCACGTTTCCGCAAACCGGGCCGCTGAGATATTTCATTCGTGACGACGAGATCACATTGTTGCCCGGCCAGCAAGTCGTTGAAGACGGCGGTAACGGTATTGACGACAACTTGAACGGATTGATTGACGAGCGGAATGACCATCGTGATCTGGCTTATGTAGATTACACAACCGGACGCGGTTTGACTGATCTATTGCTTGACGAAGCTCGCGATGACGGTATTGATAACGACGGCGACTGGGATGTTCTGACTGATGACGTTGGTGCCGACGGTGTGGCCTTGACGGGTGACGCGGGTGAAGGCGATGGCCGCCCGACCAATGGGGAACCGCACTTTGATAAGACTGACGTGGATGAATCTGACCAAATTGGTTTGACATCATTTGAGTACTTCTCGCCTCCGGGTTCCGTCCGTATGCGTGATGACGCGGCCTTGTGGGAAAGAATGACGCCGGGCCGATTCGACGTCGTTTCGACTGAACCGCAAGACGGCGACTTCATCTATGGATCGGGCTTTTTCCCGCTTCGTCCCGGTCAAACCGAACGCTTCTCAATGGCTTTGGCCTATGGACAGGATTTGCTCGATATCACGGATAACAAAATCACGGTACAGCAAATCTATGATGAGAACTACAACTTCGCGCGTCCGCCCGACAAACCTACTTTGTGGGCTGTGCCGGGTGACGGCGAAGTCACACTTTATTGGGATGACATAGCTGAAGCTTCTTACGATCCGGTGACCGGATTCGATTTTGAAGGGTACAAAATCTATCGCTCTACCGACCCGGGTTTCAACGAAGTCTTCACCATCACAGACGGTTTGGGCCGCAAAGTTTTCCATCAACCCATTGCACAGTTTGACCTTGACAACGGCAATGCAGGTTTCTTCCCGGTCATTCGCAATTCGGTGATTTATTTCCTCGGCAATGACAGTGGTCTTGAACATGCGTGGACGGACACAACTGTCGAGAACGGGCAGACTTACTATTATGCTATCGTGGCTTACGACCGGGGCGACATTGAGAAAGAGATTTTGCCGGCCGAGAATAGCAAAACAATTGTTGTAGATGCGGGCGGCAACGTAACTCCAGACATCAATACGATTACGATTGTTCCGCGCGCGCCGGCATTGGGCTATGAAGACCCGCAATTCAGCGCCGTTAACCACGTATCGGGATCGGCGACGGGAACCATTGCACTTGAAGTTGTAGATCCGCGTTTGGTGGGAAGCAACACGCAATACCAGTTCTCGTTTGATCAGCCCAGTGATACTTCGGGTGTAACATACACTGTTACGCGCAACGGCCCGAACGGAACGGATACAATAGCCGAGAACCTCCCGCTTGTCCCACAGGAGAATTTGATCGGTCAGGCGGATCGCTTCTCAAGCTACTACGATTCCTTGTTCAATTTGCAGCCGGGAACTTACGATCCCGCGCAATACTTCCGAGTTGCAGGAACGGAGTTGTTTGACGGTCAGCGCGCCTATATGCTGACTCCTCGGCAAACCACTTTGATCCAGCAGGCGTCGGGCTGGGCTGACACCTCAAAGGGATTGTATGAATTCCGTTTTGGTCTGACAAATTACAGTCAGTATTTCCTTGTCGGCGAGAGCATTCCAGGAGACTTTCAGGTGGAATGGGATGAAGGCGTGGCGGATACATCAGAAGATTTCAATTGGTTTGATTTGTTTGTACTGCCGGCAACACCCGTTGATTTCCGTGTGAAGAATGTCAGCACGAATGAGTATTTGAAATTCGCGTTTGATGAACAGACCGCAACTACGAATGGAGTTGTGGATAACGGCGAAGTCATCATCTTCATGCAAGACTCTGTCGTTACATGGGCTTTGGAATTCCGCTCGAGAACGGCGACCGGAGATACCGTCCGACCAACCGCCGGAGACGCGATCAATCTGAAACTCTATCAGCCGTATTCTGACGCTGATGTATTCCAATACTCGACCAACTCAGCGCGCGTGAATGCGGCGGCGGTTGAACTCGACAGAATCAATGTCTATCCGAATCCGTATGTTGCAGCTAACGTGCAAGAGCCAACCAACCCCTTTAATGAAGGGCGCGGCGAGCGGCGGATTACGTTCAATCATTTGCCGGACCGCTGCACGATTCGCATTTACACGCTGCGCGGCGACTTGGTTGACACACTCGAGCACAATGCAGGAATTGACGACGGCACGGAGAATTGGGACTTGCGCAATCGTGACGGATTGAATGTCGCGTATGGCGTTTATCTATATCATGTTGACTCGCCCTACGGTGAGAAGACGGGAAGGTTTGCGGTAATCAAGTGATGAAGCTTAAGACCATTATTCTCGCATCCGCCCTTCTGAGTTTGTCGGTATCCGCATTTGCAGTGAGCAAAGTCGGCTCGACCGCTGCTCCTTTTTTGAACATCGCGGTCGGTGCGCGCGCGATCGGTATGGGCGGCGCGTTCACAGCGATGGCAGATGACGCCACCGCTCTGTATTGGAACCCGGCAGGTATTTCCGGCATTGACAAGTTTCAAACGACGCTGATTCACACGGACTGGCTAACCGATTTGCGTTATGACGTAATCGGGGCGGTGTTACCGCTTGAGCACGACGACGCACTCGGCGCGCAAATCACCTTGCTTACAATGCCGGATCAAGAAGTCACAACGACGCAGCAAGGTGAACAGGACGGAGCGGGGTATTTCTTCAGTGCAGGCAGTATGGCAATGCAATTGAGCTACGGAAAGCAGTTCACGGATCGGTTCAAGCTTGGCTTCACAGGAAAGTACATTCGCGAGTGGATCTGGCACGAATCGGCTGCCACTGCCGCGATTGACCTCGGCAGCGTCTATCGCACCGATTTGAACGGCATGCGCATCGGCATTGCCATCACGAACTTCGGTGGCAAGATGCAGATGACGGGCCGTGACTTGACGCGCCTCTATGACGTAGATGAAACCCGCGAAGGCAACAACCGCAGCGTCGTCGCCAATCTTGGTACAGACAAATGGCCGTTACCGCTCACCATGCGGTTCGGTTTGGCGATGGAAGCATTTCAGAATGAGAAGCACCGCCTGTCTGTAGCCGCTGATGCTCTGCATCCCAACGACAATGAAGAATCCGTAAATTTCGGCTCCGAATATTCGTTCCGCGAACAATTATTCTTCCGGGCCGGATACAAGTCACTTTTCCTCAAAGATTCTGAAGAAGGTTTGACCGCGGGATTCGGTGTTCACTTCAAAACTCGCGGCGGCCCGTCGTTCGCACTCGATGCGGCCTATGAAGATTTTGGCCGCTTTGATGCTATTTATAAATACTCGTTGGGGATTTCGTATTAGTTCTTCACGCACTTTCTACATAGAACATTACACACACAATAGGTTTGGTCTAGGAGGACCCTATCATGTTAAAGGCAAAAGGTTTGGCGCTGCTGCTGGCGATTGTCGCCTTCGGTATTGCGCAAGCATTCGCAACTCAAGTCACGTTTCAAGTAAACATGACTGTGCAGACGGCACTCGGCAATTTCAATGCGGCCGAGGATATGGTTGTTGTTCGTGGTACGTTGAACGGCTGGGCCGGCAACGGAAATCAGTGCACTGACAATGGCAGCGGCGTTTTTGTCGGTACTTTCGAGGTTGCTGAAGGCGCACTTGAGTACAAGTTTGTCATTGTGAAACCTGCACAAGATGTGTGGGAATCCGTAGATAACCGTACGGCAACTATCGCCGGCGCGAACCAAACACTTGATGTTGTGTACTTCAACAACATCACTTCGTCGGCCAGCGCCGATGTCGAAGTAAATTTCCGCGTGAACATGACTGTTCAAGACTTGTCCGGCACATTCGATCCGGCCACCGATTGGGTAGTTGTCCGTGGTAATCATGGCAATCTCGGGAATTGGGGCGGCGCTGTGCAATTGCTTGAAGAGACGGGTAATCCCGGAATCTATTCGCTGCGTATTCAATTTGACGATCTTGCACAAAATGCGGCTGTGGAATACAAGTTTGTGATTCTTGATGGTGGCGATCCGAATGCCGCTTCTTGGGAATCGAGCGCAAACCGCAGCTTTACTCCGACTGGCAATGAGCCCGACCTGCTCCCCCCGCCCAGCGGCAATGGTTATGGCGAAATCAATCCAGACCTTGTTTATTTCGCGAATATCACGCCGGATGATATCATCACCAACGACGTGAACGTGATCTTCCAAGTTGAAGACACTCCGCTCAATGGCCGTATCGCCGACGAAGGTTATGTCTATGACGTTCAGACCAATGACACAATTTACTCCATTGAAAGCATTCAAGCAGCCGGTTTCTTCAACAACTGGCCGTGGGGCAACTTCGCGCCTGAATACACATTGAACGACGCCGGCACGAACGGCGACTTGACCGCAGGTGACCACGTTTGGTCTGTCACAATTCCGTTTGCAGCCGGTGCGCCGCGTGCTTTGATTTACAAGTACGGCGCCAATCAACTCGACGTTGAAGCCGGTTTTGCCCGCAACCACGAGCGCACAATTGATGACAGCCAGGCATCGTTCCGCATGGATATCGATTGCTGGGGTTCGCCCGACACGCTCTATCAGGATTGGCCGTGCACAATCTCCGATGTGAATGACAACGGCGCGCCGACAATCAGCGATTTCTCGCTTGCGCAGAACTACCCGAACCCGTTCAACCCGACGACGACCATCAGCTTCACGCTCAATCGCGCCGACCTCACAAGCCTGAATGTCTTTGACGTTTTGGGCCGCACGGTGGCCACGATGAACATGGGCCGTATGGAAGCCGGGAGTCACACGATTTCGTTCGACGGCAGCAACCTGTCGAGCGGCGTGTATTTCTACCAGCTTGAGAGCGGGGCGGTCAATGCGACCCGCAAGATGCTCTTGCTGAAATAGCCAGCGTGCCGCTGGACTGATTGCGCTAACGCGACATTCGTTAATCAACGAGGTTGCGTAACATCAAATTTAGTCTGAAGTTTCAAACCGGACGGGGCGCAGACGTTTGTCTGCGCCCCGCCCTGCCCTTATGAGGTGTCTCACTATGATTCGTATAGCCGTTTTACTCTTGACTTTCGCAACTTCAGCGCTCGCGCAAACGGCGTGGTGGGAACCTTCCGCACCCCGGCAAGGCGATCTCGTGACGTTCTACTATGACGCAATCGCGGGTACACTGCCCGATAACGGTTCGCAAGTATGGATGCACTGGGGAATATTGGCCGCTAACGGAAACTGGAGCACGCCGCCGCAAGCGATGTGGCCTGCTGGGTCGCAGCTTCACACGGACGGCGTCGCACTGCAAAGCCCCATGACCAATACGGGTAATCAAGTGTGGTCCGTGCCGATTGATTTTGATGCAACGACCGAGGCGATTGCCTTTGTGTTTACCGATCGCGGCAACAATTGGGATAACAATTCCGGCGGCAATTGGTCGCTTGAATTACTCGCCGGCGGAACGGTGTCATGGTGGTCGCCGTCCGATCCTCAGCCCGGCGAAGAGATAACGATTTATTACGATGCTGTCGCTGGGACTTTGCCGAATGGCGCGACGAACGTGATTCTACATTGGGGCGTGAACGAATCCGGTCATGGCAATTGGAGATTACCGCCGCAAGCCATGTGGCCCGCCGGCACAGTCGCTCAAGGCAGCGCCGCGCGTACACCGATGGTCAGCATGGGCAACGGTTTATTCAGCGTCTCAATAACTCCGCTTGATACGATCTACTCAATTCATTACGTCACCACCGACGGCACCAATTGGGATAACAACGGCAACGCGAATTGGGATATCTTCCTGGAAGAGCCTCCCGTAGCGCAATTGTCGCATGTGATTTTTCGCTTCGATCCTCGCTCGGCTTTCTCTCAATTCAGCGGACAAATCAACTCCCTGAATCTCGCCGGAGCGTTTAATGGTTGGAGCACGAGCGCGAACCCGCTCGCCAATGTGGACGAACACGGCAACCGCTGGGGTGAAGTTGCCCTGCCCGTCGGCGACAACGAATACAAATTTGTTATTAATGGTAACAATTGGCAGATTGACCCCGATAATCCGCGTAATGCACCCGGTGGTTTTAATAATTCACTGTTGACAGTCGTCGCGGACACGCTACCGCAAGTCTATGACATTCAGCCGGGCGAAAATCGCGTCTTCAATTTTGGCTCTGCGCAGACGATAAACTGCAAAGTACGTGGTGGGGATACTGGACGAGGAATCAACGGGACTCCTGTAGCACGTATAAACGGTGTGCAGGTAACTCCGACCTGGAATCCGACTACCGGTCAATTGTCGGTCAATCTGCCTACAGACCAATTATTTGTTGAACTCTCAATTCAGGCGACCGATAGCTCTGGACGCTCTGCAACGCGTTACCTTGCTTATTATTTCAATCAAGGCAATCTGTATGTTGCCGTTGATGCGCGTAATGACAAGAACTACACAACCAACGAATCTGTTGATCTCCAAGATTTTGTTATCTTTTCGTATTCGAACGGTGACTCGCTCGAAATTCGCCCGCGTTTTTATTCTACGATGACTACAAACTCAATGGCAATCGTTACGATTACGAACGAGCAAGGAGCATACGGAGCCATTCAAGGTATGGACGCGGAATATGAAGTTGCAGGATTGGAATCAGGCGGAATTGTGCTACCTATGATGGCGCCTACCAGCCCGAGTTTTGATCCGACTTTCCACAACCGCCTGCATATAGGTGGAATCGGAGGTGTAAGCATTCCGACAAACTCTGAGGCGACTTCTTCATACATCCAATGTTACGTCGCCGTCGCCGATCTGGAAGCAGCGCTCGGTAATTATCAGAGCGAGTGGCAATTTACCTGCGTAAGCGCCGTAGCTGCTTCCGCAGGCGAAGGTCATGTCCATGAAGTTACTGCTGTAGAAGGTGGAAGCGACGGAATAGAAGACCCCGATTTCTATGATTCATTCTTCTTTGCCGCATCCGATATTCAGAAAAAGAACAGCAAGAATTATGGTTTAACGCGGCGTGTCACATTAGATGCACCCGGTCGCGGTCTTGATGCGATTTCTCCTGAAGAAATCGGTCCCAACGTCGCCCACCCGGGTCCGTTGTGCAGAATTCTGACACGCGGTGCAGAAACAAGGGTTGCGAGCAAAACAGTCAAAGGCCGCATCACATCCGGCCCTCCGTTAACAAGCGCTTGGCTTTTGCACAATCAAACCATTCGCCCGGTGACAATGACCGGCGACAGTTTTGCACTGGCTGTTACCTTAACTGAAGGCGACAATCTCTTCACATTGTTTGCTCGAGATGTTCTGGCTGACACAGGCCGCTCCGCGCAAATGAATTTCCCATTGTTGGTGGATCATGCACCGAATTCCGTTATTGTCGTCAATATCGGCGATGCAAGTATTCAACTCAATGCCACCAGCTCGACCGATCCGCAGGGCAATCCACTGACTTATCAATGGATCGTTGATCCGGATAACCCTGCACCCATCACCATCGGAGACCCCACCAATCCTGTGGTGAGTTTTATCATTCCTCAAGTTCACGGCGAATACTATTTTGATCTCGTGGTCAGCGACAACGAAGGCAACTCAACACGCTCGCGCACGTTTGTCCGCATTGATAGCAATGGAGAAAGCGCATTCCAGAATGACCAATGCGCTGAGTGGGTGGACAACGGCATCATTTATGAAATCTTCCCGCGTTCCTATTCCTCATCAGGGGATTTGGATGGCATCACGGCTGACATAGCACGCATAGCCGATCTCGGCGTGAGCGCAATCTGGATGATGCCGATTTTTGAAGGCCCATCTGACCACGGCTACGAAATCACCGACTACTACACTGTCGAGCAGGATTACGGGACGAACGAAGATCTGCGCGAACTGGTGAATGCGGCGCACGCGCACGGCATCAAAGTGATTTTGGACATGGTCATCAATCACACGGGCATCGGTCACCCGTTTATGCAGGATGCAATTCGTTACGGCCGCAATTCGTTTTATTGGGATTGGTATGACCGCGATGCGTCCGGTAATCCGACGCACTATTATGATTGGACAAGTTTGCCGAATATCAATTTGGCTAACCCCGAAACGTCTCGCTACTACATTGATATGTGTAAGTATTGGGTTCAGGAATATGACATTGACGGCTATCGGTGTGACGTCGCGTGGGGCCCGATGCAGCGCACACCGCAGTTCTGGGTGGATTGGCGGCGTGAATTGAAAAAGATCAAGCCGGAGATTTTCCTGCTCGGTGAGGCTGCCGCCAGCGACTTTAACATCTACACGAACCGGTTTGACTTGGCATATGATTGGGCTTTGCATCACGAAGGCGCGGCAGGATTCTCCAACATGTTCCCCGCGATTCCGAATTTGACGAATCTTACGCAACTCATCACGAACTATGGCTTCCCGTGGCCGGACTACAAGAATCCGTTCCGCTTCATGGAGAACCACGATGAAGCTCGCTATATTTCAGTCAAGACTCCTGCGCAAACCAAACTCGTGTCGGAGCTATTGCTCTCGATCCCCGGCGTGCCGATGATTTACGCGGGACAAGAGATCGGCGAAACTTCGCAGCGCGGCACGATCAATTGGGGAAGCGACCCGAACGGTATGTTCGCGCACTACTATCGCCTGCTTAATGCGCGCAAGCAACTGCCCGCGATGCGCGTCGGTGATTTTGACCTGTTGACCACTGATCAACCCGGACCGTGTTACGCCTTTGCCAGAACAGGCGAAGGCATGGATCCGGTGGTCTTCCTCGGCAACTTCAGTTCGACTTCGCAGTTGGTCACGGTGAACCTCGACGCGCAACTGCTCGGCATTCACCCCGACTCAACCTACGTTGTTTCTGAAATCACAACGGCCACGAGCTTCACGCGCTTAGGCTCAGAGCTAACTGGAATCTTCACGAGCCTGTCGGCCTACTCGGGTCGTGTGTGGGTTATCGGAGATTCGGCATTTTTTGTTTCAGCCGACGACGGCGTTCCGGCGATTCCCAAATCAACTGAGTTGCTCACCCCTTACCCCAATCCGTTTAATCCGGTCGTCACAGTACCGTTTGAATTAGCCAAATCGTCACACGTCACATTAAGAATCTTCGATGTCTTGGGCCGCGAAACCGCGCGCTTGATTGACGACGTGATGCAGCCCGGTGCGCATGAATTTGCATGGGACGGCTCAAGCGTGTCGAGCGGAATCTATTTTGTGATGCTGCAAGCCGATGGCATCGCGCAGACGAAAAAACTGGTGTTGATGAAATAACCGTGATCAATAAACTCTGGGTTGGGTTAGCGGTTCTCCTGCTTGCGCAGTGCTCAATTGCGCAAGTTTTTCCGATCGTGGTTGAAGCAGGTGAAAACCGTCCGTTCTTGATTGCCAATGGAAGCGGTACATATCTTTATGGATCTACCGGAGACGAATGGGATCAGGGGTGGATGGGGCTGTGGGTGAACAGGGAGCGAGTAACGGGGCCGTTTCAAGTCCAAGATGATCATGGAGTAGTTCGAAAGTTCTCCGAAGCGCGATTCATCGGTCGTCAGCAGTTTGCGTCGTGGATTTGGCCAGACAGCTCCTATTTCATGATTCACTTTCACTATACGAATGATAGTGTATTTTGTGAATGTTCATCTGGCTGGAGTATTCAAGAAGAGACCCCGTGGATAGTTATCCCTAACGACCCGCCGTACGAAAAATCTGATTATGCAGCAAATGACAAGTTTCGCGTAGCAACCTCGAATGATCAACACGTTTCTTGGACATGTTTTTGGATTGAGAAGCAGCTTCTAAATCTCCTTGCCGAAAACGATTCTCTTCTCTACGCCGGAATCCCGTGGTTCAACGAGGGGTGGGGACGCGATACATTCATTTCGTTGCCCGGCTTGCTGGTTACAGGTCATCACGACGTTGCGCGCAAACTCTTGATGCGTTTCGCCGGATGGATCGACCGCGACCCGAACAGTCCGACTTACGGGAGAATTCCCAATCGCGTGCGGCCCGGGGAAGACATCGCCTACAACACCGCCGACGGCACTCCGTGGTGGATTCGCGAAGTCTATGAGTACGGAGTCTATTCCGGCGACTATTCACTTTGGGATGAGTTGCTTTCCGACAGTGGTGCCATGAGAATTGCCCTCGACGCAGCAGTTTTGAAAAGTGATTCGCTCGGTTTTCTGATGCACGGCGACGCCGACACGTGGATGGACGCTGTCGGTCCGCAAGGTCCGCACACGCCGCGCGGCAATCGCGCCGTCGAGATTCAAGCTTTGCATTACGCCGCCTTCGACAACGCCACGCGCATGACGCACAATGTCAATCCTAAGTGGCGCGAGACTGCAGACAAGATTCGTCGTAATTTCTTAGCGAACTATCTCGCACCATCGAAGGATCATTTCTACGACCGCCTGATGGCCGACGGCACGCCCGACACCACCATGCGGCCCAATCAAATGTTCGCCTTCACGGTTCCCTACACGCCGCTCGTGCCGCAATCTTTTGAAACGACCGTCACTAAGAGTGTCGCGAGTGAATTGTTCTATGAGCACGGCGTGCTGAGTTTGAGTCCGCAGGACACATGCTTTCATCCGTTTCACATGGACTGGCACTATCCCAAAGACGATGCTTATCACCAAGGCGTAGTGTGGGTGTGGATTTCTGGCCCTGCAAAATCGCTGCTGATCAGGCAAGGCCGCGGCGATCTTGCCTTAAAGATGATGAGTTACGAATCGTGGTTCATGCGCGAGCACGGCATGGTCGGATCGCTGCCTGAGTTGTTCGATGCAGTGAAGCGCCCCGAGAATAAGTACATTCTTTCATCGGGCACGACGTCGCAAGCATGGAGCCTCGCCGAATTTCTCCGGGCAACCTATCAGGACTTTCTGGGCATTCGCCCGGTGCTCTTTGGCCGCGTAGATCCGTTCTGGCTTTTCGCACCGCGCATTCCCGAAGAGTGGGGGCAAGTGCAAACGCGCGTGATTTGCAGCGGCACGCCAATCTGGGTTACGATGCAGCAATTCGGCGATTCTACTGTGATTGACTTGAAAGCGGAAAAGGAGCCGAAGAATCCGTTGCCTGTAAAATTCTTCGACGTCGCGCGCGGCATCACCGGCGAGATCAACACCACCGAGCCGCTGCACGTTGTCTATCGCCACAAAGACGGCTACATGCTGGTGGACGGCAATCCGACGGCGCAATATCAATTGACCGGTTGGCCCTATGATAATGGCCCGCAAGACCTTAAATTTGCTCCGCCCATAAAGAAGCTTGACTTCGCGTCGTTAAAAGACCCCGACTGGAAAGTCCTGACCGGCAAAGACGTTCATTGTAATATTGAGTTTTCACTTTTGATGGATAGAGTAACAGACCCTGTCGGCGATGAGACCTACACCTATCCCACCGACGAGAATTTCAAAGACGGCATTCTCGACTTGACGCAGTTTGAAGTCCGTGACAACAAAGACAGCTACTACTTTGAACTTAAAACAGATAAGCTGCACCAGCCCGGCTGGCATCCCGAATACGGTTTTCAGTTGACCTATGCCGCTATTTGCCTGCATAGTAAAGATGCGGAACGAACTAACGTTGGCGCAAATTCCAACTTGAAATTGGACAAGGCCTTCGACCGCGTCATTTATGTAGGCGGCGGCGTGCGTGTCGAGGACGGCAACGGCAAGATTGTCGGCGAGTTTATTCCGCGTGACAACAATGATCAATTCGGCGACGTGGCTACGGCGACCGTTTCGTTCTGCTTGCCGAAGTCACTGTTCCCGACTCGCGACGACAGTTGGGAATGGACGGTGCTCTGCGGTGCGCAGGATGATCACGGCGGCGCGGGCATCGGTGAGTTTCGCGCAGTCAACGCAGTCGCCGAGCGCTGGAGTGGCGGCGGCAACACAAGCAACGGCTCAAATATTTACGACCGGCTGAGCACTCTCGGCCAATAACTTCAGTTATCCTTGCGAAGCATTATTCATGGCAAGCATTGAACTGCGAAATCTTTGCAAACAGTTTGACAAGACAATCGTGCTGCGCGACATCAGCTTCACCGTGCGTGAAGATGAATTTGTCGTGCTGGTCGGCCCGTCCGGATGCGGAAAGTCCACCATTCTACGCTCGATCGCGGGACTTGAATCACCGACGTCCGGTGAAATCTGGATCGGCGGCAAGAACATCACGAATATGCACCCGCGTGACCGCGATATTGCCATGGTGTTTCAAAGCTACGCGCTTTATCCGCATTTGAGCGTTTATGACAACATGGCGTTCGGTTTGAAGATGCGCAAGATTTCCTCCGAAGAGATTGATCGACGCGTCAAAGAAGCCGCGGTGTTCTTTGAACTAACCGAGTTGCTTAACCGCAAACCCAAGCAGCTCTCCGGTGGCCAACGCCAGCGCGTAGCGCTGGGCCGAGCCGTCGTGCGCAACCCTTCTGCATTTTTGTTCGATGAACCACTTTCGAACCTCGACGCCAAGTTGCGCGCGCACACACGTACTGAAATCTCGCGATTGCACAAGCGCTTGAAAACCGCGATGGTTTATGTCACGCATGACCAAATCGAAGCCATGACACTCGGCGAGCGCATCGTTGTCCTGAAAGACGGCATCATTCAACAGATTGATACGCCGTTGAATGTTTATCGCAAGCCCTCCAACAAATTCGTCGCGGGATTCATCGGGTCGCCGGCCATGAATTTCATTTCCGGCGCGCGCGTCAATGGAGCTTTTCAAGCAGGCGCCTTGAATTTTGCGTTGCCTGCAATTCTTGGCGCCAATTGTCCAGACAAGATTACGCTTGGCCTGAGACCTGAGCAGATTGCCGTCGGAACAAATTCATCAGGCAGAGTCGGCTTCGATCTAAACGTTGACGTGGTGGAGCCGATTGGCAACGAACTGCTCGTCTATGGAAGAATCGCCGATCAGGAGCTTGTTGTAAGGTGCGATCCGCGCACAGAGGTGATTCCTGATTCACGCTTGCCTGTATTTTTTGACCCAACTTCCGTTCATTACTTCGACGCGACTAACGAACGCTCAATTGTCCGCGATTAACTTCAGGCTTGAAATGCGACTCAAGATTTTCATTGCATTATTATTTCTCTCGGTTTCTATGGCACGAGCGGGCAACCTTTACCTCAATATTATCTGGCATCAGCACCAGCCGCTCTACGTCAATCCCGAAACAGACGAACTAAGCGGCCCGTGGGTGCGCACGCACGCGACCAAAGATTACTACGATATGGCCGCTATGCACGAGCGTTTTCCCGAAGTTCATGCTACGGTCAACCTCACGTCGTCGCTCTTGCAGCAGCTTGAGGATTATTATGTGAACCGTTTGGGCTCGTTTCTGCGCACCAATTATGATGACGGGAAACGCGAGATTGACGCTGAGGGATATTTCGCCAGCGGTTTGAAAACCGATCCGTGGATTGATCTGGCGCTAAAGAATACTGAGAAATTCACCGATGCCGAGCGCGCCAAGCTTGTCAGCGATTCGTGGAACGCGTTTGGTATTTCGGACGTTCAGATCGAACACTTCCCTGAATATGCCGCGCTGCGCAGCATTCCAAATGATCGTTTGACCACAGCTGATTTGCGGGACGTTAAGACATGGTTTTACGTGGCACATTTCGATCCCGACTTTCTGCGCGGAACTTCAAATCTTGATGTTGATTTGAGCGATCTTGTTGAAGAGCGTTCGGGTCAGTTCTTCATTCGCGAAGGCCGCCGCTTCACCGAACGCGACGCCAACCGTGTCGTAGCCGACGCTGTTCGAGTCATGCAAGAAGTTGTAGCCGTTCACAGCCGCTTGCTATCGAGCGGACAACTTGAGATTATAACGACGCCCTTTTATCATCCGATTCTGCCGCTTCTGATTGACACCGAAGTAGCCAAGATTTGTCAACCAAATGCCGAGCTTCCGCCGCGCTTCGCCTATCCGCAAGATGCCGATGCGCAAGTAGTCAAAGGAATGAATTTCTACGAGCGGCTCTTCAAGCGTCCGCCTCAAGGCATGTGGCCTGCTGAGGGTTCAATTTCACCTGCCGCCGCCGAAGTGTTCGCCGAGCACGGCGTCAAGTGGATTTGCGGCGATATGCACGTTTTGAATCGGTCGGAACCTGAAGGACTTGACGTAGCTAAGCCTTACCGTTTGAAGACTCCTGCGGGCGATATTGCGATTGTCTTTCGCGAAACCGTGCTGTCGGATCATATCGGTTTCACTTATCAGAATATGGACCCTGATTCGGCAGTTGAGCATTTTACCAATGAGATTGCGAAGTATATTCCCAAAGATGCCGACCCCGACCGCTTGCTAACCGTTATTCTCGACGGAGAAAACGCGTGGGAGTGGTATCGTCAGGACATGGATGCAAAGCGGTTTCTTGCGGGACTTTATTCGCGGCTAACGTTCTTGCGTCAAGAAGGATTTGTCACCTGCGTTCATCCGACAGAGTATTTTCGCGGAAATCCTGAGCGCAATATTCCCGCGCATCCGATTGAAGGTCTGACCGAAATTACTGAACTTTGGCCCGGCTCGTGGATCAATGCAAATTACGATACATGGATCGGCGAGCCTGAAGAAAATACCGCGTGGGAGTATCTGCTGAAGACTCGGCAAGCGCTCGAAAAGTCGCGCCTACCGCAACCTGATCCGCACGCACCAATTGATCCGAGCGCGCAAGGCGCCGCAGTTTACAACGCGTACGAATCTATGTACGCAGCGGAAGGTTCGGACTGGTTCTGGTGGTACGGCGCCGATCAAAGCGCGCCGGCTGGAGACCGACCGTTTGAAGAAGCGTTCTTTTCGCACCTGCGCGCAGTGTACAAACACATGAATGAAGCAGGGGTGCAAATCTCTACCCCTGATTTCGCGCCGATACTCAGTCAAGCTAAGATTGCCACACAAGAATCCGGCGGCGTGATGCAGCGAAGCGTTGAGAAGCGCACCGTCCGCTTTGAGTGTGACGCGCGTTCGGAGACCGTGCCGGACGCGATCTTTATCGTCGGCAATCAAGAGGAAATCGCGAACTGGGTTCCCAATGTCAAACGAATGCGCGATGACGGCGCGGCAGGTGATCAATCAGCCGGCGACGGAATCTGGTCGCTTGAAATTGAATTGCCGCTCGGCGCAGAAGTGCAATACAAGTTTACAAATTCCGGTGAAGTTGGATCATGGACCTCCGAAGAGTTCCCGCATGCCAATCGTTCCTTCACGGTTGATTCCGCGCCGGGAGTAACCATCATTCGCCGCGACGTATTCGGAGCGCGGGACTGACGTGCGAGCCGTTCTTCTATCGTGTTTGTTGTTGCTGTTAGGTTGTACCAAAGACGACGGCGTTACGCGCATACAACTGTGGCATCAAATGCAGCCTGAAGACCGCGCCGTCCTGACGCGTGTTGTTTCTGCATACGATGCCAAAAACCCAGCCGTCGAAATCGAAGTTATCTACAAAGAGACTGAAGAATTGCGCTCGAACTATCAGTCGGCGGCGCTCGCAGGACTTGGCCCTGACTTGGTGTATGGCCCATCTGATCAGGTCGGCCCGCTGGCTACGATGCAGTTCGTTCGACCGCTCGATGAGTATTTCACAACTTCTGAGTTAACTCGTTTTGACGAGCGCGCGGTTGTGAAATTCAAAGGAAGAACCTACCAACTTGCAGACCGCATCGGCAATCATCTTGCGTTGGTTTACAATAAGAAACTCATGCCGGTTCCGCCGCAAAATACAGATGAACTCATCCGCATAGGCAAAGAGGTTACCAAGGATCTGAACGGCGATGGCGTCACCGATCAATGGGGCCTTGTGTGGAATTTCACCGAGCCATTCTTTTTTATCCCGTGGCTGTCGGGATTCGGTGGATGGGTGCTTGACGACAATGCCAATCCGACGCTGAATACGGCATCCGCTGCAAACGCATTTCGATTCGTGCGGTCATTGCGTGACGAATACAAAATGGTTCCGCCGGATTGTGATTACAACACCGCTGACGCCCTGTTCAAGGAAGGGCGCGCCGCGATGCTCATCAACGGGCCGTGGTCGTGGAGCGGCTACGGCGCAGCCGGAATTGACTATGGCATCGCTCGTATCCCGCAAGTCACCTCGACGGGATTGTGGCCGGCGCCGATGGTTTCACCATTAGGATATTCCATCAACGTGCATAGCAACGGTAAAGAACTCGCCGCTGCTGTGGAGCTACTGAAGTACTTGTTGAGCGATAGCGTCCAACAGCAGTTCGTTGAAGCCACGGGAATTATTCCCAGTTCTCTTGCCGTGCGCGCCGATTCCAATTACGTTTCACGCCCGCATGTTGCCGAGAGCCTGTCACAGTTCGACGTCGGCAAGGCAATGCCGATCGTGCCCGAGCTACGCGCCGTGTGGGACGCCATGCGCTCGTCTTATCAAAGCGTGCTCGGAGGTTATCTGACTCCCGAAGCCGCCGCTGCGAAAATGCAGCACGACGCCGAACAGAAGATTCGAGAGATGAATGAATAGAGATCGCAATTTTGCAATGTGGATGGTCGCGCCTGCCGCTGTCGTGGTGGCGTTGGTCGTGATTTGGCCATTCCTCTACAATATCTTTCTCTCTTTTTCCAACATGAGCCTCTTGCACATTCATGATTGGGAATTGATCGGGCCGCGTCAATATGAAAAGGTCTTTACCGACACAACCTTCTACACCGTGCTCGGCAAAACCATGATGTGGACGATCTTCAATGTCTTTTTCCACGTCACCATTGGCGTTGCGCTCGCGGTTATTCTGCACGAAAACGTCCCCGGCAAACGGATGTTCCGCACGCTGTTGATCCTTCCGTGGGCCATTCCCGCCGTTGTCACCGCCTTAACATGGCGCGGAATGTTTCACTATGAGTATGGCGCGGTTAATCTGATTCTCACCAAAGTCTTCGCGCAATCGCCCATACAATGGCTTAATGATCCCATTGGCACGTTCGCGGCCTGCGTGATTACCAACGTGTGGCTCGGGTTCCCGTTTATGATGGTCGTCGCTCTCGGCGGGTTGCAGAGTATTCCAAAGGAGCTATACGAGGCCGCGATGATTGACGGCGCCTCTTCGTGGCAGCGCTTCAAAACAATCACGCTGCCGATGCTGGTTCCCGTGCTCACTCCGGCGGTGATTCTCGGTTTTGTCTGGACGTTTAATAAGGTGGATATCGTCTGGCTCGTCTCCAACGGCGGCGAGCCTGCCGATCAAACTCATATTCTCGTGTCGTATGTCTATCGCGCGGCATTCAATCTCTATCGCTATGGTTACGCCGCCGCAGGTTCGATGATTATTTTCCTCTTACTTGTACTTTTCTCTGTGACTTTCATGAAGCGGATGCGCGACAAGGCGGAGGCATAAGACATGATTAAGAAAGCAATTCTCTTCGTCATCCTCTGCGTCGTCACGGTGCTCACACTTTACCCTGTGCTCACTGTGGTTACGGTCTCGCTCCGGCCCGCTGACAGATTGCTATCCACGTCGCTCGAGATTATTCCCAAAGATGCGACATTTAACAACTACGTTTTGCTGTTCACCGAGCGGCCGTTTTTGCGCTGGCTCCTGAACAGCACGCTTGTTGCTGCGGCAGTTACGATCTTCGCCACCGCGCTTGCCTCAACGGCAGGCTATGCGTTCTCGCGTTTTCGCTTTCCCGGTTACAAAGTCGGCATGAGCCTGCTGTTGATTACGCAGATGTTTCCGGCCACGATGTTGTTGCTTCCGTTGTTCTTGATGCTTGCCAAGCTTGGCCTGATCAATTCTTATATCGGCTTGATGGTGGTTTATTCAGCCACCGCTTTGCCGTTCACAGTCTGGCAAATGAAGGGCTACTACGATACAATCCCGCGTGAATTGGAAGAAGCCGCCATGCTTGACGGAGCAAGTCGATTCAAGACGTTCTACCTTGTGATCTTACCCCTTGCGGCGCCGGCACTCGTCATCACCGCGCTGTTCAGCTTCCTGACCGCTTGGAGCGAATACGTCGTCGCCGCGCAAGTGCTATTGACCGAAGACATGTACACTCTGCCGATTGGGCTTAAACAATTCCAATCGAGTATGACGACCGAGTGGGGTCTCTATGCCGCTGGTTCGATTGTTGTCAGCATTCCCGTGATTTTGTTGTTTATGAAACTGTCAAAATGGTTAGTCTCCGGGTTGACGCTCGGAAGTGTTAAAGGATAGTCTGCACATGAAGAAGATTATTTTACTCTTACTGCTGATGGCATCTGCGGCACAAGCGGAGCGTGCCTACACCGACACGCCCTGGAAGCTCGCGCATTGGCTGGCAAAGGACGACATAAACGAAATCAAGCGCGGCGATGCGGATCTCTGTAATCTTTTCTACCGCGAAGACGCCGATTCCATCTACTGCAAAACAACCTTGCGCTCGGATTGGCTGGGATTGGCGGACGTGCAGTGGGACGTCACTGACAACAAAGGCATGATCGCTCGCCTCAAGGGCAGCGACAATTCGGATCAGCAAGTCTCAGAAGCAAACTATCGCGGTGTGCTTGAGTGGGCCATTGCGCGACCCTCCGACTGGTCGGGTGTAAAGTCTATTTTTGTTGAAACACTTGTTGACAATCAGATTGCCGATTACATCAACTGGAACCGTGACACGCATAATTCGCTTGACGGCGACGTCGGGAATGCCGCGATGGTGCATCATGGCAATCAAGGACTGACCTACACGGACGTTTTTCGCGGGCAGAACGGCACGGAAGGTTTCGACGAAATTTTAGAACTTCATCAAGCGCGCCAAGTCCCCGGTAACTTTCATCTCTCCGGTACGCTAATCACCGCCGCCGATTGGTATGATAAACCGTTCCTGCAGTGGATGCGCGACGGCATCACCGAAGGTTGGCTCGGTGTACTTGGTTCGGCTTACGCTCAGCACATCATGCCGTTCGTAACGGATAATATGAACAACTGGGCGGTTAATGTTGAGCAAGACCTAATCAGCTACAAATTGAACTATGATGCGCACGTTGCATGGATTCCCGAACGCGTGTGGAACGCGCAGGGACACTATCCTGATGCGCACTTGAATGATCCGTGGCTGGGTGACAATTGGGTACAACATGGCATCAATGCGGTTATTCTCGATGATTGGCCGCATGTAGCAGGTCAGAGCGATCGCAAGATTCATTGGATGAACAATGGCTCCGGTGTCGTGTTGCGCGTGATTCCAATTGATGGTGAGTTCACGGGTAATTGCCACTACAACCCCGGCGCGGCCATTGCACAGATTCAGGGCACAGGTCGCTATCAGATTGTCGTTTACGGCACCGATTGGGAAGCCGCATCTGAAATGGCCGACTTCAATTGTCCGGATTGTTTAGAGAACTATTCGCAAGTTGTCAACTGGGCCGCCGATAACTATCCCGCAGTTGATCTTTGGAAACTCGACAATGCCATCAACAATCCTGATTTCAATGGCAACGGTATTGAGGTCGGCAACGGAACCTATGGCCTAATCGGCGGCGATCAAGGCTACGGCGGCTCCAACAACAGTTGGTATGGCGATTGGGCCGGAACGATTTCACTTTCAGATCATCATACTCCCGGTTGGAACTACGGAAATATCTGGACGACTGTTTACAATCAGCTGCTGACCGTTCCGAACAACAACCTCTCGGAAACCGCGTGGTATGTACTGATGACGAATTTGCACGAAACCGCGTGGCACGATTATATGGGTGGCCCTATCAGCGGTTGGCAGCATCGGTACAGCGCGCATATCAAGAACGCCGCTGTATATGCCGAAGCAGCGCGGTGGGCGGCTGGACTTTATGCCAACACCTGCTCAACTTATTTCTTTGACATTGACGTTGACGGCGTGGATGAACTAATCATCCATAATGATCGCGTCTTTGCAGTTTTTGAATCCATCGGCGGACGCGCGCAGTACATTTTCAGCAAAGGCCCCGGAGGTGAAAATTTCTCCATCGTTGGCAGCGACAATACCTATTGGGCTGAGACTGACGGCGACTACGACGAGCCCGGCTCGAACAATCATCAAGCCGCCTTCGCGGACGTCAGCCCCACCTATCGTAACAATCTCTACGCGCTTTCGATTGATTCAAGTTCAATTTCATACGCCAAGATTCGCATGAGTTTTGGTTCCGTTGAGAAAACTATTGAAGTATCTCCCGGCAATCCCTACTTGACGGCTAAGTATAACGTCGGAAATCAAGATTGCTATATTCGCCACGGCTTCACTCCCGATCTGCTCGGTCTGATATGGGATGCCGAGATGGAACGCGTCTGGGATCCCGACTTAGCATATTCAGGTTATCGTAATCCCAACACAGGAGCAACCGGCGCGCTTGTTCGAAACAACGGCGGCACGTCACATATTACCGAGTTCAGCGGCACGTTGCTGAAAGGTGATGAGTTGCGCGGTCACGGCGAGTTTGAATATTTGCTCTACGCCGGACCCACTTCCGCTCCCGATCTGAATGGCCGTATTGCCGAACTCGATGCGCTCTCCTTGCTAAACCTTGACAGTTTCGGCCCACGCCTGAACGCTCAAGCCGCCTTCATCAACAATACGACAATCGAGTTGACCTTTAACGAGGCCGTCAACGAAGCTCTTGCGGAGACGATTTCCAATTGGTCACTGACAGGCTTTGCAAATTCTCATTCGGTGATTGCCGCAGTCCGTCAAGCTGATTGGACTAAGATTCGCTTGACAGTATCGCCTAATCTTTCCGGCGGCGAGAGTGGAGTCGTTAACGTCATCAATGTGACGGACGTCAATGGCAATGTCGTAGATCCGGATTTTGATTCTGCAAATTTAAGCGTTCCCAACGGCCTCACCCCGCATACTATCGTGATCGACGGCACGCAGGATTTTGATGTCCCCAATGAGTGCCTTATCGCGACGACGGACACGCTCACTATCACATGGGACTCGCTCGCGCTCTATATCGGTTACTGGCGCAAAGATTTGAACACAGGTGATCTGTTCGTCAACATTGACGTCAACCAAACAAACAATTCCGGCGCGACCACCGACTCGTGGGGCCGTGTGCAATTTGCCAACCCGTTCAAGATAGAGTATCAAATAGCCATAGAAGGCGGCCCCGGCAATATTCAAGTGAATCATTGGAATGGCGCGGCATGGACCTATTTGAATTTCGGCCAGCACGGTGCAACTAGCTATAACGGCTGGGCCACTGTTCCATTTACTGAAATGCGCATTCCGTGGGCAGACCTCGGAAATCCCACTGGCATCGCGCTCTCTTTCCATGTTACGCAGGAAAACAACAGTATCACAACGCGTGCATTACCGCCGGGTAACCCAACAGGCACTTTGGTTACGTTGTCGCAGTTCTACCGAATTTATCCGCCTTATACTTCCGGCCCTCTGCCGTTGATGGGCGTGCGCACCAAAGATGTTTTGGTTAATAACCCCCTTGCCGTTGACGATCTTGTCATCTCATGGGAGAACAGTGCGCCGCGTTTGCAGTGGAATGCGATTCCGACTGCTCATACGTACGACATCTACCGCGCCGCAAGTTCCGATGGACCCTACACGTTGTTGACTTCAACAACTACTACAACCTTCGATGATTCAACACCTCTGCCCGGTGCGACCGCCTTCTACTACGTTCGCGCTCGCGGTGGAATTTAGCACGGATTAGCATACTTCGATTTATTCACTACAGTCTGATGCAATGGAAAAAGGAGAAAACATGAAAGCAATGCGAAAGATGTTTGCGGCGGCTTTATTCTGCGCCGCAGCAGCCGCTTATGCGGTTCCGTCGTTCACGCCGGTAATTGACGGCGTAAAAGATGCCGGTTGGGGCGCCGTCCCTGACCACAGCACAACCTCACAAGCCCTCCCCATCGAGTTCAATCTCGACGGCGGCTTGTATGTCACCGATGACGCCGAATACGTTTATTTCGGTTACGATGCTGACAATGATCCATGGACTGACGGCAAGAGTGTGCACGTGCACATCGTCTTTGACGTTGGAAGCACCGCTGTTGGCGGTACCTTCGCGTGCTGGGGAGCAAGTAACGTGGCCTACACGCACCCCTTCAAACCTGAGTACGATCTCGTCATGCAGTGGAACACTGACAACCAGAATTCCCAATTCACCGGGTTGAACACGTGGACCATCACCTCTTGGGTGCAGCAGCCCGAAATCACGACGGATGCGGGCGGTGGATCGCAGTGGACTGAAGTTGCCATTCGCAAGAATCAAATCGGCACGCCCGGTTTCGGAACGATTTTGAACATCTCGATGTGGCTCCGTCCGGCGTGGGATTCACAAGGCGGTGTCGCCTGTCTTCCAGAGCAAGCAACCTTCCCCAGTGACAACGCCGCAGTCGCGCATCCGCTGAGCGCGCAATTTGCCTACAGCATTCAAACCGCGTATGGCGACGCTGTCGCCCCGCGTCTCTTGTCCGTTCATCAAATTGACCGCCGTTCAGTCGAGCTGCTCTTCAATGAGCCGATGAATCCCGTTCGCATGAACAATTCATCCTATTACGTTCCCGGCGGCTGGCCGTTCACGGGTTTCCGCTACGTCACCGATTTGACAGTCGGAATCTGGAACTTCGGCGGCTTCGTGGATGGCAACTCCTACAACATCGCTTTGCTGTCTGGCATCAGCGACGTCGCAGGAAATCCCATTGACCCCAATTTCGATTCACTCGGTTGGACTTCTCCGAATTATGCCGATGTGCTCTTCCGTGTCGAAGATCCGGGCGCGACGCACGACTCGATCTTTATGAAAGGCTCGTTCAATTTCTATCATGAGCATGATCCTTCATGGGCTGGCGGCAACGTCTTACTCTATGACAACGGCACCAACGGCGACGTTACTCCCGGCGACCACGTCTTCTCGCGCAGCTTCGAGATGGTTCCCAACGGCGGAACGCCGAGCTTCGAGTGGGGCGCTGTTGACGAGCAAAACAACTGGCTGATTGTCGGCCCGAACCAGAGCTTCTCGCTTGTCGATAACACCGACATCACCGTCACCTACGTCATTCCCAATCCCACCGTCAATCCGGTCACCGTTACCTTCCGTTGTGATGTCGAGTGCTTAATCGGCGCCGGTGTCACTCCCGACAGTGTGAGCGTCGCCGGTCCCTTCAACGGTTGGAATGGTCAAGTGATGACCGACGCCGATCTCGATCAGCAATACACACTTGATGTGCTCTTCCCGGCAGGTTCCGTTCGTGTTCAAGAATACAAATTCCGCTATCACGTCGCCGGCGGAACAGAATGGGAAAGCGTCGCCAATCGTCCGTTTGAGATCAACGATGCTAACTCTACTCAAGATCTCGGCAACGTCTATTGGAATGATTGGGTTTGCCCGCCGACCAACTTGACCATTCACAGCAACGGCACCAATGCTGACTTGCGTTGGAATGGCCCGGCGCGCGCCAACTTCATCATCTACGGCCACACGGTCCCGGATAGCATCATCGAGAACGGCACAATCCTCGGCACATCAGCGGTAGATTCCTACACCGTCACTCCGCTTGTCGGCTCGCAGTTCTTCCAAGTCCGCGCCTACAGGCCGTAAGAATTCCGCTCCTCAAAACACAGAAAGCCCTCGCAATCGCGAGGGCTTTCTATTTTTGGAAACGGTTAGACTAATTTCCTACTACATAATAAAACCTCTTCGCAGACGCCGTACCGTTCACTATCGTCATCGTTGTGGCGCTGGTCGTTCCTTCAAAGGTATCATAAGGCCCGTCTGATTCGGCCGCACTGTAAACAGTGTAGCTCACATATCCAGAATCAGCCCAGCGCAGCAAAATATCTGCGCCACTCACTGCAATCGTCAAAGCAACGGGCGGCGGCAGCACCACGTTCGGCGCGAAGATCTGCACATTATCCACGTACCAGCCTTCTCGATTGTTCACGGCATCGCTTCCAAATCTAAACCGGAAACGCACGTCGTCACCCGCCAACGCATTCAAATCGGCCGATACCGTACTCCATGTATCTTGCGTGCCGCCGAAACATGCACGACCCAACATCGGCCCGGTAGCAGGATTTCCTCCACCCGCTTGATAACGGAATGTCCTCGTATATCCGCCGGTCGGAATGAACTCTTGCCAGGCCGCACCATTGATTGATACTTCAATCACACAGCCGTCATAAGCCGAATCCGGAAATGCTGTCGAAATCTCCGTCTCATACTGTTGAGAGAACCGCAATTGCGCGCTCGCAGGCAGATCGTTTATGATCGGCGAGATCAATCTTGCATCATTAAACGATCTGTAAGTCCCCGTTCCAGTGCTACCGCATTTATAAGAATGCGTTCCCGATTGCGCACGCTCAGTCGAAATGTGCCAATCGCTTATCCACTGGCCTCCCGCCGAGTCAATCGTCCAGCCGTTCGCTCCCGCCTCAAAACTTTCATTAATGAGATAGGACAACTGTCCAATCGAGAACGCCGCATTCGATGTGTCGGTCTCTTGCGGATCAACATTCGAGAGCACGCGCAAGTAACAATTGTTCGAGCTTGAACCCGTAATGGTCCAATTGTAGAGCCCAGTATTCGGCGCCGCACCGGCAATCGTTTCCCATGATCCCGCGAGACCTGTGCGTGTTAACTCAATGCGCACCGTTCCTCCACTTGATCCCGGGAACCAAGAGATCGCAGCAGTACTATCCGTGAAATAGGCCTCTCCCCCGTCCGGTGCGAGCACCGTCAAAGTCGAGAACAATGTTCCACTGCCCGCAGTCGTGTACATCACAGCCAATCCGTCCACGAGAGTTGAAGAACCCGGTGTATAGACGTTTGAGTAGTAATACTCGAGTCCCATCGTGTGATCCTGATTCTGAAGACCAATCGTCGCCCACGGCATATCAAACGCGCCGTCGTTCGAGTTTGGATTCACATCTTGATACTGCACCAAAATCTTTCCGTCACCCGTCGGAGTCGGATAAGATGCGCGATTGAACAATACCACTTGGAACACCTGCGGAACTCCTGTCCAAAGTGTTTGGACATTCCACTGTACAATAAATTTCTGTTCGGCAGCATCGTAGTAGTAATAGACTCCGCCGCCGGTGGTTGCCAAATCATCCCAATAAGCCGCAACCATGTTGGGCGGTCCCATCGGCGATCCGATTCTCCAATTGCGGAAATCCCAGAAGCTGCCCAAATTCCCGAACGCAACCCAACCATTTGAGCAGATCGTCACACTATCAAATGTGTTGCCATAAAACGTAAAGTCAAACGGTAATTGCAACGCTTGCGAGTCGTCATCGTCTTCAGACACGTCGCTGAAACCAATGTTGGTTCCAATCGTCGAAATGTCAATCCAGTCATATTGTGTCGCCGTGCCCGAAGGTTGCGTCTCGGTATTGTCATAGGCATAATAGCCGTAGGCATCCGGCCCCGTCGGAGAAGTAGGACTTGCCACACCGATTACCTGATTAAACTCGACTGAATCACGGAAGCCGTCCGTGTCCGTAATCACAAGCTCCATGCGCGCCGCGAATCCGGCAACAGTATTTATGTTTGCCGAAACTGCAAAAGCATCGGCAAGATTCTCCGCCGTTCCGCTAATCGCAACTCCACCAAACACGCCGATTGAGTCGGTCACAGTTATCTGCGGACTCAACGAGCGCAAGATTCCGCTTGCATTCGTCAGTACTCGTGCACCGTTATTCTGAATCGTTGCAGCAAGTGAACCGCTGTCGCCGGGATCAAGCTGCAAATCGCCCGTAATAAAACTCGTAGAGTTGACTGAAAGATTCGCGGCAACCGGAGTCAGGTTCAATCGCACAACTTGCGTTCCAGCGGATGAAGTGGCGGTCAAGAATAGCGCAACCGGTTCGCCGTTTTGCACGGCTCCCACATGCACTCTAAATGGCGTATTCGGCGCGGCCACCGAGCTGATCGAAATATCAGGATAGGTGCTATTTGCCGATTGAATTTGCAAACCCGTTTCGCTTGTCGTAAGCACCGCGCTTACTCCTGTTGCAGTGGCCGACGATCCGCGATTGATTAAGTTGACATTCATCTCAACCGTTTCACCCGGATTCAAAATCCCGTCGTCATTTCCGCTCGTTCCGTCGAAATTGTCGTCATCCACTTGCACTGTTGAGAGAGCGAGTGTCGCCGACGCACTAATAACTTGCACGGAATCGCGAATGGTTTTCAGATCCGTTCCGGTTACCGTGATGTACACCCAACCCAGATCCGAGAGCGTGTCCGCCAAATTGACTTCACCGTTCACGTCGGTATAGGCACGTGCGAAAACGTTTGGACTTTGATAGAGTCCCACGAGCGCGCCTTCAACAGGATTGCCGTTCAGCGTCACCTGCACCGGAATGTTGTTGGTGTAACGATGCACAACATCGGGATCACTTGCCACGATTGCTTTCGGTGTATGCAGAATAATCGGCACGGCGGCGTCACCCATCAAATTGCACCACGCCGAAAATTCTTCGACGCTGGTCGTGCTGACGTTATCCCAGAAGTTGCGATAGAGTTCAAGCTTGCCATTCATCATAATGAGCGATTGCTCGCGAATATCTTTCGCAAACAGGCCCATCATCGCGCCGCCATCCACAATATTATTCTCGGCGACGCGCGTGCTGTTGCCGCACATCCCCATCGCTCCAATTGCGCCGACCGGTGAGGCCGGAGTTCCTCTGCGCACCCACGCCTCCGTTACCGATTCACCGTTGTTATACCAACCCATTCCGCAGGTAATCACAGCGACAAACGGATTCTTGCGGCCATTCGCCAACCCATCAAGATCAGGCGGATTCATTTCTGAATTGCCCCATGAGAGCCTGTGATTCACTACACTTAATCCCGGATTCACGCGCGCCTCGAGTGTCGAGGGCAACACGTTGGCTGGAAAATCTGTCATGTCGCCGGGGTTCATGCCCTTCTGAAGCATGATCTGGCGCGTGTACTCTTTTGTCGAGGGATTGGATGGAATGTGGCCCGAATGCACGACACACCACGTCCGATTGAACCACGTCGTGTCCGTCATAAACGGATCGGCTTCGTAGTTGATTGACTTCGACACCATCGCTGACAATTGCGTGAAGTCCGCAGTCGGCAATCTGCCGATACCAATATCCGGCAGCGGATCAGGGTTCGGCCCGGTGCCAAGCATTCCGTAGTAGTTATCCAATTCACCATACGGATAGTCGGGCAGCTCATCCGTTGGGAAATAATATGCCCCTGAACCGTCGGCATCACCAACAAGCGTTACAAATTCAAGCTGCCCGTTGCTGTTTGTATATTGCGTATTGATATAGGCACGAATCTGCGTGACCGACGTTCCGGTTACAGAAGTATTTACAACGGTCGCGTCAATACCTTTCTTCTTCCGCCACGTCGCGAGTTCATTTACCTTGCCGATAACTTGCGCGTTATTCTGACAAATGAAGAGTTGATTTCCCGGAACAACGGGCAGTTCGTCCAGCGGACTATCTTCAAAATTGATGAAGCTCGCATAGAGCTTCTTGAATCCCGGTGAAATCGAAACAGGCTCGATTTCGCGTTCATTCACACCAACGCCGCCGATGTCGCGAATCACAACATTGATTGATTCATAAATCCGCACTTCACCCGTCACTGGATTATATTGCACAGGATTGTACGTTAACACTACGAACCGCACGTCGCGGAAGACCATTGGCTGACTTATCTCAACAATGTTCTGCGGCCAGAATGCGTTCTCCGCATAGACATTGCTCAGGCTCACTTCATCGAGCCGACCCGACATTTCAAGACTCACCTTGGGCGCTATCGGGTGCTGGGGAAACTCTGATCGCGATTCAGTTCCAAGCACTTCAAGCTGCACGTTTCCCTGCGGTGCAATCATCACCAACCGGGTAATTCTCGGCAAGTCCGGGTAACCGTCGTGCAATTGCGAGCCCTCGCTTGGAAGTCGTAAAGTTGCATAAGTTTCGCCTTGAAACTCGGTCTCACCTTGAACCAATTGCGGCTCACCAAATTGTAATTCGACGTTGGCAGGATCGCCGTTCTCAACAAACAGCGGCGTGGGCGTTACTTCCTGCGGGCCTGCGAACTGATAAAATTCCTGCGGCAGGACCGAAAGACCGTTCACGCTCTGCGCTGCCCACGCGGTAGCGTTGGCGAACAACAAACTTAGGACTGCCAAAACTGCTACTTGCTTAATCATCTGAAACCTCCGCAAAATGTACTCATGTTGACCCTGTAATCTAATTATCTCGGTTCACACAGTCAAGGATTTTGAATAAATCAAATGTCGCCGTTCCACAACTGAAGCATTGTCTATAGCAAACAAGTTTCTTCAAAAGAAAAAGCCCCGCTTGTTGGCTAACAAACGGGGCTTTTGTTCAGACTTTGTGAGAACTACTGATTTACAGCAACCACCACGTAGTAATTTCTGTCCGCCGTGTTGATAATACCGGCATCCGTGTAGGTAGTCGCCGCGATCGGAGTCGGCGTCAACAACGTTTGAGTCAGGTTGTTGATGTCGGTCGAGCGATACACAAGGTAGCCATCCGCACGGTTCGTAGCGGCCCAACGCAGCACGATGTCATTCGTCACACCGTCACGCGCGATGGTCAGCGTCGTGACAGGATCCGGCCACGTGGTCGGTCCAGTCGTGACTTCAACACAGAAGCGGCTCGGCGAAGCCAGAATCGGCTGGCCAGCGATGTCCAAACGCTTCGTGTAGTTGTGCGTATCAGTCGTGTCGTTGTTCGTTGTAACGAATGCAAGCAAGCCGGGCAGACCTGCTCCTGCAACAGAGTCAAGAGCGCTCACGGCAACCCAGAAGTCGCCTTGCAGTCTCTTGAGCTGCTTAACATTGCTCACGTCCAAGTTCCACCAACGAGCATCCATATTCGGGAGCACCGAAACGGTTTCATTGGTGTCGATTTCTTCTTCGTAGGTGTAGAGCAAGGCACCAGGAGTGCGGTTGTCGGGACCTTGGCCGAAGAACTCAATGCGGCAACGAGCGGTGTGATCGGGAAGTGAGTTGATGTCAACCGGATCCCAATTCCACAACACTTGCACCTTGTTGATGTCAATCGTATCCGCATCAGCCGCAGGCACGCCGTCGGCAGCAGGGCTGTAACGAACATAACGCGGGTTCGAGAGAACGGACGTGTAATCACGGAGGTGATAACCCAACTCATACACACCGGCAGGCTGCACGTCAACTGCGAGATTCAAGTTACCCGCGAGCGGCACATTGATCGGCGTGCGAGTCGTGTCGTTCGTACGATCTTGCTCGCCCGGATAGGTGCTTGTCACACGAATACGATGAGCACCGGAAACGATCGGCGTCCAAACTGCGGGAATCACTTGGAACTCATTCGTCAACAGTGTTCCCGTCGCTTGCTTCAGAGAGTCAGATCCTTGATTCGTGCCATCAGGCTTCGTGTAAAGCTGACGATAACGAAGCGCGTTGCCGACGCTGTTGCTGCCTTGGTTCACGTATTCAAATGACCATGAGCGGGCCAGACCAACGGTCGTCGGGAACGGTACAACGATATTACGCGTTGCTGCGTCCGTTGCAAATGCGCGAGTGGCGATAAGGTGCGGATAGTCAATGTGCAATCCGGAGCCGATGCCGCCGTCGTTATTGCAATCTGTTTGTAAACGGAACTGCAATAGGATCGTCTGCTCACCATAAGCAGTCAAGTCAATGTCAACGGCCGTACCGCCAGATGCGAGACCACGTGAACGACCAACCCAACCGAGCAACGAGTTTCCTTGATCAGGATGTGTTTCGCCGGTCAAGGCCGTTGTTCCATAGTCATACGCCACACGCGTCCATGTGAAACCGTTGTTGGTCGAAACATGGATTTCATAAAGGTCGTCCAGCGAACCATCATCGTTACCGTCACTGTCAAGCAAGTCTGCCCACACGTAATACGCCAGTCTGAGCTTCTGCCAATCGTTCGCATCGCCTTGACCCGGGCGAGCAGTATCAGGCATCAAGATCGGCGGCGAAGTCAAAGCATTTTCAATCAGTGCCCAGCCACGGTGTTCGGCATTCCACGAGAAACTCTGATCCGGAATTGCAGTCATACCAGTCGGAGCGGTGCTGTCTTCAAAGGCCCATGTGTCGCCAACCGGGCTAACTGGATAGGCTTCGATGGTCCAGCCGGTGGTGTTGTCGCCGTCATTGGCCAACAGCGTCGTGCTGCTGTTCGTCACACGGATAGAGTCTAAGATCAAGCCGAAATAGGACGAGTCAAGCGATCCGTCGTTCGAGCTTGCGGCCGGATCAGACAAGAATGCATAGCGGAAACGCACATTGCTTTGGCCGGCATATGCGTCCAAGTTAATGGAAATCGTTTGGTAGGCAGAGGAGAAAGCCGTGCCGCCCCAAGCTGCGTAGCAGCCTTCATAGCAGTGGTCACTCCAGGCAAAACCACAAGAACCGGTGTACGGCAACGAGACATCGCCGGGAGCCGGAATAGTCCATGTGTTACCGCCGTCGCTCGAAACTTGAACGTCCCACGAGTCCCACAAGTTATACGGGGGAGTCTCACCGCCTGGGGCTTCAATTTTCCAACGAGCTTTGAATGCAAGTCTGATAGGCGCACTCGAGGCCGAAAGATCGATAGTCGGGCTTTCGAGGTAGTGCTCCTGGTGATTTGCATATCCACCGGGTGCAACGAGGTTGTCTGTCATAGTCGCATCACCGCACCACAGTGCAGGTGCGTTCGGATCACCAAACGGCACAGCCGCGACTTGCCAATAAGGCGTGCCCGGCAATGTGTAGTCAACAGTCGTCCAGCCGCCAACGGCTTCCATGTTGTCAATCACTATCGTCGAATCGAACGCATCGAGCGGATTGCTCGGATTGCGTGAATAAAGTGCGTCGAGTGGAATTTCGACTTCTTCAGCAGTCTCTACTATGACAGAAGTCGATGAGGAAGGCGCTTGAATAAGGTTGGCACCGGCAAATGCAAATGCCGCGATTCCTGTGATCAGCGCCAGACGAAATACAATTTTACTGACCATGCTTTTCTCCGGAAAGTTATGTAAATCTTTCGGTTGGGACCCAGTGAACCGGAAAGGTCACCGGAAAAAAATACGGGCATGAGAGCGATCTCGTGCCCGTATCTGGATGTTCGTGAGACACCGGACGGATAGACCGCCGAGCCGTTGTGCTCGCGGTCTATCCGTCACAGATAGTTCTTTGTTACAAGACCAGACTACGGGCGATGAAGATTACTTCATCAACACCATCTTCTGCGTTGCGGTGAAACCGTTCACCGTCATCTTGTACATGTACATACCGGAAGCAAGGCCCGAAGCGTCGAAGTCAACCGTGTAGCTGCCGGCATCTTGCACGCCGCTAACCAAGGTTGCAACTTCGCGGCCGTCAACCGAGTAAACCTTCAGTTCGACATTGCCCGTCTCGCGAACAGTGTACTGAATGTTAGTGGTCGGGTTGAACGGGTTCGGGTAGTTCTGCATCAACGAGTATTCGGTCACAACGCCTGCACCGGCCATCGGGGTGGCTTCTGCCCAGTTACCAAATACCGTCGCGGCGCCATTGACGTCATAAGCCGTCAGGCGGTAGATGTAATGCTCGCCATTCACGACGTTGTTGTCAACGAACGTGTAGCTGTGGCCGGTGGCGTTGTCACCGAGACCTGCAACTTCAGCAAGGAACTCGCCATTACGCGAAACTTCCCAACGCTCGATATCGCTCTCAGCGTTCGTGCGCCAGTTCAAGGTCACCATCGCGTCGCCGGCGATAGCGTCAAAGCCGGTCAACTCGACTGCCAACGAATTGTCACCCGTGAAGGTAACATCAACCGGGCAGCAGCAGAACTGACGTGAGTCAATGATCAAGTAGTAGGTATCCGGGAACCAGCAGCCGAGATCGTCCGGAGCGCCGTTACCCGAGAAATTGTGAGTCTGGCCAACGCCAAAGCCCGGGAAGTTCGGGGAACCGGCGGAAAGAGCGCCGAAGCTGTCAAACAAGATCGAACGAACGCGGAACCACTGGTCGCAACCAGCGGACGGCGTAATCGTGATGTTGAAGCAAGTCGGATCGGCAATTGACGTGAACGAAAGCACTGCGTCTGAGCCGTGGCCCGTGAAGGTACCAAGACCGAACAACTGCATGTTGTAATCTGAGCAGTAGTTGCAAAGATTAACCGTGCCGGCCCAATCCGGAGAATCAATCACGATCGGGTTGGTATCGTCGTCACCAGGATAGGTGCGGACGCAGGGTTCGCAAGCAACAGCCGCGCATTCAACGCCGGCTTCGCCATTCACGAACAGAGCAACGTCGCCCGGGTTGCAGGTCGTGCCGCAACCAAAGTCAAGCGAGCCGGGGAACCAGCACCAATCGGGAGTGCCACCGAGGAAGAAGTGGAACCATGCATCGCCGATTTCCGTGGTCGGGCCACCAACTGTCAGGTCGAAGCCGGGGGTCGGAGCAACACCAACTGTACCGTCATAGCTGATGAACGAAGCGATGACATAGAACGGGCCGCTGACGCAGCAATCGAGGAGCACGTTCTGAACGAACGTCTCGGGAGCGTTTACGTCAGCTTCGGTAATCGTGTAGGCCACATCTACGCCGCAAAGTTCGGCGCCCGGTCCCTTAAGATTCTGAGCAATACCCGGGGAAGCGGCGTCCTTCGGGCAATGGATGCTGACACGGTAGTTCACCGTGAAGCCGACTTCTTCGAGTCCGAAGAAGAACAGCAACGGAACGTCCACAGATGTGATGTGGAACGGATAGAACGGAGCGGAACAGGCGCCATCACCATCGGTCGTAGGATCGATGTACGCCGCATACTTGTCTTCGCCGTCCCAGCCAAACGAATTCACCGTCGCTGCCGGGTCTAACGTCGTCAACACGCAAGAACCTGTACGATCAACAGGGCGGGCGATGACGCGATTTTCGTCACCACGAATCGTCGGACCGGGTTGCACATCCGCCAAAGCGAACGACGACAGGCCAAATATGGCCGTAATACACAAAATCAAATACTTACGCATACCGGGACTCCATTGGTTTGGAATTTTCGAACCACCAAGATCGAATTATTTGAGCTTTAGTCGTAATCCATGTTGCGGTATGTAAAATATACTAAGACTATTGAATCGTCAAGAGGTTTCAACCTTGTTCCAAAAATAATCATGGGGTACTCCATAACATGCTCAACCCCTTTTTTGCCCTCTAACTTGTAATTCTGTGAAGAGTTTGCTTTAATAACCCAGCTTGAAACTGACTGGATGGTTCAGAAATTAGAGGACATGAACCTCTCTTTCTCCTAATTCAAACCCAATAAATCAAACCAAATGACCCTCCCCACACCCTCCCGTGCTCTGCGTCTTCGCACTGTAAATACACAATCGCCGCAATCTGGGCAGTTCGTATTGTATTGGATGCTGGCTCAAAGGCGGGTAAACTTCAACTTTGCTCTTGAGCGCGCTGTGCAGTGGGCAGTCAAGCTTAATCAGCCGCTTCTGGTGCTGGAATCGGTGACTTTGGTGTATGAATTTGCCAGTCCAAGACAGCATGTTTTTCTGCTTCAGGGGATGGCTGAAAATGCGGCGCGGCTTAAGGGAAAACCCGTCACATACTTCCCGTTTGTGGAACGGATTCCGGGGGAGCGAGGTGATCTGTTGCGGGCGTTGGCGTCGCACGCGTCAGTGGTGGTGGTTGACGATTTTCCGATGGCGATGCATCAGGAACTCATTGCTGACGCGGGAGCGGAGTTCACCTGTAAGCTTGAAGCCGTGGATTCATGCGGCTTGCTTCCGTTGCGGTCGGCAGATATTACGTTTCCGACGGCGTTTGCTTTCAGAAGATTTTTGCAGAGAAATTTGCGCGAACATCTGGGGAGTTTTCCGGCGGAAAATCCGCTTGCAAAGGTTTCGCTTCCCGTATTGAAACTTGATCCGCGCATCACCGATCATTGGCCGATGGCAAAACCGAGTGAGTTACTGGCTGATCGTTCGTGGATGAATGTTCCGCTTTTACACGACGTCAAACCGGTCAACACACAGGGCGGCACGGCGGCGGCGGAAAAAACTCTGCGTGATTTTCTTGCGCACAAACTTTCGCACTATGCCGAAGAACGAAATCAACCTGAACAGGATTACGCGAGCGGGTTAAGTCCGTATTTGCATTTCGGTCATATTTCGTCTCATCAAGTCTTTTCTGAACTCGCCTTACAAGAAAACTGGCAGATCGAAAAGCTTGCCGACACGGTGGCCGGAAAAAAAGAGGGGTGGTGGAACATAAGCGCGAATGCTGAGAGTTTCTTGGATGAGTTGATTACTTGGCGCGAACTGGGTTACAACTTCAATCATCTTCGTGAGGATTACAAAGAGTTTACATCGTTGCCGCCGTGGGCTTTGAAAACTCTGAATGAGCACAAGCGGGACAAACGCAAATGGACTTACACCAAAGAAGAATTTGAGCATGCGTTGACGCATGATCCGCTCTGGAATGCCGCGCAAAACCAACTCCGCACCGAAGGGAAAATTCACAACTATTTGCGGATGCTTTGGGGCAAAAAAATTCTCGAGTGGTCTTCAACTCCTGAAGAAGCACTCGAGATCATGATTGAACTCAACGACAAATACGCGCTGGACGGACGCGATCCGAATTCTTATTCAGGAATCCTCTGGTGTTTGGGCCGCTATGACCGCCCGTGGTTTCCTGAACGCGATGTCTTCGGGCAGATCCGCTACATGAGCAGTGAGAACACGGCGCGGAAGGTTAGGGTGAAGGGGTATGTGGAGAAGCATGGGGGGTAAAGAAAAGAGCCGCGATTGCGGCTCTGAAATTAAGGCTAAAAGGCAGCCACTCTTACTTCACCAACACCATCTTCTTCTCATCGCGAAATTCTCCTGCTTCAATGCGATACACATACGTCCCCGTCGCAACGCTGATACCCGCATTGTTTTTCCCATTCCAACTAACGATATGCTGACCGATGGACTGCAAATCTCCATTCACCAAGGTTGCCACTACCCGACCCAAAATATCGAACACTCGCAAATTTACATTCGCAAGCTGCGGCAAATTGTATTGAATCTGTGTGCTGCTGTTGAAAGGGTTGGGGTAGTTTTGGGAGAGCGAAAAGTTTGTGACGATGTCAGGGTGACTGGACACAGGGACGAAGTTGACATAGTCAGCGAGCGAAACACCTGCATCTCCTGTCGCGTCAAGGCCAAGATAAGAGAATCCGCCGACACTAATACCATGTACTTCTTTCCATACGTAGTAAGAATAGGTAGTGGTGTCTGGAGTCTCGCCCGTAAACCATGCGACGGACCAGACTTGTTGAAACAGTCTTAGGACTTCATAACTTGTGCTGTCTGTTACTAAGGTGCCCCAGGCATCCACGACAGTAGTTGTTCTATTCCATGTGGAAAACGTGTCGCCAGGGGCGAACACAATCCGGTAACTAAACACATCGGTTAAAGGAGGAGATCCATAGGACAATGGGAGATCAGTCACGATATATTCCGAGTCATAAATGGCTACAATAGGATCAAATCCGGGTTGAATTGCTGTACTCCCAAGACCTAAGTATTGGCTATCCTCGAGCCTGCGATAGAGGTCAACTTGAGTATTGTCCGAAGAAGTTTGTCTTTCGCAGATAGTGCTGGTTGGAAAGGTACTCTGGAAGTCTGTGGCGGCAGGATCGATGAACTCTTGCACATAAGTATCCGGACAATCGTAATTCCGAATGCCCCAGATTTGATTTTCCCCTGCGGAGCCGGGATCAACGGGGATACGCTCTGCCGACGACCGTTTATGCACGACAGTCCCAATCCCTGCAAGGCTTGATGACGTAATGGTTATTTGTGCGAGGACATCTTTACACACAAGAAGAGACGCAATAGCAAGGATAACAACAGATAATAATTTCATAACTTCCCTCAAAATTTTGGATAGAGGTTTCCTTTAATGTAACCATCGTACGTTAGAAATCAACTACTCCGGACTTTCCCCGCCCCCCTCCTTCCCAATCCCTCATGATCGCAATAATCAACTCCAAAGATTCTCGTTTGATCTCTTCTTGCCCAAATGTTTATTATGTTTATCAGTAATTTTGTGATGTTATTTTCATTAAAATTAAATTTTGTATCGTAATAGCATCATTCATTTGCTGTGGCGGGGCGTGAGCTTGCTATTGATGGTTGCCTTCTTTAACAAGATCCCTACGGGATGACAAGGCGCTTGGGATTGGTGAGAGGGCTTGAGATGGTTGCGTGCGTTGACAATATCTTTTGGGAGGATGGCAGATACGGATTCCGGCGGGGAACCGCTTCGCTAAATCCCCACTCGGCGAAAGCGTGGAGCGCTATTGATGGTTGCCTTCTTTGGCGAGATCCCTACGGGATGACAATGCGCTTGGAATTGGTGGTGCGAGTGTAACGTGTC
>CAZPKG010000004.1:0-120308 GCA_964587105.1 uncultured Alphaproteobacteria bacterium | reverse complement strand
AGATCCCTACGGGATGACAATGCGCTTGGAATTGGTGGTGCGAGTGTAACGTGTCGCCATTGCGGGTTCCTTACGAGGACATGGTGGACACCCCCAGAACGGCGAGGGAACGGAGATTCCGGCGGGGCGCACCCCCCTAACCCCCCGCGAGCAGGGGGGAATCGAAAGGCGCGGGCGGATCGCCATCCGCCCCTACAATTGCGGTACTTCCTACTGCTCTCCTCGTAGTATGGCAAAAAGTGCCTAAGGCATGGTTTGTCGCTGGTTAAGTTGTGTAAAAACATTGGTCAAAACTGCGAGTTTTCGTGGTACAGGCTTTGCTCAATGTTATACGTAATTTTCCCAAAACCAGAACTTTGCCCAAAGGCTGCCGGCCATGGCCACTCCCACTTCGTTTCGCAAGTCTCCGTTCGATATTCTGAAAACCCGCCGCGACGAACTTTTCGCGGCGCGCACCGCCCGTCAAAACGAGTTTCTTGGCACCGATACCAGGGCGCCGAAGGGACTCATCGATCAGGTTCGCAAAAACAGCAAACGCAACGGCCGAATTTTGGTTCTGGGAAACGGCCGCAGTGAGGCTCTGCGAGATTTGGTCAAACTGGGCTATCAGGTCACGCTCGCCGATTGGTCGCCACTGGCGCTCGCGGCTACCGAAGATATTCGCCGCACGCTCTCGCGGCACGAGGATTCGCAAGTGCGCGGAAGCTTGATTGACGGTCCGCGAATCAATTTCCCCGATGGAAGTTTCGACGGCATCGTGCTCAGCGGCATCATGCTGGAAATCGGTCACGCCGTGCCGCTCGTCAAAGAGTGCTCGCGACTGCTTGCAGACAACGGTAAACTGACTATCGTCGTGCCGAATAATTTGGCGGCCTATCATCCCGAGCATGTGAACTTGTGGACGGAGGCTTCGCTGTGCAATCTGTTGTCGCTGTTCTTTGAAAATATCAGCGTCACTTCGGCGAACGACACGCTGTTTGCCACGGTTTCCAATTCTCGCACGGTTAAGCATCCGGTTATCTTCGCGATGATGAACATTCGCAACGAAGACCGCTGGCTGCGTGAAGTGCTGGACAGCGCGGCGCGTGTGTGCGATGGGATTATCGTGTATGACGACGGCTCGACGGACAAGACTCCGGAGATTTGTCAACTTCATTCGGCAGTCGTCGCGTTTCAGCAGGGCAACGAAACCGAAACCGACAAAGCGCGTGACAAGAACCGCATGTACACGCTGGCGCTCGAGCACAAGTTCGATTGGATGCTGTGCATTGACGGCGACGAGGTTTTGGAGCCGACCGCGCCGGAACGAATTTTGAACGAAATTCGCAACTGCCCGCGCAACGTGTCGCAGATTGATTTTGAGTTCTTGTATCTCTGGAACGACCGCGCACACTACCGCACGGATGGAATTTATACGGGAATCTATCATCCGTGCCTGTTCCGGCCACTCACACAAAAATGGAATGAATTGAAATTTAATCCGACGAATCACGGCGGAAATTTGCATTGCGAACGCACACCGCAGAACTTAACAGGTGAACGCATTCGCGCGGACATCAAGATCGAACATCTCGGTTACATGTTCGCCGAAGACCGCGTGCGGAAATATCATTGGAACAAAAACAAAGACGTCAAACACGCGAACGAAGGCTATTACGAACATTTGCTCGACCAGCCGCACATGACGCTCGCGCCGTGGGACGGACGACCCAATACGATTCAAAAGAGGAACAGCACTGTGGAAAAACAGACGCTCAAGCCGGATTACTACTACGCCAATGCGCGCCGCAATCTCGCCGAGCGTGTGCCGAAGACCGCAAAAGAAGTTCTCGACGTCGGGTGCGGCAACGGAGCCACAGGCAAGTTAATCAATCAACTCACCGGCGCGAGGGTTTCAGGAATCGAGATTCATCCTGAAGTCGCCGGCGTGGCGCGGCAGGTTTTGGCAGACGTGCACGTGTTGGACGTGGAAGCGGATACATTGCCGTTCGCGCCGCAGCAGTTTGACTGCATACTCTGCGGTGACGTGCTGGAGCATTTGATTGATCCGTGGAAAGCGCTGAAGAAATTGATGGTGCATTTGAAGCCGACCGGGTGTATTATCGCCAGTCTGCCGAACGTGCGAAATCTTGGCGTAATCGGAAAGTTGCTGGAAGGCTCCTGGAACTATCAGGAGTACGGGATTCTTGACAGCACGCACTTGAGATTTTTTGCCAAGAAGGACATGGAGCAGCTATTTGCACAAGCGGGTTTGCGAGCGGAACTTGTGGAGACGGTGCGCGATCCGCTGTTTGAATCGCAGATGAGTGCACTTCCGCAGGATAATCTGACGCTTGATTTGGGCGGGCTTGTGCTGCGCGACGTGTCACCGAGCGATTTAAACGAGCTGACCGCTCAGCAGTTTATCTTCATGGCTAAACCTGACGTTTCGGTTTTGCCGAAGCAGAAGCCTGTAGCCTCAGTCGTGATTCCGGTTTACAATAATTTGAACTACACTAAGTCATGTTTGGCTTCGCTGTTCGCCGCACAAGAGCAAACACCGTTTGAAGTCATCGTTGTTGATGACGGATCGACTGATGGTACGGGGGATTATCTCAGTTCTCTGGGAGATCAGATAACCGTCGTGACACATGAACGAAATTACGGGTTTGCGCGTTCCTGCAACGACGGCGCGCGAGCTTCGACCGGACAACTGGTCGTGTTTTTGAATAACGACACGGAAGTTCTGCCGAATTGGCTCGATGCGATGGTCAAGGCAATTTCTGAAGACCGCTCGATCGGCATTGTCGGAAATATGCAGATTTATCCGAACAGCAATACAATTCAGCAGGCGGGCATCGTGTGCGACGAGCGCGCGATGGTGCACAGCATCTACAATAACCAACTCGCAATCGATCATCCGGCGGTCAACAAGCCGCGCGCATTTCAATTCATCGCCGGAAGCTGCCTGATGATTTGGAGGCAATTGTTCATGGAGGTCGGGGGATTTGACGAAAGCTACGTCAACTCGTGCGAGGACATCGATCTGTGCATGAAGGTGACGCAGACGCGCCGCAAAGTTTGGTATTGCCCGGACAGCAAAATCTATCATCACGAATCGAAGACGGTCAACGGTCACGACAAGAACGGCGCGAACTATCAACGGTTGCTCGCGCGCTGGAAGGATTTGATGCTCGCTGATTCCGATCGCTACTATCTGGAAGACGGCTTCATGCGACTTGCTGACGGCCGAATCACGCCGCTTGACAAGAAGGAGGTTTTGATGCCTGAGGTGAAAGATGTTCGAGTCGCAATTTTAACCACCTATCATCAGCGATGTGGTTTAGGAATCTATGCCGAGCAATTCTGCGAAGCGCTTACTAATCAAGGCGAAACCGTCTTGATTTTGGCCGAGAAGACCACCGAACTTACGGCGGCGGATTTGCCGAACGTGGTGCGCTGCTGGAGTCGTGAAAAAGACGGCGGGCGCGATGTTCTACCGTTGTTGCTGAAGCACAAGATTGAGGTGCTGCACGTCAATCATGGCGGCATCTTCGCTCTCGACGGCTGGCTGATAGACGTCATTAAGCAAGCGCGCGCACATGACATTCGCATCGTCACGACATTTCACTCAACAGAGACTCGTGATGAAAGGCTCGCCGAAATCGCGCGCTTCAGCGACGCCTGTTGGGTCCACCATCAGCAGAATATTGTTGAGTTAGTAGCGCTTGGTGCGCCACTCGAACGCGTTCAATGTTTACCGATTCCGATCAATACGCTTGAGGTGACTGACCTTGCGGAAGCGAAGCTTGCGCTCGATTGGGATCCAGCACAGAAGGTTGTGGCCACGTTTGGCATGATGGATCCGCATAAGGGTGTGATGGAACTGATTAATGCATTCCCGAAGTTGCTTGAAATGACGGATGCAAAACTGCTGATTATCGGCGCGCCGCATCCCTCGAGCGAAGAGGGGCACCAATATCTTCTGAATTGCATGAACCGCGTCATCGAGTTAAAATTGATGGACAAGATTCGCTTCTTGACTGATTACATTCCTGAAGCTGAACTGACCGTGACGCTGCAGGCGTGCGACGTGATTGTGCTGAACTACCAGAGTTCGCGCTTTGAAGGTTCGGCTTGTTTGACGCGCGCCCTGGCGACGGGCCGTCCGGTTGTGACGAGCAACGCGCCTGCGCTGGATATCGCGGCTCCTGTAACGTTGCGCACAACGGAGCAGTTTGATTTGCCGCGAGTCATCTTCCGCGCGTTGACCAATCCGTTCCTATGCCGAAACTTGCTGGATGAGGTGACGGAACATGCGGGCAATATGAATTGGGAGAATTTCGCGCGCAGGCATCTGGCAACCTACGAACAAGTTATCACGCGTGAGCAGGCTTGCACAACCGACTTGCTAAAGTATTATGCAACTCATCCTGATGAGATTTACACTGAACAGCTTCAACGTGAACGCGTGCGTTGGCTGGCGAGCAAGGCAAGCGGACGCATTTTGGAGATCGGACCCGCTAACGGTTACATCGTGCAGTTCGTCAACGGGCACGAGGCTGTGGATATTTATCGTGAGCGGCTTGACGTGGCACGCGCACTACGTCCTTCGGTGAAGTTTAGCTACGGTAACATCGTTACCGGTTTGTCACATGCGGACAAGAGCTTTGACATGGTGATGTCGCCGGAGATATTCGAGCACGTCGAGTGGGAGCAAGCCGTCGTTGCGCTTAAAGAGTGTATGCGGGTCGGGAAGCGCGTGCTGATTACGATTCCGAATGCTGACAAGCCAAACTACAATCCCGATTTGGTGCACAACCCTGAGCATCGTTGGCTTGTGACGCGGCAGCTTGTTGATAGAATGCTCAAGGCCGCCGGAGCGATTGATTATGAGCTTGATTGCTCGCAGGAGAATGACTTCTATCTGATAGACATCAACAGCGCTGCAACAAAGCCAAACATTCGCGTGACACCGCGAGCAGAAGCGCTGCCACACTTTGAGGTTACTCCCGGACCGAAGTTGTCCATTGCAATCGATGCGGAAATGCTGATAGACGATGCGCTCCTGACAACAGAGACGGGGAACTACTTCCTTGAAATGCTGAATAGTTTGCGCGAAGTCCGCCCTGAGTGGAGCATGTTGTTGGTCAGCTCCAGGACGGACAAACTGAAAGCGCGACTGAATGCCGCCGGAGCCGTGAATGACTACAACGTGATTTCGTGGAGTGAATTGACGCGAAGCGGCGCACAGGCGTTGTACATTCCGAATCCGCTCAGCGATGCAGCGGCGGACTCGATGCGAGTGGCGAAGGAAGCCGGATTGATCGTGACGTGCACCATGAATGATCTGATTCCGCTGACCTTCCCGCAGTATTACTTGACGCACGATCCGCTGCTGCGTGAACGGTACATCTCGTCGCTGAACGCTCTGAAAGAGTATTGCGACGTCTCGATGTGCACAACTCAAGCAACGCTGCAAGAGATGCAGATTCGGTTAGGCACGAAGCTCAAGAACTTGCGCGTTTTGCATGGCGGCGCTACTCTATCGAAGGAGCTTGCTTCGCAGACTTATGCGAACAGCGAGTTGCGAGCGCAGCTTGACAACTCCACGCCGTTCTTCCTTCATGCGGGCGAACTAAGCCCTGTCAAGAATTTGCGGGCAATCCTGCTGGCGGTTGATGAGCTGCGGAAAACGACTGAACCGCGCGTTAAACTTGTGTTGGCGTGTAATCTGAATGCTAAAGCGGCTGAACAATTGCGTTCGGCGGTTCAGCGTGACGGACTCGATCCGAATCTGTTGGTAATTGCTCCGCAGATTGACTCGGCGGACCTGATTAAGCTTTATCTTGACGCCGTCGCGCTGCTCAATCCAAGTTTGATGGAGGGATTGTCGCTTTCATTGGTGAACGCGATTGAACTCGGCACACCGATTATTGCCGCAAAACAGTTGGCGCAGGAAGAGACGTGCGGCGATGCGGCTCTGTATGTTGATCCGCTGAACGTCACGGAGCTTGCCGAGGCGGCGCGGCAGCTACTGCTTGAACCGGCCGCGAGAATGAAACTAATTAACGCTTCACGCGGCGAGGCTTCACGCTATAATTGGAAGCGTTCGGCGGAGAAGCTCGCAATTTACGTCACGGAGTTGGTCGTGAAACAAAAGCACAACGTGCGTGCGACAACAGCGCGCGAGACACAAGGCTTCGAAGCACGGTCTTGACATTTGAGTCGAATAGCATTATCTTAGATACAGTGAACCCGCCTTGAAAGGGCGGGTTCATTGTTAACATGAGGTGAATATGAATGTAGCACTGATTGCTCACGACGCAAAGAAGCTTGACATGGCGGAGTGGGCCGAATACAATAAGCTCACGTTGAGCAAACACACAATATACGCAACCGGAACAACCGGCGAAGTCGTTAACCGCGCCACGGGAATTTCAATTATTCGCTTGAAGAGCGGCCCGATGGGCGGTGATCAGCAGATCGGCGCGCTGATTGCCGAAGGGCAGGTTGACGTGCTTATTTTCTTTTGGGATCCGATGGACACGCATCCGCACGATCCGGATGTGAAGGCGCTGCTCAGACTTGCCGTACTTTATGACATTCCGACGGCGTGCAACAAACGCACGGCGGACTATCTTATTTCATCACTGCTTTGGCATCGTGATGAAACCACAGAGCACAAATCGAACTAAAGCCTGTCAAGGCTTTCTCGTGCTTTGACTAACGTTTCATCAGGAACGGCATAGCAGAAACGCAGGAAATTCGAGCGCGTCGCATCCCCTTTGACAACGCTGCCTAAGAAATCGGATGCGGGCACGGCTCCTAAGTGAGCTTTGTCGATTAGGATATCTGATACTTGTTCGGAAGTCAAGCCGGGGAATTTTTCGGTGGTCCCGGCTAGCATGTAGTACGCGCCTTGTGGTTTCAACGCCGTGAAACCTGATTCTATTAACGCCTCGTGGAGATATGCGCGTTTGGATGCGTACTCTGCGAGGCGGTTTTCGTAGTATGAGCTGGGGAGTTGTTCTATCCCAAACGCGACGGCGTGTTGCAACGGAGTCGGAGCGCAGACGTAGATTTGATCGTTCAGCGTGCGAAAATTGTTTACCATTGCGAGCGGCGCAGCGAGATAGCCAATTCGCCAGCCCGTAATTGCAAACGTTTTAGAGTATGATCCGACGGTGATAACGTGATCTTGCAAGCCGGGTAACGCCGCCATGGAAATATGATTGCGGCCATCGTAGGTCATGTACTCATACACTTCGTCGCTGATCACGGGAATATTGAACTTGACACAGTGGCCGCCGATAAATTGCAGTTCGCTCTCCGTAAATACTTTTCCCGTTGGATTGTGCGGTGTGTTTACCAGCACAAGTTTGGTGCGGGGAGTGATGGCGCGCGTAAATTCTTCGGGATTGAAGGTCCAGTCAGGATACTTCAGAGTAACAAAGTTTACCTTTACGCCTTTTCGGACGAACATTTTGTAGTGATAAGGATAGAACGGGCTGAAGAGCACAACCTCGTCGCCGGCATGCAAGAGAGTTTCACTTATGACTTCAAGCGCACCGGTTGAGCCTGCTGTGACCAAAACATTTTCGGTTGCGCAAGGGATTTTGTTAAACGCGTTTAAGCGGTTGGCGATGGCAACGCGAAGTATTTCGATGCCCTGCGGCGGCGCGTAGGTGTTGAGCCCTTTGTGGACTGCTTCGTTAGCAGCGTCAAGAACGATTGCAGGAGTGGGGAGCAGACAGACGCCCTGCCCGAGGTTGACGCCGTTCAATTTGGCGACACGTAATGTTACTTCGCGGAGCGCAGGCGGTTCAAAAATTTCTTGATTGTGCATGATTCTGGGAGGCGATTAGTCAATATGAAGCACGAATTTGTACGACAAGATACGCAATAATATTCCAATACTCACTTACTTGCAAGCACTCGTGAAATTTGGACTTGAAGTTCGTTTATCAATGTGATATATTGAGATACTTGGGATTATTTCAACGCCCCAGAAACCAAAGAAATTGAAGGTGTCTCATGCGCAAAATGATGAAATTGTTTGTTTTAGTTGCTGTGTTTATGCCAGTCTTGGTCTTTGCCCAGTTCAAGGAATTGGGACTTGAAGGCTACCTCGGCATGGGCGTGGCAAGTCCGACCAACGAGTCGGACGGGTCCACTTTTGGTTTGAACGTGCGCCATAGCTATGCCTATCCAATTGCTGATCCACTGCAGCTTGAATTGGGAATCGCATTTGCCCGTCTGCGCGCCGAACAGTACTCGGGTGAGATTATGCCGATTGACCTGCGCGCGCGCTTTGCTCCGTTCCATCAGGAAAAGTGGTTCCCGTTCGTGTATGCCGGAATTGGTTTGCTGCACCACGATGTGTCGGATGTTCCCGATTCGGCGGATGCAGACGCGAAGATTGACGGTTGGAATCCCGTGATTCCGTTGGGTCTTGGTATTCAGTATCACTTGGATGAATACTTGTCGCTCGACGTACATGGCGGTTACAATATGATCATGTCAGATGACGTCAATCCGGTGTATGATGACACGGATGATTCGTACATGAATATTCTCGCCGGTCTGCGTATTCATCGCGGCAACCCGAACAAGGATACCGACGGCGACGGAATTACCGATCGTGACGAGAAGAAGCTCGGCACGGATCCAAAGAATCCCGACACGGACGGTGACGGGCTCAAGGACGGCGAGGAGTATTACACTCTGAAAACCGATCCGCGCAATCCGGATACGGATGGTGACGGATTGTCAGATGGTGATGAAGTGATGACGCACAAGACGGATCCGCTCAAAGCTGATACGGACGGCGACGGCCTCAAGGACGGCGAAGAGGTCAATACGTACACCACAAGCGCCCTGAATCCTGATACGGACGGCGACGGTCTGCAAGACGGGCAGGAGATCACCACAGTCAAGACCGATCCGAAGCGCGCCGATTGCGACGGTGACGGACTGTCTGACGGTGATGAAGTGAACACTCACAAGACGGATCCGTTGAATCGCGATACTGACAAAGGAAGCGTGGACGACGGAACCGAAGTTGCGCGCAAGGATAATCCGCTGAATCCGGAAGATGACGTTGAGAAGCTTGTCGTCACTGAAGTCGGTCAGGCGATTACGCTCGAGGGCATCGTGTTTGAAACTGCGAAATCGGATATCAAGCCGGAATCGGAAATGATATTGATGAAGGCATACAACACGCTGCATTTGAATCCTGAGCTTGAAGTTCAAATTCAGGGTCACACAGACAATCGCGGCAAAAAGGCGATGAACGAGAAGCTCTCGCTGTCGCGCGCGGAATCGGTTAAGGCGTGGCTTGTGGCTAAGGGAATTGAAAGCGCGCGCATCACGACCAAAGGTTTTGGTCCGGATAAGCCGATTGCCGACAATAACACCGATGAAGGTCGTCAGAAAAATCGCAGAATCGACTTCGTTCGCACGAAGTAACCGGCATAAGTTATCATTTTGGTGCGGGCGGATTGCCATCCGCCCCTACAGGAGATTGACTTAGAACGAAGCGGCCCGCACAAATGTGCGGGCCGCTTTTATTTGGAAGTGAATTTGAAAGGCTAAACGTGCTCTTCTTCTAAAAGGCGGCGTTGGCCTTCGAGTGTTTTGATTTTAGCTATGTCTTGCACAACTTCCAAGGAGCCGCGATAGGTGCCATCCTTATCGCGGATTGCGAAATAGCGGATGTGGACAAACATTTCACCGAAAGGAATCCAAAACTCCGCGACGTTGCGGGTGCCTGCGCGGAACTCGGAAAGGATTTGTGTGACGAGATGAACACTCTTAGGTGGATGACAGTTCTGAACCTTGCGGCCAATCGCATCGGGCGTGCGCGCGAAAATTTTGTGCGGCTGGTTGGAATAGAAACGGACGGTGTCGTTTTCGTCCACGAAAGAAAGCTCGACCGGCAGGTGCGTCATGATCAAATTGACTTGCTCGAGCGTCAGGACGCCGACATTCATTTCGAGCAGACCATCGCGCAGAGGTTCACCTGCATTGGCTTGCTCGCCGACACGGGCATGCTCCCACTCCACTCCGGGGATGAATGATTGCATATAACCAATTTCGTGCTCACTGCGCTTAATCGTAATCCAGTCTTCCTCTTTCAGCAACCTTAGCGCCGTCGGAAGCAGGATGGATTCTTCTTTTTGAATCATACTGAGCACAGCGCTAAGAAGCGGCGGCAGATTGGCGGCGACGAAGTCCGTATCACCTGATGCACATGCTTCGCGGACGGCCTTCAGATGCGCGCGAATGTCATCGTGCGTGGCCCACATCACGGTTGACGGTCCGGTGAAACCGTAGCGTTCGAGATGCGAGAAGAGTTGATGTTCTTTCCGAAGATAGTGTTTGTCGAGTTCAGCGAGTTTTTCGAGGTAAGCGCTCAGCTCGCGCCATGCTTCGGGATGCTTTGCGCGAGATGGCGCGTTATCGGTGGCGCTTAGAATTGCGCGCAGATGCGAAACGACAAGTTCGAGCAGGCGGTTTTCCGAAACAAAGGTGTGAACCGGATGGCCCGCAGGAACGGCGATCTCAACTTTTTGCAGAGACGGATTCACGACTTGCAGATGCACGTCGCACATCTTCTTGATGTCCGTGACGGAAACGCCTTCGCGTATCAAATACTGCTCCATCTCGGCGATTTCACCGGGCAGTGATTGCTTCACGATTTCGGCAAACTGTCGTTGTGCATCAGCAATGTTGCCGCCGGCATGAAGCTTCAGCATGATTTGACGGAACGCTTCAAGACGAACGGGACTTACTCCTTCCGCAACGGGGTTGTCAATCAAGAGAATGCGGCCCGTGTGTTTTTGAATTGCACCGGCGATGAATTGCATCATTTCGTTCACACTTATTCCGCCGCGCATGGCCGCCATTTCGAGCGTAGCCGTGCCGGCTTTGGCCTTGCGCATTTCAGGGTCTTTGAGGTTTTGATAGTGCGGATTGAAATTGCTGAGTTCTTCAATCAAGAACGGAAATGCGCTAATCAGGTCACCAACAACAGAGGTTGGCGTAATGCGGTTCATGGGATTGTTGGTCATGATGATTGCCCCCGACGTAACAGTAAAGTGTTAAAATAGTTTGAATTGCGTAATTACGGATATTTGACTCCATAATTTACAAAAAAACATGGAAATTGGCAAGCACAATGAAAACGGCCCGCTTCTGAACGGGCCGCTGATGAGTCGGGATTGATTAGCTAATTCGTAACCACTACGGCACCGTGACAACAATTGCTTCGCATGTTTTGTCGCCAATTTTGCGGTAGCCGTGCGGGATTTGTGCGTTGAAGTAGGCCGAGTCGGCTGCTTCAAGAATTACTTCTTCACCTTCTACTTTTAGGCCGAGCGTACCGCACAAGACATAAAGGAACTCCACGCCTTCGTGCGTGTGCTGAAGGACATCATCGATCTTGCCGGCAAGGAACGTTGCGACGTAGGCATTTGACTTACGGTCGGTCGCCGGGTAATCGAGGCATTGAAATCTGTAAAGAACTTCTTTCCCGTCAAGTCTTTCATCAAACTCCATTCGCTCGCTTGAACGAGTGATTGAGACGGCATTGTGCTTATCAGGGTCGGAGAAGAAGTGATCCAAGCCAATTGAGAACACCAACGCGATGCGAGACAAAGTCTGCAACGTGGGGACGACGTGGTTGTTCTCGAGCTTTGAGAGCATCGCGGCGGACAGGCCAGTGTGCCTTCCAAGCTCTACCAGCCCCATGCTTTTCCGAAGTCTTAAGCGCCGGATCTTTTCACCGAGGGAGTATTGGGCGAGGTATGGGGTGAGCGTGTCTATCGGCTCACCGCCCTGAAAATCACTATTATTCAACTTTTTTGTCCGCCTATTGACTGCCAATCAAACGTGTTCACTATTGTGCCTGTTTGCAGTTATGGTTAAATCTATTTTAATGTAGGGCACAATTGTTAGAAAGTCAAGGCTTTGGGGCGCATATTGGGGTGCTGGAATAATTTTCTGCCGCCTTGCCATTTGACGAGAGCATTAAGATTGGCTATCTTCAAGAAAGCAGGCAAAACAGGAATAGTGAGAATGAAGATTACATTTCATGGCGCGGCCGGGGGCGTAACTGGCTCTAAGCATTTGATTGAAGCGGGCGGCAAACGCATTCTGTTGGATTGCGGAATGTTTCAAGGGCGGCGAAAAGAGGCCCTTGATTTGAACTGGGGGATGTCAAAAGAACTCTCGCATGTTGACGCCGTGCTGCTGTCGCACGCGCATCTTGACCATTGCGGTCTGCTGCCGCTATTGGTAAAGCGCGGATACAAAGGTAAGATATATTCAACTGCGGCGACGCGCGACATAACCGAGTTCATCTTGAAGGACAGCGCCTCGATTCAGGAGCAGGATTTCCGGTGGATGCAGAAAGAAAAGATATCGCAAGCGCAGCCGGCGGAGCCGCTATATGAAAGCGATGACGTGCCGCCTGTGATGAATATGTTTCGCGAGGTTCCGTTTGCCAAGCCGACAAGCGTCTGGCAATCGTTGATGCCGGGAGTGCGCGTGAAATACTATCAGGCGGGACACATTTTGGGATCGGCGTGGATGATGCTTGAGTTTGACGGAGAATCCGGCCCCGAACGAATTGCTTTTTCGGGTGATCTGGGAAGATTCAATACACCTCTGCTAAAAGATCCGGAGTATTCCAACGAAGAGTGCCCCGTGCTGCTGTTGGAGTCCACCTATGGCAACAAGGAGCACAAACCGCGCGAGGTCGCGTACGAGAAACTCAGGCAGGCGATCATTCGCGCGACAGATCGCAAAGGGAAGGTTGTGATTCCGGCGTTTGCATTGGGCAGAACACAGGAGTTGATCTATGTATTGCATCAGATGCATGACGCCGGTTCTATTCCCGAAATTCCAATCTACGTTGACAGTCCGCTCGGCATTAACATGACTACAATCTACCGAAATTACAAGGATCAGTACGACTTGCAGTCACGCAAAGATTTTCCCGATCCGGAGGACGCGCCGCTTGTCGATGAACGGATTCGCTACACGCGCACCGTACGGGAATCGATGGACTTGAATGACAAACGCGGGCCTTTTATCGTGATCGCCTCTTCCGGAATGATGGAAGGTGGACGCATTCGCCATCATTTGCGGAATACAATCAGCGATGAGAAGAACATCATTCTCATCATCGGTTTTCAGGCTGAGCACACTTTGGGCAGAAGGCTTGTGGAAAATGAACCGCAGGTGCGGTTGTTTAACGAGTGGTATGACGTGCGGGCTGAAATTGTCAAGCTTAATGAGTTCAGCGCGCACGCCGACGCCAAGGAGTTGCAGGGGTTTACCGATAACATGAAGGGGCTTCGCAAGGTGATGCTGGTGCATGGTGAACACGAACAGGCAATGGCGTTGCGCGATAGGCTTTTGAACGGTAACGATCGGCTTGATGTGACTATTCCGCAGCGGGGTGACACGATTGAATTGTAGTGACCGTTGCGAGTGCAACGGGGAGTTTGTATATTGAGTTGTGACAGAACTCAATTGTTAGCAAACTGTTAGCGAGAACTCCCCGTGATTCTTTATTTAGTTCGTCACGCTATCGCCGTTGAGAGCGGCACACCGGGCTACTCTGACGAGGACCGCCCATTAACCGAAGAGGGTATTGATCGTATGCAGCGCGCGGCGCGCGGATTGGCGCGGTTGATTGATCCGCCCGATCTGATTGCGTCGAGTCCGCTTTTGCGAGCCAAGCAAACGGCGGAGATATTGGCAGTTGCTCTGCAAAGCCGAGATGGCGTCAGCGAATGGCCCATTCTTGTGCCGACTGCGGCGGCAAACAAGACTCTGCCTCAGATCAAGAGTCATGGCACGGAATCGAGCGCCGTGATGCTTGTTGGACATGAACCGCACTTGTCGCAGTTGACTGCGCTGCTGATTGGCTCTCCACCTCAGGCCTTTGCGTTTAAGAAAGGCGGAGCCTGCGCGCTTGAATGTCCGACTAAGGTTACGCAAGGTTCCGCCAAGATGCTCTGGTTTCTCACCCCTAAGCAATTAAGACAACTCGCATGATACGGCAATTTGAACAACCTCATCCCTATCCCGGCAAACTTATTATTGTAGAGGGAATTGACGGATCCGGCAAGTCAACGCAGCTTCAACTCTTGCACCGCTGGCTTGAAGGCATGGATCGCCCCGTGTTTTTCACGGAGTGGAATTCGTCTCGGTTGGTGAACGACGCTATTAAACGCGGCAAGAAAAAGAATTTGCTGACTCCGATGACGTTCAGTATCTTGCATGCTACTGATTTTGCGGACAGGCTCGCGCACTTAATCATTCCGCCGCTAAAAGCCGGAATGATCGTCTGCGCCGATCGATATATCTACACCGCGTTCAGCCGCGACGTTGTGCGAGGAGTGGATCGCGAATGGGTGCGCGATATGTACGGCTTCGCCGTCAAGCCGGATATTGCCATGTATTTCAAAGTTCCGATTGAAGTGTCGCTTGAGAGAATCTTGAGTGGGAGACCACAACTCAAGTTTCATGAAGCCGGCATGGATTTGAATTTGAGCGACGATCCGGTTGAAAGTTTCAAGCTGTTTCAGTCGCGAATCCTGAATGAGTACGATTTGATCGCAAATGAGTACGGCCTAACTGTTATGGACGCCACGCTCCCGATTACAAAACAACAGGAGATTTTTCGCAAGGTCTTGGCCGCAAATCTGGATTCCTACGACCCGCGCCCCATGACTCGCCCAAGAAAGCGCAAGGTGGCCAATGTCTAAGGCAAAGTACATCTACGGAAACGGCCAACCCTACTTGAAACCCGGCGAGCTGTCGGGAAAGCTGATCGTCGTTGAGGGAACTGACGGAGTCGGTCGCTCAACGCAAATTGCAGAAATCAAGAGTTGGCTGGAGATGAACGGCCACGCCGTAGTAACAACAGGATTATCTCGTTCAGCGCTCTTGACCAAAACAATTGATCAGGCGAAAGCCGGACACACTCTGAATATCAACACATATTGCCTGCTGTATGTGGCGGATTTCGCTGATCGCCTTGAGCACGAGATTATTCCATCGCTACGCGCGGGATTTGTCGTCATTGCCGACCGGTATATCTACACGCTGATCGCTCGGGCAGTTGTGCGAGGAGCCGACCCCGAATGGATTCGACACGTGTTGGGATTCGCGCTTCAGCCGGATGCAGTATTCTATCTTAAGATTAGTTTGGAGAATCTTATTCCGCGAGTGATCAACAGTGAGCGCCTGTATGAGCATTATTGGCTTGAAGATTCGCCGGAAGGATTGGATTACTGGGAAGCGGGTATGGACTTGCGCCTGGGTGAAGATTTCTACGACAGTTTCTTAGAGTACCAACGTCGTAAGATGCTGGCCTTCGAAAGCATGGCGAAGGAATTCAGCTTTGAAGTCATTCCCGCATCGCGCGGGTTCAATCAGGTAAATCGATTACTTAAGCAGGGATTTCTGCGCATTTTGCAAAAGTGAGCACAAGCCGTCCTGAACGTATCGCCGCTATTGATATCGGCACAAACTCAATTCACCTGCTGATCGCTCGCGTGATTCCACAGACCGGCGGGTTTGACGTGCTTGATCACGATAAAGACATGGTACGGCTGGGTGCGGGCTTGGGTCCGTATGGCGAGTTGACTGAACAGGTTATGATTCGCGCAATCACCGCGCTCAAGAATTTTCAATCGCGAGCGACCGGTGCCGGCGCTGTCTTGCGAGTCGTGGCCACGAGCGCGGTGCGTGAGGCAGCGAACCGGGACGTCTTTCTTGAACGAGTTCGCAAAGAACTGGGAATTGCGATTGAAGTCGCCACGGGATTTGAAGAGGCGCGACTAACCTATCTCGCCGTGCGCAAGTCCATTGATCCGGGGAACCGGCCAATGCTGATGATTGATATCGGCGGAGGAAGCACTGAATTCGTAGTCGGAAGAGGTGACGAAATTCAGTTTGACGACAGCATCAAACTCGGTGCGGTGAGGTTGACGCAAGAGTTCTTTGCGGACGGAAAAACCGACTCGAAATCCGTGTCCGAGTGTCGAAGATTCTGTGCGCTTAGTCTGAATCCGATTCGCCGGAGTCTGGCACAGCGGTATTACGAGTGGGCAGTGGGCAGCAGCGGCACGGTTCAGTGTATTGGACGTATGATCATGCATCAACGTGGAGTGCAGCCGACCGGCAGACTAAACCGCATTGCAATTGCTGATTCGGAATTGTACAATTGCGTTGAGCGAATTCTGGCAGCTAAGTCGAATTCTGGACGTGCGAAACTCAAAGGTGTTGACGAGGGGCGAGCGGACGTGCTGCCTGGCGGTGTGCTGCTGCTTGAATCTGTGTTTCGTGAGCTTGATCTGAAGACACTCACGATTGCCGAGTATTCAATTCGCGAAGGTATTTTGTTTGACACGATTGCTCGTGACTACCAGCGCGAACAATTCCTGTCGCATGAGGGACAACGGTTTCGCAGCGTGATGCACACCGCCAAGCGATTCGATTTTGAGCAACAACACGCAGAACAGGTCACGCGGCTCGCACTTTCTATTTTTGATCAGACACACACGCTGCACGGCTTAGGTGAAATTGAACGCGAACTGCTTGAGGCGGCGGCGCTCTTGCACGACATCGGGTTATATGTTTCGCATTCGGCGCATCACAAACATTCGTATTATCTAATTCGGAACACACAGCTTCTCGGTTTCGCGGACTACGAGCAGCAGATCATCGCTTTGATCGCGCGCTATCACCGAAAATCGCCGCCTCGCAAGAGTCATTTGGATTTCATGACGATTCCGGCTCCGCAACAGCAGCTTGTGTCGATGCTTGCAGGAATCTTGCGTATCGCCGACGGTTTGGACCGGACGCATGTTTCCGCCGTGTCGAGCGTAAGAGTGGACGTCAATGAGCGTGACGTGGTGTTTCGAGTAAGTCCTGCGACGGGACACTCACTTGAATATGCGATCTTCGGTGCTGAGCGCAAACGCGATTTGTTTGAGGAAATTTTCAGCCGCCGCGCAGTGCTGGCGCCGATCGATGAACCGAAGATTGTTTAGAGTCTCCTACCTGAGTCCCTGTATTCCCAACATGAAAAGCCCCCACTCTTGCGAGCGGGGGCTTTTCATTACTAACGTATAATAGCGGTTACTTCAGCAACACCATCTTCTGGACTGCGCTGAAATTGCCTGCCGTCATCTTTACAAGATACATACCCGTCGGCAGATTGTCGGCGGTGTAAAGGATCGTGTGGCTTCCGGCGGCCATAACTTCATTCACTGGACGAGCCACTTCCTGACCCGCGACGTTGAAGATCGTGATCTGGACGCGTGATTCGTTCGGAACATCAAAGCTCAACGCCGTCGTGGCATTGAACGGATTCGGATAGTTGGCATGAAGCGCGAACTCGGTCGGCAGTTCAACGTTGTCATCGGCATCCAAAGCGACTTCGATTGACACCGGAATCTGCAGCGGTGAACCATTGTCGTTATGAATGACCGTAATCATGGCAGTGTATTCGCCAGCCGGGAAGCCGGAGGTTGCGCCATTGACGGTTATCATTTGCGACTGATTGGCTTCAACATCGCCGCTTGGCGGGTTTACTGTCAACCAGTTTTGATTGGTCGTAATCGAGTACGAGACTGCGCACTGACCGTTCGGGTTCGTGATTTCAAACGTACCGATGGAGTTTTGACCAATCAATGAGAAGATGTTGAGCGAGGTCAAGCTGAACGTCGCGGCCGGTTGACGCAAGCTGGCGTTACGAGTCGTCGTGCCACCGTCATCGACAACGACGTTTTCGAAGACTTGATCACAATAACCTTGCTTGTGAACCGTAACGGTGTGAGTTCCGGGTTCCACGCCAAGCGAATAGTTGCCTTGCGCATCGGTGAAAGCAACTTCGCCCGGTGCTTGGGCAGAAGTTACTTCAGCATTCGCGACCGGAGCGTTGGTGCCGAATTCACGCACAAGACCTGTGATTGAGCCGGACGGTCCGGCCCAGAAAGCAACACCGGTTTGGTTTGCAGGCTGGAATGCGCCGGCTCCGTTTTGCCACAATACAATTGCATCCGTTCCGTCACCGTTTTCAACACCAACTGTACCAATCGTGGTAGCCACGGATTGATAATACATATAAACTGCCGTTGGTGGTTCCAGAATGATCTGCATTGTATAGAGGTTCGCGGGATTTCCAAACTGCGGTACGTCAACCCATGAAATAATGAGACGATCATTGGCAACGTCATTGTACATATACACGTCGCCGCCGGTGCCAGGATTGAGGTCCATCCAGTTAATCGCGATTTGAGCGTTGGGATCAAACGTGCTGGGCATCGTGCCGCCAAGACTGTTTGAAGTACTCGTGAACGAAATCCAGCCGTTCGAGCACACGGAGAATTGCGAATAGGTCTGACCAAAGTATTCGAAGTCCCATGGGAGATCCATCAAACCGGAGTTGATATCGTCAGCGTTGACGATCACGGTTCCGTTTGTGGTGATGTCCACCCATTCAAAATCCACCGTTTCCCAGGGACTAACAATAGCACCAATCGCCGCGTTTGACGGTTCCGAAACATTCGGAACTTCGTCGATTGCAGTCACGGTCCATGTGTAGAACGTCTGATTGTCAGGCGGAGTATCGGTATAGGTTGTGACTCCTGCCGCCGTTGTTCCAATCTGCGTGCCGTCGCGATAGACACGATAACCTGCAAGGTCAACCAGGGCCGATCCGTCCGCGTTCAATGTTGGTGCGGACCAAGCCAATGCCATTTGGTTAGTGCCCATCGGATTGGCATCGAGGTTAGCCGGAGCCTCGGGCGCCATGTTGCAAGCTCTTGTGACATGGGGTGACTCGGGAGATTCCTGTCCGTTGTCGTACAGCGCTGTCACCCAATAGGTATATGGAGTGTTTTCAACGCGGTTGAGGTCAGTGAAAGTGTGAATCAGATCGTCAACTTGCGCAATCTGACCACTGCCTTGACGGTAAACACGATAGTTCGTGATGTCGTCGAGAGAACGACCTTCACCGTTTCGACCGACACGGAACATCACTTCCGGCGCACGGCTAAACGGTGCAAACCATTGATCAAGCGGGTTCGCAAAACCATTGACTGATTCACGCTTGGCTCGGGCGATCAGATTCTGCTTTTCGCTATTGCCTTTCTGTACTGGCGAAGATTCAATCATTGTCAATTGCGGAATACGATCCATTGCATAGCCTGTCGGTTCGCCGTTTGAGAACAGTTCAACGGAACTGCCACCACGACCACCGGCGAGACCTTCCGGCGGCGGACCACCAACCCAAGCGCGCATCATCCAATCCCATGAGCCAAACAGGTTCCAAGTCGGATAGCTGTTGGTCCAATAGGCGCGACCGTCCGGTGCGCTGTTGTCAGATCCGCAGCCCGGTCCGGTACCACCCGGGGGGAATTGAATCACGATGTAGAAATCACCTTCGGATTCAAGGAACACTGAGCCGTCAGTTTCAGCAAACAGCCAGCCCGGCGTCGCATCTGCGCCAATTTCAGTCCACTCATAGAACGGGTTTTCGATGTCTGCGCCTGTGTTAGATCCGTTAGGTGGGCAAAGTGCAACCCACGGGAGTGGATCTTCACGCTCCATGTAGATATTGGCTGCGTACAGCATCAACGGGTATGAAGCATCGTCAGGAGGCGACATGCGCTGGCAGAAGTAATCATTTTGACCATTCGGAGTTGCCACTCGGAACCAAATCTCTGACGTACTGTCGTCGTAGGCGATTTCAGTACCTTCAGAAATTCCGGGTTCAAGCCATGTCAACACGATGCGATCATCAAAATTGCCATTGGCGCCCAGCGACGTTACGGGCAGCTCACCGTAAAGCAACGTTATCGGTGCAGTTTGATCGGATTCGACAGGTGTTGAGACGTTGTTATCGCGGGCGGCAACTGCGTATTGATAGATGCCATCTACCGTCAACGTCTGTGTGAAGTCGGACGACGTCGGTGAACCGACCAGAGTCCAATTCTGTTCGGTTGAGAGTTTACGATAAACGGGATAGACATCCACGAGGGGATCGGGCGAATTATCCCAGTTGAGTGTAACAAGTCCGGTGGTATTGTTCACTGAACCGGTTAAGCCTGTCGGAACAGGTGGATCAGAACGCACAAGAGTAATATTAACACCCGTAGTGCCGCCTTCGTCATGATCAACCACTGGAACGACTGTTGTGTTGTATCCAGCGAGAGTTGCAGTGACAGTACGGTTTCCTGTTGCTACTGCGGCAAAGTTGTAATCACCTTGTGCATTCGGATTGGTAGTCGGCGAACCCGAACCACTTGCGCGCAACAGAGTCTGTGTCACATTACCGTTACCACCGTCAAGGGTCACATGCCCAGAGAGTGGGCCAAATGTTGGAGGCTCAGCCCAAAAAGCAACGCCTGATTCGTTCGTCGGCGTAAAGGTACCCGTACCATTGTTCCACAACATGATTGCATCGGTACCGGCGGCATTCTCAACACCGATCGTTCCACTGTTCACGTCAGACATCGCAGAGTACATGAATGTGATGCCGGTCGGAGGAGTGAGAATAATCTGGAACGTATAGGGGTTCGTGTTTCCAAAGTGAAACACACCAACCCATGAAATAATCAGTCGATCGTTGGCAGGATCCGAAAGCATGTAAACGTCACCACCAGAGCCGGGGTTCAAGTCGTCCCAGAACCCATAAATCGCTGCGTTCGGCTCAACAGTACTTGGAATAGCGCCGTTGCCGAGGCTATTAGATGTACTGGTGAACGAAAGGAATCCGTTAGAGCAGACACTGAATTGAGTGTAAGTCGTGCCGTAGAACTCAAACTCGAACGGCAGGTCCATCATACCGGAGTTGATGTCATCCGCATTTACAATGACGGTTCCATCAGCGGTAATGTCAACCCATTCAAAGTCCACAACTTCCCACGGGCTCACCACTGCAGCGATTGCGGCGTTGGACGGATCGGATATATTGGGAACTTCGTCAACTGCTTTGACGGTCCAAGTATAGAAGAACTGCGGATCAGGCGGAGTGTCCAAGAATGTGGTGACGCCTACTGCGGTTTGACCGATTTCATTGCCATCGCGGTAAACTCTGTAACCAGCCAAATCAACGAGCGGCGTGCCGTCGTCATTGGTTGTTGGCGCCGTCCAAGAAAGGGACATCTGTGTCTGACCTGACGGAGTAGCATCAAGGTTCAACGGTGCGCCGGGAGCCATGTTGCAATGACGAGTCACGGTCGGAGACGGACCGGATTCCGCATCATTATCATAGTATGCGGTCACATAGTAGTCGTAGTCAACATTTTCAGTTCGACCAAGGTCCATGTAGTTGGTCTCGGTCGGCTCACCAATCATCACGCCATCGCGGTAAACACGGTAGTTGACAATTTCGTCGAGCGCTCCGCGGCCATTAATTCTTAGATCAACATGCGGCGCGCGACTGTAAGGCGCAAACCACTGATCAAGAGTGCTCTGGAATCCTTGAGCGTTTTCGTACTCGGCGCGCGCCAAGAGTGACGCCTTATCATCACCAAAGGTCGGTGTGATAATAGATTTTTGCGGAATACGCTCTTCGGCATAACCGCCACGACCGTCAATCTGCACCAATTGAATGCGATTGTCTCCACCATTGAGGCCTTGCGGCGGCGGACCACCAACCCAAGCGCGCATCATCCAATCCCATGAGCCGAACAGGTTCCAAGTCGGATAGCTGTTGGTCCAGTAGGCGCGGCCATCGGAAGCGCTGTTGTCAGAACCACAGCCCGGTCCGGTGCCGCCGGGGGGGAATTGAATCACAATATAGAAATCGCCGGCAGATTCGAGGAAAATCGAGCCATCGGTTTCAGCATAAAGCCAACCCGGCGTGCTGTCGGCGCCGATCTCTGTCCACACATAGAGCGGATTGTCAATATCAGCGCCCGAATTAGAACCATTCGGCGGGCAAAGCGCCACCCACGGAAGCGGATCGCTGCGCTCCATATAGATATTTGCCGCATAAATCATCAGCGGATAGGTCGCATCATCCGGAGGTGACATCCGTTGGCAGAAGTAGTCATTAGCTCCGTTCGGCGTATTGACGCGGTACCAAATTTCGGAAGTGCCGTCGTCGTAGCCGATTTCAGTTCCTTCGGAAATGCCCGGAGTCAACCAGTTCAGGCGAATACGATCATCATAATCGCCGTTCGCGCCGATTGAAGTCACCGGCAGTTCGCCGTAAAGAACGTTAACTGCCCCTGTCAAATCGGATTCGACAGGAGTCGAGACGCCATTGTCGCGAGCAGACACTGCGTACTGGTAGATTCCGTTTGCGGCCAAAGTCTGTTGGAAAGTCGAAGTTGCAGGCGTTCCTTGAAGCACCCAATCCTGTTCGCCTTGCATTCGGCGATAAACCGGATAGACATCAACGAGCGGATCGGTCGAGTTGTCCCAATCAAGTGTCACAACTCCGGTTTGATTATTAACCGCGCCGGTCAAGTTCGTCGGGACGGGCGGATCAAGGCGCACAAGCGTCAAGTTGACGCCGGTCGTTCCACCTGCGGTATGTTCAATCTGCTGCACTCCGTTGTGATAACCAGCAAGACTACCGGTGATCCGACGTGTACCGATTTGAACATTATTAAGGGTGTATGCGCCATTTGCAGCCGGATGTGTTGTCGGTGCACCCACACCGTTTGCAGTAACATTAACTGCAGTCATTGTACCTGCACCGCCGTCAAGCGTGACACTACCCGAGACATTAGCAAAGACCTGCTCGCCTTCGGAAAGCTCTATTGACCATTCGGAAGTCGGTAGGGTTCCTGTGTTATTTGCACAAACTTGAAGCGCCGTTGCGCCCGCTGCATCTTCGATACCCACAGTACAGGTTGAGTTGCCGTAGGTTCCGCCCACAAATACGTTCTGGTAGTTGTAGCGGATCGTGCCGCCGGCTTCAATAATGATCTGGAATGTGTATCGCTCCGTAGTAGAGCCGATGTGCGGAACATCAATCCAGCTCATAATGAAGCGTTGGTTCGCGGCGTCTGCGAAGTAATAGAACGTACCGCCTGATGGTGGATAGAGATCATCCCAAAATGCGTACATGACCGTATTCGGCTCTGCTGCGTTCGGAATCGTCGTATTAGTGTAAACGGTTGATGTGCTGGTGAATGAGGCCCAACCGTTTGAACACATCCGGACTGATGTGTAATCCACATCATAAAATGAGACCGTGAAACCAAGATTCCACGGTCCTACATTCTGGTCGTCACCTGTGATACCCGCCGGCGTTCCGTTGCCGGTGATGTCAATCCATTCATACGTTGCTTCATTCCATTCGTACTCGTCAAGATGTCCGCCGGGACGACGTGGAGATTCGAAGCTTTGCGGTTCGAAAATCTTGCTGCCGAGCGTGGCCTCGGCGTCAATTGCGAGTTGAGTTTCTGCTTTGGTTAGCTGATCCCCATTTGCAACTTTGTTCTTCAGACGAATAACGTCCGCTTCCGTCACGGCGAAGGCCGTTGCGGAAATCGCTATCAGCGCTGCACACGCAAATAGCCCCTTCCAAAAATAAGTGCGGTTTCCCATTCTTTTGCTCCTTACTGCGTTCGTACCTTTCAAGGCAATTTGTCTAAATTACCGGAATCGTACAAGATTGTCAATAAATCACAACATGAAAGAGAGATTGCTATCTTGTCATCTTTCCAATTGCCAATGTTCGTGCTTACAGTTTGATTGATTGTCCAGACAAACAGGCATCGATTAGTGATTGTATATTCAGTACATACGAACGAATGATACGACTTTATATAGACAATAATTGTCGAATTTTCAAAGAATTTCATTTTGCGAAATTCTGTTTGACTGACAAGAAACACCATTAGAGGCCCTTCTGTGCATAGATGCCTCTATATCTTGGGCCGTAGATCACAAAGGCCCCGCAACGATGCGGGGCCTTTGTGCTTACTTTCGTGACGGAAGAATCGCTATGAATTCGCGCGGAATTGTAGCGCCTTGACGGCTTCGCCAATGCACTCACCTTGGGTCACGCCGACTTCGCAAGCCGTGCGGAAGTGAATGCCGCCATAAAGACGCGAGATAGCTGCTTCCTGCGCTGCTTCTTCAAAGCTATCGAACGTGCGCGCAGGGTGCAGGCTGCTGGCTGTCGTGTCCGTGAAGGTTACATTACCGAAAAAGTCTTCGAGCACTTTGTAGGCGGCGCCGCTTTGCGTTGAGTGACCGCTTGTGCACTCGGGGAACGGAGGAGTTGCTAATAGAGGTGGAACCCACGTTTCTGCGCCTGGAACGAGATCGTTAATCGCCGTCACCGGCCTGAGGTAGTTCATCTCGTACTTTGCATTCCAGCAGGAGATAAACGCGTCATTTACGGCAAGGCCAATTTTGCAGTAAATCTCGGCGGCCTCCGCGAGATTACCGTCTTGATCATTCAAAACGATGTTCGCAATATTTAGCCAATGCCCCGGAGGTGTCGGCGTGCCGCCACCGTCAGCCCAGAAAACGGCGATGGAATCGTGTTCGGCATTGTGCGCCTGAACCGTATTGTACACTTCCATCATCTCAATATAGAATTGTGACGCCGGATCGGTCGAATAGGCAGGCGGCGCGGCGGGATAACACTGCGTGTCAACGTTCTCAAGCACGAATGGACGTTGTGAACCCCAGCACGGTTCAAGCGGATTCGGATTCATTGCGGGAGGGGTGGGTTCCCACATACCGGGACCGGCGTGATCCTGCCAGTTGTACGCGCAATTGTGATTGGTCGCGTAACCGTCTTGATCGGCGCACACACGTATAATACTCGCGACAAGCTGTCCGTAGGCTTCCGAGCGCGACAAGACAGTCGGGTCAATCGTCGCGGCATAGCCATCGTGCATCGCGTTGTATGCGTTTGTCGCAACCGCTTGCACTTCAGGCGAAGCGTCTGAGAACAAGTACATGATCATGTCATACGATCCCTTGTTCACTGCCGAAGGCCAATGGTATTCAAGATTCGGGTCGGCGGCCGGCACTTCCGGCATACCATTAATTTGGCCATAGAGTGAGATATGCTGCGGCATACCGTTAACGACGCTTTCGTAGATAACCTGCCCAAGATATCCGTACGCACGCGCGGCTCGTGGCGGTGACATGCTGGCGTTCTTCACCATCAAGCGGCTTGCTTGAACCCAGCAATTGGCAATGTCATCCGGATAATCGGCAGTCTTCAAGTACGTCGGCTGCGGATTGTCGTCATCGTCGTCCTTATCGCAACCGGCAAACAAAGCAACTGCAAATACCGCTGCACTAAGCACAATCCAACGGGCCACTCTTGTCTTCATACTGTTCATCTGGTTCTCCCCAGTCTTTTGTTTGGTTTCGGTGAATTGCTCGTGGCGCGAGACTCACCTGTTATTGAAGGGCGCTATTTCTTTTGTTTTTCCAATTCGGTTTCCCAGCCTTCGGGCCCAGATAGCGGCGTGCGAAAGCCGGTGACATCAAGCAAATCAACTTTAATGCCAACATTTTCCAAGACCTTTCGACTGCGTTCCTCACCGGGGTAGCTGCCGAAAACCTTTACGTGCTTAATCCCCGAATTTGCGATCATTCGAGCGCAAATCGGGCAGGGGAATACGGTTACGTAAATATCCGCGCCTTCAACGGAAACGCCGTTTCGTGCACATTGCAACAAGGCATTTTGCTCGGCATGAAGGCAAATGCAGAGTTCCAACCGCTCGCCGGACTTGATACCTTCAATTTCGCGCTCACATCCGCCCAATTCTTCCGGGTGCGGGTGCCCAGCCGGTGGGCCATTATAGCCAGAGGCCAAGATTTGATTATTGCGAACTATCATCGCGCCGACCGCCCGGCGCAAACAGGCCGATCTCATCGACACAAGATGCACCAAGTTATAGAAATATTCGTCCCACGAAATGCGGTCGGTTTTGGTTTTCATGATTTAGTTTGTGCGTGCAGTTGGTTCCCAAACGAACCGACGGTTACCTTGCCTCAAATATCTGAAGAAGCCCAATAGCAGAGCAACGTTCATAGCGACAAAATGAAACAACGATGAAACTGGCGGAACCCGCAGATGCAAAGCCACAAAGATCCCTCCAACAACTGTGATCCCGTAAAGCGCAAGCTGACCAAGCAGGAGTGTTTTGTAGATGGGGGTCTCCCCAATCATCACATTCGCAACAAGCGCGATAATCATCAGGAACGGAAACAGCCAGCGAATGACTTTATGCGAAAAATAGGTGTAGGCCGCTAAACCATACCGGGGGCTTAATACACTGAGATAGCGAAACAGCGTTTGATAGTTGCCGACGCCAATTCGAATTCGCCGACGAAACTCCTCACGAAATGACTGTCCGGAACGTTCATACGCTTTGGACTCCATTTCCCAAACTGAGCGGAAGCCGTCGAGTGTCGCCCACAGCATCGGAGTTGTGTCATCGTTTGCAGAACCGGGTGGAAACGGGCGGTAAACTTCACGGCGCATCGCCAGCAGCATCCCCAATCCGCCGCTCATGCCGCCGATTTGACTTTCGAGTAACTTCAGTCGATTTTCGTGATCGGTGTAGCGCTGCTCTTCCAGAGCCAGTTCATCGCGTTCTTCCGATAAGGCAAATCGCCCGGCACTCACCACTCCGACTTTGGGATCGGCAAAGTGTCTGCACGCCATTTTGAGGGCATGTTTATCCCACATAATGTTCGCATCGCTGATGACGACAACTTCGTCAGTGGTAAGTTCAAATAGTCGGTTCAGCACAAGCGGTTTGCCGTTCCGACCGCCCAAACGGATTAGCTTTACGCGATCATCGGGAATGGCATTCACCAACTCGTCTGTCCCGTCCGTGCTGCCGTCTGAGCCGACAAGGACTCGAAGCTTTTCTCGCGGGTACTCCTGCTCAAGGCAATTCAGGACCTTCTTTCCAATGACAGCCGATTCATTATAAGCTGGAATCATGACTGTCACACTCGGCAAATCAGCATCGGAGCAATCCGGCGCAGTGTCAAAACGTCGTTTTAGCAGTCGCAGAGTGAGCGGGTAAACAAAGAACGTGAAGAGCATCAGTCCAACGCTCGACCAAAACAGAATTGCCCATACTAAATCACTCACTGGATTACCTGCAAAAAGGGCGGGTTCGCTCCCGGTCCCCATTGAACTTGCACACGGTTACGCGCGCTCGAGTCGATCAAAATAGCGTTTGCCGCCTTTGACTTGCGGACGCAAGCGCTGCGCGGCTTCGGCGACAGGCTTGCCGCCTTGCGCGTCAAGAAACGCTTTGCGGAAAGCTTCCGGCGCTTTGAGTTCCGGGTCGTTCAGGTCATACACGCGAATCAACGCTTGTAGGCCGTTCAAGAATAACTCGGTCGAAAGTCCGCCGGTTTGAAAGCTTGAAGTTTGGTAAGACCACGATGCTTCCGTGACATCGGAGAAATATACTGGAAGCTTCTTGGTTTCTTTGAGTTCTGACGGAGCCGCGCCGTTGCAGAGCGCATCGCAGGCTTCAGAGAGCGCGAGCCGCAAATCCGGACGGCATTCGCATTTCAGAACGTAATCGCTCAAGAAATCGCTGTGACGCGGAGTGTATGTCTTGCCGCCGCTTTCAATGATCAGGCGAAATTCGGGACGTTGCGACATATAGTGATGGCGCACGCCGACATTATTGATGATAATGCGGCCTGTGGCGAATTCGCCGATGATGTGTTTGCCAAGCGAAAGGTTCTTGGTTTTTTCAATGAGGTCGGAGTAACGCATGTATGAAGGACTATTTCTTGACTTTCAAGCCGGCGCCTTGACGGTTCAGCTCGAAAATGGTTAGGTCGAGGAGGTCGGAGAAGAGTTTGAGTTGGTCGGCGGAGATTTCGCGGATAATTTCGCCGTCGGAAATCAGATCGGGTAACACAACAGCCAATTGCTGTTGAACACCGATTTGGTTGAACTCGATACTGAAACCCGCGCGGGTATGAAACGTTATCTTCGTTTCAGCGCGTTCCGAGGAAGCAATATCGGTTGCAGTTTGCGCGATATAGCGAGCCGAGCGGATTAGCTCGGGGATCTCATCGGCGTCGGCGAGAACTTCGGAATAGATTGCGCTGCCTTCACCGATGCGAAAGGCCACCGCAAAATACCGGTTGGAATCGCCGGGCATGAACGCAATGTCGGTTAAGACCTGAAGTAGTTCGCCCGTCGCTTTCTCTTTCTTCCCGGCAACCAACGCAATTTGCCCTACAGGAAGGCGGTCACGAAACAGCGTGCGGCCCGGCTGATTCAATTGCCATTCGTAGTCAGTGGCAATCTTCGTAGGAGACTGCGCTTGACTCGTTGGTAAGATTACCAACGCAAAGAGAATTACGGCAATGAGTATTCTCATTGCGAATGCTGCCAGCACTTCTTACTGCCGGGGATGGCCTTGCGGGTACATTGCTTACCTTTGGCGGTCTTGGCAATGCACTGCGGGCGCTCAGGTTTGACTTTGGCAGGTTTCTCGATCTCGCCGAGTTGCAGCTGAAGAGTCTCACCACTCATCCGCGCGACGACCTTGTCAACCGGAACCCAACCCTCGACCAGAATCCTTGCCCACCCGGCCACCGTATCTACCACCTGCACCCTGCTCTGCTCGGTAAAGCTGCCCGCAATTGGGCCTGCCGGTATTACGTAAAGTATTGCAGGTTCTTTAATTAGGGTATCAACAGGAGCTTGTGCCTTCAGAGTGTCCGGGACTTCTTCAGCGGAGAGTGTCAAAGCAAATCCGCACACAAGTCCAAAAATTAACCAAAAACCTCTCAGCACACCGTCTCCTCTGGAATCTTCTTGCCCTAAGTTGAGTTAAATATAGTGTTTTCCCCCTCCTCGTGCAAGGTGGGCAGGCCAACCTCTGCAAAAACACGCCTCTTGAGTACGGAATTGGCCCACGTAGCTATGCTCAAAAAAACAAAGCCCGCTTGACAAGCGGTTGCGGGGGGGGAGTTCATTCATTATATTATGAAACAACAGGATGAATCCTGATTGTCCCAATTGTGAAAACCATCGACCTCGATACACTTCAGCGCTATTCGCGCGGGGAGCTAAGTCCTAAGACGTTCATGGCCGTCCATCAGGAGGCCGGTGAACTACTGGACTTGTTGTTCCAAAATCTGAGCCAGTCCGAGCATGTGGTTTCGATTCAGGATTGGCCGTTACCGCGCAGGCAGAAACGATTGGGGCAGTTCTTCGTTTTGAAAACGATGATGCTGTTCACACCGTTTTGTTTGATTGTGGGCGCGGCGTTGGCTCAGAAGACTCCCGCGCTCGGAATCTCGATTACGATGGGCTGGCTCGCGCTGTGCTTACTGGGCGGCGGATATTTGTTGTGGGATCGCTATCGCGTGCTGAAATCCAAAGACGGCAAATCCGTGCTGGTGATTACCAATCGAAGGATGATGCGGATTTGGCTGGACGGTTCGGAGACCGTGCAGGCTTGGTGGTTGACCGACGACCCGAATAAAAAAAAAGGGCTTGAACCAGTCTCCTCCACGATAAATCTACTGCTGGAGTTGGACCTGGGTAAGCCCAACTTGAATTAGGATTTCTGCCGCTTGTGACGAATAGTTGCGAGCGGTTTCTCATTTTCTATTGAATATTTCTGCAGCGACATTACGCGGACTGGTAAGCTGGTTCGAGAGCAACAAACGCGAGATGCCGTGGCGCAACACGCGCGACCCGTACCGCATTTGGGTTTCGGAGATATTGCTCCAGCAGACTCAGGTCGCGACGGTTGAACCGTATTACAACCGTTTCATCAAGACTTTTCCAACAGTGGATGCGCTGGCGAAGGCTCCGCTTGATAAGGTCTTGAAAGTTTGGGAAGGCTGCGGCTACTACGCGCGGGCGAGAAACCTGCACAAGGCTGCCAAGCAAGTAGTCGCGATGGGTGGCAAGCTTCCAGAGTCAAGTCACGAACTCAGAAAGCTTGCGGGTATCGGGCCATACACTTCGGCGGCAATTGCTTCGATTGCTTTCGGCGAGCCGGTTGCGGTACTTGACGGCAATGTTGAACGAGTGATTGCGCGTGTGACGGGTGAAGTTGGCTTCATCACGGAGAAAACTGTCCGCGCCAAACTTAAAGCAATCTCTGAAGTTTGGATGAAAGCAGCGGTAAAGGCTGATCTTTCACCCGGCGCTTTGAATGAGTCTTTGATGGAGCTTGGAGCGACAGTATGTAAGCCGCGCGAGGCTCTCTGTACCGACTGTCCGCTGAAGAGAGTTTGTGTCGCGAGGATGACATGTGACGATGTCACCGAATTACCGCGCAAACCGATCAAGGAAACGACACCGCATTACGACATCGGAGCGGCGATCGTGCGGAAGAACGGGAGAATATTGATCACCAAACGGCCCGAAAAAGGGCTGCTGGGTGGACTCTGGGAGTTTCCCGGCGGAAAAAAAGAGCGCGGGGAGACTCTGGAAGAGTGCGTGCGGCGCGAAATGCTGGAAGAGCTTGACATTCAAGTTGAGGTTGGAGAGCAAATCGCCAAAGTGAAACATGCTTACACGCATTTCAAGATTACGCTGCACTGTTTTGAATGCAAGCACGTCGGCGGCGAAGTGAAATTACTGCACGTCACCGATGCAAAGTGGGTGCGGCCATCTGAGCTTAGAAACTACGCATTCCCAAAAGCAGATCGCGTGGTGTTGGACATATTAACTAACTCATAATTAGGAGAACTGCCGAACAACTTGTTATGCCGGAGATTATTTTTTCACCGTGCAAAACCTATCCAGTGGAGTCCCATCATGTTCGCAGTCGTATTGCTCGCCTTACTCATTTCCGTACCTGTTCGCGCTGAATTGCGCGATCCGAATAATTCTGCTGATTACATTATCCTGACCAATCAGGAAGTTTTTTCCAATAATGCTTGGATAGATAGCCTGCTTGACTATCGCGCCGCACAAGGCCGTGTCTCTATGGCCGTGACGGTCGAAGAGATTTGGGCTGAGTTTACTCCAGAGGGAAGCGCAAGCGCTATCCGTGAATTTCTGCATTATGCGTATGATAATTGGCAGACTCCACGTTTGAAGGATGTGTTTATTGTGGGGCACGTGGATGTTGTGCCGACGCATGAAATGCATGGGATAGTAGGAGACTATGACTATTGGTCAGACTACTACTTTGCCGTAACCGATCCTACGGGAACGTTTGAGCCGAGATTTAGTCTGGGACGACTTCCATGGAGCCCGACTTTTGTTGATCCGCTTCCCAATTTTCTAAACAAGATTGAAACCTACGAGTCTGGCACGCAGGAATCTTGTTCGCAAAGAGTCCTGTTGATTGCGGACTCTTTTAATGTTATGTATCAATTTGAGCAGACAGCCGACAGTATCGCTAATTTCTTTCCTGAAGGTACGGAGTTTGAGCGAGACTATATAGGACGAACATCTGGTGATCCTGACTATGGAGATCGCGATGAAATTCTTTCAAATCTCTCTGCCGGACCATTTGCGATGTTTATTCTTGGTCACTTGGGCGGAAGATTGTGGCTTGAAGGTCAACCCATTGTTGTAGAAGACTTCAATGCGCTTACCAACGCGCCCTGCTACTCTATCTATAGTGGTTTCACGAATGATGACCTGGGATACAATGCCGTTGAAACAACCAACATGTCCGCAGCAGTGTTGAGTGAAATCGGAGGTGCGATAGTAGGCTTTAGCAACTCAAAAATGGATTGGGCTGTTGCCGGTCGGGAATTTGAGTATGAGATTGGCCAAGCACTCGCAAGCGGCCTAAACGGAAGCATAAATTCCGTTTGGAATCAGACTATTGCGGACTATCTTGAGTCCAATAATGTAATTAGTGGTACTTCCTACTACGAAACGCTCTTCACAAGCATCCTCCTTGGCGATCCCGCAACCATCATCCCCGGCCGCACAACAAGCGCTGACCCGATTGTCTCGCCGGTAGTTCCCTCGACTATTCAGATCGTCGGCAACTATCCAAATCCGTTTAATCCATCTACGACAATCAATTTCATGCTCAACCGCGCGGGCAATGCGCGGCTGACAGTTTACGATATTACCGGACGATCTGTGACCACGCTCGCCGAACAGAGTTTTACAGCCGGATCACACAGCATCGTCTGGAATGCCGCAGGACTTGCGTCAGGAATATACCTTGTTCGGCTTGAATCTGCTGGACAGTTTGACACACACAAGATCACCTTACTTAAATAGACGAGAGAAAAATTCCAAGAGGGAGAAATGAAGTACATTAGTCTCGCAACCATCGCACTGTCACTTTGTCTGTGTTCGTTTAGCTTTGCCGAAGATACCGCGATGCCGGAAATGACCGGCACTGCAAAAATAACGAAGGCATCAGAACTCACCACCAAGCCCGCGATGATCGCCGCAACTGCATATGTCAAGGCGGCAGACTTTGCGCCCGAAGGCGGTTGGGGCGAAAAGGACTATGAAGGCGCGATCGGCGCAATGGCGATGAACGGTGCGACCCGTTTAATGGCATATATGACCGAGAAGTCTATTCAACCCGCCGGACCGATGTTCTCGGTTTGGTATGAAGATCCGTCCGTGACCACGGCAGGTGCGTTAACCTCGAAGTGGGGCTTCCCGATTGCCGCGGATAATGAACCGACCGCAATGGTGACTGTTGAGAATATGCCTGAGATGCAAGTTGTGTCGTGCACCTATGAAGGTCATCCCAACTCGGCCATGAACGCTTGGGCCGATGTAATGAAGTATGCCGAGGCAAACGGTCTTGTTTGGGCTGGCAACCCCATGGAAGTCTATCACAAGAACGGCATGGAGTCCATGAAGAACGAAGATTGGCTGGTCGAAATTGTGTGGCCTGCCATGAAGAAGCCGGCTGATGCTCCGGCTGCTGAAGGCGAGAAAAAGAGCGAATAACCCGATTACATTCGGGATACCATTTGAAGGCCGGAGCACAATGCTCCGGCCTTTTAAGTTACAGCGTCTGCGAAGCAATCATTCCAACAGCACTCTGGGAGTTGCATATATAGAGGAAAGCTGTAACTTGTCTGATATGGAAAGCTACTTTATTGTGGACGGCGGCGGAACGAACACGCGCGGCTGGTTGGTATCAGCCGATGGCGCCATATTAAATGAAGGAAAAGCCGGACCTTCAAATGTCGCGAGGCTTGGCGATGAAGGGTTGCGCATCGCGTTGGCTGAGTTGTTGGCCGATTGCCCGGCGGCACGCACTTGCAACAAAGTCGTTATGGGCTTGGCCGGAGTTGGCCGTGATCGCGAGCGTGATTTGGCAGTCTCTGTGGCCAAAGAATTCTGGCCGCAAGCAGACGTGCAAGTCGTTACCGATGCGCATCTACTATATGCCGGAGCATTCTGCAAAGGTGAGCGCGGAATCTTATTGATCGTTGGAACAGGCTCGATTGCATTCTATCAGAATCCGCAAGGACATGAATTTTTCCGCGCTGGAGGCTGGGGCCCCCTATTAGGTGATGAGGGCAGCGGCGCGTGGATCGGTCGAGAGGCTCTTCGACATTGCCTTTGGGAAGGCGAGCGCGCGGAGCTATCCCCCTTTCATGCCGCTATACTAGAGCAGCTCTCAGTCGGCGCGACGCACGAGATTATTACCAAAGTCTATCGCGAGGATTTCGGGCCGACGCGCTGGGCCGAACTTGCGCCGCTTGTGTTTGAGTACGCCAACGAACAGCCTGAGGTCATGGCAATACTCGAACGTGCGGTGCTCGAATTGATTGATCAAGTCGAGCGACTGTTGGAAGACATGCCGCAGAATATGTCTAAACTTCCGTTGGTCGTGACCGGCGGACTGTGGGAACGGCGGGACGTGCTTGAGCCTCTGTTGAAAGAGGAAATCGATTTGCGAAATTTGCCGCTCAAGATTTCTGAACCCGACGGCGGCGCCGTGGATGGCGGTCTGGTATTACTGCGATAGCCTGAAAAAGGAAAACCCCTCAGAGTCGGCGAGTGCCTTCCCTGAGGGGTTGTTCACTAAAATTGGATCGCAGCCTATCGCATCAGTGCCGTAAGAAGGTCTCAATAAGTTCGCGCGTTACGACCGGCGCCGAACCTGCGAATTCTTCTTCCTTAATGATGCCGACCGTCTGAGGTTTCAGATAGTATTTGGTGCTGCGATTCGATGTGCGGCTGAAGCGTTGGTAGATTGTCACTCCGGTGTAGGTTACACCTTGCACAATCACCGTTGTGCTCGCACTGGTGACCAGCACGCTGTCCCCTTGGAAATTCCAGAATCCTGCGGACGGCGGAGTACGCAAAAGAAGTTCGGCGCCGGATCCGTTCAGCGGGAATTCATCCTGATAGAGTCCGCTCTCGAAATTGCGCCAGTAATACAGCGTGTCCGTTTCATCACCGACGAACTCTACCATTAGATAGTAATCCACGCCGCCGGGATAGGCCACTTCCCGCACTTGGCGTCGCGCATTGTAGGTATCACCGGTTGCAGGATCAACTTGATAGGTCCAGTAGTTCCCGATACAAATTTGCACTGCCCCCAAAGAGCAAAAGTCGTAGGTTGCTTGCGCGGGGTTTGACCATGCGGATGAACCGAACGCGTTTGACGCGCGGACTTGATAGTTGTAAACGGCGGTGTTCTCGCCCAAATCGTCAAAGTACGCTGTTACGTTAGCCGCCACCGAATCAATGATCTCGAAGAATTGGCCTTCAACGTTGCGGCGAATGTGGAACACGGTTTCGTCAAGCGAGTTGTCCACCCACGTCAAATGAACGCCCGTTCCGACCTGCACCGTGGCGACAAGATTTGACGGTGCGTGGGGCGCACCCGTATTGGGAGTCGTGACCGCGGCTGAGTCAACGGACCAAGAAATCAGATCATTGACAAGTGAACCTACTCTATAGTAGTAGGCCGTCGCAGGTGTGCACGTGGAATCGTTATAGGTTTCGATGTTATCGCCGACTTCGCCGACGCGCGACCAGTTTGTCGAAGATGCGCGGCGGTCAATCACAAAATGAACGGCCATCGGAGCCGTATCCGTCCAATCAACTTTCACTACGGTTGGAGCCAGCGGACTTGCCGTTACATCCGTTGGAGCCGGAGCGGGTGTGTGCGAGTTTGTCGAAACCTGATATGTATTCGATGGATTGCTTCGGCCCGCTGAGTTTACGGCATAGACCCTGAACTGATATGTGGTGCTCGGCACAAGACCGTCAACCAATTGCTCTGTAACGTCGGCATTGACTGAGGAATGCAGATGCCACACATTGCTTTGCCCCATCTCAATTTCGAAAGTCTCTTCATTGTCGGACTGGTCATTCCAACTTAGCGTAATCGAGTTGTGAGTGATTTCGACTGCTGTCAGGAGATTGGGTGCATTGGGTACAACAGCCAGAGGCGGCTTGTCCTCCTTGTCACAGGAGAGCAGCAATCCGATGCTAATAGCGAGTAGTGCGATGATGCGTAGTTTCACTGTGCCTCCTTGCGATGCCTGCTGATTCCGGCGGGGCAACGCTGCCCACACTCGGTGGAATTTGAAATATACTTACTTTGCTTCGGGTTCGCCGCCGGCGCGGAAACCGAATTGTCCGGCTTGCTGCTGCGGACCTCCATGAAGCTTGATTTCGCCGAATTGTTTCTCATAGCGCTCGATGTTTTCTTTCAGCGCATTCAACAGAAATTTGCAATGTGACGGCGTCATGATCACGCGGGCATGCACCGAGGCCTTCGGTGTTCCGGGCACCATCCGCGCGAAATCCATGAAAAACTCGGCAGGGCTATGCGATATAAGGGCGAGATTGGCGTAAATTCCTTCCGCGACTTTCTCGTCCAAACTGACATTTATCTGATGCGGGCGCTGGGCCGCTGGGTCTGACATCTCTGTATCCTCTTGTGCTGTATGTTGTTCCAGAATCCTCTAATCCTTTAATGAGGGGCTTTGTCAGCAAAAAGTCAAGCCCACTCCCGAACTCAAATGCCTTCTGATCCCAACAAATTGTATCTGATAGACGGCTCGGCCCTGATGTTCCGGTCGCATTTTGCGTTTTTGCGGAATCCGCTCGTAAACTCGCGAGGCGAGATTACCTCGGCCATCTTCGGATTTCTGAATACGCTGATTTCGCTGATTGAAAAAGAACAGCCGACCCATCTGGCAATCGTGTTTGACACAGCTGAACCGACATTCCGCCATAAACAATATAAGGAATATAAGGCAACCCGTCAGAAGATGCCCGAAGAATTGGTCGATCAACTTGGACGGTTGGATCAGGTGCTCGCGGCAACCGGAATTAAGATTCTGGCATTGCCGGGCTGGGAGGCCGATGATGTGATCGGCACTCTCGCCAGACAAGGTGAGGAGCAAGGCTACACTGTATATATGGTGACGGGTGACAAGGATTATCAGCAGTTAGTGACAGACAATGTAAAGCTCTATAATCCGAAACCCGATGGGACATTGATTTGGTCACCGGCGGAGGTTGAAGAGAATTTCGGTGTGCCGCCATCAAAAGTTATCGATGTGTTGGCATTGATGGGTGATTCATCTGACAACGTCCCGGGCGTTGCAGGCGTCGGACCGAAGACCGCCGTCAAACTTATCAAGGAGTATGGCTCGGTCGAAGACGTGCTGCATGCTGCTCCAACGATGAAGCCGTCAAAATTGCGCGACTCACTGATTGAGTATGCTGAATCCGCGCGCATGTCGCGGGAACTCGTGACAATTGACGTCAACGCACCGATTGAAGTTGACCTCGGCGCGCTGGACGTGAAGCCGCTTTACAATGCTGAAATTGAGCGGTTGCTGACAGAGCTTGAACTCTATCGACTGTTGGATCGCTTAAGAGGCAGCTCGCCTGTTGCGGCGGAGAGCGGTATGAAATCGGCGTCCAAGCGCGATTATCAGATTGTCCGGACGGCAGCGGAGTTAAAAGCACTGATCAGCAAATGGCGCAAAGAAAAACCGTTGCTGTCTTTCGACGTCGAGACCACTGCGGCGGATCCGATGCTGGCTGAATTGGTCGGAGCAAGCTTCTCTGTCGTTGAAGGAGAGGCATACTATGTGTCAATGGCACATTTCGATGCGAAACCCTCCGGCAAGCGACAGTTCGTGCGCTTCGGTCAAGAAGCCGAGGGCGCGCTCGCCGCATATCTTGAACTCGCGGCGGAACTTTTGGAGGATGCAAGTGTTCCCAAAGCGGGACAGAACATCAAGTACGATGCGCTCGTTTACCTCTCTTACGGGATCGTTGTTGCCTCTCTTTCGTTCGACACGATGATCGCAGCGTACCTCTTGAATCCAGGAACCCGGACACTCAGCATTGATGATCTGGCCCGCGATTATCTCAAGCTCTCCAAGATTCCGACCTCTGATTTGATCGGTTCAGGCAAGAATCAAGGCTCGATGTTCGACGTCGATCTGGAAAAAATTGCCGACTATGCGTGTGAGGATGCAGATTACGCTTTGCGGCTCGTGCATGTGCTCGAACCACAGCTTCAAAGTCAAAAGAAATTGCTGGACGAACTCGAAATGCCGCTGACTTCCGTGCTCCGTGACATGGAGTTCACCGGAGTCCGGCTCGACACTGACCTGCTGTCAGATATGTCCACGGAACTTGAGCGCGACCTCACACGGCTTGAAAAGGAATGCCATGCGGCGGCGGGTGAGACGTTCAATTTGAACTCGCCCAAGCAGCTGGGAGCCATATTATTTGAAAAGCTCAAGCTGCCCGTACAAAAGAAAACCAAGACCGGACCCTCCACCGACGTGGACACGCTAACCGCCCTCGCGCCGATGCATGAGCTGCCCGCGAAACTTGTTGATTACCGAATCCTTTCCAAGCTTAAGGGCACATACGTTGACGCGCTGCCCGACCTCGTCCATCCATTCACAGGTCGTGTGCACACCACATTCAGTCAGACGATTGCCGCCACCGGAAGACTCTCCTCCAACAATCCGAATTTGCAGAACATTCCCATACGCACGGAGGTTGGCCGCAGAATAAGAGAGGCATTCATCGCCGGAGAACCCGGCTGGAAGATTCTTTCAGCGGACTACGGACAGATTGAATTGCGAATCATGGCGCATCTGTCGAACGATGAGACCTTGTTGCAGGCCTTCCGCAGCGGTGGCGATATTCATCGCGAAACGGCGGCGAAGATTTACGGAATTCCGTTGTCGGAAGTCAACTCCGATATGCGCCGCGCGGCCAAGACCGTCAACTTTGGAATCATCTACGGTCAAACGGATTTTGGTTTATCTGAACAGCTTGGCATTCCGCGCGCAGAGGCCAAGGAGTTCCGTGAACAGTATTTCAGGCTCTATCCGGGGGTCAAGCAATTCATGGCCGAGACTATCGCATCGTGCCGTGAGAACGGCTATGTGGAAACCCTGATGGGCCGGCGGAGGCAGATCACCGACATCAACAACGCTAACCGCCAAGTCCGTGAATTTGCCGAGCGCATTGCCATCAACACTCCGGTTCAAGGCTCTGCTGCTGACATGATCAAGGTCGCAATGATCCGCATTTCCAAGCGACTTAAGCAGGAAAAGTTTGCCGCTCGCATGTTGCTCCAAGTCCACGATGAACTCGTTTTTGAAGCTCCTGAATCCGAACTCATGCAACTCGAAATGATGGTCCGCGAGCAGATGTCGGAAGCCATGAAGCTCCGAGTTCCAATTGAGGTTGACGTCGGTTTTGGAGCAAATTGGCTTAAAGCACATTCCTAACTTTTTTCTCGCAAGTACTTGCGTTTTGGTTTCTCATGCTTTATATTTGGCGCAATGAGGGTCCGTTGAGTGATGGCCCAAGGCAGTTCTGTGATCTTTGAGTGGACAGTTCATCCACCGCGACAAGGCGGATATCGCCGCGTGATTTTTGTTTTGACCATCGTGGGTGTTCCGCTCGGTCTGCTGAAATCGCTTGACAGTCCGGTGTGGGCATTCTTTGCCACTGTCTGTTTGCTTGGTGCGACCGTCGCCTATTGGCTCCCGACAAGCTACGCGATTGATGAAGAGGGGATTTCAGTTCAGCGCTGGTTCTGGAAAAAGCGCAAGCTGTTCCGAGACCTCAAGCGCGTCGAGCGCGACCCGAATGGCCTGTTTGTCTCGCCGTTCCCCAGCCGCTCACGGCTCGATGGACATCGCGGTCTGCTGCTTATGGAACCTCCCGAGCGCGACGCAGTTGAAAAATATATCCGCGAGCGTATCGAACCTCGGGAGGAGGTCGGCTCGTGAAAGAGATCGTCGCACCTGATTATCTCAGCCTGGAACAAATTGAGTTATTCGATCGGCTTGCCGATAAGGTAGTGGGGTTGGGATTTGCGCTTCCGGCTGTGCTCTTTTTAGAAACCATGCGGCCGATGAACTTTGTCGGTTCACAGGTGATGCTGTTCTTTCAGCCGATGTTGCGATCTTGGTTCACCCTGCGTGAATACGATCTGATTCAACAAGCGCTTGAACGGCGCGAGACGCTCGGCTACATGACCGACTTGATTGAAGCGAAAGATCTTGAAGCAAGTCGCAAAGAGCGAGAGTTGAAAGCGCAACGCAAAGCTCTGAAGCGTGCGAATAAAGCTGCGAAGCGGAAATCATAACCGCTTTTGATTGGTCTCTGAATGTTCTCATGTTGTTATTGCAGCGCTCTTTTGCATTCTTTGCAAGAACTTTGTAAAGATCGTGAGACTGCTGAATAATGCAGTTGTAAGTTTTCTTTTTTTAGAATCTTACAACATTGAAAAATGAGCTTATGCCAAGCTCATGCGGCACATGGCCCGGCTAAAATGGCCGCCATCTGCTTATCTTTGCTGAAAATCGGCCCATTTGTTGCTATAGCTTAGCCTCGAATCGCCGATCCTTAAGTGCAGGTCGCCCACAATCATGTGGCTGTGAGACCAGCCCCCCAGAACGCGATGCGCGTCCTCATAAGCAGGACGATATCATAGATACTGTGCGACTCATCTTTCGAGAAGCCGCCGGTACAACCCTTAAGGCTCGCCGCACGAGTCTTACTGGTTGCACAGTAAAAAGGAAGCCATGCGAATCTCGGGCAGCGCGGTAGCTTCCTGTCTGGACAAAACATCCTGTTCTCGAACGAGTCTCTGCCCGATCATTCAGCGAAGGAGAAATCCGCATGGCAGTCAAGAAGGCCAAGAAGAAGGCCACCAAGAAGAAAGCTACGGCTAAGAAGGCGACCAAGAAGAAAGCTCGCCGCTCCAAGAAGAAAGCCGCTGCCCCGATGCCGATGTAATCGGTTTCTGACTGGCTACGATATGCAAACGGTCTGGTTCACTCCAGACCGTTTGTTTTTTGTCTGGAGGGTGCTATATTCATGCATACCCTTTGACCTTGTGCCGAGGTGGACCTGACCTTGCAGGGAAAGCAGCGTAAATAGACAATGTTCGTCCAATATCCGGAGTAAATCATGTCCGCGAAGACCCTATTAAAGAAGTTATCGGAACGACCCGGCGCTGAAGAATCACTTGAACTTTTGCGCGCACTGGCGACAACTACGCACTCGGCAAAGACGCTTGAAGCGTTTCACGATCAGCTATTGTTCTACAAGGCCTATCCTGTTTCTGACGGCGTCAGACGATTCTGCGATAAAGAACTCGCCCACTTCCACGAACGTATTACTGCGGACCTTGCAGATGCCCTGATTCAATCGGGAATTGCAGGGACAAAACTCTACTACGCGTTCGACTATGCGAATGCGAAGTACATGCAAAAGCAGTTAGGCGGATTTGCTGATTTAGATTGGGAAGATTACGAAGCTAAAGATCACGATCCCTTGGCCAGCATGCTTTGGCTTCTGCTCGAAAATGCCGAAGCTGATGCCTGCGATTCTGAAACGTTGACTGTCCGCGAAATCCTGCAGCGCGCCGCCGGATATCGGACTGTCCTTTCGATGTTGTTGAATCGGTTTGAACAGACTTTCCCTGAGCAAGTTGCCGATACGCTCTACAATGACGCGAGCCTCATGCTGGACATGACCCTCATTCCCGATGGCCCGTCACGCACCACAACTGCTCTCCCCCGCCCCAAAGATCTGTGGATCTGGTCACCCGAAAATGCAAAGCTAAAGTTGAACTTTGCCGAGGAGATTGCCAGGCCGCTCGAGATTCCTGCTCCCGCCACAACAAAACGTGGCCAAGAACTTCTAAATATAGTCCACGGCACCCTAACTGTGCGCTCCCGTGAGTATTTCGGCGCGGCACATGGCAATCCGGCAGAAATGTACGAGATCCACCTTGAGCGAGGCGGGACCTTGCTTGTGTGGTTCATGCAGCCGCAGTGGAGATTACCACAAGAAGCGGGCTGGGGATTTCTAATGCTCAAGAACGGCGTGCCGATTAGTTACGGCGGCGGCGGTATGCATCCGGCCCGGCTCGAAATCGCCTTAAACCTATTTGATACCTTCCGTGGCGGGGAAGCGGCGTGGATTTATGCGTCTCTTGTTCGCGCGGCGCGGGCCTTTTGTCCTGCTCCGTGGGTGATTGCCCGCAAATATCAGATCGGCTACGAGAACAAAGAAGCCCTCGCCTCCGGAGCCTATTGGTTCTACGACAAACTTGGCTTGCGTCCCACAACTCCTGCAGGCCGCAAGCTCGCAGAGTCCGAGCGCAAAAAAATCGCCAGGACTAAAGGCTATCGTTCTCCGATTACTGCACTCAAGAAGCTTTCCGATGCTGACATCGTTTTAGGTGTGCACGACCAAGACCCCGCTCTCTATCGTGAGTATCCGCTTGACGAGGTCGGCATGCTCGCGGCGCAAAAGCTATCTGAGTTCGGTCCGCGTGATGCAAACTTCCACAAGCGATTATTGAAAGCCGTTGAAGAGCGGCTCGGTTTTGCTCTGCCGGCGATGCCCGCTTTCGAAAAGCATTGGGTCGGCCAGCACGGCGCATGGTTGTTGTCGCTCGACGAAACCAAGTCTTGGAGCAACGACCAAAAAGCAACGTGGCTCGCGATGGCGCGCGGCAAAGGCGGTGCGCATGAGGCAGACTATCTGAAGAACGCTGCAAAGCTCTCCGGCTACTTCGATGCATTGGCGGTAGAGGGATTGAAGAAGAAGTGAAGCCTTTTCGCCAGACGTTCACAGCTTTCCGCCATCGCAATTACCGACTCTTCTGGAGCGGGTTTGCGCTCTCGATTGTCGGGACGTGGATGCAGACACTGGCGCAAGGTTGGCTCGTCTGGCGGTTGACCGAATCCGCAATGTGGCTCGGCATCATCGGCGCCATGTCGCAATTGCCGTCGCTGTTGATCGGCTCGATCGGCGGTGTGTTGGTCGATAGAACTCCGAAGAAGTTTGTGCTTTACATCACACAAACGGGCTTGGCTGTCTGCGCCTTCACGCTTGCTGTGTTGACCTATACTGAGACCGTCAACGAGTGGCACATTTTGATTTTGGCCACTCTCTCCGGGTTTTTCATGGCGGTCGATGCTCCGGCGCGATTAGCGTTTGTCGGAGACTTGGTTGGTAAAGAGGACATCGGCAATGCGGTCGCACTGAACTCTTCGACTTTTAACGGCGCGCGTTTGATCGGGCCGTCGATTGCCGGTATTATTGTGCCAATATTCGGAGAGGGCATTTGTTTTTTGCTGAACGCCCTCTCTTATTTGTCGCTAATTGTCACAATGTCACTCATGCGCAATCTTCCTCCGCCGACTGGAAATCCGCGCGAGCCGGTGCTCAAGCAATTGCGCGACGCCTATAATTTCATCGTTCATGCGCCCGTTCAGCGCGTGTTGATTCGTAATGTGATCTTTCTCACGATATTCGGATTTTCTTATACGACTCTCCTCCCGATGTTCGCGGATGTCGTGTTGGGAAAAGGCGCATCCGGATTGGGAGTGCTAATGTCGGCGGGTGGAATCGGTGCGCTACTCGGTGGCTTGTGGCAGGCCTCAATGGATAAGGAGAGCAAGCGGGGCTGGGTGGTGATGATGGGAATGGCGGGGCTGGGACTCGGACTGTTGATCTTCTCGCTGTCCAAGCAATTTGAGATTTCGATTATCGCGATGGCGATGGCGGGATTTTCGGGGATTTCGATGCTCGCTTCGACCAACACATTGCTTCAGCAGCTCACACCAGATCATTTACGCGGGCGCGTGTTGGGTTTTTACACGTCAAGCTTCTTGGGCTTTGGCCCGTTCGGCGCGCTGATGCTTGGTGTATTGGCGCACAGCTTCGGCCCGCGTGTGGCGCTGTCATTTGCCGGCGGAGTCTGTTTGATCGTGGCCAGTTACACGATTGTACACTATCGCAGATTACGGGCCGTGTAATGTGGCCATTCGGCAAAGCGAACGTCGCGCATGAACTGAAGCGCCGCAAGATTGAGCTGCTCTTGCACAGCACGCACGTCTCGATCAACTTGCCGCAAATCTTTGAAGACGGCTTCATTGACACGGCGCGCGGACTGCGAGCGAGACTCGGCGCCAAAGCCGAGCGGTTGCTGCATGATCCACGCCGACTCGAAAAGTTTTCTGTTGGGCTCGATTACATCAACTGCTCGATTACCTCTCCGAACTTTGAATTACTTTATGCGCGTTCCAAATCCGCTTGGCAATCTGAATGGGTGCATTTTGTGTTGGACACAAAACTCCTTGAGCTTCCCGATACGCTGTTCTGTCCCGTTTCCGCCGCACAAGACTACGGCAAGCATGTGCAATCGGGCTTAACAGGTCTGCAAACCATGTTCGACGAGCAAGTGGAAACGTGGAAACGAACAGATTTACACAAAAGCGAGCCAACACATCCGCAAGCCGAAGCCCTTATCAAGGGTCGATTATCTCTTGATAGCGTAACCGAAATTCTCACAGCCAACGGACAAGTTGCCAGCGAAGTAGAGCGGCTGGCAGCATTCTATCATCGAAAAGTGCGCGTCAAGATTGAACCTAAACTGTTCTTGTGGCCCAAGAGACTAAAGAAATAAACGAACGGCGACCAAATGGTCGCCGTTTTTATATCTTAAAATTTTTGCATTTACTTAAGCAACACTGCTTTCTGAGTTGCTGTAAATGTAGGAGTTTCAAGTCTTATAAAATACGTGCCGCTGGACAGGTCTTTGCCATTGAATTGCATCTGGTGCGTACCCGCAGCGAGCTTCCCGTCATACAGTGTGTTTGTCATTCTTCCCAACACATCATACACCACCAACCGTCCTGTCACTTCGCGCGGCAAGTCAAACGCAATGTTTGCCGTAGCGTTGAAAGGGTTGGGGTAGATGGGATACAACTCGAATTTCGCCACGATTGTGCGATTGTCGTCCGGTATGCTTAATGCGGCGGAAGCATCAAAGATCGAAAAATAGATACCGTCAGCCGCATAGATGTAATTTGTAGAGACGGCAATATCAAGTGTTACGCCTTCAGTATTATAAAAACCAGTTTCAACGGGGGCCACAGGGTCAGAAATGTCAATGATCCGCACGCCACTTGCGGCCCTCGAGATATACGCATGATCCCCAGAGATCGTGATTCTGCGGGATCCGCCATTCGTCGGAAGAAAGTAGCTTTCAGTCGGAGCCGTTGGAATTGATATATCTATGACGTGTAGCCCATACAAGTTGTCAACCAAGAATGCGAAGTCTCCTGAAACTTCAACATCAAATACATAATCCGAAACTGGGAAATAGCCCACTTCAAGGGGTGAGCCGGGGTTGGAGATGTCAAATATATACAAACCATGGAACTCGGCTACATATGCATAGTTGCCGGATATGTCAATTCCATCTGCATAAGTCAAAAAGTCGTAAGACCAAATTTCTACTGGTTGAGTCGGGTTCGAGATGTCGACCACATAAAGGCTTGCTCCGACCACGTAGGCGTAATTCCCGGAAATAGAAATTGAACTTACCTGACGCTGAAAATCGCAGTTGCCCATAAGTTGTGGACTGGTCGGATTTGAAACGTTAAGCACATAGAGTCCAAAGTGAGGATCGGTAAGAGCAACATGACAGTCAACAACATATGCGTAATCATTGACCACTTTTATGCCTTGTAAATCTACATCGTTCATGTAGCTACCAACTTCAATCGGAGCCGTAGGATCCGTGACATCAAGCACACGTAAGCCTGTTGCCCCGGTTGTTAAGTAGGCAAAACTTCCTGAGATGTCCACTCGAAGTGCGCCGTTTGGAGCGTCGAAGAACCCTGCTTCTACGGGTTGTGCGACATTGGAGATATCAATCACGCGCAAACCACTGTTCTGGTTTGATACATATGCATAGCTTTCAGAAACAGTAAGACCGTAGGCAAGATCTTGAGTGTCAACAGATCCAACTTCAATGGGATTAGAGGGATTTGTTACGTCGAGTATTTGCAAGCGGCTCGTCTCATTTTCCCATTCGCCTTCTTCGGAGTAAGCATAGTTCCCGACGACGACAATCTGATTTATAAATTCATCGACGGCGTAAAAACCCACCTGGTTAGGTGCCGACGGATCTGAGATATTAACGATGCTAAGTCCGACTGACCATTCGCAGATATATGCAAGTTCTTCTTGAACATACACATCAACGGCGTCATCCTCGGTATCATAGAAACCGACTTGAGTTGGTTCCTCAAGGTTAGTAACATCAAGAATGTGTAACCCGTCTCTTCTTGCAACATAAACATAGTCACCTTGAAACACGATATCGTTAGCGTATTCCAAACTGCTAAGTATGCCCCTCTCAGTTGGAGCTGACGGATTCGAGATGTCAATCACATGAACGCCAAGGGTTCCACCGAGATATAAGTAGTTACCTAAAATGGCGAGACAAAGCGCATATCCAGAGGGATCAAGTGAGCCAATCTCAACTGGGGCAGCGGGATTAGAAACATCAAGGAAAATAAGCCCCGCCACATCATCGGCAACTACCGCAAGATTGCCTTGCACTGCGATATCAATCGCGCATCCACGTGAATCAAAGTAGCTTACTTCCCGTGGCTCACTCGGGTTAGATACGTCAAGCAAGCGTAAGCCGCTTTCACAGGTAGTCACATAGGCAATGTTATCTGAGACGATGACCTGATTTCCCCAATCCCAATACGAAATGCTGCTGAGTTGCACAACATTTAGACTATCCTGTGCAAAGAGCCAATTCGTTGAAAGAAGTAAGATTGTGATTATTCTGAACATGGTCTGACTCCTCAAAAGTCTTACGGTTTTGCAATTTGTATTGCGAAAGTCATACCAAGTCCAATCGGTTTCAAAACTTAGTTTGAGGATATCTTAAGAAAACAAGAGCGACCCACTGGGTCGCTCTTTGATTAGCATTGATAAATTGTTCTTTACACTAACGTACTGCACTCATGCTTCAGTAGCCAGGCTTTTCGATCTAACCCGCCGGCGTAGCCAGTGAGATGATTGTTTTGACCTAAGACTCTGTGGCAGGGAACGATGACGGCAATCGGGTTTTGACCGTTGGCAAGACCGATGGCGCGTGAAGCTTGCGGATAGAACATGCGTTTGGCGATTTCGCCGTATGTAATCGTTGTGCCGAACGGTATCAGTTGTAACTCACGCCAAACTTCGCGCTGAAACTCTGTGCCGCGCAAATCCAGCGGAACTTCAAAGTGCGTGCGATAACCCGCGAAATATTCCGTCAACTCTTTGCGCGCGATTTGCAGAACCTTTGTTTCAATGCACTCGCCTTCTGCTTCCTTGGGGTCGTCGCAAAATTCCGCGCGCATCAATCCGTACGCGCTCGCAGTCAAGCGCATTCGGCCAATCGGAGTTTTCATGTCCGACCAATAGACCTCTTCCTTCAAACTGACGTCTGTCGTCGTGTCTATTGACTGTTCAACAACGTGAACCATATGTAGAATGTCGCGTAGCCGCGAAAGGGCCGCCAACTCTCCGTTATGTTTTGCGTTTCCTCTACACTCGCCTGCCTGCCCAACCCATACTCTCGAGCAATCGCGTTGCGTAATCCGATGTCTTCAAACGGACAGGCATCGGGATCGCCATGCACGCGCATCATCGCATACTCGACTGACCACGGCCCGATGCCGCGCAACTGAATCAAGCGCGCTCGAACTTCAGCCGGGTCAGATTCGCTGAGAAGTGATTCCCTAAGATAACCCAGGCAAAGCTCCTGCGCAAGGCCTTGAAGGTATTCTCCTTTTTGTCTCGACAGCCCGCAATTGCGCAGCTCATCCGGCGTCAAACTCAACACCGCTTCGGGAGTGGGAAACCCCTCATAAACCTTGTCTTGCCACGACACTACCGCCCCGCAATATAACGCTAAACGTGAGCGGACTGAGAACGCAGATGCTACAGAGACTTGCTGGCCGATGATGGACCATGAGAGGCACTCCCAGAGGCTGTGCATCCCGACGAGCCGCAATCCGCAATAGTCGCGCGTCCACTTTTTCAAATAGCGGTCAGTTTCCGCGAACTCGTAAAACCACAATAATTTGTCATCGCACCCAAATGTTCTCAGCACGTAATGCTTGATTTGCGCTTCGCGGGCGCTTGTAAGTTTGCCAACTTTGATCTCTGCTCTGACTGCATTTTCGCCTTGCGGAGTTACTTCGACTAAGTAATAGCCGTCCTCATCAGCAAGCACCTGACAAAACTGCCGATCGGAAACAGCGTGAGTCTGCGCGTTCTCGTAGCGGCCAATGTACTTGGCCGTTTTGCTGAAGCTGAAGGGTGCGGAAAATTCGTGGGTGAGCATTTAGATAGAAATGCTCTGCCTGTTGGCAGAGCATTTTCGTTTGGTACATCAAAGCGGTTAGCTTATCAATTTGTGTGCGCGAAGTTGCTTTATGAAATCGACGACTTCTTCTTTCTTAAACCGCCCAGGCTTCCAAGACTCAATCCCATTTACTATCTCTTCGTCTGAAACAGTTTTGTCCTTATCCGTCCCTGCCTTCAGAATCTCAAAAACCATGTGAATACTTGCAACCAACTCCATTTGGCTTGGAAACAATTGCGAAAAAAGTAAAACAATATCGTTTACCTTGGGTTCCAAGTCATTTGCTTCTTTTGCATGTTCCTTTAAAAATGCCACTGTGTTGTCTGTTGGCAGATAAATTGATTTGTCCTCATCATCAGAGGCATCATCAACTACCCCGTCAAGAAGCAATTCATCAACATCATCTAATAGGCGTGCACTGAAAGGCCCATAATGATACGGCGTGAATCGATAGGAAACAGGAACCTCAGCATTTTGAAGAAAGTAGATCAGTTTCTGAAGCGTTGTACGCCCAAGATTTTGAGTCTTTCTGCCTTTTTCCTCGTTAAAGCGCTTAACAACCAGCGCAATTGCGATTTCATTTATACTAGTGTGACTCATATTGATTTACCCTGATTCTGAGTTCGCCTGCTTCTTCTTGCTTTATCATCTTGCGAATATTCTCTAAGATTAGTTTCTCGTCGCCAGATGCATAGATTCGATGTACTTTGTACTCGACAGGTATCTTACCAAGAATTGTAGATATTTGTGTTATGGGTTTCGCATACTCGGTTTCTTTGTCAAGAACAACATTAAGTTGGTCAACTCCTTCAAAAAAGTCTTCAGGTTCCGCAAATGCTTCCTTTTCATGGCAAGTTGAACAAGAAAGCCCTCTTATTAGGTAGGCCTTTTCAGATCCTACTTGCATTGGTGATTCGCATTTTCGACAAACAAGAGATATCTGTCCGACTTTGTATCGCCTGTATTTGTGTATTCTGTCTTTCTTTTCGGGTACTTCAATAAGTTCAATTCCTTCAATTTTCTTGAGTTGACTTATCGTTTTGTTAATAAAATTAAGTTCATGCTTGTCGACATAATCGGAGGATTCCAAATAGCATTTAAATTCTTTTGCGCGAGATAAAAATCTGTCCGACCAAAGTTTTGCATTCTTGTCATTTTCGTTTCGCATTTGATTGAGGACATCGTAATCGTCAAAATCAATAACAGACATTTTATTGACCGGCTTCTCGCCATCCGTAATATTTCTTGATTTGTAGAAATGCTCCATGTATTTTTTTAGACATGAATCAAGTTTAGCAACGTGTTTATTAAAGTAAACTTGGGCATACATGAAATGGCGAGAGAGGATTAGTCCTTCAACCGCGTGAACTCCGCTCGGGTAAATGATGATTTCAGGAACAGGTGAAGTACCAGACATTATACCTAGAGCTGAGATTATTCGCTGTATATCAATGTTACCATACTTGACACCTGTGTATCTTGAGTCTCTTGTTAAATAATCAATTCGGTCAACGTCGAGCTGTCCCTTAATGATTTGCTTACATAGTTGCTCTATTGGCGACTGCGTGTTGCCATCGCGGAGAATTCCCAAAACGCATTCATGTAGGCCTTCTCCATTTTCTTCGATGATTGATTTTAGATCATTCGAAACAATATCGTATGTAATGTCTTCGTGATGAATGTCGCATATATCCTCGCCCACATGTGAGAACGGCGTATGTCCGATATCATGAAGCAATGCGGCAACGCGGAGGGCCTGCTCGCAAAAGTCAACATTGTCTTTCCCAATCAGAGTATTAAGCTTATCCTCTGAGTTCGTCTTCAAGCACTGGAATGCTTGTGTTGCCAGTTCCATCACTCCTAACGAATGCTCAAAGCGTGTATGAGTAGCACCTGGGTAAACCAAGAAACCGCTAGACAGCTGATGAATATTGCGTAGACGCTGGAACCGGGGATGATCGACAAGCTTCTCTTCCGTTGGAGTCAGCCAGATGAAACCATGAATGGAATCTCGAAATCTTTGATTGCGACCAGATTTTGCGTTCAAATGCTTTTCTCAATATATGAACAAACGTTCAAAAAAGCAAATACAGACCTTCTTTCGCGACTTAGTGCTGTATTTACATTGGCTTGGGTATTCATATCAAACTGGGGAATGAAACCAATATAATCAATCATTCCTCTCCTGCGCAATAGTTTCTATGCAATTTGTCAAGCTTCTTCAAATCCAACCAATCCTCTTAGAATGAGAACCCTCGGCCAATCCAAGTTAGCCGAGGGTATTTTCGCGTTAGGGGCACCCGCAGCGGGTGCCGCCACGTAATTGTTAATTCACTTCCACCGCTTCGAAGGTCTTCACGCCTTCGCGGACTATGCGGAAGAGGACGGCCTTGTTGCTGTTGCGAAGATTGGCCGCGATCTCCTTGAAGCTGGTGACGTCGTCAACGGGCTTGCGGTCGATTTCGATGATGACGTCGCCTTCGCGGAGTTTTTCACGCGCAGGGCTCTTGTCGTCGATGTCGTTGATGATGACACCGTATGTGCCGTCGAGCTTCAAGGCGCGGGCCATCGATTCATTGATTTGTCCGACGTCAATGCCGAGCCAATTGCTCGACGGTTCGGGCGTGGGCTTGGCTTGACCCATGAAGGATGCGAGCGTCGCGCGATCACCAAGCACAAACTCGAGTGATTTGGATTTCCCTTCGCGCAAAATTCTGGCTTTCACCGGTTCACCGGGCGGAACGTCGGCGACGGTCATGCGGAATTGTTGCACGTCCTTGATTGGAACACCGTTGAACTCAGTTACTACGTCGCCGGCTTCGAGTCCACCCTTCTCAGCAGGTGTATTGGGATCAACGCGCTCGACGAACACGCCGTTTTGTGTATTATCCACTCCGGTCGCGCTGCGCAGATCGTCGGTCAACTCGCGCGGCAGCATTCCCAAATAGCCGCGCGCGACTTTGCCGTTTTCGCGCAATTGCTCAACGACCTTCATGGCCATGTTGATCGGAATGGCGAAGCCGATGCCTTGACCACTTGGATTGATAGCTGTGTTCACGCCGATGACTTCACCGTGAATATTGCAGAGCGGACCGCCGCTATTGCCGAAGTTAATCGAAGCGTCGGTCTGAATGAAATCCTGATAGGCCGGGCCGCCGCCTTGAATAGCGAGGTTACTGCGACCGCGTGCGGAGACAATGCCGACGGTGAGCGTCCAGTCGAGGCCCAATGGATTGCCCATTGCTACCGCCCAATCGCCGACGCGCAATTGATCGGAGTTACCAATCAGCGCAACTTCATTGGGTTCGAAATTGTGATCTACGCGAATGATTGCGACGTCGGTTTCGGGATCGGTGCCGATGATGCGCGCTTCGTACTCTTTGCCGTTCTGAGTTTTCACTGTGACTTTGTCCGCATCTTCGACGACGTGGTTGTTGGTCAAGATGAAACCGTCGCGGCTGATGATCATGCCGGAACCGGTGGACGGCGCATGAAATTCGCGCGGCTGGCCGTTGCCGTCGCGCCGATGGAAGAACTCGAAGAGCGGAGAGTCGTGGAAGAAATCGTCCATCGGAGTTTGCGTGCTGACGACTTTGTCCGATGAGATGTTGACGACCGTGGGACCAACGCGCTCGGCGACCGCCACGAACGGGCTTTCACCGTGGTCGTTGATCATACTATTATATTGTGCGTACTCCGCATTAACGCGCGGCGCGACATCCGGAGCTTGCGCGACTGCGGTTTTGTCCCAGTTCATGTTCGCGGTGAATAGCACGCCCGCTACCACTCCAGCCATAACAAGGCTGATTCCAATCCATCCGAGTTTTTTCATAGTCGTATTTGTTGACTTTCGATGTTTCGATGACTCGTGAGGCTCCCACCGCCTCACTCCCTGCAAGTATGGAGTAAACCACTGCTTTCGTGCAGGGTTCCCGGGTTCCCGAACGGCCGGTTTTGTCTTTGAAATTGCTGGGGTTCGGTCGGGAACTTTGTTGCTATAGTATGCAATTTCGGAACCTCAGTCGCAAGGGTCTCCACATTAATAGAGGAAATAGTCAGGATCGAGGTTGCGGGGTGCGGCTGAAATTGAAAATAGCAAACAGAAAATGGAAAAACTGAATGCGAAATAACCTGCTGTAAAAGGTTGTTTCTGTGAAAAACGCTAACAATTGCCGGAACGGGAGTTATTGTTTAATAGAAAGTTAATTTTCGGGGGTGCACCATTTTTCACGAAGTCTATCTCCTTGATATTGCTTATGCTTCAGTATATGAAAATTTGAACGTTTGGTCAAGTGTTATTTTCGTTTTATTGAACTTAACAAGCTCTTGATATGGTTGGGGTTGGGTAAAAAATGCGATGTGGGGAGGCATTTCTCGGATTCCGGCGGGGCGGGGACGCCACCGCTCGGCGGAAGGGGAGTGAGGGCTTGGGTGTCGATTTGCTTGACATTTTACCCCCCTGTATCCCCCCAGAGGACTGGGGGGAAACCAGAAAATAACACTTGCGGATTTGCGGGGGTGGGTGTAGATTGTAGTATGAAGTGTAATTTTCTTCTTACGCGAATTCCATCTCTATTCAATCTTTTGAAGCGAGTGGGGTTCGTTTTTTTTTGTTCATTTGTACCTCACAAGCATTTGCAGAGTGGAGTAATGAGATATTGCTTTGGGAGAGCGAAGAGAACTTTGTAGCTAACGGCGGCGACATCAAAGTTGATGTTTCGGGTAACGTCCACCTAACTTTTGGCGCAGAATATCGTTTTTCAGAAGAACCTGTTCTTCCGCACTCAGGCGTACATTATGCATTGCTTTCTCCAAACGGCACTTTTATTCAACCAGTTAGAATGCTAAGCGACAGCAGTGTATATTCGGACGGTTCACCTCGGATCTTGCTATTTCAAGACAGCGTTTGGATCTCGATTGCAAGAGATGATGATGGGGAAATGGGCTTCTACAGAGCACTTCTTGACTATGCTGGCGTTGCAATTGCACCAATCGAAAGATACTTATTCATAGATCGACCTCACCGCAGTGCGTACATTGTTGGTATAGGGGGAGATAATTCAATAGTTTTTGCTTCTCACAGTAATGCATCTGATATAAGATTGACGTCATGGACTCCAAATGGTGATTATCTAATAGAGGATCTTCCAGTATGGGATATGGGGCCATGCGATCGCGTTAACGGCTTTGTGGACGGCACAGATTCATTGCAACTGGTTTGGCGCCAATACCCAAGCTGGCAAGCTGTCTATGCCAAACGTGTAAGTGTTCGCGAGAGTCTTGACGTATCACGGGTAAATGACTATGTTGCGCTCACTCCCGAAGTGAACGGTTTCGTGAATGGAGGCGCTAAAATTCAGCCGGTAGGCGACTCACTAATTGTATTCAAGTATACACAGACTTCCCCTAACTTTGGATTTATGCTCGCTCTAGTTCGAAGGGAGGATTATTCACTCGTACAAAGTATCTATGCTGGTCGAGACATTTTGAACGAAAATACACTTGAAGTTGAAGGTGATTCTGCGATAAGTTTCTTTGATTTTACTTCAGATGGCAATAATAGGCAAGTTACATTGTTTAAGCGCTTTGCGCTTCCAACTTTGTCGTTGTTAGACAGTATACCGATTAGCACGAATGCTATCGGTGTTGCTACGCGAATTGTTGCTTATGAGACAGATCAAAATGGGACCCGACACGTTATCTACTTAAAGAGACAAGTGTCGCAAAACCCCATGTCTGCGCAACTGTACTATAGGTATTGGAGAGAATCAGTTAATGCATCTCCAGGAAGGGGTCAACCAGAGATGTCGAATAGCGTTACACTTTTCCCCAATCCGTTCAACTCTACGCTTTCGATTTCGCTGGATGTGCCGTTGCAACGGGATGTGACACTCTCGCTGTATGATTTGTTGGGGAGAGAGGTGGATGTGGTTTATCGGGGGAGGCTCTCGTCTTCTACTATCTCTTATGTTGCGCCTGCGGAGTTGTCGAGTGGGGTTTATTTTTTGCGGGCGGCGGGGGACGTGAATGTTTTGGGGAAGGTGGTGCTTTTGAAGTAGGGATGGGGGCGGAGGGGAAAAATTCCAAATTCCAATGCGGAAGGCGGAGGGATTCTTCATTCCGCCGAGCCTTCATTCAGAATGACGACGCACTAACTCGCTCTCTTCGCTTGGCGAGATCCTTCAGCCGCGGCGGCTTCAGGATGACAAGTGGTTTGACATTGTTGGATGCGTAATTGTTTTCGTGGTGCTTGACGAGATCGTTCCACGATGACAAGCGTATGAGATTGCTGGATGCGTGAAGATTTTCGAAGTACAATTTTAGATCCTTACAGAGGATGACGGAAGGGATAGCCACCCCCCTTGATCCCCCCAAAATTGCAGCAATTTTGGGGGGAGATCTGAATCAGAACAAACCAAGCTGCTCGGGTTTGGGGGGTGGGGTTGTGTTGGGAGAATGGATGCGGGCATTCATGCCGAGTTTTTTGCAGGTCAGGTTGAAGAGGGCTTCGATCATCTCCCATTTTTCACCTTCGCCGGTGAAGCGTTTGCCGAATTCGGAGTTGTAGAGTTTGCCGTTGCGCATGGTTTTGATGTTGTTGACGATTCGTTGCAGCCGCAAGGGAAATTGTTCGCCGACGCGGCTTAAGAATACATCTTTGACTTCTCCGGGAAGCCTGAGCATAATCATAATTGCGCGGCGTGCGCCGTTCTCATATGCACGCTCGAGAATTTCTGCAATCTGATCATCGTTCAAGCCGGGAATGACGGGAGCGATGCTGACAAAGACGGGGACTCCGGCTTCATGCAGAACTTTCATTGCACGCAATCTTACTGAAGGCCGGGGAGTACCCGGCTCGATTTTTTTGGACATCTCGTCATCGCTGAACGCGACGGAAAATCCTACTGTTGTTTTGGGAGCCGTGTGATGCAACCGTGCGAGTAGATCTGCATCGCGCACAACTAACGCGCCTTTGGTCATGATGCCGACGGGATTGTGAAACTCAAGACAGGCTTGCAAGCACTGTTTTGTGATTTCGTAGTGACCTTCAAGCGGCTGATAGCAATCGGTGATGCCGGAGATCGAAATCATCTGCTTGTGCCACGTTTTCTTGCACAACGTTTCGCGCAATTTTTCGGCGGCGTTAATGCGCACGACGATTTTGCGCTCGAAATCCGTACCCGCGCCCCAATCCAGATATTGATGGTAGGGCCGCGCATAGCAATAGGCACAGGCGTGTGTGCAGCCACGATAGGGATTCAGACCCCAGCGGATTCCCATGTCGGGGCTGTCGGAACGGCTCAGGACTTTGCTGACCTTTTCGAGGTAGACTTCGAGCCGGGTAGGTGGGGGCGCGTCGATCCAATCAATCCACGAGGAATGATACGGATTCGGGGGATTGGATTCTCTACGGATGAGAAGTGTAACACCTTGATTTTTCATGATTTTTTCTTGAACATGTGTTCAATTAACATACAAAGAAAAAGGCTGTGGCGCAAGCGCCTAACAGCCTATCTTTGATTTGGAGAAGCAACAGGGAGACGGAAATTGGCGAGGGTGATAAGGTCTTGTTTAACCTGATAAAACGCCTTGTCTGTTGCGGTGACGATTCCCGCGTCAACATAGGATGCTGTGTTGGACGTACCAATTTCGGTATAAGGTCCGCCGGTGGTTGTTGCACGTTCAACATGCATCAGGGTGCCACCATTATCACCGGGCTGCCAGTGCAGAATGATGTCGTTGCCGCTGGAAGCAATCGTGAGCAACGGGGCGATTAGGAACGTATCTATTTGGGTTTCGCTCCAAATTCCACGATTGTCACGTACACGCAGGCCAGCAATATAGAGACCAACCGGCAAGCCGGAAAGTGAATCGGTGAATGATTCATCGAGTTCGTCAAATACTCCATCCTCCGCAGCGAGTGGCACTGCGTTACCGACACCGGGATCGACATTGATGAAGTACTCAGCGGCGGTCAGAAAGAGCGGATCTCCTGCAACATGTGGATTGAACATGTAGAAGTAGCCGTCGAGGTTACCGGTAGTAAGGCCGCGATTGTCTCGGAAGTCGAGCGCCAACTTGTGTGTGCCTTCTTGCAAGGTATCTGTGCCGAGAGTGACGCCGTGTCCTGATTGCGAACTGTCAGGAAGATCAATCGTGCCGATTGGAATATCGTTCAGTGTTAGATCGGCGTTTACGATCTTTAAGTTGTTCCAACCTGTGTCGGGAGGAAACACGAAGAGATAAGAACTTTGCGCGCGGGATTGGCGACCCGACTCGGTGGCGAAGCTGACGGAGATGTTGTGTAAGCCGGGCGACACTGTATCTGTTTCCAAGGTCTCAACATATTGCGCGGTATCTTCCGGCGACAACGACAGAGAGTGAATAGGTGACCCATTCAGCTTCACGCTCACTTGGCTGATAGAATCAAGTGTGGCCGGATTCGCCAGTGGTACATAGTAGTATTGGCGACCTTGTGATTTGCTCCAGCGGCCGGTTGAATCCAAATAGCGGACAAACAGCGTGTGAAACCCGGATTGCGCGAGCGGAGATAAAACGGCGTTTGTGCTGACGGAGTCATCAGCCACAATAGTCAGCGGTGTTCCGAAGCCGAAGCCGGGATCGGTATCCCAGAAGTATTCGGCGGAAACAATCGTTTGCGCGAAACTCAGTGCCGTGCAAAAAAGTAGAGCTGCAATTACGTGCATCAGTATTGCGGGCCGATGCGGCCGACTGAGTTTAGGTCAACGTTTGTTCCAACAAGTGCGGTTGCCGGAGTCGTTGCGACAGATATTGCGAACGGATACGCAGGTGCGCCTGTGTCCACCATTGGAGTGGGGCCTCCGTATATTCCGAGATCGGAGATGCTGCCGTCAAGATCGAGAATGTCGGGATGGCCACTGTTGTATGCGGGAGAGGTCGGCGCAATGCGGAGGTCGGATGTGCCGTACACAAAATTCAAGGAGTCCACGTAGTTAACGAATGGATTGCTGGGAAGCAAGAGTGCGTGCGTTCCGGGAGGAGTGATGTTTGTAGCACCATTGTAATCCCAGACGCTACCAGGATGTACCGTTCCCCAAGATGCCGTGCCCCAATCGGCGAAGAGATTATTGATGAATACGGAAGGCTCCGTACAATTCATGTTGAACACGTCATTGAATCCGAGGAACGTGCAGTTGTGAAACTCGGTGCGCGTGGTCGAACCATCCACGGCGTTGTGGTTATTCGCGGCGAGGTAAGTGGCGAACAGACAATTGCGGAAGTAGGTACGACCTCCTGAACTCACATTCACCAGATCCAAGCCTGATCCGGCAGTGTAGGTCCGCATAAAGATGCAGTCTTCTACATACAGACGGCCATTCGAAGGGGCGATTAACAAGACCCAGATATTCGCGTTCGTTAACATGCAGCGGCGCACGGTGACCGAGTCGCTCGAAGAAAAAGCGAGCGGGTCGTTGGTGCCTTGGATGAACTTCATTCCTTCCAGAGTGCTGCGTGAAGCGCCGCTCGCGAAGGTGAGGCGCGTCGTCGAAGCGACATCAAATCCAGCGCCGATGATATGCAGACGGCGATTCATGTTGAGAATCGTCTCGTTATATGTGCCGGGACCGATGAGAATTGTGTCACCAGCCGCCGATGCATTGTAGGCACTTTGAATCGTGTAGTAGTCGCCGGATCCGTTAGGCGTTACAAAGATGATGTTGGCGTTAGCGAGAGCCGCCAGAAGGAGGGTCAGTAAAATCGCTGAGATTTTCATGAGTTCGCGGTTTTGGTGATGTTTGTCGATGAGAAGTGAAATATAGGGCTCGAACAAACGAAATCCAAGAGGTCTGACCACAAATTCTAACATAAACCAATCGGTTGAATGGGTGTCTAAGAGAGTGTATATTGGGTAGTTATTCTTAAATCAGCCCTGATGGGCTAAACAACTAACTTTTCGGGAGTTAAAATGAGAACTCTGTTGATTTTGATGCTGGCTTTAGCCAGTGTTACTCTGGTTTCTTGCTCGAGTAAGAAGCATGTTTCGAGGATTGACGTCGAGGAAACTGTGGATTTGTCGGGGAATTGGAATGATACCGACAGCCGGCTGGTTGCGGATGAAATGATCAGTGACGCGCTGGCGCAGAGATGGCTGGCCAATTTCCTGCGTGACAAGGGCGGGAATCCGGCGGTCATCGTGGGAAATATGCGCAACCTGTCGGACGAGCATATTGCGACCGGGACGTTTGTGGGTGACATCGAGCGCGCGTTTGTTAATTCAGGCAACGTGCGGGTGGTGGCGAGCAAAGACGAGCGCGGCGGTGTGCGTGAAGAGCGCGAAGATCAACAGGCAAATGCCTCGCTTGAGACGATGAAAGAGTTCGGCTTGGAGCTTGGTGCGGACTATATGCTGATGGGCGAGATCAACAAGATCGTCGATCAGGAGGGCAAAGAGAAGGTCGCGTTTTATCAGGTGGATTTGACGTTGACGGACATGCAGTCGAACGAGAAGGTATGGATCGGGCAAAAGAAGATTAAGAAGTACATCGCTCGCAAGAACTACAAGCCATAGTTACTTGAAAAGTAACCAACCTTGCGCTGACGCCTGCGCTTTGGCTTTGTGCTGAAGAATGCGGTTTGTGCAGGGCTGAATGATGTTAATTATGAGTGCACATTCTACCCCCCCTAACCCCCCCAGAGGACTGGGGGGGGATGCGATCCCGGCGGGCGGATTGCCATCCGCCCCTAAAATCGCGTTTGCAATTCTCGCTGTTGTTTCACTCTTGCTTGTCGGTTGCGCCGGGAAGCGGACGTTGTTGATGGAGCAGGTGCGGACGGAGTTGCGATCTACTTCGACGGAGCAGGCGCTCGCGGCGTATGAGAAGGGGATTAAGAAGAAGACGCAACGGGTCGATGAGCTGCTCAATCTTGGGTTGCTGGCTCTGGAAGCGAAGAAATATGATCAGGCGCTGGCGGCGCTGAAGGAAGCGGATCGGTTGGCTGACGAGCGGTTGACGAAAAGTTTGTCGCGCGAAGCGGCTTCGCTGACTACATCGGATCGCGTACGGGCTTATCAAGGGACCGTGTATGATAAGGCGATGCTGCACTATTATCAGGCGTTGGCTTATCTAATGAAGGGTGCGCCTGACGCCGCGACAGTGGAAGGCCGGCGGATTGCGAGCTATCTCGAAGTCAACGCGCGCGAGTCGAAACACACTTACAAAGACGATCCGTTTTTGCAGTGGTTTTCGGGTGTGATGTATGAGGCTTACGGGCAGCATAACGACGCGTGGATTTCGTACAAGAATGCGGCCAAGCTCTATCCGTTTTACGGAATGGAGGAGCCGGGTTATCTCTGTCGAGCAGAATATGCAGCCTTGAAGGAAGTTGGAGCGAGTGACGAAGAGAAGGAATTGCTGGAACAGTGCCCCGATGTGGATAAGGATTATGATCCGAATTGGGGACGGGTGATTGTGCTTTGTGAAGCGGGAATTGCGCCGCAGATATTGGAAACGAATGTGATGTTTCCAATTATGAAATATGACAATCACAATTTCAGCAATGACGACGAGCGTGAGCGCTACGCAAACGATGTCTATTTGCGCGGGCAGGATTATCAATATAATGAGGGCGAACTTGACTATTTCGTGCGCGTGGCTCTGCCCTACTATCCGGAAGAATACTACGGCACGGATGTTTACCGAGTGTCCGTTCGTGGTGACGGAATTGACAAATTGGCGGAACTTGCGGCACCGGTGGGGAGTATTCTGAGGCAAGACCTGTCGGACCGGATGCCTGCGATTACCGTGCGGGCCATCACTCGTGGGATAATAAAGTACGCGGCTTCCAAGGCTGCTGAAGAGGCCGGGAAGGAAGACAGCAAGGTGCTTGGTTCGATCTTGGGCGGCGCGGTGAACTTGTTGGGCGCCGCGACCGAAGCCGCGGATACGAGGTCGTGGGAGACTTTGCCCGATCGGATTTTTGTGGCCGACTTTCAGTTGCCGCCGGGCGAACATGATTTGCAAGTCATGTATGAAGACGGCAGCGGGATGACGGTGCTTAGATATGATTTGCCGAAGGTCTCGATTGAAGCGGGTGAGCTTACTGTTCTTCGGGCGAGGTGTTGGAAATGACCGCTTGTTAAGCGGGATTTGCAGATTCCGGCCGAGTTGCGCAGATCCTTCACTTCGTTCGAGGACAAGCTTAACCCGGCTCAGCGAAGTACGGAGAGATCCTTCACTGCGCCAAGCCTTCGTTCAGGATGACAATGCGCAAATGATTCTCGATTCGCTTCGCATTTTACCCCCCTTAGTCCCCCCAGAAGACTGGGGGGAAATTTCATGACACATTACGTTGATACGAAAGACCTTGGGTGCGGGGATTTGATTATGGCTTTGATGAAGGCCATGAAACACGTTGGACCGGGAGAAATTCTTGATTTGCGTGCGGAAGATCGAGGCGCGATTGAGGATATTCCAAGCTGGTGCAATATGACCGGACATAAACTCCTCGCAGCACAGACCGGCGAGGATGGACATCACTACATCATCCAAAAGAAGGAGAGTTAATGGCGAAATTCATGGTGAGTTGTACTCACGCGAAAGACAACACGGACAAGGCGACAGTCGCGTTCGTGGTTGCCAATGCATCGGTGGCCTCGGGACAGGACACGGTTGTGTTTTTGTCGATTGAGGGAGTCAGATTGGCTGTGCCGGGTTTTGCGGACGATATTCACGAAGAGGGATTTGCGCCTCTGAAGGAATTGATGACCAACTACATCGCGGCAGGCGGTCAGATTTGGTTGTGCAGTCCATGTTTCAAGAAGCGTGGATTGAATGAAAACACGCTGACTGACAACACAACCATTGTCGGTGGAGCGAAAGTCGTCGAGTTCCTTACGACCGGCGGCACGAGTATTTGTTATTGAGAAACTGCCGGTAGCCCGGAGGGTTTCCCAGCGCAGGCGCTTGACCCAATGTATTGGATCTTACGTCGCGCTGGATAGATTTTATCTTCCTCATTATTTTTTTTCAGATTCCGGCGGGGAACCGCTACGCTAAATCCCCGCTCGGCGAAAGACGGGCGGAACGCCTTCCGCCCCTACAAGAATGACAGAAGACCTGAATCAACTTGAACAACCAATTGCTACGCCGCACGTATGTGACGGCGGGAATTTGGATTGTGGGTCGGGGTTGTTGTTGGTGATTCGGAAGGCGATGGATTTGGTTCCATCGGGGGACGTGCTGGAGATTCGTTCGACGGAAATTTCGGTTTGTAACGATCTTCCCGCGTGGTGCCGGATGACTGAAAATCCGTACTTGGGTTGGAAAGAGGGCGGCGGTACGAATAGTTTTTTTGTGCAGCGCGGTGGAAAAGTCGAAGACGTGGAGGCGGAGCTTGCGAAGGCTCGCAACTACAAATTTCAGGCGCGCATCCGTTGGAAAGGCGAATTGACCGCTACGGTTTATGCGCGCAATCACAGTTTTTCTGTCGGGCAGCCCGCGAGTTTCGATGTGCAGGATATTGCACCGAGCGCGCTGGAATATTTGCTTGGATCTCTGGGCGGTTGTTTGGTAATGGGCTTGCAGATTCATGCATCGCGTGAGGGCGTTAAGATTGAGCAGATTGAATTGGCGCTGAATGCCAAGCCTGATAATCTGCTCGTGTTTTTGGGTCTTGAAGAAAACGGCCATGCGGGGCTGGCCGAAATTTCGGGGACGGCGTACGTCGAGAGCGACGCGCCGTTTGCGAAGATCAAAGAATTGTGGGAACATACTCTGCGCGTCTCGCCTGTGACAAATACGCTGTTGCGAAACGCAAAATTGAATTTACAGGTACATTCGCTTGACTAAATACTCATTGCCGGATTTTCCGACGACCGTGGTGGGGAGTTTGCCGCGGCCTGATGCGATGCGGGAGGCGCTTAAGCTGAAACGCAAAGCGCGAATTTCCGAGCAAGTGTTTCAACAGATTGCGGATGACTCAGTGCGGGCGGCGGTGGCTTTGCAGGAGCGGGCGGGGATTGATGTGATTTCTGACGGCGAGATGCGGCGCGAGAATTTCTATTCGTTTTTGGCTGATTGTGTCGATGGGATTAAGCTACTGTCGCTCGCTGATTTGCTCGATTATGTGGAGGACAAGGCGGCGTTTGAGCGGTTGTTGCAATCGCTTGATGTTCCCGCGTTTGCGATCCACAATCCGGTAGTGGAAGGCAAACTCAGGGTGAAGAAGCCGCTCGCACTGGATGAATTCAATTATGTGCGAGGGTTGACGAGTAAGCAGATCAAGATTGCTTTGCCGGGGCCGTATTTGCTGACGCGTTCGATGTGGGTAAAGAGCTTATCATACGAAACTTATCCCACGAAAGAGAGTTTGGGCGCGGACGTGGTGGCGATGCTGCGCGATGAGTTGATTTCTTTGCGTGACGCCGGCTGCTTCTTTGTGCAGTTTGACGAGCCTGTGCTTTCAGAGGTCGCGTTTGCCGGGCCACATGCTACGCATACGTTTATGTGCGCGGCACTGTCGGAAAAAGCATCACCCGAGCAAGAGCTTGAGTTTGCCGTTGAACTCATCAACCAGGTCGTACAAGGAGTAGATGGAATCAAAACCGGGTTGCATGTTTGCCGGGGGAATTGGAGCCGCAAGGACGAAGTGCTGCTTGCCGGAGCATACGATCCGCTGATTCCGTATTTCGCGAAGATGAAGGTGAATCAACTCGTACTGGAATACGCGACTGATCGCGCCGGTCCGGTGGAAGCGCTGCTGAAATTACCGGATGAGAAAGAGATCGGATTAGGTGTGATGAATCCGCGCACGAGTGAGCTTGAAAGCGCGGAGTTTGTGAGAGCGAAAGTTGCGCCATTGCTTAAGAAGCGCGCGGCAAGCTCAATATTTTTGAATCCTGATTGCGGGTTCGGGACGTTTTCGGACCGACCTGTGAATGATTGGGAGACAGCGGAACGGAAATTGGGTGCTTTGAGTTTGGCAGCGAAGGCAATCAGACCCCCCCTAACCCCCCCGTGAACGGAGGGGGATCAGAAACCAGAACTGATATGAAATTTTCAACACTTTGTTTACATGCGGGAGTTACTCCCGATCCTTCCAACGGCGCGATTATGACGCCGATTTTTCAGACGTCAACTTATGTGCAGCCGGAGCTTGGCAAGAATCTCGGCTACGAATATTCGCGAACGGATAATCCGACGCGTGCGGCATTGCAAGAGTCAATTGCCGCGCTTGAAGGGGGAAAATTCGGCTTGTGTTTTTCGAGCGGGATGGGTGCGATTGATTGTTTGATTGCGACGCTGTCCGCCGGTGATCATGTGCTGTCTGGTGATGACGTGTATGGCGGAACGTTTCGCATTTTCAAATATGTGCGCGAGAAACAAGGGATTGCCTCGGATTTTGTCGATTTGACCAATCTTGAATTGGTTGAAAAGAGCATTACGCCCAAGACAAAGTGGATTTGGCTCGAGACTCCAACCAATCCGCTCTTGAAACTTGTCGATATTGCGGCCATCGTGAAGATTGCGCACGCGAAAGGCGTAAAGGTCGCCGTTGACAATACGTTCGCGACGCCGTATTTTCAGCGGCCGTTGACACTCGGCGCCGATATGGTCATGCACAGCGTGACGAAGTATCTGAACGGCCACAGCGACGTGGTGATGGGTTCGATTGTCACGAGTGATGAAGAATTGTACCGGAATCTGAAGTATATTCAGAATGCGTGCGGTGCTGTGCCGGGGCCGATGGATTGCTTCCTGACCCTGCGGGGAATCAAAACGCTTGCAGTGCGCATGGAACGCCATCAGGCGAACGCGGCGATTCTGGCGAAGGATTTGGAAATGCAAGCGGATGTTGCGTGGGTAAGGTATCCTGGTTTGAAGTCTCATCCGCAGCAGGCTCTGGCAATGCGGCAGATGAGCGGATTTGCAGGGATGATCAGCTTTGAACTCAAAGGCGGTCTGGAAGCGGCGCGGAAATTTGTGCGCGGGCTGCATCTGTTTGCGCTTGCTGAATCACTCGGCGGCGTGGAATCGTTGTGCGACCATCCGGCGATCATGACCCATGCGACTATTCCAAGAGATCTGCGGGAAAAATTAGGCGTCACCGATGGGCTGATTCGACTCTCGGTGGGGCTTGAAGATGTGGACGACTTACGACAGGATTTGCAAAACGGCTTCGAAAAGCTGAAGTAGTTTTGCAAGAATAGTTCAAGCGCCCGGTTCAGTGAGTGAACCGGGCGCTTTTGCATTCTTGTGGTCTGAGCTTTGCATTTCAGAGACGCACTGGAGCCACTGTTGTGGCGTTCCAACACCCTCGCAAACAGCATCACTTTAGATTTAGAGGAAAGTCATGACCATTCTGTCCGTGGATGATTCAACCACAATTCGCCGTATTGTCAAACGAAGCTGCGAAGAACTTGGTCACACAGTTCTTGAGGCTGCCGACGGCTCGGCGGCTATCGCAACGTTGGCGGAAAAGGCGGCTGAAGTATCACTGATTATTCTGGATTGGAATATGCCGGGTATGACCGGCCTCGACGTCCTAAAATCAGTTAAGAGCAATGCCGCCACCAAACATATTGTCGTGATGATGCTGACGTCTGAGGCCGACATGAATTTCGTGAAGGAAGCTCTTGCGGCAGGCGCTCAAAACTACTTGACGAAGCCCTTTGATCAGAAGATGCTCGCCCTGAAGATTCAGGAAAGCATGACGATGATCCCGGCCTAATAAATACTAACTGAAAGCAAATATTCATGAGCGCAGAAGTAGCATTGATCGGTTTTCCTCGTCTGCAAGAGCAGATAGCGACACGAATGCTCGCCGAGCATGACGTGCATGTTGAGCATGTTGGACACGAGGAGGCAGCGGCGCGGTTGCAACTGTTTAATATGGCGCTGTTTTTCTGGCCTGACGGCGGTGAAGTTGCCGTCCAGAGATTGAAAGCTTTGCGCGAGGGGCTTGGCGATCACGCCTGCCCGATCGTGATTGTAACCAGTCACACCGGCCAATATACCGCCCAGCATTCAGTCGGCGGCGCTGAGGGAGCCGAAGACATTATGTTGACGCCGCTCCAGCCGCACGACGTGTCGCAAAAGCTGGCCAAATACACGGGCGTTGTAAAGGCGAAGGATCCCGTGGCGGTGGATGCCGACTATGTCAACCCATTCGTTTCGGCGACAGTTGAAACCCTTAAGCAGATGGCGGGCATGAGTTGTGAGCGCACGGGTTTGCGTTTGGCACCCGACGCCACGACGACAGGCTACTATTCCGGCACGATTGGTTTGTCCGGCAAGGCAGAAGGGTTTGTGTCCGTGACATTTTCGAAAGAGCTTGCAACGACCATCGTTTGCAAGATGCTCTCGATGACGGCTGAAGAGGTTACGGAGGAGGATATTCGCGACGGCGTCGGCGAGTTCATGAATGTTGTGGCCGGTGCGGCTAAGGCCGAACTCGTGAACACGAAACACGCATTTAGTTTGTCGATTCCGCAGGTGTTCAGCGGCGGACCACATACGGCCGCTCAACCGCGCGGGATACCGGTATTTGTCATCGAGTTTAAGGCCGATGGCGCAAGGTTCGACGTGCTGGTCTGCTTGAGGCAGGTGCACGACTAAGGTTCGAGCATAGGATGTTTCGAGACGGCCGGGCCATTGTGCCCGGCCTTTTTCGTGCCTGCTTGCGGGTTCTCAATGATTTACTTACATTTGGGAATGGATATTTCCCGCGATGCAAGAATCTGTGACTAAACGCCCGCAAAATGGCGGCGGAACCGCCATCTACGTGCTCGGCAGTCTGGCTGAAGGCGTGTTCGGGATGGCATTTACAATGATTCTTGTGCGGTTGATCTCGCAAGAGGATTTTGGCGCGTGGCGGCAGTTCATGGTGCTCTCTAACATCGCGATGAATGTCGCGGTATTTGGATTGCCGCGCAGTCTGATGTACTTTTTCAGTACAGCCTCGCCAGTACAGCAAGGCGCGATTGCCCGCCGGACAATGTGGTTGACGTTGGCGGTTGCGGCAGTTACGATGGTAGTCTTTTACTTCGGGTTGCCCGTGGCCGCTGAAAGATTTGACAGTCCGGGGCTGGCGGAATACGCTTTTCTGTTCAGCACATTTCTCGGGTTAAGTTTCCCGACGATGATTGCTTTCGCGTTGTTTATTACCGCGAACCGTCGGGGACTCTCGGCGGGTGTGCGTGTCGCGTTAGGAATGATTAAGCTTGCGGTTTTGATGGCGCTTGTTTGGTGGGATGCATCGCTGAAGTCGTTTCTGATTGTGATGAACGTGTTTGCGATAGCTCAGTTCTTTGTGCTGCTTGCACTATATCTGAAAGTAGCCGGTCCAACTGTGGGACCGATGTGGCAAAACTTTCGGGCGCAATGGAAGTATTCGACAAACGTCGCAGTGCAAACAATTGCCGGACAGATTGGCGCGGAAACTGACAAGTTGCTCGTTTCGTCGGCGTACAATCCGGCGCGATTTGGTTCATACTCTGTGGGCGCGCGCGAGTTGCCGCTTGTGCCGATGATTCCGTACAGCATCACGGATTCAATTTCACCGGACTTGAGCAGGCTGTCTGTGGCAGGGAAGTTTGACGAATTTCGTGAATTGTGGCACCGCTGGATCAAGCGTGCGGCGGTGTTAATGTATCCGATCTTTGCGCTGGTCTTGTTTCAGCACAAAGAGATTGTTACGATTCTTTATACGGCGGATTACATTGAAGGCGCGATACCGATGCTGATCATTGGTTGCCTGATTCCTTTGCGCATGACGTCGTTTTATCAAGTGATGCTCAGTCTGAATGGCTCGCGGGTGATTATGTACGGATCTATCGCCATGCTGATCATCATTGCGAGTTTGAGTTGGATTTTCCTGCATACTTTCGGTTTGTGGGGGCCTGCACTGGCGATTCTGATTGCCGAGTACACGGTTAACAGCGCCGTGCTCATTAGTATTTCCAAGCGGACAGGGCTCACATTTGCCAAAGTTCTGCCGTGGGGTTTCTTGTTTCGACTGTTGGTGATTGCCGTGACAAGCGGAGCGCTGGCACTGCCGGTGCTGGGTTTGGTTTCTGAGTTTAGTTTGTTTTGGCGATTTATGGTTTATGGATTGACAATGATGATTCTCTATGGAGCCATTGTGTTGTCGCTCTCGATGGTTAGTTCCGACGATCTTGCGTTGGTGCGCGCGAAATTCCGCCGCTGAAGTCCTCTTTGTTGTCCCCCTCCCTTCTGTCCTGCCGTTGAGGTGTCTTGTGGAGATTCCGTCATTTGACCGTCTGCAAACCACTCGCCGCAATCGCCGATTGCGCAACATTTTTGCTATCGCCGCAGGTTTGACCGGCATTGTGGCGGCCGTGCTCGTGCTTGACCCAGTGGTCTCGAACGAGCCGCTGAACGCCGTGCCGTTATTGATATTCAGCTTCGCGTGCTTTTTGTCCGCGGGGCTTACCATTTACTTTCACATGAGGTTTATTTCCCGTGACTAATTTGCGTGTCGGTGTGGTCGGTGCGGGCTATCTCGGTACGATCCACTCCCGTCTGCTCGCTCAGAACTCCGAAGTGAGTTGGAGCAGAGTGTTTGATACAGATAAAGAAAAAGCGCAGGCTGTGGCCGAGCAATTTGGCGGGCTTTCGGCTGCGGATTTGAAACAGGTTATTGATGAAAGCGACGCGCTGCTGGTTGTATCGGCCACGTCGTCACACTATGCCGTTGCCAAGCAGGCTTTAGAAGCAGGCAAGCACGTGTTCTTAGAAAAGCCGATAACTACCACTGTGGCAGAAGGCGAAGAGCTTGTGGCTTTGGCCAAAGCGAAAAAGCTTGTGATTCAAGTCGGGCATGTGGAACGGTTCAGCCGCGCGTTTCGCTCGCTCGGCACGGACTATCCGCATCCGAAGTTTATTGAAGCGCACAGACTCGCACAATTCAAACCGCGCGGTACGGACGTCGCCGTAGTGCTGGATTTGATGATTCACGATTTGGATTTGATTTTGAAACTGATGGGCGAATTTCCTACACACATTGATGCGTCCGGTGTCGCGGTCATTAGTGAAGCGGCCGATATTGCCAATGCGCGTTTGACATTTCCATCGGGCGGTGTGGCCAATGTGACGGCATCGAGAATCAGCGCGAATCCGATGCGCAAGCTGAGAATGTTCTCTGAGGACAGCTATATCTCGCTCGATTTTGCGAAAGGTGAAGTTCAGCAATTCAGACTTGCGCACGCCGATGAAGCGAGTCAGCCCGGCACGATGCTGTTAGGCGAAATCGAAAAAGGTGCCGTCAAACGCAAGATATTGATGGGCGCTCCGAGCGCACCGGAAGGCAACGCGATTGATATGGAGCAAAAGGCATTTTTCAATGCAATTATAACCAACACCGAACCTCCCGTGACAGGTCAGGACGGACTAAATGCGTTGAAAGTCGCTGTGCAGATACTGGAGAAGATTGGAACAACAGAAACCGCAACAGGACGAGAATAGCTTGTATTTTCGAAAGACATGAGGCTATAAATGACGGACAATTTACCTGAAAAGAAGAAAAGTGCAGAATTAGCTGCTGACACAGGTGTATTTTCAAGTTATCTCCAGCAATTCGGGCTTCCAACAGACAACATTATCGCGTCTACCGAAGAGCGCAGAGTCGTTGGCGATAATTTGCCTTATTTCTTGAACAATCTTCCTCCGGAAGAGAAAGTGGAAGCAAGGTATCTGTCGAAGTTTGTGGGCGCAACGGCCATCGGTCTCTTTGACGCGGCATTAAACTACATTTGGAATGAAGTAGTCCTGAATTTGAGAAAGAAAGTTATCGTTTATGGAATCGATCTTTTCTATGATGCTGCAGTAGGTGGAAATAATAGAGCAAGTTATAAGGACGAAAATGATCTCGGAGGTCTCAAAGATAGTGTCTTACTTGATACCTGCAAAAAACTCGAATTAGTCTCTGATGTGGTTTATCGTAAGTTAGACCATATTTTGACAATGCGGAATGAAGTTGCGGCTTCGCACCCAAACGTGGAGAGCATTGGAGGATATGAACTATTGGGTTGGTTGCAAACTTGTGTAAAGGATGTATTGCAGGATCGTCCATCAGAGTCTGCTATAAAAATAAAATCTCTCGTGGACAATCTCAAAATGCGAACCGATGTTATTGACGATTCGACATCCGAGAGGTTTCGCGATGAGCTCAAGAACCTTTCGCTCCCACATGTTAACAATCTTCTCATTTCGCTATTTGGAATGTTTGTGGACCCACAAAGCTCGCAGATTCTTCGGGCAAACATTGCCAAGATTGCTCCGTCAGTTTGGACGATGGGTGTCGAGAGTGTGAAATTTCGAATTGGGACCATGATCGACGGGTATAGAACCAATCTATTGCAGAGTAAACTTGACAAAGGGATTGAGTTCCTTGTTTTAGTTGACGGAAGAATGTTTGAGTCATTGCCCACTAGAACTATCACACTTAATAATTTAGCTGAGCGATTGGACGATGCTCATGATGGGTGGGACAACTTTTACTCTGAACCTCCTATTATGCGAGAAATTCTACAATTTTGTCACAAATCTACTGACATTCCCGAGGTTGTTCGAGCCAAATTGATTCGTTCCGTCCTTCGTTGCCGAATTGGACGAGGGGTAAGTTACCAGAATGGGGTAAGCCCCGCAGGCGGCCCAATGTACGATAAGTTTCTTGGTATCCTAGATGACAAGGGTATAGTTGATGTCATTTTAAGCTTGCTCGAGCCTGAGGTTAACTCCAAGCTGGCTAGTTCTAGGTGCCGAACTCACTTGGAAGCTGTTCTTCGCCAACTACGTGGTATCGCAGTTGCTGAGCGACTTGGAAATGCTCTCGATTTCTTGCTAGGTGACTTATCTAACGTTCCGTCAATAATGTGGAGTCGTGAGTTTAAGGATATCACTTCGCCTTTTATTAGATGGGCTTGAGTATTCTGTAAGTGTCACGTCACGCGGCGGCACCCGCTGCGGGTGCCCCGAACCCCGAGCGAAACTTGTAATTCAAACTTTCTAATTCGTGCTTAAGCGTCCTTTTATGCTTAGAGCCTATCTTGAAATAACTACTCGTTGCAGCAGGTCTATCTATTTACCATGTTTTGCGTTATTTTCCAGATTCCGGCGGGGCGGGGACGCCCACGCTCGGCGACACTCTAATTTTGGCCGCCATTGCGGGTCTGGAGACCTACAATGGTGAAAAGGGTGTTTTGTTAAATAATTTTGTGTGACAAACCCGCTTGACAAAGCGGGTTTTGTGTTGTTATATATCCGTATCCTCTAATTTCCTGCTTCTCGGGTAACTTAACTTTCGAGGTGGATTATGTTTGGACGCACTATTTTGCTGCTTGGGCTGCTGTTCAGCGCCAGCGTATTTGCCGAGCCGCGCCAATGGGACACCAATGGGCTTCCTGTTGACGCGGCTTTTAGTGTCAATGATTACGCACAAGCCACACGTGCCGACGGTTCGACACTTGTCGTTTGGGCGGAATCTTTCGAAGCCGAACCGGTTGTCATGGGTCAACTCCTCTCGCCTGCCGGTGAGCCTATGTGGGAGGATGGCGGACGGATGATCGCGCGCGGTTTGTACAAAGCCGGATTCCCGACTGTCACCGCGGTTAGCGGCGGTTGGGTTGTCGTCTGGCTCGATGCCGAGATTCTCGCGTGGTGCGACAGATTGGATGGCGGTTGGTGTATTAGCGCGAAATTGCGCGCCGTCAAAGTCAATGATGCAGGCACGCCCATTTGGGCATCGGGAATACAGGGCGTCGCGATCAATCCTGAAAACATGTGGTTTGAGCCTTCGACGTATTCTGTTTTTGAAAGCGGCGGCGGCTGCATCGTGCAATGGACTGATTTTAGCGAACTGTATGCCCGCAGAGTGAATCAACAAGGTGAACTTGAATGGCCTGATGACTTATTCATTGACGGCAGCTACTACGGCTCAAGCTCCGCCCTGGCGAGCGACGGCACAGGCGGTCTCATCTGGACCTGGAGCTACATCGCAAATGGTGATACGTTCCTGCGCGCAAACCGCGTCACACCGGACGGTGTGCCGATGTGGAACGGCCGTGATGGTTTGATTGTTCGCACGTCGAATGTGAATTTCAATGACGTGGCCCTTGCAGCGGACGGTACGGGCGGAGCATTTGTGCTCTGGAAAACTTCAGAAGCAAGCTCACCGCATTACGCACTCAGAGTGAGCGGCCAAGGAGACCTTGTCTGGGATAATCCGGTGGCATTATCAGAAGCGCGCGCCGATCAGAGGATCTTGTCACTTGCAACGAGTATCGACTCGGAATCACCGGACGGTTTGCTGATCTTGTTCACGCGAAGTCTGCCCAATAACGAGGCACACAGTCAGAAGATTATGCTGAACGGCGATTTGCCGTGGGGAACCATCGGGGAGAGCATTTGTATCAGCCCGGATAACTCGCAGTATTTTGAGCACGGAACAATTCAGACGGACAATCACGGTGGATTAATTGCGTTTTACAGCAACTATCAGGATTGGCCGGTATATGGAAATTTCCTGACAGTTTCCCGTGTGAACAGCGACGGTACAAAACCGTGGGGCAACGACTGCGGCACAGTTGTTGACACAGCCACCTATTTCTCGTATTGGTCCGGAATATTTGCTCCGAGTCTGAGTGAAGACGGCCTGCAAGTCACGTGGTTTGAAACAGACAGCTATGTGAGCAGTATCAAGACACAGCGCGTTAACTGGGCGACCGGAGAAAATGTCTATGCGTCGCCGCGGGTATTACTGATCTCCGATGAACACACACCGTGGAGTTCAACTATTGTTGCGCTCAGCAACGGCTCGACCGCAACCGCGTGGAATACGAGCGTGCAAGGCAGAAATGCAGTGTTCTTTCAGATCCAAGATGTATTCGGAGAACGGCAGCTCGACCATAACGGGATTTCTGTCTGTGTGAACCCCGACGGCACTCCAGTTCCCGGAACAAATCCCTCACTTTGCCCGGACGGCAGCGGAGGATTCTTCGCGGTAATGAAAGTGGATGACCAAAGCTCTTCATATATTCTTCGCGTTGCGCACGTTAATAGCATGGGTGAACGGATTGGAAACCCTGCCGGTGTGACACTTTTTCAAACGCCGACGTACAGTGATTTCGAGTCGGCCTCGTGCGTGGCTGACGGGCAAGGCGGGTGCTACATTGCCGCTTCGCTTTACGATGCAAATTTCATGTTGGTTAGTGTCACCATGCGGGTCAACGCGAATTGCGAACCCGTTTGGCAGAATCCGGTCGTTGTAGTAGATCCACAAAGGGAAGTGATGCCACGAAGAGTTTTCTCTTCCAACGACGGTTCGTGTATTGTGGTTTATATTGATCGATTGTGGCCCAACACAAATGTCAAAGCCGTGCGAATCCAGCCGGACGGCACAATTCGCTGGACAAGCTTACTGCACAGGAACGCTGTCCCTGATTTCCGCTTCGGCAGCGTGCAAACAGATCACTCAGGAGGAGCCATTGTTGTTTGGCAGTCCAACAATAGCGAACAAAGCCGCAACATGATTCTTGCTCAACGTGTGAACGCGTCCGGCGATCCGATGTGGGGCGTGGACGGCGTTACCATTGGTGAAACAAATTGGCCTTTAGAATCGATGAGCATGGATGTCGATCCAGTAGGTAATGCAACCATCGCGTGGTCTATATATGACAATGAAGGCAACTCCGACGTTTTCGCGCAGCGCGTTTCGCATTCCGGCGAACTAATGTGGGGAGACAGCGGGCTAGTCATCTGCGACGAGCCACTGGGCCAATACAATCCAAGCGTCGTTTCAATTAGTGACAACGAGGTGTATATCTTCTGGGAAGATCATCGAGAAGCGGCAGAGAATTTCTGGTGGCCTGCCGATATTTATGCCACTCACCTTGATGCGCGTGGCAGGATCGGCGGTGATTCGTACTGGCAAGAAAACGGCAGTGTTGTTTGCGACTATCTGCATGTGCAAACCGTTCCGCAAGCCATCAATGATGGCATGGGTGGCGCCACGCTGATTTTCCGTGATCAGCGCGGTAACTTTGACTGGGACTTCGCAGTATTTTCGCAAAGACTTTTTGATCCGATCTTTACGGATGCTGAAGAGAAGCCCGAACTCCCCACCGAATTTTCTCTTTCACAAAACTATCCCAATCCGTTTAATCCTGAGACGGTGATTGAATTCACTTTGCCGACTGAAGGAAAGGCAACGCTTCGGGTGTTTGATGTGACAGGGCGCGAGGTTGCGACACTCGTGAACGGGGCGCTCGCGGCCGGAAACCACCGAGTGAACTTCGATGCCACGGAGCTGTCGTCCGGCGTATATTTCTATACTCTTAATACCGGAAATTCAACGTTGACGAGAAAGATGGTGCTGCTGCGTTGATGTGATCGAGGCATCATTGTCTTATTAGTTCATAATTAGACCTAATTCCCCCCGATACCTGCAATGGTGTCGGGGGGAATTTCATTTCGGTGACTTTTTCGCTTGACAAAGCCATATTTGTCACCTTTATTGTATGAATCACCTTAGTTTTGCTTCTTGACTATCAAACTCTTCGGAGGTGGGTTATGTTGGGACGTTTTATTTTGCTACTTGGGCTGCTATTTAGCACCCTCGCCTTTGCCGAACCGCGCCAATGGGATGCTGATGGGATTCCCGTTCGCGCGGTTTCTGCTATTATCGACTTCTCCTCGGTTTCGCGCACGGACGGCGCTACGCTGTTGGTCTGGGCACAGTCTCGCGGCGGTGAACAGATTGTGTTAGGGCAGTTATTATCCCCAAATGGAGATGCGCTTTGGGACGCGGGAGGCAGAATGGTTGCCCAGGGGGACCACAAGGCCGCCGCCCCACATGCCGTTGCTGTTGAGGGCGGATGGGTCATTTGCTGGATGGATCAAGAGCAGATTGCCTCCGATGGCCCGGCCACCGGGCAATACGGAATCGGCACGCTGCGAGCCATCAAAATTGATGACAACGGCGCTCCGATTTGGGCAAGCGGTTTGGCTGGAATCGAGGTTGTCCCCCGACAAACGGAGTGGATGCTCACCAGCTTCACGGTTCATGCCAGCGGCGGTGGAGCAATAGTTACTTGGAGCATCATGGATCATTGGGCCGTAAAAGTTAGCGCCACTGGTCAGCTTGAATGGCCGGAATCTGTTCGACTCAACATGCGTCTCGCAACGAATCAACTCAACGTCGCGAGTGACTTTGCAGGCGGATTAGTATTCGCGTGGTATCAAATCATCAACGGTGATACAATCCTCTATGCGAACAAACTACTCCAGAACGGATCGTTTGCCTGGAATGATACTGCCGGAGTTGAATTGAAACGCGACAATGTCCGGTTCAGAGAGATCGGAGTATGCGGCGACGGCAACGGTGGCATGTTTGTCACATGGGTTCGCTCCAATCAAGAGGCACAAGCGTACGCTCAACATTTGAACGCGCAAGGTGTGGCAAGTTGGGCAAATGGCGGTGCTCCGTTTATTGATCTGGCTGAAAATAATCGACTGAGAAGTGTTGCTCAGTCGTACAACAACGGAACTCTGGATGGCGTGATGGCGGTGTATTATCGCTACCAATCTGACTCCGCGTCACTTGTGGCACAGAAAATCAATCTCGCTGGAACGCAAGCCTGGGGCGTCGCCGGCAATACGGTTTGCGTTTCGGAAACCACTTCAGAAGATTTTGGAAAAGCGACAATCACTTCCGATCGCGCCGGAGGACTAATTTGCAATTACAAGCGATACGAATACTCTGGACTTTACAACGAAGAGAATCGTGTCGTTCGCATTGCGAGCGATCAAACTCGACCGTGGGGCGACGACTGTGGCGTCGCAGTCAATGTGGTTACCGATGCTTATACGGTCAGCTCTCCACCTGTGCTTTTCGACAATTCCGTGCGTGTGTTCTGGCTTGAAAACTTGTACCGTAACTCTTCATTGCGAGCACAGAGGTTAAATTTTGTCACAGGCGCGCTCCAATACGCGACTCCTCACGAGTTTGCGACTGGCGCTGAAGCGAATTGCAGTAGTATTGAAATTGTTAAGTTGAATGGCGGAGCAACGGCAATCGCGTGGCGAACTGAAGCAAACGGAAAACGTGAATTGTGGTTCCAGATTCAAGATGCTTTTGGGATTCCGATGTTTGAAACAGAGGGTAGGTTATTGGCGGTTGACGAGAACGGTGAGTCTGTTGACGTCAACGGTTTTGGAATGACGCAAGACGGGAGCGGAGGATTCTTTGCGGCCTATGGCGCTTACACCCCGGGATGGTACGTGCCTCGAATCGTTCACCTTGACGGACAAGGTAACTTCATTAGCCCGCGCCAAGGGGTCTTGTTGGAATTTCCGGGTACTGTTGAGGTAATCCAAGATCAAATCAAGCTCCTCGCTGACGGATCCGGCGGTTGCTTTTTCACCGCGAGTTTATACGCCAGTGAAACTTACTATTTGAATAACGCAACGATGCGCGTAAATTCCGTTTGTCAACCCATTTGGAGTCAAGCGGTGATCAAAGAAGTTATTGATGAAGACATTACAACTGTTGACATCATGCCGAGTGACAACGGCTCGGTTCTCGTTGCCTACAAGTCAGGGATTTATCCCCAAGCGTTTTTGAACCTGATGCGCATCGCCTCGGGAGGTGCGGTCGTGTGGGACGATTCGGTCACGACACCGAATATTAATTACTCATCCGACTTCGCCGTATGCCCAAACAATTTGGGCGGCGCCTATTTCGTTTGGGAAACTTTGGATGACACGGGCGACACTTCGCGCGCCTTTGCCCAGCAGATTAATGTGACGGGGCAGTCCATTTGGAGTGATCATGGCATTGAGTTTCTTGCGGTCGCAGGATGGCTGGAAGATTTTTCTTGTGCTGCGGACAGGGTTGGCAATTTGACCGTTGCGTGGTCGATGCATTCTGATAACGACGCCGATATCTTTGCCCAACGCTTCAACTCAGCAGGGAACACGCTGTGGGGTCAAACTGGAATCGTACTGTGCGCCGCACAAGATTATCAGTACCAGCCTAAAGTTTTCGCACTGAGCGACAACGAAGTGTATGTTCTCTGGCAGGATGATCGAAACCGAACACAGGAGCAATGGGCCGCAGATATCTATGGAACGCATCTTGACGCGCGCGGCAGAATTGGCGGGGATTCGTATTGGCAGGCTGACGGAAGCCCGATTTGTAATTTTGATTACATACAGTATGAGATGGCGGCAACTGCGGACGGAGCAGGTGGTGTGACGTTGGCATGGCTTGATTCGCGGACAGCGTTCATATGGGAATTTTCCGTGTTTGCACAACGTCTTTACGATCCGATCTTCACGGATGCGGAAGAGAAGCCGGAACTTGTTACCGAGTTCTTGCTATCACAAAATTACCCCAATCCGTTTAATCCGGAGACGGTGATTGAATTTGCATTGCCGATGGCGGGACAAACTACGCTTACAATTTTTGACGTGACAGGTCGTGAAGTGGCTGCGTTGATTGATAAATCACTTGCCGCCGGACATCATCGTGTGAACTTTGACGGATCGAGGTTGGCTTCGGGCGTGTATTTCTATTCACTGAAAGCCGGTGAGCAATCTGTGACGCGAAAGATGGTGTTGTTGAAGTGAAGTCAAAAGTCAGATGTGAGAAATCAGAAATCTGCAAACTGAGGGAGAAGAGTTATGCTGTGGTTACTTGTGTTGGCTTTCGTCGGACTTTGTGCCGACAACTCTTTGGCAGATCCGAGAACGTGGGATTTGGACGGTGTTAGCGTTCGGCAGGCTTATAGTGTGAGTTGGAACGGGCAAACTGCGCAAGGGGAGGACGGCTCCGTTTTGGCTATTTGGACCGACGCACGCAACGGCAGATTAGAACTGTTCGGTCAACTGCTCGCACCTTCGGGTGAACCGCAGTGGGGGTTGAATGGTCGTTTGCTCGCGCATACCGAAGGCATCGGAATTTATTGGCCGGTGATCACCTACTCGTCCGACGGTTGGGTTGTAGTGTGGCAGGATGCGGATGTTTACAACACGAGCGAAGAGGTTGTCATTCGCGGTCGCATGAAAGCCATGAAATTCTCTTCGACTGCCGCGTCATTGTGGAGTGATCCTGAGCAGACGGGATTGCTGTTATACGAAGAACAAACTCGCAGTTTGCAGGAAGGGATGGTATGGGTGGAACGCGACGCCAACGGTGGCGCGTACTGCTGTTGGATTAACGAAACCTATTTTTATGCACAGCGCGTCACAAGCGACGGAACAATTGCGTGGACAAATCCGATTGAAACCAATCACGGTGGAAATGGATGGGGTTACGCTGTTGAAGCGAGCAGTGACGGCAAATTGCTGATCGCCTGGAAACAGCATCCCGCACAGTATGAAATTCTATGCAACAAAATTAACCCGAACGGCAATAACGCATGGACCTCGCCTGCGGTTGTTTGCCGCCAACCTGCGTTTGTGACAAGTGTCAAGCTACTTGCTGATAGCTCCGGCGGCGCTGCGTTGCTGTGGCTGGATGAACGTACTTCAGAGATTGCGGATTTCTATTGGCGAAATGTAACCGCGGGCGGACAGGCTGTTGGACCAGCCAACGGTCATTTGGTTTATACACCGACCAGTGTCAAGACAGCGGTAAGAATGCTGCCAAGTTTGACTGACGGTGTTTTGGAAGGCGCGTTGATTAGTTGGCAGGAAGAATCTAATGGCGTTACGCTCGGGTTCGTTCAGAAGGTCAATCTCTATGGGAACATTCGCTGGGGTGAATTTCCGATTCCGCTTTGTGAACCTGAATCACCGGATGCTTCGCAGACAATGATTAACCTCACAACCGACAATATGGGCAGAGGGATTTGCGTTTGGAACGAGTCAAACGGCATGCCGGGTGATGGTCGAGTTAGGGTTGCGTTCATTGACAGCGCGGAAATGGTCTGGGATGATTGTGCTGTTACGCTGCACAATGGTTTCAGTGTCGAAACTCCAAGAATTGTTGTGACAGGTGAGAACTCCGTTGTAACGTTTTGGCGCGAATCGTACAATCCAAGCGGATCGATGTTTGTGCAAAGCCAAGACCTCGACGACGGATCTGTGAATTTTCCTGATGCTTTGGGTTGGGATGATCTCATTGACGGACGGAGCTACAACCACGATTTGTTCTCGCTTCCGGGCGGAAGAACTGTCGCCGCGTGGCAGGATACACGTTCACAAAGCAACGATCTATATTTCCAGATTCTCGATGCGACCGGCGCAATAGAGTTGATGCGGGATGGAGTGGAGCTGGTCACATTTGGGGTTGGGTCGCATCCTTATCTTGAGAATCCGGTTTTGTGTAGTGACGGAAGCGGTGGATTCTTTGCGGGTTTCGCGGCAACCAGCAACACAAGAGTAATATCCGTGACCCGTTGGAATTCGGCTGGAGTTCAGGTTGGGCCGGAAGAGGGTATTACAGTTTCAGCGTCAGAATTTGACGTTAGCGGGAAATTTGGTCTATGCCCAGACGGAAGTAGCGGGGTGTTCGCAGCCTTTTCGCAATTCGACCCGCAGTTTTCTATGGAAGTATATGCAACACGCATTGGTGCTGATTGCCAGCCTATATGGAATGAGCCATTACATGTTCCCAGTCCGCCAAACTTTGATGCAGATTTGATCGACGTATTCGCGAGTGACAACGGTTCGTGTATTGTGGTATGGCGAACAGGGGAATTTCAGAACTACTACTATCGTGCTGCAAGAGTTCTTCCCAACGGCACAATTGACTGGACAGCGGACGTCACACCGTTGAATCGAGACGCCCATCATTTTGAAGTTGAATCTGATCATCAAGGCGGGCTGGCTGCAGTTTGGCAATACAATGATGAGCCGGAGCTATATCAGATTTGGGCACAGCGAGTGAACTCGAGCGGTGAGCTTTCGTGGGCCACTAATGGACTCGTTGCCGGATCTGCTGACGAGATGGTGTATTCCCCGAAGGTTTGTGTGGACGATCACAATGATATGATTGTCGCATGGTTGAAGTATGTGACGGACACAGAGAACGACGTGTTCGCGCAAAAACTCTCCCCGGCCGGTCAAACATTGTGGCAAACTGGGGGGTTATATATTCAGAACGCAAATCAGAATTCGATGCTTGGCGATATTGTTGCAGTGAATTACGAGAACATATACATCACGTGGACTGGTATTCCGATCACAACACCGCAAACGAGCCGAGTGCAGGTTTATGGTACGCACTTGAACGCATCGGGAGTGGTTGGGAGCGACCCGTTTTGGCAAGTGAACAACGGGCCATCACTCTGTGCGGCGTCATTTACCGATAACATAGAAACGGTGGTGGGAACTGATGGCAGTATTGTCGTGGCATGGACCGATTACCGAGCATCCTTTCCTTTAAGCTCCGTGTATGCTCAGCGCATATATGATCCGATTCCAACAAGCGCAGACGAGAAGCCCGTTGTTCCGACCGAGTTTTCACTTTCACAGAATTATCCTAATCCGTTTAATCCTGAAACGGTGATTGAATTTGCATTACCGAATGCAAGTAAGGCGACGCTGAAGGTGTTTGATGTGACGGGCCGTGCAGTATCGACTCTAATCAATGAGCCGCTTGCCGCCGGAACGCATCGTGTGAACTTTGACGCGGCGAGTTTGCCTTCGGGAGTTTATTTTTATACCTTGCGGGCTGACCATCACTCAATGACGAGGAAGATGGTACTGTTGAAATAACGGCCAGCGTTGACGCTGGACCCAATGGCGCTGGCGCATAACCCCTTTTGTTGATAACGAACGATTTGACATCTTACCCCCCCTTGCCCCCCCAGAGGACTGGGGGGGGATCAGACACCCCCCCTTACCCCCCCGCAAGCAGGGGGGAATCGGACGGAGCACCCGCAGCGGGTGCCGCCGCGCACTTAGTGTTCATTTCCGCTGGAGAAGCATCGGGGGATTTTCACGGGTCGTTCGTGGTGCAAAGCCTTAAGGAACAGTTGCCTAATGCGACGTTTTTTGGGTTGGGTGGTGATCGAATGCAGGCTCAGGGTGTGGAGCTTCTGTTTCATGCCAAGAAGCTCGCCTTTATGGGGTTTGCTGAAGTGGTGCGGCACCTGCCGTATGTGATGCATGTCCGGCGCACGGTTTTGCGAGAAATCTTGACACGAAAACCGGACTTGCTCATTCTAATAGATTACCCCGGTCTGCACTTTAGCCTCTTGAGATATTTAAGTTCAAGGCAAAGTGTTTACAAGCCGAAAATCTTGTATTATATTGCTCCTCAAGTGTGGGCGTGGAAAGCCGCCCGCGGGCCGGAATTGGCCAAACTTGCAGACGCCATTGCCGTCATTTTTCCGTTTGAAGAGCAGCTTTTTCAAGGATTTGGCGGTAAAGCTACGTTTGTGGGTCATCCGCTGTTGGATGAAGCGGGAGATTTACCTCCAAGAGGCGAGTTTCTAAAGAGCTTGGGAATCGAGCCAGATGCTCGTGTTTTAGGCCTCCTTCCGGGGTCTCGCAAGCAGGAATTGAAGAGGCATTTGCCCGTGGTTGTTGAGACGGTGCGGGTGTTAAAGAAGCTGATTCCTGATCTTGTATGTATATTAGCGGAGTCGCCGACGGTGGCGACGGGGTTCTATGATCGGTATCTTGGGACACCCCCCCTTACCCCCCCGCTAAAGCGAGGGGGAATGCAGACCCCCCCTAACCCCCCCGTGAACGGAGGGGGATTAGGAATCATCAGAGCACGGGGAGTTTCGCATGAACTGCTTGCTCATGCGAATGCTTCGCTGGTGAAGTCGGGGTCTTCGACGATTGAAGCGGCTTACTTCGGGAATCCGTATGTTGTGTTCTATAAAACCTCGGCTGTGAGCTTCGCGATTGGCAAGCGGATTGTGAAAGTCCCGCATATCGCGATGGCGAACCTGTTAGCCGGTGAAGAGGTTGTGCCGGAGTTTGTGCAGGATGACGCCAATCCGGATAAGCTCGCTGGAGCGTTGTTGCCGCTTTTGACTGTGCCGGATGCGATTCGGAATGCGCGCGCGAAACTTGCTAAAGTTCGTGCGCAGTTGGGCGAACCGGGTGCGGGAAAGAGAGTTGCTGAGATGGCGATGGAGCTTTTGAATCAGATTCCGGCGGGGAACCGCTTCGCTTAATCCCCGCTCGGCGAATGCAAACCCTCCCGTAAACGGGGGGAGACCGGAATAGAAAATTGAGCGCTTGAGGGAGTGCTCTGTTGGAGTTGTTTGAATTGCCAACGGGAGAAACGAGATGCGTTTACTTGGATTTGCAACTGTCTTAGGGATGTTAATGTGTTCATCCCTGCTGTTCGCGTTTGAACAGTCGGACGATCCCTCCAATGTCATGGCGCCGAAACGCGTCGTGATTCAACTCTGTACGCCTACCGCCGACGCGGGTGCTGGATGTAATCCTGCTCAGCGCGTGAGTAAGTCCACGACCTTCGGAGTGCGCAACGGCGTTAACGCGTCGATTGCCACCGTGCGTTACGGCATCAGCGAGCTGTCGCAAGCTCCGCGAGTTGTGCGCGAAACGATAACTGCTACGGCGGCGACGATTCGCAGCGCGGGCGATACGTCCTGCAATGCGACCGATTCGATGCTCGCCGTTCTCTATTCTCTGACGACTGCCTTCTTACGAACCGTCTCCTCTTCTATCTCGGCACTCGCTTCGGCCATCTGGCCGTTCTGATTCTCGGCGCAACGTGGCGGATGCGTGTGACGGGCTTTGACGGAGCCGAATCGTACATGCGCGCCCGCAAACCGCTGGTGATGGTCACGTGGCACGGACGGTTGCTCGGTTCGACGTATCATTGCCGCAAACGAAACGTGGTGGCGATGATTTCGCAGCACCGCGACGGCGAGTTGGTTTCACAGGTTGTCGAGAAGATCGGCTACGAAACCGTGCGCGGGAGTTCGACGCGCGGCGGATCGACTGCTGCATTGGGAATGATTGACAAAGTACGCGCGGGACAAACGGCGGCTATGATCGGCGACGGCCCGCGCGGACCGATTTACAAATTGAAACCCGGCGCCGCGTATATCGCTTTGGCCAGCGGCGCCGACGTGATTCCCGTTATCTTCTCTGCCAATCGGGCTTGGATATTTCGCTCGTGGGACCGGTTTACTGTTCCGAAACCGTTCGCGCGAGTTTTTTTATATTATGGCCAACCAATTGCGCATCCCGGCGAAGGCGCGGACCTGAAAGAGTTCACTCGCAAGATTGAAGACGCGCTGGAAGCGCTTAGAGCGACGGCGGAAGCTAAATTGTAATGGGGCACCCGCAGGTGCTTGATAAGCACAGGTGCCGCCGCGTTGATTCCATTCTTCAGATTTTTACCCTCTTATCCTTCTGACTCACTTCTGCTTTGACTTCTGCGGCGATTGCGCGCTTGGGTCGGGCTTTGTATTTTCACTCACGTTTACGTAACTTCCTCTCCTGCAAAGACTGATTGAAAGGAGCAAGTGAATGGCCACACAACCGGCGAAGAAATCTCCACCGCAACAACGTGCGCCGCGTGTGCGTGACAGTTGGGGTTCGCGCATCGGGATTATCATGGCCGTTGCGGGCAGCGCCGTCGGATTGGGGAATTTTTTGCGATTCCCCGTACAGGCTGCGCAAAACGGCGGCGGCGCATTTATGGTTCCGTACATTCTGGCGATGCTGCTGCTTGGTATTCCACTGGCGTGGGTTGAATGGACTATGGGCAGATACGGCGGCCAGCATGAGCACGGCGGCGGGCCAGGAGTGTTTCATCGTTTGACGGGTGGAAAGCCATGGGCGAAGTATCTTGGAATAATTACGATCTTTATTCCACTGTGCATTACGTTCTATTACATCTATATCGAAACGTGGACGTTGTCCTTTGCGTTTTTCTCAATTTCCGGACAATATCAAGAAGCTATTGCCGCACATGAGATGGACAAGTTCTTGGCGGGATTTACCGGTCAGGAATCAAACCAGTATTTCAACGGACCGTGGACGGCAATTACGATTTTCGGAATTGTGTTCGCACTGAACTACTGGGTGCTGTACAAAGGAATCTCGGGTGGAATTGAAAAGCTGTCTAAGATCGGCATGCCGATCTTGTTTATTTGCGGAATCATTCTAGCTGTTCGCGTATTGACATTGGGTTCTCCGGTTGCTGATCATCCGGATTGGAATGTGAATAACGCGCTCGGGTTTATGTGGAATCCGGATTGGAGCAGGCTCGACGAAGCCAAAGTCTGGATTGCGGCGGCAGGGCAGATTTTCTTCACGCTGTCCGTCGGCATGGGTTGTATTATGACCTATGCAAGCTACTTGAAATCGAAAGACGATGTGGCGCTGTCCGGCTTGACTGCAACTTCCGCCAATGAGTTCGCTGAAGTTATCCTCGGCGGGAGTATCGCAGTGGTGGCGGCGGCGGTGTTCTTTGGTGTGGCGGGGGCGCAGGAGATCGCAAAACAAGGATCCTTTAATCTTGGCTTTGTGACTATGCCGTATATCTTCGCTCAAATGGGCGGCGAGGGATTGATCGGTTTTATCTGGTTCATATTGTTGTTCGTTGCGGGCATTACGTCGTCAGTGTCGTTGATTGAGCCGCTTGTGACATTTTTGAAAGACGAGCTGAATATGTCGCGCGGCAAGGCGATCTTTTGGACAGGCATGATCAATTTGCTGATTACTGCATTTATCATTGCCACGATCAAACACGGTACTCTGGATGAAATGGATTTCTGGGCTGGTTCGGTGTTGCCAGTCGTGTCAGGATTGATTATGGTGCTGATTTTTAACATCTACCTTGGAATTGACAAGGGTTGGGAGCAGATGCATCATGGCGCGCTGATCAAGATTCCTTCGGTTTACAAATATGTCATTCGTTACATCACTCCGGCATACTTGATTTTGCTCCTGTTGTTTTGGGCGATTCAAGAGTGGTGGCCAATCGCAACGATGCAGGGAGTTGAACCGGAGAAGGCCTCGTGGATCAGCATCACAAGGCTGGTTATGATGGCGTTTTTAGCCTTGTTGGCTTACTGGGTCTGGCAAGCGGACAAGCGTGGCAAGTTTCCGAAGCTGCATAAGGAGGCAAAATGAGCGCTGCCGGCTGGGTGTTGATGCTTTTGTCATGGGTGACAATCGTCAGTTTGTTCGTGTTCTGCTTGAGTAAAGTGTTCTCCTCGGAACGCAACGGCGGTTAGCGAAACGCGATGACCGGAACAAACGGCAAAGCGCCGCGCGGTCAACTGACACTGATAGACGCCACCATGCTGGTTGTTGGTTCGATGATCGGCTCAGGTATATTTATCGTCTCGGCAGATATCGCGCGCAACGTCGGCTCATCAGGCTGGCTGATGGTAGTTTGGGCCTTGAGCGGAATTATGACGCTGATTCCGGCGGTCAGTTACGGCGAGTTATCGGGCATGTATCCGCAAGCGGGCGGGCAATATGTTTATCTTCGCAATGCCTACAATCCGCTAATCGGATTTTTGTACGGCTGGACGTTTTTCATGGTGATACAGTGCGGGACGATTGCGGCAATTGCCGTGGCGTTCGCAAAATTCACCGCCGTTTTGTTTCCGTGGTTCAGCGAACAGCATGTGCTCTTTGAGTCTCATGGCTTGACTTTTTCAGCCGCGCAGTTGCTTGCGTTAGTCAATATTTCGGTCTTAACTTACCTGAACATGCAAGGGCTGCGCGAAGGAAAGTTTGTGCAGAACCTGTTTACATTCAGCAAGATCGCCGTGCTGATTTTGTTGATCGCATTGGGTTTTTCAATCGGCGCAAACCCTGAAATCATCAAGCTTAATTTGGCGAACTCTTGGGATGCCATGCGCGTGACGGTGGGTGACGACGGTAAATTGCTTCGGGAAACGCTTAACGGCGCTGACTTACTTAGCGCGTGCGGATTGGGATGCGTAGGTGCAATCTTCGCATTGGATGCGTGGAACAGCTCAACATTCACTGCGGCTGAGACGCACAACCCGCGCAAGACGATTGCCCAAAGTTTAGCGTTGGGAACCGCGCTGGTTACGGGTTTGTATCTGCTCACGAACGTCGCGTACATGTTTATGCTGCCGCTCGGCGGTGATCCGAATGGCGGTGACGTTATTTCACGAGGATTCCAATTTGCCGCGAGTGACCGAATTGCAACGGCAAGTGTGGAGACTCTGCTCGGCGGAACGGCCGCCTTGATTGTCGCGGCGTGCGTCATGATTTCGACTTTCGGCTGCAACAACGGAATTGTATTGACGGGTGCGCGGGTTTATTACGCGATGTCGCAGCACGGTTTGTTCTTCAAAGACGCGCAGAAAATCAATAAACACGGTGTGCCGGGAGTGGCGCTGGTGATGCAGGGATTGTGGAGTGGCGTGCTTTGCCTGTCGGGAAAATACGGTGACTTACTCGACTATGTTGTATTTGCCACAGTCCTATTTTATGTGCTGACAGTGTGGGGAATCATTCGGTTGCGAGCTACGCGGCCTGACGAAGAGCGGCCGTTTCGCGCGCCGGGATATCCGTATTTGCAGCTGCTGTACATCGCCTTCGCTGTTTTCTTTTCGATCAATCTTCTGATTTACAAACCGCAATTCACTTGGCCGGGATTATTTATTGTCCTGCTGGGGATTCCGGTGTTTTTTATGTGGAAGAAACTGAACACATACAAGATGCTGACGCCGCCTAACAGTTTGCCCCCCTTATCCCCCGGAGGACCGGGGGGAAACTAGACTAATGTCACGAGCTGACTTACATATACATACAAAGCACTCGAATCGACCTACCAACTTCTTCTTGAAGAAATTGAAGGTCTCAGAGTCCATGACGGAACCGTTGGCGGCTTATCAGCTTGCTAAACGGCGCGGCATGGACTTTATTGCTTTGACGGACAGCGATTCGCTTGACGGATATGGGCAGCTTGCGCAATTTGCGGACGTGATTCCGGCGTGCGAGACAACTTTGCAATTCCCGGAAGACGGTTGTCCCGTGCGGTTGATGGTGTATGGGCTGAATAATGTTCAGCTCGTCAAGATGTTGTCGCAGCGGGGGAATTTGTACAACGTGCGCGAGTATTTGCTTGCAGAGAACTTGTACCATGTCGTCGCGCAGCCGTTGGAACCGCACGACGGTAAACTTTCGCCGGATCATGTTGAGCGATTGTTGTTGTTGTTCGATCATTTTGAAGCACGCAGCTGCGGAAGGCAACAGAGATCAAATGAGTTTACGTCGGCGTTTCTGGATGCGCTCACGCCGGAGTATTTTGACGAAATTCAGCGCAAGTGGAAGATTTCTCCCGCATCCGAGCGCCCGTGGCAGAAGGGGCAAATCGGAAGCTCGAATGACTACTGCGGACAGTATATCGGTTTGACGTGGACGGAAACGCCGAGTGCTTCAAACGCTTCTGAGTTTTTGCAGCAGCTTCGGATGCGCAGAGGAACTCCGGCGGGTATGCATGGTTCCACGATCGCCTCGGCGCACTCGATGTACCGGGTCGGCGCACAGCTTTATGCAAGCAAGGTGTTGCGGCGCGAAGGCGACGTGCAGGGGATTCTTGAATTGATCCTGACAAGATTGCTCTCGCCCGAGAAACCAAGCAGGAAACAGGTGACGGCTTCGCTTTGGGAGGCGTTCAAGGGCCTATTCAAGATGCGCAAGAGGCCATCGGCGATTGAGCGAAAGTTGATTGCCGAGATCATTCGCGCGTATCGCGAATTGCCTAAAGAAGAGCGGCTGGGCGGAATTGACCGCGACGATTTGCAGACGTTTGACGCACGGCTTTACAACATGGCGGATCGCGTGCTGAGCAAAGTCAGCTATCAGCTCTTGAACGATGCGATGAAAGATTTCGAGCGCGGACAGATTGGCAGCGGATTGCCGCTCGTGGCTGCGCTCTTGCCGATTCAGAGTGTGATGGCTCCGTATCTTTATTCATTCGACAAGCTCAACCGGGATCGCAAGCTGATCCGCGAGTTGTGTGCGCGCGTTGACGGGACGCTGGAACTTCCAAAGAAATCCGGACGAAAGAAAGTCGCGTGGTTTTCCGATACGGTGACGGACGTCAACGGCGTTTCGATGACGCTGCACAGGATGTCGGAGGTTGCTGAGAAGCTTGATGCGGATTTGGAGATTATTTGCTCGGTTGCTGAATCACGTGCACCAACAGGAAGCAAGTTTTTGAATTTCCCGCCTGTCGGCGAGATTTCGATTCCCGATTACGAATTGCAAAAACTCTCCGTGCCACCAATTTTGAGGATTGTCAAGTATCTCGAATCGCAAAATTTTGACGAGTATATCATTTCAACACCGGGGCCGGTGGGGTTGATTGCGATGTTTGCTGCAAAGCTGTTTGGAGTTCCCGTTCGCGCAATCTATCACAGCGATTTTCCGCAGCATGTCCGACAGATTACGGGGGATGAGGGGCTTGAAAAGACGACGTGGAAATTCATGCGCTGGTTCTACGGGCTGGCCGATGCGGTTTATTCACCGAGCGATCATTACCGCAAGCAGTTGATTGATCACGGATTTAATCCGCGTCGGTTGTTTATATACACACGCGGTACGGATTTGGATTTTTACAATCCACGGCATCGAGATGAAGAATTTTACAAGCCGCATGGCATTTCGGACCGCGTGATTTTTGTTTACACGGGCCGTGTTTCGCGCGAAAAGAATCTTGACGTCGTGGTCGATGCGTTCTTGCAGGATGAAGTGTTGCAGAAGAAGGCCGCCCTGGCAATTGTCGGTGACGGGCCGTTTCGCGATGAGCTGATCGCGCGCAAGCTACCGCCGATGATCGTCTTCCCGGGATTTGTCAAGGGGAAACAGCTTGCGAAAGCTTATGCATCGGGCGATGTGTTTGTATTTCCTTCTACGACTGATACATACGGCAATTCGGTGCTGGAAGCGCAAGCATCGGGTTTGCCGTCGTTGGTTTCCAATGAAGGCGGACCGAAAGAGATTATTTTGCCCGGCGAGAGCGGACTTGTGCTGCCGGGCTATGACGTGAATGCGTGGCGCGAGGCGATGCGCTCTCTGGTTGAGTCCGATGATTTGAGGCATCGCATGGCTGCTGCGGCGCGAGCGCGAGCGGCCACACGCGATTGGTCAACTGCGTTTAGAGAATTTTGGGACGAGGATCCCTATCCGAAAGCAGACGAAGAAGTTCGCGCAATCGTTATTGCTTAACCGCTTGTTAAGCGGGTTTTGCGCTGGCGCCTGCGCTTTAAGTTGTTGGTTAGCTTGAAATTTTACCCCCCTTTATCCCCCCAGAGGACTGGGGGGAAATTAGAATATAGGAGAGAGTCAGTTGCCAGTTATTGAACACGCACGAAAAGCGCGACCGGATGGATACACATCGGACAACCACCGAAAGTGGGAGTTTAACAATAGCCTGTATCAGAAACACCTTGAGCTGTATCTCGACCACATGTACAAGCTGCTGGCATTTACGGGCGCGAAGAATGTGTTGGACGCAGGCTGCGGCGAAGGCATCGTCTATCGAGCGATGCAGGAGCGGGGCTACAAAGGAAAGTGGACGGGCTTCGATTTCAGCGACGAGGCTATCAAGTTCGCGAAGATCGCTTCACCTGAAGCGGATTGGCATGTGGGCAGCGCGTATGAGGTTCCGTTCAAGGATGAACAGTTTGACGTCGTGTTTTGCTCACAGGTGCTTGAGCATTTGCCGAATCCCGAGAAGCCTTTGTTTGAATTGGATCGCGTTGCCGAGCATTGGCTTTTGATTTCCGTGCCGTATGAGCCGGTGTTTCGCACGCTGACCTGGTTTTCGATCAAGCTTGGACTTGGGCAAGATCCCGGTCATTGTAATCATTGGCGACCCGCACAGTTCAGATCATTTTTGAGAAAAGCCGGTAAGCTGCACGCTTGGGAACGCACGACAATTTATCAAATCGGTTTGGTTGACGTGCGACCGAAGCATCACTCGACGCCTGTATAGTGTGTTTTCATCGCATATTGCACGGTATTCGTATTTTGCAATTTGCACTGAGACAATGCTATAGGTTGAGTTCACGCAGCGAGTTGTTGATATCGTTCTACCGTTGATTGTTTGCTTGAAGTATAACGATCCCCGCGCAGGCGGAGGGTCGCTTAGCTAAACATTAGTTCGCAATAAGAGATCGCCGTTCCACTGACCCGGAACGGCGATTCTTTTTTGTTCGGGTCCGGCCTTTGCCATAAGGGAAACCGTGATGCGACGATGTGAAAGCGATAATACGATGAATAGTAATGGATGGAACGTGTCCGAGCAGCGGGTGCCGATTGACATACTGCTGATCGAAGATCGGGATGAAGCCATAGAAATGGTTGAAGGTGCGATTCAAGAGACCCGTCTCAACAATCGCATGGTGATCGCACGGTCGCAGCTTGAAGCGCTGCACTATCTGCGACATACAGTGTCCTTCGGGCCACTCGACGCTGACCATGGCATGACCAAACCGGGTTTGATCTTGCTCGACATAAACATGGATAAGCAGCAAGGGTTTGACGTGCTACATGAAATTCGCACGGATCCCAAGCTGATGACGATTCCGGTGGTTGTGCTGACAGACAACTTGGCCGAATCAGACTTAGCGTACACGATCTCACACGGAGTCACAGGCTACTTCTTGAAGCCGATGGACGCCGGGCAATTGAGAAAAGTCGTGCGCGACGTCGAAGACCACTGGAACCTGCTGTGGAACGCTCCATGCGCGAATTAGGATGATGCCTTGCCGCGGCACACTTGGCGCCGCCTCGAAACTGTAACTGGATGCGAAGAGACTCTGTAATACGATGAACAAGAGCGCCCGTCGGACAACCCGGCGGGCGCTGATGCTTACTTGACCTACTTGAAAAGTAGGCAACCTTCCGCTGGCGCCTACTTGAAAAGTAGGCAACCTTCCGCTGGCGCAAGCTCTAGAGTAGATCGAATTTGTAAAACGAAAAGGCGGACGCATTGTCCGCCTTTCTCGCGTAAAAGTGAATTGTCTTACGCCGTCTGTGGAATGGGTGGATTCTTTTTTACAGAATGCAAGGCAGCGAGACGGTTGTGCGCATCGAGCGCGGCGGTCTTATAGCATTCGGCCAATGTCGGGTAGTTGAACACTGCATGAATCAAGTAGTCAATTGTGCCGTTGTGCGCGATGACTGCTTGCCCGATGTGAATCAACTCCGTTGCACCGGTGCCAATCGCATGAACTCCTAACAAGCGGCGCGTGCGCTGATCGACAATGAGTTTCACAATCCCTGATTCGTCGCCGAGTATTTGTCCGCGCGCAATTTCACGATAACGAGCGACGCCGATCTCATACGGTATGGACTCTTGAGTGAGTAGTTCTTCGGTTGCTCCAACCGTCGAAATTTCGGGAATCGTGTAGATACCATATGGGTAGATATCCGGCACGACGCGATCATCGCGCAAGCCGAAGGCTTCCAGCGCGGCAAGCCTGCCCTGCTCCATCGATGTGCTGGCCAGCGCGGGAAAACCGATCACGTCGCCGACGGCAAAGATGTGCTCCACGTCGGTGCGATAGCGAGAATTGACGGTGAGTTTTCCTCGCTTGTCAACAACGAGTCCTGCTTTCTCGGCGTCGAGCGTGTCCGCATTGGCTTGGCGGCCGGCAGAGTAGAGCGCGACGTCCGTCACGACAATCTTGCCGGATTCCAGCTTTGTAACGGCGTGTGGAGCATCACCGCTGTTGTCAACCGTGACGCTGATTACTTTTTCGCCCAGCCTGAACACCACATTGAGCTGTCGCAGTTGATATATCAGTGCATCTACAATCTCCGTGTCCACAAAACTCAAGAGGTCTTTCGCAAGATCAATAACCGTTACGCGAACGCCGAGAGACGCAAAGATACTGGCATATTCGAGGCCGATGACGCCGCCGCCGATGCACGTCATCGTGCGTGGTATCTTTTTGATGTCGAGAATTGAGTCTGCATTCAGAATCGTTTCGCCGTCGTGCTCGACTCCCGGCGGCATGAAGGGCCGCGTACCTACCGCCACTACGATATTGTCCGCAGAGATTTCAACGATCTCGCTGTGGTGATCGATTGTAATCGAGTGCGGATCCGTGAAGCGGGCGCTGCCAACATAGATATCCACGCCGTTGCGCGTCAACTGGGCGCGAATGACTTCCCACTCGCGCGACATCACCATCTGCGTGCGCATGCGCAGGTCTTCAGCGGTGATATTCTCTTTATTGCGGTACGTCGCACCGTAGAAAGCGCGTTGCTGAATCCCGGAGAGATGAAGCGCCGCTTCGCGCATCGTCTTAGAAGGAATCGTCCCCGTCGCAACACAGACGCCACCGAGTTCGCGCATGCGTTCAACTATGGCGACTTTCTTTCCGACTTTAGCCGCCGAGATAGCTGCACGCTGTCCACCCGGACCGCTGCCTAACACAATCAAATCGTACTTTTGCTGCGACATGTTTTAGAAACTTGATGTTAAATATCTTTCATGACCCACTAAGATACGCACCAGAATGATTTCTTGCAACTTCTACTCCACATGATGTTGCAGTTCGCCATCATCTCAAGCTTCGCTTTAGCTTTCGCACTTGTTGAACTCAAGCCATTTCAATAGATTGCGGTCCGAAGCGAGATTGGCCTTATGCTTGCTCAAGAATCATTAGCACAAATTTCCAAGAGTCACACTATGAATCAGCGCGGCGTAACAACACTGGAACTTCTGCTTGTGGTTGTCATCATTGGTATCTTATCGATGATCAGCATGACGGAGTTTATCAAGTTGAACAATAGGGCTTATGTTGGCGCAGCGCTGTCTGATTTGCAGGTGCTCCGCAAAGCTATCTCGATGCATGATGCGGAGTGGGGGTACTTTCCTGACATCGATTCGAATAACATGCCGGGATTGGTTTCGCAATTGCTCGATCCGCTCGGTCAGCCCTATTTGACGCCACCTTCAGGCGACAATTGGAGATCGTTCACTTATTCTGCGCCTGACCCCTCTGATTTAACTGCGGACTATGACTTAACGGTCATCTGCAACGATCACTACAGCACGCAGATAACGGTTCATTGGGATTCTCAGGTTGATTACATGCGGCTAACTCCGTGAGTTTAGCCCGGGTCAACTATTTTGTAATGCGGTCGGTTCAGTGTGAATCGACCGCATTGCTTTTTGCGAAGTTAGGGGACTATTAGAGGAGTTCATAGGAGTTTGACCCGCTCTATTTTTGTGCGCGATCAATAAACGTGGAGGTGTCAGTGACACAAACAAGTGGGTCGCTAAATATGTAAAGTGTGCTTGCAATCGGGTTACATGACGTAGATATACTTAATATGTTATGTACTGTATTGTTGCAACTTCAAAACGTTTTGGTGCTTGTTCTGTTGGCACTTCTCAACGTATATTAAGGGCGTTGATATGAAAGTAATTCCTGTGCTAACTTTGTAGGAGAAAACATGAACAAGATGAAATTTTTGATGCTGCTCGCCGCAATCTTGATGGTCTCAAGCATTGGCGCCCAAAAGGCGCAAGCTTGGTGCGATCCGGGCGAAATCTTTTGCGGCTTCGTGGTTGACTCAACGGTGCAGTATGGTCATGATGACGTTGAACGCTATCGCGTTGGCTCATGGCAGAACGCACCCTATTGCACGCCGGGTGGCTCAAGCGATCGCTGGCGCGGCAAAGCACATGTGTACCGCATTCACCATCCCGGTGATCCGTTTACACTCACTTTGGATTGGAACGATAATCCTAATACAACACGTGACGATTTAATCCTGGTTGTTCTCGAAGATTGCGACGCTAACAAGTGTCTTGGCTCCGATCCGCACACACTTGAGTTCTCGAGCACGAACAACAACGCCATCAATGACAACGACGCCAACGGTATTTGGGTAATTGTTGACAGCCGCGTCGACACGAACATCGCATATACGCTGAACGCATATTGCGGCGACTTCCCGTTTGACGTCGAACTTCTTTCATTTTCGGCCAATCGCACGGCTGACGGCGTGAAGATCGACTGGTCCACCGCTTCCGAAACTGAAAACGATCGTTTTGAAGTTACGCGCCGCGAGCTTGGTTCCGAAGAGTGGGTGACCGTCGGCGTGGTCGCAGGTAACGGCACCAGCTCGACGCAACATGATTATTCGGTAATGGATCGCTCCGCCACAAACGCTGCCTACTACTATGAGTTGTCAGGTTTTGACGTGAATGGCAATGAGCAGGTCTTCAACACGGTTTTGGTCGAAGCCGGAACAAGCGCATCCGAAATCGTTGAATCGTATGCGTTGTTAGGCAACTATCCAAACCCATTCAATCCGTCGACCAACATTCGCTTCTCGCTTGCTGAAGCCTCCAACATCACATTAACCGTGTACGATGTTCAAGGCCGTGTGGTCTCGGAACTTGTTGACGGCATGATGGAAGCCGGCGTTCACGAAATCGCGTTTGACGCAGACGGATTGACATCGGGCGTGTACTTCGCTCAAATGTCGGGCGCGTTTGGCAGTGACGTGATGAAAATGGTCTTGATGAAGTAGCCCATTTCTTACCGCAACTTCAGAGGCCGATGCGCGAGCATCGGCCTCTTTGTTTTACAGATTGACCATGCGGTTGGGTCGCAGGAAATACACTCGCGACTCTTTCGGTGGCTTGCCCATGAGCCGAGCGAACATCTGTCCGTACTCTTCAAGTTGTCGGCGATGGTGCTCTTTCCGGTCATTCACCGCTTCGTCCGGAATGTCGTCAGTTTTGTAATCAACGAGAATCCAGTCTCCGTTCATCGTCTCAAACATCAAGTCAACGAATTTCGCCGCGACATAGTTCGCTTGGTCTTCAATTATTGGAAGCTCGGTAATAATGCGGCGCGCCGTTTGAAGCTCCACCGTGAACAGATTCGACTGCAAGACTTTCTGAATGATTTCCATCGCCTCGAGTTCTTCATCCGGGCTCACGCTCAGGCTACGTGCGGCAAGCTGCTTAGCTTCTGCGAGTGGTTTGCCTTTGGCCGATTGCTCGAGAACAGAATGGACAAACGTGCCGATCTTGCGGGCGCGTACTCGGCTCCAATCCACTTCCGTTTCAGCTTCTTCGTCGTGAGGAGCCACGATGTTCAGAGTTCTGATCCGTGTTGCGAGAGCTGCTTGCCAAGCGTGATAGTTTTCAACATCTATTTCGGGGTTGCCGCGAGCTTCAGCGGGCTTTGTTGCGAGCGAATTGAACCTGCATTTCTTCGTCTCTTCAGCGATTGTGGAGATCGCGCCGGTGTTTGTCACGGTCGGACGATTCAATTCGTCGAGTTGATAGCGCGCTTTCAAAGCTGCCGGAATTGAAGGCTGCTTACCGGACCTCGACCAACACAATGGCAATACAAGTTTGTCTTTTGCCCGAGTCATTCCCACATAAAGCAATCGTTGCAGTTCTGCGTTTTCGGCGGACTTATTCGCGTCTTTAATCGAGTCCCAATTGCGCGTTCGGAACTTGTTCTCTCCGCTGATACCAAGCTGATGCGGCGTGCCATCAAGACTCTTACGGAGCAGCCATTCGCCAGCAGCGCGGTCTTTTTCCGAATAGTTGTACAAATAGACGTATCTAAATTCAAGACCTTTTGATTTGTGCAGCGTCAGAATCTGCACAGCGTCAAGACTTTCGTCACGCGCTTCAAGTTCGGTGCTCTGTACCAGTCGTTTTATATCAGAGATGCGCTCAACCACTGCACTCAAGGACATTACTCCACTCTGCTCCAAGCGCCGGACAAGTTCACACACTGTTTGAATATTCTGGACGCGCAACACGCCCTCAGATTTCAGTCCATAGATAATGTCAATTGGGAATACGGATATAAGCTCTTCGATTAATGCTGAAGGCTCCACATGCTTTCCGCGAGCGTGCCACTTGCGAAGTTTGAGCAATACTGTTCCCACCGGATCATCGGCTTCCATGACATCAGTGTAAACAAAGCTCTTTCCCGCAAGTTTATAAGCACTAAGCTCATCGTCCGAGATAGCGAACCACGGCGAGCGGAGCGCGCCGATAGTTGCTACGGTGTGTTGTGGGTTGGCAATAGAGGTGAGAATCGTGATCAGGGATTCAATTTCAACGCGACTGGTGAACGCGCTGTTCATAAAACTTATGAACGGAATACCGCGAGCGCTCAGCGCATCCTGCAAGTGCGCGACCTTCGTTCCGCTGCGCATGAGGATTGCAACATCCGAATAGCTGAAGTTGCTGACCCGCTTTTTCAGGTCTGCAATGTGTTTTGCAATTGCCACCGCTTCAAATATTGCAGACTGATTTGCATTGCAATTGCCTACATCATAGGAGCTGGGCGGAAGAAGCACCTCCACCGCTGTTGGATCATCTTGCGAGTGTTCGAAGGGTTCAAGCGCGATATAGTCAGCTTCGTCGTCAGTCTTGCCTTGCATGACCGGCGCAAAGATCTCGTTAACTTCACTTAGGATTGAGGGACGACTACGGAAATTGCGGCTGATGTTGAGCTTCTTGCCTTTTGCTTCAATAATTTGAGCAACGCGATTGTAAATCCGGACGTCGGCACCGCGAAAACGGTAGATGGATTGTTTTGGGTCGCCGACAACAAAGAGTTTGCCCTGTGTTAACTCCACTTCCTGCCACTTGTTTGCGTGCGCCCCTTCGGCTTCACAAAGAAAAAACAGTATCTCAACTTGAATTGAATCCGTGTCTTGAAACTCGTCAATGTGAACGTGGCGATAGCGGCGTTTGAAGTAATCCCGTGCCACCTTTGAGTCGCGTAGCATGTCTCGGCAGAGAATCAGCAGATCATCAAATCCGATTGTGCCGTTGTCGCGCAACTGTTGGCGAAATTCCGCTACCGCAGGCTTCAACCACTTTATGATGTCGTTGCACACAAGGCTGGTTATTAGCTGCCTCAACTCGTCGATGGTTGATTCGAGCGCAGCGCTATGTTCACGCGCATCTTCAAGCGCCTCTTGGGATGACCATTTGGTTTTGTTTCCGCTCGAAGAGCTACCGACTTTTGCCTCGGCAATCCAGTTTATCCCTTCGCGACTGAATATGTGAACTGGAATCCGGTTAATCCAATTCACAAGTTCTTTGATGATCATATAGAGAAGGTCATCCTGTTTCTTGCAGTGCAGAGCAAGTTGGGCAAGCTGGTCTATTTGCAATTTGATCGCTGACACAAGCGGTACAATCTCAGTTGCTTCTGCTTCTCCGGTCGTCACATCATTCAAATCAACCTGAGAGCGGTTCAAGACGTCGAAGAGTTTTGCCAAACCTTTTTTTTCAGACCGCAATAAATCAAGTCCCAGGGCGTCTGCAAGTTCAAGTGACTTCGGCAAGTTGTCATCCAACGCGCGCATCAGCCAGTCGGTACGAAATTCTGTGACAGCAGCGGATTGCTGAAGTTCATCAAGCGCGAGAAACTCTGGCGGCAACTTCGCTTCAACGGGAAGCGTGCGCAGAATTTCCGAAGCCAAGCCGTGAATCGTGTTTACTGTCATGCGATCAAGATTCTGCAAAGCGAGTTTCGAGTTCGCCGAGTCTATTTCCTTTAGCTTGGTACGCAAACGCTGTTTCAGCTCGCCGGCAGCTTTTACGGTAAATGTGACGGCTGCAATCTTCTCAGCGGCCACGCCGGATTCTATTAGCGCACAGATGCGATTCACGAGCAAAGTTGTTTTGCCAGTGCCTGCCCCCGCTTCGACAAGCATTGTCTGTGCAAAGTCAGAAACTGCAACTGTGCGCGCGTGTTGGTCACTCATCGTCGTCATCCCCGAAGTCTATAGTATCGTCCGCGTTCATACGTTCAGTGTGCATGTCGGAGACGGAGTTTGGACTTAGCTCTTTGCCCGAGTGGCGTTGCGAGCCGCAGGCAAGCTTGGCTGTACAGTATTTGCAGACAGACGGATCCTGTTCCGACGGATCAGGAATGAAGATACCGTTACGTATATCTGCTTGTAAATTCAGCGCGACATTTAGCGCAGAGTCATTTTTGTCGTCGAAGTTTACAACGCGATTCTTGTCCAGTTCAAGATAAATGTATCGGCTTGACACTGCGGCGTCGGGCGCGCTGCTCTTGGCAAGTAGATGATATACACTTAGCTGCAAACGCCGTTCACTTCCCCGCGAGCGCTTTTGCGGCCCTTTTCCACTTTTGTAATCAGTAATAGCGACGTGCGTTCCGCTTTCATCGCTGTCCCAGCGATCGACACGACCCTTGAAGCGGATGAAGCGCGAAGCTTCTGCACTGAATTGCACGGCGGACGGGAACGGATCATCGTTGTGCCCAAAGCTCACCTCCACATAACGTGTGCGCCATGTCCCACCGACCGACAACAGTTCTTCGTAATACGTTGTGAGCGTATCGATGACATCACGTTCAAGAGTTTTCAAACTGAAGCGGGGACCGACCGGGTTGTTGCGTGCATAATCTGCTAACGTGCCCCGTGCGATGTTGTGGAGATTGTCAAGTGAATAATTCTCACGTGTAATCGGAAGGTCAATGCGATCACCGTGATAGCGCTGCAAAATAGAGTGGAAGAGCAAGCCGCGCTCGCGACCTGTGACAGGTTTAAGTGCGTCAAGTTCTTCAGGTGCATATGCTTCCCATTGTTTGAGCACAAGGTATCTAAAAGGGCACTTCCAGTATTCTTCAAGACTTGTCGCGGCGATCGGCTGCTCAGGTGAGAACCGATGCGCGATGTCTTGGCAAACTCCGGGGTTTTGCAGCCGCCCGTCAAATTTTCCAAAATGTTTATCGTTGAAACGCGCGTTCTCAACGGCTATTGCATTTGTGAACGCGGGTGACAAATGTAAGTGCGCGAGTGACGCGCTTTGCCCCAGTATCGCTCGGTTATATTCGCTTTCATTAATCGCACGATCCGGCGAGGTTGCGGCAAGCGGATGTGCGGCGACGATGCGATTCGGCGACGATGCGAAAAATGTTTCCGTGTCTTCGGTTAACTCAGGTTCCTTCTGTCGTTTTGCCGTCAATTCCGCAATGTACGGCGAATAGAGCTGCGGCCTGCCGTCGGAATCCGCGCGAGCCGCATAAATTGTAATGCCCTTTCGCGCTGAGCGAAGTTGCATCTCTAATAGGAAGCGTTCGCGCTCCTGACTATCGGACGATAATGGCAACGCGCTTTTAAGAGTATCATTAATATCACTACGGTCGCCGTCAAGTAGAAGCGGATCTTGCCGTTGCATCCGCGGAATTGTGCCCTCATTGAAACCGGGTAGGCAAACATGAGCGAAAGATGCACCAATACTTTGCTCGCGGGGGGCAATCAGCGGAGTGCTTACGCCGAACGTTCCGGTGCGCATACCTGGCGTTTCGAGTGTCGCCAGAATGAAGTCGGATAGTCCTGACCATGTGAGTCTGATGTGCGCTTGATCCAGCAGGCTCGCTTGTTCAAGCTGCATGGTCAGATCGGTAAACTCTTCATTCATTTCAATGTGACTGCGATAGTATTCCCAGACGCGCGAAATCGCTGACTGCCAATTTTCTTCCGCTCGCAAATTGCGGACGAGTGCAAAGAGTTCTTCGAGAAAACCAAGCAACGCGCGGCCGTTTTCGATCCGCTTAGTAAGCGTTGTAAGCGTGACTTCATCATCCTCCTTATCGGCAAGCCGATCGGCGTGGCGCTCGAGCTTACCCAGCAAGCGCGTGATACGCTGACGCCATTCGTTTTCGCCTGAGAGTACGAGCGACTCTTGCGCGATACGGCACCACTCGTTCGTCATTGAACCCGCAGGCTGCGAAAGCGGCGCGGTTTGCAAAAAGGTACAGACTTGCGCGAGTGTAAATTCGCCGCTGAGTAGTTTCGCCAACGCCGCGAAACCTCGACCGGACGCCGTCTGTCCAAGTGTCTTGGCTTGGTAGATATACGGGGCTAAGCCGCTTGTGCGGCAGCGGCTTTCGAGCACAGAGGCAAGCAGCGATCCGCCGTTGGGCAAGATCACTGCAACGTCGCCGCGCTCTATTTCGTCGGTGTATATAATGTCCCGAATTATCTCCGTGGCGACCGCGCTGTCTTTGGGAGCGCTGACAAACCTAATCGGCGCATAGTCTAATTCTGCTTCGGATTGTGCCGAGTGAATGAAACCGCAGCCCTGATACCAACGGCAGAGCGAGTCTGTGAACCGGTAATTGGGTTGGTCAGGCTGCCACGGGAGAAACGCGCGCGCTTCGGTTGCGCCAACAACTGTTTGCAAAATAGAGCGGGTTAATGGCGCGAGATCATATAATGCGTAGAATATTGTCGGTGGCAAATGCTGACGGTCGTCGCTGACTGAGCGCAGAGCCAACGTTTGCAGCGATGCGCTGTCGTGAAGCATTTGATTCGACAAGAAACCGTCAGTTGCCGTCAGCAGGAGAATTAAGTCCCGCACTTTGGCGGCGCGCTCGCGCTCTCTAAGCTGAACCTGCCCCAAGCTCTGTGGATCGATGTTATTAAGAATCAACTCCTGCCGCGTACGCATCAGTGCACTGCGAAAACCACGCGTCTTGGCAACGGGAGTTAGATATGTCAATTTGTCCGCTACGCTATTAATGATTTCCGCGTACAGCGGATCGACCACGGATTCACCCAGAGTGCGCCAGCCTTCACGCATCACAACCGGCTCCGCCAATTTGTGCATCATGTCCGTCACGGTCATGAATCTGACGTTGGCGACTGTGCCGAGCGCCTTCGCCAGAACGCGACGAAGATGCAAGCGGGTCAGTTGATTCGGAACAATAACCCACACTTCAGCAAGCGGGTCACTCTGCTTGAACTCAACGACGCTCGCAGGAAGTAGTTGTTCAAGATAAGCAAGATGACCCGTGATGAGAGTTTGTGGCGCAATCCTTGAATCGTGCATAAGCTAAAAAATTCTTTGTGCGGGGCAGCAATATTCAGGGCACACTGCTTGCGATGGTTTGCTGCGGATGAACTTCTCGAAACTACTAAGAACTGAAGCTACTTACTAAGACGCTATGGCAATCGTAGGTATTTTAGTCGTCCTGGGCGGCGTTATTGGCGGATTCATGATGGCAGGCGGCGAAATGGGCGTGCTTGTCCAGCCATCGGAAGTCGTTGTGATTTTCGGTGCAGCAATCGGCGGACTGCTGATTTCGGTGCCAGTATCCACGTTAAAAGCGCTCGTCGGCGACATCATTGGGATCTTCACCGGTAAATCCGGTCCGTCGAAAGACGCCTACATACAGACGCTGCTATTGCTCAACGAGCTGTTTCAGATGGCCCGCAAAGACGGTATCATCGCGCTCGAATCGCACGTTAACGACCCGCACACGAGCAAGATATTTGAAAAGTACCCGAAAATCCAACACGATCACGGTGCGCTCGCTTATATCTGCGATACTATCAAGCTTTTCTTAGCCGGGTCAGTACCGCCGCACGAAATCGAAATGCTGATGGATGCGGAAATTGATTCGCACCACGAAGAAGCAGGTATTACCGCCGGTGTGATTTCAAAAGTTGCTGACGCACTTCCCGGTTTGGGAATTGTGGCTGCCGTGCTTGGTATTATTATCACGATGGGTCACATTGACGGCGATCCGGCTGTCGTGGGCCACCACGTTGCCGCCGCGCTCGTGGGAACGTTTATGGGTGTGCTCTTCGCCTACGGTTTCTTTTCACCGATGGCTTCAAACCTTGAGGCACGCAACCGTAACAACGCGCGCCTACTGCACGTTATCAAAGCCGGAATCAGCGCGTTTGCGAAAGGTATGGCGCCGTCAGTGTCCGTCGAATTTGCGCGTCGATCAATCTTCCATGCGGATCGCCCGAGCTTTGAAGAGACTGAGAAGCTGCTTAAGGAAGCCAAGAACAAGAATCACGGCTAAGCAATGGCAGAGCTGCACAACGATCCACCGATCATACGAATTGTCAAGAAAGGACACGGACACGGCCATCACGGCGGCGCGTGGAAGGTCGCTTTTGCAGACTTCGTTACAGCGATGATGGCGCTTTTCATCGTGCTGTGGATTCTCGGTCAATCGGAAGACGTCAAGCGCGGCATCGGAGGATATTTTCGCGACCCGACCGGCAAAGCGCTGTTAGGCGCCGGACCCGCTGAAGCCGTGAGCAACGCGCCGGGAAAGTCTGTTGTAAAGCTCTCGCAAATCATGCAGCGGTATGCGATGCCCGACCCCGGTCTTGAGAATGAGGCCGAAAAGCTGGAAGAGTTTATTGAACAGAGCGAAGCATTGGCCGGAATGAAGGATCAGATCACCGTTGAAGTCACGCACGAAGGATTGCGCGTTGAAATTAATGAAAGTGCATCCGAACCGCTTTTCGCGTCTGGCAGCGCGGATCTTTCACCGAAACTTGCGGAAGCGATTCGTGCGCTCGCGGCTGAATATCAAAAGGTGCCTAACAAGATAATTGTCGAGGGACACACCGACGCAGCGCCGTTTACGGACGGCAGCGGAATGACAAATTGGGAGCTTTCAACGCAACGCGCCAATCAAGCGCGTTCGATTATGGAAGGCGCAGGACTGTCGCCTGATCAAATTTTAATGGTGCGTGGTTTCGCGGATCGTCGTCCGCGTTTTGACGATCCGAGTGATCCGCGTAATCGCCGAATCTCGATGTTGCTGGTGTCCGATCAAGGAATGGACATCGCATTGGGACGCATTGGCTTTGCGGGCATTGACGACAATGAAGAGGCTCCAAAAGCCGGGGAAACGCAACCCAAACGGAACCGAGTTTCACTGTGGGCAACGGGCGGGAAGGATCACTGATGGGTTCCAATTTCAGATCACGCGTTCTATATTTGCTAAATACCGAAGAGCGTAACGCTCCAGAAGCCGTCATTCAAGCGGCTGAGGTGCGGTGCATTCGACGCGGGTGTGAACCGGATTTGTCGATCAAACAATTTGATCCTGCCGTGATTGTGATCGGTGCGCCGCTTGATCACGAAGCTCATATTGCCATTGACCGCGTCTCAACTTTGATGTTGCCGATTCTGGGATTCGGAACGGGGCCGAGCGAACGTTTAATGTGCGACGTATCGGCAACGATTGCAATGAGCGATTTGCGTTCGGTGATTTCACTTCTGGCAAGCCCCGCGAATTTGTGCTCGCTTCCACCGGGGCAAGGCGCCAACGGCATGGGAACGTGGCTCAAACATTCTGCGGACGACTTCGCTCAGATGATGGAGCATTTGCTGGCGCTTAGAATGCCGGATTATCGTGATCGCGCTGAGCGCGTGGTGCAGGCCTGTTTATGGATCGGTTCGCATCTCGGCATGGGCGGCGAAGAGCTTAACACTTTGCAACTCGCTGCGCGGATGCGCGAGATCGGCAAGCTCGGTTTGCCGGATAAAATTTTGTTCACACCGCGCGAACAACGCACGCCGGACGAGCAATCAATGTACGATCGCTATCCGATGTTGGGCGCGCGAGTTTTGAGGCAGTTTCCAGTGTTTGCCGCCGCCGCGAAGATTGTCGAGTATCATCTCGAAAACTTTGACGGCTCCGGCGCAACGAATCTTGTGGCGCATCAGATTCCACTCGGATCAAGAATTTTGCGCGTATCAGGCGCCTTTCAAATGATCACTGATACGGGGGCCAAAGGCCGCGAGGACGTGGTTCACATCCTTGGACGCGGGCGCGGTTCGCTGTACGACCCGATGATCGTCGGCTTAGTCGAGAACTATGCCACGCTCGCAACATCTCCACTCCACAAGGGCCAGGCTACGCGACGCGTTCGTCTGTCGGATCTGATTGAAGGTATGGTGCTGGCTGAGGATATCTGGAGCCGGACGGGCGTCAAGATCGTCGGCAGCGGTACCCGGCTGAACGAGCACATCATTCGGATTCTGATGACCCTGCCCCTTAATATGGCAATTGAATCTGTAGAAGTCCAGCGGGACCAGCAATAGTCCGCGCTCATGGAGTGGTGGTGGCTCTTGGTCGGCGTTCCTTTGTTCCACCTGTGGCGGGCTTTGGCGGATGCGTGGGGCTTATTGCTCGAAGCCGGTTCGGACGAGGAGCGGCAGGAAATCATCGAGCGCTGTGCGGCTCAGGCGCTGGTGAACATCGTACTGGCGCTTGTCGTAGCGGCGGCGCCGTTCCCGTATAACCTACTGGGTTTGATTCCGGCGGTACTGCCGTTCATCGGGAGGCTACTTGGGACTGCGATTCATGTTTCATTCATGTACAAGGGTAAACATCTGTAGAAGGCTGCTTTCCCGCATAGTTGATAAAATGAAAGCCCCTCTGTTCGCACAGAGGGGCTTTCTATTTCCAAGAGAGGTGGAAACTACTTCATCAGGATCATTTTGCGCGTCGCGCTGAACTCGCCGGCTTCAAGACGATAGATATACATACCGCTCGTCAAGTTGGCACCGTCAAAGCTCACAGTGTGACGACCCGCAGCCTGAGGACCGCTGACCAGCGTGGCAACTTCCTGGCCAACCAGGTTGAAGATGCGCAGGCTGACGTTCGACGCTTCAGCTAATTCAAAGCTGATGTTCGTCTCGGGGTTGAACGGATTCGGGAAGTTCTGGTCAAGAGCGTACTGCGCTACGACGCCTTCGGCGCCCGGCGTAGCACTCGTCGCGCCCAATACTTCGACGTTGTTGTTCACGTCAACTGATTCAAGCGTGTAGGTGTAGCTGATACCATTGACGAGATTCGCGTCCGTCCACGAGTAGCTGTGGCCCGTGGCGGCGTTGGTGGCGTCAATCGTGGTCTGAAGCTGTCCGTCGCGTTTGACATTGAAATGATCAAGGTCGGATTCGCTGGCCGTGCTGAAGTTAACAGTCACTTGGCGATCGCCGGCCACCGCGTCAAACGAGGAGACTTCAGCAGCCAATTGATCATCAAACGTCAAGCAGAAGCATCCGGGGCAGAAACTGAAAATTTCAATTTCCCAGTATCCGTCGTGGTTCCAACGATAGGCGATTTCCATGCAGTCATTATAACCCGCGTAGTCATTCGGGCTTGGGAAAAAGAATCCACCGCCGAGGGTGAAAATCGCGGGGGGTACAATGGGGGTGCAATTTACGTCGCAATTGCTATTCGACAAGTTGCAACCAGCCTGTGTCGTCAAGACTGGAACACCAACTGCATCGAGGTCTTCACCGACCAAGAAAAAGCTGATTAAGCTGCCCGGGCAAACTTGGATACAAGCGGATTCACCGAGGTGAAGTTCCGCAGGATAGTGCGGCGTGCAAGGCTGGGCCTGCACTGCCATCGGCAGGGCAAAGGCCAGCGCGCAGGCCAGCATCATGGTTCGTAATGTATTCTTCATGCGGTCAATCTCCGTGGTTTTGTTGGTCATCCTACAAGGTGATGCTGTGAAGCTGTGGGAGTCTGAATCTTACTTAAGATACAGCAGCTTCTTCGACTGGGTGAAGTCACCCGAAGTCAAGGTGTACATATAGACACCCGTAGCAAGGCCTTCTGCCGACCAATTCACGGTGTGGGTTCCGGCGGCCATCGCGCCATCAACCACCGTCGCAACTTCGCGGCCCAACATATCATAGACCTTCAGGCTGGCGTGGCCGGCCATCGGGAGAGTATAGCTGAAGCTGGTCTGTGCGTTGAACGGGTTCGGGTAGTTCTGAGCCAACGTGTAGTCGTTCAGCGTGGCCGCGCCGGCTTGCGGAGTGGCTTCGGCAACAACGGCCTGATCGTTGATGTTGTACACATGGATGTTGCCATTCATGTCTTCAACGTGGAGCTTGTAGTAGTAGGTTTGGCCGTTGGTGACTTCTTCGTCAACAAACGAGTACGAGTTGCCGGTCGCGCTGTTGGTGGCCGGAACCGCATGGAGACCATGGAAGTTCACGCCATTTTCGCTGCGCGTAATACGGAACTCGCGAAGATCGGATTCGCTCTGGGTGGCCCAGTTCAAGGTCACCTTGCCGTCGCCGGCAACCGCGCCGAAGCTGTTGATCTCAACCGGCAGGATGAAGTCCGAACGCCAGATGCAGATGCAGCCCGGATCCACGCCGCAATAGGACATGGTCAAGAAGAGCAAGCAATTCGGGAACACGCGAATGTTCCAGTTGAAGAGCGACCAGTCGATACCCGGGCAATCCGGATTGTTGCAATGTGAGCCTTCGGCCGGATCGCAACGATTGGTAACCGTAATTTCAAGGGTGCTGGGGGTGTGGGTCGGGTCTTCGCATTCGATCGGAATCACGTACGAACCGTGGCAGAGCGTGGCGCAGAAGGCCGAGTTAATTGGAATAGACGTCGGCAGAACCGGCGTGCAATTGTTGTTCATGTATTCAAGGTGGGCACCGTCCGGAGTCGTCAGTTGGTTCCAGTCCGTGATGTCCACGGTGTACAACTGCTGGCTCCAGTCAAGGCTCCAAACCTGAACTTCGGCGCCAACGGTCGCGGCTTCGTTAACTTGAAGTTCGCCAACGAGCATGTCGAGTTCGCACCAATGCTGGGTGACGTTCTCGGCAACAATACCGTCAACATACTGACCGGTTGATTCATCCCAGCGCTGTGGCATACCACAGGCGGCCGGAAGATGGGTGAACGAGACAATCGCGTTAAACGGTGTCGCGTCGCCAACGATCAGGTGCATTTTCTGATTCTGTTCATCGAATGCCAACGTGGCATCATCCAAAGCAAAAGCATTCCCAACCAACAGGGCAGCCATTGCAAGGACCAAAACTAGTCGCATTTTCTTCATCCCACACCTCTCTAAAATGGTCAAATTTCCGCACCGGGAGGGCACACTACACCCCCGGCGCTTTTCGCTTTTCGTAACTGTGGTAAATATACTTTATGACTCACTGCATGTCAAGGATTCTGACGAGAAATATAAATTTTTGAGCATGTTAGCTATTGTTTACAATCCTTATCTAATTAAAAAATAACTTTAATTTTTTCTATTGTTTACATATGCTACTATGTCACTATTTCGGAGTGACATTGTCTCCTTGCTTCGCGGTGGTGGGTCTTTTGGCTTCTGAGCCGAAGAGGCGGCCTCCTCAGCCCTCGAACTTGAGCCTTTTTTCCGAAAAAAAGAGATTTGTGGCGGTCTCGGTCGTGATTTCATCGACTTTTTGGAGGCTAATGCTATGTATTTCTGATAGCTTAACTGCTATCTCACGTGTATAAATTGGTTCACATCTCTTCCCGCGATGAGGCACCGGGGCCATAAACGGGGCATCGGTTTCCAACATCACCCGATCCAAAGGTATTCGGGCGGCAAGGGCGGGTAAACTTGAGTTCTTGTATGTGATGTTCCCGGTAAATGAAATATGAAATCCCGCATCAAGGACCCGACGCGCATAGTCATAATCTTCGGAAAAACAATGAAAGACGCCCTTTTTATTGCCGAAGTATTCGATTATTTCGATGGTTCGCAGCCCGGCTGCCCGATGGTGAATGACTACCGGCAGATCAACTCGACGCGCGAGATCCAAGAGCCGTTCAAACAGCTTCTCCTGGTCTTTGATATTGGTTTCACCACGATAGATGTCTAAGCCAATTTCACCAACGGCCACTACCGACGGATCGCCCACCGCCGCTTCAATCCAATCCAGTTCTTCTTCCGTCACATTCGCTGTTTCACTCGGATGCACGCCCAATGCACAATAGATTTGACCGGGAAAACGATTCACCAATTCAAGACATTGTTCGCCTGTCTTCCGATCGACCGCGATGGTAATGGCGCGGTCCACTCCTCCCGAGCGGGCACGCGCCATTACCTCGTCGAGATCATCGGCAAAGTGTTCGTAGTACAGATGGCAGTGTGTGTCAATCATTTTTTATTTGAGATAATGAAGCGTGACAGGATGGGACGCTTTCCGGTCATTCCCGTAAACAAGAGACGCTACATACATTCCACTTGACAGCCCGCCGGCATTGAAACGAACGACTCCAGATGTGCTCAAATTGTCGTATTGCCGGACCAAGCGACCGAGAATATCGTGAATCTCAATTGCCCCATTCTGATTGGCTGCAAGCCTAAAGCTTAGAGTCGTTTCACTGTTGAACGGATTTGGATAGGCCGTTAGTGCAAATTCTCCCGGAAGTATAGGCACATTCGAGACATCTGATGTTTCACCTTCGATTACTTCGAGAGTTATGTTCGACACGACGTTCGTGTGATATTCGACTAATCCTGAAGGCCAGCGAATTTCGATTGAATCGGCGAACTCCGCCGTTCCGAGACCAAAGTGCTGAAGCAGGCTGTTGTGGCCGTTGAAGCTGTTCTGGGTGTTGACTTCTCGCATTTGCCATACTGGCGTGCCATCAATCGGAGCTTTCAAGCGAATGACTGCACCGATCGCCGAACGATTGGATTCCGTGCCGGTCAACTTAAGTTTCAGCCAATGATTGCCGTTGGAAAGCTCATTGCGAAACATGCCTTGCGTTGCGCCGACGGATGTCATAAACAGATCGAGATCGCCGTCGTTATCGAAATCCGCCGTGGCGGGACAGCGAAATGATCCTGCAACTGTAAACGGTGTGGCCAGAGATTCAAACGTGCCGTTCCAAAGGTTGTGGTAGAACTTGTTCGTTCCGCTCTCGTTGGCAACGACGCAATCGAGGTAACCGTCATTGTCGAAATCGGCCCAGCAGTTTCCGAGCGAAACTTGGCGGTCGGTGACGATCCCGCCGTCTGTGATGGCGACATAGGTTCCGTCGTCATCACGGTAAAGATCATTGCGGCGGCCGCCGTTGAACCCGGCAGTGTAGTTTGTGATGTAGCAATCCAAATCACCGTCGTTATCGAAGTCTATCCAGTTGATGTTCTGGCCATCGCGGGGGGTATCGGTGACGACGTTGCCGCTCCATACTACAAAAGCCGCTGTACCTGATTCGCGCAGTGTGTTGCGATAAAAGTAGTCGGCGTCGGGAGTATTTACGGGTCCTGCTCCGATATTGTAATCAATATCGCCGTCGAGATCAAAATCGGCGAAGCTTCCGATGGTATAGGGAGCCAAGCCCGTTACAATTGGTCCCTCGATCACTCGCGTAAATGTGTAATTCGGCGGACCGTCGTTGTGGAACATAAAATTCTCGATACTCGGATTGCCAAGAAAACCTGCCGGATGCGTGACAACAAGATCGACGTTGCCGTCGGAGTCATAGTCACCCCAAGCACAAGACCAGCCTCGGTAGTCGTGTCCGGTCGGTCCGATGTCGCCTTCATCTATCGGTGTGAACAAACCATTGCCGTCGTTACGATAGAGCGTGGAGTTGGGCGATTCGGCAATGTATAGATCGGGATCGCCGTCGTTATCGTAATCAGCCCACGAACAGCCGCTTCCGAGCCCCGTCTGCGCTGGAATTCCCACCTGAGCGTTGACAAAAACGCCGTTGCCGTCATTTCGATAAAGAAAATTACGGTTCACCCACAGGTCTTCGTCACCGTCAAGATCGTAATCCACCCATGCACAACCTCGATAACCTGCAGTTCCGGGAGTGACGGCGGCCTGATTTTGCGGATCGGTTATTCTGGTAAACGTTTGCGCGTGCACCATCACTGTAGAAGTGAAGCAAGCGGCCAGACAAATCGTGCGAATCGTTGCAAGCATGGTTTCCTCCGTGTGGTTTTGATTGCCTGCGAATCGGTTCAGAGGACCCACCTCACACCCGATCTGTCCGCTTCGACGCCAAATTGGTTAGTGTTAGACTTGGAACAATGGAATAGGACTTTCAACAGTTTAATCGATTTGCCGCTGTTAATCGGAATGTGTTAACGGCGGCGAAGGAAGCGTGCCTTTTTCTACCCAGCGGACGCCCAGTGTAATGGCCAGATTCGTCAGAAGGACGATGCATATCGTAACTGTGATGAAATCCGCGCTTACATCGACACCGTATTGCAGCGGAATAGTGGCAAGCACTGCCGATGCAAGACCGCGCGGCATAAACAAAAATAGCGCTCGTGTTGTTCGTGCGCGCTCAGACTTGTCATCTCCGATTCTGATCCAGCTGACGGCAACCCAACGCGCAAGGACTAACGCCGCGTAAATTACGGCCGCTTCAATCAGATTGTTCGTGTTAATCGCCCGGTAATCGAACAGCATCCCCAAGAAAACGAAGAAGAACGTGCGCACAAGAAACGTTAACTCTGCGTGAAACCCTTTCACACTTGTGCCCATCCATTCACGCAGCTCCTCGCGGCCCTTGTCCCCCGGCCAAAGCCGATGAAGTAATCGTGGGCCATTTGAGAGTATCAACGCAAACAGGAAGACTCCAAATACACCCGAACTGTGCACAGCTTCGCACGATGCATAGACGATTAACATCGCCGCAAAGGTCGCGAGATAAATTAACGGCTGGTCGGCAATCTTTGACATCAACCAGCCCCAAATGAAGGCTGCGAGCGGGCCAATCCACAGCGCGCCGGTCAACGACGCCAAAATCAACAGCCCGGCGTGACTTCCGTCGCTCCCTTTGGCAAAAATATTCAGCAGCGTGACGGTAATGAGGACGGCGATTGCATCCGAGAGAGAGCTTTCAAGTTCCAAAATCGTTTGGACTGATTTGTTCATGCGAACCTGACGAACCAGTGGTACGACAATCGCCGCGCTCGTACAAGATAACGCCGATGCCAACAGCGCGGCATTGAGCCAGGGATACTCGAAAACGTAAATCGACAGCGATGTTATCAGCGAAAAAGAGAGCACAAAAACGAGCAATAGCAAGGCCAGCGAGTTTCGCCATTGCGTCACGAGATGCTGAAAATCGAGATGCAAACCGCCTTCAAACATGATAACGAGCAGGGCAAAAGCGCCAAAATACGGCGCGATGCTGAAGACTAATTCCGTGTCGAACTTCAAGACTTCGCGCAAGACCACACCGGCCCCGATCAATAGCATGACCTCCGGTACTCTCGTAATGCGAAATAGCCACGCACCCAAAAAGCCGAGGCCGATAATCAACGCGATTAGAAAGAATACCGTCGGGACGGTCATAGGCTCGCCAACTTCGTGTTCGGATAGTAGTGTGCCAAAATTGTTTCCATGCTCCAACCTTCTTTGGCCATAGCGACCGCACCTAATTGACAGAGACCTACGCCGTGTCCCCAACCACCGCCTGTGAGAATAATCGTATCGCCCACGATATGCGCAACGAAATAAGACGACGGAAGATGCGAAGGCGAGAGTGCGCGGCGGATTTCCAGCTCGCCATAGAGCGTCGCGTAACCAGCACTGCCGCGAAGATCGAGAATTGTTATCCGGCCTGAGGGGCTGCGATGTTTGACCGTAAGTTGCTCGACCGCGCCGATGTTCATCCCTGTTTTGCGAGTCAGTAACGCGCCGAGTTCGGCTTTGTCATATTCGCGTGTCCAGCGAAAAAGTTCATCTTCATCCCACGGATGAGGATACGGATGATCGACCGGATTGCAGAATGCGCGCGGCGGATGCTGTAAAAAATCTGCGGCGGTTTTCTCGTCACTGAGATTCGGAATGTGAAACTCTCCACACGGCCTGACTGCGAAATAGCCCGGCTCCTCCTCGCCCCACACTTCAACAAACAAGTCGCTCGCGCCGCCGCACGACTTCGCATAGCGCGCATCGGCTATTCTCTGATTCCCCCTCGCTTCAGCGGGGGGGTTAGGGGGGGTGAACACCAGCACATTTCCACTCGTGGCACGAATCGGTTCGATCACGGCGTCGGCTTCGCGAACAATGCCTTGATAGCATTGACAGTGATCATCGTGACAAAGATCAAAACCGTCGCTGTAGTGATGGCGATTGGCGGTGGCCAAAACCGTTGAGCGCGCGGCAACGGCTTGCGCTTGCGAGAATGCGGCGGGCAAATCGTGACGCATCTCTGATCCGACGGCGGTTTCGACATATTGCTCGAGCGGCAATCGATTGGCCGCGCTCAAACCGCCGTCGGGCGTGGCAAAGAGTTCTAATTCACCGCGATAAGTGAGCGGTTCGCGCCGTTCCCAATGAAATCCTCTGCCGATCGGCACGTTTTGAAGAGTGAATGAAGCATCGGAATCGAGTGGAACAAGTTTCACGCGCACGACCGTCGTCGAAAAATCGCTGAGTGAAAATTCAAATCTTGTCTTCATCTCCGGCCGCGTCAAACGCACGACGGTTAGACCAATCGGGTGCGTACCGCGCAAAACATTCATCACCTGTGCAGCTTCGTCTCGCGAGTCAAGTTTGATAACGGGCCACCAAACGCGGTTGTCGAGCACACCGAGCTTTGTCTCCCATTTTTTCCCTGCTTCGAGAATTTCACCTTGCGCCAGCACATCCGCGCTAACAATCTTATTGAGTACCTTCTCGGCGCTCGATTGTGAAAGACACTCACCCAAGCGAATGGCCCATTGGAGTTGCGGCTGTGACGTGTTGTTCGCACGCGCGAGCAGATCACCGCTGATCGTTTGCTGATCAAGCCAGCGATTACATTCCGTAAAGCATTGTGCATGAAAGCGGCCCGTCATGGTACCGCGAATGTCAGGCTCGTTCCAGAGCAGACCGATAGAGACGGAAAGCATGTGTTAAGTGTTAATAAGAAATGTTAGCGTATTCCGAACAAGATTGGCTCAAGGTCGCTTACCTGTACTGATGCCTTCGGTGATCGCTCTTCACGAATAGCGCGTAATAGGGCTACGAATGCCTTGCGCGCCTCAGGATCACTCATTTGACCTGAACTTCTTTCCACATCAGCAAGGCGTTCTACTATTGTTGAAGATGCGAAGAGTGAAATTCTTATCTTTGCATCAATTTGAAGAGCAAGTGCATCAAGCTCGCGTGTCAAATCTTCGGCTTGTTTTGCATAATTGCGCTGTGTGATAGCCTTTATAAAATCCGCATATGCTTGTGCTGTAAGCTCCTGAAGATGTTTTTGATGCTCCAATTTTTTGGTATATAAAGCCTGAATCCACGTTCCCAATAGGAAACCAACAACCGGACCCAAAACGGAAATGATAATGAGAATGCTTTCAGTATCCATTGTACTCCCTTAGAACTCTTTTCTAGTTAAACCTAATCAACTTAGCGCATAACAAAACACCGCCGCCGCAGTGACGAGATTCAGGCTCTCCGCATCGCCCATTGGCTGAAGCGTGAGTTTGCGCGAGCAGCACTCTTCTAACTCCGAAGTCAGGCCGCGGGTTTCGTTGCCGAGGACCAGCAGTTTGGGTGATTTCAATTTTGTTGAAGGCGAAACAGGTTCTCCTCCGTGCGCGACTAACGCGATTGAATCACCTTTCCATTTCTTGATGAATGTGTGAAGGTCTTCAACCTCGCGGATGGGTTGATGAAAGAGCGAGCCCATCGAGCCGCGCACAACTTTTTCATTCCACACGTCGGCGGAGCCTGAGCCGAGAATCAATTCTGATACACCGAAGAAATCAGCGACGCGAATTAGCGCGCCGCAATTGCCGGGGTCGCTGACCTGTTCGCACAAGAGCGTAAGTCCCGACTTGCGCGCGGGCAGTTTGAATTGTTTGCCAATTGCCGCGATGCCTTGCGTGGCTTCGACTTGCGAAATGCGTTGAAACACATCCGCGTTTACACGGTAGCTCAGGAGCTTCGGATGCTCGCGCGATAACAATTCCCAGCGCTCGGCTTCCGCGCTCAACACGAGTAAACAATCCACCGTTTTGGCTTTCAATGCTTCGCGCACGCAGACTTCACCTTCAATCAAAAACAGACCCGACTCGCGCCGGAATTTCTTCTGCGAGAGCCGCGCCCAATCGGCGACTTGTTTGCGTGTGGGTGTGAGGAGGTCGGTCATGTTGAATACCTATAGGGACACATAAGGTTGCATCCAACGAAGCGCATCAGCAGATTTCTTGCCATCAATCGTGTGCACAAACAACTTATCGTGGTCGAGGTTAATATAGTAGAAGTCTTGTGTCTTACAATCAAGTACGTTATACCTAACACCATCGGTTACAACAAGTCGGGCACAAATGTCAGCAAGTCCATATTTTTCTAAGTAACTCTTGGCTTGTTGCCCTGCCCACCAAAGGCCCTCTCCGACTCGCTTAACCTCAACAATCATTTTGCAGTTCTGATGGTGCCTGACGTTGGCTGGAAGACTCGCTGTCCCGAAGGCCGCAATGTCAATGTTGTTCCACTCTACTGCAAGTTGCTGTTCCGACCAGCCAAGCCCGAGCAGTAGTGGAATTACCATATGGGAGACTGTTTCATGCTCCTTTGGGTACCCTGCTATTCTATACCATGCCAACAGGCGTCTAATTCGCTCAATTGCGCTGATAGTCATCTCGACACTTGAATTCGAAAGTCCACACCCAAAGAGTTCTGTTGCAAGGCCTGAGATATTCATCGAAACTGGTTCAGGAGGAAGGGCGGGCAATGTACTTTCGTTTGAAGGCAAATGTTCTGAAACGAATTTTATCACTTCATCGTTTCTTACTTTGCTCAGGCGCGAAGGTCTCGGACCGCAGATTTCCGTCTTGAACTCATGGTTGACGATTCTCCAAGATACGCGAATAATGTGCTGCCAGTCCATACCATCGAGATCGCCGAATGCTTCATGATATAGGTACGCGCTTGGGGGATCCTTGTCAAGAAGCGATGGAGAAGACCCAGTGGGGCACACGATTCCAGTAGCCACTATTCGTCTTGTGCCTGACCGTAGTACAATCAAATCGCCTGGCACAACTTCATTTACAAGTTTTGAGACAAACTTATCGTTGTTATTCGTGTATATTTCATAGTTATCATAATAAAAACCCCAATCTCCGGGTCCAATGGCAGCAATTCCGTACGTTAGGAATACCTGCGAGGTATCCCGGCTACCATCCCCGTTTGCTACTTGCCAAAGATTCATGATTGTTCCAATCAATCAAAATAGTAGGCCATTTGAATTCGATGCTTCATTCCGTCCTCAAAAACCCGTCTTTCCAAAGGCCGATGCCGCCGACAATCATCACCGCAAGCCAGACAAGCGCGAGCGTTTGGTTGAGGAGCAAGAGATAACCAAGCCCCAAGGTCATGCCAAACACAAGCGCCATGCCCCATGCAAAGCCGCGTAAGGCCCGTGCGCTGGATTCGGGCTTGGGGATGATGAGGCCGTTGGCGCGCGCGTATTCTTTCACCGGCCCCCATGCTCCGGCGGGTTTCGTGCGGCGGAAAAATTCGGCGAGTTTATCCAGCGGCGCAGGTTTGGTGAGCAGCGTGACTGCCATCCACACGACAGCGGAGCCGAATGTAATCACGAGCAGTCTTGCACCAAAATGCAAACCGGACGCACTAAACAGATAGACGGTTATTACGCTTGAAGCAATCATCGCCGAGATTTCACTCCACGCGTTCACACGCCACCAGAACCATCTCAAAATATACACCGGCCCGGTGCCCGCACCGAACGCGATGACGAATTTGAACGCGTCTGTGACGCTTTGCGTGTAATAGGCCGCGAGCGCTGCCGCAATCAGCACGACCGTCGTCGCGACCATGCTCATGCGAATGTAATGGCGGTCGTCTCGCTTGGGAGCAAAGAGCGGTTTATAGAAATCCGTGACCAGATAGCTCGCGCCCCAGTTCAACTGCGTTGAGATCGTGCTCATAAACGCCGCAATCAGTGAGGCGACGAGCAAGCCCTTCAAGCCCGACGGCAAGAGTTCCATCATCAAGCGCGGATAGGCCTGTTCGGGATCGTCAATCACGGGATAGATAACCATCGAAGCCAGCGCCACGAGCACCCACGGCCAAGTGCGGAAAGCGAGATTGGTGAGGCTGTACCACAGTGTCGCCAAGAGCGCGTGTTGTTCGTTCTTGCACGCGTTCTGCTTTTGGATCACCTTGCCGCCGCCATCGCTGTTGACGTTGGCCCACCACGTCACAAAACTGTAGGTTGCAAACCCTAAGAATGCGGGTGTCCAAAATTCGGCAGAGAGAATCGAACCCGCCCCCGGATTGGGAGTCATATCGAGAATCTGCGGATTCGTGGTGACTTTCATCACGCCGTCTTTCAACGCTTGCAGTCCGCCGACGTTGTCCACCGCGTAAATTGCAAACACAATCGCGCCGCCTTGCATGATGACATATTGCACCAAATCCGTCAGCGCCACGCCCCATTGACCGGAAAGCAGCGTATATGAGTATGCAAGCCCCGTGAACAAAATAATTGCAGTCGGTTTGTCCCAGCCGACGGCTTCATTCATGATTTTGTACATCGCCAAAATCACCCAGCCCATCGCGATCACATTGATCGGCAGCGCGAGCCAAAGCGCGCGAAAGGTTCTCAGGCCGCGCGTCACAGGTGTTTCGCCGTAGCGCAGAATGGTGAGTTCCACGTCGGTCAGGACTTTGGCCCGCCGCCAGAGTTGCGAAAGAAAAAACGTCGCGAAGAGCGAGCCGATACCGAAGCACCACCACTGCCAATTCTCATAAATCCCCGCCGTGCGCACGAGCTTGGTCACGTAAAGCGGTGTATCACACGAAAACGACGTGGCCACCATCGTCGTCCCCGCAATCCACCACGGCAGCGCCCGGCCCGCCAAAAAATACTCTTCGGTCGAAGAGTGTGCGCGCTTCGTCATCACCAAGCCGACGATGAGACTCAGAGCGTTGTAAGCGATGATGATAGACCAGTCAAGACTGCTGAGCATTTGGAATCAGGTTAAATGAAAAGCCGGGCGGCAATGCCACCCGGCTAATGAACGAAAGTTCAAGGATTATTGCAAATCTTTTACTTGAGCAGAAGCATTTTCTTGGCAATTGCCGTTTCGCCGACCTCGAGTCTATAAAAGTACAACCCGCTCGCGAGGCCTTTCGCGTCAAACGAGACTCGGTGATAGCCTGCATTCAGCGTTCCGTCTGTAAGCGTGCTCACGAGCTGTCCGCGAATATTGTAGATGCGGAGCGCACCTGTGCTCGTCATTGGCAATTCAAACTCAATCACCGTCGTCGCGTTAAACGGATTCGGGTAGTTTATATGGAGCTTGATTTCCCTCGGCGGTAATTCCGTCTGTGTTTGCGCATTCATTGCAGGGTTAAGCAATCCCATCAGTTCGCGTTCAATCGCCAGCGCATGTTCGTCATTCCGCGCTCGCAATGTCGTCGGAATCATGCTTGTGCCTGCGCCGTCGAGCCTGCCGCCGCCGCCGTTCATTGACAATTGTATGCCCACCAAGTCCATCGCGACCTGAATTGAATCCTCGTAAGTCAAACCACTTGAAAGCAGCGCGACGCTCGTTTCAATCGCTTGGTCATACTCGGCGCGGTTTTGATAGAAACTTGCAAGCAGCCGCTCGCCAAGAACTCCGGTATCATAGTTGTCTTCAAGCTCAATCATTTCGCCGATTAACTCCGGAACCCATGTCGAACCCTGCAACACAAACGATTCACAGGCCACCACGTGCGTGATCGCATTCCAACGCAATGCCGCCTGCGAGGTATTCTCCGCGATGTGTCTGAACAACTGCTGCGCCGCCGCATAGTCCTCGTTGTTTTCAAACACCGTTGCCTCCGCATAAAGTGAATCATAGTTCACGTCATCCAGCATTCCGCTTCCGTTGCGAGCCTGTGCGCCGTCGTCAAAACGGTCGCCCTGACCTCCGCCTTCACCGCCGCCGCACGTTTGCCAATCCGTGCTGTGAACAGGGCTGTACTTCCAATGCGCCGCCAAGGGAGGATTGAAAAGGTTCAACGCAAAGCTCGGGCTCCAGTACTGTTCCGTGCACGGGAATTGTGACATGTGCATCGAATTTCGCTTGAAGAACTTGCCGTTCGCTCTGTTCTGTTTCCAATTGTTCTTTCCGCCATCACTTGAGCCGTATTGCGGTGGCTGCGGCGGATTTGAATCAATGATCGGATAGCTGACCGTCCCCTCCATCACCATCAGATAAGCGCTACTGTCCTTAATCGTATTGCTTACGCCATCACCGCCCGTATCGCCCTCTGCGCCAAACGACGGCGTTGTACCGGAAGCGCACACGATTGTCGCTTTGGTGGTATCGGTCAGCGGTGCGAGGTTGGTGAATTCACAGCACCTGAAGTTCGGCGTGTTCGGCGTCGTGTTGAAGTAGATGCCGTAGCTCTTTGTGCGATCCTTAAACGTGCACGCATGAAAGTTCCCTGTCACTTTCTTAATTTGTGCGTTGATGTGATCGCAATCTTCAATAGTAACAGAATCAAAATCAACTTTACAATTATAGAGATATAGCCCCGTCGCTTGACTGTCGGCGGCTACGGAATAAACATGCGTGTTGGTCACCGTTTGCGTGACCGTCGGACTGTTCATCAACATCAGTCCGCTTCCGCCAAGCTTCAAATCCGCGCAATTCAGATTCACATGATCAATCGAAACCGGTCCGGCAGGAGCATCCGTGTTAATCCCGTAACTCCGGAAGTTCCACATATCCACGTACTCCATTTCAATACTCGCAGTACTGCCCACCTTGATCCCGTTCCACTTCTCGCCAATATCCTTGGAGCGGAACACAATCGGATCAGCAGATGTGCCAACAGCGGTAAGTGTGCCCTCTACCGAGATTGTTGCGCCTGCGTCAACAAGCACAAGCGTCCCGGGCTGAATGGTTAATTCTGCGGTTGACTGGAACGTGACGTTGCTATTTACGAAGACAGTGTCGAACCACTCCGCGTCGTTGGAAAAAGTCCCCGACCAGCGATCCGTGTGAGCGTCGAGAGTGAATACTCGCGATAAAGAATCAAATCGTGCATTCGTAATGCTCAAATCAGATGGCACGGATTGGCTGTTTCCGCTATACATATTTGTGTTAGGATTCGTGAATGGCGTGAACTCCATTCCGGCTTGCCAGAAACAGCCCGAACCGCCACCACCGTTAGGATATGTCTGAACCGTGTCAGTTCCCGAGACAGTAAATCGATAGTCCATTGAATCCAGGCCGCTGATCGGATTGGGATCGTTGTTCCAGACTCCAAGATTGTTACGGCCCGGAACAGGTTGAATCCAGTTATACAGGCCCATAGGATGCTCGATGTCATAGCGTTTGTGAAGTCGGTTATTAAACCCTGCCGGTCTATCCACGTGAGTGACAAGCAATCCAGTTCCAGGCCAGTTCCTTTCAAACGCGTTGAACCTCTGATGATTTGTTGCAATGAAGTAACTCAGGTTTGCAGCATTGGCTGACTGATCGGGTACAACAATGACTGCATCCCCCGTCGTCTGAAAATCACCCAGTGAGATATCTTGCGATGATTGAATCACGCAATCGGGCAGTGTATAATAGAATTCCGCGATGCCATCGTCATTTAGATTCCTACCCGCAGAAATTGCGGGCAGATGCGGTGACGGAACGCCGATTCCGTTTTCATCCTCGAAGCCCGCAGGACCCGACATCGTGCCAAACGCACCATAACTATAGCTGTTTCCGGACCCGTCATTCTCGTGATCAACTCCAGAGCAATGGGAGAATTCGTGCGCAAATCCGCCCTGCAGCGCACCGCGGTTTTGAAGATTCCATTCCCATGTAGTATCAATATCCCCATACCACCATGAGATGGTGTTGTTTTCTCAAATACGGATGGTATCTCCTTCGGAATCCACATCATCGGTTGTGTACATACCCCACCCATCCACCAAATTGTGTGCTTGCCCGCCATCTGTCGGCCAAACAACCATCACCATAAGAAGATCTACAAAGTTGTCGTTGTCATAATCATATTCCGAGAAGTCAATTATGCTGTCCATTTCGGGATAGAGGACATTTGCATAGTTCGTGTTCATGCAAACAAAACAATTTCCTACTGCAGCAACGCTGTAGTAATTGAATCGTTCACGCGTGGCGCGGTTGCGCACATACACGTCCGATGTATCCGCGATGATGTGCAATTGGTCGCGTGTTGTAGTCTTGACCCAATTGATCCAACTCTGATTCCACGTCGTGTCGAAGAAACTGTTATACCAAGTCGGCGCTTCAGGACCGACGTGCAGCCAAAAGTCTGGGTCATCCCACTGCCAATTCGAGACTTGATTCACGCTATCCCATTGACCGACCCAGACCATGACAGGTTTGAGCGTATCTCGTTCTTCAAAATCAACGAACAAAAGTGGGCTTGGGTCGGTTGCGCAACGCAAATCCTGAGCAAGCGCAGTTAACCCATGTGCTGAAAACAAGAGCAGAAATTCAATAGAGATGACGAGGAATGATGTATTAATGTACCAAGAAGATTCTCGAGACAAGTTGCTGTTGCTGGCTGTACACCGCAACAAAGTAGACGCCTGACGATAATTCTGCTTTTCCATGATTACTGCCTTTCCATAAATATGAAGTTTGGTCTCTTCTATCGGCCGGCAGATTCTGTATTAACTGGCCGCCGATATTGTATATTTTGATTTCAGACCCCGCCATGCTTGCAGGAAGCTCGATTTCGAATACAGTTCCCGTCGTGCCCCAAGACGGTACCACATTCATCGTCTCCGGCGGGTTCAAGGGTTGCCGCGGTGTCACTGGGGTTCCCATTCGGCGCGCGATGAAGAGTTGTGCTGCCCCCCCTCCCTGTGGCCAGTTTCTGCGTGAATCAAAGATTACATACCTTCCATCTACTGGACAGCTCGGGCTACTATCCCAGTAGGCAGTATTAATAGTAGTATCACACCGAATCGCATTGCCGAATCCTGTGTCGTTTCGAAGGGCATAGAATATGTCATCCTGTAAAGAAGGCCCCCCAAACATGCCGTAAACAAGCGTCTGACCTGAATCCGTGAGGCACGGATGGAAGGATCCGTTAATTTGATTCAGATGAGGCGCGATGATGATCGGCTCAGACCATGTGCTATCAGGCTGTAAGCGGCTTGTGCACATGACTTCTCCTCCAAACAACGGCCCCGGCCTGCCGTCCGATGTAAAGACAAGAGTTGAATCATCGAAACTAATTTGACCGGTGAATTCTTGCCGTCGATTCACATTCTCAGGCAAGGCCTCCCCAACCGTCCAGTCATCCCAATCCGGGCCAGTCCGATAGGAGACGAAGAAATCGTAGGAGACACCCGTCCATTTAACATAATAGAGGCGTTGGCGGTCGGAAGTAATTGAAGGACTCAAATTGCGCTCTTCATTGTTTACATTCGGTCCAGCATTGACAGGTGTTGTCCAAGTCGAATCGTCAATCCGTTCAGAGATGTACACGTCGTCGTCACCAAATCCTGACGGTGAATCTATCGTTATGCACAAGATTTGTCCATCAGCAGAAATCGTTGAATAATAATAATTTCCGCCAGGATTCACATTTATTGGCGGCCTCATCAGCACCGGTTCCGTCCACTGCCCCTGTGCAGTTTTTAGCGCACCCAACAAAAACAAAACAGCAAACCCGATCAGGTTCACTGTAAGTAATTTGACTTGTTTTGGCATGTTTCCTCCCTCTTGTTTCTATAACACAATCTATGCGTCCACAATTGAGACGCAAGCCCATTCTTGGTGACTAACACCCAATCTAACCAATTACACGTTTGAAAGTAAAGACATCCTCACATTTATTCAAAAAAAACGCCCGGGCCTCATGGTTCGGGCGTATTACACTGGATTCTTTCGTTCAAGCTATCCAGTTCAGAGTGTATTTTAATGTCATGTACAAACCTACACAAAGGAACACAATTCCTGTCCCCACTCTGGCCCATTTCTCGAATGAACTCAGACGATTAAACAACCTTCCTGTGGCCTGTGCGCTAAACACGATCACTCCGGCAAAGGCGAGTACGGGAAGCGCCGTCCCAATTCCATAAACGGAAGGAAACAAAGCGATGGACTCATGCTGCACAGCAAGCGGCACAAGACTGCCGAAGAACAGCGCCGC
>CAZPKG010000003.1:0-250607 GCA_964587105.1 uncultured Alphaproteobacteria bacterium | reverse complement strand
GCGATGAGAGTGCGGCAGACCCCCCCTACCCCCCCCGTGAACGGAGGGGAACCAGAGACCCCCCCTAACTCCCCCGTGAACGGAGGGGGATCAAAGTGGATTGGAGTTCTGTGGGGAATCTCGGCAATGGTTTGTATGGCTGTGGGTATCGTGATGATGAAGCCGATTCTGGATACATACTCGCTGTTGTGGGTGCTCGAGGTTCGACTGGTTGGCGGCATTGCCGTGTTGCTGTTGATTCTCGCACTCAACAAGAAACGGCGAGAGGTAGTACGTACTTTGTTTGTTAAGCAGGGCTGGGGGTACTTGCTGAGCGGATCGTTTATCGGCGCGTATCTGGCCCTGATTCTGTGGGTCGCGGGAATCAAATATACTCAGGCGTCGCAAGCTTCTGCCCTGAATCAAACGAGTAATATTTTCGTGTTCGTATTGGCCGGATTCTTCTTGAAAGAGCCACTGACGAAGCAGCGGGTTATCGGAATCGTGTTGGCGGTGATCGGGGTGTATCTGGTAACATTTGGATAAGTGCTTGTTAAGCACCTTTTGCGCGGCGCAAAGGCCTAAAATGGGTTGCAAATTCCGCTAATTTCGTGCATATTGTCTTCTGAACGCACGACCTGCGCCGCCTTTGGGCGGCGCTGTTATTTACATTAATTACATGCCATTGCGGGTCTGGAGACCCACAACGGCGAGATTTAAGATGACTACAAGAACGCATACCTGCGGAGAACTCCGCAAAGCTGATAACGGAAAAGCTATCGTCCTCCAAGGCTGGGTGGCCCGCGCCCGTGACCTCGGTGGGCTCGTGTTTATTGACCTGCGCGACCGCTACGGCAAAACTCAGGTGGTGGTCGAGCCGGAGCAGGCCGAAGCGTCTCGCGTTGCTCACGAACTCAAGAATGAGTGGGTCGTGGAAATTCACGGCAAGGTGCGCACGCGGCCGGAAGGAATGATTAACGCAGATTTGTCAACGGGTGAAGTCGAAGTGGTTGCAACCTCGATAGAGATCTTGAACCGTTGCCCTGAGCTGCCGTTCCAGATTGAAGGTGCGGACAAAGCGTCGGATGAACTGCGTTTGAAGTACCGTTATCTCGATTTACGCCGTAGTGAATTGCAGGACGTGCTGATTTTACGTCATAAAGTTTCCAACATTGCTCGCAATCACTTTACTGAGTTGGGTTTCATCGAAGTTGAGACTCCCTGCTTGGTTAAGAGCACGCCCGAAGGCGCACGCGACTATCTCGTGCCGTCGCGGGTATTTCCGCATCAGTTCTATGCCTTGCCGCAATCACCGCAGATCTACAAACAGATATTAATGGTGGCGGGTTTCGACAAATATTTTCAAATCTGCAAATGCTTCCGCGATGAAGACCTGCGCAGCGACCGCCAGCCGGAGTTCACGCAGATTGACGTTGAAATTTCCTTTGCCACGCGCGACATCGTGTTCAGCACGGTGGAAGGTCTGTGGGTGAAGATTCTCAAGGATGTTTGGAATACATCCGTCGAAATGCCCTTGCAGCGCTTGTCGTACAACTATGTGATGGAGAACTACGGTTCAGACAAGCCTGATTTGAGATATGATCTCAAATTCGAGAATGTCACTTCGCACGTTAAGGATACGGATTTTCGTGTGATTCGCGGCGCGCTTGACTCCAATGGCGTCGTAATTGGTTTGCGCGTGCCCGGTCAAGGAGAGATATCGCGCAAGCAATTCACCGAAGTCGAGGAGCTTGCCAAAGCCTCGGGACTTGGTGGAATCTTGCCAATCAAGATCGGAGCCGAGGGCTTAAGCGGTGTGCTCGTGGGCAAAGTTGACGACGCGGCAATCGCGAACATCGTTAAGCAGTTGAAAGGTGAGCAGGGCGACCTGCTGTTACTCGCAGTCGGTAAAAAGAGCGATGTGCTGAAAGCGCTTGGAGTATTGCGAATCAAATTAGCCGAGCACTTCAAGCTGTTTGATCCGAATGATCATAACAATGTCTCAATGTTCTGGGTTGTTGATTTCCCGCTGTTTGAACGTGATGAAGAAACTGGCGAAGTTTGGCCGGCGCACCATCCGTTCACCGGATTCCATCCCGACGATGCGCACATGCTCGACAGCGAGCCGTGGAATGTGCGTTCGACTTCGTATGACTTGGTGATGAACGGCAATGAACTGCTGTCGGGCTCGATTCGTATTCACGATCCCGAAATACAGTCCAAGATCTTCCAGATGCTTGGGATCTCCGACGAAGAAGCCAAAATGCGGTTCGGATTCCTTGTGGACGCACTAAAGTATGGTGCGCCTCCGATGGGAGGGTTTGCGCTCGGCTTCGACCGCATGATCATGGTCCTGACCAACCGCCCGATTCGAGACGTCATCGCCTTCCCCAAGACGACTTTGGCCCAATCGCTGATGGACGGAAGCCCCTCACCGGTTGATGTTAAACTCTTGACTGATCTTAAGATAGCACTTCTGCCTCAGAAGTAGCGCTTGAGCGCAGTTGGAGTTTCCCAACGGAAGTGCCTAATTCACAAATGCCTAACAATGTTGCCCCGTCAGGAGAATTTTCCTGCCGGGGCAAGTTTCATTGACAAGGCACCTGTTTTTTGTTACATTTAGACAGGTGGTCCGTATCAAAAAGGAACAATAGGGCAACCATGCCCCAAACTGAGTGGATAAGTCCCGAAGTAAAATGTCCGAATGTATGTGAATAAGTACCTCCGCCGGACAATTTAGTCCTGCGCGAGGTATTTTTTGTGTGATGAATACCCTATGGAGGCACACCACTGACGCAACGCTCTATGGCCGCTGAACAAACGCCGCAGGACTTCATTGAAATTGTCGAACTTCCCGTTGAGGAAGGCGTTCTGCGTCCGTTGCTTGGTCCGAACGATGACAACCTGCGCTACCTGCAGCGGCACATCCAATCGAAAGTCACCGCTCGCCGTGAGAAAATTCTGATTCGCGGAACGCAAGCGGATAATCTTGAAGCCGTCGAATTGATCATGGAACTCGTCGGCATTACTCGCAAACAAGGCACACTCACACGCGGAGATATTGATCGCGCGTTGCATATCAGCGCGCCCGTGCGTGAACTCCATGCAGATCCCGATGCGCCGTTTGCCGCGATGTTCCGCAGTGGCGACCGGAGTTTTAATCCGCGCACAAGCGGACAAAACGAGTATTGGGAAGCGATTCAACGCAGTGACATCACGTTTGCTTTTGGCCCGGCGGGAACCGGCAAGACGTTCATTGCTGTCGTTTGCGCCGTGCAGATGTTCCAGCAAGGCAAGTTTGACCGCATCGTGCTGGTTCGACCAGTTGTTGAAGCAGGCGAGAGCTTAGGTTTTCTGCCGGGCGATGTGCGCGAAAAGGTCGATCCGTATTTTCGTCCGCTGTACGATGCCTTGATGAAGATGATTCCCGGAGACCGCCTGCGTAAATTGCTTGATCGGCAGATCATCGAAATTGCTCCGCTTGCTTACATGCGCGGACGCACGCTCGATAATGCGTTCTTGATTATGGACGAAGCGCAGAACACAACAGCCGGACAGATGAAGATGTTTCTCACGCGCATGGGCGAAGCGTCGAAGGCCGTGATCACCGGTGACCTGACGCAGATTGATTTGCCGCGCCGGAGTGACAGCGGTTTGCTCGGCATCGAGCATATTCTGCAAGGTATCGAAGGCATCGAATTTGTAAAATTGAAAAACTCCGACGTGGTGCGCCATCCGCTTGTGGCGCGAATCGTCGGCGCATACGACCGACTCTTGAAAAACACCGCAGACGCAAGCGGCGCTGCGCCTAACGAAACAGGCGAAGTTCTCGGCAAGCTGCCCGAACAGGGCAACAACCCGTCCTCCACCTCACAATGACAGATCAACCTCCCCCGCGCAGGCGCGCTCGAGGCAAGCTCGAATTCTACTCCGAGATTCCCCGTGCGCGCGTGCGCAAAGACTACGCGCTGGCCTGTGCCAAAGTCGCCATGCGCAAAGTTACCAAATCCGTCGGTACCATCCGCTTCGTGCTAATCGACGATCGCAAGATGGCGAAACTGCATCGCGAGTATATGAATATTCGCGGCACCACTGATGTGATTACTTTCAATCTCACGGATCCCGGCGCGGCTTTAGAAGGCGAAATCTACATTTGCCTTGATCAAGCACGGCGGCAGGCGCGCGACTATCGAGTGCCGCTATATCACGAAGTCGCCCGGTTGGCCACGCATGGCGTGTTGCATCTGGCGGGTTTCGATGATCATTCTGAAGCGGACCGCAGGCAAATGCGCAAGCAGGAAGACTTGGCTCTGCAGGCAGGAGCGGTAAGATGATTGACGCCTATCTGCTCTGGAGCATCTTCGCATTTTTTGGATTGCAACTGTTGGCGGCGTTTTTCTCGCTTGCTGAAACTGCGCTGCTCTCGTTGACGCGCTCGCAGATTGCCGAACTTCGTGAAAACTCCGACGAGGATATCAATGCGCGCAGGCTCACAGCGCTATTGGAAGACCCGCGCCGGTTCTTGATCTTTATTCTGGCCGGCAATACAGTTGTCAACGTCCTTTCCGCGACGGTTGCCGCGCTCGCCACAAGCCACATATTAGATAATGAAGCGAAGCTTGAGTGGGTGGTCTATCTCATTCAAGGCGTGGCGGTCACGGCAGTGCTGTTGGTAATGGGTGAGATCATTCCCAAGTTCACGGCCGTGCGGAATCCCTATCGTTGGTCGCTTAGACTTGCCACTCCGCTCGCCATGTTCAATGTCCTACTGTGGCCGATAACCGCGTTGATGGCTCCGTTAGCTGAGTCGATCGCGCGAGGACTCGGTGTCGAGAAAAAGAAACTGTGGGTTTCGGAAGAAGAGATTAAGACTCTTCTGGAGGTTGGTGAAGAGCACGGCGCCCTCGAGAAAACCGAGCGGGATATGATCCACTCGATCTTTGAATTAGGTGAAATCACCGTGCGGGAAATTATGGTCCCGCGCACGGACATGATTGCAATTGACGTGAAGACGCCGCTGGCCAGCGTCCTTGAGTTGTTACGAAAGTGCGGCCATTCGCGTTTGCCGGTTTATGAAGAGCGGATTGACAACGTCATCGGCATCCTCCACGTCAAAGACCTGATGACCTATTATCCGTTCAAAGACGAAGTGGACCTGAAACGTATTATTCGCGCCGCGCACTTCGTGCCCGAAGCCAAAACGATTGATGAACTGCTGAAACAGTTTCAAGAACAGCGCGTCCACATGTCTATTGCGGTTGACGAATACGGCGGCACCGCCGGGCTTGTGACGCTTGAGGACGTAATTGAAGAGATCGTCGGCGAAATTCAAGATGAGCACGATGCTGAGCGCACACTCTGGACGCGCATAGACGAGCACACCGTTCTGGTTGATGCTAAGTTGGACGTTGAAGCGGTTAACGACGTACTTGGCGAAGACGTTATCCCGATTGATGACGATTTTGACACACTTGGCGGATTTATTCTCGCCGAGTTAGGTGATTTCCCCGAACTGCAAACCCGCGTCGAATTCCACAACTATGAATTTGTGGTGGAAGAGGTGCGCCGCCATCGCATTGGCCGCATCCGCATTATTCGCCGCGAAGCCATAACCAATAAGAACGATGACCATTAAGGAACGATTGGGTTGGAAGATTTTGTCGTGGCGCAAAGGCGAGCACGCGAACGGTCGTGTGGGTCTGCCCAGCGCCGCCAAACATGCGAAGTCGGTGTGTATTATTCTCCCGGCCAATTTTGATGACTTTGATATTGTGCGCACGATTCTGCCGGATATTTTAATTCGACTGGCTTACGCTCAAACTACAATCTGGGTGCGCGATAATTTCCGCAGCTGGCTGATTATTAACGAATCATGTAGTATCATGAGCTACGATCCGAGCGAGGCCACACGGCTGGGCTTGCCTGATGCCGACACGTTGAAACACATCCGCTCAAAAGAATTTGATTTGTTGTTAGATTTATCGCTGAATCCCGAACTTTACATTGCGGCCTTGGTCAAAGAGGCCCGTGCCGAGATGAAAGTCGCGCTGGCACATCCCAATACAATGGACATGTATAATCTTCTCGTCGAAAGCGACTCGCAGGATCAAGGCCGACGATTGATGGCGCTATTGAACTATTTGTAGAAGACAATTTGAAACAGACTTTTGAAAATACTGCCTTGACCGACCAAGCCGCCGCCGAGTTCGCGCGGCTTGTGCATATTATGGCGAAACTCCGCTCGCCCGACGGCTGTCCGTGGGATCGTGAGCAAACGCACGAATCGTTGCGCCCCTACCTCATTGAAGAGACCTACGAGGTCCTCGACTCAATTGACCGCAAGGCCTACGCCGAGCTTAAGAAAGAGCTGGGTGACCTGCTATTACACATCGTGTTTCACTCAAGGCTCGCCGAGGAAGAGAATCTATTCAACTCCGCCGATGTGTTGCATGAAATCAATGAGAAACTGATTCGCCGCCATCCGCATGTGTTTGGCGATGCCGTCGTGAATTCTACCGATGACGTCAACAAACAGTGGGAGAAGATCAAGCTCAAGGAAGATCACAAACCACAACTCCTCTCTGGTGTGCCCAAAAACCAACCTGCATTGAATCGAGCCTACCGGGTCCAGGAGAAAGCTGCGGCGGTCGGATTCGACTGGCCGTCAGATGCGCCAGTCTGGGCGAAGTTGACCGAAGAGATTCAAGAACTGAAGGCCGAATTAGCCGGAGGCAACCGCGAGAAGATTGAAGCCGAGTTTGGCGACCTTCTATTCACAATGGTGAATCTGGGCCGGAAACTGAATATTCATCCCGAAGAAGCCCTCCGCACTTCAATTCAGAAATTCACCGACCGCTTCGGCCAGATTGAGTTGGATTTGCAGGATGAGGGGATTCCGCTTCACGAAGCCGGGCTTGAAAAGATGGACAGGCTGTGGGACAAAGCGAAGGAACGCGAGGGGGTGCGAGCATGAGTCCACCCAGAAGCAAAATCGGAGATGACCGCGCACGCTCGCTCGGTTTCGACCGTCTCAAAATTGAGGACGAGTCTAAGGCGGGAGGGGACAACGATCTCACTCCCAAGAAAGAGCGGGCCTTGCTCGTTGGTATTTGCAGACCGGGTGAGAATATGACGGCGGCGCTCGAACATTTGGACGAGCTTGCCATGCTTGCCGAAACCGCCGGAGCGGAGATCGTCGAGCGCGAGTTGGTCAAGATGCGGCAATACGACCCTGCTCTATATGTAGGGAAAGGTAAGGCCAACGAGTTGGCTGTGCTGGTGGCGGAATCCAAAGCAGACTTAGTTGTCTTCGACGAAGACCCGGCTCCGGCGCAAGCTCGTAACCTCGAACGGATCCTCAAGACAAGGCTCGTTGATCGCTCTGGTCTCATTTTGGACATCTTTGCCAAACGCGCGCAATCTCGTGAAGCTCGAACTCAAGTCGAGTTGGCCCAGCTTAACTATATGCTGCCGCGACTCACCGGTGCATGGACGCACCTTGAGCGCCAGCAGGGTGGTATCGGTATGCGCGGCCCTGGCGAAACTCAGATCGAGACCGACCGCCGGATTATCCGGGCCAAGATTCGCAAGCTCGAAGAAGATCTGGCCATGATCGAGAAACAGCACCGGACTCAACGCGCAAAGCGAGCCGACGTGTTCCGCTTCTCTCTGGCAGGCTATACGAACGTGGGCAAATCTACTCTAATGAATGTGCTCACGCAGGCCGGGGTCTATGAAGAAAACCTCCTCTTTGCCACGCTTGATTCGACCACTCGAAACCTCCCGCTCGGTCAGGGAATTAAGGCAGTGCTCTCGGACACGGTCGGATTTATCCGGAAGCTCCCGCACGGTCTCGTGGCCAGCTTCCGCTCGACGTTGGCCGAGATTTCCGAAGCCGACTGTATCGTTCATGTGATTGACATTGCCTCACCGACCTACCGTGAGCAAATGGAAACGGTTGAGAATATTCTGAACGAGATGGGACTTTCTGACGTACCCGTCATAGAAGTTTTTAACAAGATGGATGCACTCGATGATCCGTCGGTTCTCAAATGGGTGAAAGAGACCAAGCCTGAAGCGGTTTTAATTAGCGCTGTCAAAGGAACAGGGATCGAAACGCTGCGCGAGCGAATGCGGCATGTCATGGAGCAGGACAAAGTCGTGCTCGAAATTCAGCTTGATCCGGCCAACGGAAAGCTCTGGCAGGAACTCTACCGAGTTGGGGAAATCCAGAGCACGGAAGCCGTTGGCGATTCAATTCACATGAAAGTTCAGCTTGACCGTATCGAAGCTGGCAGACTGGGTCTGCTTGAACCCAAGCGACCCGACCCGTGGAGACGTGAGATTAGCATTATCTCTAATGATGAGGAAGAAACGCCCGAAAAAGAGGCGTAAGTCCTGAAAAATTTTGGAGTCTGCTAGGGAGAAAGAAGCCGATTGTTAGCATTCGCGCCCCTCTGAAAGTCTCGTTAATTGTCCTAAGAGTGCATATTTATTAAACTTTCGGATGGGGGGCTTTTTCGATTAGGCGTTGGAAAGCCAGTAGGTTAGAAGGTTGGCTGGAATGCGGGGGTCTTGACTTGACCCCCTTTTCTCTGTATATTTCCGCTTCACTTTATTGAACAAGAAGTTTAATATACTTGGAATACAGACCGGTGGAAATCGGAGCACGTCTCAGGAATCTCCGACTGGCCCGGAACCTGACCCAAGAAGAGCTGGCGGAACGCGCCGATCTGACCAAGGGATTTATCTCCCAACTCGAACGCGATCAGACCAGCATTTCGGTGGACAGTCTCCTCGGGATCCTCAAGGTTCTCGATGTCAAAGTCGCCGACTTCTTCAAAGAAACGCAACCTGACCAGGTTGTGTTTGCCAAAATGGAGCGGATTTCGCTGACCGAGACCGGAGCCGAGAAATTCGAACTCCTGATTCCCGGTGGGGCGGACCGCGAAATGGAGGCCGCGCTCGTCACCCTCGAAGCCGACCAACAGACCTACCCGATCAAGCCATATCAAGGCGAAGCATTCGGGTTCGTCCTTTCTGGCACGATTCAATTGGTCTTCGGTAATGACAGCTTCTCAGCTCAGGCCGGTTCCAGTTTCTACTTCTCCGGTGAACGCGAACACTTCATTCGTAATGCCGGAAAACGTACCGCTGAATTTATTTGGGTAACAACGCCGCCCACTTTTTAAGTCGCGTTGGGTTTTTGCCGTTCACCTCTTTTTGGGTAGGAGAACCTAAATTGAAGTCTTTGGGACAACAAATTGTGGTCGATTACCACAAGTGTAATCCTGAAATCCTCAACGACGTCGCCGCAGTCAAGCGCGCCATGCGTGAGGCTGCACTAAAGGCGGGCGCGACCATCGTGACCGAGGCCTTTCACCTGTTCAACCCATACGGTGTGTCGGGTGCGATCATCATTGCTGAATCGCATCTTGCGATTCACACGTGGCCGGAGTTCGGCTATGCCGCAGTAGATCTGTTTACCTGTGGCGATGAAGTCGATCCTGCTGTGGCTTTCGAGCATCTGAAGCAGGCGCTCGAGGCGGATGAATTCACTGCCATGGAAATGAAGCGCGGAATCATGAACTCGCACGGCCTCCGATTCGATTCGCATAAGGCCGCGCAGACCGTGACGGCTGCGGTAGCGTAAATGATCATAAAGACTCCCGACAAGTATTTTCTTGTCAAAGGATTTGCCGAAGGTGATACGGAACTCAATGCGTTCGACAACGCATTGCTGGCGGCAGGTGTTGGAAACACGAACCTCGTGCGAATGAGTTCGATACTGCCTCCGTCCTGTCAGGAAATCGCTCCCGTGAAGTTGCCCTATGGAGCATTGGTGCCGGTGGCCTATGCTGAAGAAGCCAGTTCGATTCCCGGTGAAACCGTCAGTGCCGGTGTTGCGCTTGGTGTTACGGATGATCCCACTCTTCCGGGTGTTATCATGGAGCATCACATGCACGGTTCGGAAGCCGAGTGTAAGTCAATTGTGATGGCCAAAGTGGAATCAGCATTTCGAGTCCGCGGTTGGAAATTGGCCGAAATGAAAGTCGCGGTTGTTTCTGGAAAAGTGGAGCGAATCGGAGCCGCGTTTGCCGGTGTCGTCCTCTGGGCATAGAGTAATTCAATGTTAAACTATCGGCCTCCTATTGTTAGGAGGCCGATTTCTTTTGCAAAAAGTCGTAACTCCTTTATTTTACAGACTCAGACCCGCTGAAGGGTGTTGAGATTCTGAGAGCTGTTCAGTATCTTCTGTCTCCCCTAAGTGACTTATGGAACTCTGGTTAACTGAAACATACGGGCCGATTCGTGGCGGCTGGAAGGCTGGCGGAGTGTTGTACTCCAAACAGTCTAAATACCAGCTTGTCGAAATCGTGGAGACCGAGCGGTGGGGCAAGACCCTTGTTCTCGATGGCTGCATGATGACCACCGAGAAGGATGAGTTTGTCTATCACGAAATGCTGACCCACCCCGCAATGGTTTCGCATCCGGCTCCCAAGAGCGTTTGCGTGGTCGGTGGGGGAGATGGCGGCACGGTTCGTGAGGTGCTTAGGCATCCCGGTGTCGAGCGTGTTGTGTTGGCCGAGATTGACGGCGATGTGATCGATGTGTGCCGCAAATATTTTCCGGACCATACTTCTAAACTTGATGATCCACGAGTAGATATTCAGGTCGGTGACGGCTTTGAATACCTCAAGAATCACCAGGGAGAATTCGATATAATTCTCTCCGATTCAACCGATCCAATCGGTCCCGGAGAAGTGCTCTTCACACAAGAGTATTTCGCGCTCACCAAGGGCGCGTTGCGCGAGGGCGGAGTGCTCGTGACTCAATCGCATAGTCCGTGGGATCCCGATTCCAGACTGCGAAATATTCGTGATGTACTCCTCCAGAATTTCTCGCAAGCTCATTGGTATGGAGCAGTGATTCCAACCTACCCGTATGGTTGGTGGAGTTTCTTTTTTGCCTCTGATAAAGTGCATCCGCTTGAGTCCGCGCGGATAGAGCGTATGCAAGAGATCACGCAGAATTCTAAATATTATACACCTGCTGTGCACGACGCCGCGTTCGCTGTGCCTGCGTTTCTCGCCCGTGAATTAGGCGTCGTTTGACGTCTCGTCTTCTTTTCTGATAGGATCCACTCCCTTCAATATTCCGACAACCCGAACTCAGGTTTACATGGGTGCGCGAGAGTCTCTCGAGGGCGCTCGTTTGGCGTTGTTTGGAATGCCGTATGACGGAACATGCTCGTTTCGACCAGGTACGAGATTTGGTCCTGCGGCAATTAGGAACGTGTCGGACGGTATTGAAACTTACTGTCCGGTTGCCGATCGAGACCTTGAAGACGTGCATTTTGCAGACCTCGGCGACCTCATTTTGCCTCCCGGGGATAAGTTAGAAAGCCTCCAACTCATTGAACAAGCCGCTGGCGAACTCTATAACAAGGGGGTCTTACCGGCGGGGTTAGGGGGGGAGCATCTGGTCAGCCTGCCGTTGGTCAAAGCTGCGTTTCAGCGCCATCCTGACCTCGTTTTGGTGCAGTTTGACGCGCATCTTGACCTGCGAGATGACTACCTTGGGACCAAGCTCTCGCACGCTACGGTTATGCGCCGGATCATGGAGTTTGTTGATCCGTCACGGATTTTGCAGATTGGGCCAAGGTCTGGACCACGGGAGGAGTTCGAAATAGCTAAGAAATTTGGAACTTACCGTCCAGACACCGTTTCACCGTCAGTTCTGAGTGCATGGATTGCTAACCGGCCTGTTTATGTGACGTTAGATTTGGATGTGCTTGATCCATCTATACTTCCAGGAACAGGCACCCCGGAACCCGGGGGGGTCAGTTTTGCCACGTTGCAAAGCTGGATTATGGCACTTTCTGGTTCACAATGGGTGGGCTGGGATGTCGTCGAGCTATCCCCCGATTACGACTCAAGTCATGTATCCTCAGTAGTTTCCTCAAAAATCGTCCGCTCAATGATCTTGGCCTCCACCGCAACGCCTTGCTAATTGGCTTGCATTTTGCCACGGCTTGGGCCATAGGCTCGCCCTTGCAGTTGCTATAAGCTCTATAAGAAACATTGAGATAGACAGTTCGTAGCCCCTGAGGGTCTCTGTCGATAGCGAACCCACTGAGGATTATAGACTTTCGTTTTGCCGAGGGTTGAGAATGTTAAAAATAGGCAAAACATTTTCCTTGACAAGTTGATTCCGATTGACTATATTTGGGGAACTTTGACCAGTATAGAACTTTTTTGAACTTAGGTCAGACCCCCGTTAGTAAGTTCTTGAATTCCAGCATACCCCCAAAAACCAAAACTTCCCAAAACGGTCGCCGCGAGGCACCGCGAAATGGAAGCTTGTGTTTTTTTCCTCAAGCTGGGTTGATTAAATACGGATGCGTTCATGCCAGATTCTAGTAACCCTTCAGAATTGAACAATCAGTTCATGACCACGCAAGTTATCCACAGTGCCCACAGGGTGAACAGCCCGTCGAGTGGGCATTCGGCATGCGTATCCGACGCAGCCCCTTACATTCGGACTAAGATGATTTCCCATATTCAGGAGAACCACAGAATGAGGTCCAAGACTCTTTTTGTGTGGCTAATGACTTCGATCAGCCTGATGGCTGCACTGGTGCTTCCGCAAGTTGCCAATGCACAAATCAACGTTGAATCGCTGATCAATGCCGTTTGTGTTGAAGATCCCGCCACGACGCCAAATGGCATCGTCGATGAACTCGGCGACGTCTTGACGTTGACTGCGCGGGCAGCGTATTTTGACCCCTATTGCGATTCGGTGGACGTAGGTCTCGATCCGAATCCTGATCTCGGTGTGCTGATTCCGGCACTCTATCCGACGATCATCATCAATTGCCCGTCAGGTTTGACGACTTCGCTCTACGAAATGTCGTACATCAAGACGGACAATACGGGTCTTGATGGCGCCCCAGGTTCCGATCCCGACAGCTGCTTGATCGTTGCGACGCTTACCTTCCATCCGGAAGGTGTTGCTGTTGCCGCAGGCACGCCGTTGCAGTTCGGTATTACCTGGTTCGGCTTCGCAAACACGCCACCCCCCGGTGGACAGGCCACGCACTGCGCCGACGCAGGTTACACCATTGCCGCGCCCTGCTCGATTAATTCGGGCTGCGCCTTTATTCAGTTTGCTGAGTACGGTGGTATTCAGTTCGACGGTATTGCCGCAATTGGTGACTCGATGTGGCTGGATAGCGCACTTGCCGTTACTATGGACTCGCTTGCCGCTGGTGACACCCTTGTTTGGGACGTCGGCGGCGTGACATGCGAAGGTGCGGTGGACTGGCGCGGTACGCAAGACACTATCGAAGTTCAGCCCTGCTTCATGGAAAATGAATTCGACGGCTGTGCTTCGGACACCATCTTCCTTATTCGCTTTGAATGGGATGATGCGGGCGGTGAAGATTGGGCAGATGTACTTGCCGATCCTGCCGCATTTGCTATCGACACGTTCTTCTGTGTTCGCCCGATCGACAACTTGCCGCCGGTTATTGATATCTACTGTGTTGACTCCTGTCAGGTTATTAACAATAACTACATGGACAACGACACGATTGCCGGTTGCAACGATATGCTCCGAATCTTCCTGAGTACGACGCAGGCAGCACAGGGCAAATTCCCGATTAACTGCGACGGCGACTCGGTTGATCTTACCTACAGCTACGTTCCGGATCGTGTCGATTGCGATCAGCGCGCTCCAAACGACGACGTTGAATGGTTGGGTGTGAACTTTGGTTTGGTGGTTCAGCCTGGCGACACGTTCCCGCAGAACTACGCCGACTTCGGAATGATCGGAGTGGATAGCCTTTGGGTTTCGGCTCGATTTGGTGCTGGAGCCAATCCGGGTAACGCCAATAACCTGATTTGGGTTGACGTGCCAATCGACCAGCTTGGTTGGGACTCGCTTGAAATCTGTATATTCGAAGCCGCCGCTGCCGGCGACTCCATTTATGTTCAATCAATTGACGATGCCGGTAACCCGTCAAACTCGATTGCTTGGGGTTATGAAGTTCCAGATGCCGACCCGGATATCGCGATCGAAGGTTGCGATGCTTGCTTGGACAACCAAGCGCCCGAACTGCCTGGTTCAGACATCTATTGGTCATACGATGGTGTTGACAACTATTGCAATCAGCGCTTCTCGCCTTATGATAGCGCACTTGCTACCTATTATACCAACCTGAGTCCGGATTCAATCCGTTGGTACCTCAGTGGTGTCGATACAAGCAACTATGATGTGACGAACTACATCGATGTTCTGACCAAGGTTTACTTGATCGGTTTTGATGTTCGTCAAATTCCTGATGATGATGATGACACGCCGACCGGCGCCATCATTTCCTGGCTTGACTACTATACCCCGACCGGTGCGCCTGACTCCATCAATTGGGAATGGCGTAATCCGGTGGTGCCTTCGCTTGAGGAAGATGCCTGCTTTACATGGTATGGTAAGGACGGCCCTGACAGCCTGGATCCCGATTTTGATTTCCTGTCTGATTTCTGCCCGTGGGGTATGCTGGTCGGTATCACCGAAGGTCGCTATATGGACGCCGGCGGTTGTAACGCCGTACTCGGTTCAGACCATGATGGTATTACGAGCATTCTCGATGGCTACACTCAGTTGAACGCCTTGTACGCGGTTGTTGACTCCTGCTTCCCGACCACCACCATCGCCTTGGACCTTGACACGCTCAATGGCCCGGCTCTTGGTCTTGGTCCGGATTATGGTTCGATCAACGATCCGTATCTTTGGGTCGACGGTGATGACAACCCGTGGCTGCAGTTTAAGGCCCGCCGCTTCTTTACGCAGGGCTTGTTGGACACTTGTTTAGCTGAAGACCTTTGCTACACGATTCGCCTTGACTCGATTTACACGCAAGGTGCGTGGCCGTTTGGCGCCGACTCCGTCATCTATTATGATCATACGGACGGCCTCGACGGCAGCTTTACCCGCGTTTGTGAGCCGCTTCAGTTCTTCTTTAATGATATCAACACAGACACGATATCCTTTGAGTGGGGCAAGGAAGGCCCTGGTGGCGACCCGCTGCCGGACGGTCTCTATTGTTTGACCCTTGAGCTTCAGGACAATGCCGGCAACGTTTATCGTGGCGACCAAATGTGCATTTGGTTGAACGGACTTGGACCGGAAATTGACTCCATTGCAATCGTCAATGAAAATCTTGACTGCAATCTGAACTTCTTCGCGGGTGAATCCCTGTGTGTCTGGATCCAAACGGATACCAGCGCTCAGAGCGTCCTGTTTGACTTCTCGTGTATTCTGAATGCCGACAGCATTGCCGGTTCGTTTGATTCGGTCTTGGTGACCACCCCATATTCCACGGATGGTGCCACGTTCAAGCGTTGGTCAGCATGTATGTTGGTTGAGCTTGGCATGATTGACACTGCAAATGTCAACGCAAATGACTATCGCATCGGAGAGTACGACCCGGATTGTTTGGATCCGTCCGACTACGGTATCATTAATGTAAAGGCGTTTGACTCTGACGGCAACTACAGTCAAGCCGATACACTCGACGGCACGTGCATTATCGCTCTGTTGGGCGAAAGCCGTTGCCCGCGCATTGTAGGACCGATTGAGTTCTACTTCTACGATCCTGACACAATCTTCCCGGCTGGCGTGATTGACTTGGGTGACAGCATCAATAGCTTGTTTGCAGGCTTTGATGACTTTGGCCCGATGCCGGAGTGGAATGCCATGTCGCCCGGTTCGGTTGACTCAAGCGGCGCGTATGATGCTATCACAAACCCGGCTCATGACCAGCGTCATGACTCGATCTTTGTTCGCATCCTGCTCGATACGCTTTCAATTACCAATTGGGATATTGTTGGACCGGATACTACCTACCACGATACTCTTGTGCTCGAGTTCCGCAACCCGAATACGGTCGAGAATCGTAGTCGTCAGATCCGCAAGCCGCTGTTTATTCCTGCTTGCACCAACCTTGATGGCGCTCCGCCGTGCGAAGACCCGGACAACAATACCATTTATGATGGTCGCCTGGAACTTGATGAGCACATTGGTGGTTTGGCCGAGTTCCGCTATCAGTGGAACGGCACATGGTTCATCAATGCCGGTACTGATAGCCAAATGCTTGTGCCGATCACCGGTCAAGATACCATCATCGTGTCTGCTTGGACCGTTGACGGTGATTCGGTGATTGACTCGATTTCGGTTGACACGATGTACTTCCTGATCTGCGATACGACCTTTGCCTCTTTGGATGTTGACAATGACAATCCGGAGTTTGTCGAATGGACAGGAATCGCGCCGGGAGCGGTTGACCCAATTACCCACAGCACTGCCACGGTGGACAACATTGGTTGGGATGGCGATTGCGGCTTCCGTTATGCGGAAGGTGACACATTCGAAATCGTTGTTCATGCAGATGAGCAGGTCCACTATGATCCGAATGCATATCCGAATACGGATGGCTCGGATTATGATGGTGTGTATGGCCATTGGCTGTTAACAGGAAATTGGCAGATTTCGTTGGTGGATAGCACCTCGGGTCAGTTGATTGATAACGGCGCAGCGCCTGGCGATTGGATTCAGCTTGAACTCATTTCAGTTGCACCCGAGAGCATTGACGTTGATGAATGGGAATACACCCTGCGTGGCCGTATCTATAATATGCCCGCTGACACGTTCATCTATAACGCCTGCTTCGTGGTTCGTGGCGCGTGGGATCAGGGTGCTAACCCGGGTCGCTACAACGAACCACCTTTCAGTGATGCCTTTGAATTTGACAGCTTTGAAGACACGACTTTCTGTGTCAACTTGATTCCGTGTGATCCGTGGGCTGATGGTTGCCCGGACGTCTTTGGTCCGGACAATATTCTTGGCTGGATTGCGCCGGAAGATACCAATATCACGGTTGCCGCTACGATCATCGAAACGTGCGAAATCCACGACTGCGTACCTGGCGTTCATGCCGACTCGTTGCGCGTGGTGGAAGGTGACTTCCAGCGCATTACCGATGACCCGAATCCGTGGATTGTCCCGGACAGCGTTGGTGCATGGTACATCTATGTTGGAACGGGCGGCGACAGCCTTGGTTGGGCCCGTGACTACTTCTGGACTCTGCGTGCCGACTCGTCTGATCTGGCAACTATCTGGTGCGACGGTTCTTTCCTCGACTTTACGATTCGCTTCGTGAGTTGGGAAGGTGTCGCAAGTGCCATGTTGTTTGATTCGTGCGTCCAGGTTGACGTGAATGAGCCCATGTGGACCAACTGGTTCCTCTGGGATAGTCTTGGCGCGGTGGTTGATCAGATGGATCTCGACGGCTCGTGCTATGATCCTGAAAACCGCTTCACCCTTGTCGGTTGCGTAACTGACAATGGCATTGACTGCCCGAACGGTATCGGCGTTGGTATGGATACCACTCAGATGTATGCCGACCTGTCAGTTCTGCTTCAGAATCCTCTGATGGACAATGTGAAGGCTGACAGCGTTGTGATCGTTGGTTTGGCAACCGAAGTCTATCCGTATGTCGGCGCGCCTGTCGCGATTAACGATTTGGATACGGCTGAAGTTATCATCAACGACCCAGATGCAGGTCTGATTCAGGATGTTAACGTAACAATCATTGACCTTCAGCACACCTATGATGCTGATCTCCATATTGTGCTCATAAGCCCATCGGGCACTGAGGTTTCGCTGTCGAACTACCAAGGTGGTTCGGACGATGACTTTGTGAACACAGTCTTTGATGACGAAGCTCTTGACCCGATTTCGTCAGGTTCCGCTCCGTTTACCGGGGATTTCCAGCCTGACGGTCAATTGAACGACTTCGACAATGAAGACCCAAATGGCACGTGGACGCTTGTGATCCGTGACGAAGTGGGTGTTGACGTTGGTGTCCTTAACGACTGGTCGCTCGAAATTACCTACTACACTGGTTCGCCGGAAGAAGTTAAGGCTCTTGCTTACTGGACATTCACTCCGGATGAACAGTTCTTCTGCCTTGCCTCGCAAGAGCCGTGGTTCCGCTTCCATGCCGCTACCGACATGATCGGTCACCACGACCGCGAGTTGTTCTTCCAAGACACGCTGAACTTCTGCAGTGACTGTGTGCCGCCGGCGATCTTTACGTCGGAAGCCTACTGCGAGTGTGATACTGCCTTGGCGGCTCTCGAAGCCACGGAAGAAGAAGGTATCGTTGTGGCGACAAGCCTGCCTTACCTGAGCAACTGGTCAGATGTTTCCTTCAGTATTTGTCTGTTTGACGTTGACCATGACTCCAGTCTTGGTTTGCCAGAGTTCCAGTGGGCGGATCTTTCGACCATTGACACGAACTACTCGTGGATGCAGAATTTCTGGGCAATCGACGCTAACACAGACGCGCTGACTGACACAGCTTGTTACTACTGGGGCTACGGAACTTGCATCGAAGACGATACCGATTTCGATCCGCAAATGTTCACGTTGAACCAGACCTATCATAATGGCGACACCATCTTTGTCAACTTTGCCCTGACTGATCTTGCTGGTAATATTGACACAGTACTGTGGCCGATTGCTATCTACGATTCATTGCCGCCGATCGTTGACTTCATTTACACGATTGGTGATGACTCTGTTCGCGCCTACATTACTCCTGGTGACGATCATATTCATGTCTATGCCGACATTAACGGCTATGTGAATGACCTCGTTAGCTCGCCGGAACATGTTTGGGCAGACTTCTCGCAATTCCAGTGTGATTCACTCTCCAAGTCCTGGTACGACACGGTTTATGCAAACTACGTCGAGCATCTTGGTGGTGACAACTACCGCGCATGGTGGGGTTGGTATCCAGGTTCATGGGTAGGTAATCCTTCGGATCCTGCCTACTTGATCGAAGGCGACACCACTTCACTCCCGTGGGATACGCTGTCTGCATGTGAATCTTGCTCTACGTGGTTGGTCGGTGCTGAAGGTACGTATGATTCTCTCTGGATCTACGTGACTGACCCGGCTTGCAACATGGGCTCGTACTTCAATATCTGGGAAGCTTCCGGCTGCGATTCAACGGTACCGGATGTCGATTCCGTTTGGGTGATGGGTGCTGACTCCTGCGCGCCGGGCTGGTTCGATGGAAACAGCGGTGAGTGGATCTACGTCTGGGCCTGGATGGACAGCGTGTTCAATGGCTTCGAAGATACGCTGCGCATTGACTCGATGATGGCCGACCTGTCACAGTTTGGTGCCGCATATGCTTGGACTCAGTGGACGACGCCGGACTTCTTCGGTGGTGCCCCTGTCTATGGTACAGTGCCGGATACATCAGAAGATGTTCCGACCTACTGGGCAATCGAGACCGATTGCAACGGCATGACCCGCTTGGTTGCTAAGTGGATTGTGAAGCATCCGGAAACCCTTGACTGCGGTCAACTCGTTACCGTTCCTGTAAAGGGCCAGCGTCAAACCGGCTTGGGCGGTTCGCATGGTTACTATCTTGACGTTGAATACGGCACAGGTGAGTCGTTCACGGCAGAATACCTCTCCTCGGTTGCTTGGGGCGATTTCACTATCGAAACTGGCTTCCCGGGTGATCCTGACCTGAACGGTATCGACAGTGTTCTTGTGCTGCAAAATTCCGTTTATAATCTCGATTGGGACAGCGTGTTGTTTGTCTCTGTCCTGATGGACAATAACTGTGTGGTCAGTCCTGGCGACACCGTCTATGACTGGTCGGGCGTTTGGATCAATTTCCCCGGCTTCCTTGACGACCCGCAGCAATTTGTTGATACTGTCTTCTACAATGTAAACGGCGATAACATTGACTCGCTCGTCTGGATTATCCCGCTTTATGACGAATTTGGCGGCGGCGACTTGTTCAACACGAACATCGCTTCCAACCGTTATTGGTGGGGTCTCCATCTGTCTGATACGTCCTGCGGCATGCCGGAACAGTTCTGCAACGCCGCCGATCTTGACAGTGTGATCAGCTTCACGATCCAGAACTGGAACGAGCCGAATCCGGGCATGATTTTGCTTTGCGATTCGAATACAGTTGCCGGTTCAGATACTGACTTCGTTGACATGTTCAATATGGACCTGTGGAACAACGAAAAGGTCTCGCCTGATCTTACCAAGGAAAACCTCTACAAGATCTGGCACAACACGGACGGCAACTACTGGAACTGGTACTCACATGAAGACCAGAACCAGACTCGCTTCTTCGTGTTTGTTGAAGATACCGTTCTGCAAAGCGACGCGATTGACAACGACGCGGATGGCTTGATTGACGAAACGGGCGAAGGTGTCGATTTCTACACCGCCGACCTGCGCATCAATGAGTTCCCGCAAGTTGGTCACGTTGATTCAATGAACGTTGAAGGCGTCTGGATTAACTACCTCTGGTTCGCCGACAACTTCAGTGAAGGCCGTTATGATGTCAAGCTGTATATCAGCGACATTTATGGCCACCGCGATTCGCTTGCCTGCGGCGATTTTGCCCTGACCTTCTTTGAAGATGAAACCTGTCCGGAAGGCATTGAAATCACCGCTGTTGACTTCACCGATACTGACACGCTTCAGGTGCCTTGGTGCTGGAACGGCGCTATTACAGGCCAGCTGAGCCCGAATGACTTCACCGCTGACGACAGTATCTTCATCGGCGAAGACTTCGACTCGTTGATCGTGATGCTCCATGATCCGAATATCTTGGATGACAACCAGCCGGGATCAGGTGTCGACACAGACCCAGCAACTGGCGTGGATAGCTCAAACTGGAATGCCGGTGGTACCTCGACTGTCACCCTGTTTGACCCGAATGGTGTTGAAGTAGCATTCGTCCAAGTCTTCGAAGAAGCGGACGGCTATGCTTACAGTCAACGTCCCGTCCTGCTTGTTGACCCGACGGGCAACACGCTGGAAGGTCACCCGGATGGTGAGTACACGATCACTGTGGTCGCCCTCGACAATATGGGCAACAGCTGTGAGTACAATTGGCACTTTACACTTGACCGTACCTGCCCGGATATCCAGGACTTCTTCGTGACGCATCCTGGGCAGCTAAACGCGCAGACTGACTTGCTCACCTCGTGGGACTATGTTGAATTGCGTGCTAACGTGTTCGATTCGCTGGGCGTATTTGAATATGTCGCATTCGACTATGCGTTCGATGCAAATCGCGACGATAACGTTGATGCTTACACCCTCTGGCAGACGCAGAATATCTGGGTTGCCGGAAGCAACAGTGAAGACGGACATCCGGAATGGCCGTATGCGGCATACTGGAATATCCGTAACCTGACGTGGAATAGCGAAGACACGCTTGGCATGCCGCCGGTTAATCCGGATAGCTGTCTGAATACGTGGTTCCTCCGTGTCCGCGCTTGGGATAAGTTCGGTAACTACTGTGCTGACACAATTACCGTTCACATTACTGACGACATCGCACCGCTGGCTTACATCAGCGAAGTCGATGGTGACGATACGCCGCAAGGTGCTCTCGTTGAGTGCTTTGAACCGAACGTCGATACCGACTCGCTCGTCGAGTTGCGCGCCTTCGACTTCCAAGGTGGACTCTATGATCCGCTGCCGGGCGATACCGCATTCGCAGTGTTCAGTTACGAGGATACGGAAACTGATGCCCAGTTTGACGAAGTGACAACTGACGTCACGATCAATGTGAACGATGACTTCACAATTCAAGATGTCAACCTGGTCATTGAGAACTTGAACGCCTACATGCAGAGCTGTCTCCGAATCGAACTTGAAAGCCCGAGCGGTACTATTGTTACCGTGATGGACGATCAAGGCGAAGATTGGTATGAATACACCGAAGCGTCCTTCGTGCTTGACGATGAAGCCTTCATGGGTATGGAATACTATAACTTGTGGCAGATGGTGGACAACGATGCATACTGGCCGTTGAATGCGCTGAGCGCGTTCGATGGAGAATCCTCGCTGGGTACATGGACACTGCATCTCACGAATGAATGCGGCTATGAAAATGAACTCGGTGGATGGGGTCTTGTTATCCAAGAACGTCCGATTGGCGGCCTGGCCACCTATCAGTGGTTTGACCTTGCCAAGGGTATGTTCCAGTACAAGTACTTCGAAGCTCCTGGCGATTATACCCCGGGCAACACGAATCCGGCCGCCGGCTGGGTGACAATCATGACTCCTGGTCAAGATTCGGTCAGCTATCGTCAACCGGGTTCCGAAGACTTCGTCGCAATGTGGAACGTGGCTGGTTTGCCGAGCCACCAGTATAACCTCCGTTTCTTGTCGGCCGACGTTTGTGATAACGTTGACGCTTTGAATACGCCGGTTGTCACTGTCCGTATCGAATGTGATACCACTGCACCGATGGCTTTGATTTGCTTCCCGACGCCTGATCTGTGTGTTACGAACATGCATTGTGATACGTCCGCTTGGGTGCCAGTGCAGTCCACAGCGCCAATCATGTCGGATGTTGATTCAATTGCTTACTTCTTTATTGACTCTCTGTCGGTACCGGGTCTTGGTATCCATCAATTTATTGGTGGCACCAACTCGCCTGACAGTGTCGTGAATGGCTGGGCCTTCTATCACTCGACTGCGTGGAATACTGACAACTTACTGTCCGGCTACTACTGGCTGTACGCAGTTGCCTATGACGATGCAGGCCTGTTTGACAGTGACCCGATTATGACTCGCGTCTTCGTGGACAACACGGCTCCGCGGGTTACGGAATGCTGGATTGGTGATTACAGCGGCGACCAGTTTGCCTCAATTCAAACTATTGGTGAAGGCGTTTACTTCTATCTGCGTGCCAATGCAGAAGATAATATCGGCCTTGACCAAAGCTGTGGCTTGTCAGGTGTTCAGTTCCAGTTCTTAGATCGTTTCGGCAACTGGAAGAACCTTGAAACAGCCTATGAATGGAATGAAGCTTGGGGTGCTGACGTCTATGTAAGCTCGAACTACGGGTTTGTTGACGAACCAGACTATAATGGCTATTACGAACTCGGTGTCACCTTCAATAACTTTGGCAACAGCCCGCTGGACAGTGTTCGCTTCCGTGCCTACGCTATCGACGACGTCGAAAACGAAGGCTGGGGACAAAATAACATGCAGGGTGACGCCAACCGCGATTGCAACCTCGACCGCGACCTCGAATGTGGAGCTGAGATTTGCTGCAGCGCCATCGAAATCCGTGACGAATTGCCCAGCGGTACACATCTGTGGTGCTTCAACCATGCATGGTTCCAGTGGGGTCTCCCGCAGTACAGCGAGCCGACCACACCGATCTATGACGGTGACAAGTACTCCACATGTAATTACCAAACCCCGATTGACACCTTGTTGCTCGTCGCCAATGTTGCCGACTATGTCGAAGACGAATGGCTGATGTACTTCAAGTTCTGGCGTGCTGACGGTACCACTGATACGTTTGACGTTCCGAACGACTACACCATGAACCCGGCTCTGCCGCGTAACGCTGACAGCGCAGTGGTTCTGGAAAGCACGTGGGATAGCGTCTATGTCGTGTGGCCGGGCGTCCGCGCCTTCCTTGATTCGGCTGACGCTGCTGACGGTTTGGTTTACTCGCGTTGGGACTTCGCCGCGATCGTCGAAGACCTCACGGGCAACCAGGAACCCTATAGCTACAACCAAAACGCATGTTTCATCTACACCTTCTGCCCGCCGAACACGCCGATCACCGACGTCAGCTACGTCACCAATGACGTCAATGACCCGGAAAATCGCGTCCGTGTGAACGAGCCTGTGGCTTGGGAAGATTCTGAAACAGATACGATCGAAGTCCTGTACAACCGTACCACGCATCCGGATTCACATGATCCAGAAGCCTTGGTTCTGTTCCAGGTCGATGCAAGCGCAATCCGCAACTGCCATGATGACAGCGTTGATGTGTTCAACATCGAACTCTGGCAGCTTGACGAGGAAGGCGATCTTCAGAGCTTGTGTGACGACGGCGCGTTGGTTGACTTTAGCTACTTCGATGACTTCAAGGCTTGGGACCAGTACCCGCCGGATAACAACGGCAGCCAGTACCAGATGGGTCTCTATCTTGACAATAGCTACGAACCGGGCGTTTACAACTTCGCCGTTGTCGTGAACTATCACGTCTATGCGCCGTTTGCTGACGACACATTGAATGAAGGTGACACAGACTGTGATGGCATCGTTGAAGGAAATGACTATACGAAGATCGACCTTGTCGTCCGTGTTGTCAATGTCAACGAACCGCAAGTAGTTTACTGCTACCCGCCGTACGCCGATGTCTGCGGTGCACACAATACAGTGCCGCTGTCCGCTAATGATGTGTCCGACCCGAGCTACTTCTCTGGTGACATTACCCAAGTGGCGTTCGAGCGCTGGGACGGCGATTCGTGGGAACCGGTGATTGACCCTGTGACAGGCGTCAACTATGATACCAACCCGGGCAATGCAACCGTGCGCTTCCAGCTCGACGAGAAGGAAGTTCCGGGTATGGCCGGCTGGTATTATGACCGTCACAGCAACCCGATCTACTCGTGGTACGCCGAACGTGATCTGTTCCCGGATGTAGCCGTTTACGTTTGGAATGAGGAAACGTTCTACCCGATGACGGATGATGGCAACGGCTTCTGGACAGTTGACATCAACCTTAACCACGGCGATGAGAGCTGCTTCGAATACTCGTTCGTAATCGACGCAAATGACAACAATCTCTGGGAAGCCAACGGTGTCGACCGCTGGGTTGATGACCCGCGTAACATCGATTGGGATAACCAAGAGCCGATCGCTTACGACCGTTGCGACATCGACGAGACTGACGAAGCGTTTGGTCAAGAAGCCGCCTTCTCGACCATCTGTCTGTGCGAATACGTGGTCAACTTCAACAGCCAGACTGTTGGTGATGGACATCACGAGTTCCGTACGGTTGTGACCTGGTATGACGGCATCGCCTATCACGTGATTGAGAACCCGGCTCCTGGCGATTCGCTCCACGTCTTCTTCGTGGATAACGATGCACCGGTTGCCACGCACGATATCGAATTCGACAACTTCTGGTTGAACGGCGGCCGTTGCGACGATGCCGATGACGTTTACTTCGTCACGGACATTCAGCCGGTTGACGGTGACTACGACCTCGTGGTCGAGGATATCTGCGCGGTTATCTACCAAGTTTCGCTGACCAGCAACCCGTTCGCGGATTCAAGCTGGGTCAACGTTGACACGATCTACTCTAACGATGATATGGGTTGGACTGAAGCGTGGCCAGGCATCTGGGGCGCAATCAACCCGATTACCGATAATATCGACAATGACGGCGACGGCCTCGTTGACGAAACCTATGACGTTCAGGCCGGCGACGGACGCGGCGAAGAGAACACCCTGTTCTGGAGCCGTTCGATTGTCACCGACCATTGCGGTAACACCTACTGCACTGTGGCCGAAAGCATCTGGGTTGATGTCAGTGAACCGCGTGCCTGCATTAGCTTGGTCGGCGGCGAAGAGCCGGGCGTTGATGGCAATGATGTCGTCGTCGTTCCGGATAGCCGTGACCTTGAAATCGTCGCGACAAACCAGGATTACGCAGGTTTCGACCAGTCAATTCTTGGTGTGTTCCAGTATCGTACGCTGAACCCGATCGGAAGCTGGACCAACATCCAAGCGGATACGCTCAGCAACGACACGGTTCGCCACATTGGTAACACGATAACCGCCACATGGGACCTCCTGAGCTACTTCCAAGAAACCGGTAATGATCCGGAAGGTTGGTACCAGCTCCGCGTGATCGCCATCGACACGGTGAACAACACCGACCTCTGTGACAACGACGTTTGTTACGTGACGATTCGCCTGAATGATATTCAGCCGGCCGCCCGTATCGAAATCTTCAGCATCATTAACGAGAACGAAGAATCGGCAGTGTCCTGCACAGTTGACTCTTCATACTACATCCATGCTGACGATCCGTACTGCGTCCAGGCCATCTTTGCCCCGACGAATATTGACACCGGTTTGGCTTCCATTACCTTCCAGTATGCTGAAGTCAACGGTGGTGTCCCGTCGGCATGGCGTAACATCGAGACCATCTACGATCCGATTAACAATGGCTTGAATGGTGACACCACGGCTTGTGTGTCGTTCCAACCGCAGCCCGAAGACGTCGGTGACCAGGAAATCTTCTGGCTCCGCGCGATCATCGAAGATTACAACGGCAATGACACCTCCGACGCAGTCGTCCTCTATGTTGACGCACTGCCGCCGACTGGTGACGGCTTGGCGGAAGGCACCTTGCCGGTTGAAACCGCTTGTGGCGACCGTTGCCGCTTCGACATCGAAGATGGTAATGCGTTTATCGTGATGACCTTCGATCCTGATCAGTTGTCAGGCGAGTTCAACGAAGATAACGTTTGGCTGACTGCTATTCGTGAAGACAGCCAGTACGCCTACACCTTTGGAGCAATGACTCGCGGTGATGACGATGAATGGTACTTTGACTTCGGCGGTGACCTTTGCAACTACTGGCTCGAACACCGCTATGAAAACGGTGAAGGCGGTCAGTATCCTGTCCTTGACTATGGTTGCTACACGTTCACCGTTCACTTCACGGATTGCCAGGGCAACGAAGACAGCGTGATCGTGACCACCAATTGTGGTGACGAATCAACGAGCCTTGTCTGTATCGATTGTTACCCGACAGTTCCGGAACACACCGATATTCAGCGTCTTGAGTACACTGGATACGATTGTGTTGAAGAGCAAACTGCCGTTCTGACGGACGAAATCCTTGACGGTACGACTGAAATCGGTGGTGATCAACAGGTCGTCGTTTCAGGTGTCCTGCCTGATTACGAACAAGACGTATGGTACATGGTGCTGTATGTTGAGAGCGACGATGCAGGTGTGTCCGAGACTGCAGTTGACACATTCTGGTGGAACCCGACTTTTGATTCGCATCTGAATCCGAATTGGAGCATCAGCTGGTGGCTCGCCGACACGACCGACGAAGGTGCAGCAATGTACCCGAGTGGTTACTACCGTGTCTGGGCTCGTGCGCATGACGCCATCTGCCAGATCGAACCGACCGAAATGCTTGATGAATTCTGGGTGCACGTTGACCAAGCTGAACCTGTCGGTGACATCACCCAGGTCAATGGTCAGCCTGTCACGCCTGAAAATACTTGGTTTGAAATTAACTCCGGCGACGACAATCCGGCTACCCTCTGGGTTGACTGGACTGACGGCTTGACGCCTGACGATTCGACGCAGACCAACAACATCGTCCAAGTTTGGGCCAAGAACATCTGGCACCCGAACCAGGCTGATGCATGGACGTTGGTTGGTTACATCCCGAGCCCGTGCAACCCGCACTATGTCGAACTTGACCTGACTGGTATCACCTGTGGCGATTCGCTGCACTTGGTCCCGATCGTTCAAGATCGTTGGGGCAACGGTGACCTCGATGTCGAGCGCGTCATGGATGCCTACGACGCCGGTCACGCGATCAGCATCTACATCTTCGATACGACCCCGCCGTCCTCCATGCTGTGGTCGGTTGGTATCAGCGAACAACCGTGGTGCGACGAAGATCGTGAACAAGGCGTTGATGGTCTCTGGATTGTCGATCAGCAAACTCGTACAGTGAGCATCGGCGCACTGGGCGACGCGCACGACATCTGGCTCCATGCCTTCTCGATGATCGGTGACAACTGGCCGGAGAACCCCGGTGACATTCAGCGCGTGTACTTCGAGTACAGTCTCGACGGCACCACGTGGTTTGAAATCGGCGTTGACGAAACTGACGAGATTCCGTGCGAATGGAATGGCAATGAGCCCACCCCGTGGTGGAGCGGTATTGACCATGAAGTCTTCTGGTCACAGGTCTGGGACGTCTCTGGTTTGGCCGGCGATATCCAGGTCCGTACATGGGCTGAAGACGAGTGCGGCAACCTCGAAGAAATGCAAACCTACACTGTGTCCCTTGACGTGATCGCGCCGATGGCGAAGGTCTTTGTCTGGCCGAACGGTGTGAATATTGACAACCTTGAATCCTGTGCTGACTGGACTGAACCGCAAGTTGCGGATAGCCTTGAACGCTTCGACCTCGTGACTCTCGGTGCTTGCGCCGACGAAGAAGCAGGCGACGCCTACGGCGCTATCTGGTACATCAAGCGCGCTGACGATCACCCGCTCGCAATGTGGAGCTGGTGCAACCTCGGCGACGACTCGACTGGTCCGTTCAGTGAGAACAATGTGGACTTCTGGAATGGCGAATGCCCGTCACCTGAAGCAGGTGTCTGGTACGACGTCGCAGTCCTGACCACGGATCAAGCCGGTAACGAATTGACTTGGACACAGTTCCTGAACTACGGTGCAGGCACGACGTGGGAAGAAAAGTGGCAGTCCTTGATCGATCAAGGCTATGTCAAGCGCTTCCGTGTCGTTGACCACGTCGCACCGTTGGCCCATAGCCTTGAAGTGGCCCCGGATTGCACGCCTGACTCATCTATGATTTACCTCCATGGCAACATTGAACTGTATGCCACGGTCGATGATCGCGATGTCGTCGCCGTCACGTTCGCCTTCCTCGAAGTCGGCTCAGCCGGCCCGTGGACGGTTATAGAGCGCGTCGAAGGTGAAGGTCCGCAAGACTTCGGTCCGGCCGAAGGTTACTGGAACACTGAACTCCTGAACGGTGTGTACTGGTTGGGAGCCTTTGCTGAAGATTCTTACGGCAACATGAACGGTAATCTGGCTCTTGGTGAGTCGGGCGCGCCGAATGCGTTGCTGCAAGTGAATGTTGATAACGAAGCGCCGGTTGCGAACATCGTGTCCGTCTGGCGTACGAGTGACCCGAACCATACTCCGCTGACAGAACTCGAGCGCGGTTCGGAAGTGACCTTCCAGATCGAAGCACAGGACAATATGACTGTGCGTAAGGTACGCTTCTACTACCGCCACACCAACGGCGACCCGAATGCGTGGACGCAGGTTGGTGGAGACCGCACGTGGCCGTTCAGCTTCAACTGGACTGTCCCGACGGACTTCGTGGTCGGTTGGAACTATGACTTCGCCGCTGTCGCAGTTGACTACTGTGAACAGACTGATCAGTTCGACGATCAAGGCAACTACATCATTGACTGGACCGCTCCGGTGATTGATGAAGAAGCTAACATTTCGATCTACGCTATCAACGACTTCTTTGACGTTGAAGGCACGCCGCACGTGAACGGTACCGAAATCTGTCTCTTCGCAGAGTCCGAGCCGTACCTTGACCATGTCCGCTTCATCTTCGTCAGCAACACTGGCGACACGACTGAAATCCGGACCGTTCAGGGCACGATTGGTCAGACCGATTGGTCGAACTGCGGTGGTTCAGGTTCGTACTGGGATGTCACCACGTTGCCGGAAGGCCCGGGCCAGATCTGCGCAATCGGATCTGCCGACCTCGGTGGCGAACTTGTGACCCGCGCCACGGATTGCCGTAACATCATCATTGACCACAGCCTGCCGTACACGCTGAACGGTCGTCTGCCTAACTCGCATGGCTTGTTGGGTGGCTACTGTGAACTCGTGTCCGAACCGGGTGACAACCTCGAAGATATCTGGGTACACTTCAACAACGCCACGACGGATGCCGGTCTCGACACTGTCTGGTTCGAGTGGAAGTGGGCAGAATCTCCGAACGATCCGGAATTCTGGTACAACATCGGTTACGCTTATCGTGACCTCGGTGTGACCGGTAACTGGGTTTACCCGTGGGATGTGTACACCTACTTTACGACGGAATGGGACGGTTGCGGAACGATTAGCCTCCGCGCAGTCCTGTCCGATAACGCAATCCCGACCTCGAACCTCGCTTACGTGTTGTTCGCGGATACGGTACGCGTTGACAACTGCCCGCCGGATGTCCAGTTCACCAACGTGAATGGCGACCTTACGCCCGACAACACGGTCATCCCGTGGGGTGAAGTCGTCAACATGGTTGCAACGGCTGAAGATGTCTTTGGTCAGGGTGGAAACAGCAATATTGACAGAGTGTGCTTCTACGGCACGACCGACGCCGAATCAGAAGGTGACTTGATCTCCTGCGATTCGCAAGGTCCGCTGTGGTCTGCCCAGCTTGCCACTACCAACATTGATCCGAACAGCAACTACTACTTGCGTGTGATTGCATGGGATCAAGCCGGTAACTGCAGCGAGCATGTCATTACCATCTATGTTGAAGACTCGCAGTACCAGCGCGCTTGCATCGTCGGTTACGATGATGACAACGAGTTCGGCTGCAACGACTACCTGTACGCTGTGACCGACGACTGCGACCCGAATTGGACGTCTGAAGTTCAGTTCCAAGTGTCCACCAACCAAGGTCAAACCTGGATTCCGCTTAGCGAAGCTATCAGCTCGCGTGTGGATCAGTGCAACGACTGGTTGGCATGGCACCTCTGGCAGGTCACGCTTGAGTTCAGTGAATATCCGGCCAACGCCTGGTTCCGTGCAGTTGCTTGGGATGAATCTGGAAACGTCGATCCGAGCCCGCCGATCTGGCGCCGTCAGGATGTGACTGTGACCGAAGAAACCCAAATCTTCGCGCCGGACTGGGTACGTGTACCGAGCAACGGTGAAGAACAGCCGTGGGTCCTGACGACCTTGGAAGACTACACCGAAAACTGCTACATCGAGGCTGGTGTTGTCTGCATCGAACCTGAAGCCGGTTCCTCGTATTACGCCGGTGAAATGCCGTCGAATACGTTGCCGTGCCAGCTTGAAGATGAAGATGGTCGCATCACCGTGTTCACCTCCAACAAGGTGACCCAGGGTGACAACACCTTCATCCAGATGACGACTTACTTCATGGATATTCATGAAGCCAATTACCAGGGCGGTTCAAACGGAACCCTCGCCAGCGAAGACGGTGTCCTCGAAGTCACCATTCCTGCTTGGGGTACCGGATGGCGCGGATCCTTGTGGTTCCAGCCGTACTTGGCGTCGCAATCACACAGCCTGGTACCTGCGTATCAGTACTACTACACATTGATCTCAGACGTTGAAGAAGTTCAGTCTGATGATCTTGACGAACTTGATATCGTGCAGCCGGCATCGTCCTTCCGTATGCGCTTCGATAACAGCCTGCTTCCGGAAAACGCGGAAGAATGGCAAGTCGTTGTGGCCTACTGGAACTGGGATGCGTCTGACGAATCAGGTCAAAACGAAGGTATGTGGCAAGAGTGGGGTATCACCTACAACGACCGCGACCTCGAAAACGGTATCGTTGACTTCCAGTGGACGCCGGATTGGGACATCTCAGATGTTACCAACATTTGCCCGGATCGCGTGCGCTTCGGTGTGTTCATCACCACGATTCGCCCGATTGACGAGTTCGTCCGTATGAACAACGGTGGCGATTGTGATGTATTCTATGAAGACCTGACATACTACAACGGCATGCCCGTCGTAGATTGTAACCCGATGTGGTGGGTCGTCCTCGGCGAAGGTGAATATCCGCCGACCCCGGACCGCGTGGACGTGTGGTTGGATGGTATCCGTATCGTCAATGACGGTGAAGTCGCCGAGATGGAAGACATCGAAGGCTATGAAGACTGCTACTATGACGAACTGTTCACAACTCACTATGACGATGTAAGCGGTATGTATTCGGTTCAGCTGAATCCGGATTACTACAGCTGCCCGCCGTGGTTCGGTTGCCTGACACAGGGTAATCATACCATCCAGTTCTTTGTGGATGACCGCCCGACGAACATCACGCCGTTCTATGTTGACAATACCCCGCCGATTGCTCATGCAGAGCCGACTTACATCGGTGACGTGAGTGTGACGCTGTGGGCTGATCTCATTGACCGCGAATCCGGCATCGACACCATCAGCGTCTATCTGGATCTGGCCAACTGCGGTGTTGAAAACAGTGACTACGTCCATGAAATCACGGCTGAAGCTATGCACTTCGAGCCCATCATGGAAAATGATGTTCAGATCGGTTACCGTGCCTCCGTCACTGTTCAGTGGGACGGCTTGATTGAGTCCATCTTCTCTGATTGGTACGATGATGAATATCCGTACTACAGCGAAGCGCTCAGCTGCCCGCTCACGATGTGTGCTCACTGGCATGTGTACAATAACGTTTGTAACTACAACGAAGAAACTCAGGACTACCGCTACACGGTTGACATCGTGCCGCCGGTCATCACCCCGGTTGGACCGGTTGGTGCTGCCATCGACGATGATCATGACGGTAATGCTAACGAAGACGGAGTCGATTGCGAGAACAACGACGGCGACTTCTTCTGGACCCAGGATTGGGGCTGGAGAGATCGTTACGACGAAGATCCGATCAACTTCGAGACGGCTACCTTTAATTGCGGTGAGCGTCCTGCTATCCGAGGTTCAATCAGTGATTGGGGCCGCTGCTGCTACGGAGCCTCCGGCATCGATCTGAATGGTGTCCAGTGGGTTATCGACGGCACGCCGTTCACCATCGCCGATACGGCTAACGCTGGCTTGAACTTCTTTGTCAACCAGCCTGGTCAGAACGACTTCACGTTCAACTTCGGTGGTATCTCTTCAGGTGAAGCAGCCGATGTGTTCTACACGCCGGGTGACCACGAGATTACGATGCACGTCCCGGATAACGCGGGTAACATCGGTACGACTGACGCTCAGACCATCACATGGGCATGGCACGTTGACTGTCCGGGACCGGCAGTTGAGTTCAACCCGGGTGACTGCGCAACTTGGTTTAACCCCGAGTACAGCGTTGAGAACCCGCAAGAGTTCACCTTCGTGGTCAGCACGGTTGAGTCTGCCCCGATCGCCCCGAACGGTATCGAATACGTCGTGAGAACGGTTCCGGATAGTATCGTCCTTCTCGGACCGGTTACGATTGATCCGAACGGTCAAGACGAAGTCGAAGTTACCTTTAACCTGTCCGCTTCATTCCCGGATGGCCAGACCGCTATCTCGGTTGACGTGACCACGCGTAACATCTTTGCAACGCAAGGTGACGACGATGGTACCAACCATAGCTCGATGACCTACACGGCTGACGGTTGCGCGCCAGTTGAATCTGCACACTTCCCGGCAACCGGTGACAGTGTCCAGAACGATGGTAACGTGGTGGTTGAAGTTCACTTTAATGACGATTGCGACGGCGCCTTGTTCAGCAACGACGGCGGTACCGTGACACTTGGCAAGTCCAGTGCAACGGTCAACAGCACGACGGGCGGCAAGACTGCTGACGTATCGAAGTCCGGTACCCTTAGCGAACGTGAAGAAGCAGGATCACTTGACGATAACGGTTCAGGCGTCGTTGCCAACCGTACGTACTTCATCCTGGTTCCGCCGCGTGGCGAAGTCCGCCGTTATGAAGAAGAAGGCGACTTCATCGAGCGTACACGTTCCAGCGCGAAGATCGTGTTGGTTGATCCGGTCGCGGGTGTCTGGACGGTTAATGCATACGCTGAAGACTGTGTCGGCAACCTTGCCACCTGGACATGGACATTCCGCGTCCTGAGCAATGGACCTGTCGTACACTTCACGACAAATGATGACGCAACCTGCCAGTACAACGGCTTCTGGAATCCGGATCGCCCGCTGTACTTCGCAGCCACTGTTGAAGAAAATGACGGCGCGAACGTTCGCAACGGTGACATCAGCGTCCACTTCGTTGGCCTGTTCGATAACAACGGCACCATCGAAGAGCAAGACCTGACTGCCAACGTCAACCTGAACATCTCGCCGGCATACGACAACGGAAACGTTGAGCAGACCTTCGAAATCACTGGTGAAGCGACCTTCGGAGACTTCGGTGGCCTTGGCGTCCCGAGCGACATCCGCATCGTCATCACCGCCGGTGACCAGTATGGTGCTGTAACTGAACTTGTTCAAACGTGGGTGGTTGATGATACGGCCCCGATTATCCAAGTCCTGACCCCGCTGGATAGCAGCGTCGTCAACGGCGATAATCAGGTCACGATCAGCGCCCGCTTCTATGATGACGAAGACGCCAGTGCAGTTGGCAAGCCGTGTGACGCTACTATCCTGATGGATAAGAATATCACTCCGACGACCGGCTTCATCGGTGGAATCAATATGAAGGGTTCGAAGGGCGAATCTGCCGCCACGATCACGACGACCAAGATGGACCTTGGCGCATGGCGTGACGCAATGACTCGCGGTATCTCGAGCCTTGACGGAAACAGCGGTGTGGATCTCGATTGTATCGAGTACCGCTTGCTGAACCAAGACAACGGTCAGTGGACCGACCTGATGCCGAATTCGGTGATCAGCGGCGGTATCATTAACTGGGTGGGTAACCTCGAAGATGGTCAATACAGCGTGGTCCTGACTGTCTGTGACTACGTCTGCAACACCAGCAGCGAAATCTGGAGCTTCCAGGTCGTCAGCTTCGATGGATGCCTTGCTGATGTCCGCTTCCATGAGCCGTACCACGTGTCCGCGATGCCACATTGCTTCGAAGCCACCGTGGCTTGCGAGCAGGTTGACCGCGCGACCGTGACGATGACTGTGGAAGGCGCGATGTTGGTCGATGACCAATTGGTCTTCGCCCCGATCGTTGTGGATGCACCTGTAACCTTCAATGCAGATACGGCCAGCTACTGCGCCAACTTCGACCTTACCGGTCTGAACAGCATTCGTGTGACGCTGAACGGTAACTTCACGAGTGGCGCCCCGATGGCACCGATCTCGCAACTGTACACTGTTGACGTGGCGGCCCCGATCTTCACGAACGTCCAGCCGACGTCTGATGATGATCATCCGCTCGCAGTGCTTGAACCGTTGACCTTCCGCGTTGACTTCGCTGAAGTCGGCACAGTCGGCCTTGATCCTGCCTCCGTCCGCATCTGGATGACGGCTGATGATGGTTCCGCTGTTCCGGGTGAGTCGAACGTCAGCATCGCTGGCAACGGCCTGACCGGCTACGCTACCCTGGCCTTTGCGGGTCTGGAAGCAGGCTACTATACCTTACATGCGGAAGTCAGCGACCTTGCCGGCAACCGTGCCACGGGTGAATGGCTGAACCGTGTTGGTCACAAGGCAATTGCAATCGGTGGCGAAACGTACAACTACCCGAACCCGTTTACGCCGGAAGATGGTTACACAACCTTCGTCCTGCCGATCGAAGCTGGTTCAGGCAACGGCGCTTACGTCTCGATCAAGATGTACGACTTCTCGGGTCGCTTCGTAGCTACCGTGTACGAAGGTACGCTGGCTGACAACAACACGGCTATCACTTGGGCCGGTACCAACGATAAGGGCGAAGAAGTCGCCAACGGTGTGTACCTTGCCAACGTGACGGTCAGTGGCGACGGCAAGACGGTGAATAACATCGTCAAGGTTGCGTACAAGAAGGAACAGAACTAAACGACAACTTGATGGGTGGGGAAGGGCAACCTTCCCCACCCGCAAGCTTTCCAATTCCGAATATGATTTACTTGAGAATAGCCGATAGGACAGGAGGAAGGGATATGTCATCCCGAATTCGCAATACGGCGCTGGGACTGGGCATGCTGATGCTGTTCTGCGTCTCTGCCGCCAACGCGCAAAACTACGCTGCACCGTTCCTGCGGATGGGTGTGGGTGCGCGGGCGATGGCGATGGGTACGGCCCAAACTGCCGTTGCCAATGATGCGACTGCCGCCTACTGGAACCCCGCTGCGCTTCACTGGCTCCACAAGTTCGAAGTGGCCATGATGTACACGGGTGGTCTGGAAGCAGATCGTAACTACAACTACATCGGTGCGTCTTTGTGCGCCGAGAAGCTTGGAACCTTCGGACTGTCTTGGCTCAACTCCGGTGTCACCGGGATTGGTCAATACGATGAGTCGGGTGCCAAAACTGGCGACTTTGATGTTGCCAACAATGCTTTCCAGGTGAACTATGCCCGTGGCCTCGGTGGCGGCTTCGCCCTCGGACTCGGTGCAAAGTATCTTCAGGAAAACTTGGCGGACAACACGGGCTTCGGCTTCGATGCCGGCTTGCTGTTCCGTCCGTACGATGAAATGACCATCGGTTTCATGATGCGCGACCTCGCCGGCGAATACGGCGATGATAAGGTGCCTTATGAAGCCCGTCTTGGTCTCGGCGTCAACCCGTGGAAGGGTGTCACCCTTACCAGTGACGTGAGCGCCGTGAAAGACGAAGAAGCGACACTTGACCTTGGTGGTGCCTATGACTTCCACGTCAATGACAACGTCAGCTTCTATCTCGCCGCCGGTATGAATGACCTCGTTGAAACCGAACAGGCCAATCGCGGCTTCACCGCCGGTTTTGGTTTCGGCTTCAAGAGCTTTGGTGTTCAGTACGCCTTTGTGGAAGAACCGCAAGCGTTCTTGAATCAGAACCATCGCTTGTCCGTGAACTTCTACTTCCAGCAGTGCAACGAACTTCGTAGCGCGATGGGCTCGCTGAAGCGCAAGCATCACGAAGACGAAATGATCTGCAAGGCTGACGGCCCGAAGGAATTCATCCATCGTTACATTTTCGAAGGCAACCCGTCACTCAAGCTCAGCCTCGAACTGCTGCGCCCAGAAGTGAAGGATTCCATCGCAAACGTGTGGATGGAGACAGGTGGTGTGGTCAGCTTCCCGGGTATCAACTTTGCCACGGGTTCTGCTGAAATCACCGATGAGTTCGCCCGCGTGTTGGACGGTGCATCCAAGTTGATCAACGAGCATCCGGAAATTCAGCTGCTTGAAGTTCAAGGCCACACCGATAACACCGGCTCGGATGCAATCAACAACCCGCTTTCACAGGCTCGTGCGGACGCCGTTCGCAACTACCTGATCTCGCGCGGTGTTGATCCCAGCCGTTTGGTGGCTAAGGGTTATGGTTCCTCCAAGCCCGTTGCCAGCAATGCCAACGAGCAGGGCCGCTATCAGAATCGCCGTATCGACCTCGTTCGCATTCGGTAATCTGATTTCCGTTTGATTTGCTGTCGAGGAGTGTTGCGGAAGCTATCCGCCACTCCTCGACTCACTCCATGAGCTTCCGCTCAATAACTATTTGAGAACGCCATGAAGAGAATTGGCTATATTTTAGTATCAGCAGTTATGCTGCTCGCGCTGTATGCGCTGTCGTTGGCTCAACTTGAGTCTAAAAACGCCGCAGCTAAATATCTGTTGCGCGTTTTGGACGGCCCCGCTGTCCGAGCCTACTTCGGTTCCGCTGTTGAAGGCGCTTACGCTTGGACGGGCGGCAGTCCACTCTATGCCGTCTCCTACACGGGCGAGAACGCCGGTCCCGTTGCTACTGGAGCCGTGCAGTTCTACGACGGACTGCTCGCGTCAAATCCGGTTCTTACTATCAAAGGTCAGGACGAAGGCGAACTGTTTGGTAGTTCTATGTCCACTGGAGATTTCAACGGTGACGGCACGCCAGACTTAGCAATTGCCGCCGAAGGCGGACAGGGCACCGGCGCCAAGCCTGCCGGAAAAGTGTATTTGTACATGGGCGGTTCAGGCTTCGGTAGTTCACCCCATGTCGTAACTGCCGGCGAAGCAAAAGACTCCTTTGGCCGCTCGATCAGCCTTGGGCACGACATTAACGGCGACAACTTCGCCGATCTCGTCGTCGGCGCTCCGCACTCAGCCAAAGCTGGGGCAACCTCAGGCCGTGTCTATGTCTATTTCGGCAATGCCAACGGAGTCGCGAAGACACCCGATCTTGAGTACAAGCAAGGCACGCTGAACGATCTGTTTGGTTCGACGGTATCTACGGGTGACATTACTGGCGACGGCCAAGCGGATCTCGTCATTGGCGCTCCCCATTACGGCGCAGAGGCCACGTATAACGGCGCTGTTTACGTTTTTGCCGGTGGTAAGGGAATTAGCTCGACCAAACACACAAAGCTCTACAAGGGCGAACTAACCAGCTTCCAAGACCAGTTTGGCTGGTCCACGGCGATTGTCCCTGATTTGAATGGCGACAAGATTGCCGAGCTGGTTGTCGGCGCCCCGCAGTTCACCAGCGGCGGACGGCAAATCGGAAAGGTGTATGCCTATTACGGCTCTGCCAATCTCGCTGATGCACCCTCGGCCACATTTGTGGGCACAACCGAGGCGGCCCGTTTCGGTGACAAGGTCTTCTCGATTGGCGATCTGAACAAAGACGGCAAAGGCGATTGGGCCGTTCAGGCTTCCAATGCCAACCAAAGCCGTGGTGTGGTCTCGTTCTACTACGGTGGATGGGAGACCGATTTCTACCAGTTCTCAGGTGAGAACATTGCTGACGCCGCAGGCAACAGCATCGCTTCTCTCGGGGATTTAGATGGCAACGGCGCGATGGACTTAGCCGTTGGCGCACGTTGGTGGGATCAAGAAGGTGCCGAGAATATGGGCCGCGTGTATCTGCTCAGCATTCAATAATACTGACCTACTGAAATTTTCCGAACGGGCGGCCCCTGGCTGCCCGTTCCTTTTTTTGCCCGCCCCGACTGCCCCGAGTCCTCGCGAAGGTGATTCTTGCCCGTGTTCCAAGCCATCCACTGCCGAGCATTGTGGGCCATTATTTTTCACACTAATTGTAAGACCAATCAAACGTAAATAACGGTATAACAATTGCAAAGCTTCTTGTGGGGGTCACTTACTGGCCCCGTTTTCATTGCATTTTTGCCCACTGGTTCGTATATTTAGAGTCACCGATTTTCGGGAAGGACTAAAAGAACTTTATGATTCTGAACGAGTTAAAAAAGAAGGCCCAGGACGGCACCCTGCGCGTCGGTGTCGTCGGTCTGGGATATGTAGGTCTCCCTTTGGCCGTCCAGTTTGCTGCCAAGGGAATTCATGTCACCGGCATAGATATCACCAAAGATAAAGTTGATCGCATCAATCGCGGCGAGAACTATATTCTTGATGTTAATGATGACGAACTTGCCGCGTTGGTCAAAGCCAAAAAACTTGAAGCTACAACCGACTATTCTGTCATTCGTGACCTTGACACAATTTCAATTTGTGTTCCGACTCCCTTGCGCAAGACAGGCGATCCGGATATCTCCTACATCATCGCCGCCCGCGATGAGATTCTGAAGTACGCGCACCCAGGTCTACTCATCGTCCTTGAAAGCACGACCTATCCCGGCACCACCGATGAACTGATGGTTCCGGCGTTTGAAGAGATTGGTTTGAAAGTTGGCCAGGATGTGTTCATTGCATTCTCGCCTGAGCGTGTTGATCCGGGTAATGAGAAATATGGCACGTTCAATACGCCGAAAGTGATGGGCGGTACAACGCCCGCATGTCTCGAAGCCGCGAAGTCGATCTATGGAATGGTGATCGAGACTATCGTACCCGTGTCAAGCACGCAAGCCGCCGAATTGGTCAAGCTGCTCGAGAATACGTTCCGCTCGATCAACATCGGCTTAGTCAACGAACTTGCCATCATGTGCGAGATACTTGGCGTTGACGTGTGGGAAGTCATTCGCGCCGCTTCCACCAAGCCGTTTGGTTTCATGCCGTTCTATCCCGGTCCGGGCCTCGGCGGACATTGCATTCCAATCGATCCAATCTATCTGTCGTGGAAGCTCAAGACGCTTAAATACCGCGCGCGGTTTATCGAACTGGCCGATGACATCAACACCAAGATGCCGGATTACGTCACACAGCGCGTCGCTGATGCGCTGAATGAGCAAGGCAAGGCCGTCAAAGGCTGTAAGGCGCTCGTCATGGGCGTGGCCTACAAGCGCGACATCGATGATTCACGCGAGTCGCCTTCGCTTGATATCATCGAGTTGCTGATGAAACGCGGCGCCACTGTTGACTATCACGATCCGTTCATCGCGCAAGTCGCCACAGCCAATCACCTGATGAAGTCTGTGCCGTTCAATGCCGCCGCCGTGAAGAAATACGACGTCGCTGTAATCTGCACTGATCACAAAGTGATCGACTACAAGATGCTCGCCGACAATTGCCCGCTCGTCTTTGACGCGCGCAATGCGACGGTCGCATTGGGCAAACGCGATAACGTCGTCAGACTGTAGCCAATCTAAGAAGTAATAGGATTTCCGGATGGGGAAGAGCTTTGCGCGATTCCCCCCCTGAGATCTCGAACAGAACATTGTTGGAGACAGCGTAGCTTAGTGAATTCCCTCGCCGCTATCGTTGAACTTCTGCGCCCCGCGCAGTGGTCCAAGAACTTGATCATTTTCGCGGCGGTGTTGTTCTCGCCTGCACGTGTCGTGCTGGACAAACCCGAAGTCGTTTTGCAGGCTTTGCAAGGCTTCTTTGCGTTTTGTTTGCTCTCGTCGGCGGTCTATGCACTAAACGATCTGCTTGATCTCTCTGCCGACCGCGAACATCCCAAAAAGAAAGCCCGCCCGCTTCCGTCCGGTCGCGTTTCGCCCGCGATGGCTGCGGTCTTGGCCTTGCTGTTGGGAGGTGTCGGCATCGGTTGGGCTTTCTTTCTCGATCTCTACTTCGGCGCAGTTGCTGCAATCTATCTGACGGTCAATCTCGCTTATTCATTAGGCTTGAAACGCGCCGTTATTCTCGACGTGCTCCTCCTCTCTATGGGGTTCGTCTTGCGGGCCGTCGGCGGTGTTGCCGCAATTCGTTCTATGCTACCCGATGTCTATCTTTCCTATTGGTTGATTCTCTGCGCCTTTCTGTTGTCACTTTTTCTTGCTCTTGCCAAACGCCGGCACGAAATTGCGTTGCTGGGGGAAAGCGCCGCAATTCATCGTCCCAGTTTGGCGGCCTATAGCCTGACCTTCATTGACCAAATGCTCGCATCGCTCTGCGCGGCAACGATGGTCGCGTACAGTCTCTACACCATTTCGGATGACACCTTCAGGCACTACGGCACGCGCGCGCTCTTCTGGACGCTGCCCTTTGTCGTCTATGGCCTGTTCCGGTATCTCTACCTGATCTATAACAAAGGCGAAGGCGGTGATCCGTCCAAGCTGCTGATTAAAGATCGTGCCACCTTGATTAATGTTGCCATGTGGGCAATCACCACAGCCGGTATCGTCTATCTGACATAAACAATGGCAACGAGTCTCACAAAAGTCACGCTGAGAGTATTTGTCTTTCTCCTTGTGCTCATTCTTGCCGGTTCCTGCAAGAACGAAGGAGAGAAACAGAGCGGCGTTTATGGGCGCGTCACTGCCGCTGAGGGCAGCGCGGCGAATGCTATCGTGAGTATCTACAAAACTCCCGATCCCGATCCGACAAGTGATGCATCAGTTTGGTCCGTCACAAATGATAATATCGGCATAGGTTTTCCTTACGCACTGAATTTCACTTTTGATCATCGTTCACTGCCCGGCTATCAATGGGTAGCGACCGACACTGCGGACGGTGACGGTAATTTTAGATTCGAGAGTGTTGTCGGCGGTAACTACATCGTCGTGGCCGAGAAGCTCAACCAAGGCTTCTCGCTCCCCAAATACCTGAACACAGCAGGCTCTGATGTTGATCTCGGTGAGTTTCAGTTGCCGAGAGTCGTTGTTTATGATCGTGTCTTCAGAATTCGCACAAATACAACGTGGGTTTCCGGCACGCACTACGTTATTCGCGATACTGAGTTGCAAGTAATGCCGAATGTCACACTCACAATCGAGCCCGGTGCGGTTGTGTTGCTCGGCCCCGGCAGCTCCTTGAGAATCGACGGCACGCTGATTTGCCGTGGCGAACCGGACAACTTCATTCGCTTCATGGCAGCCGACGTATTTGCGCACGTGCCGGACACGTGGCAAGAGGTTAGGTTAACCGCCGGAGCGAGTACACCCGATTTCGAATACGTGTCGTTTATGGACGGTGCAACTGCGCTCAAGCTTACAGCCGATAGTGGCAGCGTGCGAAACTGCTTTTTCAACCGGATGACAATTGAAGGAATCCTTGCCCAATCTGCCCATCCGCCGGTCATCAGCAATTGCGTTTTTGACATAGTCGGCTCGGGAATCTACAACTCGGCAACCAGCGGATTCTCCTGTAAGCGCAGCGTCTTTCAGCAGTGCGATCCCTTCGCGATCATTCTCTACACTACAACCGACGCGGAAATTTTCTGCAACTGGTTCCGCGATTGCGGCGGAACGGACACCAGTGGAAGCGGCTCGCGCGGCGTAATCAAGCTTGACATTGTGTCAAACAGCGAAATTCATAGCAACTTCTTCGAAACGTCGTGGTACGCGCTGCAAGTTGGATCGTGGGTGGACTCCACTACCGAAGTTCATCACAACGTCTTTACAAGAATGAACACGGTTCTAAACATCGGCGTTACGGAAGACGAGCGCGGACCGTCAAATCCAAAGCTTAATTACAACTGCTTTTCGACAATCGATCGCTATGTTATTTTCGTGAACTGCAATCAGCATAACTACCGCAACATTGACGCTACCAATAATTCGTGGGGCACGACCAGTATTTTTCAGATCAAAGACAGGTATATCAATGACCGCGACGACGACGGAACCTGTCCCCTCGTTTTTGTTGATCCTCCCCTCGATAATTGTAATGTCGTCCTCACTCTAACCGGCACCAAAGCCGGAATCTGTCAATAACTCTTGCAATACGTCGGAAAAGATATCGTCACCTGCGGCGCGCTTCTGCATTTGAATCGCGACATCGCGTGGAAAGAACTCCGTTCTCGCGCCAAGCAGGGCATCCGCAAAGCGCAAAATGCGGGCATTCACGTTGTTGAAAGTCGCGATTTGGCGTTGATGGCGAAACTCTGGTATGATCCCGAAACGTTGACGCCTGCGCTTGAACCGGATCAAAAGCTCTACCTTGCATACGTCGGCAATGAGTTGGTCGGTGGAATCATCGTCACACCCGTCACGCCAAACACGCTCTTTTATCACTACGGTGGCACCAATGAAAAGGGCCGTGAGATTGAAGCCAACGCCTATCTCTTCTGGCACGTTGTCGGGGAATTTGAAAATAGCGACTTTGAATACCTTGACGTCGGAGTGAGTTTTCGACATGATTTGCAGCACTACTTTCAAAAGTATTGCACAAAGCCATATCCGATTCTCTTTCGCCCGCCGCCCGATGAGTCCAAACCGCGCATTCGCATTGAGCCGTTCTCTGGTGAAGACTTTGACGCCCCGGAAGAGCAAGTCATTGCAATCAACACTGCGCTATCGGAGTTCTTCGAGGCCGAGTTCACTTATATGCCGTCTTATCCCTATGCGCTTCAATCGGCTATTCGCGCCGCCGACGTTGCGCGCGGAAGCACAATTGGAGTGTGGGCGGCTATCGGCGAACACTCGTATGTCGAGCAGCTCAATGCGATGTTCAGCGATCAATGGAAATTCGCTGCGCGCCCCGATGAGTGCGCTGCTCGCATCGCCTGCCATCGATGGGGTTATGTCTGTTCTGAAACGGAATCGCTGTCTTTGCTAAGAGAGCCGCTGATTGAAGACTGCCGAGACGTCTTGCTTACACCAAATAGCGCCGCGCATTGCGGCAGTTTCGGAAAATACTCTGTGTTTGATTTTTCGCGTTGGTTACCGCTTCCATTCGGCGCCGTACTGGTCGGAGAATTTTTCCCGGACAAAATGATCTGGGACAAATTTCACTGTCTGGACGTCACCAAGCGCAACAGAGTTCGGGAAGGTTTGCAAATCCATTGGCGCCGACGGGACGGCGAATTTAAGCGCCGCACGGGAAACCTTCGCGCAACTGCTGATCTCTTTCGATTGACGGGAATGCACGCGCCGGTCAGTGAGCAGACGTCACCAACATGTTATGTGTTCACCTCAAATGAACCGTACTCTGTGCGCGCTATTCATGAGCGGCTATTGACCTTTGGCGTTGTCACAGAGTTCGATGAACAAGAATCGCTGATTGCCTTGCCTTGTCACGGCCGGCTCGGCCAAGGACAGTTGGAATATATGTTCGCGGCCATTCGCGGGATGATCAATCCGTGCTACACCTACGTCCGGCCCGATCCGGAAAAGGGCAAATAGATGCCGTCACGTTATCTCGTTACCGGAGGCGCCGGTTTTATCGGATCGAACATCGTGGCCGAGCTTTTGAAACGGGGAGAGACTGTTCGAGTCTTTGACAATTTAGCCACGGGCAAGCGCGAGAATCTTGCGCCGTTCAAACGTGATATTGAGTTTGTAGAAGCTGATTTACGTGACGAAGACGCAATTCGCTCGGCCACACAAGGTTGCGACTATGTGTTGCATCAGGCTGCGCTTGGCAGTGTGCCGCGCTCGATTGCCGATCCCGTTACGACCAACGAAGTAAACATTCGCGGTACGCTAAATGCGCTGATTGCCGCACGCGACGCCGGTGTGAAGAGATTTGTTGCCGCATCGAGTTCATCCGTCTATGGCAATACACCGACGCTTCCCAAAGTTGAGTCGATGACCATGCTGCCGCTTTCGCCCTATGCCGTGAGCAAACTTGCCACTGAAAAATACTGTCAGGCCTTTCACGCTGTTTACGGTCTTGAAACAATTGCTCTGAGATATTTCAATATCTTCGGCCCGAAACAAGATCCGACTTCACAATACGCTGCGGTAATTCCGCTCTTCATCACGCGCGCGATGGCCGATCAGGCTCCTATCGTTCACGGCGACGGAATGCAGTCGCGCGATTTCACGTTTGTCGAAAACGCCGTCAGCGCCAATCTACTCGCCTGCGAAGCCCCCTCAGAAAAAGTCGCAGGTGAATTCTTCAACGTCGCCTGCGGCGCGCGCTATTCTCTGCTCGATATCTTGAGCGGCGTTGGCACGGCTTTAGGTAAGAAAATTTCTCCCATTCATGAGCCGACGCGCGCGGGTGACGTGCGCGACTCGCTCGCTGACATCTCCAAAATTCAAGCCGCAATGGGCTACAAGGTGCTGGTGCCCATGCACGAAGGTCTTAACCGCACCGTTGATTACTTTATTAAGGTGACATAAATGAGCGTAGGCATGCTCAACTTGCAGGCGCAATTTCGGACGCTCCGTGACGAAGTCATGGCCGAAATCACGCAAATATTCGAAACTCAAAGTTTTATTCTTGGCAGCCGTGGAAAAGCCTTGGAAGAGAGCATGGCCAAGCTCTCCGGTATGAAATACGGCATCGGCGTTTCGTCAGGAACGGATGCGCTGTTACTTTCAGTTATGGCCCTTAAGCCGAAACCCGGCGATGAAGTTATTACCACTCCTTACACGTTCTTCGCAACCGCAAGCTCAATCGTGCGTGGCGGCGCTCGTCCGGTGTTCGTCGATGTAGATGATCAAACCTTTAATGCGCGCGCCGATATGCTCGAATCAGCTATTACGCCGCGCACACGCGCGTTGATGCCCGTGCATCTGTTCGGTCAGATGGTGGACCCGGCCAAGTGGCTCGCGGTTGCCAAGAAGCACAACCTGCTCATCATTGAAGACGCAGCACAAGCTGTCGGCGCGAAATTCAACAACACTTTTGCAGGCGGATTCGGCGATCTGAATTGTTTCTCGTTCTATCCGACCAAAAACCTCGGCGGAGCAGGAGATGGCGGAATGGTGCTGGCCAGCGACGACGCGCTTGCGCATGACGTTCGCATCAATCGCGTGCACGGCGGCAAGGATCGCTATTATCATGATCAAATCGGAATCTGCGGACGTTTGGATGAAATTCAAGCCGCCGTGCTGTTGATAAAATTCAAGTATCTTGAACAGTGGAACCATCGCCGCCGCGCTATTGCCGCGCTTTATAATCAAGGTTTGAAAGGCACGCCCGCGATGACGCCTGTCGAAGCTCCCGGCGCTTGGCACACCTACCATCAATACGTGTTGCGCGTTCCCAAGCGTGATGAATTGATGGAACACTTGAAAACCAAAGGCATCGGCAACATGATCTACTATCCTGTGCCGCTCCATCTGCAAAAATGTTTTGATTTCCTCGGATACAAGGAAGGCAGCTTCCCGGTATCCGAAAAACTGGCCAAAGAAACCGTCGCTTTGCCGATGTCGTCGGAGTTGACGGATGCTGAGGTCGCCGAAGTTTGCGAAGCAATTCGCGGTTTCTATGGCGGCGGCGGCGGCGCCTGATTTGGCGGATGAATAGATCGAGTGACTAATGGTTAGGATATGCCCCGAAACATAGAACGAAATATATGGCTGCGGATCTTTCATCTAATGACGGATCTTGCGCTCACAGAGGTCTCGTTTGTGTTGGCGTTCGCGCTGCGCACCGAGATTCGCACGTTCTATTTCTTCGGCAGCGCGCAATCCATCCATAGCTACTATGGCGTCGCCGCATTGATTTTCTTCGCGTGGTGGCTATTGTTGGACATGCAACGCGCGAACGAGGAAGTACTCCCCGCGTCGGTCTGGCACGATTTCAAAATCTCACTGCGCACCGCCGTAATCGGATCGGTGATGCTTTTCGCAGCGACATTCGTGCTGGCGATTGAACTGCCGCCGCGTTCGACGATTGCTTTATTCGCCTTAATGAACACGATGATGCTGACGGTGAACCGTGTCTTTTTTCGCAGCATCCGTGAGTATATGCAGAGCGGCGGCGGTCTGAATAAACGCATTCTCGTCATCGGAACTGCGGATAAGTCGGCAAGATTTGTTAAGACGCTTTCCGAACATCCCGGCTGGCCGATTCACTTGATCGGATACGTTGACACGGATCGCAAGAATGGAGTCGGTGCTCCGCCTGATTTGCGCTATCTCGGCACACCCGATGATCTGACGGATATTCTGCATCAGCACACCATCGACGAAGTTGTTTTCGCCGTGCCGACGCGCCAGATCGCCGATTGCACCGACATGCTCGCGCTCTGCGAGCAAGAAGGTGTACGCGCCGTGATTTTGTCCAACTGGTTTTCGAGTCTCGTCGCGCACGTGTCCACCGACATCCAGTACGATCAACCTGTACTGATTTACACCTCGATGCGCCACAAAGAGTGGCAGATTCTCGTCAAGCGCCTTTTTGATATTGCCTTCTCGGCATTTTTGCTCGTTTTCTTGTTCCCCTTGTTGGCGGGAATTGCCATCGCAATCAAACTTACCGACAACGGACCGATCTTCTATCGCTGGAAAGTTGTCGGTTTTAACAAAGAGAAGTTCACCGGCTATAAATTCCGCACGATGGTCGTGGACGCCGATCGCCTGAAAGCCAAGCTCGAAGCCCAGAACGAGATGAAAGGCGCGGTTTTCAAAATCAAGAACGACCCCCGCATCACCGGTATCGGTCGCATCTTGCGAAAGTTCAGCCTTGATGAGTTACCGCAACTCTGGAGCGTATTCAAAGGCGACATGTCCATCGTCGGCCCGCGACCCCCGCTCGAAACCGAGTTGCCGCGCTTTGACAGTTGGCACCGCCGTAAACTTTCCGTTAAGCCGGGACTGACGTGCCTGTGGCAAATCTCAGGACGCAGCAGCATTACCGATTTTGATGAATGGGTCAAACTCGATTTGGCCTACATTGACAATTGGACGCTCTGGCTCGATTTCAAAATTCTGATGAAGACGATTCCCGCCGTCCTGCTGGGCCGCGGAGCACATTAAACGTAGGATATCTCTTGCGCGTATTAGTTACCGGCGGAGCCGGTTTTATTGGATCACACACGACCGACGAGCTATTGCGCCGCGGTTACGACGTCACGATCCTCGATAGCCTTGAAAAGCCCGTGCACATGAAGGGCAAGCCGAGCTATATCCCTTCAAAAGTAAAGTTCATCGAAGGCGACGTGCGTGACCGCGAAAAGATGATTGAAGCGCTCGACGGCGTTGAAGCAGTTTATCACTTTGCTGCTTATCAAGACTATCTCCCCGATTTTTCGAAATTCTTCTGGGTTAACAGCGTCGGTACGGCCTTAATCTACGAGCTGATCGTCGAGAAGAAATTGCCCGTCAAAAAAGTCGTCGTCGCCTCGTCGCAAGCAGTCGCAGGTGAGGGCCGCTATGCCGCGAAGGATGGCGCACTTTATCACCCCGAACTCCGACCCGTTTCAGCCCTCGACAACGGGCAATGGGAATTTCTTGATCCGCGTACAAACGAAGTACTGAAGTGGCAACCCACGCCCGAGACGGATGCCAAGCCACTCAATCAATACGCGCTGTCAAAATACTCGCAGGAACTCATGACTCTCGCGTTTGGCAAGCGTTATGATATTCCTTCTGTTGCGATGCGCTTCTCGATTGTTCAAGGTCCGCGTCAAAGTTTTTACAACAACTATTCAGGCGCGTGCCGCATTTTCTCGTTAAGCTACTTCTTTGACCGTGCACCGCTGATTTATGAAGACGGTGAGCAGGTCCGCGATTTTGTCAACATTCACGACGTCGTTCAGGCGAACTTGAAAGTTCTGGAAGACGACCGCGCGAACTACGAAATGTTCAATGTCGGCGGCGGACGAGCTTATACAGTAAAGGAATTCTGCTCCATCGTTGCGAAAGTGTTCGGCAAAGATGGTCTCGATCCGCGAATTCCTGGACTATATAGATTCGGCGATACTCGGCATATCATTTCCGATGTTTCCAAACTCAAAGCGCTGGGCTGGAACCCGACGCGCACTGCCGAAGATTCTGTCAAAGAGTACCGCGATTATCTCGAAGCGCAAACCGATATTGATGACATAATGGATTTTGCCGAACAGCGAATGCAAAGTCTTAACGTCGTCAGACCAGCCAAGGGAGCACAAGCCTGATGCGCGTTCTTGTTACAGGCGGAGCAGGATTCATAGCTTCGCACGTCTCCGAAGGATTTCTTGCCGCAGGACACGAAGTCGCCGTCCTCGACAATTTGAGCACCGGCTATCGACATAATGTCCCCAAGGATGCGACGTTTTTTGAAGTGGACATTCGTGACGCGGCGGCGGTTGACAAAGTCATCAGTGCTTTTCGTCCTGACGTCATTGATCATCACGCCGCACAAATGGACGTCCGCAAGTCGCTGCTGGACCCCGTGTTCGATGCCGAGTGCAACATCGTCGGCTCGATCAATGTGATTACTTCAGCGATGAAGCACCACGTCAAGAAAATCGTTTACATTTCGACGGGCGGTGCAGTGTATGGAGAACCCAAGTACCTTCCGGTCAACGAACAGCATTGGGTAAACCCTGAGTGCGCCTACGGAATTTCCAAGCACACGGTCGAACACTATCTTGAGCTATATCGCATTTTGTACGACTTGCGCTATACTGTATTGCGTTATCCAAATGTATTCGGACCGCGTCAACAGCCGCACAGCGAAGCCGGTGTGATTGCAATTTTCGCCGGCGTGTTTCTTGAAGGAAAAGTGCCCACAATCTTCGGTGACGGAGAACAGCTGCGCGACTATGTGTACGTTTCCGATTGCGTTCGCGCGAATCTGCTTGCCGCAGAGGCCGGCGACGGCGAAATTTTGAATATTGGTTCCGGCATCGGCACATCGGTTAATACGCTCTTCAAAGAGCTCGCCGAACTTGCCGATTTCAAAGGTGAACCAATTTACGCACCCCGCCGCACAGGTGAAATTCAGGCTGTCTATTTAGATGCGACGCGCGCTGCAAATATTCTAAAGTGGAAGCCTGAAGTCAAACTCGCTGATGGTTTGCGCAAGACGTGGGATTGGTGCGTGGCGACGAAAGAAAAGGATTTCGCCGTCACGTGAAAGCAATTGTACTTGCGGCAGGTATCGGCAGCAGACTCGGTGAACTGACCAAGAATTCGCCGAAGTGTCTCCTGCCGGTGGCTGGACGGCCGCTGCTGGACTATTGGTGCGAGACTCTCGCGCATGCCGGTGTAACCGATGTGTACATAAATACGCATCATCACGCGGTGCAGGTTCGCGCATTTATCGCCACCAAACCGCACGGATTGAGCTTTGTTGAAGGCTATGAGCCAACTTTGCTCGGAAGCGCAGGCACTTTGCGGGCGGCCCATGATTTCTTAAATGGTGAAGACAGCTTTTTCATCATCTATGCCGACAACTATGTCGAGCTGGATTTGAACAGGCTCAAAGGCTTTCACAAATCGAGCGGCTATCCTCCGCTTGTGCTGGTGGCCTATCGCACGAGCGAACCGACGCGCTGCGGAATTTTGGAAATGAATGACGAGGGGCGTGTGATCAGTTTTGAAGAAAAACCCGCGCTTCCCAAATCAAACTTCGCGAATTCCGGCATTCATGTCGCGACGCCGCAGCTATTTGATTGGGTTCCGCTGACGCAACCGACAGATATTGGTTTTCACGTCTTGCCGAAACTCGTCGGCAAAATGTACGGCTATGTAACCGACGAGTTCATTCAAGACATTGGCACTCCCGAAGCGTATGCGGCAGTCCGCGCGCGCAGAGAACGCAACTCTTAAGTATGGTAATTACTCAAACTCCACTTCGACTCAGCTTTGCAGGCGGCGGCAGCGACCTCGCCGATTACTACTTGCATGGCGCAGGTCAGGTGATCTCAACCGCGATTGACAAATACATCTTTGTAATTATCAAAGAGCGATTTGATGACAAAATTGTCTTAAACTATTCGCGGAACGAAACCGTTGACGACACGAGCGAAATCAAACACGAACTAATTAAGTCGTGCATGGAGATGACCGGGCTTGGTACCGGAGTCGAAATTTCCACACTCGCCGACATCCCGTCGGAAGGCAGCGGCCTCGGCTCGTCATCGTCGCTTGTGGTCGGATTGTTGAATGCGATGTACTCCTACTTGGGACGGCAAGTTACCGCCGATCAGCTTGCGCGTGAAGCGTGTGAAATTGAAATCAATCGTTGCGGTCGTCCGATCGGAAAACAGGATCAATACATTGCGGCCTTCGGTGGCTTGCGTAGATTTACGTTTAACCCCGACGACACCGTAACCGAGTCCCAAGTGGATTTGCCGGCTCAAGCTCTTCGGCATTTTGGCAATCACTTGATGCTCTTTTACACAAATCGCACGCGCAAGTCAGCCGAAATTCTGAAAGAACAAAAGTCCCATACGGCCTCAAAGCGCGAGATTCTCGAAGCCATGATGCCGCTCGTGGATAAGATTGAAGCCGCGCTCTCCGTCATGGATTTTGAGCAAGTCGGCAGATTGCTGCACGTCGGTTGGGAATTGAAAAAGAAGATGGCCGCAAAGATTTCCGACGACGGCATAGACGATATGTACAATCGTGCGATTAAGGCCGGAGCGCTTGGTGGTAAAATTGCCGGAGCCGGCGGCGGCGGATTCCTGTTACTCTATGTTCCCATGTCGCATCAGGAAACCGTTCGCAATGCGCTGGGAGAGTTGTTTGAGCTTCCGTTCATGCCCGAGCGTGATGGCAGCAAAATCATTTTCAATATCAAGAGATATCCGTTCAAATGAGCCTCGATAAAGTCTCGCATATCCGGTCATATTTTGATCGCTTGAAAACCGTCTTAGACAGCGTAATCGTTGAGGACGTCGCACGGCTGATCGGCGTCGTCGAAGACGCCTATGCGCGTGATGCCGCGATTTTTGTGTGCGGCAACGGCGGATCGTGGAGCACCGCGTCGCACTGGGTTTGCGATTTCACAAAAGGCGCTTCCAATCCCGGCAAGCGTCGTGTGCGGATGTTCGCTCCTGGGGACAATGTCCCGATGCTCACTGCCTATGGTAATGACGTCGGTTACGACGCGATCTTTGCCGAGCCTTTGCGCGCATATGCTCGCCCAGGTGACGTGGTCGTGTTAATTACTGCGTCGGGAAATTCCCCGAACATTCTCGAAGCAGCGAAGGTCGCAAAAGAATTGAAGACGACAATTGTGGGCCTTGTCGGTTTTGGCGGCGGCAAGCTCGCGGCAATGACCGATCTCAATATCATTGTCGAATCTCGCGAATACGGCCCAGTTGAAGATTTACATCTCGTGCTGAATCATATTATCAGCACTTACATGAAAGAGTTCACCGCAAAATAGCGGTGGCCTCTATACTCGCCTCACAAACTTACTCCAACTCATGAAAGTTACAGTTATTGGGACCGGCTACGTCGGTCTTGTCACCGGTACGTGCTTGGCCGAGTCCGGCAATACCGTCGCGTGTGTTGATACGGATCCACGCAAAATTGAAATGCTCAAGCAGGGCATCGTGCCAATTTATGAACCGGGCCTGAAGGAAGTCATGGACCGCAACGTCACTCAAGGACGTTTGACGTTCACGACTGATCTTTACTCCGTTATGGATGATTCGGAAATTCTAATGATTGCCGTCGGAACCCCTCCGGGTGAAGATGGCTCTGCTGATTTGCAATATGTGCTCGCGGTCGCCGAATCAATCGGCAAGCGTCTGAAGAGCTACAAAGTTATCGTTAACAAGTCAACCGTTCCTGTCGGTTCTGGCGACCGGGTTCGCGAAGCGATCAAGAAACACACGACTGTGGATTTCGATGTCGTGTCAAATCCCGAGTTCTTGAAGGAAGGCGACGCCGTCAATGATTTCATGAAACCCGACCGTATTGTCATCGGTGTTTCCAGTTCACGCGCCGAAGAACTCATGAAGCGACTTTACGCGCCGTTCCACCGCACCGGCCATCGTGTCGTGACAATGGATGTTCGTTCTGCCGAAATGACGAAGTATGCCGCCAACGCGATGCTCGCCACCAAGATCACGTTCATGAACGAGATTGCCAACCTCTGTGAAGAGTGTGGCGCAGACATTAATCATGTTCGGTTCGGCATCGGCAGCGACAAACGCATCGGGCCGCACTTCTTGTTCGCAGGTATAGGCTACGGCGGATCGTGTTTCCCGAAAGACGTCTCGGCCTTGATTCGCATCGCCCACCAGTACAACATGAATCTGAAGATTCTCGATGCAGTTGACGAAGTGAATCACAAGCAGCGCACGCGCTTGGTCGATAAAGTCGTGAAACGTTTCGGCGAAGATTTAACGGGTCTGAAGTTTGGCATCTGGGGGCTTTCATTCAAGCCTCGCACGGATGATATGCGCGAAGCTCCGTCCATCTATGTGATTGAAATGCTGAAAGAGCGCGGCGCCGAGTTGCACGTGTACGACCCGCAGGCGATGGAAAATGCGCGCCCGATTTTCGGTGACAAAGCGCACTTCCACGACGACTACTATTCGTTGCTCAAAGATGCCGATGCGCTGTTGATTTGCACAGAATGGCAGGAATTCCGCGAGCCGGACTTCACTCGCATTAAATCGCTCTTGAAACGTCCGATTATTTTCGATGGACGAAATCTGTTTGAACCCCCGCACATGCGCGAACTCGGATTCGAGTATTTCGGCATTGGCCGCAACTAAATTTCACTTCCTCGCATTTGCTCTTGCGCTTTTTCTTGTAAGCTGCGCAAGAATGGCCGCGCCGCCCGGCGGGCCTGAAGATAAAACTGCGCCGGAGATTGTCTTGTCATCTCCGGCGCAGGGCTCTGTTTTTGTCCCGCTTGATTCCGACGTCACCCTCGAATTCTCCGAACCTGTCAATCGCCCCACAGTCGAAGCCGCGCTTTATCTTTCTCCTGAGCCGGGCCGCCGACTGCGTTACCGTTGGTCGGGCCGTCGTTTGACGCTTGACTATCTTGATCCGTTGCCTGAGAATCGAACTATCGTAGTCACCGTCGGCGCACAAGCGAAAGACATGCTGTCAAACACGCTCGAGAATAGTTACACTCTTGCGTTCAGCACCGGAGACCACATTGACAAAGGGGAGATATTCGGTGTTGTTGCATTGCCCGACGGCGCGCATTCTATTTCTGTTGTGGCGTATTTGTTGGGCGACACAATGCCTGATCCGATGCGTGTTACTCCCGATTATCGGATGCAGACTGCCGAAGATGGGACATTTGACCTTGGCTATCTTGCCACCGGCAACTATCGGCTGCTTGCTCTCGACGACAAAAACTTCGACGGCCTTTGGCTGCCCGCAAGTGAGTGGATCGGTACGTCGACCGGCGATGTGAGTGTGGAAGAGGGCACCAAGCCATTCGTGAGTTTTGTGCCGACTCTGCAAGACACAACACAGCTAAGCATAATCCGTGCGCGTCAGATCGACAATTACACCGTGAACGTGCGCTTCAATCGCGACGTTCAGCCTGATCGCCTCGACGTTGTTTCAGATAGTTCTGAGCAAACCGCTCTTTATCATCGCGCCGACACCAGTTCAACGGCGAGTTGGTTTATCTACCTTGACGACACCTTGAGCAGCGATAGCGCTGACGTCCGTGCGATGTTTCAGGATATTGAGCTAAGCGCTCGATTCGCTGTTCATGCTCGACCGGACACAACTCCGCCGACGATGTCAAGTTCATGGCCTGTGAATCGCAGTGCGACAACTGAGGTCCCACGCGAAATTATTGCCATTTTCGGAGAGCCAATAGTTTTCGGAGAGCAAACGGACAGCCTGAAAATCACGGTGAAACATGATACGACTGAGGTCGAAATCACCGCTGTGCAATCAGACCCTGCTGCCCTGACAATAACACCGCTTGAGCCTTTTGCGGTTGATGAGAAGTACTCACTGTACATCCCCAAACAGCTAATTTCCGACCGCAGCGGCAATATGTCGCGCGACTCGTTAATGAAAATTGTTTGGTACACCTACCCTGCAGATTCTCTCGGCACAATCGAAGGCCGTGTGCGCGCAAATGAACTTGGACCGTGGCTTGTTGAACTCTATGCGGTCAAAGCAAAATTGCCTGAGCAGACAATATTCACTAACGCCACTTTCAAGTTTGAAGGCTATCCAGCCGGGGACTACCGCCTTCGTGTCATTCGCGATGTCAACAAGAATGAGAATTTTGACACGGGCCGCATTTCACCATTCGAGTTTTCCGAACCGTTCCAGTGGCATCCCGACACAGTTTCAGTTCGTCCGCGTTGGACGGCTGATGTTGAATTCCTCTGGACGAACGTAACGAAATAATTTCATGCTTCATGCAGTCATCATGGCAGGTGGCGTCGGCGCACGGTTTTGGCCGCTGTCCCGCCGCAATAAACCGAAACAACTGCTCGATCTGACGGGCGAAGGCACGATGCTCGAGCGCACAATCAAGCGTCTCGAGGGTTTGGTGGATAGCGATCATATTTGGATCGTTACGAATGCCGAGCAAGCCGCGTTGATCAAAGAGCTAATCCCGGATTTTCGCGAAGATCGCTTCATCATCGAGCCGCTCGGTCGCAACACCGCTCCGGCCATCGGACTTGCCGCCGTGCATTTGCACAAACACGATCCTGAAGCCGTGATGATTGTGCTTCCCGCCGATCATCGCATCACAAATATCGAACAATTTCACTATTGCTTGCACTCGGCCGTCGAAGTTGTGCACGATTCAGAATTGCTCGCCACCATCGGCATCGAGCCAACTCGCCCCGAAACAGGCTACGGCTACATTCAGATGGACACAAGCGGAATCCGGGTGCGCGAAAATGTCTATCCAGTCAAGACATTTGCCGAAAAACCCAATCTCGCCACAGCCAGATTGTTTCTGGAAAGCGGCGAGTTTGTCTGGAATAGCGGTATGTTTGTTTGGCGAGCAGATTCAATTCTAAGGCAAATCCGCGAGCATCTCCCGCTGTGGGGCGTGGCCTTTGAACAAATAGAAATGGCCATCGGCACAGCGCAGGAAAAGGCGACTACGCGCAAAGTGTTTGAGGCGGGCAAAGGCATTTCGATTGACTACGGCGTCATGGAGAAAGCTCCCAAAGTCGCGGTCGTGCGCGGCACCTTCGATTGGAACGACGTCGGAAGCTGGGACGAAGTGTGGCGCTTAATGCCGCACGATGATCACGGCAATGCCGCCCGTGGCCAAGTTGCGTTGGCGAATACGCACAACACATTGGTTTTGGGAAACAAGAAATTGATTGCCGCCGTCGGAGTCAGCAATTTGATAATTGTCGAAACAGATGACGCGATTATGATCTGCCCGCTCGATCGTTCGCAGGAAGTTAAAGACCTGGTGGACAAACTGAAAGCTAACGGGCAGGAGGGAGTGCTCTAATGAAAGCCGCCAAGCTCGTTCAGCTGCTAAGCGAAGCGCTCGAAAAGCAGGGCTACAAGTTCCGCAACGAGAAAGGCAATTTTCGCGGCGGCAGTTGTATCTTTGAAGCGGAGAAACTTGTGATCATCAATAAGCGCTTCGGTGATGAAGAACGCGCGGAAATTTTGGCCCGTGCGCTCGCCAAGATGGATATTGATTCGCTCTATCTCTTGCCCGAAGTCCGCGAGTATGTTGAGCAATATGCCAACCGCCTGTCCGTAACGATTGACTTGACGGCCAAGAGCGAGGAGCCTGCCGCGAAGTGACCGCGCCTGATCTCACGCAGCAAATGTTCGATGGATCGCGCACCGCGCTGGCCCGCATCCTCACAAAAGTTGAGAATTCCGCGCAAGGCGCGGATGAAGTCCTGCGTTCGCTCGGCAACAAAGTTGGCAAAGCCGTGCGCATCGGTTTCACAGGCCCGCCCGGAGCAGGGAAGAGTTCGCTCGTTACGGCCTATACGAAGTTACTCCGCAAGCAAAACAAGCAAGTCGCAATTCTCGCCGTGGATCCCACGTCACCGTTTTCCGGCGGCGCACTGTTGGGCGACCGCGTGCGCATGAATGCCATAGGCCTTGACCCCGGCGTGTTCGTCCGCTCTTTGGCCACTCGCGGCGATTTAGGTGGTTTGAGCCAAGCCGCCGGAGACATGGCCGACGTACTGGATGCCGCAGGCTTTGACTACGTCTTGTTTGAAACCGTCGGCGTCGGCCAATCCGAGTTGGAAGTCGTCCAATATGCCGACTCGGTCGTCGTCGTCTTGGTCCCCGAATCCGGCGATGCCATTCAAGGCATGAAGGCCGGCCTGATGGAAGCCGCCGATGTCTTTTGCGTCAACAAAGCCGACCGTGAAGGCGCCGACCGTTTCACCAGCGACCTGCAGGGCGCGATGATGCTGAAAATGTGGGACGACTGGAAACCGCCGGTAGTCAACACAATCGCCACCCGCGAAATCGGCGTCCCCGAGTTAGCCGAGCAAATCGAGACTCACCTTGCTCATCTGCGCACCTCCGGCGATTTCGAAAAACGCCGCCATGCCCACGCCAGAAGACGCATTCAGCGCATGTTAGAGAAGAGGTTGGTAGCTCAGTTCTGGACGGAAGAGAAGGCGAGGGTGATGGACGAGGCGCTGGCGAGAGGGGAGAGTCCGTACGTAGTTGTTTCGAGTTTGCTTGACGTGGACGTCATTGATTTCATTGAAAAGAAGTGAGGCACGATGCGAAAGCCGGGTTCAGAGTCTAGTAACACCAAAATACGGCCAACACTGTTTGATTCTCTTAACAGTGAGCGTAACATTTATTGCAGACGCGAAGACCTGAGCAATGAAGCCTCAGTTGAAGAGTTCTTTATTTCTAGATTGCTGAAGGACCTTGGATTCAGAGATTCTCAGATAAAGCCGAAACAGTCTTTGTCGTTATTAACGGTGTCAAGAGGTAGACGGAAGGAACGTTACAAACCAGATTATGCACTTGTAGTGAAAAAGATTCCGAGGTGCATAGTAGATGCGAAATCGACTACCGAAGACATTGAAGACTGGATTGAGCAGTGCTCAGGTTATTGTCTAGCGCTGAATAGGAAGTATCCTGACACCAATCCTGCTCGTTATTTTGTTCTCTCCAATGGACTGAAAACAAACGTTTATAGATGGGATAGTGACGAACCTCTGGTTTCTCTAGATTTCTCTGATTTTGAATGGAGCAACCCAAGGTACCAGAACTTGCGCGCAATTCTCTCCTCAACGGCTGTTGCAGACGATAACGCCAAGTATGTAGAATCTCATGAACAATTTGAATTGGTAAAAGCAACAAGCGAGAAAGCCAGACAGCTATTCTCTGCGTGTCACGATAAAATTTGGAAGTCTGAAGGATGCGCACCAACTGCCGCGTTCATGGATTTTGTCAAGATAATGTTTGTGAAGTTGTGGGCTGACAGAAAACTTCGTCGCGATGAGGCAACTAGCAAATGTTTTCAAAACGGCAAGCTGAAAGCGATACTCCCTAAGAACTCTGTCCTGTTTAGTGAACATTGGCTAACTGCGCGTGAACAAGAAGGTACTGTTAATCCACTGGATTCAATACTTTTTCAACGATTGCGCGATGAGATTGAACATGAAATCCAACTAAAGAGAAAGAAAAGATCGTTTTCACGCGATGAACGAATAAATCTAAAACCGGAGACAATCAAGAGCGTTGTTCGAAAACTTGAAAAATGGGATCTTTTTGGTATTGATGAAGATCTAAATGGCCGACTCTTCGAGACATTCTTGAGTGCGACTATGCGAGGTGAGGGGCTTGGCCAGTACTTTACTCCTCGGTCAATCGTAAAGATGATGACCCTTATTTCAGGAATTAAAGTAAACGCTCGTCAGCAGTCAAAAGTTTTGGACGCATGTTGTGGATCAGGTGGTTTCCTAATTGAATCGCTCGCCGTGATGAGAAACCAAGTCCGTTCAAACAGAAGCCTTTCGGCTGACCAGAAAGAAAAACTTCTTGATGTTATTGCCAATGAGTGCATATTCGGAATTGACTTTGGTAAGGAACCACCATTGGCACGAATCGCACGAATTAATATGTATTTGCATGGAGACGGTGGAAGTAGAATTTACTATGCGGATTCACTTGACAAAGACTTAAAGCCTACTCCAAGTCAGGACCCAGAAGTTGCTCGCGATCAAACGGAGATACGCGAGTTCTTACAGAATGAGATGTTTGATATTGTATTGACAAATCCTCCTTTTTCCATGACAAAGGAGCAGAAGAATGATGACGAAAGACGAATACTTGAAAGATATACGCTTGCAAGGAAAGAAGGCACTGCTCGTATCAGACCTTCATTGAGATCGAGCGTTATGTTTATCGAACGGTACTTCGATGTGTTACGCCCTGGTGGCCTTCTAATAATCGTTCTAGATGATAGTTTGCTTGCAAGCAACATTGACACTTTCCGCGATACGCGCAACTTCATTAGAAAACGCTTCTTGATTCGTGCAATCATTTCGTTGCCCGGTGACGCATTTCGAAGGCAAGGATCTCGTGTAAAAACGTCAGTACTTGTGCTGGAAAAGAAGAAGCGAACAAGTGATATTCAACCCGACTGCTACGGATATTTTGCACTAAAACTTGGCTTGGACGATTTGACACCACGTGCTTCGGATGCCGACATTGCAGAAGCGCGATCTGAAGCGGACGCAGAAATTCATAAGATTGTGGACGAGTTCAAGGCTTTTCTTGATGGCAATGATGTTCCACTGACGATTTCACCTGACCGGCTCCAAGATCGTTTGGACCTTAAGAATTGTGTCCCTGAGATTGGCCGTATGGTTCCTGCGTGGAAGAAGATGGGTGTAGAGATAAAGAGATTGGCTGATGTAGTAGTTCGAAAGGAAAATGTTGTCATTCCGAAGGACAAACAAGACGAGAACTTTACGCTGTTGCGTGTCACTTACGAAGGTCGTTGCGAAATTGATAGTGTAAGGCTTGGTAGTCGAATCAAGGCTGCGTGGATGAATAGAGTTCATGCTGGCGATTTAGTATTTTCTACAATTCGAGCAACGGACGGATCCATAGGTGTCGTTCCTGAGAACCTTGACGGTGCACTTGTGTCCGGTAGTTACACAGTTTTTCGCTGTTCAACAATTGAGGATACTGTCTATCTGTGGGCGATACTAAGATCGAGTGAGCTACGTGCTGACATGCAGTCTATGTCACCGGGTTCGGGACGGTATACAACGTATTGGCCTGAGATTGGAGAACTCCTTATCCCATGGATGCCTGAAACGAAGAGACAGGAAATTGGAAGAGGGTTTTTGCAGGCTTGGAGAGAAGAAACAAGGATTGCATTGGAGCGAGAAGACCTTCTGCAAAAAATTGCACACCTCGGAGTTGAATCTGAGGATAGCAAGCAGCGATTTCGTGCCTCCAAAGCACCTACCTGATAGACAATTTACCGCAAAACCAGATAAAAAAAGGCGACCTAAAGGCCGCCTACAAATTTCAGTTCGTAGTCGGTCTTACGCCCTTTCCCAAGCCCTAACCTTCGTCGGCTTAAACGGCTCCTGAGTAAACAACATCCCGCACGCGGCTTCGTCTTCGATACCGCGGCTTTGACGGAGAGTCGAGCGGATTCCGGCTTCCGTCAGCCAGCCCATGAAACGGTCTATGGCCTCATCGCTCGAAGGTTTAAGCCCTGAGCCTGTAGGATGAAGTCGAATCAAATTCATCTTGGCCGGAATGTTCTTTAGCCACCGCGCGAGATTGTCAACGTCTTCTTCGCGGTCATTGAAATCCTCGATCATGATATACTCAAAGGTCACCGGATCCTTCGTAACATGAGCGAAGCGGCGCAGCGTCTTAAACAGCACGTCAAGCGGGTAAGCCTTGTTTACCGGCATCAGTTCGGCACGTCGTTCATCAGTCGTTGCATGTAACGAGATAGCAAGTTTCGCCGGCGGATTGTCTTTCATCCACCGCTCAATTCCTGGCACAAGCCCCACAGTCGAAACCGTGATACGGCGGGCAGATAGCCCAATCCCTTGAGGATCTGCGAGCAACCTTACAGCCGCAACGACATTCTCATAATTGTGCAGCGGCTCGCCCATTCCCATAAAGACGACGTTCGTCAATTTGGTTTGGCATTGAGCTTCCACTTCAAGAACTTGCTGCACTATCTCTCCGGCCGTCAAACTGCGGAAGAGTCCCATCTTCGCGGTCGCGCAAAAGTGGCAACTGAGTGCGCATCCGACTTGACTTGAAATGCAAACCGTTTCCCCTGGTGAATCGGGCAGATAAACCGATTCAACTCGCAGTCCGTCCGATAATTCAAATAAGAATTTCTTCGACTTGTCTTTCGTCTCTTTGGCCGGACGGCTCAATCCGAGCGCTCCAATCTCTGAGACTTCGGCAAGCTTAAGCCTCCACGATGCGGGAAGATCGGTCATCTCCTCAAAACTCATGGCCCGTTTCTGATACAGCCACGAGTAGAGCTGCCGCCCGCGAAATGCAGGTTGGCCAAGCTCTTGCGCGAAACTTTCAAGTTCTTCGCGCGTTAGACCTATAAGTATTTTCTTTTTCAATAACATGTAACTTCGTCCGTGGTCTCCCAATCTACGAAAGGGAAACCCCGTTCGCAAGCCCAACCCGAAGGATTCGCGTATGGCGTCCGATCTCGACGCACTGAAACAACTCAAAGATTCCCGCGACGTGATGCTGAAAGAGGTCGGCAAAGTAATCGTCGGCCAAGAGCAGATTATTGAACAATTGATGATGACTCTGCTGGCACGCGGCCACTGTCTGTTGGTCGGTGTCCCCGGCTTGGCCAAAACCTTGTTGATCTCGACCATGGCTCGCATGCTCGATCTGAAGTTCAGCCGCATTCAGTTCACGCCCGACCTCATGCCGTCTGACATCACGGGTACCGAAATCGCCGAGGAAGATCGCTCAACAGGCCGCCGCAGTTTCAAATTCATCAAGGGCCCTGTGTTCGCGAACATCGTCCTGGCAGACGAAATCAACCGCACGCCCCCCAAGACTCAGGCCGCGCTTCTCCAAGCCATGCAAGAGCACGAGGTCACTGCGGCAGGGGAGACCTACAAGCTTGAAGAGCCGTTTTTCGTCCTCGCGACTCAAAATCCGATTGAGCAGGAAGGCACCTACCCGCTGCCCGAAGCTCAGCTCGACCGCTTCATGTTCAATCTTTGGGTGGACTATCCGAGCTTGAAGGAAGAAGAGCAGATCGTCAAGAGCACCACTTCGGCCGCGACTCATTCCGTGACCAAGGTTCTGAATGCATCTCAAATAGCCAATCTCCAAGACCTCGTTCGCCGAGTTCCGGTTTCGGATAACGTGGTTGAGTATGCGGTCAAGTTAGTTCGCAAGACTCGTCCGAACAGTGACGAAGCCCCCAAGTTCATCAAGGACTACGTAAGCTGGGGCTGTGGCCCGCGCGCTTCGCAGTACTTGATCTTAGGCGCCAAAACCCGCGCCGCCCTGAACGGCCGCCCGACTCCTGAGATTGACGACGTCCGCGCCGTCGCACTACCCGTCCTGCGCCACCGCTTAGTCCCCAACTTCACCGCCGAAGCCGATGGAATGAAGGCCGAACATCTGGTCGCAAAGCTTCTGAGCGAGAAGTAGCAAGTTTGGCTGAGTCGCTAAAATATCTCGACCCCGCCTTTGTCTCGCGGCTGAAGAACATGCAGCTTCGCGCGCGCATGGTGGTCGAAGGCTTCATGGTCGGCTTGCATAAGTCACCCTATCATGGCTTCTCGGTCGAGTTTGCCGAGCACCGCCCTTATATGGACGGTGATCCGTTGCGCAATCTCGATTGGAAGGTCTATGCCAAGACCGACCGAATGTACGTCAAGCAGTACGAAGAGGAGACCAATCTCAAATCGTACATATTGCTTGACGTCTCGAACTCAATGAACTACGGCTCAGGTTCGATTACGAAGTTCCAATATGCTTCTTATCTTGCAGCCGCGCTTTCGTTTCTGATGATTCAGCAGCGCGACGCCGTGGGATTGGCGGAGTACGATACCGAATTGCGCACGTACTTGCCGCCGCGTTCCGTGCATTCGTACTTGAATGTGATTCTGTCGCAGCTTGAAAAAACCGAGCCGTCCGCTCAAACTGACATCGGCAAGAACTTGCATCGTGTTGCCGAGCGGATTTCGCGGCGCGGCTTAATCGTGGTTCTCTCTGATCTAATGGATGAGCCGGAGCAAATTCTCTCAGGATTGCGTCACTTCCGCCACAACGGACACGAAGTGTTGGTCTTGCAGATTCTCGATCCGCGCGAAGTGGATTTCGCTTTTTCCGGTGATGTGAAGTTCAAAGACTTGGAAACAGGAGTTGAACTACCCACTCAACCGTGGCACATTCGCAAAGAGTATCAAAGACTAATGGGAGATTTTGTCGAGCGTATTCGCCGTGGCTGTCAGGAAGATAAGATTGATCACACGTTATTGAAAACAGACACATCATACGATCAAGCGCTAATCTCCTATCTGACCAAGCGCAAAGCGCTCAGATAAAATCAGAAATCAAAAGTCAAAAGTCAGAAGCGGCGGCTCAAAAGAGCTGCCGCTTTCTCTTGTAGGGGCGGCAGGCGTGCCGCCCGTGCTATGCAGGTTCGAAGATGTTTAACACACTGTCATCCTGAACGAAGTGAAGGACCCCTCATATCTCCCCCAAAAATCGCTGCGGTTTTGGGGGGACTAAGGGGGGTATGCCTTCATTTCAACAAAACAACTTTCCTCAAAACACTCACGTCCCCCGCCACCGCCCTCAAAAAATAAACCCCACTCGACAACTCCGCAGGCGCAGCATAAGAAATCGTATTAGCCGAGAGACTCCCCCGATAAACCACATCCACCTCCCTCCCCAACAAATCATAAAGCGAGAGCGTCACATCCCGATACAACGGCACATCAAGTGAGATTGAGAGTGTGGAGTTGAACGGGTTGGGATAGGCTAACACCGAAAACGAATGAGGAAACAACGGATTCTCGTTTGCATTGCTCCAACCGTCCGTCACAAAGTGAAAACTCCCGCTGTCAGGAATGCGCGTCACGTTCTCCCACATATCTTCGGCTAGGTAATAGTAAGTCCATTGCGAGGTGTCGGCGGGCGTCCGCCATGTATTGCTGTATGTGTCCTCACCTTGCGCAGCCAAATCAATCACCAGTGAATCCTCTTCGCCGACACGCTGCAACACCACTTGCATCGTCCACAGCGAGTCGTCATCGGAAGCAGTCGCTGCGAATGTCAATGATGTGTCCAATGGTACGAGAATCGGCTGCTGTATCACATCGGAAAGTGCAGGAGCCATGGTGTCCCGCTGTATCTGCCCTTCCCACTGAAACGAATACTTTCCCGGGATGTCGTTCCAGCGTGCGTAATATGCGTAAATCCGAATCCGATCCGGCTGCAAATCCACGTCGGCAAGCTCTCCGCCAAAGACGTCGTCGCCCGTTGCTTGTTGCCGCGGATACCAACTGCGCGCGTGATTTGCGGAAAATGAAATATACATGCCATCATTCAAGAAGCCAGGCGAGACCGTGGTATCCGTATGCACCACAGCCCAATGGCGGCCATTATTGCGGACAATGATTCTCAAGGCACCCACCGTGTCGAACAAGTTCATCGTATCGGCTTCGGACCAGGTGGCGCCATCATCACGCGTCACATTGATGAACAACCTGCCATAGTCGGGAACAGGCGGCTCGAACAGAACGACCGACGCCAAGACTCCTACGCCGTCACCGGCAAATTCGAGATCGGCTCCGTACGTACAATAAACGTCGTTGATTGCGCGGTGCGGTTCGAACTCGCCTTCCAACAGCCCCCCCCGCGTGTAACGCGCATTCAACTGCTGCCCTTGATAGCGCATGATGGACATCGCATGCTGAAGCGTGTCACTCACGGATAGATCGTTGATGTGATAATTCCCAAAATCTATCGGTCGCGCAGGGGAAAATGTCACTCCCTCGTCCGCCGTCCACAAAAGCGCGTTCGGCTGTCTGCTGCAAAACACCGTGTCATTCTTGACCTGATACATTCGAAGGTCCAGCAAAGCGGTATCCGGCGCTTCCCAGTTCTCACCCAAGTCTTCGCTACGATATATCCCATAAAATGAGTTTGAGACATTTACTGCAGCCAGTATTGCGTTGCTGGTGAATACAACTGTAGCATAACTTCCGCTCAGATCATCGCTGTCGAAGATATGCCAAGGGCTCCAGGTCAACCCATTGTTACCGCTGACTGTGACCATTGCAACGCTTGATCCATCGACTGCATGCCGAGCGGCCAACAGGATCGTATCGCCCTGTGCACGGACCTCTGTCATGTTATCAATCACCGTCGGATTCTGCAACAACCGAATCTCCCCCCATTCAATCGGCGCTTGCGGTTGGGCAAACGCCGTTCCTGTAAGAAACAAAACCGCGAACCCCACCCGCTTCAAAAGATTGAATACAGATAGAATTCGCGTAAGAAGAAAATCATGCTTCATACCCCAATCTACACCCATCCCCGCTCTTCCGCAAGTGCCTCCATGCCTCCCAAATTCCTCCTTTTTTACCCAACTTCAGCCCAATCAAGAGCTTGTTAAGTTCAATAAAATGAAAACAAATATTGTGCAAACGTTCAAAATGTTGTATATTGTACTTAGCTAACCACTCAAAGCCCAACCTGATTCACCCTTGCTAGCGGGGTGAGTTCATTCACTCCTTTGTTACCCTACCGCGGCGGCACCCGCTGCGGGTGCCGCTTCGTGCTCCCCTTCTCCATTCATGGGGAAGGGGCCGGGGGATGGGGTCTGGAGTCTAAGGGGCCAAGACGACTAAGCAAATATCTCAATACAAAAAAAATCCCCCGGCCAACCGTGGGGACTTCAGGGTGAAACTTCACCCATTATCTGCTTCTGTCTCCCCCCCGCGAGCGGGGGGGGGTTAGGGGGGGGCTCTGCCTTCCCCACCAGATTGTACCAACTCTCCTCTTAGCTGTCTGAACACCAGCAAGATCGAACGCCTTGACACCGCCGTGCCTGCCTATTTTCTCTTCCATGGTAGAATAAACTTAGACAGCACGACCGGATAAAAACGAAATTGCAGTAGAATGTGGATGCGTACGGCCCATTCTTCTGACAAAAAAAGAAACCTCTTCGATATTCTCAAGCGCCGGCGCCAGCGCAAGGTTGCCTACTTCTCAAGTAGGGAGAATGATAAAGTCACAGAACGTGCGGGTCGGTAATTTTGGTGTTCTATATCCGAATTGAACTCGTTGAATTGTATGAGATAACGGAATAGGTGCATTGCGATACTATTTGCTCGTGGGAGGGATTTGAGCTATCTTCAGGGGCAATGCGCAGGGATGCGCGCTTTTTTGAATCGAGATTGTGAATGTTTCACATTAACATGCCTGCGCGCCAAAGTTCTCACCTATTTTAAGCCCCGGAGTCTGAATTATGTCCAACAAAGTAGCCGACCTCGCCGGGCCGGGAATTGGAACCTACGAAGATGTCGAAAAAGTTCTCCCGACCGACTATCATTCGTTACTCTCACCAAAAGAAACGCAGTGGGCGCTGGCAAAGCTCAAACGGTTCATTGAAGACGGGATGTGCAAAGAACTTAATCTGTTTCGCGTCGAGTGCCCGCTGATTGTCGATACAACCAGCGGTGTCAATGACTATCTCGATCGCGATGGTTCGCGCACTCCGATTGACTTCCACATCAACAACGATTACAACAAGCACCCGATTGACGCCCAAGTGGTGCAGGCCGCGACAAAGTGGAAAAGAGTCGCGCTGAAGCAATTTGAATGCGAAGTTGGCGAAGGTATCATCACCGATATGCGGGCCGTGCGTAAAGACTACTTCTTGGATCATGATCACAGCGCGTATGTGGATCAGTGGGACTGGGAGCGAGTGATTACGGCCAAGGATCGCAATCTCGATTTCCTGATGAACATCGTCAAGAAAGAGTGGAAGGTGCTGACCGATGCTGAAGACTACATTCAGCACGAGTTCCCGAAACTGAAAAACTCGAAGTGGCCGAACTTCCCGAAAGAGTTGGTATTCCTTCATGCCGAAGAAATTCTCGATATGTACCCCGATCTGCCGCGCAAACAGCGTGAAACAAAAGTACTGTCTGAGAAATATCCGGCGATCTTTATCATCGGTATCGGCTGGACTTTGAAAGATGGTTACCCGCACGAAATGCGAGCCGCCGACTATGATGATTGGGTGACTCCCACGATCACCAAGAACGGCCAACTTATGCACGGACTGAACGGCGATATTCTCGTCTGGAATCCTGTCACAAAGCGCCGTCATGAACTGACTTCGATGGGAGTTCGCGTGACGAAAGACACTCTCAAGCAACAGCTTGAAGCGACCAAGCAAACGCACTTCCTTGATCTGCCCTATCACAAAGCTATTCTGAATGACGAAATTCCGTTGTCAATCGGCGGTGGTATCGGCCAAGCACGCACCTGCATGTCAATCTTGAAGAAGGCCCATCTCGGTGAAGTCAGTGTCACCGTGTGGCCCCAGAGATTGAAAGATATGTGTGCCGCTCGAAAGATCCACGTCCTGAATTAGCTGCTTGTTTAGCAGGTTTTGCGCTGACGCGGCGGCTCCAATTGGGGCCGCCGCGTTCACTTCTGGTAGGCTTACTGGAGGCATGTTATAGCAAGAGGTGCAGAATCAGGGCAGAGATGGGGATTGAACTGCAATTCAATTTCATGTAAGATACTAAGAGGCTTGACAATATATAAGAAAAGCTGTTAGTTAGTCTTAGATTTCGGAAACTTTGAAGAATTTTGGACTGTTTTAGAGAATATTATCTGAGGAGACGGTGATGGAAAGAAAACTACAGCTCGTTTTGGCGTTTATGATCGTAATGCTGGCTGCCAGTGCCGCTCTTGCGGTTGGGCCAATGGGGACGCGGGATTATCCGTCCGAGTTCATGAGTCCCGAAGCAATTCTGGATCAAGCCTTTCAGCGAATCCAGTGGTATGAAGCGAACAACTTGGAAGTTCCGGAAGACGTCTATGCGTTCTACTTCAAAGCCGAGCAGATGCTTCACCCTGAGTTCTATGACCACCGTGACGCCCCCGGCACGCTTGACCAGTTCGCCGATGCTTGCCCGGGAACAGTTATCGAGGGGCCGGACTTCGGTGAGATGTTTGTCACCTCTACGGGTTCTACGATGACTGTAAATAACGACTGCTCCATTCCTAATGCCCGTCTTGGGCGCGACGTGGTTGTGAATTTGAATATCAACTACCAATGCCTTGTGACTATTACTACAGCGGGTTCGGCATTCGACACCTACCTGGTCTTGTACGAAGACAACTGCTGTGACGGGGACAACGATTTCGTCGTCGCGTCGAACAACAACGATCCGTACTTGAATAACGGCCAGAGATTGGCAGCAGGGCTACAAATCTGCCTCAACCCTGACGACTACTACATCGTTTTGGACGGCGCAAGTTCGGCGGCCAGAGGGTCGTACAGGCTTTCGATTGCTATCGAAGATTTCTGCAACGAAGGCGATCCGAGCAGGTAAGGTCTGAGCATTCTTGCTCAAGAACAAAGCCCCGGCGGTTGCCGGGGCTTTCGTTTTGGGGAGGTCGCACGGAATCCAGTTTGCCTCCCGGAGGCCTTTTTTGCCGAGCCCTCACTTGCCCTTAATCGGTAAGAAACATGGGTTCCTTATCAATATAAAGGGGAACGGCGGGGTAAAGCTGTGGGGTCAATGTATGTGGCATAAGGCTTGCTAAGTGTTATAGCACAACACCTCAAGCAACCTCGGAGACCGATAAATGGACGCCACGACTATTGCCCGCAACATGATCCGCTCAACCCGTCCCCATCCTGACGATTTTGACGGAACGCGCATTAAGCAACTGCGCGAAGACCTCAATATGACCCAAGAGAACTTCGCCCACGAAATCGGCGTCACGTTCGCTACGGTCAACCGCTGGGAAAACGGCCGGACGACTCCGAACAAGGTCGCACAAAAGGTGCTGCTGTTATTGGAACGCAAGTTGCGCAAAGTAAGAAAAGATTCATAAACGAAGAAAGCCGGCCACTTATGTGTACCGGCTTAACTTCGAAAAATCTTTCGTGAACTTATGCGGAGGGAGCGGCTCCGGGGTTCGCGCGCTGGATATCCAGCATCTTGCACAGACTGTCGAGTTCTTTCTCAGCACCTTCTTCGAGGTCTTTGCCGTCGGCATAATCTCGAAGCTGCTTGGCCAACAGTTCGATCCCTGTGGTCACGAAGCTCATGGCCTTGGGGTCGGCCCCGCGTTCCGCTAAAATCTGGGCGGACTTCCCAAGCATGGTCATGGCCAAACTGTAGGTCAGAAAGATCCGACTGTTTTCCATAGTTTCTTCAAATGTGGACATCGGCTGCTCCTTAACTTAGTCAACAATATTATTCATCGGATCAAGCGGACCCATCGGCGCCCGCACTACCATAACGAAACCGTAATAAATATACTGCTCCTTCGGCCCTCACGCAAGTGGAGCAGACCATCCGTCAAGGAATTATTCACGAAGTCAATCTTATGAAACCGCAACCTGAATTCGACCAGTGGACTGATCAAAATCATGTGCCCTTTTGCGACATGTCACGCACCAAAAGCCTTGAGAATTCAACAAGCTCCCATTCTCAAAGCCGCTTGAGCATGTTATGGCATAGTGTAAAGGGCTGGCTGACAAGTTCGCCGACTTCAGGCATCAGTGCGGCGGTTAAGAAGCCTCGCATGTCCTCGTAAGCCTCTCCGCACTCCTCTCGCGTGCACTCTGCACGCCCCCTCCTGCAAGTTGCGCGTGCGCAACGCCCGATTACTCCGTCTGTTCAGTACTTCAAGTTTCACTTGCACGTCAGTCGTCTTCTGTGTATCTTTGCGGTGACACAGAGTTTCAACTCGCGCACTCGTGAAAAGTTTCAACGACGTTTTACAATACTTAAACTCACTCATTAACTTTGAAGTAGAGTTTCCGCTCGGCGGCAGTCGAGACCGGCCTAAACTAAAACCGGTCTTTGATGCCGCGCGCGCTCTTAGCTTGCCGCTCGAGTTGCCAAAATGTATTCACATCGCCGGAACAGTGGGTAAAGGTTCTACGGCGGCAATGACGCAAACCTTACTCTCAGTTCATCACTCCGTGTTGTCGTTCACGAGCCCGCATCTTGTTTCACCTAAAGAACGCGTGCAGCTTGACGGACAGAATTTACCAGATGAATTGTGGTGCGAGGGGATAGCGGCAATTCGTGATGGCATGTTGAACAGCGGGACAAGGCTGACGTATTTTGAGACAACGTTTGCGTTCTATTTATGGTGCGCAAAGAAACTCAATACGACCGCGCATGTGGTGGAAACGGGATTAGGCGGGAGCTTTGACGCCACCAACGTGCTCGATCACACTACCGCCGTGTTGACCCGCATCGATTTGGATCACACACATATATTAGGCAAGACTGTCGGCGCGATCGCGAAAGATAAATGCGGGATAATCAAGCGCGGACAAAATTGCTTCAGCGTCGTGCAGGAAGTTGAAGCGATGCTCGAAGTTGAAAATGCTGCACTGGTTGCTGAGGCTTCACTCTATAGTGAGGAACGCGACTTTCGATGTGAGGTGGTTGGCCCGCAAAAGTATCGGTACATCGGTCACCGGACAATTGATGAGATTACTGTACCACTGGCCGGAGATTTTCAGCGACACAATCTGGCCGTGTCACTGGCGGCGGCGCTGAGTCTGGACAATTCGCTGACGGATAAAGAGATTCGCACGGCAATTTCAGAGATAGAACTCAAAGGACGGCAACAGGCTCTGGCCAACCATCCCAATGTGATGATAGATGTTTGCCACAATCCAGCCTCGTTTGCTGAACTTGCTGTATCGCTACACGCGGACAAGCGTTTCCATAAACGAATTGCGCTTGTGGCGATGATGAAAGACAAAGACGCGCGTGAATCGCTGCGGCATCTTGTGGGAGTGGTGGATGAATTGTGGCTGACTGAGGCACCCACGCCGAGAACATATTCCGCTAAGGCTCTGCTTGACAATGCCGCCGAGTTGGGATTGAATGCGCGAATCGTAGAACGCGGCGCTGCATATCGAGAGATTCTTTCACTAACGGAAGATACTCAAGGGATTGTGTGCGGATCGTTCTATCTTGTCGGTGACTTCATGAGTGAGCATCCCGATGCCTGAATTGCCCGAAGTTGAAACTGCGGTTCGTGAATTGCGACCGTCCATCGAGGGCCGTGTATTGCGCGGTGCTTGGGCGAAAGTTCCACGCCAGCTTGGAACGATCACGGAAAAGGAACTCAATCGCGCTGTCACGGGCCAGCGCGTCGTCTCAATTAAGCGACGCGGCAAATATATTGTGCTCTCGCTCGAGCGCGGAATCTTGCTGGTTCATTTGCGCATGACCGGGCGGTTGTTTGTCGCGCCGACAGAGAAGAAGGCAAGCGCACACGTGCACGCCGGATTCAAACTTGATGACGGTAGCGAGTCTCTCTATTTTCGCGATGTTCGCAAACTGGGGACGTTGCGCTATCATCAGAACGAAGCGGACGTCAAAGAGCTTGCCGTGCTGGGTTGGGAGCCGCTCGACGTGCCGGTAACCGAAGACATGCTGAAAGCACAGCTTGTAAATCGCGCGCAAGCGATTAAAGTCGTTTTGCTCGATCAGACATTGTGGGCAGGAATCGGAAACATCTATGCGAGCGAAGCGTGCTGGGTGGCGGGCATTGATCCGCGTAAGAGTGCGAAGTTGTTGACGCGCGCGCAATGCGGAAAAATTTGTCAAGCCGTACCGGAGGTTTTGCAAAGAGCGCTTCAACGCGGCGGTTCGACATTGCGCGATTTCATGAGTCCGGAAGGAAACTACGGTTCCTATCAAAAAGAGTTTTGCGTTTATGACCGCCAAGGAGAAGAGTGTGTTCGCTGCGGCGGTGAGATTAAGAAGATTGTACAGGCACAACGGTCAACCTATTTTTGTGCGGGATGCCAGAAGAAAAAATAGCCCCCCTTAGTCCCCCCATTCTTGCAGACAAGAATGGGGGGAGACCAGAATAGAAAAAGGGACGCGAATGCGCGTCCCTTTTTTGTTTTCAAACATGCAAACAGTTATCGAAGCAACAGAAGCTTCTGCGGCGTTGTGACTTGCGAGCCTGATTTCAAGATTGCGAAATAGACGCCGGACGCCATGCTTGGCTGCCAATCGTAAGAGGTCGATTGATTTGACAATGGAGTACTCAAGACTTCACGGCCCAAGACATCGTAGATTAACAAACGAGCGTCTTGCGAATTTCCGATGCTGAAGTTCAAGCGCACACTGCTATTGAACGGGTTCGGATAGGCCGCATGCAATGCAAAATCTTCGGGTTGCCAAGCGGGAATCTGATCATCGTCAACCGGCGAGGCAATTCCACCCCAACTCAAAATACGGTCTAAGAATTCTTGTCGTGACTCGTTACCAATGGGGCTATTGTCGGCAACCGCTTCAATACCAAATCCAAGGACAAGCGTGCGGCCGTTAATCGGGCCGACGACTCCGGCGATGTTATTGCCCACCGGGCCGAAACGCAACACGGGCGTTGCATTTGTTCGAACTTCCAAAACCGTCATACTATCTTGATTGGCGGCGCCGCCCGAACCTGTCAGCAAGTAGGTTCTGTCATTGTAAAATGGCGCACTCAAAACACTGGCCATGCGAATGCGCGAGCGACCGGCGAAATCCACTCCGAGAATCTCACGCGCGAAATCAGAGCCTTCAAGGCCGCTAAGAATATTCTTCCCCGACATAATCAACCGTCCGCCGCCGCTGATGTGCGCACTCAGTGTTGAAATGTCGTCGTCTCCCAGTCCTGACACCAGATCATCACCGGAGAGCCAGAGCACAATTCCCGTGTCGGGTAATGCGGACAGATCAATAGATTGATTTGTTTCAAGTCTGTTGAAGAGAAATATCTTGTCCATTTCGCGCAAAGTGTTCGTTACATACTTATGTACGTCCGTCTCATGCGAGCGCGTGAAGACATTCAGCTTGGGAATGCCAATCGTGAACTCAAGCGGGAAGACCACGGGCGTTTCAAATTGATCCGCGGTGAATGTAAGCGTAACAACACCCCAATGATCAACCGCTGACGCATCGACTTGAATGTTGATCGGACCAATATCCACTGTGTCGCGCGGGCCAATTGTGCCTAATGAATGAACCGCGTTGTTCAACGAGAGTGTGTTGTCGTTCGTTGTTGCAGTCAGCGTGACATTGGTCGCGGCGGGTGGGAACAACGTGACATCGTTTACGATCGAAAATGTTATTGTGGCCGTCTCGCCCGCTTCGGCCATGCCGTTATTGTTGCCGTTCGCGTCGCTGATCAGCATGTCGTGGATCACATAGTTTGGCCGCGCGCCCGGCCCGATGCCGTGATCTCCGAATGCGTCGTAAATCACTGCGGCATTTGGAGTGCCATTCTCTAAGTTGCCATCGTTGTCGTCAGTTTCAAGCACGTCCACGAAGTAGTCAAAAAACAACTCAGATAAACCATAGCGAGCGAAGTGCGCAAGAGTGTCCGCATAGGTCGCTCCGAGTTCCTGTCGGATCGTCCAGAGCGGAGCAGAGATAAACGGACTGTCGCCATGTACTTCACCGACCCAATTGCGCGGAAAGACCATGTGGCTTTCGAGATTGCGGAAATAACTGTGGGCGTTTCCGGTCAGCCACTCTGCCATGAGCGGGTCGCCGTTGATTGTGCAGGCGAAGTAATCAGACCAACCTTCGTTCATCGCACCGGGTTGATCTACATAGGGAAGCATGTCGTCGGGGTAGATGCCGTCGGTGACGCCATGCTCATATTCGTGATAAATCACGTCTGAGTACATCGCGAAGTTGCCGTAGTTCATGCCCGCGCCGTAATAGGTGCCCCAACCATTCCAGAACGCGTTGTCATACGATCCGCCGTAGTTTGCCACCGCAGGCATCGGATAGTCAAGCGCGTTGTAGGCGTTGTCAATATACTTCACCCAATCATGGATGAACGTGGTGTGGTAATAGAGATTGAGTTCGGGGCGCGTCGCTTGTTCGTCGGTCCAGGCTAAAACTTCATTGACAAAAGGCGCATCGAAGGCCGCGCCATGAACGGCTGTTTCACCGTCGTCGTCATTGGATGTTTCGACATACGATCCGGACAGCGTCGCAATGACGTCCGCGTGTGTGCCTGCTTCAACCGTCACGACGCCGTTGGAATTGGCGACTCTATTTGAACCGTTTACTTCCACATTCTGATATCTACAAGGCGAGACTTGCGTTTCACTATGATCGTAAGGCTGCCAATAGGGGAGTTCAACGGTGAGATTCAGAACTTCCTCTGAAATTCCTGACCATTCGAGCAACACTTCGCCGGTGGACGCATCAACGATTCCTGCATAACGCTGATGCGGGCGCGCGCCAGCGACATTCAGCCAATAGGCCGCGCGCAGAGAATGGTTCGCAACATCGGGATACCAGCAGGCAAAACTCTTGTTGTCAACGACCTGCCAATTCGCGTGTTCAAGGTTTGTCGTAAGATAAGTTGCGGCAACAAACGTTGACATGACAAACGAACCGCTCATCGGCCAATCCTGAAAAGTCGTGTAGCTGACACGGGCGAGTTCGTTTTGTTTGTTAAGCGCAATATTCAACCTGCCGCCGACCACGGGCAATTGATCGCGAAGTTCGCGGTAGATCAGATAGTTTCTCGTCGGAGTATTGTTGTCGGCTTTGATTGCAAATGCGCTGTTGATGCCCAACTCACCCGCGACAGTCTGCCAAAGTTGTTCCGATGATTTGGCATTCACCGACACAGGGCTTCCCCAGTATAATCCATAGCCGCTGATTTCTGACGAACGAACGCCTTGCCAACCGGCAAAGAGGCCTGACGAGATTGTTGGCGCGGAAGCGAGCTTTTCGGTTATGGAGGCGGGGGCGTAGGACTTCGCAACGGCGAGTTGCGTTGCGAACGCAAGGCAGAATATGAGAAGCAATTGATGCGAGCGCATGTTAGACTCCGAAATCAAAAGTAGGTAAACAATGTAACACGCAGACTTGTAGCGTCGGCGTTTTGATCGGACGAACGCACTTCCTCGGCGGCGAGTGCGTCTGGCGTCCATGTATAATAAGAGTGGCGTAACTCGGTGCGCATTCCGATTCCGTTGAATCCGAATTTGACACCGAATCCGATATCAATCAAGCTGCGCAGATCATCTGACGTACTCATCACGACTCCGGCGCGAGGAACTTCGAGCGCGCTGCCGCCACCAACGTATATGAATGGCGTCCACGGGCTGTTGTTAGGATAGGTGCCAACGACGTGTAGGGCCGCTTGATATCCGAAGCGCAGCGAATCATATTGCACATCGGAGCCTTTGCCTTTCGGAATCGTAAAATCACCGACCAGTTCGAGCCCGACGTAATCCGTGATGGCATAGCCGCCTTGAAAAGACAATTGTGCCAAGTAACGGCGCGCGTGGACGCTTGCTGCCCATGTTTGCATGGACAAACCGCCGCCGATTTCCACTAAGCCCGGTCGCTCTTTGAAGGTTCGTTTGATTCCTGACGATGGCGGACTGCCAAGCCAGATCGACTCGACTTCGTCGCGAGCGAACACTTGATATTCAGGCTGCCTAAGATGTCGTTGTTCCCACGTTGTGACATATGTGGCAACAGTGTCTTGCCGAATTACAGCGCCTTCAATGACTCGTCCATCGCGTAGGCGAATATAGTCTTTGGCAAATAACGAACTCGTCAGACAAATGATGTTTAGGAATAGGAACAGGGCCAATCGCATAAGGGTCACTTAGGTTGGTAAGTCGGGAACCAGTACAATGTTACGGAATTTTCTTCAGACTAACTACTGTCACGAAAGAAATTGGTTTAATATCGCTGTCTGAGAGGCGCAAGCTCTGGTGTTGCCGGGGTACAACATTCAAGTTGTGAAAAAACAAACAAAGATTCCTCGCAAGTTAACGTAACTGCCCCCTTGTTCCGGCGCGAAGATGCTTAGAATACTTGTCTTTACGAGCCATCCGGCGTATATTACTTGTTATATTTAGTAGAACTTATCCACACACTTTGAGACGTCAGTGTCCGCCGAACTCAGTCCTGAATTTTCATCAGATTCCACCACTTTTGTGCTTCATCTTGCACAATTGTCGGGTAATGCATCACTCTTGGGTACGGACGTTGTCACTTGGAGGCTTTCTGGTGCGGGTCTGAGTGTGGTTGCGGGTGGAAACGGGAGCGGCAAGTCGTTGCTGTGTGCAGCGATTTACGCGGCGGCTTTCCCAAAGCAGACAGAGGCATTAAGGCGCGGATTATTCGCTGCCGGGCTGCGCACGGTTACCTTAGTGGGTTCGCAAAATAGCTCGCGTTTTGAATGGTCGCTGGATCTTGAATCTGGCGCTGTCAATCATCGCTCCGCGTTAAGTGATGATTCAGAATTTCAGGCGACGCCGATCAGCAGGATTGTAAGCGGAAAAAAGAATCTCCCTGCGAGTATCCCGCATTTTATCCTGAACGGCGACTGGAACATTCCCGGTGAGGCAGAGCTTGATTGGGCGACTGCGATGCTCAGCGTACCTTTGGAACGCGAACTCGAAAATTGGGAACGACGGCTTGATAGTTTGGAGCACGGCGACGCCGCGAATAATCCTGACGGGCTGCAGGCCGAAATAGCACGAATTGACGCTCAACTCGCGCACGCCCAATCTCTGCGGAACGCTGCCGCATCGGCAGAGCAACACGCGGCTGAACTACAGGGGAAGATAACTGACGCCGAGCTTGCGATTCAAATCGCCTCGGCGGAAGAAACCGAGTTAGTCAGCAAGATTGAGTTAGCAGAGCGCGCGGTGCATCTCGAATCGTGGGCGGAAGAGTTGCGGGCTTCGTGGAACAGCGTTGAGGCGACCCGCACCCAATTTGCTCAACTATACGACCGGCTCGAGGCGCTCCAAGAGATGACGCGGAACCTGCCGGACAACGTTAACGAGCTTGCGCACGAGTATTTGCGTTTGCAAGCAGAGCGCGAGTCCGCATCGACCCAACTGCAGGAGACGGAGCGGAAGATCGCTGATCTTGACGAACAGCGGAGCGCCATGGTAGCAGAGAAACTGCGACTTCAAGTACAAGGCGGCGACGAGCGCACGGCGCAGATCGAGCAACGTCGCAAGAAAGTGCTTGAGCTTGAACGTGAATTAACCGAACTTTCGCGTAAGCGGATTGATCTTCTGCGGCGGCGCGACGGATTGGAGCAGCAACGCAATGAAAGATACCGCGAATTAACGATGCTGGGCCCGGAAGAGTGGAGCGCGCTCGAGTTGTTCTTGTCCGCAAATGAGAATAGCCAGATTGCGGCACAACATGCGGATACCGAAAAAAAACGCGCGGAACTGGCCAGAATTTCCGAGCGCCTGCGCAAAGAGTTTAGCGGATTTGAAGCGCTCGCGAGCGATACTCCAACTCGCATTGAAAAGCTCTTTGGTTTGCGGGAAGCGATTTCCAAGCGCGAAGCCGAGCTGGTGCTACTCCGAAGCAAAGTTGTGGAAATGCAATCTCATGGCACCGGTGCCGGGCTGAAGGCCGTGTTGGCAGTTATCGGTTTAGCGGCGGCAAGTATTCCTTGTGGACTCTTGCTTGGATGGGATATCGGCATGTTTGCGGGAGTCCTCGGCGGCGGTGCGGGATTTGGTATTGGCCATTTGATGATACCGAAATCCGACGTGACTCGCGACGAGCTTGTACGCAAAATTGAAACTCTTCAGCACGATCAGCAGGAATCGCTCTCCGCTCGTGAAGCGCTCAGGCTCGAGCTTGCGGTCTTCTCGGACCAACAAAAACTTGATTCAGCGCTCGCACGTTGGCAGGAATTTATGCGAGTATCAGATCGGAAGCGTGTACTTGAATCTGCAATTTCCGCCGCGCCAGTTGCAACGGAGACAAACGAGAATGTACCGTCAGTGCTCCGAAAGCTTGAACGGGAAGATATTCGTCGGCGAGTAAACGAGTATCGAGCCTTGACCGCCGAACTGACCGATGCAACGGTTGAACTTGGCGCGTTTGATCAACCGGACGGCCCAAGCGCGCGCAAACTTGCCGCCGAAAATGAAGCGTTGCTTTTGCGTGAAGAGATCGCGATGATGGAACAGGAGTTGAACCAAGCGCAGGCCGGACGAGAGCAGCGACTTCACCAACTCGATGTCGATCTGGCGCGCCTTGAGCATGAACTTTCCGGAGTCGCGGACGTCAACGCGGCGAGATCAGCGTTGCGCGATATTCTTGCGCGCATGGAGGCCATTGATGACGCCGTTGCGCAAGCTTTTAGCCAAGCAGGGCCGGAGTCCGTGCTGCAAGCGTTGAATGAGCGCAATGAGCTGCAAATCGAATTACGCGAAACCAAATCCAGATTAAGCACCGAGCATTCGCCGCAAGAGTTGTCCGTTCGTACAAGCCTGATTGAAGATGAATTACGGCAAGTGACCGAGCATTTGCAGGGACTTGACCCGTTGTTTGGGACATTAGGCACGCGACTCGACGGCTTGAATAAGTATCGCGGCCAGATGGAGCAATTGTTTCAGCAGAGTTCCGAAAACGAGTCGCTGATTGCACAGTACACTTCGGAAATCCACGCGCTGCGACTCCCGGAACTCAAGCGCGAAATCGAAGAATTGCCGCCGGATCATGCGCTGTTTCACGAGCGCGCGCAAACGCAGCATAGACTCGATGAGCAGTTGCGGAGCATTCATACGGCGCATGGGATGTGCGCGGCGCTGACCGGCGAGTTGGCCGAAATGCGCCAACAGGCGTCCGCGCGTGTGCTGGGTATCTTGCAGTCGAAGGTGTTCGATGCAATCGGCGAGCGGTTTGCCTCAATCGAGTGGACGGATAGTGCTTGGCATGTGATCACTGAAGACGGTCAGAAGCGCCGGCTATCAACGCTCTCACGAGGAATTGCTGAATTGGTGACATTGTGTTTGCACGCGGGTCTGTTATCCGCAAGTTCGGATGCCGAACGCGCGCCCGTGTTCTGGGACGACGTGCTTTCGCAGCTTGATGACTATCATCTCTCAATTGCGAGAAACGTGGTTGAGCAGATTGCCCGCGACCGACAGGTAGTGCTACTGACACGGGATCCGAGAATCCGCGCGTGGGGCAAGTCGGTTGACGTCGTTGCCGGGCAATATCATCTTGACGCGATGTCCAACTAAGAGACTTTTGATATTTTCTTTCTTTGGGAGACCGTTGCTTTAACGGTCTCTTTCTTTTATGAGAGGAGATTGCCGTTACTTGGTTGATATGAACGTGAATTCATAGAACGACAGGTCGCGTGAAATCAACATGGAGTACTGTCATGGCAACTTTGCGTGTCGTTGCGTCACAAAAGTGTCCGAGCTGTTCGATGCCGAATGCGTGCTTTCTGCAATAGTTTAGTTGAATTCTTTCATTTCAACATGTCCGCAAAGCAGGTTGCGAGAACATTGTCCACAGGCCGCAACGAGGCTTGCGGCAAATGAGCAATTGCATGGTTCAGTATCACTTGGGAATTGTATTTGCTTTTCATGATTGCGAACGCGGCCCGTCCGCTGATAATTGTAGTGACCGCGCGTTAGTCCAAGTTAGGGATTGCCATTGCAACATTCAGAGAAAATTATGAACCCGGATACGAAAAATACCGAGAATGCAGGCCCGAATCAACCAAAGCCGACCGACTTTGATTCGCTTGAGCTGGCTTTTCTTGGAAGCTTGCTGCCGGGAATCGTGCACAATCTTGCCACGCCGTTGTCCGGCGTAATCGGCGCGACGCAATTGCTGGAAATGCGCGTCGGCGAGCAGGAGAGACTGCTCAATGAACTCGAACGCGGCGCCTCGCAATCCGCGGAAGCGTTGAAGGTGCAGCATCAAAAGAGCTGCTCAAATCTTGATATCATGTCGCGCAATGCGCGGCATTTGACGGAACTTCTACAAGTCATTATCCGTAGATTCCATCGCTGCAGTCAGGAGACGGCGGCGCCGATGTCATTGTTTGAATTGGCCAGCAATGAGTTGCAGTTCATGGACGCCAATCTGACGTACAAGCACAAAACGCGCAAGAAATTTGATTTTGCGACCGACAAGTACACGGTATATGGCGTTTACAAGCACGTGGCGGCGGTCATTGATGAATTTGTTCTTCGCACGCTTGCCGTTCATGATTTCTCACGCGGGTTGGTGGAATTGAATGTGACCACAAATTTCGCGGATAATACCGGTATTTTGGAACTTGAAGCCAAATATTTTGAAACTGATGAAGAGCCGCTCGAAACAGATTCATTGAATCTGTATCTGGCGCGTCTGGCGGAGCAGGCCGGGACCTATGAACTCCAACAGGAGAAGGGCCATCTACGGGTGACGATTACATTGCCGAGGCACGCTCCGAAGACTTGATTGTCTGCTTTTGAAATCGTATCGTGAGAGGAAGCAATACGATAAGGCAAACAATCCTTGAACAAGCTCGAACATCACTACCGCGACGCGCGCTCGTTGGCCCTTGGAACCGACGAACGGGCGTCGCTTGCTATTGAGGCCTGTCTGAAGGCAGGTGAGATTCTGATGAAGTATTGGCAGGCGCTGACCTCTGACGACATTCGTGAAAAGAGTCGCGGAGATCTCGTCACATGTGCCGATACCGATTCAGAGGCCGCCGTTTCCGAGTTTTTGCGAACGGAAATGCCCGAAGCGGGCATTGTGTGCGAAGAAGGGACGCGCCGTGAAGGACAAGGGCTTGTGTGGTACTTGGACCCTCTGGATGGCACTACGAATTTTGTGCAGCGTTTTCCTGTGTTCGCCGTAAGTTTGGGACTGGTCGAATTGCGCGAGAATGCGCCGCCGAACTTGCTATGCGGTGTTGTGTTTAATCCTGTGTCCGGCGATCTCTTTTGGGGAGTGAAGGGTAAAGGGAGCTATTTGAATACTGCACGGCTGATCGTCGCAAATAAAAGCCGCTTGAGCGACGCCGTACTTGCGACGGGTTTTCCGCGCCGTCATCACGAAGAGCTTGCACCTTACCTCAAAGAATTTGCGACGATTTTTCCGAAATGTCGCGCCATTCGCAGAGCCGGAGCCGCTGCATTGGACTTGTGTTGGACGGCACAGGGATTGTTCGACGGTTTCTGGGAGCACAGACTATCGCCGTGGGATATTGCCGCAGGCGCGCTGATTGTGCAAGAAGCCGGCGGAGTATGCTGTGATTTTGAGGGTGAAGACAATTTCTTAGCCAGTGGGAATATCATTGGCGCATCACCTGCTATCAAGAAACAGATATTGCAGTGCATCGCCGAATCGCGCATGTAAACTACATAACTACAATAAGCAAAGAGCCACTCAAATGAGTGGCTCTTTTGTGATTGGTAATCTCAGATTACTTGATCGGCCAAGTCAGAGAAAATTCGTATGACGGCGCGACGGTTACTTTGAGGGACTGCTCTGATTTTCCAGTGTTGATTTCATAAACACCGGCGGCAAGGTCGTTGTCAATCAACGTCTTCTTGTCAGGCGACGTTCGTTCAAGTTTCACATGACCGGACTTGCGCACATAAAGTCTGAGGCTGTCGCCGGGAAGCACGACCGCAGGCGCGGTGCTTTCCTGCCCCAAACTTCTATCACCAAGCGGAACGCCGGCCGAGATGACAACTGGGAAGATCGATTCGTTAATCTGTCCTTGCGCTGCGAGTTTGTAGTAATAGGTCACACCGGGGATAGCGGACGTGTCCTGATAGAGATAGTCTGCGGCTCCGTTCTCAGCGTGAAACGGAATTTCAGCCAGAACAGAGAAATTCCCCAGCTCTTCATAACCGCGATAGATCCTGAATTTCACGACCGCAGGAGACTGCTGATCAAGCGTCCAGTTCAGGCGAACGTTGCCGTCTTCAGTGGAATTCGCACTGAACAATGCGAGCAACGTTGCAAGTTCAGGCATCTCTTCGGCCCGGACAGCGGTCCAATTGAAGATGAGCAAAAATGCAAAAGCGATTCGCGCAACGTGCATGTATTCTCCCGTTATAGTGCTAAGATTACGTTTTGTGATCATTCGATGCCGGCTCAAATGCGAGCGCCTCGCGGCGGCCTTGCTCTTCCGAAATTCCCCAAAGCAGCCATGCTCCGAGAATGAAGAAGATCAAGAGTGACAACATGCCAACGCGCAGGCTGCCGGTTACCCAAACTGCGAGACCGAAGATTGCCGGGCCGACGGCACTGGCAAATTTGCCCGAAATTGCGAAGAAACTGAAAAATTCGGCTGAGTAGTTAGGTGGAATCAGCACGGCTTGCAACGACCGCGAAGCAGCTTGCGTTCCGCCCATTACTAAGCCTGCGAGGATGCCGAGATACCAATACTCTTGCTTCGCATCACCCAGCCAACCAAGCTGCCAGCCCCAGAGCGAGACGAAGCTCCAAATTCCCACCCCAATCAACACCGCGCGGCGATTATCAAACTTGTTGGCAATAATGCCAAAGATGATTGATCCGACAAAGGCAACGCCTTGCACCATCAAAAAGAATAGAACAAGCTCTCCTGTCGCCAGATGCAGCTCCTGATCGCCGAAGATCGAGGCCATGACAATCACGGTTTCCACGCCGTCGTTGTAGAGCAAATAGGCGAAGAAGAATCGAGTAAACGTTGGAAGTTGGCTCAGATGGCGGACGCTGCGCCGAAGTACGCCGATCGCGTGCCTGATATTTACTGAGTGGTTCGAGCGTCCGCCGCGAACTGCAAGCGCTACCGGTATCGTGAACACGGCCCACCAAATTGCAGCGCTTAAGAAACAGTGCTGAACCGTGAATGTTCCGGGCGCGGCGCCAAGCAGTTGCGGATATTGCAGCATTACGAGATTGACAGCGAGCAAAATACCACCACCGAGATAGCCCCATGCCCATCCAATGCTCGATACTTTGGCAAAGTCTTCAGGCTCCGCAATATCCAGCAGCATCGCGTTGTAAAAGATCGCAGAACCCGCAAATCCAAATTGCGCAATCGTAAACCAAATTCCGCCAATCAGCCAATCGCCTGCACCCAACGTGGCCAGCATTCCTGTCGCGAAAACGCCAATACCCGTGTGCAACAAAAGCATCCGGCGTTTCAAATGACCTAAGTCAGAAAGCGCGGAAAAAACAGGTCCCAACAGCGCAACCAAAACCATGCTGGCCGAGACAAAGAAGCTGAAAATTGTTGTTCCGGGAATCTGTGTGCCGAATACAGTGACGCCGTTGGGTCCGCCCGCGATTACGCCCGCGTAATACTTATTGAATATTACGGCAAGAATCGTAGTGGCAAATGCGGAGTTGCCGAAATCATACGTAGCCCAAGCGAAAACTTGGCCGCGATTCTGGCGCCGGAACGAGAAAAGACCGCTCACAAGCTTAGCGGATGTAGCGGAGTGGCTGTGACAGGGTAATAGTCTGCGTTTGCAAACGGACAACGTATGTGCCGCTGGCAACGGAAATACCAGATGAGGTCGCGCCGTTCCATGTCACATTGTTGCCGCCGGGCAGACTGTTTCCGTCGAACAAGGTGGCCACTTGCCTGCCAAGCAAATCATACACTGTCACATTTGTGCGTGCTGAACCGTTCGGCGCAATCCAACTGATGCGAACTTCGCTATTGAACGGATTAGGATAGCTCGGCAGTAGCTCAAACTGTGAAATTTGTGGCACAAATCCGGGCGCGACGTCCGAGGTTTCAGTCAACCACTCTTTAGCTTCCGAAAGGAATTGAGCGCGCGAAGTGCTGCCCGCCTGACCAGAGGCTGCTTCAAGGCCGAAGCTTAGGAAAATGAACCGTCCGCTTTCGTAATAGCCGGAAATTCCGCAAATCTCTTCAGTGAGTGTGTCATTGATGAAGATCGCGGTGGCATTGTTCAAGAGCGAAAGTGATGAGGGACTGTTCTGATTGCCCGCGCCTTGCGAACCTAAAAGCAACAGGAATTGTCCATCAACGTCGGGATCATCGCCCAAGCCATATGCGCGAAGTTTGTCGGTGTCATCCCGGTCCGGTGTGCAATAGAAAACGTCGCGCAGAAATGATTCAGTCGCGTCGTCATCCGAAATATTTTGCCCGGTGACCAACACACCGTGGCCCGAAGCTAAATAGGCCGTTAGTGTCTGTTGATCTTCAGGGGTCAACGTGTTCTGATTTTCATCACCCGTCATCCAGATCAACCACGGGACATGGTTCAAATCACTAAGCGCCGCCGACTGACGATCCCAAACTCTCACGTCTTCCTGATTCTGTTCCAGCGAAGTGAGTAAATAAGATTCATACTCTTCGCCGCCGTCATCATCAACGAGCAAAACGTCCGTTGACGTTAGGTTTATGTCAAACGGATCTGTGTTACCGGAGACGGTAAAAAACACTCGTTCGTCTGTTAGATAGCGGAGTGGAGGCGTGATGACCATCCGGTGTTGGCCTTCAGGCAATTGCCGCACGCCGTTATTATACTGCTGTCCGGCGGCGATATCAACGGAAGTCCAAATTGAATCCGGATAGTCTTCCGCGTAGAAATCTATATGAATCGGTGCTCCGTTCGGATCGAATTCGCCGCTAATAACACCAAACACGTTCGTCCGGCGGCGCAAATCAAACTCAAATGTCTTGTGCGCTTCGACTGAATCAAAAGGTGTTTGGGTTGCCGAGTAATACAATCCGACTCTCAATGTGAGGTCGTCGTTTAAGTCATCCACAAACGGCAGCGCCCACGACTCAAAACTAATCTCGCGCGCCTCGCCTGCTGCCAGCGCTTGCACCGTTGACCATTCCGAGTAGCCGACCTGGTCATCCGCGTGCAAGATAACGTAAACCGTATCTGTTCCCTGATTGAATACCGAGATGGACAGAGCAACGGTGTCTCCTTCCATCAGCAATAGCGACGTATCAGGTGTCACAACATTGTTGATATCTGCGATTACTATCGGTCCTGAGGAGATGATGCGCTCCATGCCCATCCACCCCATATAGGCACTGACCCAAGAATGGTCATTGCCATTGCCGATACAGCATGTGCCCGGTGGAATAGCGCCGTCGTTGTCAACGTCAAACCCGATCAATGAGTCGCAGTAGAATACTCCGCGATTCCAAAACAATGAGTCACCTGTGATCTCAAAACATCGAAACGTGGCATTCGAGTACCATGTGTTGTAGGCATTGTACCAACTCGAGGGTGACTCCCATGTTTCGAGTTGCGTACCATATTGATTGATCCACATCGCCCCGCTATCGGGATAGGCAATCCACAGAGAGTTGCAGACTCCCCAAAGCGCGGTGCCGCCGCAGAGCGCCCACTCTGTGGCAGTATTCAGTCTGGCGGGACTGGCCGTAAACCAATTGCGAATCAGACGGGCGCGGGCGAGCGTGAAATCGCGCCAATCATTGCGGCCGCGATAGATCGCATGTGGGTACATTCCGCCGATCGCCAAACCTTGCGCCGCGATGTCAACAACCGCGCTGATTGCCAGTGGATTTGCCATTGTCCACCAAGCACAGCTATCTGCGTACCAGTTCTTGCTCGTGTCGCCGTAAGCTTCGCGATATTTCGCAGCCGCTTCAAAGCCCCAGCCGCAATTATGAGCCGCGTAGTAACCGCCGCCCTCTTCGCGCCACGCGGGCCAACGAGCATTGTAAGTCCAGGCGTCGCGAATGTTTTGGCCATAGGTCGCGGTGTCGCCTGTCCAGATGGCGTATTGCGACCACACGCGAATTGCCTCTTGCGTATTGTCGGTCTGAATGATTCCAAAGTCGCCGCCGACCTCGCCTTCGCGCATACCGCCGAAATTCTGGCCGGGAGTCGTAACTTGCATTCCGGCCAAAAAATCACACAGCTGGCGATACTTCACGAAATACGCAATCTCATCAAGCGTTTGATGAGGCGGGCGCGATCCCGTTTCCAGATTGCGCTGCAATAGATCGGAATTGTTCTCCAATCTCGTCTGTTCAAGCTCCGCTTCCGTCCAATAGGGAGTGGCAAGACCCTCTGCCTGCATCATGAGCAGGCACAGCAAAACAATGGCGATGTTTGTTTGTCGCGTCATCCCAATCTCCCCTGCGTTGTTTTACATGAAGCGCTTGAAGAACTTCAGAATGCCCTGATTCCAAGCGATACGGTGCGTGATGCCTGAGCCTTGCGGAATCGTATGCTTGTTGTCGAGGTACCACTGGTAGCTGCGAATCAAAGCTTGTGCGTTCGAGTATTTCGGTTTCCAACCCAATTCGCGCTTGGCTTTGTCGATCGAAACGAAACTATCCTGATCAGCCGTGCCATAGACCCACTTGTAAAGCGGGGAGAGGCCCATTGCCTCAAAAGTCATCAGAGCAAGCTTCACCGGACCGGCAGGAGTGCCCCACGGACGCGCGCCGTTGCCGGCATAGTCACACATCGCGCCCATGTCTTCGCGAACAGTCTTGAATTCTTCCGCACCGACGTTAAAGGTTGCATTCGCCCGATTGGCCTCAACGGTGGCCCCGAGGTAAATCGCTTCGGCAAGATCGTCCACCTCCAACAGTTGGTAGCGGTTTTTGCCATTGCCGATCATCGGGATGCGCTTGCCGCTTTCCACCCAATCGTAGAGAATCTGAAACACACCGAGACGATGCGTGCCGATAAACGTCTTGGGCCTAATAACCGGAACACACATATCCGGCGCGCGAAACTCTTCGCAAACTTTCTCAGCTAAAATCTTGCTCTCACCGTACGGGCCTACGCCGTGAACTTTGTCGGTTTCAAATAGCGGATGATGATCAGGAATACCATAAACTGCGGTCGAGGAGACAAACACGACGCGATCAACTCCGGCTTGCTTGGCCGATTGCAGGACTGCCCGCGTGCCATCCACGTTAATCTCAAAAATATCTTTCGGCTTCCACAGCGGGAGGGCCGCTGCGCCGTGAACGATGACGTCAACTTTGTATTCGGACAGAATCTTGTCGAGGCCTGCTTTGTCCCGCACATCGTGCTGGAGGAACACCGTTCCAGCAGGGTATTCCGAGGTTTCAAACGGGGCAATATCTGTTAGGATCAACTCCCAGCCGTGTTCAGCAAAACAAAGCGCGGTGTGCAATCCGAGGAATCCCGCGCCGCCTGTTATCAGTACTTTCACGAAAAATAGCTCCAAATTGGACTAAAAGGGTCCGCCGAGAGGGTTCCCAGCGGTCAAAGCTTACTTCAAGATTTCTAAGATATAAAACCCTGACCGGACTTTCAAGGTGGTCGGCAAGAGTAGAAAAGATGGGTCAGAAGTTGACAAGCGAGTCTAAGCGGGTTATATTACGGGTCTTATGTCACATATCCTCGATTTCATGGACGACAAGCCCCGCGACAAATGCGGGGTCATGGCCCTTTACGGCCATCCACGGGCCGCTGAACTGACCTATTTAGGGCTCTACGCCCTGCAACACCGGGGTCAGGAATCCGCCGGAATTGTCAGCTCGGACGGGCAAAAACTCTTCGCGCATAGAGGCATGGGCCTACTTGCCGACGTTTTTCGCGACCAGAGCAAATTCAAAGAGCTTGAGGGGAACTGGGCAATTGGCCACGTTCGCTACTCAACCACAGGCTCCTCGTCGCTGACAAATGTTCAGCCCTTGATGGTCATCACGAAGGACGGGCCTCTCGCGGTTGCGCACAACGGAAATCTGACCAACGAACGGGATTTACGCAAAAAGTTAGAAAGCGACGGCGCAATCTTTCAAACGACTTCGGACTCGGAACTGTTTGTGCATCTGATTGCGCGCTCAAAAGCGCCCACGATTGCCGAGCGGTTGGCTGAGGCTGTGAAATACTTGGAAGGCGCATTTTCTGTTGTTTTGATTACGAAGGATGAGATCATTGCCGCGCGCGATCCGCACGGCTTCAGACCTCTGGCAATGGGACGAATCGGAGAAGGCTATGTGTTTGCTTCGGAAACCTGCGCGTTTGACATTATCGGCGGCGTCTATGAGCGTGACGTGAACGCCGGCGAAATTATCTCAATTTCAGCTCGCGGGTTGGAGTCCATTCAATATGCGCCGTCCGAACTCAACATGTGCGTGTTTGAATTGATCTATTTTGCCCGGCCTGACAGCATGATTTACGGCACGTCGGTGGACAAGGTTCGACGCAAGCTCGGCAAAGTTCTGGCCGAAGAGGCTCCCGCCGAAGCGGATGTTGTGATCTCGGTGCCGGACTCGTCCAACACTTCCGCCATCGGATACTCCCGGCAGAGCGGAATCAAATTTGAAATCGGGTTGATCCGCAATCACTACATTGGTCGGACATTTATTAATCCGTCGCAGTTCATGCGCTCGTATAACTCGCGCATCAAGTATAATCCGGTTCGCGGTGTTCTCGAAGGCCGCAGAGTGGTGCTCGTAGATGATTCAATCGTTCGCGGAACGACAATCAAGAAACTTGTCGGAGTCATTAGAGCCGCCGGTGCGTTGGAAGTTCATGTCCGAATTGCGTCGCCACCCGTGCGCTGGCCGTGTTTTTATGGAATGGATTATCCTACACGGCGCGAACTGATTGCCGCCTTCGCTTCCACGCACGAAATCGAGAGCTATCTGGGTGTGGATTCGCTGCGTTATCTCTCGCTCGAAGGTATGCTCTCGGCGACGCGGGATGAACCTGCCAACTACTGCACGGCATGTTTCTCAGGCCGCTATCCAGTGGCCCTGAAGGATCCGGCACAGCTTGCGGAATTGACCGAGCCTGATAAAGAATGGGCGCGCGCGGAGCTTGAGAGAGTCTTACGCTCGATGGAGTAATGGTGGCCGAGATTAGTCGTCCTGACAGATTGCTGCCTAAGCCGTCTCGGTTTGCGTTTGAACCGAAGCCGAGGCCGCGAAAATTCCTCACGGTGCCCAATATTCTGAGCATCGCCAGAATTCTCTTGCTTATTCCGTTGTTCCACTATCTGAAACTCGGACCGAAAGAGAATGGAAATTTCTGGGCGATAGTCGTTATGGCCATCGCGCTCGTCAGTGACATGATTGACGGCTTGATCGCACGCTGGTTTCATGTGGAAACGGACTGGGGCCGGGTGCTCGATCCGTTGGCGGATAAGATTTGGCTCGGCGCTTTAGCGGTGTTTCTCGCCTTGCCGAGCCGGGAGAACCCGTTGCCGGCGTGGTTCTTAGGACTGATCCTGGTTCGCGACGTTACCATCGTACTTGGTTCGCTGTATGTTTTTCGCAAACGCGGTATTGTCGTCACGTCCAACTATCTTGGGAAGGCGGCGATGTTCGTGATCGCATTGACGCTGATTTGTTTCACGCTCAATTTGAAGATCGGTTGGTTTGAGCCGATGATGATGGTGTGGGTATCGTGTTTGTTTATTGCGATCTCCGGCGCGCAATACGGATTGCGGTTTATTCACTACAGCGGCAACGCGGCCGCGACAAAGAAAGTCAGCGCGCAAGCGTGAATCGTTTTTGACATTGTTTTGCAGATTCCGGCGGGGCATGGTGCCCCGCTCGACGTTACAAGACTTCTATTCTTATGGCACTGAAACTTTATAACACACTGACTCGAAAAGTTGAACCGTTTGTACCGCGCGATCCCGGCAAAGCCACGATGTACACCTGCGGCCCGACGGTCTATGCTCGCGCGCATATCGGGAACTTCAGAACGTTTCTCGTTTCTGATTTGCTCCGCCGCTATCTGGCCTATTCGGGATATGAAGTTAATTGGGTGATGAACCTCACGGACATTGACGACAAGACGATCAAAGGCGCGAATGCAGAGGGAATTTCACTGCGCGAGTTTACCGACCGTTACATCAAATCGTTTCATGACGATCGCAAGACCATCGGAATCGTTGACGCGAATCTCTATCCGCGTGCGACCGAGCATATTCCCGAGATGGTGAAGATGGTTGAGGACTTGATCGCGGCGAAACACGCTTATGTCGCGGACGGATCAGCGTATTTCAAGATCGACTCATTTTCAAGCTATGGGCAGCTTGCGAAACTCAATATGGAAGAGTTGCGCGTCGGAGAACGTGTGGCGTCGGATGAATATGAAAAAGAGGATGTGCGCGATTTTGCACTTTGGAAGAACTGGGAAGAGATTGACGGCCCGGTCGCTTGGGAGACGAGCTTAGGTAAAGGCCGCCCCGGTTGGCATCTCGAGTGCTCTGCGATGTCGCTCAAGTATCTCGGCAAAGGATTTGATATTCATCTCGGTGGCGTCGATTTGATCTTTCCACATCACCAAAATGAGATTGCTCAAACCGAAGGCGTTACACACGAGCCGCTCGCGCGCTACTGGGTACACTCTGAGCATCTGCTTGTGGATGGTCAGAAAATGTCAAAGTCGCTCGGAAATTTCTACACGGTGACGGATCTGATCGAAAAGGGTTGGAAGCCGCGTGAAATTCGCTACGGCTTATTAAGCGGCCACTATCGCCAGCGCACAAATTTCCAAGCGAGCGGACTTGAAAGTATCAAGCAAGCTCTCGCGCGCTTTGAAGCCTGCGCGGTGAATCTTGAGCATTCGGCAGGGCAGGGGGGGATGGCCGAATTGAAGGATACGATTGCCCAACGAGAGCAGGAGTTCCGCGACGCATTTGACGATGATTTGAACTATCCTGAAGCATTGGCAGCAGTGTTCAATTTTGTCCGCGACGCCAACACTCTTTGCCAGGATAAAAAAATTGGCAGGCCCGAACAAGAGCTTGCCATGGAAGCAATGCGGAGATTCGATTCTGTATTAGGCTATTTGGATATGTCGCAGGAAGCCGCCGATCCTGAAGCCGCCGAAATCGAAGCACTGATCGAAGCACGCAACGAAGCCCGCAAAACCAAGAATTGGGCTGAAGCTGACCGTGCCCGCGATGCCCTCACCGAGCGCGGCATCATCATTGAAGATCGGGCTGGAAAGACGATTTGGCGGAGGAAATAAGGGAAGGGACTATTCAACTCGGATGGGCAGGAAGGCAAGAATGATTTCTTTGTTTGCTTTAAATAGTCCGTCCTTCTCAACGAGTAGTTCCATTTCTTTCAGTAGTCTTATGTCTCTCGTTAACGTTTTTGGTGACTTTCCGCTATAGGCTACCGCTACTCTTGGAGTTAGCATATTGAGTTCTTGTCGAGTTGTGGGGCTCTTCACTTGTGACAGATCCAAGATCAAATGCCTCTGCCGAACATGTGCATCTGAAGTTCTGTCTCGGAATTTCTCATGAACGTAATTCCGCCAAATGATGTCCCATTGTTCTGATCTGATCAGAGCAATCTGATTGCGAAGTCCTTCGACGAAGCCTCGTAACGAGTACTCAATAAACGGCACAACATTTCGCCCCTTGATTGTATCCGATTCATGGTCGTCATACTTAATCGAGGTCTGATCCAATTCATCATAGTATTTCTCTCTTGTTCGATTGTAGTGATCACTGAGTAAATGTGCCGATGGTGCCGGAACTCCTGCTCTAAGCAGAAGTTCCAGCTCAACCAGTCGAGCAGTTCGACCGTTACCATCGGCGAAGGGGTGTATCCACGCGATGTACAAGTGCGACAATACTGACTTAAGTATTGCGTCAATTACTTGGTCAGAATGAAATACGGTACTATTTATCCATTCACAGAGTTTCTCGACAAGATGTTTACATTCTTCATGAGGTACGCCTTTGTAGGCGCCAACTTGTATTTCTGTTGTTCTGAACTCACCTGGGACAATGTGTTTCTTAAGGTCGAGTCCGCTAAGGATTGCATTGTTCCCAGACTTGATGCTTTGGACGGTAAGTAAGCTGCGTCTTCCTCCTATCAAGTCATCGACAAGCTCATTGAAAGCACTGACAATGTTCTTGACTTCTTGTTCCAAGTAGGACGTAGACTTAGGAGAAGAATGGCCTTTCTCTATTACAGCTCTCACTTCCTGTTCTGTCAGCGTGTTGCCTTCGATTGCACTTGTTGCTCTCACACCCTTCGACAGAAAGACTTGGTTAAGCTCTTTTGCAGTGAATGGCCTCAGCGGCACGCCCGCCACATGCTCGCACTTTGACTGACACTCTCCCAAAAGCACCCACAATTCCGGTGTGAACGAGGCCGGGTCAAGCTCGAAGGTAATCCACGGATGTGTCGTCTTGTATGTCCACTCTTTTGTCCGCATGTTTGTCCGCTCCAAGATACTGTTTAATAAATTAATAGATGTAAAATTTGCAATTGCTGTGTCCACTAAAATGTACGCAAAAATTGTGACTTTGGCAAGCCGATTGCCGCACTTAGAGTTCCGGTCGGTTTGCGGCCGACCTTTACCCGAATCAGGGAATATCTTACAGTTCGGAAATGTGTTTGAGAGGCGTTTGGAGTCCCACGAGGAGGCAAAACCCCGGAAAAACCGCTATTTCTGCCCAAAACGCCCCGCCGACCGCTTGACAGAATATCTGTAAGTCCTTAACTTTGGGTCTGCGGTTTTCGACGATACCTTGACTGCTGGCGTAGCTCAACTGGTAGAGCAGTTGATTTGTAATCAACAGGTTGCGGGTTCAAGTCCTGTCGCCAGCTCTATTCCAACCCGTTGACGCTCTTCTAAATTTCTCCTTGGTGGCATGCCCGAGTGGCTAAAGGGGGTAGACTGTAAATCTACTGGCGTACGCCTACGGTGGTTCGAATCCATCTGCCACCACCGGGTATCCTCCCGAAATAAACAGCGTTAGTCTTTGTTCTTAGTGGCTTTAGAAGTGGTCGCCCGAGAGGGGTGTACCCTTTTTAGGCTGTTTCTTCATTTGTTTTTGTATGCGGGCGTAGCTCAGTTGGTAGAGCATCAGCCTTCCAAGCTGAGGGTCGCGGGTTCGAGTCTCGTCGCCCGCTCCGCAAACAGAAAGTTCCAAATTCCAATTTACAATTTACAGTTAAGACGTGAGTCGTTTTTCCGGACTGTAAATTGGGATTTGTAAATTGGGATTTTCTGCTTCGCTCGTGTAGCTCAGATGGTAGAGCGCGTCCTTGGTAAGGACGAGGTCAGCGGTTCAATCCCGCTCACGAGCTCCATTGCCCTATTTGGGCGATCACTCGAATCAAAATCCAAATTATCATATTCTGCTGACCCCTAAGGAGGTTGTCCGGCAATGGCAAAAGCCAAATTTGAACGTAACAAGCCGCATGTGAACATCGGCACCATCGGTCACGTTGACCATGGTAAAACCACTCTCACGGCCGCCATCACCCAAGTGCTCGCTGCCAAGGGTTTGGCCCAAGCCCGTAACTACGACGAAATCGACAACGCGCCCGAAGAAAAAGAGCGCGGCGTGACGATTAACGTCCACCATGCCGAATACGAAACTGAAAAGCGCCACTACGCGCACGTGGACTGCCCGGGCCACGCCGACTATATTAAGAACATGGTCACCGGTGCTGCCCAGATGGACGGCGCAATTCTCGTTGTGTCCGCCGCCGACGGTCCCATGCCGCAGACTCGTGAACACGTGCTGCTCGCCCGTCAGGTGAACGTGCCCGCGCTGGTCGTGTTCCTGAATAAGTGTGATCAGGTTGACGATCCCGAACTGTTGGACCTCGTCGAACTCGAAGTGCGCGAATTGCTTTCCTCCTACGAATTCCCGGGCGATACCTGCCCCGTGATTCGCGGCTCGGCCCTTGACGCTCTGTCGAACATGACGGATCCCGTGAAGACCAAGTGCATCACTGAACTCATGGACGCCGTCGATAGCTTTATTCCGGAACCGGCTCGTGCGCTTGATAAGCCGTTCCTGATGCCGATCGAAGACGTGTTCTCGATTACCGGTCGTGGTACTGTCGGTACGGGCCGTATCGAGCGCGGCAAAATCAAGGTCGGCGAAGAAATCGAAATCGTCGGTTTGGGCCAGCACAAGAAGTCCGTCGTGACGGGCGTCGAAATGTTCCGCAAGCTGCTGGATGAAGGTTTCGCCGGTGACAACGCCGGTCTGCTTCTGCGCGGTGTGGAAAAGGACGATCTCGAGCGCGGTATGGTGCTCTGCAAGCCCGGTTCGATCAAGCCGCACAAGAAGTTTGAAGCTCAGGTGTACGTCTTGTCGAAAGAAGAAGGCGGCCGCCACACTCCGTTCTTCAACAACTATCGTCCGCAGTTCTTCTTCCGCACAACTGACGTGACTGGATCCGTCCAGCTTGCCGAAGGTACGGAAATGATCATGCCCGGCGACAACACGACCATCACGGTTGAGTTGATCACCGACATCGCTATGGACGAAGGTCTGCGTTTCGCAATTCGTGAAGGCGGCAAGACCGTCGGCGCGGGTCGCGTGACCAAAATCATCGAGTAATCACGATCGTTTTCAGTTGGGCCGGGGCCGAGCATACGGCCCCGGCCTGCTGTTCCTTTTTAGCCGCCGTGTCGAGGCATCGCCGCGGTTGCAGCACACGGCAGTAGCTCAACGGTAGAGTCCCGGTCTCCAAAACCGGTTGTTGGGGGTTCGAATCCCTCCTGCCGTGCAAGACTGAGGAATTCCTCACCAACACACGAATATGTTTAAGAAAATAGCCGAATATCTTGCAGGCGTGCGCACGGAGATGACAAAAGTCTCGTGGCCGACTCAACCTGAAGTCATCGAGAGCACTTGGATCGTGCTCGGCTTGACCGTAACTTTCGGCCTTGCCGTATTTGCCGTTGACCGTCTCCTAAGCTTAGGGTTGCAGCAGCTGCTGTAATCAGCAGAGCGCGTGAATTTCGAAACCATCGTCTGCCCGGTTTGTACAAGTCCTGATTACAAACCGGAACGAATCGTCGGAGATCGGTTTCGAGTGCTGGAAGAACGCACTTATTCATTGGTGCGTTGCTCAACCTGCAAATTGATCTATCTAAATCCGCGTCCGGACAGTGACTCAATCGGCGCGTTCTACGATACTCCCGGTTACGATCCATTTGGGTCAACCGATGGCGCACCCGTTTCGACTTCGGCTAAGTTGTATCAGAAGTTCAGGCCGCTGTCCATCCGGCGCAAAGCCGCCCGTGTGATGGATGGATTGAAACCTGCTGACAGATGTTTGGATGTAGGGTGTGCGACGGGAGAGTTTCTCGTTGAAATGAAACGGCGCGGCTTTGAAGCCGATGGCTGTGAACCCAGTGCGAAGGCTGCTCAATACGCACGGGACAAACACGGTATGCGAGTGTGGACGGGAGGGATTGAAGCCGTACCCGCGCACGCAGGCCCATATAAATTGATTACAATGTGGCATGTGCTTGAACATGTCCACAAATTACGCGAGACGCTCGAAACGGCAAGACAGTTGCTTGCTCCGCGCGGACGACTCGCTATCGCGGTTCCCAATCCATTGTCCTTTGATGCGAAAGCCTACAAAGACAAATGGGTGGCGTGGGACGCACCTCGGCATCTGTACCACTTTGAGCCGCCTGTCATGCTCGATTTGCTGATTCGCGCGGGCTACGATCCCAGAAGCTTGGGCGCTGTGGCTTTTGATGCCTTCTATCATAGTATTCTTTCAGAGCCGCGCAACGTCTTTGGTTTCATGCGCGGCGCATATCGGGGATCTCTCAGCTACACCAGTGGTTTGCTTGGCGGACCCGGATCGTCTGAGTTGTATATCGGGTATAAACGTTCATTGTGAGTTTGTTAATCTAAATGCATCATCCTACCGACGCACCGATCCGCGAAGGTGAACTGGGCTGGTATGTCCTGCATGTGTTCACCGGACAGGAAGAGAAGATCAAGGGATTTCTCGAAGAGGAATCCAAACGGCTGGGTGTTGCCGATCAGATCACGCAGGTCTTAATTCCCAAAGAAGACGTGATTGAAATGCGCGACGGCAAGAAAAAAGCCAAGACGCGCACCTTCTTCCCGGGCTATATGCTCGTGGAAATGGTCCTCAACAAGAACACCGAGCACTTGATTCTGAACACGCCGCAAGTGATCAACTTCGTCGGCCCGAAGAACCGCCCTGTGCCCCTGCGCCGTCACGAAGTGGACCGCATTCTCGGCCAACAGGACAAAGCGGCGGATATGGAATTGATCGAGCTGCCGTTCAATGTCAATGACACCATCAAGGTTATTGACGGACCGTTCAAGGATTTCACCGGCATCGTCCGCGAAATCAACATGCCGAAGCGCAAAGCTAAAGTTATGGTTTCAATCTTTGGCCGTTCGACCCCGATCGAGTTGGACTTTTTGCAGATTTCCACTGAGCTGGGAACAAGTTAAGAGAATTTACAATTTACAAATTCCAATTTACAGTCCGGAATCTTACTGTAAATTGTATATTGGGATTTGGATTTTTTGCACAGAAAAGATACATCATGGCAAAGCAGATTACCGGATTCATTCGTTTGCAAATTCCTGCCGGTGCGGCTACCCCCGCGCCGCCGATTGGTCCTGCTCTCGGTCAGAAGCAGGTCAACATCATGGACTTCTGCAAGCAGTTCAATGCCCGCACCGAAAAAGACAAGGGAATGATCATCCCCGTTGTTATCACGGTGTACAAGGACAAGAGCTACAGCTTTATCACCAAGACTCCGCCCGCCGCGATTCTGGTGAAAAAGGCTGCCAAGCTTGAAAAGGGTTCCGGCGAGCCGAACCGCAACAAAGTGGGTACGATTACCCGCGATGCGATTCGCGAAATTGCCGAGATCAAGATGAAAGATTTGAACGCCAACACGGTCGAAATGGCCATGCGGATGGTCGAAGGCACCTGCCGTTCGATGGGCGTTACGGTTACGAATTAAACTTCTATCATAAACGGGTGGGAGTGCGGTTTGCCGCACGTCGGACCACCGAGGAGCAGACTTGCCCTATTCCAAGCGCGTAAAGCGCAACAGGGAGCAAATTAATCGCAATACCGAATTGCCTCTTTCGGAGGCGATTAACACGCTCAAGAAAACCGCACCTGCGAAGTTCAACGAAACCGTTGAAGTCGCCGTGCGCTTGGGAGTCGATCCCAAGAAGGCCGATCAGATTGTTCGCGGAACGGTTGTGTTGCCGCACGGAACCGGTAAAACGGTGCGTGTGGTTGCGGTAACCAAAACCAAAATCAGCGAAGCGCAAGACGCCGGCGCCGATCATGCGGGTTTCGAGGATCTTCTCGAACGCATCAAGGGCGGCTGGACGGACTTCGACGTTCTCGTAGCGACTCCCGAAGTCATGGCCGACCTCGGTAAGCTGGGTAAGATTTTGGGTCCCCGCGGATTGATGCCGAATCCCAAAGCCGGAACCGTGACCCCCAACATTGGCAATGCCGTGCGCGACGTCAAGGGCGGTAAGGTCGAGTTCCGCGTTGACAAGTACGGTATTCTGCATCTCGGTGTGGGCCGCATCAATTTCAGCGCCACGCAGTTGTTCGAGAACATCGAAGAGTTCTTCAAAAACATCATGCGCAACAAGCCCGCGACGGCCAAGGGGCAATATGTCAAGTCCGTATTCTTGACTTCTACGATGGGACCCGGTATCCGCGTCCAGCGCGCTGAAGTTGAAAATGCGCGACTCCACTAAGCCCTGAAGGAACGCAAATATGTCATTAGCAGAACTCCAAAATCGCACCATTCGCCCTGAAAAGATCGCGGCCGTCTCGGATTTCCGGGAAAAGATGAGCCGTGCGTCAGGGATTTATCTCACGGACAATCTCGGTCTAAGCGTCGAGCACATGACCGAGCTGCGCCGCGAGTGTTTCAAGAATCAAGTTGACTTCATGATCATCAAGAATACCTTCTCGCGTATGGTGCTGAAGGAAAAAGGTTTTGATGAAATTTTGAAACATCTGGATGGCCCCACCGCCATTGCCATCGGGTATGATGATGCGGCCACTCCCGCGCGTATTCTTGACAAGTTTATTAGCACGCACGATAGACTGAAAGTCAAAGGTATCATCTTTGACGGTCAAGTCTTGCCCGCTTCCGAAATCACCGCCATCAAGGACCTGCCGACGCGCGAACAGGCGCTGTCAGGTTTGGTTGGCGCAATCTATGGCCCGGTTCAGGGCTTCTACAACGTCATCAACGGCATCTTGCGCGATTTCGTATCCGTCGTGGATCAGATCGCTACCAAGAAGCAGGGCTGACGTTTTTTCGTTTTCTTTACAAGAATAATTTACAAACCATAACGGAGATCAACCGTGCAGCAGATTATCGAAGCCATCGAAAAAATGACCGTTCTCGAGCTTGTTGAGCTTAAGAAGGCATTGGAAGAGAAATTTGGCGTTACCGCCGCAGCCCCGATGATGATGGGTATGCCGATGGGCGGTGCCGCGCCGGCAGCAGCCGTCGAAGAAAAGACTGAGTTTGACGTCATTCTGCAAGACGCTGGCGCCAACAAGATTCAGGTCATCAAGGTCGTTCGCGAGTTGACCGGCCTCGGTCTGAAGGAAGCCAAGGACCTCGTTGATGGCGCGCCAAAGCCCGTCAAGGAAGGTATGCCCAAGGACGAAGCAGCGAAGATCAAGGCCAAGCTCGAAGAGCAGGGAGCCAAGGTCGAAATCAAGTAAGGCGATTGCCGCTTGCTTTTTGCCGCGCTTTCCCGAGTTATTGCCTCGGGTTGCCGAGTCCCTTCCGCGCTGGAATAGCGCAGAAGTCAGACTTGGCAATTTGCGTTTAATAAGCGACCGTCTCTTTCGTTCAAAATACCCTGCGATTGCAGTCAAATCTGCACCCCAGGGCCTTTGAGAGTTTAACTTGCGGTTATTCTAAGGGAGCCTTTCGTGCGCGATCCGCAGAGAACCATTCAACGCATCAACTTCTCGAAAATCCCCGAAGTTCATGAGATGCCGGACTTGCTTGAAGTCCAGCTCAAGAGCTTCCGCGATTTCTTGCAAGCCGATGTGCCGCCTAATCGTCGCCGGGCCTTCGGGCTCGAGGCGGTGTTCCGCAACATTTTCCCGATTATCGACAACCGGGAAACGCACATTCTGGAATACGTCGAATATCAAGTCGAAAGACCGAAGTACGACGAAGACGAATGCCGCGAACGCGGCGTCACCTTTCAAGCGGCGCTGAAGGCGAAGCTGCGCCTTTCATCACGCGATGAAACAAGCGAAGCCGGTTCATTCGATCAAACTATTGAAAGCGACGTTTATCTCGGCAATCTGCCGCTGATGACGTCGTCTGGAACGTTCATCATCAACGGTGCCGAGCGCGTAATCGTCTCGCAATTGCACCGCAGCCCCGGCGTGTTCTTCGGTGAAGATACACATCCGAACGGCAAGAAAATCTATTCCGCGCGCATTATTCCGTTCCGCGGATCGTGGATCGAGATTTCGACCGACATCAACGACGTGCTAAACGTTTATGTTGACCGCCGCAAGAAATTTCCGGCCACCACGCTGTTGCGCGCGATGGGAAGTCAGACCAATCGCGATATCCTCGACCTGTTCGGTTTCGTGGAAACCGTGCCGACGAATCGCAAAGACCTGAACAAGGAAGTCGGTCGCCGTTTGGTATCGGACGCCGTAAATTCTTCTACGGGTGAAGTGGCCGCAACTGCGGGCGCAGAACTGACGGAAGAATTGCTTGCCAAGCTGATCGAAGCGGGCGTTCAGAATATTGATTTGTCCAAGCCGAAGAAGAAGGATACGTCTTACGACATCCTGATTAATACGCTGAACAAGGACAAGTCGAGTTCTACCGATCACGCACTTGAAGTTATCTATCGCGAACTAAGAAGTGGCGACGCTCCGGATATCGAGACCGCACGCAAATTCCTCGAACGCTTGCTGTTCGATGAAAAGCGTTACGACCTCGGAGCCGTGGGCCGCTATCGTTTGAACAACAAGCTTGAGCTGAACGTCGCACCCGATTGCGCTGTGTTGACTCCGGAAGACATCGTCGCGATTATGAAGCACGTACTGAAGCTCCGCGTTGGCCGCGCCGCGCCGGACGATATCGACCATTTGGGAAATCGTCGAGTGCGTACAGTTGGTGAACAGCTTGCCAACCAGTTCAGCGTCGCATTGTCCCGTATGGCGCGCACGATCAAGGAGCGCATGAATTTGCGCGACTCGAATGCGATGACGCCGCAAGACCTGATCAATGTCCGCACAATTTCGTCGGTCATTAACAGCTTCTTCGGGACAAATCAGCTTTCGCAGTTCCTCGACATGGTCAATCCGCTGACCGAACTCACTCACAAGCGCCGCTTGTCCGCTCTTGGACCCGGTGGTCTTACGCGTGAACGAGCGGGCTTTGAGGTTCGCGACGTCCATTACACTCACTATGGCCGTTTGTGCCCGATTGAAACGCCCGAAGGTCCGAACATCGGTTTGATTTCATCGCTGTGTACATTTGCGCGCATCAACGAGATGGGCTTCGTCGAAACTCCTTACCGCTCGGTAAAGAGCAGCAAGGTCACTAAAGCGATCAAGTTCCTGTCCGCCGACGAAGAAGACCGCGTGACGATCGCTCAGGCGAATACGCCCATCAATCAGAAGGGTGAATTCCAAACGGATCGTGTGAAGTGCCGTAACCGTGCCGACTTCCCTGTCGCGCATCCTGACGGTATTGAATACATGGACGTTGCTCCGTCGCAAATCGTCTCGGTCGCTGCGGCGTTGATTCCGTTCCTTGAACACGACGACGCCAACCGCGCGCTCATGGGTTCAAACATGCAGCGTCAGGCCGTGCCGCTGCTTCGTCCCGACGCGCCCTATGTGGGCACGGGTATGGAGCGTAAAGCCGCCGTGGATTCGCGCACGATGATCATGGCGCCGTCCGACGGTGTTGTAGAGTATGTTGACAGCAACAAGATTATCTTCCGTCCGAATCCCGTGTTAGATGAAGAAGGCAATGTCGTTTCGCAAGGTGAAGCTGTGACGTTCAAGCTGAAGAAGTTTGTGCGCACGAATCAGGATACTTGTATCAACCAGAAGCCTTCCGTCTATGAAGGCGAAGAGGTCAAAGCAGGAACGACTTTGGCTGACGGCTGCGGAACGGACAAAGGTGAACTTGCATTGGGTCGTAACACGCTTGTGGCGTTCATGCCGTGGCACGGTTACAACTTTGAAGACTCGATCATCGTCTCCGAGCGCATCGTCTATGACGACGTATATACGTCGATCAACATTGAAGAACTCGAATTGCAGGTGCGCGAAACGAAACGCGGTGAAGAAGAGCTGACGCGCGAAATTCCCAACGTGTCGGAAGACGCGGTCAAGAATCTCGACGAAATCGGCGTGATTCGCATCGGCGCGATCGTTCGCCCCGGTGATATTCTGGTCGGCAAGGTGACGCCGAAAGGTGAAACCGATCTGACTCCGGAAGACAAATTGCTCAAGGCCATCTTCGGCGACAAAGCCGGCGACGTGAAGGACGCAAGCTTGAAGGCCCATACGGGCATGTATGGCATTGTCATCAACACGAAGCTCTTTAGCCGCAAGAAGAAGGACGCCAAGACCCGCAAGGAAGATAAGAAGCTCGTCGAGGACCTTGAAGGTAAGTACGAGCGCGAACGTCAGCGTTTGCGCAAGCAGCTTGCCGAAGAACTGTACTCGATGCTGCGCGGCCACAAGGCCCGCGAAATTCGCGACCGTGACCAAACCGAAGTCATGGTTTCCGAAGGCGCGAGCTTCAGCGAATCATTGCTCCAAACTTTGGACGTGGATCGCATCGAAGCCGGGTTCGAGTGGACTAATAACGAAGGTATCAACGAGATGATCTCGCAGGCCTTCGACAAATTCCGCGAGCGCCTGTTTGAGCATGAGACTGAACTGAAGAACGAGAAATACCGCATCGAAGTCGGCGACGAATTGCCCCCGGGTATTGTGCAATTGGTTCGCGTCTATGTCGCGCAAAAGCGCAAGCTTTCAGTCGGCGACAAGATGGCAGGCCGCCACGGTAACAAGGGCGTCGTCGGTAAAGTTGTGCCGGTCGAAGACATGCCGTTCCTGTCAGACGGAACGCCGATCGACATTATTCTGAATCCGCTGTCGGTGCCGTCGCGTATGAACATCGGACAGCTGTTCGAAACCACGTTAGGTTGGGCCGCGCACCGATTGGGCGTGCACTTTGCCACTCCCGTTTTTGACGGCGCGAAGACTGCCGACGTGGAAGAGTGGCTCGACCGCGCAGGTTTGCCGAGACACGGAAAAACTTATCTGTTTGACGGCCGCACGGGCGACCGCTTCAAAGAAGAAACCGCCGTCGGTTTCATGTATGTGTTGAAGCTCTCGCATTTGGTGGACGACAAGATCCACGCCCGTTCGATTGGGCCGTACAGCTTGATTACGCAGCAGCCGCTCGGCGGCAAGGCGCAGTTCGGTGGACAGCGATTCGGTGAAATGGAAGTCTGGGCGCTCGAAGCATACGGCGCGTCACATATCCTGCAGGAAATCCTCACGATCAAGTCCGACGACGTCAATGGCCGCGCGCGCACGTACGAAGCAATTGTCAAAGGCGACAATCTTCCCGCGCCCGGTATTCCCGAGTCGTTCCACGTGTTGGTTAACGAACTGCGCGGATTGGGTATTGACGTTGACTTGCGTGAATAATTCCGCTGTGGCCTCGATCGTTTCGTTCGTCAAATTAGTGTTGTCATTTTCGGTCGCGGATACGCGGCCTTCATCGGAATAAGGAGCCCCACATGCTGCATTTCGCTGCTGCAACAGAGCACGAACCCCGCAGGTACTCCGAAATTTCTGTTAGTCTCGCTTCACCCGACATGATTCTCTCATGGTCGCACGGTGAAGTTACCAAGCCGGAAACCATCAACTACCGCAGCTACAAGCCGGAAAAAGACGGTCTGTTCTGCGAAAAGATCTTCGGTCCCGTCAAGGACTGGGAATGTCATTGCGGCAAATATCGCGGCATTCGCTACAAAGGGATCGTCTGTGATCGGTGTGGCGTGGAAGTGACTAAGAAAGACGTTCGCCGCAAGCGCATGGGACACATCGCGCTGGCGGTGCCCGTTGTGCATATCTGGTATTTCCGCAGTTTGCCGTCGAAGATCTCGTACGTGTTGAATATGAGCACGCGCGAACTCGAACAGGTAATCTACTACGAATCATACTGCGTGATTCAACCGGGCCGCGCGGATTTGCGCCGCAAGGACCTGCTGTCGGAAAACGAGTATCTTGAAACCCTGCAAGCGCTCGGCCCGCAGGATGCCCTGCCGCCGGAAGAGCGCTTCGTCGCCAAGATGGGCGGCGACGCGATTCGTGATTTGCTTGCCACGGAAGAGGTGGATTCGCTCTCGCACGAGTTGCGCGCGCAAATCAAGGTCGAAACCAGCGCTCAACGCAAAGCTGACGCAATCAAGAAATTGCGCGTGATTGAGTCGTTCAAGCAATCCGAGAACGGCAAACTCAATCAGCCCGATTGGATGGTAATGTCCGTTGTGCCGGTTGTGCCGCCGGACTTGCGTCCGTTGGTTCCGCTTGAAGGCGGGCGGTTCGCGACTTCGGATCTGAACGATCTCTACCGCCGCGTAATTATTCGCAACAATCGTTTGAAACGATTGATCGAAATCCGCGCCCCTGAGGTTATTCTGCGCAATGAAAAGCGGATGCTCCAAGAAGCGGTGGACTCACTGTTTGACAATGGCCGCAAGTCAGTGGCCGTGCGTTCAGACGGAAATCGTCCTCTGAAGAGCTTGTCCGACAACTTGAAGGGTAAGCAAGGCCGCTTCCGTCAAAACCTGCTCGGCAAGCGTGTGGACTATTCGGGTCGTTCCGTGATCGTCGTCGGTCCCGAACTCAAATTGCACGAGTGCGGTCTGCCCAAGGAAATGGCGGTTGAGTTGTTCAAGCCGTTCATCATCCGCAAGCTGATTGAATACGAATATGCAAAAACGGTCAAGTCGGCTAAGCGATTGGTCGAGCGCAAGACGGATGAAGTGTGGGCGATTCTTGAAGAAATTATTCAGGATCACCCTGTTCTCCTGAACCGCGCGCCGACGCTTCACCGTTTGGGTATTCAGGCGTTTCAGCCGCTGCTGATTGAAGGCAAGGCGATTCGTTTGCATCCGCTTGTCTGTCAGGCATTCAATGCCGACTTCGACGGTGACCAGATGGCCGTCCACGTGCCGCTCTCGTTCGAGGCTCAGATTGAAGCCCGCCTGCTCATGCTCGCGAGCAACAACATTCTGCACCCCGCCAACGGCCGCCCGATTACCGTGCCCCATCAGGACATGGTGCTCGGTCTTTACTATTTGACCAAGCGCAAACTTGGCGAGCCGTTTCAAGGCAAAGTCTTCGCCGATCCGGGTGAAGTAATTGCCGCGCACAACGATGGCCGCATCGGTTTGCATACGCTGATCTTCCTGCGCGTCGGCGATCGCTTGATCGAAACCACCGTCGGGCGCACGATCTTTAACCAGATTCTGCCTTCCGGCGTAAAAGCAAAGCGTTACTTCAATGAGATGCTCGCTAAGAAGCGCATTGAAGAGATCATCTACTACTGCGTGCAGACGGTCGGTATTGCCGAAACATCGATCTTCCTTGATAACTTGAAGAAGCTCGGCTTCCAGAGCGCAACGGGATCGGGTATCTCCATCGGTTTGGAAGATATCGAGATTCCACCAGAAAAAGACCGCTTGATTCAAGCGGCTTACAAGAAGGTGGATGAAGTTCAGACGCAATACGAAGACGGTATCATCACCGACGGCGAGCGTTACAATAAGATCATCGACATCTGGACGCACACTTCGACTGACATCGCCGAAGTGATGTTCGCGAAATTGCGCGATTCGAAAGACGGATTCAATTCTGTCTTTATGATGGCCGATTCCGGTGCTCGTGGTTCTAAAGAGCAGATTCGTCAGTTGGCCGGTATGCGTGGTCTTATGGCCAAGCCGCAGAAATCATTGACCGGTCAAAAGGGCGAAATTATCGAAAGCCCGATTACGGCAAACTTCAAAGAAGGTTTGACCGTGCTCGAGTACTTTATTTCGACTCACGGTGCGCGTAAAGGTTTGGCCGACACCGCACTCAAGACCGCTGATGCAGGTTATCTTACCCGTCGTCTCGTGGACGTGGCGCAGGACGTCATCGTGCGCGAGTTCGATTGTGGAACGCTGCGCGGGATTTTGCTTGAAGAGGTTCAGGAAGGTGAAGAGGTCACCGAGCAGCTGCACGAGCGCGTCATGGGACGTGTGCTTGCCGATGACGTATTCGATCCCGTCAGCAATGAAATGATTCTACCCGCGAACACACTGGTGCGCGAGCCCGAAGCAAATATTCTTGCTAAAGCCGGCATCACGCGCTTGCGGATTCGTTCGGTATTGACCTGTGAAAGCCCGCGCGGTATTTGCGCGCGCTGTTACGGTATCAATTTGGCCACCGGCCGCATGGCTGATATGGGCGAAGCCGTCGGTGTGATGGCTGCTCAATCGGTCGGTGAACCGGGTACACAGTTGACGTTGCGTACGTTCCACATCGGTGGCGCCGCGTCGCGTGACGTATCCGAATCCCAGCGAATCGCCAAAAAGCCCGGTCGCGTCGTGTTTGAAAATGTGGACTTCATTCAGCGCGAAGACGGTACGCGAATCTCGATTCGCCGTAGCGCGACGATCAAACTGCTCGATGAGAACAATCGTCAGGTTGCGCGTTACAAGCTGCCCTACGGTGCTTACGTTTATGTTGAAGAAGGTGAAGTCGTCAAGTCAGGCCATCTGTTGTTTGAATGGGATCCGTATGCGGATTCGATTCTTGCTTCCAAGTCCGGCAAGCTGCACTTCATTGACATCAAACAGGACATGACCTTCCATGAAGATGTTGACGAAGCAACGGGTATGAAACATAAGGTGATCATGGAATCCCGTGATCGCAAGATGAACCCGCACATTCTCATCATTGATGATGAAGGCAACCGTTTGGCTAACCATGTGTTGCCGATCGGCGCGCACTTACTGGTGGAAGACGGAACGGCTGTGAAGATTGGCGATCCGCTCGCCAAGATGCCGCGTAAATCACAAGCGATTCGCGACATCACCGGTGGTCTGCCGCGCGTTACCGAACTATTCGAAGCTCGCAAGCCCAAAGATCCGGCCATCGTGACGGAAATTGACGGCGTTGTGCGGTTCGGCGGTTTGAAGCGCGGTGTGCGTATTGTTACCGTGACGTCTGAAGACGGATCAATGGTGAAGAACTACGCCATACCGTATGGTAAGCATATTCTCGTTCACGACCATGACCGCGTGTCAGCGGGCGAAAAGATCACCGAAGGCTCCGTGGCTCCGCAGGACATTCTGGCCATCCAAGGTCCGAATCGCGTGCAAGAGTATCTTGCTAAAGAGATTCAGGAAGTCTATCGTTCACAGGGTGTGTCGATTAACGACAAGCATATTGAAGTAATCGTTCGTCAGATGCTTCAAAAAGTGCGAATTGACGATCCGGGTGACACTCGATATCTTGAAGGCGATCACGTTGATCGAATCAAGTTCACGCGTGAAAACGAGCAGCTTGTTACCAAGATTGTCGTTGAAGAATCGGGAGACGCTCCGTTGCGTGTGGGACAGATTCTGGAGAAGAACGAGTTCAACCGCACGAATCGTCAGATCAAGCTTGAGAATGGAAATCCGGCAAAGTCGCGCCCTGCACGTCCTGCTACCTATTCTCCTGTTCTGCTCGGTATTACCCAAGCAAGTCTTTCGACGGATAGCTTCATCTCTGCCGCGAGCTTCCAGCAGACCACCAGTGTGTTGACTGATGCGGCAATCTCCAACAAGGTTGATTCCCTGTCCGGTTTGAAGGAGAATGTCATCCTTGGCCACCTCATCCCGGCCGGTACGGGTCTGAACAAATATGCCAAGCTCGGCATCGTCCGTCCGCAAGAGGAGGAGGAGGAACTCGCCCGGGACTTCCGGATCGAGATGTCCGAGCTTATGCAGAGCTTGGAACGGCGCGCTGGAGGCCTTGAGGAGGACTTGGGAGAAGCTGCTGCCGAGGGTACAAATCCAGCGATTCCACAGGAATAGCTCTAAGTATCTGTTTTCTTTGTATCTCTGATCGTCATTTGACTCCGGGCAGCCTAAAAGCTGCCCGGGGTCTGTTTTCCCGACACTTGACAATCCAGAGGTGGTTCATTACATTAGCCAATCTACGCATCAAATTTTCCTCTAAACGTGCCCACAATTCAACAACTCATCCGTTCCGGTCGCGAAGCTGTCCAATTTAAGTCGTCAGCGCCGGCTCTGATGAACTGCCCGCAACGCCGTGGCGTTTGCACTCGTGTTTACACGACCACACCCAAGAAGCCGAATTCGGCCCTCCGTAAGGTGGCCCGCGTGAAGCTCACGAACGGCGTTGTGGTTACGGCTTATATTCCCGGTGAAGGTCACAACTTGCAGGAACACTCGCTCGTCATGATTCGTGGCGGTCGTGTGAAAGACCTGCCCGGTGTGCGCTATCACATTATTCGCGGTATCCTCGACACCGCCGGTGTCGATGGTCGTAAGCAGGGTCGTTCGAAGTACGGTACGAAGAAGAAGGCCGTTGTCCAGACCAAGGGCAAGAAGAAGTAGTCAACCATAATCTCCAATGCCTCGTCGTAAACGAATTGTCAAACGTGAAGTACCCGCCGATCCCAAGTTCGGATCGGTGCAGGTTGCTTCCTTTATTAACGGTCTGCTGCGCCGCGGCAAACGTTCGGTGGCCGAGCGCATGTTCTACGGTGCCTTCGATATTATTCAGACCAAGTCCAAGTCTGACCCACTGGAGACCTTTACTAAGGCAATGAAGAATGTTGCCCCGGTGGTTGAGGTCAAGAGCCGCCGCGTCGGTGGTGCGACTTATCAAGTTCCGGTTGAAGTGAATCCCTCGCGCCGCCAAGCTCTGGCCGTGCGCTGGATTATCAACTACTCCAAGGCCCGCGGTGAGAAGACGATGGCTGAAAAACTGGCGGGTGAGATGATTGCCGCCGCCAAGGGCGAAGGCAACTCCGTCAAGAAGAGAGATGATACGCACAAGATGGCCGAAGCCAACAAAGCCTTCGCCCACTTCCGCTGGTAAATTGATTTTTTGTGAACAAGTCCTGTTAACGGTATATCATAATCGTGTCGAACGCTACAGCCTCAGCTCCTAATACGAAAGCAAATCCTGCCGCCGATCTGCTTGCCCGCACCCGCAATATTGGCATCATGGCCCATATTGACGCCGGCAAGACGACAACGACGGAGCGTATTCTCTTTTATACAGGCCGTCTCCACCGCATGGGCGAAGTCCATGAAGGCGGTGCGACGATGGACTGGATGGAGCAGGAGAAAGAGCGCGGCATCACGATTACTTCCGCCGCGACCACTTGCGAATGGCGCAACCATCGCATTAATATTATCGATACTCCCGGTCACGTAGATTTTACCGTCGAAGTTGAGCGCAGCTTGCGCGTCCTTGACGGCGCCGTGGCTTTGTTCTGTGCCGTCGGCGGCGTAGAGCCGCAATCGGAAACAGTTTGGCGTCAGGCCAATCGTTACAAAGTTCCGCGCATCTGCTTTGTCAACAAGATGGATCGTTCCGGTGCCGATTTCTTCCGCGCCGTCGAAATGATTCGCACGCAGCTTCATGCGAACCCGGTGCCGATCACGATTCCCATCGGCTCGGCTGACATGTTTCAAGGTATCATCGATTTGATCTCATTCAAGTCCATCGTGTGGGTCGAAGATTCGCACGGTATGCACTTTGAAGAGTACGATGTTCCGAAAGACATGTTTGACATCGCCAATCACTGGCGCGAAAAACTGCTCGAGTCAGTCGCCGAATTTGACGATCATCTGCTTGAGAAGTTTCTCGCCGGCGAACCTCTGCTGGCCGAAGAGATCATGGCCGCTCTGCGCAAGGCGACGATTTCACTGAAGTGCTTCCCCGTTCTCTGCGGCGCGTCGTTCAAGAACAAGGGCGTTCAGCGCGTATTAGACGCCATCGTTGAGTTGCTTCCTTCTCCGCTCGATAAGGGCGCTGTTACGGGCATCAACCCGAATACTGAAGAAGAGTTGACGCGCGAACCGAATCCGACCGAACCGTTTTCCGCGCTTGCGTTTAAGATCATGACTGACCCCTATGTGGGCCGCCTGACCTTTGTGCGTGTTTACGCCGGGCGCTTGGACGCTGGATCAGCTATCTACAATTCAACGCGCGACAAGCGCGAGCGCATTTCCCGTATCGTCCGCATGTTTGCCGACAAGCGCGAAGAAATGCAGGCGGTTGAGGCAGGTGATATTTGCGCCGTCGTCGGTTTGAAGGACGTGCGTACGGGTGACACGCTGTGTGATCCCAAGTCGCCGATTCTGCTTGAGAAAATGGAATTCCCGACGCCCGTCATTGAAATCGCAATTGAACCTAAGACGCGCGCCGACCAAGATAAGATTTCTGAATCTCTCGCTCGTTTGGCTGAAGAAGACCCGACCTTCCATGTGAAGTTCGATGAGGAAACTGGCCAGACGGTTATCGCCGGTATGGGCGAATTGCATCTTGAAATTCTCGTCGATCGCTTGATGCGCGAGTTCAAGGTCGAAGCCGTCGTTGGCGCCCCGCAAGTGTCTTATAAGGAGTGCATCCGTAAGGCGACTGAAGTAAACCACAAGTTTGCCAAGCAGTCGGGCGGTCGCGGTCAGTACGCGCACGTCGTCATCAAGATGGAGCCGGGTGTGCCGGGCAGCGGTTTAGTTTTTGAGAATAAGATTGTCGGTGGTACGATTCCTAAGGAATATGTCCCGGCAATTCATAAGGGTATGGAAGAGGCCATGCGTAATGGCCCTCTTGCAGGTTTCCCGATTATGGACGTCAAAGTTGAGTTGATCGATGGTTCGTACCATGAAGTGGACTCGAACGAAATGGCGTTCAAGATTTGTGGCGGTATGGCCTTGAAAGAGGGCGTCAGCAAAGCCAATCCGGCATTGATGGAGCCCATTATGAAGGTCGAAGTCGTCACCCCCGATTCGTACTTAGGAAATGTTGTTGGCGATATCAACTCGCGCCGTGGCCGGATTCAGGATATGCATCCGCGCGCCGACGGACAGGTCGTCAATGCGATGGTTCCCCTTTCGGAAATGTTCGGTTATGCGACCAGCCTGCGCTCGTTGACTCAGGGCCGTGCAATCTTCTCTATGCAGTTTGACCACTTCATGGAAGTGCCCAAGTCAATCTCAGAAAAAATTCTCGAGAAGCGCTGACCTACCGCCGATCCGCATAAAACCCCACCTCAGGTATGGCACAACAATCCTCCATTCGGATTCGGCTGAAAAGTTACGATCACAACCTGATCGACAAATCAACCGAAAAAATCATCCAAACGGCAAAGCAAACGGGCGCGGTTATTTCCGGTCCGATTCCCTTGCCGACGCGCCGCAGCGTGTTTACCGTAAACCGCTCGCCGCACGCGGATAAAAAGTCACGCGAACAGTTCGAGACGCGCATTCATAAACGTCTCATAGATATTCATAACTCCTCGCCGCGTACGATCGATGCGCTCATTCGTATCGAACTCCCCGCGGGTGTTGACATCGAGATCAAGACATGACAGGCCTGATTGGCAAAAAAGTGGGCATGACCCGAGTATTTGACGAAAAGGGCACCGTTATTCCGGTGACCGTGATTGAACTCGGCCCCAACCAGATTACCAATGTCCGCACCGTCGAAAAGCACGGCTACTCCGCCGTATGCCTTGGCTTCGGTCAAAAGCGTGACAAACTCGTGCGCTCGCCCCAAAAGGGACATTACAAAAGTCTCGGAATCACCGCTCCGAAAATCGAGCGCGAATTTCGCGATATGTCCATTGATGGCAAGAAGGTCGGCGACTCCCTGAGTTGCGATCTCTTTGTCACAGGTGAAAAAGTGCAGGTCGTCGGCACCTCAAAGGGTCGCGGCTTCGCGGGTGTTATCAAGCGTCACAAATTCAACCGTCAGACCATGACGCACGGTACGCATGAGTTCTTCCGTCATGGTGGTTCGATCGGTTCGAACACCTTCCCCGGTCGTACTCTTCCGGGCCTGCGCATGCCGGGCCGTATGGGCGCCGACCAAGTTACCGTCAAGAATTTGAAAGTAGTCCGTGTGGATGCCGATGCTAATCTGATCATGATTGGCGGTGCGGTTCCCGGACCGAATCATGGTATCGTTATCGTTGGGAAGCAGTCCTGATGAATCTGAAAGTTTATAAGAAAGACGGCTCATTAGGAAGCGATACGGTGGAACTGCCGGATAGCTTGCTCGCGCTCGAGCCGAATGAACATGCGATCTGGCTCGCCGTGCGCGCCGAAGAAGCCGCCGGACGTCAAGGTACGCATAAGACCAAAAGCCGCAGCTATGTGCGCGGTGGTGGTCGCAAACCGTTCAAGCAAAAGGGCCGTGGCGTCGCTCGTCAAGGTTCTTCCCGTTCACCGCTGAATCCCGGTGGTGGTACGATCTTCGGACCGATGCCGCATACCTACGCCGTCGGCGTGCCGCAAAAAGTGAAAATGCTTGCTCGCCGCAGCGCGTTCCTTTTGAAAGTCAAAGAAGACCGCATTCGCGTTGTCGAAGACTTCAACATGGATTCGCCTAAGACGCGCGATATGGCTAATCTGTTTGCGAAGATGGCTTTGACCGACCAGAAGGTTCTGTTCTTGACGCCGGACTACAACGATACCATTCTGCGCAGCGTGCGCAATCTGCCCGGTGCGGGCGCCACACGCGCCGCCGCCGCGTCCACGCGCGATTTGCATAATTGCTCGACCATTCTGATTCAGAAAAGCGCCGTTCCTGCGCTGCTGAAAGGACTGAGCAATGCTGCATAAGAGAAGTATCCTGCGTAAACCGCTCTTGACTGAAAAAGTCGCCGCCGCTCAAGATGCGCATAATCAATATGCGTTTGAAGTTGATCCGAAAGCGAACAAGATCGAGATCAAGCGCGCGGTTGAAAAGAAGTACACCGTTCACGTCACCGGTGTGCAAACCATGAATGTTCTCGGCAAGACCAAGCGACTCGGTCGCTTTGAAGGCCGTCGTCCCAATTGGAAAAAAGCGATCGTCACTCTGAAAAAGGGTGAATCCATCGAACTGGCGCAAAACGTCTAATAGTCCGATTCCCTAATCATGCCGTTAAAGAAGTTTCGCCCACTGACCCCGTCACAACGCTACCGCACTGTTCTCGTGCGCGAAGGCTTGTGGCAGGGTGAACCCGAGAAGAGCTTGCTCTCGCCGCTGAATAAGACTGGTGGCCGCAACAACCTCGGACGGGCAACCAATATCAACACGGGCGGTGGCCACAAGCGCCGGTACCGCATCGTGGATTTCCGCCGCAATAAGTTCGACATTCCCGCTAAGGTTGAGCGTCTCGAATACGATCCGAATCGCTCAGCCAATATTGCGCTGTTGTTCTATGCGGACGGTGAGAAGCGCTACATTCTGGCGCCCGACGGTTTGAAGGTCGGTGACAAAGTGATGTCATCGCGCAAAGAAGCGGATATTCGAGTTGGCAATGCGTTGCCTCTCAACAAGATTCCGCTCGCGACGTTCATTCACAACGTTGAAATGAAAGTCGGCAAAGGCGGACAAATTTCGCGCAGCGCAGGTTCGTCCTGCCAGTTAATGGCCTTTGACGACAAGTATGCACTGATCAAGCTGCCCTCCGGCGAAGTGCGCCGAGTGCCCGCCGGCTGTATGGCGACGATTGGTCAGGTCGGTAATCTTGATCACGAAAGTGTTGTCTATGGCAAAGCCGGCCGTACTCGTTGGCTTGGTCGTCGTGGCCATGTTCGCGGCGTCGTCAAGAATCCGGTTGACCACCCGATGGGCGGCGGTGAAGGACGTACCTCTGGTGGTCGTCACCCGACTACACCTTGGGGCAAGATTACCAAAGGTCTGAAGACGCGTAATCCGCGCAAGAAATCCAATAAACTGATCGTCCGTCGCCGTCGCGATAAGACGCAACTCTCATAATCTCCTATGGCCCGTTCGCTTAAAAAAGGTCCGTTCATCGACGCGCGTTTGGAAATGCGCGTGCAGCAGATGAACGAACGCAACGAGAAAAAGGTCTTGAAGACCTGGTCGCGCCGCAGTGTTATTTCCCCCGATTTCGTGGGACATACGCTCGCGGTTCATAACGGCCGCAAGTTTCTCCCTGTGTACATCACTGAAAATATGGTGGGACACAAGCTCGGCGAGTTCGCGTTGACCCGCACGTTCAAGGGGCATACGGAAAAGAAGGCGGAAACTACCGCCAAGAAGAAGTAAGGTAGAGTGATGGAAGCACGTTGCGTCGCCCGCTTTGTTCGCGTTACACCCCGCAAGATGCGCTTGGTCGCAGACCTCGTGCGCGGCAAAAACGTCAATGAAGCGATCAACATTCTAAAATTCACGCCGCGTTCGGCCTCTGAGCCGACCTTGAAGGCTATTCAATCGGCCGTTGCCAACTATGCGCAACTGCATGATGCAAGCTCGGCGGAGATTGACTCTCTGCAAGTACGCACGATCTTCGCGGATGAAGGTCCGACGATGCATCGCTTCATGCCGCGCGCGCAGGGCCGCGCCACGCCGATCAAGAAGCGCATGTCGCATTTGACCGTCGTCGTTTCCGCACCCAAGCAGGGTGAAGCCGCTGAACCGGAAACCACCGAAGCCGTCGAAGCGAAGCCCGCCAAGAAGGCTGCCGTGAAGAAAACAGCTGTTAAGAAATCCGCAGCCAAGACTGCGGCCAAGAAGTCCACGCCTCGCAAAAGTAAGTCGGAATAATCGTGGGTCAGAAAGTTCATCCTATCGGCCTTCGCGTCGGCATCATCCGCACATGGAACAGTCACTGGTTCGATGAGCGCAACTTCGCCGATAAGCTCGAAGAAGACCTCTATCTCCGCAAGTATTTGATGCAGCGTTTGAAAGGCGCCTCCGTCGCCGGAGTGACCTTTGAGCGCACGCCGAAAATGCTTACCCTCACGATTCGCACCGCGCGTCCCGGTATCGTTATCGGCCGCAAGGGCGCCGAAGTGGACAAGCTCAAAGCTGAGCTGAAGAAGCTCACCAAGCGCGACGTTCAAGTCAATATTTATGAAATCAAGCGCCCCGAGCTTGAAGCCAAGCTCGTGGCTGACATGATTGCTCAGCAGCTCGAAGGCCGAGTCTCGTTCCGTCGCGCGATGAAGAAGGCGATTCAGACGACCATGCGCATGGGCGCTGAAGGTATCAAGGTTCTCGTCTCAGGCCGACTCGGCGGCGCGGAAATGTCGCGTACCGAAGGCTACAAGGAAGGTCGTACGCCGCTGCACACGCTGCGCGCCGACATTGATTATGCGTTGTCCGTCGCCCGCACCACCTATGGCACCATCGGCGTCAAAGTCTGGATCTGCCGTGGCGAAGTCATTGGCAAGGGCAAAGTAAACGGCCCCGGCGCTGAAGAGCGTCACGAAGCCAACGCAGATAATTTCGGACGCGGTGATCGTGACCATGGTCGTGATCGTGACCACGGACGCGATCGTGATCGGGGACGCGGCGACCGCCGTCAATCCAAATAGGTTAATTTGAAATGCTGACACCCAAGCGACTTAAATTCCGTAAACAACAGCGCCGCCGCCGCAAAGGCTACGACTACTGCGGCTGTGAAGTTTCGTTCGGTGAATACGGCCTCAAGGCCATGGACGATTGCTGGATGAGCGCGCGCCAAATTGAAGCCGCTCGTATCGCCATGACGCGCCACATCAAGCGCGGTGGCAAGGTCTGGATTCGCGTCTTCCCGGATAAGCCGGTTTCCAAAAAGCCGCTCGAAGTCCGTCAGGGTAAAGGCAAAGGTGCCACTGATTTTTACGCGGCAGTGATTCGTCCCGGCCGTGTTATGTTCGAAATCGAAGGCGTCAGCCGCGAACTCGCGCGTGAAGCACTTCGCCTTGCAGCACAAAAGCTGCCCATTAAAACCAAGTTCGTTGAACGCGAAATCGTTCACTCCTAAGCAAGTATGGCTACCGGATCCGCAAGACCACAAAAAATGACTGAGCTGAAAGAGCTCACTCCGGCTGAGTTGAAAGCTCGACTCGTCGAAGCCGAAGACAACTTGGAAGCGCTCCGTTTCCAGCTTGACGCAGGCCAACTGCCCAACACATCGCGCGTCCGTGCGGTGCGCCGCGACATTGCGCGCCTGCGCACCGTCGTTCGTGAACACGATCTTGGGTTGCGTACACTGAAAGGTAATGTGAAATGAGCGAGGCCGCTGTCATGACGGATACTGCCGGAGCTGAAAACCGCGGCCTGCGCAAAACGCGCGTCGGAATCGTGGTCTCCAACAAGATGCAAAAAACGATCGTCGTTAAAGTTGAACGCCGCGTTAAGCATCCGTTGTTCGGCAAGTACATTAAGCTCTCGAAGAAGTTCATGGCCGATGACGCCCAGAACGAGTGCAACATCGGAGACAAGGTGCGCATCATGGAGACGCGCCCGCTGTCCAAGCACAAAAACTGGCGTCTGGTCGAAATCATTGAGAAGAAGAAGTAAGCCATGATTCAGGAATATACAATTCTCAATGTCGCCGATAACACAGGCGCCAAAAAGGTCCGCTGCTTCCGCATCTACGGCGGAACGGGCCGCCGCTCGGCTTCGGTCGGCGATATTATCATGGTCTCCGTGCGCACAGCGATCCCGAACTCGAATATGAAAAAGGGCTCCAAGGCACGCGCCGTGATCGTCCGCACTGCTAAAGAAGTTCGCCGCCCCGACGGGTCGTACATCCGTTTCGATGAAAATGCCGCAGTGCTGATCAACAAGGATAATGAGCCAATCGGGACGCGTATCTTCGGACCGGTCGCCCGTGAATTGCGCGATAAGCAGTTCATGAAGATCGTGTCGCTCGCTCCTGAGGTGATCTAAGGAACCGATATGAAAATCCGTAAGAATGATTTGGTGCAAGTGACCGCCGGCAATGATCGCGGCAAGCGCGGAAAGGTCTTGAAGGTCTTTCCGGACAAGATGCGCATCGTCGTCGAAGGCGTGAACTTTATCATGCGCCATACCAAGCCCAATCAGGCGAACCAGCAGGGCGGCATCGTCAAGCGCGAAGGAACTATTCACGTTTCTAACGTCATGCTGATCGATCCCAAGAGCGGCAAGCCGACTCGTGTGGGCCATACTGTTTTGAAGACCGCCGACGGCAACAAGCGTGTCCGTGTGGCGAGAGTGTCTAACGAAATGATTCCCGAATAATGGCAGAAAAGGCAAAACCAAAAGCCGGCGGCGCACCGCAAGGCAAGCCCGGTAAGGGCGGCGCGGCTCCCGCTAAGAGCGCTAAGGGCAGCGGCATGAACGTCGCCGGTGAACGTCCTGCGCTGCCGAAGGGCTACGTTCCGCGTATGCTGACGCACTACCACGAAAACGTCGTGCCCAGTATGAAAAAATCCTTCGGATATACCAATCCGATGGAGCTTCCCCGTCTGCAAAAAATTACCATCAATGTCGGTTGCGGTGATGCGACGCAGAACCCGCGCGTGGTTGAAACCATCGTCAAGGAATTGGCGATGATCACCGGCCAAAAGCCCACTGTCGCGAAAGCCCGTAAGTCGGTCTCGAATTTCAAGCTCCGTGAAGGCATGCCCGTCGGCGTGTTCGTCACGTTGCGCCGCACCACGATGTGGGAGTTCCTAGATCGCTTTATCTCGCTTGCCACACCACGTATCCGCGACTTCCGCGGTTTACCGGATCGCGGCTTTGACGGACGCGGTAATTTCTCTTTGGGCCTTAAGGAACAAATTCTGTTCCCGGAAATTGATCTCGACAAAGTCGAGAAGATTCGCGGCATGGACATCACTTTTGTCACCACGGCGAAGTCGGATAAGGAATCCTATGAGTTGCTCAAGCAACTCGGCCTGCCGTTCCGCAAGCGTGAAGAAAAGAAAGTCGCCGCCGCGGCATAACCTTTTACAGACGACGATACTATGGCTAAAGCCTGCATGATCGCGAAAGCGAAGAAAACCCCGAAGTTCAAGGTGCGAGCCTATACACGCTGCCGCAAATGCGGTCGCCCGCGCGCTGTGTACAAGAAGTTTGGCCTCTGCAGGCTCTGCTTCCGCGATCTCGCTCACGCCGGTGATATTCCGGGTGTTGTTAAGTCAAGTTGGTAAGCACGAAACACAACCATGCCGACAACCGATCCGATTGCTGATTTCCTGACTCGCGTTCGCAACGCGATTATGGCCCGCAAAACGCACGTGGACATTCCGTTCTCGAAGATCAAACATGATCTCGCGCGCGTCCTGCTTGAAGCCTATTACATCCGCGACTTCGTCCAAGTTGATGAAGGCCCGCAGGGTTTCATTCGTGTTTATTTGAAATACAGCAACGGCAAGCCCGCGATTCAAGGGCTCCGCCGTGTCTCCACACCCGGACTGCGCCGCTATGTGAATCAACACGAGATTCCGCGCGTGCTGAACGGTTTGGGAACAGCTATTTTGACCACGCCCAAGGGACTGCTCACGGGCAATCAGGCGCGCCGCGCCGGTGTCGGCGGAGAAATCCTCGCCGAAATCTGGTAACCTAAAGTTTACGGAGTACAGTAGTGTCACGCGTCGGTCGTGCCCCCATCAAACTGCCTAAGGGCGTCGAAGTGAAAGTCAATGGTCCCGATGTGTCCGTTAAAGGACCCAAAGGACAGCTTTCGCGTACGTTCCATAGCGATATCGAAATCAAGCTCGAAGACGGAACGTTGACCTGTCATCGTCCGTCCGACATTAAGACTCATCGCCAACTGCATGGCCTCACCCGTGCGCTGCTGAACAATATGGTCACCGGCGTTACGGACGGTTTCAAGAAAGAATTGCAAATCGTCGGCGTCGGTTTTAAGGTCGAAGCTAAAAAGCGCGGAATCCTGCTGAACGTCGGTTACAGCCATCCCGTGTTCGTGTCTATGCCGGGTGAAGTCAAAGCCGAAGTTACCGGCCCCACGACGATTGTCATCACGGGTGTTGATCGTGAGATGGTCGGCCAGGTTGCCGCGACCATTCGCTCAGTTCGTAAGCCTGAACCGTACAAAGGCAAGGGCATCATGTACACCGGCGAGAAGATCCACCGCAAGGCTGGAAAGACCGGTAAGTAAGTCATCATTCATTTTGTAGTATAGCGGATCCTTCCGTGTCCAGAAAAATCGCCATTCGTAAGCGCGCGCGTCAGCGCCGCAAGTATCACATTCGCAAGGTCGTAAACGGCACCGCCGCACGCCCGCGCATGGTCATCTATCGCAGCGTCGCACACATGTACGCGCAGCTTGTTGATGACGTGTCCGGTCAGACCCTGCTCGGTGTGTCGTCGCTGTCGCCCGACCTCAAAGGTCAAGTAGAGGGCAAGAACCCGACTCAGATCGCTGAACTCGTCGGAGACCTCTGTGCCAAGAAGGCGCGCGAAAAAGCTATTGACGCCGTTGTCTTTGACCGCAATGGTTTTCCGTATCATGGCCGCGTGAAAGCGGTCGCCGAAGGCGCGCGTAAGGGCGGCCTCAAATTCTAAATTCCACAGCAAGCGCAGATGAACGGCAATAATCCACGCCGCGGCCGCGACCGCGAAGATCGCCCTTCCGAATATTCCGGCGGCGAATCCCTCCTCGAAAAACTCGTTGCGGTCAACCGCGTCGCCAAAGTTGTGAAGGGCGGACGTAATTTCTCGTTTAATGCGATCGTCATCGTCGGTGACGGACATGGCCGCGCCGGATTCGGTTTGGGCAAAGCCAATGAAGTGGCCGACGCTATTCGCAAAGGCACCGAAGCCGCCAAGCGCGCCATGAAGCGTTATCCGATTCTTGGACAGACGCTTCCGCACGCGACGCATGGAAAGTTCGGAGCGGGTAAGGTATTCCTTCGCCCCGCCTCTGCCGGTACCGGAGTTATCGCCGGCGGCTCCGTGCGTATGATTATGGAATGTCTCGGAGTGCGCGACGTGTTGACCAAAGTTGAAGGCACAAACAACCCCCACAACGTTGTCAAAGCCGTATTCCGCGCACTGGAAGAAATGAACGACGCCCGCATGGTGGCTGCCCGCCGCGGTATCACAGTTAAAGAAGTTTTCACTCTCTAAGTAAGTAAGAGTGTGCGGCCCGCGCCGTGCGTTCGCTACAATTTTTTTCGCATCATGGCAAAGCTCGAAGTAACCTTAATCCGCAGCGTCGCGACTCGTCCGTACTTTCATCGTCAGACGATTGCCGCGCTTGGATTTCATCGCTTGCACGAAACGCGCGTGCTTCCTGACAATGCCGCCATTCGCGGTATGCTCGCGCACGTCACGCACATGGTCAAGTGGAAAGTAGTTGAAGAAGGAGCCTCACGCTAATGGGTATGCACAAACTTACTCCCGCGCCGGGCTCGACGCAAACAAAAAGACGTCTGGGCCGCGGCCCCGGCTCCGGCACAGGCGGTACCGCCGGCCGTGGTGAAAAGGGTTATTATTCGCGTTCAGGCTCCGTGCACAAGCGCGGCTTTGAAGGTGGCCAGATGCCCCTCCACCGCCGTTTGCCGAAGCGCGGTTTCACGAACGTTTGGGCTGAAGGTAATGAAGTAGTCAATCTGCGCGACCTCAAGAAACTCTCGGACGTGACTGTTAACCCCGAAGTCTTGAAGCAAGCTGGTTTGATTCGTCATGCCGACTCCGCCGTGAAGATTTTGGGCATGGGCGACGCAGATCGCGCGTACCAAATTTCCATGTGCACGGTTTCGGAGTCAGCAGCACAAAAAATTACCGCCGCCGGTGGTAAAGTGATTGCCGCCTGATGCTCGAACGTTTCGCAAATATCTTCAAAATCCCTGAGCTGCGTGACCGAATTCTGTTCACGTTGCTCATTTTGCTCGTGTACCGCATCGGTGGTCACGTGCCGCTCGCCGGCATCAATGCCGGTGCGCTCGGCGAGTTTATGGACGCCAACCGCACCACGCTGTTTGGGCTCTATGATATGTTCGTCGGCGGCGCCTTTGAACGGGCGACCGTGTTTGCATTGGGTATTATGCCCTACATTTCCGCCTCGATTATCTTCCAGCTTATGGGAACGGTTGTCCCGTATTTCCAGAAGCTGCAAAAAGAGGGCGAAGAGGGTCGCAAGAAGATTACCCAGCTTACCCGTTATGGAACGGTGATTCTGGCCGCGATGCAGGCGGGTGGTGTTTCCATCTTCCTCGAGCGTCTCGTGTCGCCCGCTGGTAACGCCGTCGTTCCTAACCCGGGAATCGGTTTCAATCTCCTGACAATGATCACGCTTGCCGCAGGCACCACTTTCATCATGTGGCTCGGTGAGCAGATTACGGAACGCGGTATCGGAAACGGTATTTCGCTGATTATCTTGGTTGGTATCGTGAACACGTTGCCGCAAGCCTTCATCGAAGAGTACCAGATGGTCTCAACCGGACAGCGCCATATCGTCATGGAAGCTCTCTTCCTTGTTATGCTCTTCGGTGTGACGGCATTCGTGGTTCTTCTGACACAAGGTATGCGCAAAATTCCAGTGCAGTATGCCAAGCGAAATGTTGGCCGGAAGCAATATGGCGGCGTTTCGACGCATATTCCATTGCGCGTTAACTCTGCCGGCGTGATGCCCATCATCTTTGCGCAGTCGATCATGTTTATCCCGTCCTCGATTGCGACCTTCCTGCCGGAAGGCGGTTTCCGTGATGCCATTTCGAGCGCCTTTGGTGTGCAGAGCTTCGTCTATTCAACCTTGACGTTTATCCTGATCGTCTTCTTCACCTACTTCTACACGGCCATCATTCTGAACCCTGTCGATCTGGCCGATAACATGAAGAAGAACGGCGGGTTTATTCCCGGTATTCGACCCGGCAAGCAGACGTCCGATTTTATTGACAACATCTTGTCGAAAGTCACTCTCCCCGGCGCAATCGCCTTAGGCATCATTGCGATGCTCCCGACAATTTTCATTCGCCAGTTCGGTGTTTCCTATAACGTCGCGCAGTTCTTCGGCGGCACAGGCTTGTTGATCATCGTCGGCGTCGCGCTGGACACATTACAGCAGATCGAATCTCATCTGGTGATGCGGCATTACGACGGCCTGATGAAGTCCGGACGTATCCGCGGCCGCCGCAGAATGTAACTTTCCTCCTATGTGCGCGTCCATGGCCGTTAGCCGCTATTCGATTGTGTTACTCGGTGCGGTTGGAGTAGGGAAGGGGACACAAGCTAAGAAGTTGGTCGAATCGCTCAAAGTGCCGCAAATCAGCACCGGCGACATCCTGCGCGCAGAGGTTCAGGCTCAAACTGAGTTGGGAATTCAGGTCCAAGAGACGATGGGCCGGGGCGAATTGGTCGCTGATGATCTTTTGATTGCAATCGTTCGTTCGCGCTTGAAAAAGCCGGATACCGCTCGTGGCGCAATCTATGACGGTTTCCCGCGCACGATTCCACAAGCCGACGCCCTTGAGCAGTTACTTCTCGAAGAGGGCATGCCCGCGCCGGTGGTGATTTCGATTGAAGTCCCCGACGAAGAAATCGTCGCCCGGTTGGCATCGCGCCGTGTCTGTTTGAATTGCGGCGCCACATTTAATTTGAATACGGATCAAGCCGCCATCACCGCGCACAAATGTCCCGATGGCAAAAGCGCAATGATTGTCCAGCGCGACGACGATAAACCTGAGACCGTCCAAAAGCGTCTGCAAGTCTATCGCGAGAAAACCGCGCCATTGCTTGACTACTACAAGCGCAAGCGCTCCTTGAAAACGGTTTCCGGTACGGGCACAACCAACGAAGTTTTCGCCCGTGTGCTGATTGAGTTGGACGGCGTTTACGAATGATTCATATTAAGACGGACGCCGAGATTCGCCTGATGCGCAAAGCAGGGCAAATCCTCGCCGCTGCATTTGAAGCCGCTGCGCCCTTAATGGTCGCGGGAACAAACGCTGATGACGTGGACAAGATCGTTGAAGATACGATCCGCTCGCACAACGGCATTCCCGCCTTCAAGAACCATCCAAACGGCGACGGCGTCAGATTCCCTTATTCAGTCTGCTTTTCGATTAACGAAGAAGTCGTGCACGGGATGCCGCGTGGACGCAAAATCGAAAATGGACAAATCATCGGTCTCGACTTAGGCGTGATCTACGAAGGCTACTATGCCGACAGCGCGCGCACCTTTGCAATCGGAACGATCGGCGCGCGTGAAGCAGAGTTGATTCGCGTCACCAAAGAGTGTTTGGAAAAAGGTATTGAGCAGGCTCACGCGGGCGCGCGGTTATCGAATATCGGACATGCTGTTCAAAAGCACGCCGAAAGCCACGGCTTCTCAGTCATTCGTGAGTTAGTCGGGCACGGTATCGGTCGCAGCCTATGGGAAGATCCGCAAGTTCCGAACTACGGACTCCCCGGCAAAGGCCCCGTACTGCGCAAGAACATGGTGATCGCTATTGAACCGATGATTGCAATGGGCGGACCTGAAGTCGATATGATCGGTGATTGGGACGTCCTGACTCGTGATCGCAAACCCGCCGCACATTTTGAGCATACAATTGTGATTATGGACGGCCCTGCGGATATTCTGACCGTATTATAAGTTACTGAGGTTTCGTATTTCCAAAGAACAGTCCATTAAGGTTGACGGCGTGATTGAGGAGTGCCTGCCCAATGCTACGTTCCGCGTAGTGCTTGAAAACGGCCACAAAGTCCTCTGTCACATCTCGGGCAAAATGCGAATGCATTTTATTAAAATTCTGCCCGGCGACAAGGTCACCGTGGAACTGTCCCCTTATGACCTCAGCCGCGGCCGCATCACGTACCGCTACAAGTAAACTAAGAAAAGCTTGCGATAACGACTATGAAAGTCCGTACTTCCGTCAAGAGAATCTGCGAACACTGCAAGATCGTCCGCCGTCGCGGCAGAGTCTTCGTCGTTTGTTCGCGCACCAAAAAACACAAGCAGCGTCAGGGTTAATCCCCGCGCGGTAACACAGGCAATTAGACAATGGCTCGTTTTGCTGGCGTAGATATTCCGCGCGAAAAGCGCATCGAAATCGCCCTTACTTACATCTTCGGCATCGGTCGCCCGACGTCGCAGCGAATCCTGACGCAGTGCCAGATTGACTGGAACAAGCGCACCCACGAACTCACCGACGATGAACTGGCGGCCATCCGCTCGTACATTGCCGACCTGAAGCTCGAAGGGCCGTTGCGTTCGGAAATTCAGTTGAACATCAAGCGCTTGATGGACGTCGGCTGCTATCGCGGTTTGCGCCATCGCAAAGGCCTCCCCGTGCGCGGTCAGAATACCAAGAACAACTCGCGCACGCGCAAGGGCCGCAAGAAAAACTTGATGGTCAAGAAAAAGGGCAAGTAGAATCAGTTATCTGCGCTCGCGCAGCATGATAGTTTCGTAACGGAGAAAACACTTGGCGACTTCCAAGAAAAAAGGCAAGCGTAAAAAAGAACGAGTGGAAGATACAGGCGTAGTTCACGTCAAATCTTCCTTCAATAATACGCTCATCACGATTACCGATAATTACGGCAACACCATCTCGTGGGCTTCCGCCGGCAAAATGGGTTTGAAAGGCTCGCGCAAGAACACCCCGTTCGCCGCGCAGCTCGCTGCCGATAACGCCGCCAAAGCCGCTATGGCGCTGGGACTCAAAAAAGTCTCAATCGAAGTGCGCGGCCCCGGTGGCGGTCGCGACGGCGCCGTTCGCGCAATCGCCGCGTCCGGTTTGTCTATTCAAACTATTCGCGACGTCACCCCGTTGCCGCATAACGGCTGCCGCCCTGAAAAAGCGCGCCGCGTGTAATCGTTTCAGTCGGATTTTAGTAAACCAAAAATACTCCCCAACCTATGGCAAGATATCGCGGTCCATCGGACAAGATTTGTCGAAGAGTCGGAGCGCAGCTCTACTTAAAGGGCCAGCGCGTTCGCAACGGCAAGTCCGCGTTTGACAAGAAGGGCTACCCGCCGGGTATGCACGGTCGCGGACGCCGCAGCAAGATTTCCGAATACGGCCGACAACTGCTCGAAAAGCAGAAAATTCGCGAATCATACGGTCTGCTCGAGCGTCAGTTCCACCGCTTCTTTACCGTGGCGCAGCGTCAAAAGGGCGTTACCGGCGAGAACTTGATGGGAATGCTCGAGAGCCGTCTGGACAATGTCGTCTATCGTCTCGGCTTCGCCTCGACGCGCCGTCAAGCGCGTCAACTCGTCGTCCATTCGCACTTCATGGTCAATGGCAAGAAAGTTAATATTCCGTCCTACATCCTCAAGGCGAATGACCGGATCAAAGTCCGTGAACGCTCCCGCAAAATGGAAGTCATTCACGCTTCGATGCAACTCGCCGCGCACGGCAAAATGATGCCGAATCTGGAAGTCGATCGCGCGAAAATGGAGGGCCTCTTCTTGGGAGCCCCCGCGCGCAATGACATTCCATTCGAAGCCAACGAACAGTTGGTCGTCGAACTCTACTCGCGTTAATTTCACCTCGAGGAGACCCATGAACGGTTTGAACTTCCAAATGCCGGAAGCGGTGGAGATTGATGAATCTACCCATACTGATACCTATGGCAAATTCATTGTCCAACCCCTTGAGCGTGGCTATGGAGTTACGATTGGAAACAGCCTTCGGCGGGTTCTAATTTCTACGCTGCAAGGCGCAGCAATCGTAACGATTAAGGTTGATGGTGTGCTGCATGAGTTCTCGACCATGAACGGCGTGTCTGAGGACGTGACCGAAATGATCCTGAACCTGAAGGGAGTGCGCTTCAAGCTTCTAAACAAGAAGCCGGACAAAATTTTTGTCCAACTGAAGGGCCCGAAAGAATTCACCGCGCGCGATCTGCAAATCGGCAACAACGATTTCGAGATTTTGAATCCCGATCACTTGATTGCCACGCTGAACAGCGACGCTGAATTGAAAATGGAATTGGCCATCAAGAAGGGCCGAGGCTACGTTCCGGCGGAAGAAAACCGTCCTTCTGACGCGCCAATCGGAACCATTCCACTTGACGCAATCTACTCGCCGATTCGCAACGTCACCTATACGATTGAGAATACGCGCGTCGGTCAGCGCACCGACTATGAAAAGCTGATTCTCGAAATCTGGACCGACGGTTCAATCACGCCTGAAGACGCTCTTTCCAATGCCGGCCGTATTCTTCGTGATCACATCGCGCTCTTCATCAGTTTCGATATGAAGCCTGAGAAGGAAGATGATGAGGACATTGATGAAGAGACCCTGCAAATTCGCAAGCTCCTCCGCAAGCCGGTAGAAGACCTTGAATTGTCCGTGCGCAGCGCCAACTGTTTGAAGGAAGCCAAAATCCGCACGATTGCCGATCTGGTTCGTCGTGACGAAAATGAAATGCTCCGCTTCAAGAATTTCGGCCGCAAGTCGCTCGTTGAATTGAATGAAATTTTGAAAACCAAGTCCCTGCACTTCGGCATGGACGTGGAAAAGTATCTTTCCGTGGACTTCGATAAGAAATGAGACATCTAAATAAGGGACGCCAGCTTTCACGCTCGTCCAGTCATAAAAAGGCGTTAATGATTAACTTGGCTCAAGATTTGATTGAGCACAAGCGCATCAAGACGACCCTGGGCAAAGCCAAAGAACTGCGCCCGTTTGTTGAACCGTTGATTACGAAGGCCAAGACCGATACGCTGGCGTCGCGCCGTGAAGTCGCGCGCTTTTTCAGCAAGCCTGCCGTAATGCAGACGCTCTTCAGCGAAGTCGGCCCCAAGAATGCCGATCGCCCCGGCGGTTACACCCGCATCATCAAGATGGGCGTCCGCGTCGGTGATGCCGCCCCGATGGCCATTGTTGAGTTAGTTGGCTACGAAGGCGTTCAAGCCGCCGCAAGGCCCGCTGCCGAAGACAAGAAGCCCGCCGCCAAGAGCGCACCCAAGAAGGCTGCTAAGAAGGCCAAAAAAGCCGCCGCATAGCCCCTCTTGTTTTGAATGACTAAAGCCGCATGATTGCTCATGCGGCTTTTTTTTCACCCAATCCTGTTCGTCAGTTAGTCTTGAGTTTCCTGACTACCGCAATCAGTAATCCGTGGCTAATCAAGGATATTGTGAGCACAGCAAGTATCATGGGAGCAGCCGGGGAATCAAAGACAAATGCAGCAACTAATCCCGCGAAGCAGCAGACAAAACCGAATACCCATCCTACGAATAAGCGTATGCTGGTGCGATCAGATACGAGCATGCCGGCAACTGAAGGGATAACCAACAACGCAAACACCAACAGCACGCCGGCGATGCGCACGGACGACGTGACGACCAATCCAAAAGTTGAATAGAACAAGACATCCCATCCGAATAGGTTGCGCTCTGCTTTGGCTTTGTCAGGATTATTCGTAATTTCAAACAGTGGCTTTCTAATCAGGAAATGAACGAAACCTACTCCAGTGTAAATCGCAGCCGTTCGTATGACCGTGTCCGGCGCCACGGTAAAGATGTTGCCGACAAGAGTTTCTTTGAGATGCTCGGTCCCGGATGCCGTGTGTTCAAGAATAAGTAATACTGCGGCCTGTGCCGAAGCAAACGCGATTCCGATGAACGCTTCAAGCGGCACTCGGTGCTCAAGGTGGCGCAGCCACGCGAATAAAACTGCGCCAATCAATGTAGTGATAACCGGTAAGAGATAGCTTGCAACCGGATGATCATGCAGATTCAAGGCAATTGCCACAGCCATTCCAAATGCCGCAATTTGCGCCATTGACAAATCGACGAAGATCACGCCGCGCTTGACGACATGAAATCCGAGATAAGCATGAATTCCGGCAAGCACGAGGCAGGCCGCGAGCGCCCACCACATGAATGGATATGAAAATGCTTCAATCACTTATTGCACCGTGCCAAGCGCGGCAAGTATCTGATCAAAGTGCGAAAAATAGGCCGAAGCCGTCACATCCCCACACGACGGCGAGAGCTTCTTTACCGTTACTCCTGTTTCACGGGCAAGATAGTTTGCACCGTCGTCGGAGAAATAGGGTTCTTGAATCACAGCGTGAACGTTATTCTCCCGAATTGTCTTCACCAGCAGAGCCAAATGGCTCGCTGACGGCGGTATGCCGGGTATGGGTTCGATTTTGGCTACAATGTTGAATCCGAATGCTTGAGCAAAATAACTCCACGATGAGTGGTACGTCACGACATTGTGATTCGCGAAACTGCTTGCTTCGATCTTCCATGTTGCAAGCTTCTGCGCTGTCTCGGCACGAAAGCGCTCCAGATTCAAATTGTATTGCTCGGCATTTTCAGGATCAACAGCGACCAGTGCGCCAACGATCGTTTCAGCAATCTGAATTCCGTTAGCTGGATCAAGCCAGTAGTGCGGATTCCCATCGGGATGAACATCCCCCATAGATGCGTCAACCTTACCGGTCGGTTTCTCGAGCACTTGTATTCCGGATGAGCAATCCACAATAGTTAATTTTGAATTACGTGCTCCCGCAATGATTTGATCTGCCCACTGATCCAATCCAAGGCCAACTTTTAGATAAACGTCCGCTCGTGCAGCGCGCACCATGTATGTAGGGAGAATCTCAACGGTATGTGGATCTGACGAACCGCGCGCAATTGAAAAAACTTCCACATTGTCGCCGCCTACATATGATGCGATTGAAGCGAAATCCGGAAGAGACGCTCCGATTGTAATTCCCGCCAGCGCCCTCAAAGTGCAAATCGTCAAGACCGATCCCAGAAAGAAAACTGATTTCATTTTCGTTTCCTCGGTTAGAATTGATGTGGCTTGTGCGGACCCATTGAAAACACCAGTTGCAGCGTGTAGGTATTCACATTCTCACCTTCGTATGGTGTGAAGTGATCCCAGTTAATCCGAAACATGGTTGTTTCCTCCATTAACGCCAAACCGGCGAATACTCCGACGGACTGATTCCACTTCTTCTCAGCGTCAAGCTCTTGATAGCGTTCAATTCTCGCTCCAAAGTCATACCGCTTCTTAATTGTGTAGTCCGCAAACAAGTACCCGCCCACAGGACGAGTGTGCGAAATCAAGGCCTCGCCTGATTCGTCATCTGTAACGGCGTTTTCATAGTCAAGCGATAAAAGTTCACTTTGCAAAACAAGCACACGTTGTGGAGTGAACCACAACTTTGCCTTAGCGTCAAAACCAACAATTGTGCTGGTCGTCTTGGCCGCAACATTGTTTACTCCGTTGGTTGCAGACACTCCCAATTCAATTGATGACTCATCTCCCAGCATAAAGAAGTTTGACCAGCGTCCAAGCACCGCAGCGCGCGATTCATCCTCTTCAGGGTGGAAAGAGTTGCCTTGCAGCACGTCCGCCGAAATGGTGGAAGATACTTCGCCGGGAAATGGAATACGGTAGGATACCTGTCCACCTATCTCGTTAAACGATTCTTCACCTGGCAAATAGGCGGCGAGCAAATTGAAGCGTTCTGCGAACGGATAAGCATGAGGGTGCACAGAATTGAGTCTTCCAAACCCGACACGGTACTTTCCAAATTTGAGTCCCAGCCCGGTCGGGAGACCTTTGTTGAGTGTCAGGAATCCCTCTTCAACTTCGATCTCTTCGTCCACGACTGCAAACACGAATGTGCCGTGAGCGAAGGGATTGAGCGCAGCGTCAAATACAAGCTCAGATTCGTCGAACGACATTTGAGCGCGATCATGATTGACGTCCGATGAGTCATCTGTAATGAAAGTTCTCATCTGACCGATAACGGAGATGTCCGGATTGGTGACGCCTGCGTGCGCAAATCGAAAACACAACAAGCACACAAGCGTGAAAACAGTAAACTTCAGGCAAGCGAAATGAGACGACATGGTGGGTAACCTCGTTAGAATGAGCAAGCACAAACGGCCGCGATGCAAATACACATGCGGATGGCAGCTACAAAATCGTGTTTAGGTTACGGAATTGGGGGTGAGCGCGGGGCGTGGGCGCGAGGAAGCTCGAGAGCACGGAGCGTAGTATCGGGGAGTGATATGACGATCTCCGTGCTTTGGGGAGGATCAAGTGTCTGTGAAACGGAAAGTTCTGCCGACGAAAAAGTCAGCAAACAAAGCGCACAGTCATGCTGAGTTCCGTCATTCGGATGATGACAATCGTGCTCCGCCGCCTCAACACTTGTAATGACAAGCATTGAGGTGAGCACTAAGGCAAGGAGAGCCTTGAAAATTGTCGGAATCCGGAAACTCATGATTTCAAATAATACATAATCAAGTTAGAAAAAGCAAGCGAATCGGGGTCATTTCAATAATATCATGCTCCTTGTTTCCATTCGCCCGCCTGTAAGCAAGCGGTAGTAATAAGATCCGCTGGCCAAACCGCTCGCGTCAAATTTTAACGTTTGCCGGCCTTCATTAACGACTCCATCAACCAAAGTCGCGACCTGCATTCCAAGAGTATTGAAGACCGTCAAGCTTGCATGTGCAGAGTGTTCAAGCTCAAACGAAATCATCGTCGAAGCATTAAACGGATTAGGAAAATTCTGGCTCAACATCGGAGTCGTTACCGCCGCAGCAACATTGTCATCAACGGCATTCGGAGAAGTGCCGCGAAACGCAATCACATTTGTTCCGATTCCGCAAATGATCATCGTGCCACCACTCCCGATTGCCGGGCCGCCGATATTCACGCTTGGCACGTCGAGCGACCACCGCAAGGTGAGATCCTGATTGAATGACAAAAACATCCCCTGCGAGAATCCGCCGTTGGTTAAATAGACCATGCCGTGCGCGTCAATCGCCAAGCGCGGTTGATAAAAGTCGGACGGAAAAACCTCAGACGTGTCCATTCCCGCGCCGCTCCCCGCGTTGATTCGCAGCACGCGATGATCGCGCGTGTAGCTGTAAATGCTTCCGTCCGGGCCAATTCCAAATGAAGCAAACGGCACAAATCCGAGTGGCGAGCGCCAGAGTTCCGTGAGTGCCGTGCCGTTGTCGTTCAATGCGATCAGATAGTCGGTTGATTCGTTATTCTGCGATCGCGGCGCGTAAACGGTTCCGTCAGGTCCGACGAACAGACTCACTTGCTGAACAAATCCGGCGCCGAGTGCCGCGCTTGAATAGAGTCGCGCGCCTGTTTCCAAATTGAACGCCGTCACCTTCGGACCTTGCGGCGATGCTTCCCACACGTAAACCCGGTCTCCGTAAACAACCGCTTCACTTCCGCCTGACGTCGGACTGGATCGAGTCGTTCGCCAAACGCGATCGCCGTTCAAACGATTGACTCGCAGCACAAAGCCAAATCCGCCGACAATCAAATCTCCATTCGGCGCAAAAGCCGGACTCTCGGTTGAACTTTCATCCACTGCGTCATCCGATCGCCACAACTGTTCACCGGTCTCGGCATTCAGCGCATAGATCGGCGCGAAATTCGTATTGCCCGAGCGTGTCGCGTAAACCGCTCCGTCGCGAATGGCGCACACGCGGCTGCGCCAATCCGTATCCGGCAGAGTCACCGGCAACTCCGTTGTCCAAAGCGTATCGCCCGTCAAAAGATTGTGCGCCACAATCAACGTTCCGTGCAGCGGGTCGGCGATATTAAACGTGCGCGACATCACGGCAATATTTCCTTCGATCACCGCAGGTTGCGCGAATTGAGACGGCAATCCACCCTCCCACAACACGTCATTCGATTCCGGACCAAATTCCGTCGTCAAACTATTACGCGACGAATTGCCGCCCGTGCCCGTATTCCAGTCAGCGGCGAGCAGGGTGGAGGCGGTAACAAGCCATATGGTGAAGGTAGCTAAGAATGGGTACATGGTGCAATCCAATTGAAGTTTTTAACAGTCCCAAGATCGTGGGTAAACAAGAACCCTGACAGAAGCTGGAACTTGATCCACTCGGAAAGAGTACGATAGACCACAACCCTTAAGTTAGCTCTGGGTAAGGGTAAAGTCAAGCGGAACAACTGTCTCCTGCCCTTCCCACATAACCCGTGAGTTGACATTTGAGAGGAAATTACGTATATTCTGCGTCTTAATTCGAGGAGTGTGACATGAAGCCCGATTTGCATCCGATGTACCGCCTTTTGACCGTGGAATGCGCCTGCGGCAACAAGTTCGAGACGCGCGGATCCCGCAACGAAAACCCATGGAAAGTCGAAATCTGCAACGCTTGCCACCCGTTCTTCACGGGTCAGCAGAAGTTGCTGGATACGGCTGGCCGTGTCGATAAGTTTCGTAAGAAATATCAGAAGTTTGCGACTAAGTAAGCTTCAACTAAGTGTGATCAGTAGGCGGTGTCTCGTGCGAGGCATCGCCTTTTCTGCATAATAGGGGGTAAGGAAATAGCCGCAATGACCAATAATAACAACACAACTACCCCCAACCGCCGTGACATGTCCACCGAGCTTGCGATGGGCGGGCAAGCCTTGATCGAAGGCGTCATGATGCGCAGCCCCCACCGCGTGGCTATGGCTGCCCGCACGCCGGACGGTGGAATCGCCTTGAGAGCATATCCCTATCGCCCCATTACGCGGCGGCATAAGCTCCTCGGTCTCCCGATCATCCGAGGCGCTATCGGTATGGTTGAAGCCATGAAAGTCGGAGTTGATGCCCTGAACTGGTCGGCGGAGAAGTCCGAACCCAAACCAGATTCGGAAGCCAAAAAAACCTCGTTCAAGGACAAGCTTTTCGGCCTGCTTTCGACCGGCTTTGCGATCATCTTCGGCGTGGGAGTCTTCCTTTATCTTCCGTATGTGTTGGCTAAGCTCCTCGTCGGTGGGGAGGAAAGCCAAGTGTCATTCCACCTAATCGCAGGTGGTGGCCGTATCATCGCGCTAATCGGCTACATGTGGGTAATTTCTCAATTCAAAGATATCTTCCGCGTCTTCCAATATCACGGCTCTGAGCACAAGACAATCTTTGCATACGAGCAGGGCCAGCCGCTCGAACCGGCCCAGGTTCTGAAGCAGACCCGCTTCCACCCGCGTTGCGGCACGAGCTTCCTGCTCATTGTAGCCATCTCGGCGATCCTCTTTTTTGTGGTGGTGGACACAGCGGTCGTGACCCTCTGGGGGCCATATAAGAACGCTCTAACTCGATTGCTTGCTCACCTGCCTTTGATCCCGTTGGTGGCCGGGCTGTCGTTTGAGTTGCTGAAATTCTCAGCCAAGCACACCCGCAACCCAATCGTCAACGCGCTGATCCAACCCGGCCTGTGGCTCCAAAAGATCACCACCAAAGAGCCCGAGGCTCCCATGTGCGAGGTGGCCATCTGTGCCCTCGAAGAGGCCATGCGCGACCCCGCCGACGCAATTGAAATCGACACGGTTTACGCCCCCGGCCAGCATCCTTATTCCCGTGCGGGCGCGTCCGTTGCTGCCATCTTCTAGGATTGGCGTGACCCTTGCACCGTTTCAGAGTTCCTTCCTCGTTCACGGGGGAAGGTTAGGATGGGGGTCTGAGTCCCGCCCCCCCGGAATCTGGTTGTGCAGGGGTCTAAACCACTTGCTTTCTTAACAAGAGAATTGTATCTTCAACGGTTAGCCGTTTTTTCGCGAGCTTTTTGGTAAGGAATGGATATGAGAACTTTACGCTATTTATCGCTGGCAATTGTCCTGTTCGGTAGCGCCGTTGCCTGGGCCGCTGACTGCTGCCCGGAGAAGAAGGGTTGCTGTGGAAGCGATCCCTACGCGAATCCCGATTGGGGCTACAGCTTCACCGATCCGCACTATTTGCCAAGTTGTGCGCCGTGTGAATTGGCCGCCTTCTGGAACAAGATGATTCCGATGCTTGAAGCACGCGGCTCGGCCGAGTCGGCCTATCTGCGCGAGCATTCCAAAGAGCTGTTGGTCTATGCGCGCGAAGTCAAAGGCTCGCTTGAGGGCGGCACGAAATATCAAAGAAAGTTTTACAATGAAGCCGCCGCCGATCTCGTGCGCGCTTGCAAAGAGCTTCATGTCCTAAGCTATGGCGCACCCTCGCCGTCGCTGTATTCGGAGATGCGCAAGGTCGAGGACGCCTACGTCCGCCTGGCCAATCTATGTGAGTAATTGTCTTCCGTAATTAACGGGAGACTGGGAAGCGAAACGGCCCGCCTGAAAAGGTGGGCCGTTTTGTATTCTGATCTCCCCCCAAAGTTGTCTGCAACTTTGGGGGGATAAAGGGGGGCTTCCGCGCTGTCGCTCAGATGTAAGGGCGGATGGCAATCCGCCCGCGCACGGCAAGGTCGAGAATCCCTAATCACATTGTCATCCTGAAGCCGTCGCGGCTGAAGGATCTCGCCAAGCACCACGCGGCTCCCAAGCGCATCACCTTTCTGTAGTCCTTCCGCAAAACTACAATCAATTTGCATCAAGAAATCCCTTGCACTTCTAACATCCGCGCATTACATTCTAACATCCACACCACGGAGGGTATCATGTTTAGAGTTGCACTCACCACAATTATCATCACTTTTCTCGTCATCTCCTGTAAGCAAGAAGGCGATACGTACATCACCAACATCACGGCACCGGATGATTGGCAACCGCCGATCATCGAGTGGCGCACGCAACCCGATCCTGAAGTACGCGGAACCGTTGGAATAGACTTTGTCATTACAGACAGTTCAGAGGTTGCGAGTGTGCGTGCTTACCTTGACGGCGCTCCGACAGATTCTACGTTCTCAACTCCTTACCGTTTTGAGTTAATTACGGATTCGTTACTCGATGGTGTGCACGTCGTTGAAGTTCGCGCAACCGATGCATACGGCAATCTCGGCATCAGTCCGATACTGAGAATAAATGTATCCAACTCTGTTGCACAAGGACCGCAGTTAATTTGGGTGCCCGATGATTACTCGACAATCCAATCCGCAATTAATGCCTCCACCGATTTCGATACAATTAGAGTTCGGTCAGGAACCTATTACGAAACTCTGAATACTTTTGGTAAAGGGATTTGGTTGGAGTCGGAACATGGACCGACTAGTACATTTATCGATGCAGGTCTAGGCAACAACGCTATTTATCTCCCGTCCGGAAGCAATAATGTTTGGATAAGAGGCTTCAAGCTCAATGCAACAGGACATATTGTAAGAGTTGACGGTGGTGTGATAATCACATTTGTTAATAACATTATTATTTCCCCTGAAGGGGAGGATTTTGTGATCACAGATTTTTGTGGAGGAGAGTTCCGAAATAACCTATTTTCAGGTACAGAGTATGGATTTCAGATTGGTTACTTCTTAGGCAACGTTTGCAATAACATTTACATGAACGTAGGAGGTATTGCCTTTTGGAATGCAGCCATTTGGGAGAATCCTGTTGACTACAGCTATAATCTGTTTTGGAATAATGTACAGAATTACAGAGAAGGCGAACCAAACGGTACAGGAGACGTATTTTCTGATCCACTCATTGATGTAGAGGCAGGAACTTTGTTGCCAAATTCTCCGTGTATTGACAGTGGGTATCCCGAACTACTTGATCCTGATAGTACAAGATCGGACATAGGTCCTTTTGGAGGACCTGATGCATACTAACCAAAACAAAATGAAAGGCAACGATCATGGCATCATGGGGTAATCAACAAGGTCAGCAATTTCCACAGGACATGGATTCTGCTGGTCAGAAACTGAACGTTAACGGGAACACGGGAGGCACAAGTTATCAGGCCGAAATTGTTGACACGAACATTGCGGGAAAATCGCTGAAAGTAGATGGTGAACAACATTTCACGCGGCGGCACCCGCTGCGGGTGCCCCGAACCCCGAGCGTTACTAACGATTTAATCTTTCCGTTGTGAATACTAATTTATGCTTCGCCGTCATAGCCGTTACTCACTTGCTCACAAAACTTATTTTGTGACCTCAACAATTGTTGAGCGCGGAAACTGGCTTGTTGAACCTGAACTCTGCAAACGCACGCTTGAAGTTATTGAGAAGTATCGTAAGTTTTATGAGTTGCTTTTTATCGGTTACTGTCTTATGCCTGATCATGTCCACTTCTTGATTCATCAACAACGGGAGGGCCGCGATGTTTCAGATTTTATGGAACGATTCAAGAGTTTGACCGCACGTTCGTGCGTGGCAACTCATTACCCGCCAGAACAAAAGTTCTGGCGTCGTCGTTTTGATAGCATGTCTATTCCGGGCAACAATGCTCTCTTGACAAAGCTTCGTTACATACACTATAATCCAGTGCGCAAAGGACTGGTTGATTCGCCTGAACACTATGTTTGGTCAAGTGCGCGGGATTGGTTTGAGGCTAAACAAGTAGGGCCTGTGGAGATTTGTTTTGAGACTGGTATTGTATGATGCGCTCGACGTTCGGGGCACCCGCAGCGGGTGCCGCCGCGCAAAAAATTTTCAGGCGGCGCTTGCCGCCTTTATTATTCACGTTGCCACCCAATTTCAACTTTTCTACCTAACCCCATTCCTCGTAAAGACTTGTTAAGTCTAATATTTGAAAAATATATCTTGCGCATCCGTTCAAAATTTCGTATATTAGGGAATGAATAATATCAATGAGATAAGACCTTGTGAATTTTGGTGCACCCTCGAAAATTAAATCCTTGTTTATCTACAACAACCGTTTGGTCAATTATTAGCGTTTTACACAGAAACAACCCCTTACAACCCCTTCTCGCCTCCTCAAAATTCAGCTTGCCCGTCGGTGGAGTTTCCCGCCAAAATTCCCTATATTCTGCCTTCTAATTGCGCATTTGCGCTCCATTCTTTCTGACTTCAGACTTCATACTTCAGACTTACTAAAGTGAATATCGGCCTCATCGGTGCCCCCCAATCCGGGAAAACCACCGTTTTTCATCTACTGACCGGAACTGAACCTGATCCCGTCGCCGCTCATAAACGCGAATCCTTGCGCGCGGTCACGCAAGTCCCCGACCCGCGTGTGGACAAGCTCGGCGAAATGAGCGACTCGCGCAAACTCGTTTACACGACAGTAGAGTATCTCGACACACCCGGCCTTGAAGAAGGTGCGTCCAAACAAAGCTGGTTTGAAGGCGTGTTCAGCGGCGAACTCAAGAATGCCGACGCGCTCGCGCTCGTCGTGCGCGGCTTTGAACTCGACGGCGCGCTCGAATCCGCCGATCCGCCGCGTGACATCCGCCGCGTGCAGGACGAACTCATCTTCAGCGACCTCATCGTCATCGAGAAGCGGCACGACAAGTTGCAGAAGCAGGTGCGCGTCAAGACGCCGTCTGCTCAAGAGACGATGGAGCTTGAAGTCTTAGAGCGTGCTAAAGCGCAACTTGAAGAGGGCAAGCCGCTGCGCGTGCTCGATCTCGGAGTGCATGAGAAGAAAGCGCTGCGCGGATTTCAACTGCTGAGCGAGAAGCCGATGTTGGTGGTACTCAACCTTGCCGAAGGAAATTTGAGTAACGCTTTAAGTTTCGCCGACAAGCTTACGACCGAATTTGCCGCCGACGGTATGGCAGTTATCGGTCTATCCGCCGCCATTGAAGCCGAAATCGCGCGACTCGACGACGAAGAGCGCGCCGTCTTCATGGCCGACTTAGGCGTCACCGAGTCCGCGCGCGACCGAGTCCTTCAAGCAAGTTACAACTTGCTGGGTCTCCAGAGCTTCTTGACCACCGGCGACAAAGAAACGCGCGCGTGGACGATTAGAAAAGGTGAAACCGCCGTGGACGCCGCCGGAGTTATCCACAGCGATTTAGCCAAAGGCTTCATCCGCGCTGAAGTCGTGCACTATGACGATTTTGTCCGCGAAAATGGCTATGTCGGCTGCAAAGCGAAAGGATTAGTGCGCTTGGAAGGCAAAGAATACATCGTCAAAGACGGCGACATCCTCGTCATAAGACACAGCGGTTGAAGAATTGTTAAAGAAAACTATGAAAGACCCGAAGCAGACGCTTCGGGTCTTTTTTTGCAATGTGAATATTTATGTCGCTCCCGTGCGACATGCAAACCCTTCAAAATATCGCAAGTGTCGCAGCTTGCACGGTTTCAAGCGGATCATCATCATTGATGGTGATTCGAAATGCAATTCTTTGGCATTCACTTTGCAAAAATGTGGCTTGATGCAAAGGGTACTTTCGAGAATGTTGCAAACGGAAAACCGCAGGCTACAGCACAAATGAGTTCGAGACTGCCGAATCTGCTGATCAGCAATGAGCTGATCTCGCAGGAACAATTTCTGATCTTCAAGTCACGCCAAAAGGACTCCGGCAACTCGGTTATTACCGAGCTGACGAAGCTTGGCGTTATTTCTGAAGATCAGATAGCGCAGTTTATAAGCAATTACTATAGCCTTGAGCTTGTCGATCTCGAGAAGATCACCGTCCCTGAGCCGGTACTGAAACTGCTCTCAAAGGACTTTATTCAGAAGTACCAGGTTCTGCCGCTCAGCCGTTCAGGCAAAACTCTTCGCGTGTCACTCGTTGATCCGAGCATTGACTTCGTGCTTGAAGATATCAAATTCATCACTGGTTTCAATGTGCAACCTGTGGTATGCACTGAAACGCAGTTCCTGCGCGCGATTGAGCGTTACTATCAGATGGGCGGGACGCTCAATAAGATTCTGGCCGACATGGGCGAGGATTCCGGTGTTGAGGTCGTTTCACAATCTAATGATGCGGAACTTGACCGACTCAAAGAAGAAGTTGAAACGGCGCCGGTCGTCAAGCTCGTGGACGGTATTCTTACGGACGCCGTAAACAGAAAAGCGTCGGATATTCACCTTGAGCCGTATGAGACGCAATTCCGTGTGCGCTTCCGCGTCGATGGTGTACTGATTGAAGTCATGTCGCCGCCAACGCACTTGAAGGCCGCGATTGTCTCGCGCATCAAGATCATGGCGAAGTTGAACATCGCAGAGCGACGCGTGCCGCAAGACGGCCACATCAAGATGAAGCTCGGCGACAAAGCGATCGACCTCCGCGTCTCGACTCTGCCGACGCTATTCGGCGAAAAGATCGTGATGCGTATTTTGGACAAGTCCAACCTCACGCTCGACTTGCATTCGTTCGGTTTTCCGGAAAAAGCGCTTATCGACTTTGAAAAAGCGATTCGTATGCCGCACGGATTGATTCTGGTGACCGGTCCGACCGGTTCGGGTAAGACGACGACGCTATATAGCGTGCTGTCCAAACTGAATACGCCGACGGTAAACACGATGACTGCAGAAGATCCGGTTGAATACAACTTCGCTGGATTGAATCAGGTGCAAGTCAAAGAAGACGTCGGACTTACGTTCTCGTCTGCGCTGAAATCGTTCTTGCGTCAAGACCCTGATATTATCATGATCGGTGAGATTCGCGATTTGGAGACAGGCTCCATCGCAGTTCGAGCCGCGCTCACGGGTCACTTGGTGCTTTCAACGTTGCACACGAATTCGGCTTCGGCTACGGTCACACGTATGATTGACATGGGCATTGAGCGTTTTCTTGTTTCGTCTTCGGTAAACCTCGTGCTGGCACAGCGCCTCATGAGAAAAATCTGCAAGAAGTGCAAAGTTCCTGTTGAAGTTCATCCTGAAGCACTGCGCGAAGTCGGACTTGATCCTGAACAGCTTAAGGGCGCGACATTTTATCATGGTTCGGGATGCGCAGAATGTAACAACAGCGGATACAAAGGCCGAACCGGTATCTACGAAGTGATGCCGATGACGCCGAAGATTCGTGAAATGGTGCTTGACGGCAAAAACACATACGAAATTGAAAGCGCAGCCGTCAAAGAGGGGATGTTGACCCTTCGCATGGACGCCTGTGAAAAGTTCAAGGCCGGCATCACATCTATCGAAGAAGTTTTGAGAATTACGGGCGAGGGCCATTGACAATGAGTAGCCGGGTGTCACTTTATCTTGATCGACTGATGCTGGATGACTTGCTCTTCCTTGAGGCTGAGTTGAATCGGCGCAAAGAGCGGTATCGCCGTGAGCACGTTGTCATGGCAGTTCAGTCTGAACAGAAATTGCTGACTACATTCAGACGCGATAAGCTTGAGCAAATCACCAAACAATTGCGCCGCTACATTAATGAATGCGCAGTTGCAGGAAGCGGTGTGTTGCTGTCGTTCTCGCCAGATGTATCGCTTTTGCTCTTTCGCGATGTTTCCGGGGCTTCCAAAACCGCGACGAGCCTGCTGACCGGCCTCGCCGAGTTGAACGGAAAATTGGCGATGGGCGATAACCGAATATCGCTGAAGATGGGTTTAGCATGCGGCAATGATGTATTGGCTGCCGGTTCAATGCGATCCGTCAGGCAATCGCCGCTCGCTAAGCGTGCGAGTCAATGTGCATGGAAAGCGCCGGGCGGAGCGATCTTGATAGATGAGAACGTTATGCAGCGTTGGGAGCCTCGGCATGAACCCATGCGAATCCCAATTGACATTGACGGCGTATCGATCTATAAGGTAGCACCCAACAGACCAGAGACATCCACACGCGCTGCAGGCGAGGACGACTTACTCAATTTCGTCAAACTCGTCGCCAAGAAGAGAATTTCAACTCTGAAGTACTCACTTTTGCGTGAAGAAGCCGATGCGGATACCAATAGCGCATGGTCAAAGCCGGTTGCCCGCGCGGTAATTACACTTGAAGCTTTTGATCCGGAGCAAATGAAGAACATTTCGCACGTCACAAAGTGCGCATTGAGCGAATACTCTGGGCACGTCGATCGGATTCGCAGGCTCGTAAGCGAATTAGGATTGGGATTGGTGAAGCACGAAGAAGCGTCCTCCATTTCTGCAGGATAACAAGGAGTAACAATGAGTACCAGAATCGATATCCGTAAACTCCTTGAGGAGCTGATCGCAGCGCGAGGAAGCGATTTGCACCTTGCCGTAAACAGTCCGCCGCGCGTGCGAGTTGATCAGCAACTCGTGCCGCTGAAGTACGATCCAATGACGCCAGAGGACTGTAAAGCACTCGCTTACAGCATTCTGACAGACAAACAGCAGAAGAAGCTTGAGTTGGAGTATGAAGTTGATTTTGCATTCGGCATCGAAGGCCTGTCGCGTTTTCGCGGGAACATCTTCTTCCAGCGGGGATCACTTACGACTGTGATACGCGCGATTCCGTTTACGATTCCGCAGATTGAACAATTGAGATTGCCGAGAATCTGTCAGTCATTTCCGAACAAACCAAAGGGCTTGATCCTCGTTACCGGACCTACCGGTTCGGGAAAATCAACGAGTCTCGCGGCTATTGTCGATCGAATCAATACCGAGCGTCCAGTGCATATCATCACCGTGGAAGATCCGGTTGAGTACGTACATACTCATAAACGTGCGCTTGTGAATCAGCGCGAAGTCGGCGCCGACACCAAGAGCTTCGCAACTGCACTCAAGTATGTGCTGAGACAAGACCCTGATGTAATTCTTGTCGGTGAAATGAGAGATCAGGAGACGATTCAAGCTGCGCTTACCGCCGCTGAAACCGGCCACCTTGTGTTCGCGACTTTGCATACAAATTCAGCGACAGAATCTGTCAATCGTATTATCGACGTATTCCCGCCGCATCAACAAGGCCAAGTGCGCGCTCAGTTGTCAATGTCACTCGAAGCGGTTATGACACAGAAGCTGATCCCCAAAAAATCCGGGCAAGGCGTTGTGCTCGCGGCCGAAGTAATGATTCTGACTCCTGCTATTCGAGCGTTGATTCGTGAAAACAAGGTTCACGAAATGTACGGAATCTTACAGGTCTCGCAAAAGTACGGAATGCAGACCTTGAACATGTCCTTGTATGATTTGGTAATGACCAAACAAATCAGTCCTGAACGCGCGCTGATGGTTGCGAACTCTGCGGAGGAGTTGCAACGCATGATGGGACCGGTCGCTCCCGCGCCAGCATCGCCGAGTGGTCGTCCTTCTGTTCAGCCGCGCTAAGATATAAGAGGAGAGCAGCATGCCAGTTTTTGTCTATACCGGACGCGGTGCCGGAGCAAAAGTCGTCAGCGGCGAAATCGAAGCCAGTGACAAGCAAGAGGCAATGTCGAAGCTCCGACAGCGCCGTGTTGTTGTCCAAGAGCTGCGCAACAAACCGAAAGACCTAAAGGTCGGCGGTCTTGGCGGCGGAGTCGGCGTAAAAGACTTGAAGATATTTGCGCGTCTCTTTGGCACGATGATCAATGCCGGTCTTCCGATTGACCAGTGCATTCAGATTCTCGTTGACCAGATGCAAAATAAGAAATTCCGCCGTACGATTGCGGAAGTGCACAACCAAGTTGCGGGCGGTGATTCGCTGTCGGAAGCGATGAGCAAGCACAAAGACGTGTTTGACAATCTGTTTGTGCACATGGTCGCAGCCGGTGAAACGGGCGGCGCATTGGCGATGGTGTTCAACAGATTGGCGCTCTATCTCGAAAAGGCCGACGCATTGCGCCGCAAGGTAAAAGGCGCAATGATCTATCCCGCCGTGATTGCAAGCGTCGCTGCTGGTGCAACTATCTTCTTACTAATGAAAGTTATTCCTGTTTTTGCGAAGATGTTTCAAGATCTTGGCGCCGATTTGCCGAAGCCGACCCAATTTGTGCTCGCGCTTTCAGATGTAGTTCAGAAGACCTTCCTGCCCGGTGTGGGTGTGATGATCGTTGGCTTCATCGTGTTCAAGAAGTGGCACAAAACGGCGAATGGAAAAGCTACAGTTGACAAGTTTCTGCTCAAGACTCCGGTCATCGGCGGCGTTATTCGCAAGACGGCAGTTGCACGATTTACGAGAACGCTCGGCGTTTTGATTTCGTCAGGCGTGCCGATTTTGCATGGATTAGAAATAACTGCGAAGACTGCGGGAAACACCGTTATTCAAAGGGCGGTGGATCGTGTTAGAAAAGAAGTGAGTGAAGGCCGCAACATCACGCAACCTCTGATGGAAACGGGAGTATTTCCGGCGATGGTGTGCCAGCTAATCGCGGTCGGTGAACAAACCGGTCGATTAGCGGAGATGCTGGAGAAAATCGCAGATTTCTATGATGAAGAAGTTGACTCGGCGGTCGCCGCGATGACGTCGTTGATTGAGCCGATTGTGATTGTGCTCATGGGCGCCGTGATTGGTGGTCTGCTCGTGTCCATGTATTTGCCGATGTTCGATATGATCGGTGCAATTAAGTAATCCGAGAGGCAGGACGTGGAAAAACGAGAACTATTACGAGAAAAGATCCTGCTGGTTGACGACGAGCCAGGCTTGTCCGCTTATCTCGAAGAAGTTGTGCGCGAGGAGGGATTTCGAGCGCGTAAGGTACAGTCGGCGACGGAAGCCCTGTCTGCACTTGAAGAGGAAGCGTTTCAACTGATCATCACCGATTTGCGAATGCCGGAGATGGATGGGCTTGAACTACTTCGTAGAATAAGAGAGCGCGATCCGCAGATTGGAGTCATTGTGATGACGGCTTTCGCGTCACTTGAAACGGCCGTCGAGGCGCTGCGGCTCGGTGCGATGGACTATATTACCAAGCCGCTGCACGTGCAAGAAATCCAAGTAGTGCTGCGAAAGGCGATTGAGAGTCTCGAACTGAAACGCGAGAATCGCCGACTCAAAGCAAAGTTGAATACGGATTCAGCCGAGCCCAAGATCATCGGCAATTCGGGAGAATCTCAATCATTGTTGGAATTAGTCAGGCGCGTTGCTCCATCAGATTCAACAATCCTGATAACAGGTGAATCCGGCACGGGCAAAGAGTTGATCGCGCAGGTGCTCCACTACTATTCTGATCGCGCACGCGGCGAATTTGTTACTGTAAACTGCGCGGCGCTGCCGGACACTCTATTGGAGAGTGAGCTTTTCGGTCATCGTCGCGGAAGTTTTACGGGAGCAGTGCGCGACAAAGACGGCTTGTTCAAAGTGGCCAGCGGCGGCACGTTATTCCTCGATGAAATCGGCGACATGTCGCCTGCGCTTCAAGTGAAGCTACTGCGAGCGCTGCAAGAGCGCGAAGTGCTGCCAATCGGCGCGACCAAGCCGGTTAAGATCGACGTGAGAGTCATCGCAGCAACAAACGCCGATCTTGAATACAAACAAAAGACCGGCGAGTTTCGCCCTGACCTTTATTATCGGTTATCTGTGATACCCATTCACATCAAGCCGCTGCGCGAGCGAATCGAGGATATCGAGGAACTTGCTGCCTTCTTCCTCGAACGCGCTTGTAAGAAGTTGAATGTCGGGTCGCGCCGTTTTTCGCCCGATGCTTTACAGCGAATGCTGCAATACAATTGGCCCGGCAATGTGCGCGAACTTGAAAACACCATTGAGCGACTTGTTATCCTTAGCGATTACGAGGTGATTGGTGCGAGCAATTTGCCTGAACGTTTAGGTGGCACCGGGCAAGTGAGTCACGTCAGTTCATCACGCGCCCCGGCGACGCGGACATTGGACGATATGGAGAAGTCGTATCTGCTGCAAGTACTTGAAGAGTCCGGCTGGCAAAAGAAACGAGCATCTGAGATTCTTGGTATTGACCCTTCGACTATCTATCGCAAACTGCAACGCTACGGAATCAAGCCGCCGCAATGATGAGCTGTTTCGACGACTCCAACAAAGTGTTTGCGATAAGCGAAGACGATTTTCAACAGATCGCGAATTGCAATGTGTCAGTTGAAGTGTAAAGTACTAATTATTCACACACGACGTCAAAAATTTACCGATGGCATACGTGTTGCTCAACACATGACAGAACACGTATGAATCACCAAGTGTCCGAAAAAGTAAGTCAGGAGACAATCATGCTGAAATCAATTCGCAACAAGAAGAATCAAAAGGGATTCACGCTCATCGAACTTTTGGTCGTGATCGTGATCATCGGCATCTTGGCCGCTGTGGCCGTGCCGCGTTTCATGGGCGCACAGGATCGTGCCCGCATCGGCGCTGCCCGCGCTGACCTGGACCTGTTCCGTCAGGCATTGGGTATGTATGAAATTGACAATGCAGATTATCCTGCAGCCGTGACGCTGGCCACCGCTTCGACGGTGCTGGTTGATCCGCAAGGCAATCCGTATATGTCGCTTCCGACGGGTGCCAACTTCGCAGCCTTTACGTATACGTATGATGGCGCGTCGAACCCGACTACCTACAGCATCGACGTCACCTGCTTGGACAACCAAGGGACTGCGCTCGTTGCGACACCTGAAGGCATCCAGTAAGCTATCTTAGCTTGAAAGAAACCCGCGGCCAATCGGTCGCGGGTTTCTTTTTTGCAACATGCAATAAAGTTCGTCCGCAAATGGTTGTCAGCGGCAAAAACTACGAAAGCCGTTGCGAGTCGCATTTGGACGGGCGGACAAGTTTGCACGAAGAGGATAAAAATCAGCGTATTACCGGGAAAAAATTGCATGGCACATGCCTTGCAAACAGATTCATGGGCATAAAGGGATTGCGTGAGCAACGCTTGCAGGAGAGCGATTGAACAAGGGCCAGGACATCGAACTTACACGGGAATTCGTGGTGGCGGAATCCGCCCATATGCGCGATGTCATGGCGAAAGTCGAGCGCATTGCGGGGTTTCGCACCACCGTACTGATAAACGGCGAATCGGGAACAGGCAAAGATCTCGTCGCGCGCGCTATTCATTTATATAGTCCATTTCGTAATAGCCCGTTCGTTTCCGTAAACTGTGCGGCGCTGCCTGCAACGCTCTTTGAGTCAGAATTGTTCGGCCACACGCGAGGCGCATTTAGCGGCGCAGTGAAAGATAAGAACGGATATTTCACTGAAGCGAATGGCGGGACGCTTGTGCTGGAAGAGGTCGGCGAGATTCCGCTGGCGTCACAAGCCAAGTTGCTGCGGGTTCTGCAGGAAGGGACGTTTCGCAAGCTTGGCGCATTGACCGAAAGCAAGTCTGACGCAAGAATAATTGCGACAACGTCCGAAGACTTACATAAGGCGGTCGTTGAAGGAAGATTCCGCGAAGACTTATTCTATCGCTTGAACATTGTTCCACTCGAATTGAAGCCGCTGCGCGAGCGCGTCGAAGACATTCTGCCACTTGCCAATCGCTTCTTGCTTGAAGCGGGTATTGGGAATGGATTGGACGTCGTCTCAGAGCAGACCAGAGCGGAACTGCTAAAATATGATTGGCCCGGGAATGTCCGCGAACTTCAGAATGTCATTGAACGCAGCGTTATCATGTCCGATGGCAAGCACATTGAAATCGTCTCTCCAACCGTTCGCCAACGACTCGCGAACGACGAAGTGACGCTATCACTTCCGGTTGATGCACTGAGCATCAAACAAGCTTTAGCGCACGTTGTACCGGAAATTGAAAGTGCCTTGATCAAACGCGCACTGCGTTTGACCGGAAATAATCGAACACGCGCGGCGAAACTGCTCGAAATTTCTCATCGCTCGCTGTTATATAAACTCAAAAGTTACAATTGTGGATAAAGCGCAAGGAGTGCATGTGATGCAGCGCCGTTTGCCATTAGGATTTTGGTTGCCCGTGGGCACGTTGCTCAGCGTTGCCCTGTGGTACGGATGTGAACAGAAAGGTGATTTAAGTCCCGTGTCGTCGGCACGCGACAACTTGGCCTTTATCGACACGATCATTATCGATCCTCCGGTTATTATGCCGGAGGCAACGGGATGGATCGAAGCTCGCGTGATCAATGAGCAGCAAGAACCTGCGCCCGGCGAAAATGTGCGATTCACCGCGACTCGCGGAAGTTTCGGCGAGGGTGGTGCAGATGTTACGATCACGACCGACAATTACGGGAATGCTCGAACAAGCTATACTGCGCCGCATGACACGGGAAATGTCTCACTTCATGTGGAATTAGTCAGTATGCAGACCACGCAAACAAGATCGATTCGCGTCAGCGAAGCCGGTTCGGATCCCAACGGTTTGATTAGCGTGGTGGCAGATGACGATACTATGTTTGCTGACAATGGCGCGTCAAGCACGCAAATTCGCGCTCGCGTTCGCACGGCAAACAACAATCCGGTTGGCGGAGCAGAAGTCATTTTCTCGACAAACCGCGGTGTGATTACGTCGCCTGCGATTACTGATGCTCAAACGGGCACGGCTATCGCAACGTTGACCTCAACTGAGGCAATCGGCCGCGCTATGGTCGTTGCGCAATACAATGACAACTCCGACACGACTTATATCGAGTTCATGCGACCCTATGCGGCGTCAGCAATTCAGGTCAATACATCGCTTTCCACGATGACCGTCGGTGTTGACACTTCCGTGATCAGCGCGCGCGTGATTGGCGAGGACGGACAAACGCTGCATAGTAATGTGCTTGTCACATTTTCCGCAAACTCAGGTTCATTCAGCGCGCAGGCCGTTACAACAGAAAACGGAATTGCCACGACGACATATCGCGCACCGGTAACCGCCGGCAATGTGACGATTGTCGCTTCAACCGGCACAGTCACTGGCAGTTCTAATGTCGTAGTTCAACCCGGCGCGCTGGCGTCGTTGACAGTCTCGGTCAACAGTGATACACTGTCGGCGGATAACTCCAGCGAAACTGTGGTGCGCGCGTTGGCTCGAGATTCATATGGCAACCCTGCGTTGCCGGGAACAATTGTTTCCTTCAGCAGCGTCAACGGCAGCGTGACACAGTCGGCGTCCACTGATGCTTCAGGTTACGCATCCGTAATGTTCCGCGCCAGCTTGAATCCGGGCAACGCTACTGTAACGGCATTGAACGGCACGATATCCGGAAGCGCATCGATTTATCTTTCGATGACTGAAGCGAACTCTATTGCGATGACTGTAACTCCGCGCACACTTGTGGCGGACGGGCAGAGCACCGCCACGTTGCGCGCTCAAGTGTTGGATAATCAGAATCGTCCCGTGTCCAACGGAACGATTGTTACATTTACATCGGAGTTAGGGCAGCTTGACGGAGCGGGTACGCTAACAAGCGGGAAGAACAACAGCGCGTGGAAGCACAGCAATAGCTCGACCGTCGGTCGTGACTTGACTGCAAGCGTGTTGATCTCGTCGAAGGGAACGCGGGGACCGGATCGACGTGGTAATCCGATGAGCAGCATTTTTAATGCAGTAACGCTTGATGGCTACGCAGTGGCAATTTTGACGAGCGCTACGACTGTGGGAAGCGATCTGATTACGGCTGCCACTAACGGCCTTAGCACCGAACAAACCGCTAACTATCAGGCTGGAGCAGCGGCTTCCGTCGAAATTACTCCCGGTCAAGCACAACTTCCGGCGGACGGCGTTTCGAGCACACAAGTTGTTTGCCGTGTGTATGATGCATTCGGCAATGCGCTTGGTGGCGGCGTCGCGATTTCGGTCACGAGTACGATCGGCACATTGCTTCCGACGTCGGGATTCACGAACTCAACCGGTACTTTTACAACAAATCTGACGAGTGCGCGTCAAGTGGGCAATTGCGCGATTGTTGCCAACGCAGGCGAAGCCAGCGGTTACAATGAAGTCGTGTTTACTGCACCGCAAGTTGCGGGCTTGGTCATGTCGAGCACGTCATCGTCCGTGTTGGCTGACGGCGTTTCCTCAACCACAATTACCGCCTCTGTCCGCGACGAATTTGGTTTGCCTGTGAGCGGACGAGTTGTTGCGTGGTCATTAGATGACGGCATCGGATCGTTGCAGGTCGTGAGCGATCACACTGATGTGAACGGTCAAGCGACGGCGCAATTCTTCAGTGGAGCATCGGTAACGGATGCATCACAGCTTGTGCTGGCCGAGTCCGACGGTGAAGAAGGATCATATGCGGTCACGATGCGCGGCGTCACGATATCTGTAAACGTCAGCGACGAGAATATTCCCGCGAACGGTCAAAGCACCGCGAACGTTGTCGCAACCGTGCGTGAAACTTCAAGCGGCGTTGCCGTCGTTGACGTGCCGGTGCGGTTTGCCGCAACCATGGGTTCGATTCAGCAATTCGCCGAAACGAATGAAAGCGGTAATGCGGAAGCGGTTTACCAGTCGGGAAATGAGCCCGGCGATGTTCAGATCACTGCTTCATTCGGTGACACTTTGCGCGCGCAGTCCTCTTTGATACTTACGAATACCGACGCTGAGACAATCATTCTTACAATAGGCGATCAGGAACTGCTAGCCAATGGAGTCTCTTCGACAGAGATTTCCGCGTTAGTGCTCGATGAAGGCGGCCATCCCGTGCCATCGACAAGCGTGCTGTTTACGGCAATCGCTAACGGCGAATTCCAACCTGTTAACGTAATTACCGACGAGAACGGAATCGCGTCGTCGATGTTTGTCGCAACAGCATCTTCTGCTGACGTGAGTGCGCCGATTGACGTTTCAATTGAGCGTAGTGCGGTGCAGGACACGCTTTCACTGCTCGGTGTTTCGCTAAACGCATCTTGTGACGCCGTCATGCTGCCTGCAAACGGCGCCGCAACGGCGACAGTTTCGGTTAATTTGCGTGAAACCAGCAGCACGATTGCAATCCCCGGTGCGACGATTCTATGCGGCGCTTCAATGGGTTCAATTGCTGCGAGCGGAGTTACTTCAGAATCAGGCGTTGCAACTTTCACCTACACTGCCGGCAATGAGGTTGGCCAGGCCACGATTATCGTTCGCTATGGCGATCAGCTTCGTGACACAGTAAACGTGCAATTGTTCTCGCCTTCGCCGTCCGGACTTGACTTAACGACGTCAGCAAGTTCACTGCTTGCTGACGGCCAAAGCACATCTGATTTGACTTGCCGACTGCTTGATCAAAGCGGCGCGCCGATTTCGAATGTGCCAATTGTGTGGAGCGTCACAGGCTCCGGCAGCGTGCTAAGCGGAACGACGTTTACTGATCTTGACGGCAACACGAGCAACACATTCCGCTCAAGCGGACGAACGACGGATGCGCAGACGACGATTCGAGTTAACTCGCAATCCGCGTTTGATTCTGTCGTCATTGCCCTGCGCGGTGTGACGGTTGTTGCCTCGTCGCAGTTCGTAGCGATGCCTGCGAATGGTGTATCGGTTAATGCTATTCAGGCGCAAGTTCGCGAAACCACGAGTCTTGTCGCAGTTTCTGGACGGACGGTAACTTTTGGAACAAGTCTTGGCTCGATTCCGAATAATGCGATCACAAGTTCGTCAGGTATTGCGACTGCGAATTTGTTGGCGTCATCGATCAGCGGAAATGCGATGGTCGTGTGCAGCATGGGCAGCCAGCTCGGCGACACAGTGAGCGTGAATATGTACACGCCAGTTCCGCAGTCAATCGCAGTTGTTCCGCAAGCAAACTCGGTGCGCGCAGACGGCATTTCGACGTTGCCGGTTCAGGCGACTATCTACGATGCGATGGGAGTTCCACTGGCAAACACGAACGTTACGTGGACCGCGAGCGGGTTTACTTTCACGCCTGTGATTACGTCCACAAACGCTAACGGCATTACATTGCTTAATTTCACGCCGCCGGGACGCACGACGAACTTGTCGACGACTTTGACGGCCGCTTCAGGAACTGCGCAGGGCACGACTGCTATCACGCTTCGTGGTGTGACGATTACCGCGACGGCTACACCTGATATGGTTATCGCCGACGGGAATTCAACTTCGGAGATCAGCGTTCACGTTTACGAGACCACGTCACTTGTGGCTATTCCGGAAGCAACGGTGAGTTTTGGCACGAACAGAGGAACTATTCCGGCGTCAGCCATGACGAACCAGAGCGGCGTAGCTACGGTTGATCTGCAAGCTTCGACGCAAACCGGAACTGCTACAATCACGGCAACCTACGGGTTGACGCTAACTACACAAACAAACGTGGCATTTGCGGCTTCCACACCTACGACGCTTTCGTTGACTGCTTCGCCGACCGTGTTGTTTGCAGACAATAATTCAACGTCTATGTTGACGGCGAACGTAACGGACCAGAACGGTAATCCGGTTCCGAACGGAACACAAGTGAGATTCAGCGCACCGCCGCAGTCTGGATCGCTCGAGAATCTTCGCACGACCGTTGGTGGCGTTGCGAGCAATACGTTGGTCTCAAGTTCCACTCCCGACACATTCTGGGTGTCAGCTTGGGCCGAAGACAATTCATCAGTGCGCGACAGCGTGCAGATTATTTTCCGCGTCGGCGATCCGGCGTTGGTCGTGATGTCCGCTCGCTATGACAGCCTGCGTGCGGATGGTATTGCCACCGACAGCATTACCGCGCGCGTAACGGATGCCGTCGGTCATCCGTTGCCTAATGTTGAAGTGCAGTTCTCAACAACTATAGGCAACATTACCGGCAGCCGAGTCACGAATTCACAGGGGTTTGCAACCGTGCCGTTCAGCTCTTCTCAGACGGGAACCGCAATCGTAACGGCGACGGCAGGTGCTGCATCCGGTAATTACACACTTTACTTACTGCCGGGGAATCCGAACAGCATTCAGTTGACATTCTTGCCAAGTTCTGTTGGAGTGCGTGGCAGCGGTCGTAATGAAACGTTGCTGATTACCGCAACTGTGCGAGACGCGAATAACAACCCGGTACTTGACGGAACTGCCGTTCACTTCAATATCAACAACTCTCCCGGTGGCGGCGACTTCTTGTCGAGTGTCGGTGCGATTCCAACGATTAACGGACAAGCGACTGTAGCGTACAATAGCGGCACGGTGAGTGGTACGGCCCGCGTGCGCGCGGTGTGTTCTACGATTAGCGCAGTATCAACAGAGATACTGATCTACGCCGGTCCGGCCTATATCGAAAACGTCGGCGACGGATGTTTGTCAAGCCATATGGCGCTTGGCGCGTCGCCGTGCAACATGTTCGGTATGGACGTAGTCGGCGAGAGCGTGCAATTGGTGTGTCTCGTGGGCGACCGCTACAACAATCCGGTTACACCGGGTACAGCGGTCTATTTCACAACGTCAGGCGGCGTTGTAACGACCGCTACCGGTTATACAGACTCAGCTGGTTTTGCGCGAGTCACGTTGTATAGCGGCAATCCGCTGCCGACGATCAGCCGTTGGCTAAACACTTTGAGTGATCCCAATCTTGGCACTACTATTTTGTGCAGCGACGTGCCGGATCAAAACGGTATGGCAAAGATACTTGTTAAAACCGCAGGCGTTGATGCGACAGGCGACAGCGTGTGGGTATGGGCGACTACTAACGTCGTGTTCGACTACTCGCAGCCGATTCTAAATCTCCGCGAGACGACAGTGAACGGCGATCCGGATGAGCGTGATCTTTATATCGGAGAGAACGCGCTGATCCGCTTCTCGTTGTACGATGCGAACTACTGGCCTATGGTTTCCGGAACTACGATCAGCTTCAGCGCAAGCTCTGGCAGCGTGTATCCGAGTGAAATTGTGGTCGGATGTCCGGGCGACACAAGTTACACCGTTAGCTTCTTCAACAATCTCACTACGAACGACGACAACGCTGCAACGCCGGTGCTGATCAACGTCGCGGCAGATTACGGTGCTGCATTTGAATTCACAGAAACGTTCACGCTGCATGCGTCATTCCCAAGTATTGCCGCTCCGCCCTCAAACGAGGATGAAGTTAACCAATAAGCGAGGCAAACATGAAATCACTATATAAATTCACTCTTTGCCTTCTGCTGATCGCCGCGTCGTCGGCTTCAGCAATGGTGGGCGGCCCGTTGTTTTGCGTGGGCAATAAAGTCACAAGCATGACGGTTGAAGCCGAGCGCGCGACATATGATGTTCCGATGTCGAACTCCCTCACGGGAATTGGCGGAACGCAGTCGCAGAGATTGTTCTTGACCGGGCGGTACGGGCTTGCAGACTTCGTCGATGCGCAAGTCAAATTCGGAGCGGCTGACCTTGACTTTGACGAGTTCAACAACGGCTTCTCGCCATTCGCGAGTAGCCCGTCGTTAGCGTGGGGCGCCGGTCTAAAAGCCGGATTACCCATCACCAATAAACTTCAAATTAACGCAGGTGTTTCATACATCGGTTTTGGAGCGGAAGGTGAAGTAACTCGATCGGGCCGCACTGTGTCTAACAAGTATATGTGGCAAGAAGTGCAGCCGTCTGCAACAATCGGTTATCGTATTTCAGACGTCACGCCATATCTCGGCGCTGTCAAGACATATCTCGTCGGCAAGCGCGATTTTGAAGTGTCGTACCAGGGTGAGTTACTGGAAGCGGCTTCCGGAAGCGAGCCGTATGCGGACGGCGAACAACCTATTAGTCCGCTGATTGGACTCGAATGGCATCTCCCCGACGGCTATTCTGTAACAGGTGAAGCCACAAGCGGAGAGAATGGAAACTGGAGCATTTCGCTTGGTCTGTCGCAAGCGCTCCGGCAAAAATAACTGACAGGGGGTTACGATGAATGTGAAACGAGTCATGCGAAAATGGCAAGCGGGTGTCAGCCTGCTTGAAGTACTGGTTACAGTCTTAATTGTAACCGGCGGCCTTGTAGTGGTTATGGCTTCATTTGTCGGAGTCGCCAAGTCAAATCGCTACGTTGAGAAAATGGAGACTGCTAACAGCTTGCTCAGATTGGAACTGGAGACTGTCCGAAACGATCGCTTTGCGGATATTGTTTCAGGAAGTTCCGATTACGGCAACGCATACCACGATCAGCCAGAGTTCCGAAAACGAATCGTGGTAACAGACCTCGGAAATGTCAAACGTGTCACCGTTCAGATACTTTTTGACGCTGACAAGCATTTGGCCGAAGCGACAACGATGGTGGCGCAACTCTAAAGGACTTGAGTCGATGAACAGACGGAAACGAATGGGCGGTTGCTGGGCAACTAAGCGGGCGCAGCAGGGTGGCTCCCTGTTGGAAATGACAATTGCGATGACACTTGGCACTGTGATTCTCGTTTCCTTGTTTTCGTTGTATTACGTTGCTGCGGCCAGCGCGGCGAAGGAAGAAAGCCGGGCCTCGGCCACATCAGAAGGTCGAATGCTGGCGATGCGGCTCGTGCGTGACGTAAGACTTATGGGACTTTTTGCAACCGAAGACATCGACGGCGATTCAAACGACATTGACCGCGATGTCCCAAGTATTTCATGGAGCAACGGAATCCACGAGCCTGTCGAATATGCTACAACGACACAGCTCGTGTTTAGTTGTGACATTGACAATGATTCCCTAACTGAAACTATCGGCCTCTGGGGAAACGCTAATGGAATTCAGCAGGACATTTGGGAATGGACGCGGGATTCGGTTGAATGGGGCATTCGCAACGCGCGTGTGATGGGCACAAATGTCGATGGGATTATGTTCCGATATTATGACATGGACGGTGACGAGATTCCGCAGTCCGGAGCGATACCACCAGGTGGATATACCTTGACGCCCAGTCAACGATTCCGTATTACGGCGATTGAAATTACCGTCGTAATCAAATCCGAGAATGAAAGTCATGGTTCGCATCGGCAATATGTGACGTTGCCGGACGGCAGGTACTGGAATGACCACTATCATCGTGAAGTTTATCGCTTCATGGTGCGCGGTAGGAATTTAAGCTTAGATGCGTCTTAACGTCCGAGGATGATTATGAAAAGCAAGACTTCAATCAAAAAGGGCGGCAAGTTAGGGCTGAAGAACGGGCAAAGAGGCGTTATCATGATCGCAGCGGTCGTGATGCTCGCCGGTTTGATGTTTATCGCAACGACATCTTCACTTCATTCAATCGGGACGTCAAAGGTCGAGACGACAGCGCTTGACGAAACGCGAACTTTCTATGCCGCTGAGGCTGCGGTCGAGTGGGGCGCCGAGCAACTTCATGATCTGTTAGAGGTAAATCTTGATCCCGAGCAATCCGTTCTCGATTCACTTCCGTCGCCGAACATGGACGGATATGTGTACGATTTGTATGATGTAACGCGGGTTCCCGGCGTCACACAAGAAGTCTTGACAGCGGGTGATTATCAAGGCCTAATCGGATTTGTCAGCCGCTACAATATTACCGCCCGCGCGCTCTCTGACCGCTCTTCGACGACAATCAATCGTGAGATTCAGCATCAGTTTATTCCGCTGTTTCAATTCGGTGTTTTTTACGACGAAGACCTTGAAATCTATCCTGGTCCAAGCATGACATTTGAGGGCAGAATTCATACGAATGCTGATCTCTATATGGGCGCAGGGACAGGCATAAGCTGCAATTCGTATGTAACGGCCGGAGGTCGATATTGGCACAACCGAAAAGACAATGGTCATGTCGATGAGCCGGGTGCCGTAAACATCAAAGACCAGTACGGAGTTTACCAAAACGTTTGGCGAGGATCATACTGGTTGGATAATCGCAGATCGGATTGGGCCGATCAATCGTTGACAGTTTGGGGAGGGCAAGTACGCGACCAAGCGCACGGAATGTCCACGTTGCGGCTCCCGCTTCCTCCTGCGGCTGATCAACATGAAATCGTGGAGCGACGGGATTCGGTCGCCGATGGTCAACAGCAAATCGAGTCGAAATACTGGTACAAAGCAGGCTGGCGATACGTTGATGGCGTTCTGAAGGATAGCGCCGGAGCCGTGGTCGCGATGGGCTCGCGCATTACGTACACGACGCATTTGATGTATGACGCGCGTGAAGCGCGTTGGATGGACGTAATACAAATACACGTTGGCCGTATGGTCTCGGACAGCGTGTGGCCGGCCAACGGAATCATTTATCTGAGTGATTACCGCACATCGAATGCAGTCGTGCGAATCAAGAACGGTTCGCGGCTGCCGCCCAACGGATTGACAATAGCAACAGACTTGCCGCTATATGTTTGGGGGCACTATAACACTGTAAACAAACGCGGCTCTGCGCTGTTGTGTGATGCGATTACCTTCCTGTCACCGGCATGGCTCGATTCGAGATCCAGTCTATCGCTGAGTAATCGCGTGCCGACTTCGCAGAATGTTAATGCTTGCATTATGACCGGCCATGTACCCACGGTTTACGGAGCGGGCTACAGCGGCGGCTTGGAAAACTTGCTGCGGTTCTTGGAAAACTGGGGGAGTCAAACCGTTACGTACCGTGGTAGCATGATTGACTTGTGGTACAGTCGGAGAAACACCAGACCGTGGGTGTACGGTGGATATTATACTGCGCCGCAAAGAAATTGGGGTTTTGATACGGATTTGCTAAGTCCAAGTAATTGGCCTCCGGGTACACCAAAAGTTCACACTGTTCAGCGCGGCGCATGGCGTCAGATTAGTTAAAGGGCAAGAGAATGAAACTGACTGTTAAGTCATCGAAGAATCCTGATCAAAAGGCGCGGCTTGCGCTGCGGGCGTCAAAATGGAAGACAGCTTTGCCTTTCTTTGAAGATCAAGTTCACGCAGACGAGCAAAACTATGCGCAATGGAATCTGCTCGGTGACGTGCAATATCGTTCCGGAGATATCACCGCCGCGGCAATTTCATGGCAACGGGCGCTCGACGGTTACGTGCAGGAGAGTCTGCATGAAAATGTGCTTGGCGTCGGACGCAAAATAGTTAAGCGTTGTCCGGAAGAGACCGGCGTGCATCGTTCGATTTCCGAAGCATATCTCGGGCTTGAGTACTATGCGGACGCAATCTCGGCATACCGCTCGTTTATCAAGCTTGCGAAAAATGCGACAAGCGTCGACAAGAAACCGTGGTTTCGAAAAGTCATGTTGTGCGAGATCAAGCAGCCGCACTTATTAGAAGAGCTGTTGCACTTGCATGATGAGAGCGAACTTGAGGACATCGAGTTGCAGCGTGAACTTCAGGCCTATGTTGGACGAATGCAGGCCACTGTCGAGGTGAAGGAGGAAGCGATAACATCGACAGACTTGGAGCCGGTTCAGGAAACTGTTGAAGAGGCTTACGTACCAAACAACGATGGACTGCTCACGATCGATAGTGATTGGTCGGCCGGCGACACGACGTTTTTGAAACAGGATTCGATTTCGTACCAGCCTGCCTTGAACGGATACGAGCCGCACGAGCCTGAAGTGCCAATGGAAGTCCCAAGCGAGTTTTCGGAAGAAGACATTCCTGTCGGTCAAGGCAAAGACCATTTTGATCTTGGCGTTGTTTACGCAGAAATGAAACTCTGGGACGCGGCTATCACAGAATTCCAGACCGCACGCAGAGATCCGAGCATCCGGAGTAAATCAACGATCGAACTCGCGCAGTGCTATAAGAACGCGAATGACCCGCACCGTGCGTTGAGGTTGCTTGAAGAAGAGACTGCTACAGTCGATGAAGAGTCAGACGTTCAAAGTGACTTGAATTACCACATGGGCGTGCTTAACGAACTCTTAGGTAATGCAAATGTCGCACGAACTTGTTACCAAAAAGTCAGCGCAGACTCTGCGCATTCAACGGACGCAGCTCAGCGCGCTGCACGGTTAAGCGCTTAATCAGGAAATTGTATCAGGGCAAAGGCAGATGGAACTAAAAGGGCTACTCGAACTTCTCTTCACTAGGAAAGCTTCCGACTTGCACTTGCGAGTCGGGAGCGTACCTGTATTGCGCATTGACGGCAATTTGTTCGGCACGCGACCTGAGCCCGTATCAGAACGGGAAATGAGTGCGTTGCTTAACGAGTCGGTGACGTCAACGCAACTTGACAAATTCATGCGTGAAAAGGAGCTTGATTTGGCATTGACCGTGCCCGGACATGGTCGTGTGCGTGTTAATGTGTATTTTCAGAAGGGAACACCCGCCCTTGCGTTTCGTGCAATCAAGACTGTAATTCCGAGCTTTAAGGAGCTTGGTTTGCCGCCTGCAATTGAAAAAATGTGCGGCAGCCGTAGAGGCATCATTTTGCTCACGGGCGCGACCGGTTCTGGTAAATCGACGACTATGGCCGCAATGATTGAGCACATCAATCAAACTCGAAGTGTCAACATACTCACCATTGAAGACCCAATTGAGTATGTGTTTTCCAATAAGAAGTCGCTTATCGCACAGCGCGAAGTGATGATTGACACAGAGTCGTTTCTGGCCGCTCTTACACATGCGTTGCGCGAAGACCCTGACATTATTATGGTTGGTGAGATCCGCGATCAAACAACGATGAAAATCGCGTTACAAGCGGCAGAGACGGGCCATCTTGTGCTTACATCTTTGCATACTTTGAACGCAGTCGAAGCGGTTAACCGTATCATCTCGTTCTTCCCGCTAAATGAACAGGCCCAGATTCGAACAATGCTCGCGGGCTCTTTACAGGCAGTAATCTCGCAACGGCTCGTTTCAAAGAAAGAGACACGCGGGCGAGTACCTCTTGTTGAGATCATGGTGAATACAGCTGCGGTTCGTGAATGCATGACGATTCCCGAGAAAATGAACATGATTTCTGGTTTGATTGAAGACGATCAAGGCACGCACGGAATGCAGTCGTTCGACCAATCCATTCTAAGTCTGTACAATCAAGGCATTATCTCGTTTGACACAGCGATCGAAAATGCCAACAACCCGAACGACCTCGAGATGGCTGTGCGCGGAATAAAGTCCTCAGGTTCAAGGTTGGCGGAGGTTTAATATGGAGCAAATTGAGAATTGTTCTCTGTTAGAAGCGATTGAGCATTGCCGAACCCGTTCCTATTTAGGTGCGATTTCCTTCGAGCTTGATGAATCATCCTTAACGCTTTGGTTTGTGCGCGGAAATCTTGCGCACGCTGAGCGCAGCAACGGTGACGTCGGATGGAAAGCAATTGAAGCAACAAGTTCGAACACAATTGCAACAATTCATAGGAATGATGGCGAATTGCCGCCCGAGCGTACGATCAGAGTTGATACGAGTCGCCTACTCAAAGCCATGACTTCAACGCAAAGTGGGTCTCCTCAACGAGCCATGCGCGTGCCTGTTCCTCTTCATGCACGATTGCAGCAAAAGTTCTCTGAGCTTAGGCTCAGGATAACGGGATTGAAGAGTTTTGAGACAATGCAATCACCGGTCGGCGTGAACGCTGAAGGAGAAGGAAGCAATGAGAATAGTGATCGCACAATCCTGGAACGGGACCCGCGTGGATCAAAATGGTCACATGTCACCGGAGACCGGCGGCTCGTGCTTCGCGGCGACGAAACGATAACTACGGCTGAACTCATGTGGGCAGGATCGGAACTCTGGAAAGAATTGGACAGCGCAAATCGCAAGGCAACAGAAGATGAGTAGCAGTGTGACTTTTGATGGTAAGTTGGAACAACGACTCCGCCGCACCGAACTTCTCAGCGAGGCGCAGCTTGCTTTGGCGCAAAAACGAAAAGAAGAGTCAGCAATCGGATTGGCTGAGGCTCTTGTTGAGTTGGACCTGCTGTCTTCAGGTGAAGTAGAGCACATCGTCAGTTCGCTAAATGAGATTCGTTCAGTCAAGCTTGAAGAGTTGCAGGTTGACCTTGACGCCGTCAGGCAAATTCCGCGTCATGTCGCAAGGTCCTGTAGGTGTATTCCAATACGCCGCAGCGGAAATTCGCTTGTGGTTGCCGTGTCGGATTCGGATACGGACAAGGTGCGTGACGAACTGCGTGCCGTAACCGATTTTGAGATTGTACTTCTTATGGCCGAGCCTGATGCGCTTGAGCACGCGTTGTTTATCTACTATGGAAAGGACGGCGAGCAGAACAGCGAGAGACAAGCGTTCACGGCAAGCGCTAAAGTAGCATCAAACGCATGGGCGATTCAACCAGCATGGCATTGTACGTTTGAGAGTGTTATTGAGCATGAAGGCGTCGCACGAGCAAAAGAGGTCGCGAAGCAGATTGCGTCTGGTGCGCGAGAGTCATTTAATACTCCCGTAATGCTCATCGGATCGAGTGAGACAGGCAAGACTCATTTGTTGACCGCGATCAAGAACTACTGCTCTGGGAAGGAGCCGCTAATGCGGGGTATTCATTGCACCGGTGAGCAGTTGCGTCAAAGCATCGCCGACTATATCATCGCGGGGCAAATTGAGGGGCTTAAGTACGAATTGCGTGATTGCTCACTTCTGCTTATTGATGACATTGCTGCAGCGTGGGGCAACGAATGCGTGGAATCGATTATTGCAAATTCAATCGCATTTGCGCGTGCTAATGGGTCTACGGTAGTTGTGACGATGACAGATGAGGAGTATGTCCAAGGCCCCGCAACTGAAAGTATGCGGGAAGTCCTTGAGCACGGAACAGAAGTTCACTTGTCATTGCCCGATCAGGAAGCAATGAAGAGCATTTTAGTATCCCGATTCAATGCTCACAACCGCAAGTTGAGTGGGGCACTCCCGGAATGGGCAATCAAGTGCGGGACTTCCTGGGCTGCGGTACAGCAGTCAGCTTTGAAAAACAGCACTTCACACACTGTGATGTCGAAAGCGGATGGCGAATGAAGACGAAAGTTCTAATGCTTGACGACGACGAGCGATATCTTGAATTGCTCAAAATCATGTTTGAGGACGATGAAATGGATATCATCGCTTCAACACGCGCAGAAGACTTAGCCAAGCTGATTGAACTTCACAGACCTCATGTGGTTGTTATGGATATTCTAATGAACGAGCATAACGGAATCGAGCTTGTGCAGCGCTATCGAGCAACGCCAAATTCCCACAATGTGCCAATTGTGTTTATGAGCGCTTGGACGGGCGCGGGAGAAATTAAACTTCCGCGAAATTCAAGCAGAATATTCAAGCCCTTTACTTACTCAGAGTTGATCCAAGCTATCAGTCACAACCTTAGTGGGTCGGCCGCTTCAGTGGGGAATATTGAGTCTTAGAATGGAACAGCAAACTACACAGACTTCCACACTTTGTGACGTCGTACTGCGCTATGCAGCGGATCTTGTTTTCATTATTGACCGCAGCGGCACTGTGCGCGAAGCAAATGACCGTTTTTGGGCAGAGCTTGGTCTCTCCAAAGATTCTGCGGGACCCGCCGCTTTGCTTGGTGTCATGGCCGACGATGAGCGAGCGTTAGCCTTGCGAGCATGGAGCACGGTGATTACGCAACGGAATGTTCAACGCTCAGTCCGCCGATTCAAGACTACTCGCGGCGAAACCAAAGTATTCAGCATTGTTGAGTCTCCGGTGTCGCACGGTAACGACAATAATTTGTTGATGGCAATTGCGCGCGACATTACCGAAGAATCCGCGCTTGAGGATAAACTCTGGAGCGCGCACGAGAACCGTGTCGCTGCGCTTGAATACGCGGTACGCGCGTCAATGGGGCTCGTCAAAGGGTACATGTTCTCTCTCCAAAAGCTTGAGAACCTGCCTCGCGACAAGCGTGAGCAATTTAGCCGCATCATCGCTGAAGAGGTTGACACAATGGGACGTAACATTGAGAACCTCTTGCTCAGCCGGGGCAACGGCGAAATCAACTGCGAATCCAGTTTGTTCGAAATCGGCGCGGTGGTTCAAGAGGCCGTCTCGTTCTGCAAAAGCGAGTGCGAGCGGAGAGAGATCACTGTCACGGTTGATACGCCGCAAAGTGACATGAATTTCTTTGGACAGCCAATTGCCGTAATGCGAGTTATTGCGAATGTGTTGGACTTTGAGATAATGCGGATCACACATTCTGGCGAGATTCAAATCAGCGTGAGCGATTCGGAAGAGTACATTGAAATCAAGATTGCAGATAATGGTCCGGAAGTTACGCGAGAGCAACTGGAGTGGTTGTCCGGTCAGGAGCGCAGCGGGAGCGAGCAATTCATCGCGCTGTCGGCGGGAAAAGCTGATCTGGATGTCGCGAGGCTGATTGCCGACTCACTCGGCGGAGGAGTTATTACGGGGCCAAGTGAAACCGGGGGAATGTCGATCACAATCATGTTGCCGCGCATGCCGTTCGCTTTGAGCCGCGCGGAATCAAGTTCTGACGCAATGTTAATTTAGTAACTGCACTGTTCGAAATACAAGGGCAAGTCATGGCAAAGCGGAATAAGTTCGGTATTGGAATTGACGTCGGTAGCAAGCGCGTCAGATTTGCAATGCTTAAGAATACCGGCGACGGCGTCGCGATCGAGAAGCTGTCGTGCGTCGATCTGCCGCAAGACGCGATTGTTGATGGGAGCATCATTGACTCAATTGCAGTGTCTGATGCACTGTCACAAATCGTGAAAGAAAACGGACTGAAGGGCAAAGAGGTTGCGCTGTCGGTCGGCGGTCGTCAATTGATGGTAAAAAAGATATCTACGGACAACATGTCTGACGATGAGTTGCGCGGTGCCATCGAGTACGAAGCCGACACGAACTTGCCTTTCAATATCAATCAGGTGTCGCTGGACTACGCTCGTCAGCATCAGGATGTTGACGGCGGCCGCATGGATGTGCTGCTTGTCGCTGCCAAAAATGAAGTGATCTTTGACGCCGTTGAACCGCTCTATTGGGCGGGGATGAAGCCCAAACTTGTTGAAGCCCAGCCGTTCGCGATTCAAGCGGCGCTTACTGAGGCAGGTTACCTTGACGAAGAGGGCGTTGTCGGCGTTTTGCATATCGGCTTCCAGAGTACAGAAGTGATGCTCTATGAGATGTCGCAATTTGAAACAAGCCGCAGCGTGCCGCTCGGTGGGAAGGCATACGTTGAAGGTTTGATTCGCCGCTGCGGATTTGGATTTGAGAAGGCGCTTGCCCTTCTTGCAAAGTCGAGCAAAACTGAAGAAGAGCAGGATGCGCTTGACGCCGTTGCACGCTCCGTAAGCGAGCGTTTAGCTGAGCAAATCGAGCGCGGTTTCCCGGAGTACTTAGGCGTGTTGGCGGAGAAGCCAATCACAAAGTTGCTTTTGAGCGGCGGTGGCGCGGAGTTGCCGTTCCTGCAATCTGCTTTGCGCCGGAGATTCGGGATTGACGTTGATATCGTCAATCCGTTTCGGAAGATGGGATTGCCGACGAAAGACGTTACCGTTCCCGAAGGCGGTGACAGTGCGGGGTACGCGTGCGCGGTGGGATTAGCGTTGCGCTCAATGGGCGGCGATCATCCAGGATTTAATCTTATTTATCGCGAGGACCGCCCTGAAAGCAAACGCGCGAATTATCTTGGTGCGAAAGTCGTCATTCCTATCATGGGAATTTCGGCTGTGCTGCTTGGAATGACGATTGTGCACTTGAGTCAGCAAAACCGCTTGAGCGGACTTGAAGCACGTCTTGAAGCAATCCGGACTGAGACGGCGTTGTATCGCGACAAGATCGCCGTCGTTGAGGACTTGACCGTGAAGCGGGCGGACGTGTCCGAACGAATTGACGTGATCCGCGAGCTTGACAAAAACCGCTTTGCGCGCGTGGAAGTGCTGGAGATGCTCGCGCGAAGACTTCCTTCGCTTACTTGGCTTACAGAAGTGAAAGAAGCGCAGACACCGAACGGCGCGGGAATTCACATTTCGGGCGTGACGAGTTCAAATACAAAGGTGGCGGAGTTTATGACCGCGTTGTTGCAGGAGAACCGCGTCAAGGCGGTGGACCTGCTGGTAACGCAGATCAACAAAATTGCCGACACAGAAGTGACGGACTTCACGCTGCAAGTCGCGATTCCCGAAATCGAGATGCAGGTCGTGAAGACTAAGAAAGAGAACATGATCAAGAAGGGCGCCGAGGCGATCAAGGAAAAGAACAAAGCGCTTGACGACGCCAAGCGCGAATCAGGTAAACATTAAAATGAAAATAGACGCGGCAGGAGGTTCCATGCGGAACGTAATTTGGGTGATCATCACCATGATTGTCGGCGGACTGTCTATGTCATGCGAACAAGGCATCGACGAGGACAACAGCTCCGCGAAGGTATCGGGGTATGTGTATCGCTCGCACAGTGACCCGACCGGAGTGCAGGGTGTGAAGGTGATTATCGAGAGCGACGTCAATTCGGAAAATCCGTACAACGGGCCGGATCGTTGGTTTGAAACGGACGAGAACGGCTATTTCGAAGGTTATATGTTCCTCGGATCAAATGAAGACACAGGCGATTACATTTATGTCGCTGACTTTTCAATTCAGTATTTCTATAATGACGCGCCCGTTGGCGTCTCAACCGGCGGAATCACGCTGTCGCCCGGATCGACGTTTACGATGCCGCCGCGATACTTGAACCAATAGGACGAAGCTATGTCAATAAATCTTCGCAGTCCGAGCACGCAAAAAGCTCTGATTGTTCTGTTCCTCTTGTTTGGCGCCGTGTACGCATACGCGAATTTCGTGTATTTCCCGCGCCAAGACAAGTCTGCATTGCTGGAACGAAACATTGCTGAAGAGCAAGAGTTGCTTGCCAAGGGTAAGCGCGTTGCCGCAAATTTCCAGACGGTGCAGGAAGATTATGCCCGACTAATGGAAAGCTGGGACATTGCAATCACTCTCTTGCCTACTCAACAGGAAATGGATGCGTTGCTGAAAAACATTTCTGAAGAGGGTAGCCGGCGCAACGTGAATTTCATGCTCTTCAGACCGATGGAAGCTGTCGAGCAGCCGTACTATTGGGAGTATCCAATACAAATTCGTACCCTTTCGCAGTTTCACGACCTCGGACGATTTGTATCAAGCATCGCAGGGCTCGAGCGAATTGTCAATGTTCGTAACATGCGCTTGACGACTTACAGGCCAAGCAAAGGCCGCAGCCCCAATACGGTTGAAGCGGAGTTTCTCGCGACAATCTATGTCTTTAAGGAACTCGGTTCACCCGTAGAAGTGACTCCGAAAGAAGACGACAAGAAGGGCAAGAAGTCGCGGAAGAACACCGAGGAGGGCGCATAATGAAGAAAGCACCTCTGCTACTTGTCGTCATTTTGCTCTTCAGTGCGGCGTTCGCTCAAGAAGACAATCCTGTTAAGCGCAAGAAACTCGCGACTCAAGAACCTCAAGCGCAGGAAGGCACAGCTTTGAAACGTGAGGGTGAAACGCTCTCAACGATGACTGAAGGCCTTGACTCGCTGAATGTTCTGCCCGATGAATTAAGGACTCAGAGCAACGGTGGAGTTCGGCGCGTGAAACTTGAAACCCTGGTATTCAAGCGCCACGAACCGGTCTATTACGAAGCGTCTGATTTGCGTGATCCGTTCCGCGCTCTTGTGAGCGACGAGAAGAAGGAAGGCGAAATCAAAACCGATCTGTTGAAGCTTGAAGAAGCCGTTCTCACAGGCGTAGTTTGGTCGGACGGAAAATATCTCGCAATGGTGCGCGACAAAGAAGGCAAGAGCTTCTTCCTGCGTGAAAACGATGCGATCTACAGCGGTAAAGTGTTGTACGTCGGTCAAACGGAAGCCGTATTTGAAGTAACCGAATTCGGCGACTACTCTCGCATCACGTTAAAAGTTCAAGGATAATAAGACCGGAGTCCGCTCCGGCGAATAAGCGTAAAGGTGCAAACATGCAGCGGATTTGGATAGTAATCATTCTGTTGTCAATGCTGGTCTGCTCACCGGCTTTGGCGCAAAAAACTTCGGACGGCGCGGGATATGAACGCCGCATCTCGATGAACGTCGAGCAAGCGGATATCCGTTCGGTGCTGCGCAGCATAGCGGAATTTTCAGGCACGAACATCGTCGCAGGGTCTGAAGTCACCGGACCTGTGACCGTGCTCTTGAACAACGTGCCGTGGCGCGAGGCGCTCGACAACGTGCTGCGTATCAACGACTTTGTGGCCGTTGAAGAAAAGGGCGTAATTCGCGTCACCACGCATAAAGACATTGCCAGCGCCGCACAACTCGAAGCTCTGTCAACGAATATTTATAGAATTCGTTATGCGCGCGCTGAAACATTGAAGAAAACACTGACCAAGCTTCTGACTGAGCGCGGCAAGATTGAATCGGATACACGGGCGAACACTCTGATCATTACGGATATTCCTCTGGTAATCGAATCGATGAACAGTATTGTCGATCAATTGGACCAGCCCACGGCACAGGTCCTTGTTGAAGCCAAGATTGTGCAGGTTGATGCCTCACGGAGTCAAGAGTTGGGCGTCGCGTGGGGAATTGGGAATCTCGAAAGCCCGATCGCTAACACCAAGGCCGGTGCTAACGTTGATCTCGGAGTCTCGCAGCCGACAGGTTCGTTTACGTTTGGTAAGTTGCAAAATGGCGTAAACATGGCCGCTACATTGTCGGCCTTGGAAGAGGATAATGCGGCAGAGGTGTTGTCACAACCTTCGGTCTTGATCAATGACAACGAATCAGCGAGCATCACGTCGGGCAAGCGTATTCCGATCAACCGCCTGGATGAATCGGGAAATATCGTGACCGAATTTTACGATGTTGCGGTGAAACTCAATGTGACTCCGCACATCAATCCAAACAATGAAGTGCTGATGCAACTCAATCCGGAAGTCGCGGATTTGTCCGGCGAGGCGACGGTTTCGGGTGGTATTATCATTCTGACTTCAGAAGTCAAAACCACTCTGCTGGTCAAAGACGGTGAGACGGTTGTCATTGGCGGAGTGATCCGGTCCAAGGAAGGCACGCTCAACCGCCGCGTTCCGTTGCTTCATGCCATCCCGCTGTTTGGTCGCCTGTTTGATTACGAAGTGGAGACCTCAGACAAGTCAGAAATTCTTGTCTTCGTGACCCCGCACGTGATTCCTGCGGAGATGGCGAAGAAATAAGTTCTGCCCCTGAAGTCGCAGAGTCCAAGAGGACGGCCACAGCGTTTGCACATGATAATGCATGATTTGCGCTATGATAAGCCCCACAACTGGGGCTTATTTTTTGTTTTTATTTTACTTAAGTGGACTCTTTTCGTTGGCCTGTGTTATGCGGAAAGTTAATGTAAACATTGACTTTCTTGCATGGTATGGTTAGCTTTATTGTTCATAACTTAGACGAGATGTAGTTCTCCGTTCCTGCCTGCGAGGGTCCCGACAGGAGCGAATTTGCATGGCCCGCAAACCTTGGAGTAGGTGGATGAAGCTGCGACTTATTGGATTGCTCATAATGGCACTGGGGATGATTTCAATTGCAACCGCCGGTTCGCTTGAACGTTGGCAGGGTGTTGATTACCTCAACGGCAAGGCGCTCATTGTGTTCTCGGAAGCCGGATCGAATCTCGCGCCGAGATTTGGCGACGGAGGCGTTGTTGAAATCGGAATTCCTGAAGTAGATGCGATCTTGCAGGAATTTGAGTGTTCCAAGATGGTCCGCTTGATTCCAGACGCAATTCTGGACAAAGTTCCGACGGCAAGCCCGGAAGCCTACAGAACCTATTACCTCGAGTTTCGCAGCGAGTATCCCGTCATGGCGTTTCTCGACGCCATGCTTCAATCGCAATATGTGATGTACGCCGAACCGGACGTATTACAACGTTTGTCCCGCACGCCGAACGATGACCGCTGGAATAGTCAGTATGACAAGAACATCATGGGTGCGCCTGCTGTTTGGGACTTGACCACCGGCGACTCCAATGTCATTTGTGCAGGTCTCGATACTGGTGTGGATTGGCGGCATCCTGACCTCCGCGATATTCTCTGGGTAAATCCGGGCGAGGATGTTGATGGAGACCAAGACCCGTTCTGGGATACTGACTACCCCGGTGATATTGACGATCTAAACGGCGCCGACGACGATGGCAATGGCTATCCCGATGACTTTTTGGGATGGGATTTCATTCAGTCTATTGGCGGATGTGCGGGTGGTGAAGACTGCGACAACCAGCAGGACAACGACACCTACGGTTTGGAATCTCACGGCACGCACGTTGGCGGGATCATGGTTGCTCAAGGCAACAATGATATCGGCATTGCCGGATTCTCTTGGGTTGGCAAGCTCATGGCCCTGCGCTGCGGCTATTTGGCCAGTGACAATCAGGGCTACATGCCGCAATCGGCTACTGTTCCGGGTAGTTATTATGCGGTCGCCAACGGCGCAGATATAATCAACATGTCCTACGGCGGCCCCGGTTTTTCCAACGTGGCTCAGCAAGCGACCGTGGCGGCGTGGCAGGCCGGACTCTTGTTGTTCGGCGCAACCGGCAACGATAATTCCAGTAGTATTCAGTACCCCGGCGGTTACAATGACGTGATCGGTGTCAACGCCACCGATAGCAACGATCGCCGCGCGAGCTTCTCAAACTACGGCGCGTGGACAGACATCTCCGCGCCGGGCGTCGGCATTATGAGCACCGTTCGTGACGGCGGCTATCAGGCTTGGGACGGTACGTCAATGGCCTCTCCGAATGCCGCTGGCGCCGCAGCCCTGCTGTGGGCTTTGTTCCCTGATTTTACAAATGCGTCTATTCGCGATTTGATGTTCGTCTCCGCGCAAAACATTGACACCCAGAACCCGAACTATGTCGGTTTGCTTGGCGCAGGCCGTGTGGATGTTGAACGTGCTGCGTCGATGCTGTTGCCGAGCATTTCTGTGACCTCAAGCGAATTGACCGACAATACGGGCGACAGCGATGGTCGTCTTGAAAGTGGCGAGTCCGGCTCTTTGGCCCTCGAAATTCACAATGATGTTGATTGGGCTGATGCCTCAAACGTCCAATTGAATGTTACCTCAAGCGATCCTTCGGTGACTGTTACAAACGGTTCACAGAATATCGCCAATCTTGCTCACGGTCAATCCCAAACCGTGAGCGTTACGCTCACAGCCGGTTCGATTCCTGACGGCATTTGGGTCACGCTGGATGTTGATATTACATCTGCAGAAGGATTTAGTAGAACCGTTACCTATACCATGCGCGTCGGTCGTGGCCGCGTGCTTGTCGTGGACGACGACGGCGCGGGCAACTATCAGCGCTTCACATTTGACGAGTTGTCGGACATGGGCGCAAATCCCGACATGTGGACCAATTCACTTGATGGAACAGTTTCGGCACATGAGCTGTCTGAATATCAGGGTGTCATTTGGGAGTGCGGAAACGAAGCCTCAAACACGCTGATCGACACCGATCGCGCCGCTCTCGAAGCCTACTTGAACAGTGGCGGCAAGCTGTTGTTGAGCGGTCAGGGAGTTCGCAATGATCTTTCGGGCAATGCGTTTTTCAACGATTATCTGCATTCGGCTACCGACGGAGACGCCGCCGGTGATCGCGTGGTGCGCGGCGCATCCGGTAACTCCATGTTTAGTGATCTGAATCTCCTGCTCCAAGGCGGAAGTTGTGCGAATAACGGCTCGATCGGCCCGGACAAGATTCTCGCGACAAACGGCGGCGTCGCTGCGTTTGAATACACAAATGTTGGTGGCACGGGCGCGGTGATGTATGACGGCGCCTATAAAACGATTTTCTTTGCATTCTCACTTGAAGCTGCTTGTGGATTGGCCGGTACAAGCCACTTCTCAGTTGTGTTAGATCGCGTGATGGATTGGTGGGCGGTGCCGCTGGGTATCGATGATCCGCTGCCGGTCGAGGTGCCGTCGTCGATGAAACTGTTGGGCAACTACCCCAACCCGTTCAACCCCTCAAGTGAAATTCGCTTTGAACTTAGCGCGGCCACCAAAGTCACACTGAATGTGTATGACGTTCAGGGCCGCCTTGTATCTGAATTGGTGAACGACGTTATGCAGCCCGGCTTGCACAGCGTGCGTTTTGATGGCTCAAATCTCGCAAGCGGTGTCTATTTCGCGCGATTGGCCGGTACCGGATTCGCTCAGTCGGCGAAGATGGTTTTGCTGAAGTAGGCAACGATAATCTTGGATCTTTTCCCCGGGGATCAAAGAGGACGAAAGGGAACTACTGTGAATCGCTACTGGATTGCTCTCGCAATGCTGATGTTGCTGCCTTTGACTGTATTCGCCGGAAATCAATATTCCGACGGCACAGAGTGGGTGGCCGGACGATTGTTAGTGAACTTCAAAGCGTCGGTTGGTGAAATTCAAACACAAGAACGCACCAACGGCAGATTAAGTCTGGATAACGCAAACATCAACTCGGCCTTAGAGCGGTTTGGTGTGACAGGGATCTACCGTGTGGTGCCGGATGGCGTGCTGGCCAAGATGCCTGTCGCACCGGACGCCTCGCGATTGGTGGCAATAAACTTCCCGGACTCCTGGGACGTAATCGAGGTTCGCGACGCCTTCCTCGCTCTCGCAGAAGTGGAAGACGCCGAACCTGATTTTGTGTTACGCGCGCTGGATACAATTCCCAACGATATTCAATGGAATCAGCAATGTGACAAACGTCTAATGAGCTGTCCGGAAGCGTGGGATTTTGGAACCGGAAGCGAAGAACTGCTTGCAGTTGCTGTCGATAACGGTTTCTGGTGGCCGCATCCGGACGCCTACGACAACTTGTGGGTCAACCCCGGTGAAGATGTGAATGGAGATGGGTTGCCCTTTACTGCGAATGATTATCCGGGTGATCTCGAAGATCTCAACGGCTCCGATGATGACGGAAATGGATATGTCGACGATCTTATCGGCTGGGACTTCATTCAGAGCATCAACGGTTGTGCGCCAGGTGAAGACTGTGACAGTCAGCAGGACAATGACACCAAAAGCGTTGGCAACCACGGATCGCACACACTCGGACTGATTGGCGCGCAAGGAAACAACTCGATTGGCGTCACCGGCGTCTGTTGGAACATCAAGATTATGGCCAGCCGTGCGGGGTATGTCCCTGCCGGTGGCGAAGGGTTAATTGTTACGTCAGCAGCGATTGCAACGATTAATTGGGCCGTCGCACATGGCGTGGATTTGATAAACATGTCCTATGGCGGCCCGACGTTCAGTAGTCAGACCAACAACGCAGTTCAAGCGGCTTGGGCCAGCGGAGCCCTGTTGTGTGCGGCCTCAGGAAATGACGGTGTCAGCACAATTCAGTATCCGTGTGGTTATCAAAATGTCGTCTGCGTAGGGTCAACAAATTGCAACGACAACGTTTCAGGGTTTTCAAACTATGGATCGCATGTGGATTGCTTTGCTCCCGGCGAAGGAGTTCAGTCGTTAAGCATCAATGACGGCTACGCAAATTTACAGGGCACTTCGATGGCAAGCCCGAACGCGTTGGGCATCTTCGGATTGGTGTGGTCAATTCTTCCTGATCTGAACAACGGGCAGCTTCGTGATATCGTATTGCAAAATTCCGTTGACATTCTTCCGCTCAACCCCGGCTACGATTCAACTGACTTAGGTTGGGGTAGGGTGGATGCGGCAAGAGCGCTGGCGTCCTTGTTGCCAAACTTGACCGTTCAATCCTCAGCTATTTCCGGCGATGGCGACGGCGATGGCCGACTTGAAGCTAACGAGACGGGACAATTGTCACTGACCGTGAGCAATACAGAAGGTTGGTTCACCGCGACCAACACATCTGTTACGGTCACGTCTGAGGATCCCAATCTCACGCTGAACAACGCGACCTTCACAATCGGGTCGCTCGCCGGTGGGCAGACACAAACACTGACGAATGCATCCGCCACGGTCACGTGTGGCGCCAATGTTCCCTATGCCTACACGACGTCTCTGCAAGTTGTTTTCCATCTCGAAGGAAATGTCACGCTGACACGGACGGCTACATTGAGAATCGGACGCGCTCCGACGCTTGTGGTTGACGATGACAACGGCGCGACCTATGCGGGATTCTACGGGGCGGCGCTGGCATTCGGCGGATATAACTATGATGATTTTTCCACCACGCTGGACGGCTCGGTCACTCTTACCGAATTGAATCACTATGACAATGTGATTTGGGCCTGTGGCAACGAGCAAAGCAATACGTTGACACAGAACGACCGCGATGCTTTACAGGGTTATCTAAATGGCGGCGGTAGGTTGTTGTTGGTAGGTCAAGGAATCGATGAGGATTCCGACGTTCGCAATAGTTCATTCTATGCCGATTACCTTCATACGCAGAGCGGCGGCGCGGCCGGATCAACCCAACTTTCAGGTGTTGCAGGCGACCCGATTTCAGACGGTGCGAATCTCGTCCTAATCGGCGGCGGTTGCGGCGGCAACGGAGGTCAGAGCCCCTCTGTTTTGAATGCGGTGAATGGCGGATCGATATTCTACACGTATAACAGCAATAGTCTTGGCGCGGCTGTACGCTATGACAATGCCACATACAAAACCGCTTATTTCGGTTTTGCCTTAGAGGCGGCGTGCGGCGCCGTAGGTTCTGCCCATCATCGTGAAGTCGTACGCAGAGTGATGTCGTGGTTTGGAGCCGTTTCGGATGTTGACGACCCAATTTCTGTTCCGGTCGATTTCTCAATCTCGCCGGCCTATCCCAACCCGTTCAATCCGGAATCGTCCGTGAAAATTGAACTGTCACGTTCAAGTCGCGTGCGAGTCACTTTGCATGATGTACTTGGCAGACAGGTAGAATTGATTGCCGACCGCCAAATTCCCGCAGGGATTCATACGGTTCGAGTGGACGGCCAGAATCTGGCCAGTGGATCGTATTGGCTGAATGTTTCTGTTGACAACATGAGCAATGCTCAGCGAATCATTTTGCTGAAATAATTGCCAATCTATTCCAATCAAAAAGCCCCGCAGTGTTGCGGGGCTTTTTGATTTACGGACGATTGAATATTACAGCTTGTCATCAAGTTCGTATCCGGATCCGCTTGTGGATTCAAGATAGGCCGCAAGTAGCTTCACGCACGCTTCGAGATCATCTTTGTGAACGGTTTCCACAGTAGAATGGACATACCTCAGCGCAACTGAAATCGCGCCGACGGCCGTGTTTCCCGATACCATGCGAATGCCGCCGCCATCCGTGCCGCCGCGCGGGAGAATTTCGTATTGCCACGGTATCTTTTTCTTCGTGGCAAGGTCTTTTAATTCGCGTACGATCTTCGGATTTGAGATCATTGAGCCGTCCATGATCTTGATGCATGCGCCGCCGCCGACCTTGGTCACATAGTCTTGTGGCGCCGATCCCGGAATGTCAGATGCAATTGTAACGTCCAACGCGATTCCGACGTCAGGATGAATATCGCGGGCGGAAGCAATTGCGCCGCGAATACCGACCTCTTCCTGAGTCGTGGCTACGGCGTAGATATTCACCGAGTTCTTTTTCACGAGCTTCAGGGCTTCAATCATCAACCAAAGACCAAACCTGTTGTCAATTGATTTGCCGGTGAGGCAATCACCGAGATCGTCCAACTCGCGCGCCATCGTAATCGGATCACCAAGCTCAACAAGCTTCTCTACTTCCTTGGCGGGAAGTCCGAGATCGACAAAGTAATCCGTAACATCGAGAATTTTCTTCTTCTCTTCGTCTTTCAGCACGTGCACCGGTCGTGTACCCATCACGCCGAGGAGCCGCTTCTTTGCCGTGTGGATATAGACTCTCTGGCTCATCAAGGTGCGCGCATCAAATCCTCCGAGCGGCTGAAAGCGCACAAAACCATCCTTATCAACATGCGAAACAATGAAACCGATCTCATCCATATGGCCCGCAAGCATTACCTTCTTCTTGCCCGTGCCTTTCTTGAATCCGGTCATGTTACCCATTGCGTCAACCGATACGGTCAGTCCGGCTTTCTCGAACTCCGAACGAATCAACGCGCGAATGCCCTCTTCGCGCCCTGAAACGGCGTGGCATTCGCAGAATTTCTTCAGCAGTTTGAAATCCATCTTTCCTCTTTTTGGGGTTTAGTTCAAGACACCGTATGAAAATACTCAAAAACCCGTTGAGAGGCAAGAGAAAAGGGCTCCGCATCATGCAGAGCCCTTTATTTTCAATATTCCAAGCGGCTTAGTCCATCTGGCGACGGAGGAAGGTCGGCACCTCGAAATCATTGATACTGCCTTCACCCTCATCTCCCACCACGACAGGCTCCAAGCGGCCATTTACTTCGCGCGTCAACGGCTGCACGTTTATCGGAAATGACGACTCAATAACGCGCTCCACCTTCAGCGGCTCGCGGCGAATCGGGGTCGGAATCTCCACATGCGCCTGCGGACGACTGATTGGAGTCGTGCGATAAGCGGTCGTTGTGCGCAAGTTCGCCGCCACACGGCTAAAACCGGTCGCAATCACCGTCACACGCACTTCATCCTCGATATTCTTGTCAATCACAGCGCCGAAAATTACTTCGGCCTCTTCGCCGGCCGCTTCCGTAATAACTGTGGTTGCGTCGGCAACGTCCATCAACGTCAAGTTCGCTCCGCCCGTGATATTCACAAGCACCGAGCGCGCGCCATCAATGGAAACTTCCTCAAGTAGCGGTGACGAGATGGCTTGCTGTGCCGCTTCAACCGCGCGATGTTCGCCGACCCCGACGCCCACGCCCATTAGCGCGTCGCCCTTGGCAGCCATAACCGTGCGCACGTCAGCGAAATCAAGGTTTACCATACCGGGCTCCGTAATCAAATCAGAAATGCCGCGCGTTGCATGAAGCAGCACGTTGTCGGCAAGCTTGAACGCATCAATCAGTGAGGTTGAGCGATCGACAAGAGAAATCAAACGTTGATTCGGAATCACGATCAGCGTATCGACCTGTGCGCGCAACTCCTCAATTCCTTCGAGGGCGTGCGCCATGCGCTTCTTTCCTTCAAACGCAAACGGCTTGGTCACGATGCCAACCGTTAGAGCGCCTAACTCACGCGCGATTTGCGCTACTGTCGGAGCGGCTCCTGTGCCCGTGCCGCCGCCCATGCCTGCGGTCACGAATACCATATCCGCGCCGGTCAACAATTGAACGAGTTCTTCACGATTCTCTTCTACGGCTTCGCGGCCTACGGCGGGATTTGCGCCTGCGCCGAGTCCGCGCGTCGAAGTAGTGCCAATCTGAACTTTGCGCGGCGCCGCGTTGGAATCGAGCGCCTGCGCGTCTGTATTTACGGCGATGAAGTCAACGTTCTTGAGTCCCGCCTCGATCATCCAATTCAGTGCGTTGCCACCGGCGCCACCGACGCCAACTACTTTCATCTTTGCGCCCAGCGTATTGTCCGCGAACATGAATTGCATGGCTGCCATTGATGTTACTCCTTCGAATATGTGAAAATCTTAGAAAATTTCAGAGATAAATTTGCGCACCTTATGGGACGTGCGCTTGGTCCACGATTCCGAGTTGTTGCCCGACGCAATCATCTCGGCATACTGACGATTTCCTTGGCGAACAAGCCCGACCGCCGTTGCGAACTTCGGTCCGAGGCCAAGATCGTGCTGAATCATCATCTCTTGGGGTGCGCCGATGCGAACGGGAAGAGCGAAAATCTCTTCTGCGATTTCAGCCATTCCTGACATAGAGGCTCCACCACCTGTTACCACAATGCCGGCACCGATCTGTTCAAGCACGCGCGTCTTCTTCAACTCTTCGCGTGCGATGCTCAATATCTCTTCGACGCGCGGACCGATTATTGATACCAGCATTGAACGGCTTAGTTCGCGAGGTTCGCGTCCGCCGATTCCTGGAATTTCGAGAAAATCATTTTGGTTGATTGCGCGATGATGCGCAGCGCCATGTTCAATCTTAATTTGCTCTGCCGACTCCATCGGAGTACGAAGCCCCATAGCGATATCGCGGGTGATATAGTCGCCGCCATAACCAATCACGGCAGTGTGGCGAATGGCGCCGCCTTGAAATGCTGCGACGTCCGTTGTGCCGCCGCCGAAATCAAGCAGAATTACTCCCAACTCTTTTTCGTCTTCTGTGAGCACGCTTTCCGCCGAGGCTAAAGGTTCCAAAATCAAATCGTGAACAGCAATACCCGCGCGCTTGCAGCAAGCGATGATGTTTTGAGCCGATGAGACCGCGCAGTGCACAATATGAACGTCCGCTTCCAAACGCACGCCTGCCATTCCAATCGGCATCCGAATACCGCCTTCGGCGTCAACCATGTACTCTTGCGGAAGAACATGCAAGACGCGACGATCGGGAGGGAGCAAAATAGTTCTCGCCGCTTCAACGACCTTGTCGACGTCGCCCGTAGTGACCTCGCCGGTCTGCTCGCCCCGCCAGCGCGTGATGGGAATCACGCCGCGCGAGTTTAAGCTCTTGACATGCTCGCCCGCAATTCCAGCCCACACGGATTCAACTTCAACGCCCGCTTTCTCTTGCGCGATGCCTATCGCCTCCGCAATATCGTGGGCCGTTTGTTCGAGATTGACAACGACGCCGCGGCGCAGACCGCGCGACGGCACACAACCCATGCCCAACAAATGCGGTTCACCGTCGAGATTGGGTGCGGCAATGATTGCGGCGATTTTAGTGGTGCCGATGTCAAGTCCGCACAGAACATCCTGATGGGAATGTGAGTGTTTCATAACTGTTGCGTTTCCTCCGCCTGTGGTGCAGGCAACTGTAATGTCACGAATCCGGGAAGCCGCAAATCGACTACGGCATTCGAATCGAGTCTATCTTGAAAGTCTGTTTCTCGTAAGAGTTTGTCCAGCGCGAGCCAATTCTCATCAGCAATATCCGCCGCCAGCGTCAGTGACAGCACTGGATTCATTGTCACCGCTCCCCAATTGCCGTCAACGCGGTAGATCTCTGCCATGTTGTCCGCGAGGTCTGGCGCAATTTGTTTCACTTGCGCAAACTCCCGCGCAACCGGGAACAACGGATCACGTTCCGACATCGGTCCCGCTTGGCGCGCGAACGGTAAGTTCACGGATAACCACGGCAATGAATTTTTCCACGGTTTGTCGGCGGCGGGGACGAGCACAAGGTCATCGCTTACGGCTAAGTCAGTTCCGTCGCGAACAATCGCTATCCCTTTGCGTTCGACAACATGAATCGACAACGTATTGGGCGGATGCCGCTCAACTTCGACGCTTTTAATCCACGGACTCAGCAATAACCTTTCTGAGATGGCGATCGTGGAGTAGCTCGCCAACGGCTTATTCAATTCACAACCCGACAACGCCATCACGGAATCGCGCGACAACTCAACTCCGGCCGTGATTTGGATATTCGTGCACGTCCACGTCGAAGTTCGCATCGCGAGTTCGACGACACCCTGCCGCATGAGACGGTTCGCAACAACCGCCATCACAACGACAACGCTGATGCCAATGATCCAGAGGATCGCTTTCAATCGCGTTCGGCGCTTGCGTTGCTTTAGTTTAGATTGCGAAGGGGTCTGCATCGAATCCTATCGGAATGACTTCGTTTTCAAGTATAACACCAAACTGATCATGAACGCGATGGCGCACCAGTTGAATGAGTGCCGCAATTTCCGTCGCCGTTCCTGCGCGGTCGTTTACAAATATCCCGGCATGTGTCAGCGGCACCGTTGCTCCTCCAATTCGCAGGCCTTTGCAGCCTGCCGCTTCAATCAACCTGCCGGCATAATCACCCGGAGGGCGTTTGAAAATTGAACCCGCGCTCGGAAACTCAACCGGTTGTTTCTCTCTTCTCAAATGCCAAACCTTGCGCATCTCTGCATAGATCGCCGCTTGATCGCCCTGTCGAAGTTGATAACGACTCGTCAGTACGACCACATTATGTAGCTCGGGCGCGCTACGATAGCTGAACGAAATATCCCGCTTCGTCAGAGTTTTGACTTCAAGCTCCGGCGTCAACACGCGAACATCAATGAGCGAATCGGATATTTCACCGCCATATGCACCCGCGTTCATGTACAATCCGCCTCCCACGGTGCCGGGAATACCTGAGAGCGGCTCCAGTCCAGACAGGGAATGTGCAGCCGCAAACGTTGTGAGCAAAAGCAATCTCGCCGCCGGTCCCGCGCTTACGATATCCCCGTTTCGAGAAACTTCCGAAAGTACTCCGTGAGAACGAATGACGACTCCACGAAGCCCGGTATCCGATATTAGAACGTTGGAACCTAAACCAAGATAGAAATACGGTATCTCAAGCTCGCGAAGTGCGCGCAGAAGTCCTACGAGTTCACCTTCACTTGCGGGTTCTGCCAACAAATCTGCCGGACCGCCTGCACGAAATGTCGTCAATGGCGCAAGCTGTACGTTTTCACGCAGCGCGCAAGGATGAAGCTTCTGAAGTTTAAGTAACTTACTTTGCACGGCCTGCATCGCCAACAAGTTGCTGCACAAAGTTCGTTATTGATCCCGCGCCCATAGCAATCACAATGTCATCCGGCTTAATATGGGTCATTATCTGATCCGGTATTGAATGATCATTTGAAATCAACTCCACTGCAGATCCAGCGACACGCAGCGGTTCTGCAATCAATTCGGATGAGACATTAGGAATCGGGCGCTCGCGCGATGGATAAATATCAAGCAGAAGGACCTTGTCGGCAATGCTCAATGACTTCGCGAACTCATCGGCAAAATCTCTTGTGCGAGTGTACAAATGCGGCTGAAATACGGCAAGCAATCTGCGCTCCGGCCAACACTGCTTAGCGGCCTCAAGAGTTACACGCACTTCGGTTGGATGATGTGCATAGTCATCGAAGACCAGCGCGCCGTTGACTTCGCCTTTGCGCTCAAACCGGCGGTGCACTCCGTTGAATTGCGACAGCGCTTCGCGAATTACTTTTGGCGATAACCCTGTTTCAAGCGCGATGACGACGGACGCTGTTGCATTTAACACATTGTGCTTTCCCGGTATCTGCAACTCAAATCGAAGCGTGTCGCCCTCCGGCGTCTGAATCACAAAAGTCGAACTGAGCCCCGAGAAATTTTCTTCAAGGATCCTGAATGAAGCAGATTCACTGCGGCCGTAGGTCAGAATCGGACGCTTAATTCGCGGAAGAACTTCCTGCGTATGAAAGTCATCCGCACAAGCGACGACGACTCCGTAAAACGGCACTTTGTTTGCAAACTCAACAAACGCGTCCTTGATACTCTCAAGATCAAGATACGTGTCAAGATGCTCGGCTTCAATCGTTGTTATTACCGCGAGAGTAGGGGAGAGGCGCAAGAAAGAGCGGTCAAATTCATCCGCTTCCGCCACCAGAAATTCCCCCGTGCCCGTCGCCGCTCCGGTTCCCATCGCGCGAACTTTGCCGCCCACAATGATCGTGGGAGCTAAACCCGCATGAGTGAGAATTGATCCGATCATCGATGTTGTGGTCGTCTTGCCGTGCGTTCCGGAAATCGCGACGCCGCGTTTGAGTCGCATTAGCTCGCCGAGCATTTCGCTGCGTGGAATCGTAGGGATTCTGTGTTCGCGCGCAAAACGGACTTCAGCGTTTTCTGGTCGCACAGCGGAAGAAAATACGACGACGTCCGCGCCTTCCGCTTGCTCGGCTGAGTGCTCATACCATACTTTGATGCCGAGAGATTCCAATCGTTCCGTCACGTCGCTTCGAGTAAGATCAGATCCGCTCACTTGAAAGCCCATTGAAGCAAGCACTTCTGCGATGCCGCACATACCCGCGCCGCCGATTCCAACCATGTGGATACGGCGAACATGACGAAAAGTGGTGGGACGTGCTGCCATAAACTATGTGACTTTCAATATTCTCTCTGCAATCTCGTTTGCGGCATTGGGGCGCGCCATTGAATTCATTGCTAATGACATTGAATTATGTTTCTCAGAATCCGAGATAATTCGCTGACAGCAACTAAGAAGTTGCCTACTATTCAAATCGGAATCCCTAATCAATTCAGCTGCGCCGGATTCGCAAAACGACTTTGCATTAGCTGTCTGGTGATCGTGCGCGGCGTGCGGAAAGGGAATCAAGATCGCAGGAATTCCAAACAGCGAAATCTCCGATAACGTCATTGCGCCTGCCCTGCAAACAACAATATCTGCTTGTTTCATCCGCGACGGCATATCATCAAAGAACGGCGCTGCAATCAGGCGTCCTTGACTTGTCAGCTTATCTGCGGTCATGGCGGTCCGTTCGGGAATCCCCGTCTTTCCGAATTGCCAAGTGACTGTAGCCAACGTGCAAAGCTCTTCAAGTGCTTCGGCCACAGCTTCGTTGATCGAGCGCGCTCCCAACGATCCACCGGTTATCAAGATGTGAGCAGGTTTAGAAATGCTTGCTTGCGATCTTCCAGTTGCAAACTCAGTGACCTTTTTTCGGAGCGGGTTGCCCGTCAAAATCACATTTGATTTTGGCAAATGCGCTTGAGCCTGCGAATAGGCAACGAAAACTGCTTTGGCGCCGTTTGCAAACTTCCGTGTGGAAAGTCCGGGAAAGGAGTTCTGCTCTTGCAAGTAGTACGGAATTTTCAATACGCGCGCCGCAAACAGGACCGGCGCCATGACAAATCCTCCCGTTCCAACGACGACGTCCGGCTTCAAATTGCGCAATAGTTTCAGTGAATCAAGAACTCCGGCGCCGGCTTTTACTGCGCCTGATATTCGTTTGAATAAACTCTTGCCGATTATTCCGCCTGATCGAACCGTATGAAATGTTACACCCGCAGAAGGTACCGCTTTGGCTTCAAATCCAGTTGAAGTCCCGACAAAATGTAACTCGATGCTGCCGTCGAGTCTTCGCAAAGCCTCAGCGATTGCTAATGCCGGATACACGTGCCCGCCCGTGCCACCGCCCGTCAGAACAACTCGCATCTTCTTATATCGAGAGCGGGCGAGCCGCGCCTTGCCACTTGGCCGATGTGTTTTGCTGTTTGGCGATGTTTAACAGAACACCAATGGCCGCAAGTGAAATCACGAGTGACGTTCCGCCATAACTTACAAATGGCAATGGCTGGCCGGTTGCCGGAAGAAGTGCGAGATTTACTCCGACATTGATGATCATTGAGCACGCGAGCGAAGCGGTAATTCCCGCCGCGAGGTAATACGAGAAACGATCCTGCGCATTCACGGCGATTTTCCAACCGCGCACGATGACAATTAGAAATGCGCTCAATAATAGAAAGGCACCCACCAGACCTGCTTCCTCGCCGATAATACTGAATATGGAATCGTTGTACGGTTCGGGCAGGTAGTAGTGCTTCTGAGTTGACTGTCCCAACCCAAGACCAAACCAACCGCCTTGTCCAATCGCGATCAATGATTGGCGCACATGATAACTTGTGCTTTGCGGGTCGGAAATCCCATCCATGAATGCGACGATCCGCTTGATCATGTAAGGCTTTACCAGCAGAATCGCTCCGATACCAACGAATGCAACCGGAAGCATCAGCAGCAGTTTTTTCCACTCTATTCCGTGAATTAGAAGCAGCGTGAAAATAGTCCCGCAAATGAGTATTACCATTGAGAGGTTTGGTTCAATGATAATCAAGCCAAGCGTGAGAACGACAACGCCGAGCAGCGTGTTGAACTTCTTCTTGCGGTCGGTAGGAAATGAAGAGTCATCGATTTCCGAAAGTCGTTTGGAAGCGTATGCGATTAGCGCGTACTTTGCCAGTTCGGCCGGTTGAAAACTCAGTCCAAAAATTGAAATCCATCGTTTCGCCGTTGTCCCCGGTAGTTTGGGAAGAAATAGCACAACTACGAGTGCAATGAGAGCAATGACCAACCCGGGGCGCGCAATTTTTTCGATGAATTGATAACGAACATGATAAAAAAGAATCAACGCGAGAATCCCGGCGGCCAATCTCTGCAAATGATTCGTCAAGAACGTAATTGATTCGCCGTTCGTGGCTTGCCAAGAATAGGCAGCAGAGGATGTGAAAACGAAAATGACGCCGGCGATACAGAGCGCCGCAACTGCGCCCAGCAGTGGAAAATCCAATGCGGCTTTACCATGGCCAAAAGGCGAATAAGCCGTCGGCGGTCGATGTTGCATCATAGTTGATTCACGAGCATTTTGAAATGTTCGCCGCGCTGTTCGTAGTTTGAGTATTGATCGTAGGACGCGCAGCCCGGTGACAAGAGAACAGTTTGTCCGGCCATTGTCACTTGATTTGCGAGGCGGAACGACTCATCTAAATTCTCGCAATAGTGAATGCGATCATTTAACTTGAGTTCTGAATTCACCTTTGTGCGCGCTTCACCAAACACGATCAAGCGCTCGAGGCGATTGCCAAGCAGTTCTGATAGAGGTGCGAAATTCTCGTGCTTGGGCCTACCGCCAAAAAGAAGCGTAATCGATCCGCGAATCGCCGAAATCGCCGTCAGCGTCGCCGTCAAATTCGTGCTCTTGGAGTCATTGACGTAGCGAATCGAATTTACTTGTCGCACAAACTCGATGCGATGTTCAACCGGTCTTGCTTTGATTAGAGCGGCATGAATTGCGCTATCCGAGGCGCCAATACACTTTGCCGCTGCAGCCGCTGCTGCTGCATTCAGCAAATTGTGCTGACCTTCGAGCGCCCATTCATCGTCACGCAGTAGCTGAATTGTGTCGTGACCGTTGAATCGAAAGACCGCGCCATCCTTTACCAATAAGTCAGCGGATGCGTGTGTGCCGAATGAAACGGCAATACCATTTGACTTCGCGCGATGGCTGACAAGAAATGCGTCGTCAGAATTATATACAAAGAAATCTTGCGCCAGCTGATTTTGTGCAAGCTTTAGTTTGAGATTGCCATACGTCTCAATGTCGCCGTGACGGTCGAGATGATTTTCAAGCACATTCAGAATCACGCAAACGTTCGGGCGAACAGTGCTTGTGAGTTCCATCTGGAAGCTTGACACTTCAACCACAAATACGTCGACGTCATTCGCGGGTAAGCAATCACTCCAGGCGGTTCCAATATTCCCGACGGACTTTGCGCGCAAGCCGGATTCGGTCAGCATAGAAGTCAACAATGTGACAGTCGTCGTTTTGCCATTGCTTCCCGTCACGCCGATCCACTTTCCGCCGTAGCATTGCGAGGCAAGTTCAAGCTCTGACCACAAGCTTATTCCTCGCTCCTTCCATGCTTTCAACCATTCCGGCTTGAGTGTCGCGCCCGGCGAAACGACGATCGTGTCAAAGAACTCACTTAACAGCCGCTTGTGCTCGCCGGTTTCGACTTTAATCCCTTCGCGTTCAAGCGAGTAAACGACTTCTCCAATTTTCTCGCGGGACTTAATGTCCGAAATCAATGCAGTCCCGCCGAGCCTTTTTATCAGTCCAGCTGCACCAATTCCGCTTTTGCCAATGCCAAGCACTCCAAATCTTCGTCCGGACAAGTTCGTGAGCATTAGCGCACCTTAAACATCGTCAGACTGATCAACACGAGGAGCACTTGGACAATCCAGAACCGCACCACCACTTTTGTTTCGTGCATGCCTTGCTGCTCAAAATGATGATGCAGTGGCGCCATGCGAAAAATACGTCGTCCCTGACCGTACTTCTGTTTCGTATATTTGAAGTAGCCGCGTTGCAGCATTACGCTCAACGCTTCTGCTACAAAAATACCGCCGATTACAACAAGGAAAATCTCTTTTTTTAACAGAACCGCCATCGTACCGAGCGCTGATCCAAGTGCAAGCGCACCCGTATCACCCATGAAAACCTGCGCCGGATAGCTATTGTACCATAGAAATCCAAGTCCCGCACCCAACAACGCTGAACAAAAAATCGTTAACTCCCCCGCGCCGTCGAGGTAGATAATGTTCAGGTAGTTTGAGAAATTCACGTTTCCCGTTACGTAGCTGATCACTGCGAAGGCCGCCGCCGCAATGGATGTTACTCCGATTGCCAAGCCGTCAAGTCCGTCAGTAAGGTTCGTGCCGTTTGATGCGCCGGTTATCACAAGCATCACAACAACCGGGTAGAACCAGCCGAAGTCAAACATAACATGTTTAACAAACGGGACGGTGGTTTGCGTAACATTCGTGTGGAAATTCTGCCCAAACAGATGCGAGTAATTCAAAAGGAATACTCCGATCACCAATCCCAAACCCACCTGCGCGATCAACTTCTGCCGCGCAACCAGCCCCGCTTTCTTCTTCTTGACCGTTTTGAGATAGTCATCCCAAAAACCAATTGCACCCATCCACAGAAACGCAAGTAACGTCAGAAGTACATAGAAATTCGTCAAGTTTGCGAGCAACAACGTCGGGATTGCAACGGCGGCAAGTATCATCAGCCCGCCCATTGTGGGCGTGCCGGCCTTGCTGAAATGAGTCTGCGGTCCATCGACGCGAATCTCTTCGCCGATTTGATGCGCCTTAAGTTTGCGGATCAGCCACGGCCCGATAAAAAATGAAATCAACAATCCCATGACCGCCGCCAATGCGGAGCGAAACGTCAAGTAGCGAAACAAATTCGCTCCAATCAGGTGATCGCGTAACGGTACAAGGAGGTGATATAGCATCAGTGAAAAAGTTCTTCAAGCTTCATTACAATTCGATCGAGTGCCATGCCGCGCGAGGCTTTTATCAGCACCAAGTCGTTGGCGTGAATTAATTGATGAAGCGTCGGCAATGCTTGTTCGACTGAAGGGTAAGTTCGCAACTGCGCCTGCGTAAATGCGGCGGAGGCGACATGAGAAAAGTTAGGGCCGATCAACACGGCGAGCGAAACGCCTGCATGATCTAATTCTCCGACCACGTCGCGGTGTGCACTGTCTGTTATTTCGCCGAGTTCGAGCATGTCGCCCAAAATGGCGATCTTTCGCGGGCCTTGACGAAGCGAAAGCGTTTCAAGCGCGGAGCGCATGCTCGCCGGGCTTGCGTTATATGAGTCGTCAATGAGTGTGACGGAGCCGACATTGCGAACCGTAGCGCGGCCTTTGGTCGGTAACGCATTGGACACAGCTTGTGCGGCCTGATGCGGCAATATGCCGTGTTGAAGTGCGATTGTCATAGCGGCAAGTGCGGCTTGCGCTGCCGGTCGTCCGGGCACCAATAACTCGATACTCGCGCCGTGCACTTCAAATCGCGCGCGCGCTTCGTCATCAAACACCAATCTTTCACCGTGAACATATGCGCTCTCCCAGTCTGCGGTTGGCTCCCGAAATCCGTATCCGACTCTGGTTCTGCAATTTGAACTGGCTTCAACGCAGCGTTTGTCCTCAACCGGAACAAATGCGATGCCATTGTCGGCCACATGCTCAAACAATTCACCCTTTGTTTTCATCACGCCGTCAAGCGATCCGAACGACTCAATGTGCGCTTCGGCGATCGCCGTGACAAGTCCCCAATGTGGGTCGGCGATCTTGCAAAGATGCTCGATGTCTCCCTTGCGCGCGGCGCCCATTTCACAAATCAGAATTTCAGACTCAATCGGAGTTCGCAAGACCGTCAGCGGAACGCCTATTTCGTTGTTGAAATTCCCTTCGGTCGCACTCACCAAACAACTTTCCGAAAGTGCGGCACGAACATAATCTTTGGTCGTTGTCTTTCCGACAGATCCCGTCAATCCGATAACGCGGCTCTTGATTCCTTTGCGCCAAGAGGTAGCAGCACGTGTGAGCGCTGACATCGTATCATCCACATGTATCAGTTTGGACTTAAGAGTGTCGTCGGAAACTTGAAAAGAGCGATTCACAACTGCTGCTGCGGCGCCGGATTTCAGAACCGCTTCAACATATTCATGCCCATCGCGCGCGCCAGCAAGGGCCCAAAAAGTATCTCCCGCGTTTAACTTGCGGCTGTCGAAACAAACTCTTAGCTCAGTGTCCCCAAATGAGCTTTTGCTCCCGAGTAAGTTGCAGAGCCAATCGAGAGTTGGCAGCGTCATTGCAGATAACCGTTGGCACGCAGCCAATCGCGAATCACTTCAGCGTCATCAAACGGATTTTTTACGCCGTTGATTTCCTGGTAAGTCTCGTGGCCTTTTCCCGCTACAACAACAACGTCCCCAGCCTGTGCAGATTTCAGCGCAGTATGAATTGCCTGCTTGCGATCGGGGTTCATGAGAACTTTGTTGGCATTTGAAATTCCGGTGCGCATTTCTGCAAGAATTGCCTCCGGTTTCTCTGTTCGTGGATTGTCCGAGGTAAGATAAACTCGGTCACTCCATTGTTCGGCAGCCTGCGCCATTAGCGGTCGCTTGCCGCGATCACGATCTCCGCCGGCACCGATTACGCAATGCAAATCGCCTGCAGCCAGATCGCGAACGGTTGAGAGTATTTTCTCAAGTGCATCAGGCGTGTGCGCGTAATCTACCAGTGCCGTAAAGGGAGCGTTTGATCTGATGACTTCGGCCCGACCACGAACAGGTTTGACTTTCGGAAGCGAATGTACAATTTCGGCAAGTGTTATCCCAAGCGTGTGTGCGCCGGCGATAATCGCAAGCGAATTGTACACATTGAATCGTCCAATCAGCGGCGTGTTCACACGAATCTCACCATCGGGAGTTCGTAGGCAAAAGTCTGTTCCCGCTGCATGTAGTTTCAAATCTGTCGCTTGATAGTTGCACTTTGAATCGATCCCGTAAGTCAACTGAGATTGAGTAATATGACGCGCGAAATGAATTGTTTCAGGATCGTCGGCATTCAAAATCGCAGAACCCAACAACCTTTTCGAATCAAAGAGCATCATCTTCGCGCGTCGGTACTCTTCCCAAGTTCCGTGGAAATCCAGATGGTCGCGCGACAGATTGGTGAATATCCCAATCTCAAATTGCAGTTCGTCCAACCTATGCATGACCAGTCCAATTGAGGTCGCTTCCAGCGCAACATGCGTGGCGCCATGCGATTTCATTTTGGTAAACGCCGAGGCCAGTTCAGGCGCTTCGGCGGTCGTGCGGTCGCTTTCAAAACGAAAATCCTCAAAGAACATTCCTAACGTGCCGCACGCTCCGGTCGGTCGTCCGCACAAGCTTAGAAGTTGAGCAAGCGCCGCCGTTACTGTCGTTTTGCCGTTTGTTCCGGTGACGCCAATCAACTTAAGATCGCGTTGCGGATTGCCCGCGAGTGTCCAGGCCGTAGTTGCTAAAGCTGCGCGTGCGTTACTTACGACGATTGCAGGCGCCGACGAATGAATGAGTCCGCCGGATTCGCAAACTATCGCGATTGCTCCACGTGAAAGCGCGTCGCCGACATACTTCGCGCCATCATCTTTGTGACCGCTTATTGCAATGAAAACGTCGCCCGGTTTGGCGTTGCGCGAATCGTAACTTACCCCCGTCACTTGCTCCGTGCCGACGGAGTTTCGCAATTCACCGCCGAGAGCGTGCGCAAGTTCAGCGAGCGGAAGCATTCTGAATCGAGCCAACCGGTTGCGCGACCACTAAGCATTCATAACCTTGCGGGACCAATTCTCCCGCCGGAGGAAACTGCGACGTCACAACGCCGTAGCCCTGCAAATTCACCAGCAGTCCGGCATTGTGCATGCGTTCTGCAACGGCGCGCAATGGTAATCCAAGTAGATTTGGCATCGTCACTCGCGGCGCGTTGGCAAATTTCAAAGTGTCGTACGAAAATTCTTCCTGTTCAATGGAATCTTCTTCGGAGTTATTCTTGTTTGAATCCAACGTCGCCTGTTCATTTTTCGGCTCAGGCAGTAGATCGGGATGGCGCTCTTCAAGAATATCATGCGCGATTGAAGCAAACACAGGCGCCGAAATCTGTCCGCCGTAGTAACCTGCTCCGCGCGGATCATCAACAACGACCATCAACACGTACATCGGATCGTCGGCTGGGAAGAAGCCCGCAAACGAACTTACATAGCGATTCTGAAAATAGCCGCCCTCTTTCAAATTGACTTTTTGGGCCGTTCCCGTCTTACCGGCTATCTTCACCCCTTCGATCTTGGCCGCTTTACCGGTACCCTCTTCGACAACCATCGTCATCATTCGCGTAAGCTCACGCGCATGTTCGGGATTCAACACCGGACGCAATCCAACGGGATCGAACTTCACGTTTTCGCCGGTCGGGAATTGAATCGACTGAATAAGCTTAGGTTGCATCAGCAAACCACCGTTCGCAATCGCTGCGTAAGCGGACGCGATTTGAAGCGCAGTTACTGAAACTCCCTGGCCGATCGCAAGATTTGATCGCGTTGGTCCGCTCCATTTCGCGGGCTTCGGAACAAATCCCGATGGCTCGAACATAATTCCAATATCCGTTTTGGACCCGAAACCGAATTTCATGATCCAGGAATACACGTCGTCAGCCGTCATGCGTTCGGCAATTTTGGCGCAGCCGATGTTGGAGGATTTTGCAAACACTTCGGCCACGCTCAATGTGCCGTAGGGATGCGCGTCGTTGAGAATCTTGCCCGGAACCCGATACTTCCCGCCTTCGCAGTTGATCAAGGTAGTTGGCGTTACAACACCCTCTTCCAATCCTGCGCTGACGGTCACCACCTTGAAGATCGAGCCCGGTTCAAACAAATCGGTGATTGGCCAGCAGCGACGAAAATCACCCTCTGTTTCCGCAGGATCATTCGGATCGAATTGCGGCAATGTCGAAATCCCTAACACGTCGCCGGTGTGAGGGTCCAACAACAGCGCGCACGCCTTCTCGAACTTCTTGTCCGACAGTCCTTCTACCATACAGCGGTCAAGAATCGCTTGAAGCTGCAAGTCGATCGTCAATTGAACGTTCGCACCTGAATGTGCGGCGACGTCGTCCATTGAATTCATCACCGCAGGCACGACGCGACGCGCGTCATTCCAGACCAACACGTCGCGTTTGTCGCCATTCAGCAATGAATCCAATGCCCGCTCGATACCGTCTTGGCCGATTCCGTCAACATTCGTGAAGCCAACCGCCGTCCCTGCGGCCACCGATGCCGGGTAACGTCTTCGCGCTTCGCGCACGAATTCTATTCCCGGCAGAGCAAGGCTTTCGATCTGTTGTTGAATCTGCCAATCAACCCGCCGAGCCAAATATGTAAAACCCTTTGCACCGATTTTTTGGCGCAAAGTACTTTCGGAAACCGGTAAGACGTTTGCCAATACAGCGGCGATACTGTCACGATTGATGCCTTCTGTCGGTCGAAAGCCTACCGCATACGAGAGGGGGAGCGTGACAGCCATCGACATTCCGTTGCGGTCGCGAATTTCGCCACGCGGCATCGGTTCGTGAATGGTGTTGTAGATCTGCCCCTGCGCAAGATTTCGCCAAAGTTCATGTTCAACCACTTGCAATTGCACAAGCCGCGCGCCGAATGCCAGCATGACGCACAAAAAGCCTACAGCCAGAAGGCGTTCGCGGCTCCGGTGCCGAGCCGGTTTACTGATGAACGGTGGATGCGCCATTCGGGGGCAATGAGGAAAGTGTCGAGCCGGTGACCGGGATAGTGACTGAATCGATGTGCGTCGTGCGCGATTTCCAACCGTGCTTTTCCAAAGCCCACTGCGCTACCTCATTATATGGAGCCGCCGCTTCAATTGATCCGCTGAGATGCTGAATCTCCTGGTCAAGCTGAAGCATAGCGGACCGCTGGCGCGCTACGTCGATCGTGAGTTGCTGAACCGTGAAATTCCGCCATGCAACGAGCAACGCCACCACTGCAACCAAGCCGAGAAAGCTGAGCAAACGGATGAGCGTAGCTTGTCGGCGCAAAACTTTGGGGATGCGCTTTGGACGATAAACAGATGCAGGTATGGAAACGGTGGACACGATTTGAAAGGGCTATACGAGCTTTTCAATGACCCGGAACTTCGCGCTTCGGGAACGCGGGTTCTCCGCGATTTCTTGTGGAGTGGGGAGGAGCGGTCCGCGAATCGGGTATTTACCGTGCGGACGAGGTGATGGTGCTGTTGGAAGAGGCGAGAAGGATTGTGGCGGCTGCACCAGCGCCTGCATGAATTGCTTGACCGGCCGATCTTCTAAGGAGTGGTAGGTCAGGACGACCAACCGGCCTGTGGGTTTCAAGAGTTTCCAGGCTGCGGCAAGCCCGGAGGAAAGTTCTTCAAGCTCGCGGTTCACAACCATCCGAAGAGCTTGAAAGATGCGAGGCAGTGACTTCTGAGCGGTCGCCGAGACGGATTTGCGAATCACGTCGGCAAGCTGTCCGGTGGTTTCAATAGCGGCTTCGGTTCGAGCCTTGACCACTGCGCGAGCGATGCGGCCAGCCTGCGGGTCTTCGCCGAGTGTTTTGAAAATCTCTTTGAGTTCTAACTCTGACAGCCGCGCCAGCAATTGCGCAGCCGTCTCGCCCGACTCTTGTGACATTCGCAGATCGAGTGGACCGTCGCTGCGATAGCTGAAGCCGCGCGCTTCATCGTCAAGCTGGTGCGATGAAACTCCGAGATCGAGCAAAACTCCAGAAAAAGTCGCCCCAAATCGCGAAAAGAGCTTGCTCTCTGCTTCAGAGAATCGTATATTCCAAAGTTCGTTGCGATCAGGCAACGTTCGCCGAGCTTCAGCGATCGCCTCCGGATCACGGTCTATCCCACACAGCCTGCCTGTCTCACGAAGCTGAGAAAGTATCAACTTCGAGTGTCCGCCGCCCCCCACGGTAAAATCCGCGTACAATCCGTATGGATCTGTAACCAGCCATTGAACCACCTCGTTGCCCATTACCGGTGTGTGATAGGAAGAGGAATCGTTCATCTTGGCTCTGGGGTTTGTCAACGAGCAGTCTGAAAAAAGTCCCCTGCGGACATCTGCGGTGACCGCAGGGAATCCGTTACGGCCAGTGGCCTAACGGATGGCGAATATCTCATCGTCTGATCCAAAGGCTGCGCGCTCAGCCGCCAGCAATAGGTCGCTCTTTTGCTCCGCCCCCTCTATGTTGAGGTGAATCACAGAACAACCGCGCGACCGGAAATGCTCAATTGCGGCATTCAATTGCGCCAAAGCCAATCCGGTCAGATCACCCCGAACCGTGATTTCAGCTTCATTGTAGAGTTGCTTCGTGTGCAAATGCAGACCCATCATTTACCCTTTGGATTTGCCCTTGTCCGCGAGCAGATTCCATGCGTCGGACTTGGAGAGATTCAGCTTGTCGAAGCGTGATTGGTAGGCCTCGGCATTCCAAATCGTGAAAAATTTCTGACGGCCAAAGAAGATCACCTTTTGGCCAATGTTGGCTTGTTTCAATAGAGTCTGAGGCAGCGTAACTCGACCTTGAGCGTCAATCGGACGAACAGCGGCCTCAGAAAGCAGTACCATATCCCGGTCGATGCTTTCATCCAATGCGAAGTTGGCCGTCTCGTTTTCCGACGGGGCGTAGATAGCATTGAAGTAATCGACCGGGAACACGTTGATAAAATCGGAGCTGCCGATCGTGAGCACCACATGCCGCTGAGCGTCCCCCGGAAGTGCGTTCCGGAACTCAGCGGGAATAGACAAACGGCCCTTATCGTCAACCGCTGCCTCGTGCTTACCTACAAACGGAAGAATGCCCATTTGGGTGGATGACCCACAACGTCCCTTTTTGCTCCACTTTGCTCCAAAGATAGCTCAGGACTTCTCGAAAGTCAAGGGTCACCACATATTAATTCATATCCAAACTCAGTCTTTAACGTATTGATATATTTTCTCTTATCTGTTTGCCTATCCCACAATAAGTAGTTTACCCCCTAATTGAGAGGCAATCCTACCTCTAAATCCTCGGCCAATCGTTTTCGTTGGCCTTTTTTGTTCTTAATCGAAGAAACAAATGGCCGCTTGGAAAGCTCTTACTTGCATAGCCCAATCACTTAATGATCTGCCGATGAAACTGTCAACGAAAACCATTGCTTTTGCCACTCTTCTTACTATTGTCGCGGTGTTTGTCGGGTGTAAGAAGGACATCGAAGCCAAACCGCAGCAGAAACTAAGCACGGTCGAACGTGGTGACATGACTCAGACTGTTGTTGCAACAGGCAGCATTAAGCCACTACATCAGATTGAGATTCGCTCCAAAACAGGTGGAACGGTGCGCAAGTTCTTTGTGGAAGAGGGTGATTGGGTTACTGCGGGCCAGCGGTTGTTTGAGATTTCGCCCGAAGCATCTCCGGCGGAGCAGGTCAGAGCACGGGAAGAACTAAGAACCTCAGAAGTGGAAGTTCGTCAAGCCGAAGATGATTTGCGGATCGCGAAAGAACTTGCCGACAAGAACCTGCTTCCAGAGCAAAATCTGCGCGATGCCGAGCGCGAAGTCGAACGTGTAAAGGCCCGCCTTTCGGCTGCACAAGCCGAGTGGGCTCTGATTCAGCGAGAACAAATAGGCGACCGCAAAGGTGATATGGAAATCGTCCAAACTTCGACAACAGTCGTGGCGCCGATTACTGGTCTGATTTTTACCCGTGAGTTAGACGAGGGCGCCTCCGTGACTCCTACGACATCCGCCACTGGAGGCACTGTTGTGATTACAATGGGTGACCACACGAAACTCGAATTTCGCGGTGACGTTGATGAAGCCGACATCGGCAAGCTCAAAGTCGGCCTAACCACGAACGTCTCGGTTCAAGCATTTCAAGGCAAAACGTTCGACGGCCAGATTTACCACATTTCACCCGTTGGCAGGTACAGCGAAAAGGAACAGCAAATTGTTTTCAACGTGAAAGCCACCGTTGATAACTCTGACGGAAACCTGAAAGTTGGCATGAGCGCAACTTCGCGCATTGTCGTGGACGAGCGTAAAGACGTGCCGATCCTCGATGAGATGGCGCTCTTCTACAAAGGAGACTCGGCCTTTGTAAAAATCGTTACCGACACCGTTGCTGGTACCACTGAAGAACGCGCGGTGACGCTCGGCATTTCGGACGGCATTCGCACAGAAGTAACTAACGGGCTAAACGGTGGTGAAATCGTGAGCGCTGGGACCGTCCAAACGGAGAATTAGCTATGGGCTTCCTTGAACTCATCAAGCAGGTCTTCACAACACTGGGCATGAACAAGCTGCGCAGTGCGCTAACGATGTTCGGGATTACGTGGGGTATCGCCTCGGTGATGCTTTTGTCCGGACTCGCAACTGGTTTCTCTGAAGGGGCATTGAGCAATATTCGATCGCTGGGCAAGGATGTTGTGATCTTCTGGGGGGGCCGCAAGAGTATTGCCACCGGATCGGCGCGCAAAGGCGAAACTATCCGCTTTGATGAAAAGACACTCGATGCCCTCAACGCGAAGGCACAGCTTTTCTCGTTCTCGCCGGAAGTCTCAGCTTGGCAAACGGACATGCGCGCGGGTCCGCGACTTTTCAATACAAGGTTAGCCGGCGTCGGTGAGCAGTACGGTGAACTTCGCAACGTGATACCTGATCATGGCCGCTGGATCTCGCGCCGCGACATCAATGAAGCCCGCCGTGTCTGCGTAATCGGCGACGAGGTTCGCAAGAAGCTCTTCGGTGAAGAGTCCGATCCCTTGCACGAGCGCGTGCTAATTGGGGGACGCGAGTTTCTAATTGTCGGTTGGAAATCCGCAAAGAAGCAAGGTTCGTCCTATTACGGGCCCGATAACGACGTTGTCTGGATCCCCTATTCGACGCAACTTGCACTTTATGATAGATATTGGTTCGGGAATTTCATTTTTTCTCCCAATGATATTGAGAAGCATGAGCTGGCTGTTGCGGAATTTAAGAACATCGTCGCCAAAGTCCACAAGTTTTCACCGGACGACCCCGAAGCGCTGAGCTTGTGGGATACGCACAAAGATGCGATGGAAACCGCCAAGGTTTTTGATGCGATCAATGCACTTATGGTCGCGATTGGAGCAATCACGCTCATGATCGGCGGGCTGGGCGTCATGAATATCATGCTTGTTTCCGTAGTTGAACGCACGCGCGAGATCGGGATACGCCGAGCGATAGGGGCCAACGCGACAGACATCGTTAAACAGTTCTTCCTCGAATGTCTAATTATCACGGTCATAGCCGGAGCTGGAGGGATGTTTGTCGGCTGGGGCCTGATCGAGTTGATGAACAATGTTACCTTGCCTGAAGGGATATCTCCGCCTATCTTGTCTGAAAAAACGATGCTGATATCCGCCGCAATGATTGGGCTCGTGACCATCTTCTCAGGATTGTATCCGGCCATTCGGGCCGCGCGGGTCAACCCGATTCAGGCTCTGCACCATGAATAGAATCCCGGCAATAATTTGCTTGATTCTGTTGGTCGGCCTACTCGGATGCAACGATGACGACGACTCCTCGCAAGCCCATGCGCGCTGGCGCGCTGATTTCTTAATCGCAAATGCAACGGCTCCGGTGGCCGCTCCAAATTCGAGTTCATTCTTGTTTATTCGATCAGGCGAAGGCTTATTCGTTTGGCAAAACGGAACCGAGCAACGAGTTTCTCCGCCAGGTATCGCAGTTCGTTCCGATTACTCGTGGTCCATTTCCGGCGAACCGTCATTTGCATATTCAGTTCCGGGTGAGCCGAGTGAATCTTCCGGCGTATTTCTTGTGGATACGAGCGGAGAGATCACACAAATTTGGGATCGCGGCTCCTCGCCCTCACTGAATTTAGCCGCGAACTATTTGTTGTGCGCAGGACCAACAGAGTCCGAAACAGAGTCCGGAATCTGGAAGATCAATCTATTAACTCTTGAACGCGACCGTCTTTCTCCTGAAGGAATCACGCCGCGCCTCTGCAATAGCGGACAGGTTGTCACTTATCTCGTTCCACAGGCAACCTCTAACGGCTCAATTCTGACTTCTCGGCGAATGAGTGATTTGGAACTCTTGCGCGAGATCAGCCATGTCTCGCAATTTCAAGCAGCGCTCTCCTCGGATGAACTCTTGATCGAGATAATTGCAAGCTTAGACGGCCTCCCGATTCCTCCGGCTATTTATGAAACGTCCGTTTCTGAATCAGCGCCGCTCGAGCTGATCGCCCAACCTGCTGTCAAAATGCTCTTACTTGACGATGGAACCGTACTCTTCAATCGATTGACGGGTGATAGCCTCGGAAGTCTTGTCATGCGAGAAGGCGATGCCGAGACCGTTGTGTCGGATTCTCTCTATTCTGCTTCAGGATATTCGAGAGATAATATTTATGCAGTCGGACCTTTGGGCATATCACGCCTCAGCTGGCGCTGATCTCCGGCAACAAACACAAAAAAGCCCCGCCAATTCGGCGGGGCTTTTTTTTGTAAGCTTGCTTCTCTCAAAAGTAGTGCGTTACAACCTGTTTATCCTCTGATTCACCGGCGATAAATCTGCGCACAATATCAATACTTTGAGTCTTGATCTCTTGCTCCGTACCTGAAAAAATCACTCGGCCCAAGTGCAGCATGACGATGCGATCCGCAATCTTGAATGCCGACACCATGTCATGTGTAACAATGATTGAAGTGACTTTCAGTTCTTGCTGCATCTGAATAATCAAATCGTTAATCGAGTCGGCGGTAATAGGATCGAGTCCGGTCGTCGGCTCATCATACAGAATGTACTGCGGTTTCATCGCAATTGCACGGGCGAGTCCCACGCGCTTACGCATTCCACCGGACAATTCGGACGGCATCTGTTTCTGTATGCCCGATAGGCTGACCATCTCCAAACACTCTGCGACGCGCTTTTCAATTTCACCTTTGGTCATGGTAGTATGCTCCACTAAACCAAGACCTACATTCTGTTCAACGGTCATCGAATCAAACAGCGCCGCGCTTTGAAACAGCACGCCGAACTTCATGCGGATACGATATACGTCTGCGCGTTTCGCGTTAGAAATTCGATCTCCGTCAACAATAATTTCACCAGCGTCAGGATCGAGCAAACCGACAAGATGTTTTAAGAATACTGACTTGCCGCAACCGGATTGCCCGATGATCACAAGCGATTCGCCGGACTCGATTTGCATATCCACGCCGCGCAAGACCTGCTTGCCGCCAAAACTTTTCTTTATGCCGCGCGAGATAATCATTAGAATAGAATCATGGCCAAGAGGAAGTCAAGAATCAGTACGCTCAACGAACTCCACACGAACGCCTTGATGGTCGCGCTCCCAACGCCTTCGGCGCCGCCCGACGTGTCGAATCCGACGTAACAACCAATCATCGCCGAACTCATTCCGAAAAACAGCGATTTCAGTAATCCGGAAAATACGTCATACAAGTAAAAGAAACTTGGGATTAGTCCGAAAAATTGCGCCGAGGTCAAGCTTAAGAACACAGTGGTGACAAACCATGCGCCCATAATCGCAATGAAATTTACCTGCGTAACCAACACGGGCATCATCATCGTCATTGCGGCGATTCGCGGAACGGCAAGATACCGTGTGCTGGAAATCGCCATCGACTCCAATGCATCAATTTGCTCCGTGACTTTCATTGTGCCGAGTTCCGCTGCGATTGAAGCTGCAACTCGACCAGAAATGATCAAACCCGTCAACACCGGTCCCATTTCAAGCACGATGCTCTTAAATACGCCCGGCCCAATCATATCGAAAGGCATGTAGCCTTCCAACTGGTAATGCAATTGCCAACCGGACACCGCGCCCGTAAAAAGTCCCACAAGCAAAACGAGCGGCAATGAGTCAACACCCAGCCGCACGCACTCTCTGATAAATAGTTCACGACGAGTGAAAATCGCGCCAAGTTCCCTCGCGATTCTTCCCATCAAAATCCCGAAACGCCCTAATTCGCTCGTAAACTCGAGTAACAACTTCCCGATCAGTTGAACGGGTGCGAGTAAGGCAGCGGGAAGCGCAGAGGTTCTGCTCAAACTTTAGTACTCCGCTCCTAATGAAAAGAAATACCGCGGCTTTGAAGTGTCCACACCATCCGTGGACCACGCCACGTCCCAGCGCAGCAACAGGAATCCAAGATTCGAGCGCCAGCCAAAACCATACGCGGCTTGCAAATCATGCAAGCGGCGGTTGCCGTCTTCACCCACAGAGGTTAACCTGAAAGCATCGTCAAACCATGCTGCGCCAAGGTCTGTAAACAAAGCGCCGCGCACGTCGGCCAACGTTATCGGCAACGGCCAACCCATCTGCAAATAGCGCACGAGCGGAAACCTGAACTCCTGATTCGTCAGGAAATAACGAGTGCCCGTGCCGCGTTTTTCAAAATAGTCACCGCCGCGAAACGGTGTGACAAAAGATGAGAAATAGAAATCGTTTATCTCATCGGTCGGGATCTGATCGTTTTCAAATCGGCGGTTAATCCAATTTGAAACGCCGCCCATGAAGAATCGTTGCGGTTCCGGACCGCCGCTGAATCCGCCGCTAAGTCTTGACGCCCACGAGTAGTCGCGGCCCATTCTGAAATACTGCCGCACGTCGCCCTTAGCCGTGTAAAATTCAGAACTCCAAACCTCGCGATTTTCGCGGTCACTCTGAAGATTCGGACTATAAGACGTTGAAACTCGATAGCGCGTTCCGTTCACCGGCCCGGTGCTTCCCCAAACAACCGTGTCGTGCACATAACCCAATTCCGGCAAGACAATCCGTCGGCGCGCTGTCTTGTAGTAGTCGTAGTAACCATCCGAGTTGGGCGACCATTCCGCGCGATCAATTCCATATCCGCCGACGATCAACTCCGCGCGAGTGTATTTTGAGAACGGATAGCTTAGATCAGCTTGCAACTGAAGTGTCTGGTCGCGCACATTTCCCGCATCAAGGTAGTAAACGTACCTGTACAAACTCGCGCCGTAGTTAATGCGGTTCGGCAGGTAATAGTATTGTGCGGAGAAATTTGAGTTGTCAAGATTGTTGAAATCGTAATACAAATCCGTATTGACGACGATTAATTGATTTCCGAGCACGTCGCTGAAGAGAATCTGTCCCGTGCCCTGTGCACCAAAGAACGAACTATAAGCCGCCGTCGCATACACGTAATCCGGAGTGAACTTGACGCGGTATTTTTTGCTGAAAAATCCCCCTCCCGGCTTGCGTGTGCTGGAAGTATCGGGAATGGCGTTATCCGACTGCTCGGAAATCTGGCCAATGCCGTCAGCAAATACATAGCGAGAATACTCGCGAGAGTCATCTCGGTATTCAAGCGACTCTGTGTCGCTTTCCGCTTGTTCTCCGACCGGTTCAATGGCTTCCGGCGAGCCATGTTCGCGGAATGCGGTGGGTGCCGGAGTTTTTGCTTCCAACTGATCCGGCGATTTGATCAAGTACAGATCGTATCCGCCTTCATAGAACGAAGTAAACACCAATCGATTCGCTTTGGCCGAATAGCTTGGTTGAAAACAACCCGTTAATCCATTGGTAATCGCGACTGTTTCACGTGAAGCAAGGTCCATGCGGTAGAGATTCGATATCCCGCTCGCGTCGGAAACATATACTAAATACTTCCCGTCAGGCGAAAGCGTTGGATTCTTTTCTGTAAACTCTCCATTCGTCAAATGTTCGCATGTGGTCGCATTCAGTTCAATCCGATAGACGTCCATCGAGTGATAATCAAACTCCCACATCCGGAACGACGGATCGTAACCGGAAATTCTCAGAGAGTCCTTGCGATCGGACGCGAAGTACAGCATTTTGCCATCGGAACTCCACGCGGGATCATCATCACTGAAAACATCGTCGGTAAGTTGAACCAAATTTTCAGAGTCCACTTCGTAGTAGTAGAGATCGGACTGGCCCGCTTTCAATCCGACGAATGCAATCTTTGTTCCGTCCGGAGAGAATACGGGGTTAAAGATACCTTCGAGTTTTGGCCTGAAGCGTTTCGTGATTTCGTGCTTATCAACATTGAGAATGTTGATCGCGTCAAGTGCGCCGGCTTTTGAGGCAAAGACAATATTCTCGCCGTCCGGAGACCACGACATGCGGGCGTCGAGCCATTTTAGCTGCTCAAAGTCACCGCTACGCTCGCCTTGCAACAAGCGCTTGGATTTTCCACTTTCAATATCGTGGAGCCAAACGTCGAAGTAATCTGAGCGATCAGACAGATAAGCAATCTTCTGTCCGTCCGGTGAAACCGCGCCGCCGTTATTCACGAAGTTGCTGGTTTTGCGATGGTTTGTTACGCGCTCCGCAAAATCATCCGGCGTTTCGTAGTTCACTACGCCCGGCCAATAGATCTTTCGCAGCCAGCTTTGCCACGCGCGGTTAAACTCTTCCATCGTTAGCCCCGTCGCACTTTTGAGCGAGCGTGGTACTTCACGGGAAGATTTAACCTTGTTGACAAACTCGCCAACTTTTTCCTTGCCGTATCTGCGATCAAGATAGTAGAACACCGACTGACCGCCTTTATAGGCAAAGTAGCCGCCCAAATAGTCGATAGGGGGGAGGTAGCCGGTGATTGTGGCGTCACGCATGAACATATCGGCTTCCACGTCCCAACCCCCGCGCGACTCATACTCGGCAACTCCCTCGGTGAACCACAACGGCACGTCCGATGTTGCGACACCGATCAAAATACTCTGAAAACCCGTACCATAAAACAGGCGCATATTCACGGCATGAGTCAATTCGTGATGAATCACATGCCGAAATGCTTCGTAATTTCCCGTGTACGGAAGTACGATGCGGTTCTTGAGAAACTCCGTAAATCCGCCCAGCGATTCTTCCTGAATCGACAGCGAAACGTTGGTCTGTTGAAAACGATTGTGTGAGGCGTAGATGATAAACTTGACGCGCCCTTCCAACGTGTAATCCCAACTTGCTTCAATCAGCTTCAACGCGCGTTCGGCGGTCTCCGCCGTGAACTCGGCAATTCGTTCTTGCCCTTCGGAATAGAAAATGTCAAAATGCTCCGACTGGATGTATCTCCAATCGAACTCGACATATTGCACCTTGTTCTTGCCGAACCCTTGAGCGAAAGCTGAAGCGGCAAGAAGCAGAAGCGCTAAGATGTAGCTAATACTGCGGGGCATGTTGAACTCCGGGGACAAGTGATCGAGACCCTAAATGAAGGAACTCCACAAATCGCTAACTTGTTTCCGTTTCTTAGGTAAAACGCCCCGAAGCCGGGAGCAACGGGGCGCACACTGAATACACTTATTCTGCCAAACTCAGCCTACGGTCCAATAACCTCGGCTACCATTTCAAGCAACTCTTCGCTCTTAATCGGCTTTGTGAGGTAGTTGTAGGCTCCCTCTTTGATGACCTGAACGGTATCTTCGATCTTGGGGTACCCGGTCAAAATCACGATCGTGGCGCCCGGATCAATCGCTTTGATCTCGCGGAAAACGTCAATTCCGCTTTTACCGCGCAGCTTAACGTCGAGAAATGTGAGAGCCGGCTGTTTTTCGAGGTGAAGTGCGACCGCCTCATCACCGTTTGCAGCGGTCAAGACCTCGTAACCTGCCGCCTGAAGCAGATCCGACATTACCTGCAAAATCATCGTGTCGTCGTCAACGACGAGGACGTAAGATGACCGAGGTTTCGATTCTGCGGCTTTCTGTTTCTCGATGTTTTGCCGGATTTCCTCGAGATTGCGCTCATCATAAAGTCGCCAACCTCGCCAATCCCGCCGTACCTTCGTGATCAACCCCTCCCGTTCCCACTTGAAAAGTGTGGACTTAGATATCTGGAGATTCTCACAAACATCTTTTGAGGAGTAGAATTTACCGTCACGTCCGGTCATAATACCTCACTATAGTAGTTATAGTTAGTAATATAACCAACCTCAAGCCCTAAGTCAAGCCCTGTTGACCCGAACTTCATAATTTTTAAGGCTTCTTGTCCTCGGGTTCGTCACCGCGGAGACCTTCTTTGAACTCTTTGGCCCCACGTCCCAAGCCTCGCATCAATTCGGGAATCCGCTTGCCGCCAAACAGCAGCAGAACGATTGCCATAATGAGCAGTATTTCAACCCAACCAAACCGCATAGCATTGTCCCTTAGGGTGGTGCCTCAAATCTGTAAACTCAGCTAATTAAGCAATTATTCCCGCCAAATTCAAGTGCCCTACGGGAGGGTTGATTTGACTATATAGAATGCTTGCCCAAGACTTGAGATTACCCCCTCATCTGTCCATGTCGTGTCGGATACAACTGCAACCGGTGTTACAAATGGTCCCTCCGGGGTTGTTGCCCGATAGATTGTGTAGTGGGGTGCGCTCGTTGACATCCAGCGAAGAACCGCGTCATTACCGGAGGATGAAATCACAACAACCGGAGGCAACAATGCAAGGCCCTTGGCACGGATCATCCGGTCGCCGAGTCTCGAACTCGCAGCTACACCGTCATCGGGGAACCACATGGATTCGCAGCTATCCCAAACAAAGGATCGACCTGCAACACCGCCTCCCGCATCAAGCGCAAATGCCGTTGAAGCTTCTGAGACGGCCAAGTAGAAAGCTCCATTTACGACGAGCGGCTGACCACCGGCATTTTGAAGTACGCAGCGGCCCCAACCCGGACTGGTTCCAGCGCTTCCGGAAACCAAATTGGGCAACGTCCCAGAAGTAAATACTCCCAACGTATCTCCTGGACTGCCGCCGATGCCATTCGCATTCAGAACGTGAACAGTCACATTTCCATGGAGTGAATCAGGCTTCCGCACCGAGACCGCATATTCCGCCGCACACAAAACAAATGGCGTTGCCGCCGGTGCAAACTTCACGGCCCAGGCCATGCCGCCATCGGCTGACCATTGATACGATTCTGCCGTTCCATCATCATAGGAGATGGTCGTCGGGCAATCGGCTTGAATTGCAAGATCAAAGGTATCCGTTCGCGCCGTCAAGTTGCCGCTGTCTGTCACGCGAAGATAGTACTCGTAAAATCCTATCGAAAACGTGTGGCCGACGGAGTATCCGCCCAATGCTGCAGCGCTAAGCTGCGCGCTGTCTTTTGTGGCAAATCCGTTTGATGACCAAATCAAATACGGCAGCGAATAAGTTCCCGTGTCCTGAACCTTGCAATGGAAATTAATTGTTCCGGGTACGCCGTCGCATACGGGATTGTGAGTTATTGTCGGAGGTTGATTATTCGAGAAACTCTTTATCTTAAACAGACTCGACGTGTCTCCGACGGATGGCGCGGTTACCATCACCACTCGCACGCGAGCCGAATCAGTTGCCGGAGCGGTTGCTGTCCAGCCGTAGAGCCCCGAATTGGGTACCGAAGCCGCAAGGACTTCCCAACCCGGACTGGATGGAGATCTGCTAAGCTCAACCCGGACATTTCCCGTCACGTTCACCGCTGTCCATTGCACGTCAATTCCAAACCCAATCGAAACTGAATCTCCCGCCGCAGGTGTAAACAACGTAATATCGCGATTTGAAATAGTGAAATCGCTATTTGAAACATCGCTTATGGTCGGAGCGCCGTCCAACACAACTTTCACGCGCGCTTGCGTTGTTGGAGTACCGCTTGCCACCCATGAGAATTGCCCGTCATTCGCCGTCCCGTTAACAAGCGTCTCGTAACTTCCACCCACACCCGTTCGACTGAGCGACAAGGAAACTGTGCCGACATAATTCGTTGTGGACCAGGTAATCGAGATAGTGTCTCCTCGACCGTAATTCTGACCGCCGTTCGGCTGCGTGAGTGTCACTGTTGCGGGAGCAGTTATCTGACGAATGATGTCCATATATACAGGCAAATGATCTGACGAAACATGCAACGCATCGGCAATACTGTCGGGAACCGCAGTGTTCGTTCCGTTGTTAATCGATTGTCCGAAGTGATTGCCGTCATTGCCGTATTCGGTGTAGCTCCCCGGAATAACTTGCCAACTTGGCAATAACAGAAATGGATAAGTCGGCAGCAGAAAATCGAATCGATCATCCAATCCGCCGGTCGATCCACCGTCTCCAATGTCTGTCAGGCGTGGGGATTGCGTATGAATTGACGCAAATGTCGCCGAATTGTGCCATGTTCCTGATTGCCCTAATACGTCATACAAGCGACCGTCATTATCCGCTTGGCTTTGTGTTGCGATGTCAAATGCCGGTTCATTGCTCGTATAGAGATTGAAATCTCCAGCAAATATATAGTGGCCGGGTCCCAGGGCATTCAGGTGATTCCGCACAATTGTCACTTCAGCGGCTCGGTCATCCTCGAATCCTTGACTGGCTTTCAGGTGCGCCGAGTATATTCTGAAATCGAGAGAATCTGCCGTGACGCCTGCCGGGCGCACAATGTAACCGTTGATGTCGCGCAGCGCCGTTGACAATGTGACCTGTCCTTGAAAACTCACACGCGAGGACTTGTAGTAGAAAGCATTATCCGTATCCGGGCCGTCCATGAAAGTCGCACTTGAATACGTCCCCGGTTGTCCGGAATTGAGCACCTGATTAAGAAACTCTGATACGCCCGAACTCGACTGCATTTCTTGAACAACCAAGACATCAGGGTCTATTGCATGCAATATCTTTCGAAACTCAGGATTTCTTGCAGCCGAATTATTCCCCGGATAGTTCAAGAGGTTGTAGGTCATCACGCGCAAAGTATCATACGTCTGAGCATGGGCAACTCCGAGCGCTCCCACACACAATATCAGCCATCCTAAAGTAGATTTCATCCCACTCATTTTCATTCGGGTCAGCTTAGTTAGCATCCTGTTCGACTCAAGCTAATAATTTACGACAGAACAGACCAGATTGCAAGTTTCACAGCTAAACCAATAAAATACTTGACCTTTAGAACTGGAATGGATATATTATTTGTTGGATGCGGTGAATTGTAAGTCTAATATTATCAATCTTCAACTCGTCGCACGCGTTTCATCAGTGTTCTTCAGGAGAGGAAATGGCACATAATGTGAACTCAGTTGATTATGCATTTGCCGCTGATCAGGAAGAATCCGGCTCATTTCGATTTGAGTACATCCGCATCGAACAGGGCAATCGGCCGCTTCCGTGGGGCGAGCACGCTCAATGGATTCCCGCCGTTGACGTCTTTGGCAATGAACACCTTGTGGCAATCGAGGTCCACGTTCCCGGCGTGCAGCAAGACGAAGCGCGGGTTACTTTTGGACCTAATTGGGTTCGGATTGAAGGCGTACGTAAGGACATTGACATTTCCGGACGGCGGGAGTTCTTTCATGTTGAAATCGCGCGCGGACATTTTCTCCGTGTCGTAACGTTACCCGACGGACTTGACACACAGAAATCAGAAATCACTTTTGAACTTGGAGTACTTCGCATTGTTATTCCGTGGATCAGCCGGGAGTGGGCGGTTGCGTGCCGCAAAGTTCGCTTTCCTGAGGAGTGGTCATGAGCGAGCCTGAAGATAGCGGCGCTCCGACACTCAAGAGTTCCGGTATAGGAGACAGCCCCATCCGGATCCCCGAAGCGTGTCCGGCGCTTTTGCTCAACGACGTACTGATCTTCCCTAACACGATTGTGCCGCTCGCGATCTCTTCGCCCTCGATGATTGCGATGATCAACGACGTTCTGGCAAGTCATCGAGTTGTTGCCGCGTTTTCACGTGCGCAGTCTCCGCGTTCTGACAAACCGGAAGATCAATTCTACTCCGTCGGAACGGCGGCGCACATCATGAAGATGTTCCGGATGCCCGATGAGTCCATTCGTGTTCTCATTCAAGGCATGGTGCGCGTCAAACGACTCGAAATCCTGAAGACCGACCCCTATCTTCAGGTCAAGATTCAACCGATGCAGATTCCGCGCGACAGCACAATTCAGATCGAAGGCCTTACTCGCACGGTTATCAGCGATTTCTCAAAATACGCCGAGGAAAATGCGCTGCCGGACGAAGTACGTATCGCCGTTCACAATATCGCCGATCCCGGAGCGTTGGCGGACATCGTCGCTTCAAATCTAAGCCTTTCAATATCCGAGAAACAAGAGATTCTCGAGCAGAATGCGCTCGAAGCGCGCCTGACGCTTGTTGCCACGCATCTTTCTCGCGAACTGGAGTTGCTCAAAATCGGCACCGAAATTCGCGGCAAAGTTGAACGCGAACTCGAATCGAATCAAAAAGAGTATTACCTCCGCGAACAGCTTAAGGCCATTCGACGAGAACTCGGTGAGGACAGCGAAACCAGCACGGAAATCACCGAGTTCGAACGCAAGATTACCGAAGCTGCGATGCCCACGCATGCCGCTGAGGCCGCGCGCAAAGAACTCGACCGCATGAAGGTTATGTCCGCCGCTTCGGCTGAATACTCCGTTTCACGCACCTATATTGAATGGCTTGTGAACCTGCCGTGGAGTAAGGCGTCCGTAGATGAGTTGAACCTGATCCAGGCTGAAAAAGAGCTGGATGAAGATCACTACGGTTTGGGAGAAGTCAAGACGCGCATACTTGAGTTCTTGGCCGTACGCAAACTAAAGAAAGACAATCGCGGACCAATTTTGTGTTTCGCCGGACCGCCGGGAGTGGGAAAAACGTCACTCGGTCGATCAATCGCGCGCTCAATGAACCGCGAGTTTGTCAGGATGAGCTTGGGCGGCGTGCGTGATGAAGCGGAAATTCGCGGTCATCGCAGAACCTACGTCGGTGCCATGCCCGGCCGTATCATTCAGTCACTGCGGCGAGTCGGAGTGAAAAATCCAGTGATCATGCTCGACGAGATCGACAAACTCGGTATGGATTTTCGCGGCGACCCGGCTTCGGCGCTGCTTGAAGTTCTTGATCCCGCGCAGAATTATACTTTCTCGGATCACTATCTCGACGTCGAGTTCGATCTTTCCTCGGTTTTCTTTATTACGACCGCGAATGACGTCGGCCTAATCCCCGGCCCTTTGCGCGATCGTATGGAAATCATCGAAATTCCAAGCTACATTACCGACGAAAAAATTCAGATTGGATTGCGCTATCTCTTGCCGCGCCAAATAGAAGAGTCGGGCCTGAAACCCTCGCATTTGGCCGTGTCGGAAGACGGAATGCGCGCGATCATTCGCGGCTACACTCGGGAAGCCGGTGTTCGCAGGCTTGAACAACGCATCGGAGCAATTTGCCGCAAGATCGCCCGCAGCGTAGCCGAAGGCAAGCGCAAGAGTGTGAATATCACCGCGAAAACCGCTTCGCAGTACTTGGGACCCGCGCCCTATGCCGAGGATGGACTGCCGGAAGCTCCGCAAGTCGGAGTCGCTCTCGGACTCGCGTGGACGCCCGTGGGTGGTGAGATTCTTGTGATTGAATCAACTTCAATGCCCGGTTCAGGCAAGCTCCAAGTTACAGGGCAGCTGGGAGATGTGATGAAAGAGTCCGCGCAAATCGCAATGTCGTTCCTTCATGCACATGCTCGCGAGCTGAGCATTTCAGAAGAGAATTTCACGAAGCACGACGTTCACCTTCATGTCCCCGAAGGCGCGCAGCCGAAAGAAGGGCCGAGCGCCGGAATCGCACTTGCCTCTTCGCTTGCTTCGCTGCTTTCAAACAAAGCGGTGCGAAATGATTTATGTATGACGGGCGAAATCACGCTCACCGGTCAGGTTTTGCCGGTTGGTGGAATTCGTGAGAAGATCGTTGCTGCCGCGCGTCGTGGAATTACGACAATCGTCATGCCGAAAGCGAACGAGAAGGATTTATTCTACGTTCCCGATCATATCAAGTCCCGTTTGAAATTTCATTTTGTCAACGACCTTGAGCAAGCCCTGAAACTTACGCTTCTGGCGCCCGTTAGAAAACGCGGCGCGGCGCATGAGTAGTTTTTCGCTTGCAAAACTCCGCGAGTGGTCGTTCTGGTCGCTGGTTTTCCCGTCGCGTTGCGTCTATTGCACGAAAGAAATGCCCGCATCGAGCATTCTTTTTTGCGATGCGTGCTGGGCAGAACTACCTCGTGCTGAGAAAACTCCTGCCGAAAGACTTCCACGCTTTGTGGATCGTATGCATGCAGGCTTCGCCTATCGTGACGGCGGAATCACGCGCGAGATCGTTCATGCGCTTAAGTTCGATGGCCATACCACAATAACGCCGAAGATGGCCGATTTTCTAATTCGCACAATCCCAGCCGGTTTTCTCGATAGCAACGATGTCTGGACGCCCGTACCGCTGCATTGGCTGAGATATGGTGACAGGTCATTCAATCAGAGTTTGCTGTTGTCTCGCGAACTGACCAATAGAACCGGCGGCGCGATTCTGCCGCTGCTGAAGCGCACGCGCAATACTCCCGCCCAGAGCGGCCAGGGATTTCGCACGCGCGTGCAAAATGTAAAAGATGCATTCCGTTATTCATACAAAGGTGAGGCTCCTAAATCCGTGTTGTTGATAGACGATGTTGTAACCACCGGCGCAACGGTGTCAGAATGCGCTCGTATTCTTAAAGCGAGCGGCGTCGAGCAAGTGCGTGTCTTGGCGTTTGCGCGGGCGGTATCGTAGTGATCAACTCTTCTTCCCAAAAGGAGCCGGTGTGAAAAACCTTTCTGTTTTCCTCGCGACACTGCTTATAATCTCCGGGGTGGTATTCGCGGAACACTCTCCCGATGTTCTGTTTATCAAGATGCGTAGTCCGTTTCGCATGTCCGCTCTTGACGGACAGCTAATCACGTCCTCCGCCTCCGTTAACCGAATTGCGTCGGCGAGCGCTATTGTTGATCTACCGCTTGCCAAATACTCGGATTTATCGCAGCCGCTCGAGCGAATCGTGCGGTTGCAATTTTCCGGCGGGAAAGATATTGACGTTCTTGCCTCGGTGCTTTCGTCGGATCCTGAAGTCGAGTGGATTGCTTTTAACAATCGTTATCGAACTGAACAATCACTTGACGACCCCTACCAGCCGATTGATAGTCTATTCCCGGACGCCTGGTGGCTCGAAAAAATCTCAGCAGGCCTTGCGTGGGAACTTTCGCGCGGTGACACTACGATTGTGATTGGGATTATTGACACAGGTGTTGATTACACACATCGCGATTTGCGCGACAATATTTGGCACAATCGCGGCGAAATTCCCGATAACGAAACTGATGATGATAGAAATGGCTTTGTCGATGACGTGATCGGCTGGGATTTTGTAGATGCGCCGAGCCTGCCTGCCGGAGGAGATTATCTCGAACGCGACAACGATCCGATGGACGACTTTGGACATGGCACCTATGTCGCGGGTTGCGCTGCCGCAGAGTCCGACAATCCCGATTGCTATCCTTCAATCGGATTTGACTGCCGCATCATGCCGTTGCGAGCAGGCAATGCGAACGGCACATTAGAAGAAGATGACATAGCCGCCGCATTGCTCTATGGCGTTTCAAACGGCGCGGCAATTATCAACATGAGTTTTGGAGACGTCGTGGCGTCGCCCTTGCTGCGCGAAGTTGTAACCGTTGCCCATGATGCGGGCGTCGTGTTGGTTGCATCCGCCGGCAATGCGACCAACGGCGGCATTCATTACCCTTCAGGTTTTCAAGAGGTAATCGCAGTTGGCGCGACGGATGCTTTCGATCGCGCAACGAACTTTTCCAATTACGGTCCCTCCGTTGACATCATGGCGCCGGGTGACGAAATCGGTTCAACCATTCTTGGCGGAGAATGCGGATTGTGGGACCTTTCATCTGGAACAAGCTATGCCTCACCAATCGTTGCAGGCGTCGCCGGTCTGGTTCTGTCTGTCAACCCCGCGCTGTCGCCTGACGACGTCATGAACATAATTCGGTCGAGTGCCGATGACATTTATGTGAATGGCTGGGATTCCCTCACGGTCAATGGCCGTGTTAACGCTCGCAGAGCGGTTGAGAGCGCCGCGTTTGGGGCCGATGCTGAAGCGCGCATCTTGTCCCCCGAGATTGATTCGGGCATTCGCGGACGCGTCGCAGTTGTTGGCAATGTTCAAGGCACTGCGTTCACAGACTACACCTTAGAATACGGGTTGGGGGAGAACCCGCGCGTCTGGAATCAGATTTCTTCTGGTGCGCAAAGAATCTTAGGCGACACCCTCGGTGTTTTTCAAGCGCCTTTGTCGGACACCGTGTTGGTCCTTAGACTCACTGTGCACGCGACTACGCAGCATCAGTCTGTGGAAATGGCGCACGTCTATGTGCAAAACGCGCCACCAGTAATTGACAGCATTCGCACACGCACGGTTCTCGACGGGCCGGGTTTTGGACTGCAAGTTCGCGCATGGAGCAATCAGTTCGGACGCGCGACGTTGCTAATGACCAACGCCGGCGGAGATTCGATTCGCGAAGATTTCGGATATGTGGGTGACGAACACGTCGCGGTCATTCTGCAATCTCGCTATCAAGGCGAATGGCAAGCGGTACTTCAGATCACGAACTTGATCGGTGAATCCGTCAGGTCCGAAACGTTTTCTTACTCGTCCGTTCAAAACAGCATCAGACCCTATTTATACAATTCATATGTTACGAGCATGTCACACGGAGTGCTCGCAACATTGGTAAGCGACTACAATTGCAATGGCATGAGCGAAGTGTGGATGCTGCCGCTCGACGACCGCAACGTCGTTGATACACTTGAAGCGTACGAGTGGAATGGCTCCGACTTTATTGAATCAGAGAATACCTATGGCCCGCATATTCCGCAATGTTCTGGCGACGCGGATGGAGACAGCTTGCTTGAAATAGGGGCGCGTAGGTTCGGGGAATCGCGCATTTGGGAACAGTCCGATTCATGCGGCATCCTTAACAATCTCGTCTTTGAAAGCCCCGATAGCTTTTCACAATTTCTTATCAGCCGCTTTGTCCGACTCGACAGTAATTCAAATCGTGAAGCAATTCTGGCTCGCGTTATCATTGATTCCGAGTCGCAGTTCGCTCTGTTTGAAGCAGGTAACAACTACTTGCTTCATTTGATCAGTGTTTTGCCCAACGAAACCGACGGAGCGAATAATTACGGACCGCCAACAACAGCGGTCGGCGATGTTGACCACGATGGATTGATTGACATATTTTTCGGTGACTACGACGGCGACATTGTGTGGTGCGAATGGACCGGCACAGAGGCCGTTCAAGTTTGGAGCGCCAACATGCCGCAAAACGATGCGACGTCTTGGATGACCGTCGGCGATTTTGACTGCGACGGACAAGATGAGCTTGTCGCCGGATGCAGATCCAATGCGGGAGCATCGTCGGAAAGCCAAAGACTTCTAATGGGCTGGGACTACTATGTTTTTGAATCGAACGGAAACAACGAGCTGACGGTGGCGGACAGCATTGCGATTCTCGGAAATGAAAATGTCACAGTGAATCCTGCATCCGTTGTCGCGCGCGACGTTAATGCCGACGGTTGCGACGATATTCTGATTTCTGCCTATCCCGATTTCTACATTGTGACACGGGATGAGCAATCCGGACGTTACATTCCCGAGTGGTATGCATTTCCGTCGAAAGCCGCAAGCGTCGCAGTCGCCGATTTTAATCACAACGGCATCAACGAAATACTGATGTCAGATGGCTCGCAGCATGTGCGCATTGAAAATGCCGTCGCGATAGCCAACGCCCCATATCCGCCTGTGTTGACCGGAAACCCGCTCGATGAGTCGCGGATTTCGCTTAATTGGACGAGCGTTAGTGGCGCTGTGCATTTTGAAGTGTATTACGCGAGAACAGACGGGCCATATCAGTTATTGACATTCTTGACGGACACAGCTTTCATCTGGAATGCTGCATCTACGGATACTGTATATCGCTTTGCAGTTGCAACGTATGATACAATGTTCGAACAGCCTATCAGCGTCTATTCTAATGTTCTGGAACTTTCCGCAAACGCACCTCCGACAGCGAACGACACCGCGATGCTTGTCGCTCCGAAAACGGTCTCCGTTACGTTCAGCGAGCCGATGAGTTCTACGGTATTTGTGCAGGGCAATTGGAGACTCGCAGACGGCTCGATGCCTGCGGTTATCGCAGAGAATTTCGGAATGCGTGTCATCTATCTCGCCTTTGATTCACCTTTCCTGCCCGGTGAATACCAACTCTTCGCTCGAAACCTACGTGATGCGCAAGGTACGCCGTTGCCTGCGTCCGGATCGTCCATCTACTTCTCTGTCGCTGAATCTCAGCCGCTTCCGGCGTATGTGACGACGCACCGCCTTGTTGATGCTCCAATCGGCAACCATGTCGAAATTGAGTTCTCCGAGCCGATGTCGGAAAATGCTCTGACAAGAACAAACTACACCATTGTCGATCCGCGCGTAAATAATTCTGCGTATCCTGCAACCGGCGTCGAGTTTGCAAACACCGAGCATACCAAAGTTACTGTTACACTCGACCGCCTGTACCCGGCCGGCGCTGTCGGTGTCGAAGTCAGGATAAACATCTCAGACGTCGCCGCGCAAAGTGGCTCGCAGCTTGAGACAACCTCGCTTTTGATCAGCCAAAGCGCTTCAAATCTTGATCATGCATATGTCTATCCGAATCCCTTCCGGGGGCGCGGAGCTGCAGGCACTGACGGAGTCATTTTCGCAGCCCTTCCCCAAGTTGCCGTCATCAGAATTTTCACCTTGAACGGTGTATTGATCAGAAAAATTCAACATGACGGCGCGACAGGCCACACCGAGTGGGATTTGCACACGCAAGATGGCGAGGAAGTAGCTTCGGGGATTTATCTCTATCAGATCGAGTCGGATGGCGAGGAAGTTATGGGCAAGCTCGCTGTCGTGCGGTGACAATGGTGAAGGTCGCATTGACAGGTGGCATCGGCGCAGGAAAGTCAACTGTTGCTGCGCTGCTGGCGAAGCAAGGAGCCGAGGTTGTTTCCGGTGATGAGCTTGGGCGAATGGTGCTTGATGAAGATGATTCAGTTCGAGAAGCACTCCTCGAGCAACTTGGGGCCGAGATTCTCAATTCCGATGGAACGCTAAACCGTAAATCTATCGCTGCCTTAGTGTTCTCGGATACCCGACTTACAGAGTGGCTCACTTCACTCACATTCACGGGAATATACTCCCGTTGGAAGCAATCACTCCAACGGTCGAGAGCGGCGGTCGTAGTTTTCGATGCCGCGCTTATCTTTGAGTGGAATGTGCAATGTGACTTTGACTTGGTCGTCGCGGTAGTCTCTGACACAGAAAATGCCTATGCGAGAGCTGCCGGAAGATTTACGCTGGAAGATTTTGAGCGGAGAATCGCTGCGCAGCTCCCCGCTGACTACAAAATTGCAAACGCCGATTTCGTGATTAATAACGACGGGTCACTCGACGATCTGGCAAGGCAAGTAATTGAACTGTGGAACAAAAAAATATTACCTCTGATTGCATGAAAACATCCCTTCACATCGCGACGATTGTTTGCGTTTGCACTTTGACCGCTTTGGCACAGGATTTCACTCTGGCACAATTTCTCAACGTACAGACAGCGACTCGCGCATCATTCAGCCCCGCAGGTTCCGAACTTGTTTACCTGTCAAACATTAGTGGAGAGCCGCAGATATGGAAGACGTTCGACCATCCCGGCCCGATCACGCAATTGACGTTTGAAGAAGACGGCGTTGAGGGTGCGTGGTGGTCGCCGGTTGAGCGGTCGCAGATGATTGTCGCGGCTTCGCGTGGAGGAAGTGAAAAGTCCAAGCTCTACATGATCAACCCTGGATTGTCTCCATTAGTCCCGATTACTCCTGTTGACAACGACGGCATTTATCGATTCGGCACATGGTCGCACGACGGAACAATCTTTTGCTATACAACCAATGCTCGCAACGGAATCGACTTTGACGTGTACGAGCATCATCTGACCGACGTCGAACCACGCTTGGTTTACGACGGCGGTGGAAGTTTGTCCGCAGGAGCATATTCATCCGATAACCGCTACTTGATAATTCGCCGCGATCTGTCGAACGTCAATTCTGATTTGCTGTTGTTCGACAGAGAGTCCGGAATGACAAAACTCCTGACTGAGCACACCGGCGATGAGTTTTTTGGCGATGCATACTTTGATCAATCGGGCAAGAACATCATTGCACGCAGCAATCGTGGCCGGGAGTTCGTCGGCGTCGCATCTTATAATATTGAGAGTGGGCAGTGGACTTGGCTTGAGACTCCTGAAGCCGAAGTTGACATGCTGACGGTGGCTCCGGATGGCTCCGGCTACGCCTTCGTCGTGAACGACAAAGGACTTTCGCGATTCTTCTACAACAATCTTGCAAAAGAGCGTCGGATTGAGGGATATCGTTTTCCCGATGGTATTATTCGCGATATGACGTTTTCACCTGACAGCAAGCACATGGCCATTTCATTTGGCCACGCAACCAAGCCGTTCGATATCTGGATCTACGAACCATTTAGTGACAAACTGTACCAACTGACCTCGTCGGCGACCGGCGGGGTTCCCATGCAGCTTTTTGTTGCGCCGGAGTTAATAGAGTACGAGACATTCGACAAACTCAAGATACCCGCATTCTTTTACAAGCCTGCCAACGCGCCTGCGAAATGCCCGGTGATCATTGCAATTCATGGCGGCCCGGAGTCACAAGCACAACCGGATCTGTCGGGTTTGTTCCAATATTGGTTGTACAATGGCTACGCGATCCTTGAGCCGAATGTGCGCGGATCGTCGGGTTTTGGCAAATCGTATCTTGCTCTGGACAATGTTCGCAAACGAATGGACTCAGTGAAAGATTTGGAATACGCAGCAAAGTGGCTCGGCGCGCGCAAGGATATTGACAAGAGTAAAATCGTGCTCTTTGGTGGAAGCTACGGCGGTTTCATGGTTTTGTCGGGTTTGACGACTTATCCCGATTTGTTTGCCGCAGGCATTGACGTCGTTGGCATTTCTAACTTCGTGACGTTCCTCGAAAACACGGGCAAGTACCGAAAAGCTCTCCGAGAGGCGGAATACGGTTCGCTTGTCTCTGACCGAGAGTTCCTAGAGAGCATTTCCCCGCTAAATCAAGTTGACAAAATCAACGCTCCTTTGTTTGTTATTCAAGGAGCCAACGATCCGCGCGTGCCACAGTCAGAAGCCGATCAAATGGTTGAGGCGATTCGTGCACGCGGAGGGGTTGTGGAGTATTTGCTTTTCGAGGATGAGGGGCACGGATTGCGTAAGACTGAAAACAAGATTGAGGCCTACGCCAAAGTTGTCGAGTTCCTCAATCAGCACGTCAAGGACAAACAGTAGCAAAGCCTGAGTGAAGCCACGCAAAAAGGGCGGCCACGTGCCGCCCTTTTTGTGAATGAGGAAAATTCTACTTATCGATCTTTGACAGTATAGCAGGCTCGTGCAGGATCAAACCGATTGATGGTTGTTTTGCACTGTGGCACAGCCGCAATACATGTGTAGTAGCTATGCTCGTTGGGCCACCACTGCACCTCCCGATATCCCATCGACAACTGCACAATACTGGGTACGTTGGGCTGTACAGTTACCGAAATTTCATCGCCGATCACACAGCGAACCGGAAGACGTGATGTGTTCTGCAATTCAATGTAGCCAAAAAACTCCGTTTCGCACAACGGCGTCTCTGGCTCGATACCTGAAATTGGAGAGGCACTCGTTTCATTTGACTGCAACGTCGCCATCGCAGTTGATTCATGCTCTTGGTCTGTCGAGTTTGTGCCCCAATTCGATGAACAACCAATGATCAAGAGTATCATCAGCAAGAATGGAATGGACTTCATAATTTACTCCTCGCGGAATCGAACCCGAGTTGATCAGGTCTGTTCCGCAATTGTTAGATGATGGGACCATCGTGAACAATTTTGCCTTACTACTCTCGCTTGCGGACAAAACGCTCCTTTCATGTCCGCGAACCAACAACACCGATTTGGAAAATGACCAACAATTGCTGAAAAACTTCAAGGAAATTCTCGTCCGAATGTCACCGCACTGCGTTTCCGTAGCAAACACCTCGCGGGAGGATGCGCAGGTCGGACACCTTGACATTCAGGTAGATTTGTTTACATTTGTACACTCGCGTGCGGATGTAACTCAATGGTAGAGTACCGGCTTCCCAAGCCGGCTGTTGCGGGTTCGAGCCCCGTCATCCGCTCTAAGTAAAACAGGCACTTAACGGTGCCTGTTGCCGTTTTTATCAAGGAGTCTTGAATTTCAATGAACTGCCCGCTTTGCAGTGGAAATAGCACAACACACATTGGTGAGCTGGCGGGCAGGCTGTCATTGCGCTGCGGCACGTGCGATCTATTGTTTGTCCACCCGGACTTTCATCTCTTACCCGAAATGGAATTGCAACGCTACCTTACTCATCGGAATCACCGCGATGATTCAGGGTACCTCGTTTTCTTGGAGCGGCTAATCGCTCCGCTTGTTGCACGGCTCGCGCCGGGGTCAGAAATTCTCGATTTCGGTAGCGGCCCGACGCCTGTTATGGCTGAGCTTATGCGCGAGCGCGGCTTCCGCGTCGAGATATTCGATCCGTTCTTCTCTATTGACAGAAGTGTGCTTGATCGCACTTACGATGCCGTCGCCTGCTGTGAAACCGCCGAGCACTTTCGCTATCCTATCGACGATTGGTCTAAAATTATGAAATGCCTGCGCGGCGGCAGCAGGCTGGGAGTAATGACTCTGATGCATAACGAGGAGATGGACATGCTGCGTTGGTGGTACGCTCAAGATCCCACGCACATCTGTTTTTACAGCGCGCGAACGATGCAATGGATATCTGCGCACTTTGATCTGCGTCTGGACATTATCAATGATCGAGTCGTACTATTCGAAAAAAAATAGCGGGATCCGAAATCGAATCCCGCTATGACATGAAAAAGTAAACTGCTTAGATTGCTTGCGTCATTTTGCGCAACCAGGCCAGCGCTTTGCCCTTGACTTTGGGCGCAAGAACTTGTCGAACTCGCGCGTGGTAGTCGTTCAGATATTTCCGCTCACCGGCTGTAAGCAACGAGACTTCAATTAAGCGGCGGTCAATCGGGCACATCGTGACATTCTCGAACTTGTAGAAGCCCGGGCGATCTTTGTCAACTGCGACATAAACAAGGTTTTCTATCCGAATGCCGTATTCGCCGTCCTTATAATAGCCCGGTTCATTTGAGAGCAACATTCCCGGTTGCAACACTTCATTCGGAAAGCGCGGTGCGAGCGAGGCCGGACCTTCATGTACGCATAGATAGTGACCGACGCCGTGCCCTGTGCCGTGCAGATAGTTGAGACCGGCCATCCACAGCGCGCGCCGAGCCAAGACTTCAAGCTGCGGCCCGCGCGTACCAAAAGGAAACGGCGTCGTTGCAACTCCAATGTGCCCCTTCAGAACGCGCGTGAATCGATCCTTCTGTTCACGCGTCGGAGTCCCGCAACAAACGGTTCGTGTGATATCGGTTGTGCCATCGGGATATTGACCACCTGAGTCCACAACCATCAATCCGCGCGCTTTCACCTGTCGGCTCGTTGCCTGCACGGCCCGATAGTGAACGACTGCGCCGTTTGCTCCATAACCGATGATTGGAGAGAAACTCGGCCCGCGATAGAGCGAGCTTGCCGACCGCGCTCGCTCAAGCTCCACTTCAAGCGACAATTCGCTCATAGGAATCTTGCCGATATTCTCGTCCAACCATGAGAGAAACTTCACCATGGCCGCGCCATCCCGGATGTGCGCAGCGGCAATTCCCTTGATCTGTTGCGGAGTCTTCATTGCCTTGATCAACGTAATCGGCGAACGTTCGGTGATCAACTCGGCTTTACCCAGCAACGAGAACATCCACTGCGTGGCAGTTGCGTCGTAGACCCAAACCTTGCCGCGCGACTTTGCGAGTTTCTTGACCGCGTCGCCGAATGCTTCGTAGCGATGAAGCTGGACGTGCTTGCCTAAGTGTTTGCGAACTGCCGGAGTCACCTTGCGCAAATCAAGATAGAGGTGCGCCGTGTTTTCCTTGATTATCGCGTAAGAGACAAACACCGGATTATACTCCACGTCCCGTCCGCGCAAATTAAACAACCATGCGGTCGCATCAAGCTCGTTCACGAGGTGCGCCGTTGCCCCGCGCAACTTCATCTCTTTTCGCACGCTCTTCAGTTTCGAGATAACCGTTTCGCCTGAGTATTTCAACTCGTGAACTTCAAGGGCGTCTGTCGGGATAGAGGGTCTATTCGGCCAAACCTTGTCAACCAGGTCGGTGGGGACAAGCACAAGCTGCAAACCGATCTCAGCAAGCTCGCGATGCAACTCTAAACACCGTTGCCGTGAAATGATCTGCGGATTCACTCCAACTTTGCCGCCTTTGGGAAGTTGACCTGCAAGCCATTGCAACAGCGACGGTGTTCCGGCGATACCGATCTTCTGCAGGCGAATTCCTGATCCGGCAAGTTCTCGCTCTGCTTGAAGAAAATAGCGAGAGTCCGTCCACAGTGAGGCACCGTTCTGGGTTACACACACCTCCCCAGCCGACCCGCTAAAGCCGCTGATGTAGGCACGTCTTTGCCACCCCTCGGGAATGTATTCGCTGTTATGCGGATCCGAACTCGGGACCAAATAAGCATGGATGCCGACCGACCGCATGTGATTGCGCAGAGCGCGTAATTTTGCTTTTGTATTCAATGTATTTCCTCCTGTATCTTAAGTTACAGCTAAAGTCCTGAAATATCAAGCCTGGCAAATTGAACATGTGTGTAAATCTGTGAACTTTAACATGACTCTGGCGTACCCTTTGCGCCTATACTCGGCACGTTTGCAGTTTTGCCATAGTTTCATTACACTTAAGCTTCACCCAAGTCATCTTATTGATTAGAGTTATATGAGAATAAGCGTTTTCGGTTTGGGCTACGTAGGATGTGTTTCTGCCGCCTGTCTGTGTGAATCCGGGCACGAAGTATGGGGCATCGACGTAGATCCCGCTAAAGTTAATTTCTTGCTCGAAGGCAAGAGTCCGATTGTTGAAAGTGAACTTCCCGAACTGATTGCGAAGCACCGCGCCGCCGGGAATTTGAATGCCACAACTTCGATTGAAGAGGCTGTTCGCAAAACGGAAATTTCGTTAATCTGCGTCGGTACGCCGTCGCTTCCCTCAGGCGCGCTTAACACAGAGTACGCCCGCCGCGTTTGTGAACAAATTGGTGCGGCCATAAAGGATTTGACGCGCTCGCATACGGTTGTGTTGCGCAGCACGCTGCTGCCCGGCACCACTCGTCGGGAACTTCTGCCTCGCCTGGAGCAATTCTCCGGCAAGGCCGAGGGCAGCGGATTCTACATCGCATACAACCCTGAGTTTCTCCGCGAAGGGTCAGCCGTCTCGGATTTCTTCGGGCCACCCAAAACGGTTATCGGGGCCGAGCGCGAAGCAGCCGCCAAGCAAGTCGCTGAGCTATACAAGGGGTTGCCCGGCCCATTCCACATGACCAAGATTGAAGAAGCCGAGTTGGTCAAATATGCCGACAACTCATTTCACGCGGTTAAAGTTGTGTTTGGAAACGAGATTGGGGCAATCGCGAAGTCGGTCGGAGTTGACAGCCATCGGGTGATGGACATCTTCTGCTCGGACACCAAACTGAATCTTTCGCCCTATTATCTTAAGCCCGGTTTCGCGTTCGGCGGCTCATGCTTGCCTAAAGATGTTCGCGCGCTCTCTGCCTGCGCACGTCAAAACAACGTTGCCGCACCGCTGCTCTTTTCGCTCATGGAATCAAATGAAGAAAGCGTCAAGCGCGCCGTCAAAGCCCTTCAAGCCTTCGGCAAGAAAAAGCTCGGCGTCATGGGCTTGGCCTTCAAAGCGGGCACGGATGATATGCGCGAAAGCCCCGTCGTCGAGCTTGTTGAAACGCTCCTCGGTAAAGGCTTTAACATCAAAATCTTCGACCGAAATGTTTCGCTTGCCAGATTGATGGGTGCCAACAAGGCCTACATCGAATCCGCCATTCCGCATCTGGCGGAATTGCTCTGCGAGCGCGCTGACGACATCGCATCTCATTCGGAAGTTGTGCTCGTGACCTACCGGGATCGCGAGTTCTATCCGGTCTTGCAGAAACTCTCTAAGCATCAGATCGTGTACGATCTCGCGCGTGTACCTGATTCCGACAAGATTCACGCGGAGTATCATGGCGTCTGCTGGTAAGGTCCTTGTCTTAGTCGAGAATCTTTCCGTTCCGTTTGACCGGCGCGTCTGGCAGGAATCGCTCGCGCTCGCTCGCGCAGGATATCAAGTCAGTGTCATCTGTCCACAGATGGTGGACAAACGCCCCTTCGAAACGCTCGAAGGCGTCACCATCTACCGCTATCCCATGCCCTATACGGCAAACCGAGCTATCGGTTACGCGTGGGAGTATTCATGGGCAATGTTGTGGACGTTTGTCTATGCATGTTACGTTTTCGTCCGGCGAGGTTTCAAGGTCATCCATGCCTGCAACCCGCCGGACTTGTTTTTTCTGGTTGCGCTGCCCTTCAAACTACTCGGCGTGAAGTTTCTATTCGATCAGCATGACCTCTGTCCCGAAACCTTTGAGTCGAAATTCTCTGGCCGCGGCGGTATCATTCTCAAAATACTGCGCAAACTTGAGCATTGGACCTATCGAACGGCGGACGTCGTCATTTCGACCAACGAATCGTATCGTAAGATCGCAATCGAACGGGGCAGTCTAAAACCTGAACAAACTTTTGTGGTCCGCAGTGCGCCTGACCTGAGAAAATTCAGCCCGCTGCCGCTGAATCCTGAGTGGAAGCGCGGCAAACAATTCTTAGCGGCCTATCTCGGTACGATGGGAGCTCAAGACGGTCTGGATTATCTTCTGCGCAGCGCCAAGCTGATCACACAAGAGTGGGGCAGAACGGACATTCATTTCCTGCTCATGGGCGGCGGTGAAAATCTTCCCGTCCTGAAACAGATGGCTACTGATCTCGGATTAAACAACGTCGTTGAGTTTACCGGCCGCGTTTCCAACGAGCAAGTCCGCGAAGTTCTTTCCACTGCTGACGTCTGTGTTGCTCCAGATCCGATCAATCCGCTCAATACTCATTGTACGATGAACAAGATCCTTGAGTACATGGCTATGTCGAGACCAATTGTATCCTATCGATTGACGGAGTCTGAGTACTCTGCCCGTGAGGCGGCGGTATATGCCCGCGATAACGACGTGGAGGATTTCGCCAAGCAGATTCTTGCCTTGCTTGAGAACCCCTCTCAACGCGCGCAAATGGGTGAATTTGGCAGCAAACGTTTGCGCGATGAACTCTCGTGGGAGCATAGTACCGTTCAGCTCTTGCGCGCTTACGATTTCGCATTCGGTCGCGCAAAATAAAACGGCCACGCATAACGTGGCCGCGAACAAGATCGAAGTCACGTTTGCGTTATTCAGGTTTCGGCGTCTTGCCAAACGCTACACGGGCAAGCAATGTCATCAAGCCTCCGCCTACGAGGGCAAAGCCAATTGCCAAAGCAATGGGGCTTGGGCGTGCACCTGTTGTGCTGCTGTTAGAGATAAGTCCGCCGCTGTTCTTCTTTGTAATGACCAGATACCAGTCTCGCCCTTGGCCGGACCGCATGACGTAATGCGCCGAGTTCTGATCAGCATGAATAATTCCTTCGCCCGGCTTCAGTTTGGTCAGCTTGTCTGATTGCTCGCGCGGAATTCCAGCGTCGCCCGCCGCTTCGCCTGCCGATTCCCGCAGTTTGATTTCTGCGCCCAATACCTCTTCCCAAGCTTTCGGACTAACAGCCTTTCCGCCCATCGGGATACGCCCCAGACAGAAATAGTCCACAAGCTTTGCTTCGCGGCCAAAATCAGTATCGGAATCCGTCGCATCGGTCTTCCCAAACTGCATAAGCGGCCAGATAGCGAGGACAAACAAGACAAGTGTTGACGAAATCCAGAACTTTATCAGTGAACTCATACGATCTTCGTGGTTGTTTTGACACTTGGGTCAAGATACGCAACATCGGCGACAATTCAAAAGCGATCGTCGGTTGTTTTCAACCGCTCTCGTCGATTTCCCCCGCCAACCCATGTGGACAAACCGTCTAAATCAATGATTTACAATATAGAAACATTCCGGCAGCAGATTTGCTACATCATGATGCGAACACGAAACAATAGCCCCTCCATTCCCGGAAACTTCTGCCTTACCGACAGCGTAAGAATAAGTAGGCGAGATGCGCGGGGGGCAATGCTTAATGAGTCCGGCCCGTTCGCGCGATTGGCCGGACTCGACAATTCTGGACCTCAGCTTGGAGGGTGTCGATGGCCCTAATCTTGCCCTACATGGATAAGCGGCCCGTCATTCATGATACTGCTTGGTTGTCCCAAACCGCTGTGGTCACAGGGGACGTCGAAATCGGACCCGAGTCGTCGCTGTGGTTTGGTACTGTGGTGCGGGGTGATGTGAATTGGATTCGCATCGGCGCGCAGGTCAATTTGCAGGACGGAGTCATCTGTCATGTGACCATTGCCAAAGCGCCGTTGACCATAGAAGATAAGGTTTCCGTTGGCCATGCCGCCGTTGTGCATGGATGCACCTTGAAACACGGTTGCTTGATCGGCATCGGAGCACGAGTGCTTGACTTAGCCGTAGTCGGCGAGGAGTCGCTTGTGGCCGCAGGCTCGGTGGTCTTGGAGAATACTATCATTCCCCCCGGAGAATTGTGGGCGGGCGTGCCCGCCAAGAAGAAACGTGAGTTGAGTCCGGAAGAACGGCAAGGGCTGCTCGATACAGCTGCCCGTTATGTACAATATCGGTTAAACTACCTCGGTCACGATGCGGAAATTCCCGCCGAATGGCTGCCCAAATCAAGAAACCAGAAATGATCACCACTTTCAGAGCTAAAGCCGCAGCGACCACAGGAACGACAGACATCGGAGTTGTGAAATGGTTTTCCCAGAAAAAGGGATTCGGGTTTATAGAATCTTCAACTGGCGCTGAAGTTTTCGTGCACTACTCCTCAATCAAGGGGCGCGGCTATCGCGTGCTTGAGCCCGGCGACAAGGTAAAATACGAAGCCGTACCCGGCCCGAAGGGTGATCAAGCATATCATGTAGAAGTTTTGTCCTGATTTCCCTCGAATGGAAATCACTTGGAGGCTTTCGGCGTTGCGCCGGAAGCCTTTTTCGGTTTTGGGCGTGTGGTTTGCTCTAAGCAGTGTGATAGCCAGAATCTGTCCGCTGAGGTTGTGCCCATGAAACGATATGTTGCAATAACTCTGCTTGTGCTCGGAATCTTTGTTTCGAGCGCCTTTGCTGCGGCCAATCGCGCCGAGCAGCCGCACTCCGTTACGTGGCGGCAATTGAGCCGTTCAGAATGGATGCTCGAGTTTACGCTCCCACCGATGCGGCTCGACAGCGTCGAGCTTTCGGGCATTCAATGGGCCGATATTTCCGTCAACACTCTTGGTTCACTTAATCAACCCGGTGCGCCTGCGCTTCCTTGCGTGTCCGTGTGGCTTCCGGCAGTCGTAGAACTTGCTGATTTTGAGTTAATCGAACAACAATCGCACACGCTGCAATCGCCGCCGCCTTTGCCCGCACCGCAGCCACTCGACAGATCTGTTCAATCAAGCCTTACCTATTTACCGAATGAAGCGCTTTATACACAAGCAGAACCGTTTCCGGGTCAGTTGCTTGAAGTTACTCACACCGGTTCATTGGGCAAAACAAATCTCACGCAGCTTCGTCTCGCCCCCTTGCAATACAGCCCTGCGACCGGCACCTTAACGGTTTACGATCGATTGACTTTTCGAGTTACGCTTCCGCGTGGTCAAAGCCTCGACGACGCTGCTAACCCTTCACAATACGAGCCACAGCTTGTCAATGACTTGGTTCACATTCAACGTCCCGTAACTCCTCCCAATGAGATAACGTCCCCGCGTTTGTGGATTGTCACGACGCCGGAATATGTTGACGCTTTGCATGATTGGCAGGAGTTCAAACGCGCCTGCGGAATTACGAGCGAAGTTCTCATTTTCTCTGAAATCGCAAGCAATGCCGCTACACTAAAGACCTATTTGCAAAATCGTTACAACGGCGCTGAAACTCCCGCAGAATATCTGTTTATTATCGGCGATCACGCCGCCGTGCCCGGTTTCTACGGGGTCGGTTCAAGTCTGACGGATCATCCTTATAGCTGTATCTCTAACGATGATTTTCTGCCAGACATTTCCGTTGGCAGACTCCCAGTACAAAATGTTACTCAGCTTTCGCAGTGGCTGTCCCGTGCGCTTGCCTATGAGCTCGACGGCCAAGTTCCCCAAGCGGCTGAGGCAACGGTCTTTTCAAGCTCGGTTGCTCTTGATCCAATTCACGGACAGCAAGTCAACAGCGTATTCCAAAGCGCGGGTTTAAGCTCAACGGCCTTGCAGCAACCGCAGAGCGGCGCGCTTCCGTTGTTGCTCAATTCACTGAATGATCAGCCCCTTTGGACGTTCTACATCGGTCACGGTAACGCACAAGGGTGGTCATCAGTTGCTCCGCATTTTACGGAAAACGCGTTGCCGCAAATTCAAACTGCGCGACCCGGAATTGTAGTCTCCGTCGCCTGCGCGACTGCCGATTTTGATGAAACTGAAAACTGCATCGCCGAAGACTGGACGCTCGGTCTCTTGAACGGCGGCGCGCTCTGTTACATCGGTGCAACCGAGAGCACGGCCTTTTTCTATAGCGACACGATCGGTTTGGCAACACTGGAAGCGGTGTTTGACCGCGACTACAGCAGTATCGGAAAAGCGCTTGATTACGGCAAACTTCGTTGCGCCGAGTTCTTCCCGCAAGCCCCCGGTGGGCTCACTGAAGAGACAATTCAGCAGTTCATTCTGTTTGGCGACCCTTCGCTCAGACCGTTCACGACCACTCCCGTCTCCGCGCAAATTGAGATTCCTGAAGTACTGCCCGTTGGCTCAACGCAAATTCCAATCACGATCCGATACAACAATCGCGGAGTACCCAACTGCGAGGCCGTACTGACGAGTCCGTTGACAGGCCCTATCATTACCCAAACTGACGCCGATGGATTTGCACTCTTAACATTGCCGGTCACAACAGAACAACAGTGGACGGTTATGTTACGCGGCTTGAATATTCGCGCGACTTCACATACGGTGTCTGTCGTTCCCGTCGCCGGACCGCTTGTGCAGTTACAGCAAATTGAGCTTGACGAGAACATCGGCGACCACGATGGGCGCGCAGACAGAGGAGAGAGTGGAACGCTTCGAGTGCTGCTCCGTAATGCCGGGACTTCGGCTTCCGAGCCCGGTACATTGAGGCTGGAATGCAGTAGCAGCTCGCTAAATTTTTCTCCGGCACTGCTCGCTATGCCGTCGCTTCCTCCGCAAACCGAAGATTGGCTCGAAGCAACCGCCAATTACTCGATCTCAACGACCGTATCAAACGGCGTTACCGCCGTCGTACAAGCTTGGAATGGAACAGGGGCGAGCGCACCCTTCGCAGGAAGCAACTCAATCACTTTGCAATCTCCTCATATCGAGCTTGAATATCAGTCGCTTGCAGAATTAGTCGGGGATGGAGATCAAATCCCTGAGGCCGGGGAGCAACATAGCCTGTCGCTTGTAATATCCAATCGTGGTGGAGAGCCCCTTAGACTGCCAATCGCCGATTGCAACCCTGACCACCAGTATTTGCATATTCAAAACACGCGCTGGCAATCAGATTCAATCGCAACGAATCAGGTGGACACCATTTCCTATATATTTCAGTGCGACGCCGAAACTCCGCGCGGCTATGCGTTTGAGTTTAATGTAGCTCTAAGCGGAACCAACTCTCCCGAGCAATCATTCTGGGGGCATTACCGCATTGGGCAAGTACCTGTCTTGTTGTATGTGCTCGATTCACAGCCACAACAACTCCCCGGCATTCAAGGTGCGCTTCAAGTGCTCGGCATTGAGTTTGAAACCGTGAATCAATTGCCGACGGATCTTTCGCGCTACAGCTCAGTTTGGATATTCTGCGGTGTTCACCCCAATCAAGAAGCGATCTCGTCACAAGCCGCTCAGCGCATTGCCGACTATCTCGATGACGGCGGATGTTGTTATTGGGAAGGCGGAGACGTCTGGGCGTTCGATTACGAAACGGCCTTGCACCCATACTTTGGAATCGATGGGTTGTCCGATGGATCGGGCGACGCGGGTCCGCTGGAAGGAGTGCGCGGCAGGTTCACGGAAGGGATGTCATTTGCATATAGTGGCGAGAATAGTTTCATTGACCGCATTCGCTCGATTGGTTCGGCAGTGGAAATCCTTAGCAACACCCGTGAGAACGCTCGCTATGCACTGTGTGTCGCTAATGCATCCGGCAATTACAAGACAATCGGCAGCTCGATTGAATTAGGCGCGTTGCAAGACGGCGAGGCTCCGTCAACCAGAGTTCATCTCGTCCGTAAAATTCTCGAGTGGTTTGAAATTCCGGTACTGCACGATTTGACGCCGCCGTCCATAACCCATGTTCCGTTAGGCGTCTGGCACAATGCCAATAGACCGATCCCGATTTTTGCCGACGTGCAGGACGAAAGCGAACTGGATGTTGTAGCTTGCGACTATCAAGTCAACGGCGGTACGATGCAGTCCGTCACGCTGCACGCCGAGCAGGGAGGATACCTTGCTTTGCTGCCGGCACAACCAATCGGCTCGAGAATTACATATCGTTTGCGCGCCGCCGATCGTTCGACGCCGCAAAACACTACTGTATCTGACGAATATGTACTTACAATCGAGAACTACGCTGACAGAATCGTGGACCTCGTGCCGCGAGCCGAGTCCCTCGAGTGGATGCGCAAACGCGGCGCAACCGGTACGTTTTCGTTGACAAGCGGTCAGAACGCAGAAAATTCCATCGTGCTGATCGGAGACAAATCCGCCCGAACCTGTGCCTATGTCACAGACGTGATAGATCTCACTAATTTCGCGTCACCGGAGCTTGAATTTTGCAGCGAGCTTTCGGGCGGCAATCATCGCGAACCGGTGACGGCTCGCATTGTGGCAAGCACCGACGGTGGCGCGACGTTCCCGCACCTGTTGTGGCGGCAAAGCGCGGCTCCCGATCAAAAAGAGCTGATTCAAGAGAGTAACCTGACCGCACTTGCGGGCCAACAAAACGTGGTCATAAAGTTTCTCTACTATGCCGACAAATACTGGGAAATTTCAAATCTGCACGTCCGGGATTCACATGCCGGCGCCAAGCCCGTACGAAATCTCATCGTGAAGCCCGGCGAGATCGTCAGTTTGCACTGGTTGCCGTCACAAACGAATGGAGTTTCCTATCGCGTGCTTGCCGCGCCTTCGCTGAGCGACCAATTCGTGCCAATCGCGACGGTGAAAGACACATTCTACTCTGATCCTGAAAGCCTCAAGTTGCCACAGCGGTTCTACCGAGTGGAAGAGGACTCAGAGACACTGTATCGCGGAACATGTCAGCCCATGCTATCATTGCCGTTCAACCGGATTTCCAGTTCGTTCCGCCATCGCTCACAATAGCCACATGTTTGCATTTATTCCGCAAAAGGCCTTATTCGGGCCTTTTGTGCGTTTGTCTCATTCCATTCTTCTTGCATCTTCGCCCAGAAAGCCGTAATTTAACGACACTTGCTTCACATGCGCGGAGTTTATTTATGTATTTGTTTTTAATAATTTTAATACCGATATTCGGCTTCGCTCAGGAGCGCCATCATTTTGGCGTGGATTTCGATGCTCTGAAGTCGCGCCACGAACTTTGCCGCCGACAGCTGCCAAGCTCTCTGGATGACTCCCTCCACCAATTCAATGTTCTGAAGATTTGGTCCGATCTCACTTTCAATTTGAGTAATCCCGGCATCTCAGGTTCGGCCCGGTTGCGCATGGCCTTTGACGAAACTTCTTTGCCGAGAGTTGACCTCAAACTTGTAAACAGTTTGTCCGTTGATTCGGTTACAAGCACGACCCACACCGTCGATTCTGTCGGTAGGCGTGGAATGGATTCATTGCAGATCTACCTGTCGCCACCTTTGCAGCTTGGCGACACTGCCGACGTCACCGTGTTCTACCACGGAACTCCGAGCATCATAGATGCTTGGGGCGGAATGTTCTTCGCTCAGGCAAACAGTTGGCGTCCGCAAATCTGCTACACGTTGGGCGACGCGCTTGACTTGGAACCGCCACCGGCCAACTTCGCATGGCTGCCCAGCTTTGCCGATCCAAATGACAAAGTAGAGTGGGAAGCGTGGCTGCATGTACCGCCGGGCAAAGTCGGCGTCAGCGCGGGCGTCCGACTCGATTCCACTCTGAATCAGGACAGCAGTTCAACTTGGCACTATCGATTGGATCAACCCGTCTCGACTTATCTGCTCTTTGTCTCTGTGTCTGAATATCAAATCATGACACAGCGCGAAAGCAATCCGGTCATCGAGAATTTCGTCTATCCGTCCCGTGTAACTCAAGCTCAAGTTCATTTTGAGCCTGTCCCCGAGTGCCTGGATGCGTTTTCTGCGAACTTCGGTCCGTATGTCTTCGACCGGTTCGGCTACAACATGACTCGAAACGGCGACATGGAGCATGCAACGTCCGTATCGCATTATGATGGTGCGGTGGTAAGCAATCGCTCTTGGGACTGGATTCTGTTTCACGAGATGTCACACCACTGGTGGGGTGACTGGGTAACTTGCGCCGATTGGCGCGACCTCTGGCTGAATGAAGGCTTTGCGACATATTGTGAAGCTCTCGGTATGGAGTGGGTATATGGTGAGCAGACCTTTCGCGATTACATGCGGACTGACCTGCAACCCGCCGCGCGCAATGCCGGTAACGTCTCTACAATCTACGATCCCGATTACTATTGGGGTGCAATTGTCTATGAGAAGGGTGGATGCGTCTTGCACATGCTTCGCTGGGTGATGGGCGATTCATTGTTCTTCGAGGCCCTGCGCGACTACGGCCAACAATTTGCGTTCGGTAATGCCACGACCGTAGATTTTCAGGCTGTCTGCGAAGCGCACTACGATTCCACACTGCAATGGTTCTTTGATGAATGGGTGTTTGAGGGGACGGGCTTTCCGCAGTACGATATTGTTATGGAACCCACCAATACGTTCTCGGTGACTCAGTCGCAGTCTGGAACACAATTCAATATGCCTGTCGAAGTCGAGTTTTGGTCAGGCAACCAGCTTACAAGCACTGATACAGTATGGGTGAATCCCGATCTGAGTTCTTACGATCCAGATGTTCCCTTCGATTCAGTTTCACTTGATCCGAGGGGATGGATTCTGAAGACTTTGCACTACTTCCCGAATGTATCGGCAAATGACGTGGTAAAGCCGGGTGATTTCGAGATATCGTCCGCCTACCCAAACCCCTTCAATCCGACCTTGACAATTTCCTACGAGTCCCCGCGTCCGCAACCCGTAACCATGCGCGCATACAACGTGCAAGGGCAACTTGCCGCTGAGCAGACAATACTCGCAAACACCGGCTCGAACACGCTCGTTTGGAACGCTGAAAATCAAGCCTCAGGAGTCTATCTGATCCAACTTTCAACGCAAACCGCTACGCGCACGGTCAAAGCCGTGCTCTTGAAATAACCACTAATCTTGAGACGGACCGCCGTCTCTTTCCGTTTACACCCTTGGAGATCAATTTTGAGTAAGTACGTTTACACATTCGGCAATGGTCAAGCAGATGGTCGCGCCGATATGAAGAATCTGCTCGGTGGCAAAGGCGCCAACCTCGCCGAAATGAACCACATGGGTTTGCCTGTTCCGCCCGGCTTTACTATTTCTACTGAAGTCTGCACGTATTATTATGACAATGGCCGCTCTTATCCAACTGAATTAACAGCGCAAGTTAAAGACGGTATTGCCTACATCGAAAAACTCACCGGAGCAAAATTCGGCGATAACCAGAATCCGCTGCTCGTATCCGTTCGCAGCGGCGCGCGTGCATCCATGCCCGGCATGATGGACACGATTTTGAATCTCGGATTGAACGACAAGACCGTCGAAGGCTTGATCAAGCGCTCCGGCGATGCGCGCTTCGCCTACGACTCGTACCGCCGCTTCGTGGCGATGTACGGCGACGTCGTGCTCGATCTCAAGCCGCAAACAAAAGAAGAACACGACCCGTTTGAAGACATGCTCGAAGCCAAGAAAACCAAGGCCGGTGTCAAATACGACTCGGAACTCTCGGCAGATCATCTTAAAGAACTTGTTACCGAATTTAAGAATGCCATCAAAGAGCGCAAAGGTATGGCCTTCCCCGATGATCCCTATGAGCAATTGTGGGGCGCCGTCGGCGCAGTCTTCGGTTCATGGATGAATGAGCGAGCCAGCGTCTATCGTCGTCTGAATAAGATTCCTGAAAGCTGGGGCACTGCTGTCAACGTGCAAGCGATGGTCTTTGGTAATCTTGGTAACGATTGCGCAACAGGCGTCGCATTCACTCGTGATCCGGCGTCGGGCGAAAAGGTTTTCTACGGCGAGTTCCTTGTAAATGCGCAGGGCGAAGACGTGGTTGCCGGCACGCGCACACCGCAGCAGGTTGCACTGAAAGCGTCGCAAACTTGGGCTTCGAATCATGGCATTACTGAGGCGGACCGCAAGTCGAAGTACCCGTCGCTTGAAGAAGCCATGCCCGATTCGTATAAGCAATTGCTTGACATCTCCGACAAGCTGGAAGCGCACTACAAAGACATGAACGACATTGAATTTACAATTCAAGATCGTAAGCTTTGGATGCTTCAGTGCCGCGCAGGCAAGCGCACCGGCATGGCCGCGATTCGCATTGCCGTTGAGATGGTAGAAGAGAAATTGATTACCAAGGAAGAAGCCGTTTTGCGGGTTGATCCCAACGCGCTGAACCAATTACTTCGTCCGATTTTTGACAATGAGAAATTGAAAAGTGAGAAGCCCGTTGCGCGAGGTTTGAACGCCGGTCCCGGCGCTGCAACCGGCCGCGTCGTCTTTCATGCAAGTGACGCCGAAGCTTGGGCCGCCAAAGGTGAGCAGGTTATTCTTGCCCGCATCGAAACCAGCCCTGAAGATATTCGCGGTATGGACGCTGCACAAGGTATTCTCACACAGCGCGGCGGCATGACCTCGCACGCCGCACTCGTTGCCCGGCAAATGGGCAAGGTTTGCGTAGCCGGCTGTGAAGCAATCCAAATTGATTACACCAAAGGCGTCTTTATAGCCGGAAACGTCACGGTTAAGGAAGGTGATTGGATTTCGCTGAACGGCTCGACCGGCGACGTTTACAAGGGCAACATTCCCACGAAGCCCTCGGAAGTGATTCAAGTGCTGCTCGAAAAAACTCTCGATCCCAAGCAAGCGCCGACGTATCAGCTTTACGCGAAGCTCATGGGTTGGGCCGATGGAATCCGACGCATGAAGGTTCGCACCAACGCCGATCAACCTGATCAATGTCGCAATGCCGTTGCTTTCGGCGCCGAAGGCATCGGACTTGTTCGCACCGAGCACATGTTCTTCGAGGGAAACCGGATTGACTCCGTGCGTGAAATGATTCTCGCACCCGACCTCGCGGGTCGCAATGTGGCTCTGAGCAAACTTGAACCTTTCCAACGAGAAGATTTTGTCGGCATCTTCCGCGTCATGAACGGCTTGCCGGTCACGATTCGCTTGCTTGATCCGCCGCTGCATGAGTTCCTCCCGCATGGCGACGCTGCTGTTGCCGACTTGGCCAAAAAGCTCGGTCGCACGCCCGACGAAGTCGAAGCAAAAGTTGAATCACTGCACGAAATGAACCCGATGCTTGGTCACCGTGGCTGTCGTTTGGGAGTTGTGTATCCTGAAATCACCGAAATGCAGGCGCGTGCGATTTTCACTGCCGCCGTTATGGTGAAAAAAGAGGGCATCGAGGTGCATCCCGAAGTCATGGTTCCGCTCGTGATGACGCCCGGAGAGTTGAAATCTCAGGGTGACGTGATTCGTCGCGTGGCCGATGAAGTATTCAAGGCTGCCGGAGTGTCGGTCGAATATCTTGTCGGAACCATGATCGAGCTTCCCCGCGCCGCTCTCTGCGCAGATCAAATTGCCCAACAAGCCGAGTTCTTCAGCTTTGGTACAAATGACCTCACGCAAACCTGCATGGGGCTTTCGCGCGATGACTCTGGTCGCTTCCTGCCGTATTACGTTCAGTCGCAATTGCTGCCCGCTGATCCCTTTGAAGCGCTCGATCAAACCGGCGTTGGACAATTAGTTGAAATGGGCACGTCACGGGGCCGTCAAACGAAACCGAAACTCAAAGTCGGTATTTGCGGCGAACACGGCGGCGAACCGTCCTCGATTATTTTCTTTGACGGCGCCGGCTTGGACTATGTGTCCTGCAGCCCGTTCCGTGTGCCGATTGCGCGACTCTCCGCCGCGCAAGCAACTCTTATGCATCGCAAAGGTTAATCTGCAAGCATAATGCTTAACGAAGAATTCTGGACACTCGAGGGGCCCGGCACCGCGCACACGCGGGTGCTGGGCTCCCGATTCTCGGCGCGCGCTTTCCCTCTTGAGGAGGGCGAGTCAATTGAATCTGCACTCGCACTCTCGAAAAAACTCTACCACGACGCGTCGCATCACTGCTGGGCAAGCATTGAGCGCAAAGAGAACGAACTCCTTCAAACTCAGAGCGACGCCGGTGAACCGAAAGGAACCGCCGGACTTCCCATCTTGCAGGAATTGCGCAAAGCTGCACTCGAAAATTGCGGCGTCATCGTAACCCGTTGGTTTGGAGGTACCAAACTTGGAACGGGCGGTTTGGTTCGTGCATACGGAGAGTGCGCCGCGTTAGCCATTCAAGACGCCACGAAAGTCCAGCGTCGAACCGGATTGATTGTCGTCGTCGAAGCGGATTACGATTTGCAGAACATCGTTTTTCAACTTGCCACGAAATTCTTTGCTAAGGTTGACGGCGGGGGTGAAAACGACGGCACAGTCATGCGAGTGCGGTTGAAGCGCAAGCAGGTGGATGATTTCATCGTTGCTCTGCGCGATCAATCTGCCGGCAAGTTAATTGGTAACGTCGGAGACGTGTGGATATCCTGATTCTCGTTATCTTTGCACTGCTCCTGAGCGCCTATTTCTCCGCAATGGAGATTTCTTATACGACCTTTGATGCAATTATCATTGGTGGATGGAAAAAGGCGCGCAGATTTGGTACGAAGTTCGCCGAGTTCTTGTCTTCTGTTCCTGAACGCTATCTCTTCACCACCCTTGTCGGAAATAACCTTGTAATGGTCGCCTATTCGTCGCTGCTCGTCATATGGGCGGAGCGCGAAGGAGTTGCGGAAGGTTGGATTGTCGTCTTATCGCCGTTGGTGGTTCTGGTGATTGGTGAGGTTGTCCCCAAAACGCTGGGCCTCGCCTTCGCTAATCTATTCGTCCGATTTCTGTCTCTGCCGTTGTACATCTTCTACTGGCTGTTCCTGCCTGTTCGTGCGCTGATCGTTCCATTAGAAAGGGTCTTGCGGAGCAAAACAGACGCAAGTGAACGCGCGGCGAGGGCTTATGACGTATTGTTTCGCCGTGAAATCGACGCCGTACTGACGCGAGCAAGCAAGGAAGGAACGGTAACCGAGAAAGAATCGGAAATTCTCGACCGCTATCTCCATGCCCGCGAGGTTCGCGCACGCGATATGATGACACCGCGCTTGTCGTTGGTTGCGTTGCCGGTTACTGCGTCAATTCAGGACTTGACTGATTTGCTGGAAGACACACACCACAGCGTGATTCCGGTTTACGAAGATACTATCGACAACATCGTAGGCTTCCTGCACTCGCGCGATCTTTTGCAGCCGCGCGAATCCATCCGCGAGTTCTTGCGGCCCGCCAGCTTCGTTCCTGAATCAAAATTGCTTGTTGAGTTGCTTGAACAATTCAAGCACCAACGGCTCATCGCCGCAATTGTTGTGGATGAGCATGGCGGCACTGACGGAATCGTAACGCAAAAAGACCTCTTTCGAGAACTTGTCGGCCCATTGCGCGAATCTGAGGAGGCCACAAAAGTAGGCTCAATCAAGCGGTTGGCCGAAGGGAAATACCTTGTTTCGGCCCTCGCTGACCTCTCAGACATTGCCGAAGCCACTGGCTGGCGCCCTCCGGACGGCGACTACGCTACTCTTTCAGGCCTGCTTTCCGATCATCTTGGGCACATCGGGCGGCCCGGTGAAGAAATTGAAATTGAAGGAGTTATCATCAGAATCTTAGGATCAACCCCCCGCCGAGTGGAAAGCTGCCTCGTAAAGCTGCCAGCCGACTTTGATCCGGAAGACTAACATTTTTACCTCCTTGACATTCCCAACCAGACCCCCTATATTGCAAGTCTTATTGCGGGGTGGAGCAGCCTGGTAGCTCGTTGGGCTCATAACCCAAAGGTCGTTGGTTCGAATCCAACCCCCGCTACAATGAGAAAGCCGTCCAATTTGTGACGGCTTTTTTGTTACCCAAAACAGAAGCGGCGCGCCCAAGGTCAAGGCGCGCCGCTTTGCGTTCGAGTCAATTGAAACTGCTACGGAGTCGCAGAGGATACTACGATGTAGAAGTTTTGCGTTTGTGTGTTCACGATTCCCGTGTGGGTAAAGCTTAGCGAAGAGGTCGAACCAACGAAAGTGTTGTACGGACCAACCGGATTCGTTGAGGAATACACCTTATAGTAAGGCGCGCCAGTCGTCGCCCAGCGCAGGATCACGTCATTGCCGCTCGGTGCAATCGTAATAACAGGCGGATCAAAGTTGAAACCGCTCATCCGAATCATGCGATCGCCGTTTCTTGCATTTTCGACTCCAGAGCTTTCTGCATACCACGCCAAATCGCAGGCATCATAGAAGTACGAATTCCCATTCGGTGAACTCGTATCCAAACCGAAGGCCACTGCACAGTCGCGCGGCTCAGTGTTCTTGACGCTGATATAGAAGGCCGCCGAGACAGGAATATTCCCGAATACGACATTCGTCCAAGCCGCGCCTGCGGGCAAGCCGCCCGCATCGTTCACCGTTCCAGTCGTGTCGCGCACGACAACGGTTCCGGGTGTTCCACTTGGGCCATCTGCGAGATAAACCGTCACGATTACTGGAGACTTATAGGTCGTTGGAGCCGTCGGATTTACTGCGTACTCCGCTGCGCAAAGACTGAACGGGTAGTTACCCGGATCAAACCTCACTGCCCATTCAAAGTCCGGACCGTCAACCCAGTTGTAATTCTCAGCCGTGCCGTCATCGTATCCAATCCACGGTACGCACACATCGCCGACGTTGAATTTCAACTGGCCACTGTCCGGCAGGCGATCGATGAGATTTTCTGTGTCAGTTGTGCGAAGGTAGTACTCGTAGTTGCCATTCAGCAAACCTGCAACCGTCGCGGAGTACTCGTTCGGATTGCCGGTCGGGGTAAACGAAACGGAATCAAATGTACCTGCGCCGATCAAGCGATAGTACAAACGGAATACGTTTGATCCCGGATTGTCATCAGCAAGCAAAGCAAGGAATGTCGCCGAACCCGATGCCTGATCATCTTTCTGCTTGTGGCTGATCACCGGCGTCGTGCCAATCGTGAAGTCAGCATTTGACTCGTCAAATGCCGCAGGATATGCAAGTCCAGTAACGCGAACCCGGGCATGCGACGATACTGGTCCAGTAACCAACCATGTGTAGCTTTCGGCAGATGAGGCCGATAACTGTTCCCAGGTGCCGCCCGGATAACTGCGATTTAACTCGACACGCGCAGTACCCAATCCGGTCGAAGTCCACGAGATTTCCTGTGTGGAGCCCGGCGCCCAAATTTCTCCGCCGTTCGGAGCGAACATGGTCACTGTAGGTGTGATCAACGAGAAGTTCGCATTTGATGTGTCACCGACGGCCGGGAAATCAACCGAGGTAACTCTGAGGCGAGTCGCGGTTGATGCCGCACCGCTTGGGTTCCATTGCTGGACTCCATCGTTCGGCGTGTTCATAAACAGGTTCTCCCACGCGCCAGCTGGGTAGTTCCGATTCACCTGGACATTCACGTTCCCGGAAATTGCAGAGCTTGACCAAAGAACGTTGTAACTCTGTGCAAGGTAATATTGTTCACCACCGTTGGGAGACGCCAGAGTGAGCGAAGGATTCAACTGCCCCGAAGCATCTGTTGTGTACATGATTGATCGACCGGCAACCAAAGTGGCCGCACCGGAACCATATGCATTCCAGAAGTAGTAGTCGATGCCGGTCGAGTGATCCTGATTCTGGATACCAACTGAGGCATAATCGTTGTCGTTTGACGCGCTGTTGGGACTCAAATTCACGGTGTTATACTGTACCTTAACCTTGCCGTCTCCTGTAGCGGACGGATAGAACGCCGGATCATAGAGAATGATCTGGAATGTTTCTACCACGTTTGTCCACAAAGTTCTGGCACGCCACTCGATAACGTAATAATCTTCAACAGAATTGTAGTAGATATATACGTTTTCGCTTGCGCCTGAGACCTTCAAGTCATCCCAATATGCGGCAACCTGATTCGGCGGCCCGATCGGCGTACCCATACGATAGTTGCGGAAGTCCGTTATCGTAGGATAGTTGCCCAATGCGATCCAACCATTGGAGCAAATTGTAATCGAATCGAACGTGTTGCCGTAATAGGTAAAGTCAAACGGCAACGCGCGAACTTGAGTATCGTCGTCGTCCTCTGCCGTATCACTCATGTTAAGATTCGTTCCGGGACCGCCAAAGCTCGGCGCAATTTCAACCCACGAATACACCGAAGCCGCGCCGACTGGCTGGTTTTCAGTGTTGTCAAAAGCGTAATAGCCAAAGCCGTCCGGGCCGGATGGACTTGTCGTCGCAAATGTTCCTATCGTCAAATCAAAATTCGTGCTGTCACGGAATCCGTTGTCATCATATACAACCAGTTGCATCGGCGTCAAGTGACCGTTGAACATTGCATTGCTGATTGAGATCGAGAACGTGTTCGAGACGCTGTTACCCGTTGCGCCCGCGTTAATATTGCCGAAAACGCCAACCGAGTCCGTCACGCTGACCCGCGGATCCAAAGAACGCAAAATGCCGTCGGCGCCAAGAAGCTGGCGAGCGCCGCTGTTCGTAATTGTCGGAGTAAACGTGCCCGCTTCGCCGGGGTTGAGATTCCCACCGGGGCCGCCAAACGTGAACGATGTATAAGCAACATCCGGAGCGGATGGCGTTAAATCAAGTCGTACAACAAAACTGCCCTGATCGGTCGAGAGCGTCAAGAACAATGTGACGGGTTCGCCGTTGAATACGGAAGTCACGGCGATTCTAAATGGCGACGCCGGATTCGCATTTCCACCCGCCGCGATGTTTGCATAAGTGCGGGAACCGTTGACAATTGCAACGCCGGGAGTAGCCGAGGTTAGCACTCCGTTGATGCCCGTAACCGTAGTTGAGCTTCCGGTATTCGTGACGTTGATGCTGAGATCAATCGTCTCGCCCGGGTTCAGAATATCGTCATTGTTGCCGATTGTTCCGCTTAAGTTGTCGTCGTCAATCGCGAGTGTATTGTAAGCGAGATTGGCCGCGACAGTATTGACGGTGATCGTTCCCAAGTACGGAAGCTGGTCAACCTTCGTCACCGTGACGAGCATCGAACCGGTCGTCGGTGTGGCGACGGGCAAATTCACCGTGCCATTTGCATCTGTATAGCCACGGGCAAAGGTCTCAGTGCCTTTCAGCAAGCAAACCAGTGCACCTTCAACATTTGCAGCAACGGGATTCGTGACCGTCACGCTGACATTGTTCGTACCGCGATTGATTGTCGCCGCGTGTGAAACGTTGGTCGTAAACGGATTTGTCGTCCAAATCTTGGTTCCCGGATCGCCCATTAGGTTCGACCATGCGCAGAAATTGTCAACTGCCGACGGAACAAAACTTTCGTAATTCTTGTAGAGTTCGAGCTTGCCTGCGATATTGATGATACCCATCTCCTGAATATCAAGAGCGAAGATTCCGTACATAGCGCCTGCGTCAACGATGTTGTTGTAGGGAACGTGCGTTCCGGTTCCCTGCAAACCTACACAGCCGATAGCGCCGCGCGGCGAGGTCGGTGTTTGCGATGCCGGAATTAGCCACTCTTCTGACAAAGTTTGCCCGGCGCTCTGGAAAGTCCCCGTTCCGCACGTCATCGAATAGACGAACGGAAGCGCGCCACCAATAGTGCCCGTTCCTCCGACAGCCGGAGCGCCGTCCAAAGCAGACGTGCTCATCTCACCGATCCACGACATTCTGTGATTAAAAACGCTTAAGTTGTCATCAAGAATTGCGTTGACCTGCGTACCGGTAATACCGCCGGGATATACGTCAACTGCCGGACAGGTCTTGCCGGCCTGCAGCATAATCTGACGCGTGTATTCCTTCGTTGAGGGGTTTGAATTAATGAAATTCGTATGCGCCGCGCAATAGGTGCTCGAAAACCACGTTGGATCACCGGTGTAGGGGTTTGATTCGTAGTTGATAGTCTTCGTTACGATTGCCTGTAAAGTTGCCTGACTTTCGGACGGAATACGGCCTACTGCAATATCAGGCACGTCATCGGGGTTGTCACCACCTGACGGCGTTAGCACACCATAGTTATTGTCAAACCACGTGCCGTCAGTCGGAGTGGAGTACGTTGCCGTAGCGCCGGGATCGCCAAAGAAGCACACAAACTCCAGTGCGCCATTCGAAGTCGTGTACAAATTCGAGATGTAACTGCGTATTGCAGTAGCGGAGCTGCCTGTTTGCGTCAATGTCACGTATGAGGCGTCCAAGCCTTTGCGACGATGCCAATCAACCAAACGCTGAGCTTCAGTGGTGTTCGTGGCGTTATCCGGGCAGATGATAATATACTTGCCGGGGAGAGTCGGCAGAGCGTCAAGCGAGCTGCCGGCAAAATTCTCAAATCGCGAATAGAGCTTCTTAAAGCTTGGCGAGATATATTCAGGATGAACTGTTATCTCGTTCTCGCCGATCCCACCGATATTTTCAATCACAACTTCGATGTTGTCATACACGCGCAGCTCGCGGCGCACTGGATTATATTGCACCGGCGCTACCGCCAGCACGACGAAGCGCACGTCGCGCAAAGTTGCAGGCGTCGTAATCGTTGCAATTTCCTGCGGGTACCAGGCATCTTCTGTGTAAACGATTTCGTCAATCGCGTAGTTCATGCCGTCCAAACGGCGCTGAAGCTCTTCGCCTTCATATGGTTGTTTGGGTGCCACGTCGATATTCGGCACAACCGTAAAGGATGAGGTTGTAACAGTGGCCGAAACCTGTCCTGTCGGGTTGATCATAATGAGCTTCGTCGAAAAAGGCAGATCAGGTTTGCCCTGTTCCACCGTCGTGCCTTCGCCGGGCATCTTGACCGATGTGAAGGAGCGGCCCTCAAAATCTACTTGCTCGTAACTCACTTGCGGATCATAGAAACGAACCTGAACGGCGTTCTGATCCGGGCTTACGACCTCAAATGGTATTGGTTGAACGGCTTGCGGACCGGCAAATTCCCAGAAGTTAGCAGGAGTTGCGGGCATCAGCGGGGTTGACTGGCCGGACTGTGAGGTTGCGGCATATCCAGTCGTGATCATAACAGCGCCTATAATCGTCAGCAGGACGGTGAGGCTTAGGCGAGCATTCGTTGGCATCGGACCACTCTTTCTCAATTTAGCACATAGTTACACTGAACTTATAATTTAACCAATTCTCCGCCCGATTGCAATGAAAAGTAGGGCACTCAGAATTTTCATGTCAATTGTTAACATATTGTATTTGTTTCTCTTAAATGTGAATTTAGTCTCCTGCACTGCGAACTTGACTGCACATCCTCAATCGATCTCTTGACATAGAATACGATGGTTTTAGTCATATTATACGTAAAAAGAAGGGCTGGCGGTCTTCCGCCAGCCCTTCAATCAACAATTCAAACCGAAATTAGTGTCCGTCCCAGCCAACTACGTAGTAGAATTTCTGTGGCGATGCTGCGAACCCACCGGTAATTGTGAAGGTATTGGATTGTGTGCTCCCTTCTAAAACCAATGAAGAGAAATCCGGCGTGATGCTACTGTAGATTCTGTAACCCCAGCTGTCATCGTCCACCCATCGAAGCAGTAGATCATTACCTGCCACTGCAATGGTGAGTCCAGTCGGGATTGCTGGCCCGGTCGGCGCCGCGATCCCATAAATTTGTACGTCGTCAACATACCAGCCTTCACGATTTGTACCCGCATCCGAGCCGAATCGCCAACGTAGTTGAATGCTTGAGTCCGCATAGGCTGCAAGGCTAAACTGCTCTTGAGCCCAATTTGAAATTGTACCCGCAAAACAAGCTTGACCCGGAACCGGCCCTGAGTAAGGATTCGCGCCGCCTGCCGAGTATCTTGTCGTCTTGGGATATCCCTCAGTCGGAGTGATTGTAGCAAACGGCCCTCCGTTAACAGACATCTCGACCCAACCACCATCATAGGCCGAGTCGGGATTTGCGTTTGACAACTCGCTGTCAATGATGTGATAGAAAACGAGCGTTGCCTGTGGAGGCAGGTTATTCACAATCGGCGAAGTCAATTGGGCGTCAAGAAGATTCGCGTAGTTCCCGGCTTCGGTGTCGCCGCACTTGTAGGCGCTGGTTCCGCCGTGCACTTGCTCTGTGCTGATGTGCCACTGATCAAGCCATCCTGCCCCCGACGCATGCGTCCAACCGACTCCACCACTCTCGAAGTTCTCGTCCATTACGGTGACGATCGAAGCGATCGTGAAATCACTGACGCTTGTATCAGTTGAATCCGGAGTATTTACAGCCGTCACTTTGATACGGCAAGTCAATGAAGATGTGCCCGACACCAAATATGAAAACTGTCCGTCATTCGCTGTGTTTGTAGCAATAGTCGTCCATGGACCTGATAGCCCGTTGCGCGAAAGTTCGATATTAACTCCGCCCGAAACCAAACCCGGCGACCACAACACATTCACGGTAGAATCCTGTAGCCACAATTCTCCGCCGTTCGGGGAGAGCAGTGCGAATTGTGGGTTAATTGAGCCTGTCAAGTCGGTTGTAAACGTAATTGCTCGACCATCAGCCAGCGTTGTAGAACCCGGTGTATAGATATTCCAATAGCAAATCTCAAGGCCCGCCGTATGATTGATGTTCTGGATTCCGACGGTCGCATAATCGTTGTCGAACGACGCTGAGTTCGGATGCGGATTCACATCCTGATACTGCACTGAAATCTTGCCGTCTCCTGTCGGCGACGGAGTTGCGTCGGGATCATACAGAATGACCTCAAATTTCTGCGGAGCCGCGCCGCCCGCCCACAAACAAGTTGTGATCCACTCAATGACACAGCGACCGTTTGCAGCATCATTTAACACATATACGCCGCCATTCGGAATTCCTGCGACAATCAAATCATCCCAGTAAGCGGCAATCATGTTGGGCGGTCCAAGAGGCGAACCCATGTGGAAATTACGATAGTCAATTTGCGTCGTTGTGCCAAATGAAATCCAACCGTTTGAGCAAACAGTTATTGTATCAAATGATTGACCGTAAAACTGGAATGAAAACGGCAAGACGTGAGTCGCAACGTCATCCTGATCCTCACCACCATCAGTGAAACCAAGTGACTGGCCTGTGCCGCCCAGTCCCGGTGCAATTTCTATCCATGAGTAGGTGGGATTGGCTCCTGCGGGTTGCGTGTCAGTGTTTTCATATGCAATATAGCCATACGAATCCGGTCCGGTTGGACTGGTCGCCGCCGCCACACCAACAGTCATAATGAAGTTCGTCGAATCTCGCACGCCGTTCAAATCGGTTACTACAAGCTGCATCGATGCTTGATACCCGCCCGGAGTACTCGAAAGTGCGGCAACTGCAAACGGATTTCCTGCGTTTGAGGCGTTAGCTCCCGAATTCACGTTGCCATACGTTCCCAATGAATCGCTCACCGACACAAATGAATTCAGCGAACGTAACACTGCGGACGCTGTCGCGAGCGCGCGTGATCCGTCATTCAACATAGTTACCGTAAACGTCCCTGCATCACCCGGATCAAGCCGGTTGTTCCCGTCCGGGAACGAGCTTGAAACATAGGCCACACCTGCCGCTTGCGGTGTCAAATCAATCCGCACATTCTGCGCACCCGCTGACGACGCAAGCGCAAGGTTCAGCGTCACAGGCTCATTGTTGAACACCGGACCAACGGTTACGCGATAAGGAGACGTTGGAGATGCCGTTGCACCCACCGCGATGTTCGGATAGCTTTGCACGCCGCTGACAACGGAAACTCCCGGAGAAATACTCGTCAATGTTCCAGTGATACCTGAAACAGTAAGCGATGTTCCTGTATTCTGTAAAATGATGCTGAGATCAACCGTTTCGCCCGGATTCAAAATGTCATTGTTGTCTCCGACCGTTCCACCGACGTTGTCATCGTCAATGGAAATCGAGCTATATGACAACGAGGCCGACACGTCATTTACAGCGATTGTACTGACGTATGCGTGCAAATCCTTGCCCGTGACCACAATGTCCATGGTGCCGGTCGTCGGAGTACTCACGGCCAAATTGATCTCACCATTTTCATCCGTGTATCCGCGCGCAAACGTTTCGGTCCCTTTGGTCAAACCCACCAATGCTTGCGCGACCGGGTTACCACCAGACAATACGGTCACCGACACGTTGTTTGTGCCGCGATTGATGGTCGCCGGATGAGTAACAGTCAATGTCTGCGGAGTTGCCAAATAAACCGGCACTCCGGGATCTCCCTGCAAGTTACACCAAGCTGAGAAGTTCGTGACGTCACCGCTGGCAACGGCATTGTAGTTTCGGTACAGTTCGAGTTTGGCGCCGACCACGGCAAGTCCAGTCTCACGTGCGTCGTAGGCAAAAATCGTTTGCATTCCGCCGCCGTCGAGAATGTTGTTGTATCGAGCATGAGTCCCCGCACCCGACATTCCAACGCAGCCAATCGCATGATTGCCGCGCAGGAAATCTTCGTTCAAAGCTGCAGTGCCGGAGAAAGTTCCCGTTGCACAAGTCACAACCCATACATACGGCCACTGCTGACCAACGTTTAAACCTGACAATTGTGCAGACGTAAATTCGGATATCCAAGACATTCGATCATTAAACACGCAAACCCCGGCCTCCAAACGAGATTCCAATGTTGACGCTTGCATGCCGCCCGGGAATACGTCAAAATCAACGGTTGGCAAACCATGCTGCAACATAATTGCGCGCATGTATTGCTTCGTGGCCGGATTTGACGGCACTTGAGACGTATGAGCCGCACACCAAGCACGATTGAACCAAGCCGTACTCGTCATGTACGGATTTGACTCATAGTTTATGATGTTGTTCACCATCGCAGTCAAGTTTCCAAGACTCGTCGCGGGAAACCTACCGACAGCCAAATCCGGCACCGGATCCGGATTTCCTCCTGACATCGTGGCATACGTATTATCTAACGAAGTGCCCGTTGCTATTTGATATGGCGCAGCCGCATCCGGATCACCAACCAGTGTCACATATTCCAAAGCGCCGTTGCTCGTGCTAAACTCATTTACGATGTAGTTGCGAATACTCGTGGCCGTCGTGCCGGTTTGAGTCGTCGTCGCGATATAGGCATTGATTCCTCGCTTCCGCCGCCACGTCACAAGGTTCTGCACAGCAGCAACTACGCTTGCATTCGGATCACAAATGTACAAATGACTTCCCGGCAATTCAGGCAATGCATCCAATCGGCTGCCTTCAAAGTTCGGCATCGTCCGATACAGAGCTTTGAATGCAGGCGATATAAACTCCGGATTATGCGAAATCTCATTTGCTCCAATCCCGCCTGTCTGTACAACGCTAACGTCAACTTGCGAGTACGTCCGAATCTCTCCACTCACTGGATTCACTTGCACAGGATTGATCGTCACAATTACAAATCGTACATCGCGCAATGTCGCAGGTTCCGAGACGGTAACGACCTCTTGCGGATACCAGCTATCTTGATTGTATATTTCAGGATTCAGCGCTACGTCATTGCCATCCAGCGCACTTGAGCCCTCTGCCAGCGGCACAAACGGAGCAGGCAAATGGGGGAGGGAGGAGGAGGTGAATTGGAGGTCATTCACTTGCACATCGTAATTTCCCGTATTATCCACCATGACGAGCCGCACGATTCTCGGCAAGTCCGGTGCGCCTGGAACATCCTGCACAGCCTCGCCGTTCATCACAATCGCACTGTATTCTTCGCCATCTAACTCGCTATCAACAATAGACACAGCGGGAATATCAAAGCTAAGCTGGACATTGCTTAAGCTATTGCTTAGGACGTTGACTTCAGCGGACTGTACAACTTCCGGCCCGGCAAATTTGCTGGGAACGGACGGCAACGGAGCAATATGGGAGGACGGATTGCCAATACTGGCAGCCCAGCCCACCATGACTCCGCACGCTAATGCAAGATGTAAAACTAATTGCCGTAACAACATACGAATCTCCTTTGTTCCAATCCACGTTTGGCAGCAGTAAGAATGTGCTGCTCAAGATTAATCAAACAATATAGTCTGACATAGGAGCGAGCGCAAGCATTTTATTGAACTTTGCAAAAATAAGTCTGTCAGAATCGCCCATACCGACTTCAGTTGCAGCAGCTTCCAAACCTGTTCAATTGCATGAACTTTCAAATCAGTAAAACTGACCCTCAAATTAGGGAACCAGATTTGCATTTGGCCGAAAGGTCATTAATTCAATTCCCGGTCCCAGCACGATTGAAGCAAAATAAACCCATTTCGCCTGATTCCAGCACCCCGCCGTCCGGGCAAGCTGCTCTGCCTGACGACGGTGAGCAGATGCGTGCCCTCGCGCGAGCAAATTCGGAATTACTTGCCGAGTTAGAAGCCGTACGCGAACGGCTCACGGAACTTGAAGACCTCGAAGTTCAGCGAATAACGGACGAGCAGGAGCGGTTTGATTCTCTCAACGTCTTGGACGAGTATGCTCAACAGCTTGAAGAAAGTCGCGATAAGCTGGCCCGCCTCCTCCGTGCCGGTGTAGGAATCGAAGAGGCCCGAACAACGCACGGGATTCTCCAGACTGTGGCAGATGCCGTCGGTGCGGCAGGCTGGGCCTCAGCGGTTGTGTACCTCTTTGAGAACTTCGAGGTCATGGAGTCTGCATTCTACGGAGTGTGCGAAGAGGATATTATTGAACTCGAACGCAATCGCCGTCCCGCAGACGAACGCGCGCGCATGTTTGCTCCGGCCTTCGACGAATTCAAGATCAGCCGCTCGTATTTCGTTCCTGCTCAACGTCTTCACGAAGTTATCCACAGCCGCTATGTAGTCCCGGGTCGCCGAGAATCTATGCCCGGTGACGATTGGGACCCGATGGACCTTGTCTATGTTCCGATGTATTCGAGCACAGGCAAAATCCTCGGCACGATGAATTGCGACGATCCGATTAACGGAAAGCGCCCCAATGCCGAGGTCTTTCAGTATCTCGAAATCTTCGCCGACCTTGCCGCCCGCAAGATTGAGACCGTGCAATTGCTCAACCGTCAGGCGGAAATCGAGTCACAACTCCGCGAAAGCGAAGAGAAGTACCGGACGATTTTCGACCGCTCTGCTGACGGCTTCTTTTTGATGGATGACCTGTTCCGTGAATGCAACGACGCTGCCCTCAAACTCTTTAACTGCGAACACGATGACATAATTGGTCATTCGCCCGCCGAGTTTTCGCCTAAGTTCCAACCGGACGGCCAGCGGTCCGACAAGCTCGCCTCAGAATACATCAATCGTGCACGAAACGGCAATCCCCAAAGTTTTGAATGGGTCCACCTGCGCAAGGACGGTGCCGAACTAAATTGCGAAGTCTCGCTCGCAAGCATCGAGGTCAGCGGACGATCGATGATCATGGCAATCGTCCGGGATGTGACGGATCGTAAGCGCATGGCGCACGACAAGGACACAACGGCAATTGCGTCTCAGCTGTTCTTGTCGGCTCGATCGATGGATCTGGTCTATTCGCAACTACCAAAAATTCTGACCTCTCGCTTTCCGCTCACGATTGCCGCCGTCGAATTGCATGATCAAAATTCCGACGAGATGGTTTTGGTCGGCGAGGAGAATACGGGTCTGCCCTTGGGCTTCAGAGTGCCTGCCACAATGACAATCTCCGGAACGGTGCTGCGCAGTGGTGAACCCGTTACGGACGCGCAAACCGGCCGCCGTCCTGATTACGCTCACGCGGATTTACGTCGCATCGGATTGCAACGTATCATCTGTGTGCCATTGCGCGTGCGCGATCATGTTATCGGAGTAATCTGGCTCGGAGATACCGAACACGTCAAATCCTCTGGTCAAGCGGTCAACGACCTGTACCAATTGTTAGTCCCGTTGAATGTTATCGCGAACTATCTTGCACAGGCAATCGACAGGCAGCGGGCCGAAGAAGAATTGTTTGATTTGAAACAGTTCTTTGAAAAACTGCTCGACAATTTACCGGCGCAGGTATCCGTGTATGACACAGAGGGCCGCTATCGCTACGCCAATCATGCCAGCGTCCCTGATGAAAACGTGCGTGAATGGGTGATCGGGCAAACCGATGACGACTTGCAGCACAGGCTCGGCTTACCGGCGGACTTAGGTCGGGTGCGGTTAGCTGCGATTGCCGATGCAATGAAGAAACGCGATCTCGTTGCCTTTGAAGAGCTTGCCCGCGATGCAAATGACAGAGAGCGCTACTATCTTAAAGCAATCAGCCCCGTTTTCAATCAATCCGGCGCGATTGACTATTTCATCGGATACGGTCAAGATATCACCGACACTAAGTTGTGGGAGCAAGAGCAACGTCTCTTGCGCCAAATCCCCGCCGACAGCCCACATCCTGTTCTATCCTGTGATCAGGACGGCCATGTCCGCTACATGAATCAGGCGGCAGAAGAATTAGCTGCATCCCACGGCGGGGCGTCGATAAAGAACATTCTTCCGCCCGACCATAATGAAATCGTCGCGAGAATCGCCAAGGGTGAACAGAACAAGATCGAGAAATCGAATTCGATAGGCGGTGCAACCGTATTCTGGACCTACTCCCGAAACTCATACGGAAACATCGGCGTTTACGGAGCTGTATTGCCGGCGGGGAACTCGAAGAGTATCTCAAGCAGTCAACAAGCACATCTGACCGACTCGATAACCTCAAGCATATCATTTCCGGTTTGGATGATTGACGCTTCCGGCAACACCATTTCGTCAAGCGCTGCCGCAAGGAGATTGCTCGGCGAACTCAATGTGGACGGCGTTCGCAAACTGATTGACGAAGATTTCTGGATGGCAATCCTTTCAAATCGAGGCCCTCAGCGCGAAGTTCTCTTGCGCGAGTGCCAATTCCATTCACGTTCTTGGAAGTGGACCGTTACCTTTACCTCCGATCAGCTCAGGCTAATCGAGTTGCAGGATGTAACCGAGTTTAGACAATTGCAAGACAAACTTCGGCACGCGCAAAAACTTGAAGCAGTTGGACGGCTGGCTGGCGGAATTGCCCATGACTTCAACAACTTGCTGACGGGCATCATGGGCAATCTCGAATTGCTCGAACAGGCCCACAGCTCGTCGGATCATACTCGCGATTGTGCTCGTGAGGCCGCCAAGGCCGCTGAGCGCGCCTCCAATCTTGTACGACAATTGTTAAACTACAGTCGTAAATCAGCCGATGAAGCGCGCTCGCTTGATCCTAACGCCGTTTGTTCAAGCGTGGCGCGCATGTTGTCTCGTACTGTGGATCGCCGCATAACGGTCGTCGAAGAGCCCTGTGAAAATGCTTGGCCGCTTTCTGCCGATCCTAATCAGATTGAACAGATACTGATGAACCTCGGCGTCAATTCAGCCGATGCAATTATCGAAAAGATATCCATGGATGGTTCCGAGGTCGACCCACCTACAATTCGCATCAAAACTGAGAATGTTCCCAATTTTAATCTACTGGGTTCAGATGGCAAACGCCAAATTCGAGATTGCGTGGCCATATATGTGATAGATAATGGCTGTGGCATGTCACCGCAAATTCAGAAGCGAATCTTCGATGCATTCTTCACGACCAAAGCGGAGAATCGCGGAACAGGATTAGGTCTCTCTATTGTGGCCGAACTTGTAGATGATCTTGGCGGTGAGATCGAAGTCCATTCGCAAGAAGGAACCGGAACTACTTTCAAATTACTCTTCCCGAGAACTGAAATCGCTATCACCCCGCAAGCTCCCGCGCGCGCATTCGGGAACATTCGCGGAGGTATCGAGACCGTTCTATTGGTCGATGATGAGCCTGTGATCATAGATTTAGGGAAAGAGGTTCTGGAACAAGCGGGCTACACCGTATTAACTGCGATGGATGGGCGCGAGGCTGTTCAGACATTCTTTGATAATGCCGACACCGTCGCTCTGGTGATCATGGACATCTCATTGCCGGTTATGAGTGGTGATGAGGCTGTTGCGATGATTCTTGCCGAGCGTGAAGATATTCCGATCATCCTCTCCAGCGGATTGCCCGATGCTGCTGCAGAACGCCGCAAGATTAGTCTGGGATCAGTCGCCTTTATTCAAAAGCCTTATCGCCCCTCTGAACTCCTTAGCGCAGTTCGTGAAGTCCTCGACCATGCCCAACAATGAGGCATCAGAATAGGGCTACAGCACGCGAGTAAGCTTTAAGTACAATATTATCAATAGAAAATACACAAGCCCGCAAGTACTGCGGGCTTGACTTTTTTCAGGCAAATCAATATAATTAGTGTTCTTACGGCTTTCCGAGGAGTCTTGCTTCACTTGAGCCGAGTGTGGTGGTTGTAGCTCAGCTGGTTAGAGCATTGGATTGTGGTTCCAAGGGTCGGGGGTTCGAATCCCCTCAGCCACCCCCGCGAATAATGTTCGCCATGCGTTTCTGTGGCCCCATCGTCTAATGGTTAGGACTCGAGATTTTCATTCTCGCAATGGGAGTTCGATCCTCCCTGGGGTCACCAAAAAAGCCCTCGTCTATTCGACGAGGGCTTTTTGTATAAAACATTTTTCGTCCTTCTCTCGTCATAAACGATGGTGGGGGTCGTCTTCGCGTCGTACTGTGCCGCCCACAACTAATGCCGCGCTCACCAAGGCAAGATTCTTGATGATATATTGGCCTTCAAGCGTAAGTCCCCACGGTACATGAGTAAAGCAGACATCGGGCAACAAAACTAACGGAAGCATCGTTCCCGGCATTTGCAAAAGCAGCAAGAATATGGAAACTCTTATCAAAGGCCGCCATAACATGCAAACTCCAATTAATACTTCCCACCAACCAAGAATCGGAATAAAGATTCGCGGCGGAAACCAATAAACCGTTTTTTCAACCAACTCCGCCGCCGGACTCACACCGATCGGCTTGAGAATACCGAACCAGATAAACACGACCGCCAAAGAATAACGCAGCAGCCGCATTCCCCATTTCTCCATCCATGCGGACAATGCCGCGTCAAACTGATCGAATCTGTTGGACATTTTCTATGAACTCTGTTGTGCGATGGCCGTCTTTGGTGTTATACCTTTCAAGACGTTGGCACGTTCCACAGCTTGTTCATAAGCTTTGTCGGCCTGCATCTGATAACTTAATCTAACAAGTATTCCCGCCAGCGGCCAATAAATAAAGTTCATCGTGTCGGATTGCCAGGCAGATTGGTAGAACAGCCATGCCACATAAAGCAGCGTTGCCCCTTCCAAGGTTCGTCCGTAAATCCGAAAGTTAACATCTGGCGACGAACGCAGCACCTTACCCCGCCGATAGATGACAAAGAGGACAAAAAACATCAGCGCGGTTCCAAGATAACCGTATTCAATCAGCATCCATGGTATTGAGGGCGCACTCGACGTCAAACCGTAACCCGCAAAATACGCCGCTGTCTTTGAGTGGCCTTCCGCAACATACGAAAGCGTAATGGAGCCCGGACCGTGACCGAACCAAAATGAACGGGCGTCGCGACTTGCCAGAACGACTGCGCTGACAAATCGATAGGATCGTTCAAACTTGCCGTCCGTTTGCGGACGATCTATTTCGGTCTGGAATACTTCCGGAAGCTTCGTAATGTAAGCTAAGGGATTGCGGCCCTCGCGCCATACTCCGGACTCGACGATGACATAGTCCGCCACAAAGATCATCAGCACGCCGAGCAGCGTGAGTAGAAATGCCACCGCCGGTCTGCGAATAAATTCCGCTCGGACCATGAACACAAGAAATGCTGGAAGCAACAGGAAGAAGAACTTCGCCTCGCCCAATATTGGCCCGACGAGCATCCACGCCATCCCAACCAGATACCACGGGCGGATCCGTTTCTCTTCGATCATCTTTGCGACCATGTAGCAGTACAGCATCAGCATGAACAGCGCGATTCCCGGAGTCTGGCCGCGCCCGAATGTTCCGTACATGTCGTCTTCGGATATCCAATTCGTGAACTGCCATTGCCACAAAATCACTGGAGTCTGAATGAGCCCGATCAGAAACAGAAACCGAATGTACTTTGAACTCGATTCTGCGGAAGGGTGGAGCCCGGCGGCGGCGAGGAATAACAGCAGATAACGAAACCCGACGCGCAACCCTACCAGAGTTGTGGCCAGAGTTTCGCCGTTCATCAGTGCTGATAGTACTGCGAATACCAAGAGCGCGAGGATCGCTTTTTCCGCCGCGAACACGCTGTGTTTCGCTGAGAAAAACGTTAATCCGTAGCGCAACGCAAATAGCAGAATAAGTAAGTCAACAAGCCATGTCGCCTCACGCGGAAGCAATTGCCAGTACTCCGATAACCAGTCAATGGAATAGACCAGTACTCCCAGGATGTAGAGGCCCACACGCGGCGCGGCGAAGAACCCGATGCCAAGCGGAATACCAACCGCAGTGAGGTAAAAGAGTCGGTTTTCTGAATCGGTACCGTCAAAAAAGGCAAAAATGACGGCTGTGTAGAGTACTGCTACACCAACCCCCAGTCCTGCCATTAATGCTCGATCCAGATTCAAAATCTAACTCCTTATAAAATAATAAACATAGCGCGGCAAAGACTGTGCCGCTTCTCAATCCCTGAGCGACAGGTTTTCAACTGACATCGGAATATTGTAAATTAAGAAGTTTCTGCCCGAATACAAGTGGCCCCGTTCTCTGGGGACACATATTATAGGAGTCAAACAATGTCTTCCAATAAGGCCTGCTGCTGGATACTCGGCATTCTTGCGGGCGGTTTCGTTCTGACCATTTTGGTCATTGGCTGGGGCATCTCCCAAGCCATGAGTGGTGGGTTCAAAGGGAATCTGAGTTCCCATACCGCGATTGAGCCAAACACATGGCTCGTCCTTCGACCCACAGGTGTGATCCCGGAGCACAACGTTGAACCGGACCTCGGATTCCTCGGTGGCAGTGGCGGCTCGTCGCTCAATGATATGCTTCGTGCAATCGAGCTTGCCCAAGCCGACCCAAATATCTCCGGAATCATCCTTCGCCCGATGGGAGTTACCGGCATGGCGACGATCCGTGAGCTTCGTGAAGCTTTGCTCAGTTTCAGGCAGGGTGACAAGCCGATCATCGCCCATTTTGATATTGCAACCGATCGCGACTACTACTTGGCAAGCGTCAGCGACAGCATCTATATGATGCCAGGCCGCTTGAGTGGAATCAATTTCGGCGGCATGGCTTTTAGCAGCACCTACTTGAAATCAACTTTCGAAAAAGTTGGGCTTAAGTTCCATGTTATTCACGCAGGAAAATACAAAGGCGCGTTTGAAGACTTCGCGCGCGATAGTATGTCCACCGACTTGCGTACGAGTCTGACGTACTTGTATTCGGATGTGTATGAAACCTACATTCGCGAGACTGCTGCGGCACGACCTAACTTGACGTTTGAGGCATTGGACAATGAAGTTCGCGCGGGAGATCAGTTCCTTGTAAGTGCAGGCACATGCCTTGATCGTGGTTACGTGGACGGTCTCGTGGAATGGCCTGTGTTGCGCCATCGACTTCAAAAAGACTCCGAGGAGTTTGAAGGCGTCTCTGCGCATAAATATCTTGCTTCCAAAAAACTCGAACAGCTTCCTACGCACGAATCAGAGGTTGCCGTCCTGTTCGCACAAGGCGAAATCTCCTTTGGAGAAGATGACAACGGATGGGGCGACGAGGGAATTACGGCATCCGGCTTGGTGAAACAACTTGACAAGCTCGGCGAAGACGACGAAATCAAAGCTGTTGTCCTGCGCGTGAACTCTCCCGGCGGTTCAGCCTTGGCCTCGAAACAAATCCTTGAAGCCGCCCTCCGTCTGAAAGAGAAGAAACCAATTGTAGTCTCGATGGGGCGCGTCGCCGCCTCAGGTGGCTACTATATTTCGATGGCCGCGAGCGAGATCGTGGCCCAGCCGAATACCATCACAGGCTCCATTGGCGTCGTTACGATGATTCCTTCAGCCGAAGAACTTTACAACAAAATCGGCGCCCGAGAAGAAACGATTTCAATTGGACGTTGGGCGAATTTCTTCCGCTTCGACAAGACCCTTGGTCCGGAGCAAGAACAAGTGCTGAATAGCCTGATGGATTCTGTTTATCTTGAGTTCCGCGAAGATGTTGCAACGGGCCGCAATCTCGATTTGGGAAGTTTGGATTCACTTGCCGAGGGAAGAGTATGGACGGGCAACCAGGCGATGGTGCGTGGGCTGGTGGACACTCTTGGCGGGCTTGACCTTGCGATTAGGCTCGCCGCTGCCAAAGCAAACCTCGGCAAAGACGATTATGACCTTGCCTACTATCCCAAAGAGAAGGATGTATTCGAGTTCATCGTGTCGAAATTCTCGACTCGCTTCAATGCGCTTGCTGCATTAGGCGATAACCTGAACTCGTTGCAGGATCCGCATGCCCTCTTGAAGTATGTCAAGAACTACTTCGACCGCTTTGAGTTTCTCCAGACGATTCTTCCTGCATCGATTGACGCCTGATTGTTGTTAGCAAATCGAAATAAAAAAACGACCCCGCCAATCGGCGGGGTTGCTTTTTTCAGTCCGTTGGTGAACAGAACTTAGTCGTCGCAAAAATCTGTGAAGTAAATGCTCAAGCAGTATGAGCCATGCGCTGCGGGGCTTGCGCCATCGACAACGAGATAATACGTGCCGGCCTCAACACAAGTGAACATGTAGGATGCAAGGCGCTGCGAGCAAGCGAATGGATCATTGTCATTTGAATCCCAGTATATACTTTCTCCATCTCCGCAGCAGGCGTCGCGAAACAAAGTAAGATAAGTGTCAAATCGCGAACCGCAAGTTGAGAACTCGAACGAACCATTTGTAGGCACAATCAACTCAGCCACGACGTCGCGCCCAAGTCGGCTGTATGGGTAAGTACAATGATTGGTACTGGTTGTAGTTGACCCGCATGTACGAATCGACCATTCACCCTCTTCAGGCATCGTGAATGAGCTTCCAGGACACGTCCCAGTTAATTGGTCAAGTGCGCCATCGCCTTCCGAACGGCCCTCTTCTTCAGCATAGTACTCCGGATTGACAAGCTTGTCCAGCTTGTAATAGAAGTCGTACATTTCTGGGGTTACTTCCCACTTGTTCTGGCCGTACAACTCAATCTGTTGGAATGCCGCTTCAAGCGCTTCTTCCGGGCTCGATTGGCCAATTGCCAAATTCTGATTGAAAGTGGCTCCACTGCTCGCCTGCCCACCGTCTCCCGCGCTGACAGTCCAAGACATGGCCAAACATGCCAAGCATAGCATGAATGCTTTTCTCATTGATGTCCTCTTAGTGGTTGTGCAACTTATCTAAGCTGCTTGGGTTAAATGTGTAGTAACTATACTAATATTATCAATATTTTCGCCAAGAGTCAACCTTCAGACCAAAAAAAGAACCCCGCCGTTTGGCGGGGTTCTTTAGGCTAACTATTTGATTTTAGTTCTCACACGTCGAGCAGCCCACAAACATCTCATAAGGTCCTGATGTAGCATTGGCGCCCGTTATCTCGAAGAAGTAGGTCCCTGGCACAAGATCGATCGTTACCTGACTGTCTGTCCCTTCAGGGTCACCGTCGCCGCCGTTAAAGTCATTATTCACAGCCAACGGCGCCTCGCACGTCACAGGCCAAATTCGGAGCATGGAATTCAGGCCATGTTCAAATCCCGTGCGGCCCGGAGTATCATCGGCATAAACGCTGATGGTGACTTGGCGAGCGCACTCCGTAAGGGTAAGTGAATAGACATCCAGGTCGCCCTGTTCGTCGATCTGACCGCAAAACCCTTCGCCGCAGTGAACGACATTTGAGTACGCATCGCAGCCTTCGGGGAATGTCTCTTCGTGTTGTCTGAAGTCCGCAGGGCACTCGGGATCATTGTTTGGCGGAATGCAGGCGTTCCCATGGAACATGATCGAGAAACGATACTGGCCGAATGCGGCCGGGCCATAACCGTCCAGAACGATGTAATAAACTCCTGGATCAAAGCAACGGGAAATTCCCGCTTGCAACGTCGTTGATACACCGCAAACTTCAGGCGCGTTGTCATTACTTGCAAACGGAACAGAACCTGTTTGGCCGCAGCACGCGCCGGTGAAAATGCACAGATATGTGTCAAATCCAGAGCCGCATGTCGTGACCGTAATGCTGTCACGATGCAAAACGGTCAAACGGATAAACAAGTCACGCCCAAGCCTGCATGAAGGATATGTGCAGTTGTTTGTCGCGGTGTTTGTTGCAC
>CAZPKG010000002.1:0-317247 GCA_964587105.1 uncultured Alphaproteobacteria bacterium | reverse complement strand
ACCGATGACCTTCATCATCAAGATCTACACCGACTCTGCAACCGTCGGTCCGGACTTCAGCACAGGCCCGTCCTGCTCGCTAAACGTTACCCTGACTCGTACCCGCGCAAACCTGACCTACACAGCGGGCGCATTGGTTCTTCCGGCCTACCAGTGGACCTACACCTTCCCGCCGTGCCAGTGCTGCTTGTTAACGAACGGCTGGATTTCAATTCAGAGCACTTCTGTCGGTGCGCCCAATAACTGCCGCTTCCTCTGGGGCAGCAGTGGCGGCTCTTCCGGCGGCAGCTCATTGCTCTACACCAACGGTGTTCTGCAAGCCGCTCAGACGTTTGATCTCTCGCTGTGCTTGGCTCCGTGCTTCCCGCACGATCCGGTCAACAACTTGACCGTCTATCTTGCGCCGGGTAACGCTTCCGCGTGGTTGAACTTCACCGCGCCGCAAGCCGGAACCTACTACATCTACAGCACGACGAACCCGAACGCGGACGATAATCCGAACAACGGCGCCGATCCTGACTACACCCTTGAAGCAACACAGTTCTTCGCCGCAGGTTCACAATCGTGGACTGCTCCGGCCGGGTTCACGAACTTCAAGAAGTACGTCGTGACAATGCAGTGCGAGTAAAAACCAACCTCGCTTAGCAAATCAAAACGGGGCGCTCCGCAAGGGGCGCCCCGTTTCTATTCTCAATCTTTGAATTACAATCTACCGTGAAGCTGAATCCAATTCCCGCCAAGCATTCGTTACCGCTTCAAAACTGTGTTCTCGGATGATCAATTCTCGTCCGGCAGCGGCGAGTCTATTGCGCGCTGCATCGTCCGCAAGCAATCTGCAAATCGCATCCACGTACGGCTCCGCTCTATCGTGATCAAGGATCAACTCCCCCGTCTCGCCCGTCCGCACGACTTCCGCCATATCCCCCGCATCGCTCGTCACCGGCAAGGCCCCGGCAGCCATCGCTTCCATCGTCGCGCAAGATAATCCCTCTGAAATCGAGTTTAGCAAATAGACTTTCGCTCTGCGGTCGTAGCTCAATACGTCATCCGTGTGCCCCACAAGCTCGGTTGCGCCGCGAATCGTCGAGTTTTCAACCAGGCTCCGAACTTCATCGCGCATATGCCCATCGCCGATCCAAACGAACTTTGCATCGGCCTTCTTCGCTAAGACTCCTTCCAGAATCTTAACCGTTAGTTCGGGCCGTTTCCGCTTCTGCAGATTGGCAATGATCAAGACGTCAATATCCCGCGTCCGTCCGTCGCTGCAATAGACATTCGGATCCACCGCACTGTGAATATCCACAATCTTGTGCTGTTGGACTCCACAAGAGAGCAGAAAATCCCGGGCGCGGCAACCCGGGACAAATAATCGGTCACAATATCCAAATGCGATCCGGCGCACCCAACTCTCAATCCATTTCGGATTGTTCAATCTCCGAACCACCCGGTTCACCATCACGTCCGGTCTGCCCGCAAAATCAAGATCAAGTCTGCCGGCAATCAGATGCACGTCGAGTTTCTTTTTGAAAAACCGCGCCGCCGGATGCGCCAACATGAGGTGCGGTACGGCATTGTAAACCATCACCCGCTCGATCTTCCGATTGGAAATTTCCTTCCAAAGAACAATCTCGCGCGAAATCAGCCGGCCCGTCAATTTGCGCAGCCACGATGGCGGAACGACCCACCTAACCCGCTCCATCGGCGGTCCGACGCGATCGGATACAAACGTAATTTCAAGATCAGGCAAGGCGGCCAACAGCGGCGGCAGTTTTGCCTTCAGCAGATTATTGTTCAGCGTCGTCGTTATCAGCCAATGCCGCACGCAATGCGCCCTTCAGTTACTGATAATATACTTCGACGCCGCGTGCCTGCATCCGCGGAATCCAATAAAACCGCGAACTGTCTGACAACGGATTGCTGTACAAATAGACTTCATCAAACTCCGACAACCCGCTGTTCAGATCGAGCGCACGCACGCTGCTAACCAAGTTGTTTGACAAATATACGAACTCAAGTGCGCCCATATCTTCCAAAACATCAACAGATGCGATCTGATTGTTGCTGAGATCAAGATAATAGATTTCGTTCAAATTGGCCAAATCTGAAATGTCCGAAATCAGGTTGTTTGATAATGACAGCGACCGAAGCGACGAAATGCTGCGCAACGGTTCGATCGAGGCAATCTGATTCGTGCTCAATTGCAATGAAGTGAGCGCGGTCAAGTTCCTTAACGGTTCGAGAGAACTCAGACTGCTTTGTGTAATGACAAGGTTTTCGAGAAACCGCAGTCCGCTCAGAGGCGAAAAATCAGCCGCCGCGCAGTCGTCCATGTACAAGTCGCGCAAATTGGGTACTAATGCAAGCGGATCAAGGCTCTCCACTGGGCAACCACTCATTTCAAATGTAACAAGCAAATGCAAGTCCGCAAGGAACCCAATGTCAGATGTCGGATTTCCGCCGATATGCAAGGAGCGAAGCTGCGGACAAGTATGCAGAGCCGCCATATCAGTGATTCCATTGTTCCGAACGCTCAGATACTGCAAAAACTGACTATTGGCAATCGCACTTATGTCGCTCGCGCCGTTTCCGGCAAAACTCAGCGCCTTCAAACTGAGTAGGTTTGCCAGTGGGGCAATGTCCTGCACGTTGTTGAAGTCGAAGTAGAGCGAATCTAACGTGGTAAGTGTTGCAATCTGGGGAATACTGTCCAACGCATTGCTCCGCAAATCGAGATACGACAGCGAGCGCATGTTCTCGATTCCCGTTATGTCTCTGATCCCCCATGCGTGCGCGTCAAGCCGGGTCAATCCTTCCAGATCGCCGACGGTTATCGGTTCCGTAGGCTCGTGCAGAGCCGCCCGAACTGCATTCTCAAAGGCTGTGTCAGAAAAGGACACAACTTGACTGGATGCCGTCGCGCCTGTGATGCTTTTGTCGCGCTCACAACCCCACTGCAAAACTGCAACAGCAAATACGATCAATAGTGTGGTTCGCATCGTTCCCTCCTCCAAGGGTTTGATACCCTAATTTACAACACAATCCCGCCAAAGACAAACGACGATTAGATTCTTCACAATGCCCCATGAACCCACATTAATAGTTTTTATAGTTGACAATTGTATCGAAAATTCGTTTATTATTCATATTCAATGTTAGACGATTAAAACATAATTCAAGTAAGTGCTGTTTTGCTTGCAAATACATGTTTTTCATAATCAAATTGGAGTCCTCGTTGTATGTTTCGCCTTCAAACCCTCATTCTTTTGTGTGCGACATTATCACTAACGGCAACATCAGCTCGCGCTGACCGCCGCTTCTACGTCTGGACCTATCAGTACCAGACGATGCCGCAGGGAAACACAGAACTCGAGTTTTACCAAACATCTAAGCTCCGTGAAGTAGATCAAAATGAATACCGCATCGAAATCGAACATGGCCTGACATCGCGTTGGGATGCCTCGTTGTACGAGATCTTTGCGCAAAACGAGGGTGGGAGCATGGTTTGGGATTCCTGGCAACTTCGTACCCGCTATCGCTTTGGAGAAGTTGGGCAGTATTTCATGGATCCCCTCCTCTACTTAGAGTATAACCGCAAAACCGAGTCAACTTCTCCCAACAAACTCGAAGCCAAGTTCATTTTAGCGAAATCCGTCGAAAAATGGAATCTATCGATAAATCCAGTTTTCGAATATTTCTTTGCGCCGGAAAGTGAAATTGAGGCCGGTTTTGACATTGGTGGTTCCTATGAGTTTCACTCCAAATTTGTCGCCGGCCTCGAATCCACGACAAGAGTTGAGTTCGAAGACGAAGAGAACGTGACTGCGAGCTACTTTGGCCCCACTATTTCTTATGCTTCAAACGGTTTCTGGCTGTCCTGCGGAGTTGCTGCCGGTATCACGGAAGAAAGCGATGACGCCCGCGTTCGTATCATCACCGGCATCGATCTATGATACTCCGAATTTTCTCTGCGACAGTGCTCCTTGCTGTTCTTGGATGCGCTGCAAACAACGGTTACAGAAAATCAGAAAACATGACCGAGGGGGAACGTTTGTATCGATCAAATTGTGCTTCCTGTCATGCTTTGCGGAAACCCGCCGACTATACCGATGACCAGTGGTCAACTTATGTGGCCAAGTACGGCGCGAAACTCAATCTTTCAGCCGGAAATCAAAAACAGATATTAGATTATCTGCAAGAATCTAACTAATCGAAGTCTTGCACAGAAAGAACGACCCCCCGACGCGGAGCAGGCGCCGGGGGGTCTGATTAAGGGAGATCGGAAATCCCCTATTTCAGAAGCATCATCTTCTTCATGTCGCTGAACTCTGCCGTCTGCAAGCGGTAGAAGTACATACCACTCGGCAAACCTGTCGCATCGAAACTCAGCGTGTAACGACCCGCATTCTGTGAACCGTTCACCAGCGTCGCAACTTCGCGGCCCAGAAGGTCGAACACCATCAAGCTCACGTTTCCAGCGGTAGCCAGATCATACGAAATCTCCGTCGTCGGATTGAACGGGTTCGGGTAGTTCTGATGCAGCGCAAATTCATTGACCGTTGTGTTGACGGGTTCAACAACGCGCTCCACTTCACCTGCCGGCATCCGGTTTCCGTTGACGTCAATCGTAACCAGACGGTAGCGATAGCTTTGACCTTCCGTCACGTCCGTGTCAACAAACACGTACTGATTCTGGCTGGCCGAAGTACCCGCGCCATCCACGAGGTTACCTGCGCGATGCCAGGCATTGTCGGTCCAGCGCTGCACTTCAAACGCATCATTTTCGTTCTCTGTCGCAGTCACCCAATTTAGCATGATGTTGCCGTTTACGCTTGAGGCTGTGAAGGACAATAATTCAACCGGCAATTGCAGATCAGTGATCATGTAGTCTTCGGTCTCACCGAGGAAATCATCCACATAAGTCTGCGCCGTCGTGCAATTCAGAACATCGCCGTTGCGCGCCGGAATTTCACCACCTGCGGACAGCAAGCGGAAGCGGAGGTGTCCGTCATAGCGGCCCATGTCCGTCACACCCGGATCAATGAAGCATATTTCCTGCGTGAAGAAACTGTTCGGACCGGGCGCATAGATCAGATAACCCGGAATGATACACTCCGTCGCATAGGTTGTTTCAAAGGCATACTCATCGTTAAAGTCACAGTCAAGGTTTCCGTCTTTCCATGCCCACAAGAACAGCGGTGTACCCTGCTGGTAGCCCGGCCCAGTGGAAATGGCCACTTCAACACAAACCTGTTCACCGGGCATCCATGATCCCTGCGAATGACCAGAAGGAATGAAATACACACCGTCATCGCAGCCGTCTTCGTCAACTGTGTTCGGGAACTGCTCGTGCGTTACACATTCGCCTAACCAAGCCACTTGATCTTCTGCCGGGAACACAGCATTCGCCGGTCCGCCGCTTTCTGGCGTGTGTGTCGGGTAACACGGTTGCTCACCGTCGGTGAAATTCGGCAAGTCACCAAGGTCATAGCCATCGGGTGACGGCGGAATCTGACGACATGTCATGAACACCACAAGCTTTGACGAACGAACTTCCGTAGCCCACGCGCATTGATAGGAGTAAGCGTCAATATCAATCCAAACGGGAAGTACTCCGTCCTCCAATTTGTAGAGCGGTACCCAAATCTTGGTTTCTGAAATCGAGAGGTTGTTGCCGGGATATGCGTCCGGATTCAATATTCCCGACGGGTACATATCGTTGTCAGTATAGACTTCATCCCACTGACAATATGACGCCTCACGGGCCGGACCCTGTTCACCGCCACAAAAATCGTTCTCGTAGGCACAAATATAGACACATGCGGAGTCAATAGTGTAGTCCGTGCATTCAATGCCTTCTGTGTTGAAGAAGTGCGTCCAACCGAAATCCTGGTTATACCAATTGTAGTAACCAAATCCTACTGTGCTTCCTTCAGGATTTGCGGATTCCTGCTGACACGGCGGACCTTCGGTTTCCCACGGCCCGAAATAATTCTCCGGACCTGAACTGGCGTCAACAGTTTCAACATAGACCATCGACGTACCTTCGTAGGTAATCCCGTCTTCGAGTCCCAGTGAATTGCACGGATTGTTGCAGGCGCTGACGTAAAGTTCCATGCTGCCTGCGCCTTCAACGGTCAGGTAGTAGGTTCCCTGTTCCAGCCAAACACAATTGACATTGTAGTGAGATTCTACCAAGCCACGCGGGAAAATCTGCTCTCCGTCACAGCAGCCTGTCGTCAAGTACATCCAAGCACCGCGTCCGCTGAAATCCACGGAAAAACTAAACATCCCGGTGCCCGAAACGATAAACTCAAAAGTCTCGTCTGAACCGGCGCGACGACCACAATTGCCGTTTGACTCGCCGTCGATTTCAAATGGATATGAGAACTCCTCCATACCCGGCTGCAAATTGAACTCTGCAATTGCGGAGCACTCGTCCAGGGTCTGAGGTCCACCACGATTGTCTGCCCACGCTAATGACGCTGCCGCCAAAGCGAGAACGATAAACATACTTTTCCAGTTTTTCACATGCTCCTCCGATCCTAATCTATTGTTCCAACATTCTTCTCATTCTTGATTAAGCTTCACCTCGTGCGAGGTTACAACTTAGCACGGACTTGTCGCAATCTAAATCGAATATTTTCAATTTATTATTATGTCACTTGCAGACACTTCTCAATGCTTCTTAAGTTACTGCCCAATTCCCCTATCCGCAATGATTTTTGAGAACTTACGTTCCGGATGATGGGTCTGTCTGACTTATTCAGAACCTTGTTATTCTGTAACTTGTGCTCAATATAGTAGCTATAGTTTGCACAAAAGCGTAATCGTAAGTATCAGCTCACGATGATCTGAAATACGACCCCGCCAAAAGGCTTGACAATTGCCGGGGTGATCATTACATTGCGGTTTCGTTTCCGGCGTCTTAGCTCAGTTGGTAGAGCAACGGACTGAAAATCCGTGTGTCCCCAGTTCAAATCTGGGAGACGCCACCAAAAGCCTGTCACCTTCAAGTGGCGGGCTTTTTCATTGCAAAATGCAACTGCCCCTGTTTGCACCGAACCCCGCACCGCCGGGAGATTCGGCTGGTGCGGGGCTCTAATGAAATTCTCACCTCGGTTGACCGGATCGCGAAACTCCCGTTCACGATATCCGTGCCTAATGTAGCTCTGACTCTCCCCTAAAGTCAATTCAAAACACTACTTTAAGAAAATACTCACTTGGCATGTTGCCGATTCACCGCATCCCTTGGCAATCTCGACACTTCCACCATGCCCATGTTATGTTCTGACTCATAACACCGTAAAGTACTAATCGCAAGAGAGTTCAAGAGCGATGCCTCCAATGCCTCTCGCGGGCAACTTTTTCGCATCTTGCATGTCTCTTTTGGTGCAACAAACTTCGCGACAACTCTATCATACGAAGTGTGGGGGGTAATGAACGACATGAAGTCTGATTGCAAAACAATTAGACGTTATCAGGAGTTGCTAAGGCCTGTGCGCGATCTGACGCGGGACCCATGATCGCAGGGAGCCGAAGCAATAGAAACCCCCGACAATGACACCGGTCGGGGGTTTCGCCATTTATTAAGCATCCCCCGCAAGCTCTGCTTGCGGGGGATGTTCTGTTTCTATTCGGAACTACTTCGTCACAACCAACTCTCGCTTCTCTACATGAGGCGGAGGCGCCGCTTCAAACAATCGCCCTGGAGGCGCGACGCGCAGCGCTCCATGGAATACTTGAAACTGTGCCACCTCAAGCTCTTGGTCTCGCCCTAAGACCCGGTCAAACGTCTCTACGTTGGCTCCATTGACCAATCTGATATTGAACGGCATCTGTGGGATGTTATTCCCGCAATCTGACCACCAATCGACCCAGATAGAAAACTCACCATCCGGTGCGGTTTGCCAGAAGATATTCTCCGGCGTTCCATTCTCATAGTTGCCGCACAAGTTGTCTCGGTCAAGCCTGCCGCCTGTTGCGGTCGTCGTATGGCCAAAGTAGCAACGTTCACCCGATGGCTCATAGACCCACAAGTCCAGATCGATTGAGGCTTCGCTGAACCATTGCAAGGTCACCTGAACTTCGCCTGTTCCAACCGGAATAGAAGCCTCGGGAATACAGGGGCACGATCCCGCCACAGGCAGTGGAATCGAGCCATCCATCACGAAGCTCGTCCATTCCGCGCTGCAGTTCGTTCCGCCGTCCCAAGTTCGACCTGCGGGCTGATTTAGGACGATTGATCGGGATTGCCTTTGCCAGATACCGTCATCGTTCAATCTCTGCATACAGATGGTGTAGGTGCCCTGTGGAAGAAACCACCGACCTGCTTCCGTCCACCCGAACTGACTTCTGCCATAGACGACATTTAGCCCGTTTTGCGGCAAGAACAGTTGATCCCTTGACGGAAAAGCTAAGAGATAGTTCTCGACACATAGCGAAACCCAATCATCCGATCCGGATGAAACCTGAATACAACTCCACCCCTGCGGATCAACACCCGGAGTATTTGAGACCGCTGCAAACCACGTCGAGAGTTCATACGTCTGCGCCGAAATCGTTCCAAATTCAGCATCAGTCGTGCCCGCAAAATTTTCTAATTCACCCGTCGTCGGATTGATCCGGTAGATCGTCACTTCACGGCCCGTCAAATCGGCGCCTTCGAGAATCGGTAAAGTAATCTCCACCGGATACCTGAAGACAAATCCGCCCGGCGTGAATCTGTAGTAGTTTGAAACACGAGTCTTGCCAGAAGGTGGTGGTGTCGAAGCGCTCGTATCACGAGACACCGAGAACACCATCGCCGCGTTATGCTGATCCTCGCTTAGTGGCACTGCCCCGAGCGGCACGCGAACTTGCGCGCCGTGCCGCGTGCGAATCACACCCAGTTGATCCGAGCGCACGACTCCGGATGCCGCGTCAGCATTCGTCACTGCAAACTCGCGCGCCGCTTCACTCGAACGGCCCACGTTGTCATAGCCCACGGCTTTGATTTCGTAGTCGCCGTCGCTCACAGTCTCGCTGTTCCACTCCCATGTGCTGGACGGACTGCTCGCACTCGGATTCGGATCCGTGTACATCGCCACGTCATCCACAAAATAGACCACGCGGTCGAGCGCATGACCTTCAACGTCGTGCCCGAAAACCTCAACTGTCACGACCCCGCTGAGTTCACTTTCCGTTGGGGTCAACAACGTAATCGTCGGATTCCCAACAGTCGGTTCTGCGGTGTCTTCTTCGCACGCACTGACGATAATCAGCAACGGCACAATGCAGAGTGCAAGGATGTTGCGCGCCATAGTCGCTCCTCATGGTTAATCGCAATTAATAGAGCAAAGAGCGTGCACAAAAAAAGCGGGGCGACCATCCAGTCGCCCCGCCTTAACTCTAACCTTGTTCGCTATGCGCGAATTACTGCTTGTCGAAGTTGATCTTGATCGAAGCCTTCGTGAAGATCATGTCGGTGTAACCGGACAGGAAGTTCGGGCCATAACCAAAGAACGACGGGTGGACAAGCAAGTCAGCCTGGAAGCGGTTCCAGCGAGTCGTCGCACCAACGTAGGTGCTGGTAACGCTCGATGAATACTCCGGCTTGCCAAGCTCTGACTCTTCCGTCACGCCACGCCAATCGCGCTCGGCGCCGAAGCGGCCCCAGAGCCATCCGAAGATTTCGGACTCAACACCAATTCGCCAGAAAATGTCAGACTGTGAATCCGTGGCTTCGTCGCCGCCGTCCGGCTTCATGGTTTGACCCATGCTGCGCAGACCAAGCTCGGAAATGACCAGCAGGTTTTCTTTCGGCGTCCAGTTGTTGCCAACGCCCAAACGGAACATGCTGCTGCTGTATTCGTGCGCAGCGTCACCCATTTTGGCATTGTCTGTGTGCATGCCAATCGCGAGGCTCGGGACGATTGTGTACGTCTCGCTCGCTTCGTGCCAGTAGCGACCAGCGATCATAATGTCGCTCGCGCCGTCAGCTTCAGCCAACGTATTGCCACCGTGATCAACCGTGTAACCGCCGCTGCGGAAACCCAACGAAACGTCAAGCTTCTCTTGCATCGCGGTCAAACCAAGCAACAGGCCAATTTCGCTGTACGAATCATCGATGTCGCCGCCATCAGCGTCAGTCGTGTAGCTCTTGCCTGCGAAATGCAGCGCGGCGCCAATAAGCATGTCATCACCCATTGGACGGCCGTAGGTAATGTTCAGCTTGTTGTAGCCACCGGCGACGTCGTCAAGACCTGACAACTCGTTGTCGGCAAGCATACCGTAATTGCGGCGATTCAGCTTGTCGAGCGCAAACTGCAGAACCGACTTCTCATCGCCGAAATCGTAGTTCACGTATGCCTTTTGAACGTCCCAGCCGTTCTCGCCGTCGCCATAGACTTCCATACCGGACTGCATGCCGTAGTGCTTGACGAGTTGCGGCCAAACCGTCGAGTTGAAGGCGTCACGGACGATGTAATTGGCGTCAGCGCCACCCAAACCGATCACACGCGTAACCGTAGCGTGCGACGTTGCCGGCAGAACTACGAGGGCCAGCAACAATGCAGAAAAACAAACTTTGCGAAGAAACATGTACTTAATCTCCTTGATTTCCCTTTGCGGAACTTGCGCAAATATAGAACTATCTAACCCGAAAAGCAAGTCATTTCTCTTGAATTGTAAGGATTTAGCACCTCACAATTCCCTTGAGACTCAATATCTTAGGAACGCTTTTCCCTTGTGTAAAGTTTCACTAAGTCCTTTCTAACTTCCCTCCCGAAAGCCTGAAAAAACCATGATAATACTCAACTTATCAACATATCAACAGGGGGGTCGTCAACCGTCAACACCGCTGTTTGAATCGTGTTACTCCTCTCCAAAACCATAATCCCAAGGAGGACAACGATTAGCCAGACCAATTACTTTAGCCTCTCCGTACCACACCTCATTAACCCAAAACACCCGGCACATCGTTTGCTTTTTTCTGTGCACTATATTTCGCTCCGGAATTCGATTTTAGACGGGATTGGAAATGGCTAAGTGCTTGGTAGTTGATGATGATAGACATATGCTTGAGATGCTGGCGCAGTGCGTTCAGGAACTGGGATACGAACCAATTCTTGCCGAGGACGGCGATCAGGCCTACGCGGCCTTTGAGCAGCAGCACCCCGCGTTAGTCATTTCGGACATTCATATGCCGAATCGCAACGGATTGCTGCTCCTCAAAGACATCAAGGCCAGTGACCCCAACATGCCCGTCATCCTGATCACCGGCTGGGTTCACTATAAGGCGGCCCTGAACATGGCTCCGCCACGACCTGAAGCCTTCCTTGAGAAGCCCTTTTCTCTGGATCAGCTTAAGCAGGCCATGGACGGTCTTCACTTGAGCAAATCCGCTTAACTAATTTGCGAGTAAGCCACCCCGCGAGCGTGGCCTCGAAATAACAAAAGCCCGATGCAGCAATGCACCGGGCTTTTCATATTCTGATTCCCCTCCGTTCACGGGGGGGTTAGGGGGGGTCTGCCGCTACTTCAAATACAGCACCTTTTTCGCCCCAACGATGTTGCCATTCGCTTCCATCCGGGCAAAATAAATCCCAGTCGAAAGCCCGGTTGCATCAAAGCTCACCGAATGCGCCCCGGCCTGTTTCACACCATCAAACAGCGTGGCCGTTTCGCGCCCGGTAATATCATAGAGTTTCAGCACAACCTGACCGGCTTGCGGAATGTTGAACCGGAACGTAGTCTGTGAGTTAAATGGATTCGGATAGTTTTGTAACAGCGCATACTCGTTCGGCAACCCAATCGGATCATCGTCAACGGCATTTGCCTGATCTGTCGTGAATCGAATCGCCCGCCCCGCACGAATCGGCGTCGAACCGGCTCCGTAGTAGCGGTTGAAGCTGTATTCCAAGCCAACGGAGCCATCGGCGTTCTCGATACCTGTTGTCGCGTCAAATCTGTCCACAAAGTCCGCGTAGTGCATCTCAATCACGCTATTGCCGAGGTGGTCATGGTTCACCGACGGATCATATATATGGATTTGGAACGTCGCTCTTCCGTAGTTGAAATACTCCGGCACGTCTTCCCATTGAATAATGGCGCGACCTGCCGCTTGGTCGTAGTAGTACCAAACTCCGCCGCCGCCCTCTGGTCTATAGTCTTGGTAGAGAACGGCGATGTAGTTGTTCGGCGCGGATGGTGCAGGGATCGGCCAACGGCCCCAATCATTACTGCCCGGCCCTCCAACTATGATATTTCCGTTTGAAGAGATGGCAAGTGAATTTGATTGATTACCATAGAACTGCATTTGAAACGGCAGCGTTTGCATGACAAAACTGTCGCCGCTCAAATTCAGATTTGTTCCCAATCCTCCCGCAATCTCCACCCAGTCATATGTTGGGCCACCAGCGTCTAAATCATCATAGGCATAGTATCCGTACTCGTCCGGCCCCGTTGGACCAAATGCCGCCGACGGAACGAGAGCAAGTTCTGTGGTGTTGTTTCCGGCGGTCAGCGTGATGTGGTGAACCGTGTGCTCATAAACTTCTGTATTCTGAGCAACCTGAAATTCCTGAACACCGTCGAACATCGTTCCAAATGTTACTTGACCGTTCGCATCTGAGTAAAGCGATATGCCGCTGAGCGGATGCTCTACCAATATACCCGGCATTGGAACATCGAATTGATCAACAACTGTCATCACGAGGGACGCATTCGCCGACATATTCAAAGTCAGGCTCCCATCATCGACCTGTCCGGCAACAATATTGATGTTGCGTGAGACCGTTTGATATCCAAATTTCTCGTACAAACCCGTATAGGTTCCGGGCCGCAAAAACAATTCATAGTTACCGTCTGCGTCAGTCCAAACGGGATTTGCTCCCTCCACAGAGACACGCACACCTTCGAGGTCTTGACCGTTGCTCGTTACGTTTCCTGCCACTGAACCGAGTGTGTTGTCACCATGTTGAATCGCCGGAAGCAATCTCAGCTTGCCAAATCCCCACGTCGTATCGGGACCGGGATCACCGGCATCTAATGCGCCGTTAACCAATACTTGATATGCTTCTTCAGGCGAAATGCCCGGGAAAGCAGAGTAGATAATGGCCAGCGCTCCACCAACGTGCGGAGTCGCACCGGATGTGCAACACACACTCCCGCACCCGCAATTTGCGGTAACAGCAGTGACTGAGGAAGGAGCAGTGATGTCTGGTTTGAGCAATCCGTGATTCCCGTTTGCATATGGGTAGTCGTTCAATTCATCGGGATATGAACTCAGGCTACCTTGCGGTCCACACCACGGTACTCGTTCATGCACGCAAATATCATCACGTGACCAAGCGGCAGGGCCGACTCCACTTCCGGTATAGAAATTTCCATTTGAAACATATGCGGCTACAGAAACTATTGAGCTTACACCCCCCTGCTGCCAGTGCGCTTCCGTCATCGCAGGTGGAGGGCAGTCTGATGGACACGACGTTGACAACGGTCGAGGATTTCCTAACCCTTCGTTTCCGGTTGAATTTGCGTGAATAATCCCCGCAGCAAGTTCCATCTCAGCCACCCAACGATGTGCCACTCTATTTGGACATTCCCTAAGTTCGTTTTCTTGACACTCACTTTGTTTGAAGCTCAGGCTCGCAGAAATAACGTTTACTCCGTTCTCAACTGCATACTGACTCGATTCAAGCACGGCACCTTGACTTCTATAGCCACTTAGAATTACAAGCTTTGCTTCTGGGGCCATACTCGTTGTGTCGCACACTCCTGTCAAGTTTGCACAAATCACGGACGATGTCAGTGAACCATGACCATCTCGATCTGAGACATCGTTGTTGTTTTCGTCGAAATTCCAGCCATAGAAATCGTCAACGTAGCGATTGCCATCATCGTCAATTCCGTTCGCTTCCCCTGCGTCAAGCGTGCCGTTTCCATTTAAGTCCTCGCCAGGATTGAACCATATCCGGCCATCAAACTTAGAACAATTGAGGAAGTTAACTCCCGAATCCTTATGTCCAATTAAGACTCCTGCTCCTTTAGCTCCAAAGGTGGACCAAACTTGTGGGGCCCCTGTCTCAAAAACTCCCCATCCAATGTCCAAAGTGTTATTGTACAAAGGGTCATGAACAACGTATACCACTTCGGGAAAATCACGAGCTATCTTGGTTATCACTTCAGCCGTTGCGGTCAACCGAATTGCATTTATTATCCACAATGGTCTGTAAAGAGAGACGTTCCCAAGTTTTTCTTGATTCGAAATGTATTCGGAAACATCACGACTCATTGAGTTATATCGTTCTTTCAATCTATCAACAACAAAAGCTCGACGCTCATTCATGTTTCGTGACTTCGCTTCTGGATAAACTTCGTCCATCGTTAACCGTGAGTCAAGAAACACAATAACCGAGATGGGTTTGGAATCAACAACAGATGAAGAAATGATAGCGGGTAATAATGGCGACATATCCGCAGCATATGCTAAGCCGCTTGCGGCAAGCAAAGTGAAACCAAACATTATTGCCGCAATCATGCGAAAAGCTCCTTTAACCATTTCTTCTCCTAAACTGTTTGAATTATGGACACGTACCCGTACCAATTCGCAAACAACCATATGCAGTGCAACTTGTTGAGCAAATATCCTCGCACGAAGGGTCTAACGTGGAAGGACATTGTAACTTGCAAACATATATTACATAATCGTTAGCAGAATCCAACGAGACATTCTTGCTCTGCGAACAGGTATTTGGACAGCCGTGGCCATTCGGGTTATTGCTTTCGACTGACTCTACTAGAATTTCTGTTGCCCCATCGAGCTTATACAACCTGACACAGGATTGGCAAGAAAGGCACCCTCCGCCTGCGCAGCTTACAGATGCTTTGAGTTCGTATGTTCCGTTACAGGGAATAGTGAACTCACCACGAGTGCACTCAGATAAAGTAACAAGATCACAATCTGCGACTGAGACTTGCTCGCAATCACTGTCAGCCTTGTCTGCATTGAAATTGCACTGCCCCAGTGCCGTTTCCCCGTACACAAAGAAACCAAGTACCCAACATCCCGCCAGTATGCTTGCTGTGTTCCGTTTCATGGCCCGACTCCTTGTATTTTGCTTCTACTTTGGCTACCATAGTTTATTGGCGGTAGCCTGTCAGGAGCATAATAGACCCAATTGGGTTATTAGGCAAGAGGAGTCAAACTGTTGAAAAAAAAAACTTGGGCAAACAATATTAATAACTTAAAGCTACAGGTTGAAGTCCGACAACACTTATGGCTGTGGTTAAGCCTCTCTTTTGCCTTGCTGCTGCGAGTCTGGCATATCTACAATGCCGCTCACAGCCCGACTTTCCTCGCTCCGGCGGTTGATCCGCTCTGGTATCACGAGGCCGCCCAGCGCGTCGCCAACGGCGATTTCGGGCCGTGGCCCCTGTTTCGCGCGCCGCTCTATCCGTGGCTGCTTGGAGCAGTCTATGCTCTGGTGGACAACGATCTGCTCTGGGCCAGACTGCTCAATCTGATTCTGCAAATGGCGACGCTCACAATACTCTATCGCGTCGCTCAAAACTACTTCGGTACACTCGCCGCGCGAGTCGCCGGAATCCTGTTCGCCGTCAATGGGATGGTCATCTTCTACAGCGCCGAGATTCTCTCCACAAGCCTCGAAATGCTCATGGCCGTCTTGGTCGGCTGGAGTACTTTGGCGCTCCGAAAATCCCTGACCACAAAACAAGCTCTCATCTGCGGTCTGATGTGGGGTTTGGCTTCGATCACCCGCCCCAATTTTCTGCTTGTTGCGCCCGTCGCAATTGCAATCTCGCTCTGGCCAATTTGGAAAACCACCTCACTCCGCTTCGCCATCACAAGTTTCATCGGCCTTGCTTTGCCCATCGCCCCAATCACATTCGCCAATTGGAAACTTGGTTACGAGCCGGTGCTCATTGTCACACAAGGCGGCGTCAACTTCTGGATCGGCAATAACCCCCAAGCCGATGGCATCTCGTCCATCCTCCCCGGAGCAGATCGTTTCTGGACGCTCGATCAGGCTCAAGCCATTGCAGAACGCGAATCTCACCGCGACCTCGGCCCCGGTGGAATGTCGGACTTCTACTATGACAAGGGGAAAAGCTTCCTCGCTGAACAGCCCGGGCACGGGCTTAAGTTAATGGTACGAAAGGCCCTGCTGTTTTTCAACCGTTTCGAGGTCTCAAATAATAAACATATAGTCTACTTTGCAGGGCAAACTCCGGGCCTCACACTGCTGATTCTGCTGAATTTCGCCCTTTTGTTGCCGTTAGCCGTGTTAGCCTTCTGGAAAACAGAGGCTCGTCTGCTCTGTGGGCTCGTGCTGACCTATGCCGCAAGCGTCATTCTATTCTTTATCGCCAGCCGCTTCCGGATGCCCGTTGTGCCGTGGCTCTGTATGCTCGCCGGTGTTGGCGTGACCGTTTGGAACAGCTTCACCAAACCGCAAAAAACCAAAGCCGGAATAGTTGCAATCGCGGTCTTCATTCTCGCCATCATCAATCCGTATAATGTTCGCGAATCCAACATTGGTTCAGCTCATTACATGGAAGGCAACGCCTATCTCGCGCTGGGCAACCTCAATCAGGCTCGCACAAGTTTCAAACTCGCTGAATCAGACCCCGGTTCGCGTGATTTAGCGATGTTGAATCGCGCCGTGGTCGAGCAGCGCGCCAACAATCTCCCCGAAGCGCGGACAATCCTGCTCGACATGGTGAAACAAAATCCGCGCGCCGTCGCGGCGTGGAATAATCTCGGCTCGGTGCTCGAACAACAGCAAGACACCGCCAGCGCACTTGACGCTTATCATCGCGGCTTCAATACCGACACCAGCAATGTGGATATTCGCGCAAATCTCTCGCATCTCCTGCTCGAACGCGGCAAACGTTTTCTCCGCGACGGAGATCCTGTCACTGCTCAAATTCCCTTGAAAGAGTGTGCCGCCATCGCGCCGTCAGCGCAGAGCTTTTATCACCTCGCCGTCGCCTTCGGCCAAAATCATCAGGAAGCCGCCGCGCGCGAGTGCTTGGGCCGTGCGCTGCATTTTCAACCTGACTACGAACCCGCACTTACTCTGCTGCGCCAGATTCAAGCTTCTGAATCTCTCGTGCCAAATCTTGCGCCTGAGTCAAAGTAGAATCCAATTCAAGCGCATTCTCGACAGCACGTTTGGCCTCCGCTGTCTTTCCCATTCGCGCCAGAATCAATGCCATGTTGGAATAGGCCGTGGCCCGCTGCGGATTGATTCGCAAAACGTCGTCCTGCAGAAACAGCGCGCGCTTAAGATCACCCGCCCCCATCGAGCGGTCGGCCGCCTGTTCGAGCAGCGGAATCCATTCCGGATCTGCCCGGTTCATCACAATCTTGTAAACCTGCCATTGCGAACGATAGAGCGTTCCGCAGTTGATCAAGCTCATCTGATGCGGCCAAACCGGTCGGTTATTCGGGAACGTTTTGAACATCAAACTTTCTGCGGGCATTTGGTGCAGCCACACGCTGTCCCGGCGCAGCAAATAGAACTCAACTAACAGCCGTTTGAGGTCGTTTGGATTGTTGGCCACAAAGAAATCGTTCTCGTCCCACAATCCGGCTAAATCTATCGCCTGCGCGCGCGTCGTGGTAATCAGCGGTGAACCTACAAGCGGCCGCAGCCGCGTTTCATGATCAGAAGTTTCTCTGAATCGTGACGCCACAACAACGCCTGAATGCACCGACTGAGCCAAAGCGAGAACGACCAATGCCGCAAACGCTTTTGTCAAATGCAGATTCGCCTGATAGAGCGCGATGACAAACAGCGGAGCGCAAAACAATAATAGTCTCGGCCCCCAGTGCATTCCCGCAGATTGCGGCAGCAGCAATATACCAATAACCAACACGGCGGTGGCATAAGCCATCGCTTTTGTTTTCCAGATTTCCCGTTTTGTAAACAGCCAAAATAGCCACGGCATCGCGAAGGCAATTGAACCGGTCGAGAGCATTTCAATCGGTGGATAGCTCCGGCTCCAAACGACGCGCACCGCCACCACAATAAACATCGCCACTCCGCCCCATGCGATAATAGACAGCAAGCGCGGCGTATTAGGTTTGTCGAGCACAGAGAGCGCCAAGAGCAGCAGCACGAGCATGAACACCGACAAAATGACGGACGGGCCAATTGCGAACACGGTATCAATCACCGCTTGCACTCGACTTTCGACTGACCATACTCCAATCGTTTGATTCAGCATGGATTGCCGAAGCATCTCATCGCCGCCGGCAATCACAAACAACGCTCCGAGTGCGACTACTCCAGCGACTGCCGTGAGCGCGCCCTCCTTGCTTCGCTGATTCAAAAACAGAAACAAAATTCCGGCAAGCAATAACAAACTATGTTCAGGCCGAAGCGCCGCCGCGCACGCCAATAACATCCCGTTGAATATCGCAGACGCCGGACTTCCACCCTCTTTCATAAAAATCGCAATCAGCGCGGTCACTGAAAAACACAATGCCAATGCATGCTCCCACGGCACAAGGCCATAGAACGTCAAAGGCAAGAGAAGAAAACCCCACGCCAATCCCGCTCCGTAGAGAGTCCACCCCACCCCAAGAGCAATCAATGTGGTTGCCACCATCAGAGCGCGACGGGACATCAATGATTCAATCCGCGCAAGAAGTCTTGCATAAGGAGAGAATCCGGGCTCAACTCCATTCTCTATCCGCTCAGCGAACGGCGGAACAAACACCGGGTAGTCCGCTGGATTCAACAGCTTTGCGCGGAGCGAATCATCCTTGATCGGACTGCTCCACGGTGACTCGCCGCGCTGTGCCGCAATGGATTTGACGCCGTCATCAATCGTCCAATAGCCTGCCGGAAGCCACAAGGACAATCCCAGCATCACAAGTGACCAGAGAATTAAGACGGTGCGTGATGATCTGTCTATTTGCATGGTTTTATGCAAAAGAGCCGCGGCACAATGTTCCGCGGCCCTTTTTTCATGTTTCTGTCAACAACTGCTATCTGTTGTCGAATACAAAATCAAGATTCTGGTTGAAGAAGATGAGTTGGTTGGCAATCAACAAACTCACCGAAGGAACCTCACCCAAGAACGGATGGGCGTAAAGGTCGTTCTTCATGTAAGCAAACGGGAACGAGAAATAGCAGCTGCGGAACTTCGGCGTGGCGCGAATTGTCGTGCGGATTTGATCGCCGATAATCTCGATATCAATCGTGCCATCGTACTTGATGAAGTTCAATGCGATCGGTTCATCGTGATCCGCTGAAAGCGGAATAAACCGATAGGTCACTTCCAGCACGTCTGCCGTCTGCCATTCGCCTGCTTCAATCGGAATTGATGCGAAGATACGCCACTTCGGAGCAAGAATGTTGGTGCCAACGTTGCGCACTTCAATAAAGTCGGCATTCACGCCGCGCGTCACGTTGCGAATCGTCGAGGCCTGAAGCAGCGGCAGAGTTTCATCTTGCGGAATCAATGCCACCGTCGTGGCCGTCGAAAGCGCTGTATCCACTGCGCAATCATAGTTCTCAATGAAATTCGGATAGAGTTCCGGATCACTCGTGCTTGACCTGTAGTTGTACAACGTCGTTGCAAAGTCAAAACTCGCCGGCGCGGTCGAACGTCCGAAATACTCAATTTCCGGAGGATAAGTCACGTGCTGGTTCGTATAGATTAAGCGATTGATCATCGATGTGTCAATATCCAAATCCGGCCACTGAGGATCTCCGGCAACGGCACCCGCGAAATCGGCGATACCGGCCTGTGCAGGCTGCGCTGGGTTGTACACCGACTTCGGACGAACAACGAAGATATTGAAGTAGTCGCGCAAGTAAGAATTTGTTGCCGGGTTGCCCGGTCCGAGCGCATTTGACTTGTTGAACACTCGGCGGCCACTCAACATCACATTTCCGCCGACGTCCATGTAGTCGGACATCACCTTATTGTAAGCGGCGGCCGATCCGTCCGCGCCACCTGTTCTCTCTGACTGAATGTTGTCGTCATTGATCACCCACACCGCCGCGAATTGGCTGATGTAGTCGTAAGAAAGAATGTTGCCATTGCGATTGTCCAACCAAACGACACTATCCATATCAAAATGACGGATCGGCGGTGATCCCGCTGGTTGCGCTAACGGAGCCAACGTATTTGCGATATCGATTGCGTCCGGCAATACTCGGTCGTAGAACGCCTTCAGTGTATCAGAATTGATACCACCGCGCTGCAAATCAATTGCTGATGGCGGCTTGTTCTCATCCACAATCAAAAGCATCCGCGACAACACAGGCTTCACAACTGTAAACGTCGCCGTTCCCATCGTGTCCGCTTCCGTAAAGCCGTCGTCACGGACCCGCACGAAAAACGTGTAGTTCCCTGATTCCAAACCATACAATGCAATTTGCGTCTCACCGCCCCAATTGCTCCAGCCTTCTCGCATTCCAACAACATGGTTGCTGTCGTCGCGCACAGGCAGTGCAATCGAGTCGCCCAACGAATTCACCAGCGCATAGCTGAATTGCAGCGGAATAATGTTCGATGCGCGCGAGTCGGGGTCGCTGCCTTGCCACAAGATACGGATACCCGTATAAGTGATCGAGATCGTATCGCCCACTAACTGCGTATCGGGAATCGCTTCATTTACGAAATACGCAACCGTGTCGCTCTCCGCCCAACGAAGCTTCGGAGCGTACGGCGCCTGGTTCGTGCGGAAGAACGTACGGGCTGCAATACTCGAGCGAGAATTAAGGTTATCTACGGAGCGCACAAGGAACACATGCTCCGTCACTTCACCCACTTCCGTCAGCAAAAATATCTGCTGACTTGCATTCTCCGTAAAAGTCCAGACCGTATTGGGAATACTCGCAAGGTAAGCCTGAAACGCCGCTTCACCCGCGCGATAAGCCGTCAAGCCTTCAGCCGAGATATCGTCATAGAACTCAAACCCGTTGACAAAACCGTCCGGGTCGAACCCCTGCCAATATACAATCGGGGCATATGAAAACTGCGTGCTGTCTTCCGGGAAGTTGACAAACCGCACCGTCGGAGCTTGATTCTCGTTTTCAGGTGTGTCCGTGAATCTGTCACAGCCTGCAAAAACGCTGATCAGCAATCCGGCGAACAAAAGTATTTTAGTCATTCGGGACATTGTATTCTCCGCAGATTACAGCAACCGCTTGTTAAAGCGATAGCCGAGCGAGAAGCGGTGGATATTTTCAAGGAATGAAACGCCGGTAAATGCGTAATCAACTGTCAAACCGGCCTTCGGGAGGTTCAAGCCTGCGCCAATCGTCGCGCCGTTGCCGAAAAACGTGCCGTTACGGCTGAACAGCGGGAACTCATAAAACGGATTGTCGCTCGTTGCGTCTTCGCCCGCGTTGATCGTGTTGCGGTATTCGTCCCACGACTTTCGCGTCCAACCGTTCAACTTCTTGCCTGCGCGCAGGAACACCGTGTTCATGAATCCATATTCCAACCCGAAGTTATAAACTTCAAGGTTGTCGTTCGGATGCGACCAAGCCATCGAAGCCAACAGCGAATGCGTGCCGAGCGAATCGGAGCCGTTCCACCATTCACGATCGCCGGAGTTCAGTACATACATCGCCGCGCCGAATGTGAAGTTCATCGGCAGCGGGAATCCCTCTTCGACAAATTTCATGTCCGGGCCGAAGTTCGACGTCAACATCGCGATGCGGACGCTTTTCCAACCCGTGTCATAAAATGTGCCGACGTCCGCCGCCCAACCCGTGGCAGATTTATCCGCCAGCATTTCGCTAACGAGTTTCACCGTGCCACCGACCGAGAACTTGTCCGTCAGCATCTGGCTGTACGAAATACCGGCAGCCAAATCGCCTGCGGTAAACGTTCGGCCCGTTCCGTCAGGACGCTCAGGAGTCGTCTCCTTCATCTCGTCCGTCGTCAAATAGCTGACTGAGGCCGCCATCGTGCCTTTCAATTTCTCGACCGGCTGCGAGACGCCCAGATAGCCATATTGAATTCCGGCAGCGTAGTCAATCCAACTGACTACCGCTTCCGGTTTTTCCAAACGTGCCAGCGCGCCCGGATTGTGCCAGATCGCACTGGCGTCATTGGCAACCGCCACGTAAGCCTCACCCATGCCAACCGCGCGGCATGACGGGCTAATTTTCAAAAACTGTACGCCGGCGGTGCCGACCTTTGCCTGAGCCCACAGCATCGAGGGAGCAATCAGACAGGCCATAAGCAGTCCGAATAGTCGCCAACGCTTCATGTGCACATCCTTCCGTCTATGGAGCTTGCTTCCCCCTATTACAGGGAGAAGGGGGTGAATTATCGGATAATGACGAACTTGCCGGTCGAGATCGTATGGTCTGCCATATCCTCGACGCTAAACAAGTAGAGACCGGACACAACTTGCTGATTGTTGCGGGAATTCAAATCCCACTTCTCAGAATTCAAGCTGGCCCACGAGCTGCGATCGCCGTCTTCGTTGTGAGGAATCACCTGCACAAGGTCGCCGGCAGTTGTAAAGATACGAATCAACGCGCGTTCCGGAAGATTCATGAACTCGATACGGCGGTCCACCTGCGGGTAGAAGTCGCGCGTTCCGTCGTTCTGGTTCTCCCAAGATTGTCCGCGATAATCCGATGTGTAATCTTGATAAGCACGATACGGATTCGGCACAACGGTAACTTCGCGTTTCGCCGATCCCGCCGGAGCCAGCAACACTGCGTTCGCCGTTGCGCGCGTACTCAGCGTCGTCAAACCGGATTTCGGATCACCAAAGTCAAACGCCGTAATTGCGTAATAGCGCGGCGCCAACGTTTGAGCCGGAATGTGGTATTCGTAAATTCCCGGGTACGGGCTGGTGATTTCGCCAAAGCCGGTGTTCGGACCGACCGGGCCACGATGTCCGCGAATGCCGAGTATCTCAATTGTCTCCGGACCGCAATCATAGATTCCGTCGCCCTGCGAGCCATCGGCATCAATTGTCGTCTCATCACAATCGTTACCCCAATCAAGAATTCTCGTCGGGTCTGAAGTCTGGACAGGCACTGTCATCAACGAGTCTGTACCATCAGCAAAGTACGCATAATCTTCTGCGTCAAATTGTGCCAACAGTTCGTAGTTGTTCTCTTGGTTCACTGTGGCCGCGTGCAAACGATAACCTTCAAAGTCCTGAAGACGGCTAAACGGATCACGATACGTCGGGGATTCAGATGATGACTTCGACCAGCGCAAGATAACTTCCCGATCACGAAGTTCATAACCTAAACCGCCGGTAGCGCAATTCCCTTCCGGTCTCTTCACGATACCACCCGAGTGCTGGGCCGCATTATAGGTATTCGGCACACAATCAATCAAGGACGGAATCGGCGGCGGCGGCGGACCCGTGAAGTCAGGAATACCATCGCCAAAGTCGAGAATACCGTTGCCTGACATCCAACCCATGTCCCATGCTCCAAGCTGTAACGGATGGAATACGTTAAAAGCATAAACCAAATCCGGCGGAACGATATCGTCTTCAGTTGTAACAGGGAACGGTGTGCGGCCTGTCAAAACAGGATTCGTAATTGTATCATTTCGACCATTACGTTCTCCTTCGTCAGGTCCTGAGTACCAGCCGACATTGATAGTCGCTTGACCTGCTCCCAGCGTGTTTGCACCGGCAAAATAGATAATCTCGATGCTGTCCACGCCAACCGGAATTACGCCGTACTTTCCGTCCCGTCCAACGTCTTCACCATACCAGCCGTCACCGGTATCTAATAAGCTGTCGCGTTGCGATCCGTCCGGATCGTTTGTAGTCGGATCGCCGTCAAAGCCCCAGTTGTAAATCGGCGTATCAAACATACGGTTATCGTACACGTCTTTGGCCCAGCGGGCATTGTCTTTGAGATCGTCAAAGCTGAACTTCGAAGTATCAAGATTCGTATTGCTCGTCTGTGGATTATTCGGGTTATGGAAGAATTCTCCGCCCACATACGCAATCGTCATCTTGAACCTTTCTCCCGGATTCAGACGATAAATATCGTTGCCCGCGCCATCCGTAAAGTCATAGATGCCGAGCGGACCCCACGAGAGCAAGTAGCGGGTGTCAAATCCATTCGCAATATCCCCTGCATCTTCCGGATCCACAACTCCAGTACGCGAAAATGTCTGCGGTGGAAAACGACCCCCGCTGTACCTAAACAGTTCTGAGTCCACCAGCGCGATGCCGTTTGAAAGCTCATCCACCGACGTCTGCCAGAAGTCAAACTCCTTGTTGCTCATCAACTGGTACTTGCGAGCGTCACCCTCCGGATAACCATACTGCCCTGTCCACCCCATGCCCAAACTGTCGCGGTCTGCATACGCTTCCCAAGCCGGGCCGTAATCGAGCGTGACGTCACCATTCGGATTGTACCAGTTGAACGATGTAAACAGACGCGGGTTCGGTGCGCGAATCACGCGCGTTCCCGTGACGTGAGGAATCGTGAACGTGCCGCCAAAAGACTGATCCGGATAGCCGTCGTTATCGGCAATCCAAGCCACGTCAATACGAATTCTGTTCGTATCGCCTTCGGAGTTAACTTCTTCAACTTCGCGGATAAATCCGGCGATGTCATCGGTGTGTTCGTTATTGTCACCGGCCACACCGCAGTCCGCGTCCACGTAGAGACCGACATACACGTTCTTTAAGAAGTTTGACGCGATGTTCTCGATCTCGTAGTCAATCATAATGAAGTCTTCGGCAAACGCCTGACTGAACGAGTACGACTTCTGAGTAATCTTGATACCCAGAGGGCGGTGCGGACCGTCGGTCGGGTCGTTGATTACAAAATTACGATCGCGGAGTGTATCAGCCATCGTGCATACGAAATCTTGATCGGAAACGGCAAACGAGTCAAAGACAACTTCACCAAAACAATTGGTGTAGCCGGGACGGTTCGAGCGCTCTTCAATTCCGCCATTCGGAGCTTCCGGTGCGTGGAACTCATTGATCGACGGGTTTTGCCAGCCGTCCGTACCCACGGACACACGCGTCGTGAAGAAACCCTCTTCTTCAATCAATGCGCCAATCCATAACGCCCCTTGAAAGAGATATTGCTGACCGGATCCGCCCGGATATTCACATTGCGGAGCCCAGTTGTTCGGCGGACATGGATCATCCAACGCGCTGGTTTGCGCCGGGCCGTCGTTTCCAAAATAGCCGTAATTTGTGATGTTCATCCACATCTTGCCGGCGTTGTGAACGCGGTTTTCATCCTGCGGATTGGCAACGTCCAAACGGCGCAATGGCCCGCGAACGTCACCGCTGCCGTAAGGAGCGTTCTTGGCAACGACAACTGCCGAGCTAAGACCAAGCAGTAGAAGGGCCGACAGTAAAAATGTGTAGGTATTTCTGCGCATGTGCGAGAACCTCAATATAGTAAGGCAAGCGAGTGCTGTTGAGCCTTCGCAGTGAAAAAAATCAAATTATCGCTGTGCAACCAAACGTTGCACAAGTCCTGTACCAACCGCGCCTGCGCCCGGGCCGCCCCAAGCGCCCATATCGTTGCGTGAACCGTCCGGATCATTATACTGCGCGTCCGGATGTCCGCCGTTCACACACGGTGACGTTCCGCTCAGATGGAAAAATTCATCTGAAAATGCCGGATCCAAACTAATGCTCTCACCCATGTCCAATGAACTCGGTGAATAATTGGCCGGAGACGCATCCCGCAAACCGTTATTCCAAACATCGTTGTAGTCAATGAACGGCGCCGATGAGAATTGTGCGTAAATTCCATAGCGGCCGGCATTCACGATGATGTTATTCAACAACGTCGGCTGGCAATTATTCTTCATATGCACGCCGTAATAGCCCACATTGCTGAACGTGTTGTTCACGATGCGCGGACTGCAGAAATCTTCCATCGAAACAGCCGTCACTGAACAGGCTTTGACGATCGTGTTGTAAATTTCAACACCCGTGCCCACGTTGTTCAGCGTAATCCCTTGGCCGCGTGAACCGTTGATCCAAGTATTCTCAATCCTCGCTGACGACGACAGCACTTCAATTGCCGAAGCGCCGACATTCGTAAATTCGCACTTGTCGAACACAACTGCGCTGTCAGGCGACGTTACGCCCGTCGCGACCAAAGCGCCGCCGAGGAAACCAGATTGGAACTGGCAATCTTCAAACCGCACTCCGGCCTTATTCACAACCACGCGGTTAAAGTCACGCACGATGAAATGACGCAACACGGACGGCTCATCGCCGCGATCAAAGAAGATCAATCCGCCGACGAAATCGTTATTGATTGTTTGGCAGGCACACAAATCAACTTCATTGTTATGCTCGCCGTTGACTATCAAGCGGCCATAGACTTCGATGTTAAACAGACCCGTCGCTTCAATTCGCGCGCCCTGCTCAATCGTGACCGTCACACCCGGTGGAATCACCACGTCACACGACATACGGTAAACCGCGTTGCCCAAGTTTGTCTCTAAACGTCCGCGCAATTCACCGGCCGCCTGCGCATAAGGAATTGCTCCCATATCGGCACGGGTTCCGTCCGGATCAGGATCAATCGCCATCGGGCCGGCGTCAACACACGGTGAACACGATTGCAGACTGTAGTCCGCAAGGTTCGTCCATTCATTTTCACGCGGATCGTTAAACAACGGCAGCAAATCGATATTGTAATGCGAGTCGCATGAATCCAAATTGACGTTCACCGTAGTCGGATCGCCGAAAATTCGGCGGATGCCCAGCGAGTCATCCGGATTGTCGTTCGACAAAATGAAACCGGGTGCGCTGTTGTCTGCAATGCAATTGTACGAAATGTCCAATACCGTCGGATCTATCGTCGCGTCGCCGCGCACGCCCGATGCGTCGTTGCGCGTAAACACGTTGTAACGAATTACCGGACGGCTATTGCTATTCGTGAGGTAAACCGCGTTGTTCTGATTCTGCGTGACGATACATCCCGTGATGCGCGGACTGCTGTTGTTAATTGCCAGCATTCCCTTATAATTTTGCGCGTCGCGGCCACGTTCCGATAATGTGTCCGTCTCAAAGTATGCACCGTATGTAAAAATACAGTGGTCAAATTCCGAGTTTTCATTCGGATTGTGCAGCTTGATACCGCGCCATTGGCCCAAATCCGGCGCCGTATTCGCGCTCGTGAAAATAACCGGGTTTTCGGCGGTACCATGAGCAATGATCTTTCCCTGGACGTCAATCCAGTTTAGTCCCGCCACCATAATCTCCGTGCCTTCACTTACCGTGACCGTGACGCCTTCCGGAATCACATAGTCCTCAGTAATAATGTACGGCGGATTTACAGGTACAAGTGTCACATCGGTGGTCGGAGACGTAAGCGGCGTGCCTTCTCGGAACGGCGTCGGCGGTGTCACGGGATTCGGTTCAGGATCTGAACAACCCATCAATACCATTGCCGTGGCGGCTCCGGCCAGAACTAAGCGACGTAAAGTTGCGAACATGATTTATCTTACTCCAGAAATCGTTTCTTGAGGGACCCGCAAGGTTGACTAAAAATCCAGCTTCAAGTGCAACAACACTTGACGCGGCGGGAAATAATTCCGCGGATTGTGGTCGAAAGCCTTGCCCAAGTTTCCGTCATCTGCTTCGTTCTGATTGCCTTCGTGCGACGAGTCGTACGCATTGCCGGTCTCAGAATATATGTCGCGCACGTTCTTGCGGTTGAACAAATTGAATATTTCGAAGCCCGTCGCGATCTTCATGCCCTTGCTGATTTCCCAATACTTGTCAAACCGGAAATCCGTCGTCGAAGTCGCAGGTTTGCGCGCCGAGTTCGCCAAAATCAAATTCGACGACTCACCCGTTGTATAAGTGGACGGCGTGTATGGCAAACCTGAACCATAGGAGAACTCAACCGTGGTAAGCCAATCCGAAGGCAGCGTCACGCCCATCACGCGCGGGTGCTGGCTCTTGGCGACCATGTAAGTCAAGAACGCCGACACGCGGTGCGTTTCGTCCCAATCGAGCGGATGCTCGTTGCGGTTTTCCGGAACGCCGTTCACGCGGTCAAGCAAACCTTCCGCCGCCGCCGATTCCTTACCGTAGGCAAACGAGAAGTCGTAGTTCATTGTCAACGCCCACATGCTGCTGAACTTCTTATCGAGCGAGAACTCGAAGCCGCGCGCACGAGCGTAACCAAGATTGAAATAGCGGTTCAAAATCAGCGGCCCGATGCGTTCTTCAACGGTACCGATCTGATTGTAAACGTCGCGGTAGTAACCGGCCACGTCAACCACCCAGTTTTCCGTGAACTCAGTACTCACACCGACTTCATAGGAAACCGTCTTTTCGTATTCAAGATTCGGATTACCGATTTCCGTGTTCGGCGAAATGTTCGCCGTCGCACTGCGGTAGAAGTACTGGAATGACGGCGTCTGATAGTAGTGACCGTAGTTAAAGTACAACTTCGATGCCGCCGAAATCGGATGCGAAATACCAAGTCGCGGCGCAATCACGTAACGGCCGCGATCGGCGAGCAACGCGCCCGGCTGATTGCGGTCAACCTGATCTTGGAACTGCTGAAGCAATCCGTCGCCCTGAATGATGAAGTCCGAACGCAAACCAGCGCGAACGATCAAGCCTTGGAACTCCATCTTGTCCTGGAAGTAAACTGCGCCTTCCCACGGCTTGTGGTCATAGAAGTCGCGCGTACCGCCGACTCCTTGGAACGGCGAATCTGGAGGCAACGGGAAATCCGGATTGTCATACGGCAGGTCAGGCGCCTGAACCGACTGCATTCTCAAATCACGATACTTGATTTCCAAACCAGATTTCAGTTCGTGATATTGATTGACCTGACTTGTGATATCGAACTTACCTGAATATTCAAGCGATTTACGATCCTGCCAAAACGCCAGATCGTCCCACTGTCCCGGATTCAGGAAATCGTCCGGCAGCGGATCATATTGACCGTTCTGATTAAAGTCGTAATACGTCTCGCCTTCATCAGCTTGGAAATTCTGAATGTCATACACCGGCGCCGCAACGTCATCCGTTGTGCGGTTGATCCAAGTGGAGCGACCTTCAATGTAATGGAAGTACATCGGAATGAAATTCTCGTCGTAGCCGAGGTTCAGCCATTCAGGCTCACCTGCCGGGAAATCTTCGAGAATGTTCGCCCATGTATAGATAACCGGTAGTCGCGGATCCATGCCAAACGCCATGCTGGCCGGAATACAGAACAACTCGTATTCGTCAGCGGCGCCATTCGGCCCATCATATTGACCATTACGAGTCGGCTGTAAACGTCCGCCGACCGAGACGCCGCTGGGCAGGTCTAGCCAAACTTCACCTTGATCCCAAACGCCGTTATACATACCGTCTTCATCCGGTGAATCGATAAACGGCTCGCCTGTGTCAAATGCGAAGTCACCGTCAATCAAGCCTTCGCCGGTGTCTTCCGCGTCGGTGAAGTTCGTCTTCTTGTCAATTGAGCCGTTGCTATTGCGATCGTCATAACCTTCGCCGTAACCGTCATAGCGGCCGTTGTCGTTGGCATCTTGGAAGCGCTCGCCGTCCCACGTGCCGTTGCCGTTCCAATCCTGTTCCGCTAACTGCGGCTCAGCATCGTCCCAACGACCGTTGCCGTTCTGGTCAACATAAGGATCCCACGGATCATAAACGCCGGGGTTGTTTTCGCCCTGCGAATTGGAACGGTCCACCCACGGCTCGGCCTGATCAAATACGCCGTTGCCATTCAGGTCAACCCAATCTTCGCCGCGATCCCAGCGACCGTTGGCATTCACGTCGTCGTAGCCTTCGCCTTCACCGTTGTACTGTCCGTCGCCGTTGGCGTCGCGATAGCCATCCGGAATACCGTTGCTGTTGACGTCTGCGCCGCCGGTACCGCTATTCACGCCAAGACGGCTGTCTTCGACGTCCGCGTCCAACGTAAACTCGTCCGGATTCTTACCGCGCGGACGAACTTGCGTTGCGTTCTTCGAGCGGCCAACCGAAACTTCGTAGAATGTGTTCTGTGTGACGTTGTGCTGGAACTGCAAATTGTACGTATCACGAACGTTGCGCGCGTACGGACGGTTCTGCACGTCATACTTATATTGCCAGCCGTAGTTACCCGCAATCGCGGCTTCGCCGTCAGGATAAATATCGTACAGCGAATGCTCGCGCGTGTACGAGAAATTCAGCTTGCGCGCCGGGTCGAGGCGGTAGGTCAACTTCCAAAACGTCGAAAAATCGTTGGACTGACGTTCAGGTACATCAAAACCTAAATTGAGATAGTTGTTCGGCTCACGCGTGACATTGTACGCCGTGTAGGTATTGGTCAGCTTGGCCGTACCAGACGTAAAGAAGCTGAACTTGTTCTCTTTCATGTTGAACAAGCTCTTCACCAACGGCACCGGGCCGCTGAAGGCGTAGTCCGCCTGATCCTGATCGAAGCTGGAATTCTTGAATATCTGATCCGAGCGGAACTCAACCGTACCGTTGTAGGCATCTGCCTTACCTTCCGGCGTCGTCACACGAATTAAGGCAGACTGATAACCACCCGTGGATGCGTCGCCGCCCGTCAAGATTTCGATTTCATCAACGTTCAGCGCGTTCGTGTTGATTTTGCGAGTCGAGTTGTTGTAGAGCACGTCACCCGTGGAGATACCGTCAACCGTGTACTTCGCTTCGGTGGAACGGCCGCCGCGCACGTGCAATTCACCACTCGCGTCAACCTTGAAACCCGGCTGCTTCGCGATGATGTTCGCAACTTGGCCGCCGCCGTAAACCTCAAGCTCCTTACCGGTCTTGCGGTTCACCTTGCCCGCGTCACCAAGCACGACGTTGGCAACTTTGTGTGTGATGATAACCACCGTGTCGCCCTTCACGATCTCTTCTTCAAGAGTCGCGTTGACGGTCGTGGTCACATCCGACTGCACGATGACGTTTCCCACCATCTGAGTCTTAAACCCGATACTGGAGATGCGCACCGTGTAAGTTCCCGGGGCGACGCCAAGAATGGCGTAGTTACCCGCAGGATCAAATATCGAGGCGCCCTGACTTGTCTCCATAATCTGGACGTTGGCTCCGATAAGCCCGTCTCCATTCTGGTCAAGCACGGTTCCCGATATCTTACCAAGCGCAGCCCACGACAGGGAAGTCAGCGACAGCAGGGTAATGATGTGTAAAATTGTGGTCAGATAACGCTTCATGTGAAATCCTCTTCGCGGCAATCCCGCCCGCGGCGGGCGATGCAACTTTTGGACTGTTTGTTTCGTCTATGCAGATAGGGGAACTCCGTCTAAGAGCCACCCAATTTTCAAAAATCTAAATTCTTATACTCGCGGCGGCATCCGCTGCGGATGCCCCGAACCCCGGACACACCAATCATTCCCAAGCGCACCACCAAGTGTCTCGCCGAGTCGGGTTAAGGTCCGCCGCAACCCGACCGGAATCTGCGCCTCGCCGAGCGGTGGCGTCCACGCCCTGCCGGAATCCGCCTGCCTCCCCTTCTGTCATCCTCTGTTAGGATCTACCCAAGCAACTCGAAATCGTCAAGCGCATCACTAAGTGTCTCGCCGAGTCGGGTTAAGGTCCGCCGCAACCCGACCGGAATCTGAAACGCTTCGCCGAGCGGGGATTAAGCGAAACGGTTAAATCCTTCACCAGCTCAAACGTCGCCCAAGCTCTGCCCGTGTTAGTCGTCGGACGCGGTTAGCCTCGTCAAGAAAAACATAGCGGGGGCGACTGTCAACTATCTTCACAAGTCCCGGGCCACACGTTACATACTCTTCGAGAACCACTTTCTTGAGTTGAGTTGTCTTATCCTTGGATACCACAACACCCGATAATCTCACTGGCTTATAGCCAATGGCCGTGATTCGCACGTTGTGACTCCCAGAAGCGACATTTATTAACGTGAACCTGCCACTTCCCGTCGAAACCGTCACTGATTGCTTTGTGCCCAAAATCTCTACATTCGCCCCAATCACACCATCCCCATTCTCGTCCACCACACGCCCAGCAATCTTCCCCACTCCGTCGGCAAATCCCGCCGAGCACATCAGGAGGCAAATCAGCAATAGCTTCATAAGTCCCTCCATTCAATTCAAAAGCGCAAGCGTCAGCGCAATGGGTCCAGCGTCCACGCTGGCTGGCTACATGTTCGCGATAATCTCGCTTGCGAATTCCGAGGTCTTGAGCTTCGTGGCACCGGGCATCTGACGTTCGAGATCGTAGGTCACGCGCTTCTTGCCAATCGCGCCTTCAATTCCCTTTATAATCAGCTTCCCAACTTCGTTCCATCCCAAGTATTCAAACATCATCACACCGGACAAAATCACCGAACCCGGATTGATTACATCTTTATCTGCATACTTCGGAGCCGTGCCGTGCGTCGCTTCAAACACTGCGTACGCGTCGCTGATATTTCCGCCCGGAGCCAAACCTAATCCGCCCACCTGAGCTGCACAAGCGTCGCTCAAATAGTCGCCGTTCAAGTTCGGCGTCACGATGACTTCATATTCATCCGGACGCAACAGCAACTGCTGGAACATCGCGTCAGCAATGCGGTCGTTCAAGAGAATCTTGCCCGCAGGAAGTTTGCCGTCAAACTTATCCCACAGATCCTTCTCCGTCACGATCTTGTCCGAAAATTCTCTCGCGGCCAACTCATAACCCCATTCGCGGAATGCGCCTTCGGTGAACTTCATGATATTGCCCTTGTGGACAATCGTCACCATCTTCAGCCCGCGATCAATCGCGTATTGAATGGCCTTGCGCACGATGCGCTCACTGCCATATTTTGAAATCGGCTTGATTCCAACACCCGAATCATGGCGGATGTTCTTCCCCAAACCCTTCACGAATTCAATCAGCTTGGCGGCTTCAGCCGAACCCGACTTCCATTCAATACCTGAGTAAACGTCCTCAGTATTTTCACGGAAGATAACTACGTTCAATTTCCCCGGCTCTTTCACCGGAGCAGGCACGCCTTCAAACCAGCGCACAGGTCTAACGCAAGCGTACAAATCTAAAACCTGTCGTAATGCAACATTCAAAGAGCGAATACCACCGCCCACCGGCGTCGTCAACGGCCCCTTAATCGCAACGATATACTCTTTGATAGCGGCTAACGTATCGTCCGGCAGCCAGACATTTTCTCCGTAAACCTTTAATGATTTCTCGCCGGCATAAACTTCAAACCATTCTATTCTCTTCTTGCCGCTATATGCTTTGGCAATGGCAGCGTCAAATACGCGCTGTGAAGCGCGCCAGATGTCTGGGCCGGTTCCGTCTCCTTCAATAAAAGGAATAATCGGATCGTCAGGGACGACAAGCCGGCCCTCAGCAACAGTGATCTTCGATCCCTTTGCTGGAGCTGTTAGTTTTTCATACATGAGTGTATTCCTCTGACGAACGGAGGCGCGAGGCTCGCGTGAGCGTATCCAAGGCTGAGGTGTACGTCTGTTTGTGAGGCAGGAAGGGCATTACGACGACCCCGGGTGGCTATCGTAACGTGGTAGGAAAATAATATTGGATAGTCTTACTGCATGACCCAATGCCGCAAGACCATTTACGAGGCGAACTGATCTGGCTAACCAACTCCGATTCTGAAGTTTACAATCTCCATCGGATTTGCTAAGCCAGCTTACGAACCTCTAATATACCGATCAGCCTATGGATTGTCAACCCCAAAGTTACACAACCGTCAACAAACCGAGAATCGTTAATTCACTATTCTCATTAACTTTGTATGATCCCCCCAAAAAAGAAAACACCGCTGCGAGGGCGGTGTTTTCGATAATCCGAGTTGAAGATGCATTTTTATGCTCTTCAAGGTCCGAAGAAACAGATTCAGTCACCGAGAACCGTGATGCAGAGTCTGAGTGAGCCGTGCAGGGGCCGCAAGCAGGAGCGATGGAAACCGTGCTGAAAGCCCTCGGTAACTGAATCCGTGTCGGCGGACGACCCGGAATGTGCTTTGACAAGATAAAGAGGAAAGGAAGGGCCTCACGAGTCCCGAGGCCGGAACAAGGAGGATGAGCACCGTCATCAAAGTAGCAGGGAGACTGGGAAGAAAACCGCGCGAATGACGTGGGTTCTCGTAAGGCCCCTTACTTCCTTCCTCATACTTGGGAGGGATCATTACCCGTTGGTGCCGCGCAGGATAATCATCCGAGCCAGATCATACCCGGCATGGGACCCGGGCGAAGGGACATAGCCCATTCATGCTCTCACTATGGCAACCCGTATGCCACCCCTTTTGTTTGACTTTCAACTCAATATTTTCAATACCTTAAATTTTCGTGGGAATAGATTTTCATATGCACGGTTTGCGTGATTCACAGTTTCTGCGCACTCGCCTTGTGTGACTTTTTCACACAACTTGACTCACTCTGGAATATTTTCACTTGCTTGGCCGGAAACCCGAAACCATGTCCGAATCGCCGAGTTACACTCGTAATCGCACAATAACGTGCCAGCCTACCAAAAACAACCCGGACTAATTCCGAGGAAAGGATTTTCACTCCAATGTATCGTCTCTTCGTCAGCCTTACACTCGCCGCATTGTTGGCCAGCACATTTGCCTTCGCAGGAGACACGCAAGTCTCAACTACGGCGAAAACGGTTCCCACGACGGAGAAAATGACCGCCCCGCTGACATTTTTGGGAAGCGCCCATCGCAATCCCGAAGTCGGCACATTCGTCAAACAAGGCGAAATCGGCGGTATTCAGAACTTGCTCGATCCGGCGAAGGTTTATACGGTCTTTGCTCCAACCAATAACGCGTATGACGCTTGCCCGGTAGAAGAAAAGGAGCTGATGAAAAGCCCTCTTCACGCATCGTCAAGCATTCGCAGCTTGGTTGTTCCAGACAAAAAACTTTCGACCGCCGACTTGCTGAAGATGGACGGACAGACTCTGAAAACAATTGACGGCACGGAATTGATCGTGCATGTCAAAGACAACAAGATTATGATCGGCGATGCCACTATTAAAGGAAATGACATGCCGATTTCCAATACAATTTTGCATGAAATTGACAAAGTCATCATGCCCGCGCAACACGCGAGTCTTGGCATGAAAGATCACAACAATAAGGTGATGAAAACCGCACCCCCGGTCAAAACAAAATAGGAGCGCACTCTGTTTTCAAACAAATCACAGCCTCGGTAGCAATACCGAGGCTGTTCAAATTGTTGACAAGGACCTCGCATGTTGCAGGGTTCTTGATATGTTTGTGGTGAGCTTAGTTTTGGTGGATTTCGCAGATGTTGAACGAGGATGTGGGTCGGAGTGGACTCTATTTCATCAAGAGGAGTTTGACTGCTTGTGCTGGACCCCTTGGTGATGAAAGGCGAGCGAAGTAGAGACCCGATGCAAAATGATCCGCGTTCCACTTTATTTTATGCACGCCGATGCCCTGCCGTTCATCCAAAAGTGTTTCGACTTGTCGGCCAAGCAAATCGTAAATTGCGAGAGTCACATTTTGCTCATGCGTGAGAGCGTACTCGATTGTGACCGTGGAGTTGAAGGGGTTGGGGAATGTTGCGAGCGAAATAGTAGATAGCTGAATGTCGGCAGGTTCATCGATCGAGATGTGTGTTGTATCAGTTGTGGTATCGGGTGGGTGTGTTAGCCATGGAACAAAAAGCACACCGTTGGCAACTTCCGAACCTTGGCCTTCGGGGTTTTCGTTGATGTTATACGGGCCGGTGGAGTCGCCCCACCAGTTTTCGCGGGCATCGAAGTAGCTGCCTGCTGTTCTTGCGGCAAGGCCGGGGGGAAGGAAGGAGTTGTTGCGGGCGTAAACTGAGTCCTGCCACGGGCGAATTGCATATACATCCGGGGCTGTATTTGGAGACAGACTGTCGAATATACAACCAAGAATCTCCACATTAGATGAAGTTTGTACTCCGGGTGCATACGCGCCTTCGATCTCGCCATCCACAAAAACACAGTTCTCGATTTGCATGGATAGCCCCAATGTGCCTTGACTGCACGAGCTGGTAATGGCGGTCCCGCCCTGTGCCGGTGGTATCGGATGATAGCCTCGAAACTCACATCGCCTGACCGTTACAGGTGCTGCGATATTATTGCTACATACAGAAGACACATCAATGATCCTTTGTACACCGCTCAATCCTACAAACTGACAGTCTTGAATTAGCGCAATCTCCGCATCAATTATTGACACGACCGGGGAGCCTGCCAAACAAGGTCCGAATTTGCAGCCGTCGATCGAGATATTCGATCCGAACAGATTGAGGAAGTGAATTCTACTTGTATTGCAGAGAAACCTACATGAAGTAAATTGCGAATTGCTGTAGGCCGTAATGAGAGCGAAGCCACCAGATTCAAAAGAACAGTTCTGGGCAACCACAGATGCTTGCATGCTGGGTAGTACGCATTGGCTCACGCAACCACGAAATTGGCACGAGTCCAGTACAACAATATTTCCGCCCCAGACAGATGAAATGACTGAATCAAAGATGCAGTTCTGAAACCTGATGTAATTCCTCAGACAGCGGACTCCGCCGGAGCGAAAAGGTGTGCCAGTTTGGCGAATCTCGGGCCGGTTAAAGAACATGAAATTTCGAATAACCGTTGAATCACCATTCACTACAAATACAGAAGGCGTGTCAATGCCAGTAACAATCGGATCAAGCAACGTTACAAAATCAGCAGTCGTGTCGGCGGGGTACCAGCCTTGCAGGATGATTGTGTGCTCTGGGCCAACGAGAAACTCGTGATATGTTCCCGGCGCGACCAAAACAGTGTCCGACGCATTTGTCGAATTGAGTGCGGATTGAATCGTTGCATACTCTTCCGGGACTCTACGTGTCAACGCGCTCGCAGAATAAGCGCACAACAGTGACGCGACAAGCAGTATTATTGGCTTCCTGTTCATGGTGTGCAAGACGTTACACCATAATGCAAACAGGCGTAGGCAGTACAAGAGGCTGCACAGTTCTCACATGTGGATGCACCGTCGGGGCACGGCACTTTGCAGACATACATCACATACGTTTTGGTTGTGGAAAGTGATACTGAGATATCGGACGAAACACAAGAACCCGAATTGCAGCCGTTATTGTGAATATCAGCTATGTAGGTTTCTGTGCCGCTGTTGATGCTGAAGAGGGTTGCACACGACATGCACTTGAAACAATTGCTACCCGATCCGCAAACCACCTTCGTATATAAAGTGTACGTTGCGTTGCAATCAACTGTAAATTCGGTCCGTGTGCAATTCGTCGTGAAGTTGGGGCCGCATTCACCTGCGGCACAGTTATTGTCGGCGAAACACAAACATTCTGCACATGCGTAACTTAACTTGGGTATCATTCCGAGGCACAAAAAAACCGCAAGGATGACCGTTGCGGAATAGATGGAAGGTGCTTTATTCATGGCGGCCTCCTGAACTGGGTGTTAATCGCGACTTCCTTGAGGAAGAGTCGCGCTTCAGGTTGCATCGAGTTGCTGGTGCACCGAGTTGCTTATAATTCAATGTAATGCCTTGTTCAGAGTTTGTCAAGTGCTGAGGGTCATTTTTTTGAGGAGTGCTAAGTTTTGGTTTCTTAGGCGCTTTGCTATTTTCTGGAACTTTGGGGTGACACCTTGATTGCATGTTGATGAACGGGCAAACATTCTCGTTGGCTTGGGTAGACCCCTTCGCTGTGCTGCGGGATGACAATGGGCATTACATTGCGCATTGCATCGGAGATTCTCGTGGCGCTGGAATAGTTCCTTACAGAGGATGACAATGCGCTTTATACGGTTGATCTTGTTTAGCATTTTACCCCCCTTAATCCCCCCAGAGGACTGGGGGGAAATCAGAATAAGAAACGGCGACTGAGGGGTCGCCGCTTTTCTTATACTTTTCTATTTTCAATTTTCTATTTCAGGAGAACCAACGATACAACCTTGCTCACTCCTGAACTTGACACTTTGGCGAAGTAGGTGCCTGATGTTTTGCCTTCGGCGTTCCACTCGAATTTGACTGTGCCTGCGTTGGCGGAGCGAGTCATTTGCTCGACCAATCTTCCTGTGTTGTCGAAAATCGTGAGCGACACGTTGCCGGCTTCGGGCATTGTGAACTCAATCGTCGTCGTCGGATTGAACGGATTGGGGTAAGCTTTTAGTGTGAACTCTTCGGGCACTGCCGAGATGCCGTTCCAACTCGCTGTGACGGTACGCTCACGCAACTCGTCCCGTGATCCGTCCAAATTCACAACCGTCAGAAAATAGCTGTAGGAAGTGTTTTGCTCGACCGAGTTGTCGATGAAAGTATAGCGTTCGCCGGAGGTTGAATTGCCGCGCGTGCCGATCTCGGCCAGCAAACTAAATTGCTCATTCGTACCGCGCCACAGTTCGAAATAGGCCAGATTCGTTTCGCTGGCGGTTTCCCAATTCAATTCGATTCCGTCGGCCACCGATACCGCACCGAAGCTCATCAATTCAACAGGCAACACGCTATCCCCCCACTGGTAAACTGCAAGCCTGTCCCATTCAGCCACGAAGACGTTCCTGCCTTCAATTACAGTTCGACCTGAACTCCCAGTCGGCGGATCAAACCAGCCGATCAGGTGCGGAACAGATGGATCCGTCAAACTAAAAACCTTGAGTCCAAAATTCCCATTCCCCACATACAAAGTGTCATTTAGCACAGCAGCATCCCAAGTGATGTGCGGCAGTGCAAGACTTGAGTAGCTCACAGGAGCTTCCGGATTCGAAACGTCGCAAATTGCCAAGCCCCAGTAATCGCCGATGTACGCGAAACCATTGTGAACAACCGCGCCGTGTGCAGCACCGGGTGTGTTGACTGTTGACACCAAGAACGGATTGAATGGATCAGAGACATCAACAATATGAAACCCTCCCAGCGAGCCTGAGACGTAGGCCAACGGCAATTCAAGTTGAACGTCGTTAATAGTGCCCGGTAACGCAAGAGTCCCCAATAATTCCGGCGATTCAGGATCTAAGACATCATAGATTCTGAGTGCGTCGCCATCTGCAAGGTAAAGAATGCCTTGCGACTCCTTCACAACAAGTGCCATGCCTGGAGTGTCAAACGCACCCAACAAGACAAGATCATCCGGATCGGTTCGATCATATATCTTGACGCCGTCATAACGGAAAGTCAGATACAATCTATCGCCACTGACAATCGCATCGTTGGTGAAGCCGGGCAGCGCCATATGCCGCAGCAAATGAATGTCGTATGGGGTAGAAACGTCGAAAATATCTAAGCCGTTCAGTTCACGCATTACATAGGCTATTCCAGACTCGACTCTGACCGTTCTGATTGTGGCGGCAGTGTAATAATCCCACAACGACACATTAAGCCGGTCCTGTGCCATTGTAACGCTACACAATCCAAACACGACAATAATCAACAGTGAGTTCTTCATTTCATTCTCCCTCCGATTTGAACATTCATTGGAACATGACTAAAGATATATCGCTTTACGTCACAATGCAAGACTCGGCGAAAAAAAAAGCGGCAGATCGAGATCGAGCCGCCGCATACTAAATGCCTTTGCCAACGAAGTGCTTAGACTAAGCCAGTTATTTCAACAGGATAAGTTCACGAGTTTTAGCGACCCCCAATGCCTCAACCCTCGCGAAATAGACGCCCGATGTTCTCCCCGCAGCATTCCACTCGAATGCAACCGCTCCCGCAGCAGAGTTCCTTTCAAATGATTCAACCAACCTGCCGTTGCTATCCCAAATCGTCAGGCTCACTTTGCCGGCTTCGGGCATTGTGAACTCAATCGTCGTCGTCGGATTGAACGGATTGGGGTAAGCTTTCAGTGTGAACTCTTCGGGCACTGCCGAGATGCCGTTCCAACTTGCAGTGACGGTGTGCTCACGCAACTCGTCCCGCGATCCGTCCAGATTTAACACGGTGAGAAAATAGCGGTACGACGTGTGTTCGGAAACGGATTGATCTACGAAAGTATATTGCGCACCAGATGTGGAATTGCCGCGTCTGCCGACTTCGGCCAACAAGTTGAAATCATTTCCTTCGGCGCGCCAAATCTCAAAACTCGACACGTTCGTTTCGCTGGCGGTTTCCCAATTCAGTTCGATTCCGTCGGCAACCGATACCGCACCGAAGCTCATCAGCTCAACCGGAAGCGGCCCGTCAAGCGGAGTGTCCGGCTGAAGCTTGACGACATACCAGTTGATTGCTTCCTGAATCGGGTTGGCGACGTAGCCACAGAAGATGTAGCCGCCGCCGGCAAGCTGTCGAATTTCAAACGAACCGTCACCCGAAACATCTCCGGCAGTCACCGTCCAATAGTGCTGGCCGATTTCGTCGAACTTCCAGACCACTGCATCGTCACTTCCTGCTCCGTCTGATCGGCCGCACACAGCAAAGCCGTCATCGGAACACGCGGCGACGTCATAGGCGACGTCATAGCCGCCGTTGTCAAACAGCGTGTACCACTCAAAGGCCGAGTTGCCTGCGACCTTGATAAGCAAAACGTCTTGATCCACGAAATCGAATTGATAACCGGCGACGATAAATCCGCCGTCATTGGTCAAGGCCACTCCGTAACCGACTTCATCGTTGGGAGACAAGAAGGCTGCCGACCACAGCGAATCGCCGTTGGCATCAAGTCGCAACAACCAAACATCTGAGCCACCGAAACCAAAACTTTGAGTTTCTCCGACGACGATGTAACCACCGTCGGGAGTCTGCTCGACTGCATGAGCGACGTCTTCCGCGAGTCCGCCATAAGTCTTGGTCCACATCACTGTGCCGGCAAGATCGGTTTTGACCAAATGAAAATCGCGGCCCGAAGCGAGTTGCTCACGATAGCCGCACATGATGTAGCCGAAGTCGCTTGTGGTCTGAATGTCGTTGGCTACTTCGTCATCGGACGATCCGTAACTAAAGCTGTTGGTGACGGTTCCGCTTGAGTTCAGTAGTCTAAGAATAAAATCCGCCGGGCCGCCAAACGAGCTTTGCCAGCCGCATACGGCATAGCCGCTGCCGGCAGACAAGGAAATCCCCGTCCCCTGCTCATCGGCTCCGGATACAATCTGCGTGCTCCATTCGACCGTCCCGTCGGCAAACAGCTTGCGGACATAGACGTCGTAATCGAAGTTGATATTCGTGAAACCTGCCGCGACCACCTCGCCCATTCCGACCTCGCGGAGGCTCAGAGCGCGGAAATCCGCGCCAATTTGGTCCTGATGCTCCCAGTCAATCGCTGGTGCTTGGGCAAAGGTGACCGTACTTATCCACAATAAAACCAATAATCTTACTCTCATCCGCCGGCCACCTTTCACGGGTTTCAACAATATGCGTGATCGCTGCACATTACAACATACAATATAGACCCCTGAAGGAAAGCCGCAATAGACTAAGCATATTTAGTATGTTGCGAATCGGCAACCAAATGGACGAGGCGGGCCTTGCGACCCGCCTCTATCTCGTCCGTGATTTCGATGCGCTAAATAACCGGTTTTTCTCCCCGGATAATTCTTATCAGCACCATCGCTATCGCGATCACGAGTAAGACATGTAAGAATCCACCGACAGTGTAGGATGTGACCATTCCAAGCAGCCACATCACCATCAGGATTACGAAAATAGTCCATAGCATGAGACACCGCCTTTCATCGCCGTTGAGTTTTTGTTGTCGTGAACAACACTAACCCGAGGCCTGCGAAGATGATGACTCCGCCGACGAGTTTGTTCAGTTCGATGGTTTCAGTGTCTTTTGACGTGACTTCGATGTCACCGAGATCGATGACTTTTTTGTCGCGCTGGAAATCAATCGAGTCAAAGATAAAGAAGAGCGAACCGACGATTGCGAGTGCAATTCCAAGTGTTCTCATACAGCCACCTCAGCATGTTCATCGTCAACATTTCGTACTGGAATTTATCCATTCAAAAGGCCTCTGTGTGTTTAACGCGTAATGTAAAGGGATTGGTTCCTTGATTCATGGAATTAATTCGTAAGCCACTGTATTCAAGGAAGCTCTGATTTGTGTGAACGGTGTTCACTCTAATTACGTTGTGCAGTTCAAACATAAGATGAGATAGAATGACATATCATGGAACCTTGCGTCATTTCGTGAGGTAGAAACTATAGCGCGCACATGAACATGAATTGATAGACCATGATGAACACGTGCAGTATTCGATGCTGCGGAAAGGATGGACACCATGAGAGACCGCATTCCCGCCGCACTTATTGCGGCAATGCTGATTCTCGGAGGAGTGCTCTTCGCACAATCCAGTGTTATCGGTCAAGCGGCCGATGACAACACGCAACTCAGTCAGAATATTGAACGGCCCACGACGGTGCTTGCCGCCGCTCGCAGTGACAAGGAACTCAGCGACTTCACACGCAACGTCGAGCGAGGCTTGATGGTGCAAGCGCTGGAAAGCAAGGGGCCGATGACCGTGTTCGCGCCGACGAATGAAGCGTTTGCGGCGTGCGCGGAATCCGAAAAGCAAAAGCTTGCCGACGGCAGGAAATTACAGATGGTGCTGCAATACCATGTTGTGCCGGGGCGAGCATTGACGCAAGCGGACTTGCTGAAGATGAACGGTGAGAAGCTGATGACGGTGCAGGGGGATGAATTGGCTGTCGTCGTCGAGAATAACACCGTGTGGGTGGGCAGCGCCAAGCTGACGGGAAATGAAAAGCTGACGGACAACGGAGTAGTGCATGAGGTGGATGACGTGCTCATTCCGCCGCTGCTGCTCAGCCGCAGTACGAAGTAATTCACTCCTCGTCGCCGCGCGCAATAATAGCGATCAGGATGAAGAAAGCCCCGGCCAATCGACCGGGGCTTATTTTATATCTGCAGTTCTCCATTGAGAACCGTCTTGGCCTTCCCTCGCAGCAGCACTCGGTTTCCTCGCAGTTCTGCTTCAACATGTCCGCCGCGTTTTGAGGCTTGATAACATTGGAGAATATTCTTGCCAAGTTTCGCTGCCCAATAGGGAGCAAGTGCGCAATGCGCTGAACCCGTTACAGGATCTTCATCAATGCCAGCACCCGGAGCAAAACAGCGCGAGATGACGTCGAAGCTCGGTTCGTCACTCTGCGCGCAAACGATGAAGTCTTCTGCGCCAAGTTTAACTAAAGTTTTGAGGTCGGGGTCAAGTTTTCGCACCGCATCGGCAGAATCCAATTCAAACAGAATGAAAAGGCCTTCTTTACCCGAATAGAGAGGCTTTGCGCCGAGGGCGCGACTTACATCGTCGCCGAAGTGAAGCGGTTTAGGAACAACTGACGGGAAATCAAGCTCGATTTTGTCGCCAATCTTGCGTGCGGTTAACTCTCCACTCAATGTACGGAACTTCAGCAACGAGTCGCTGGTCACAAATCGATTTTCAAACAGATAATGGGCACTCGCTAATGTCGCGTGGCCGCACAGGTCCACTTCAATCGCGGGAGTGAACCAACGCAGATGCCATTGTCCTGCACCGGTAGGCACCAGAAATGCCGTTTCGGATAGATTCATTTCGGCGGCGATATCCTGCATCAGTTTGTCCGCAAGCGGTGTGTCGGTAAGACAGACGGCGGCTGGATTGCCTTTGAAAGGCTCATTCGTGAAGGCATCGATGACAGTGATTTTGAGCATATTGGTTCCGTTACTTGATCAAGACGATCTTCTGGGTTTGCAGGAAGTTGCCATCCGAAAGTTTGCAAAGATAGATGCCTGACGCGACTTGCGGATTGGGCATCCATTGCACGGTGTGTTGACCCGGCGCTATTTCCTCGTTCATCAATACTGTGATTTTGCGGCCGTCCAGAGCGAAAATTTCGAGGGCAACATTTTCATGCCGACTTGTCTCGAAACGAATGCTCACACTTGAGTTGAACGGGTTTGGAAACGCCGGAAGCAATTCAATATCTTTCGGAATTTGCGGCTCCTCTTTTGCATTAGTGAGCAAAGGTCCTACGAAAATTACAAAATATCGTCCAATTCCGAGTTTCACTACCGTTGGATCTGCTCCGGGTATGCCACAGTTGACATACCCGTTCCACTCGCCTCCATTAGGCGAGCTGTTATACCACATTTGTTGTCCGGAGCCGTAAAATCTCAATTCACTGTCGCTGTCAACAAGGTAGTTACCAGTCCAATTGTGTCCCGGATCGGCAGGTATGTTAGGTACTTGTGTGAAAGAGAGTCCATCAAGCGATGTGTAATGAAATGCACCATCTTGAGGTGCGCCTGCCGGCGACTCGTAATGCCAGATATTGTTGAGGAAAGCAACGGCAGGATCAATTACTCTTTGAGTGGGATGATCAACGCGTGAGCCGGGTTCATATGTGAAGTGAATACCGTCAGTGGAGTGAGCCGAGTACGTATTGATGAGAGAATCTTGCCCAGGCGGAGGAATAGTCAGGCTGCCACTAAAATACATGCGTAAGGAATTATCCGACAACACTACAAGCGTGGGATCGAAGGGTCGCTGAAAACCATTAGGGAAGCCTTCAAACAAGACGGGCGTCGGCTCTGTCCACTCTTCCCCACCGTCATATGAAAAACTAACTGCTACGCGATCCCAGGTCGGTGAGCCCTGCGGCTCCCGTGCCCATTGAAATACACAAACGGTCGTATCACCGTGCCATTGCACTGCAGACGGCACGCCGCATGAATCTTGAAATGGGCGAGGAGAATCAAAATGTACACCATCATTCGAACGCGCAATTCGGAGTCCGGTTGTCCAGGGCTGCGCAAAGACCAAATCTGCCCCATTAGTGAGGCAGATTGAAACAAATAATGCGGCAGTCAATGTTCTCATATTTCGAAACTACTTTTCGGAACCGATAACGAGTTACCGAGCCGACATTTTAATTGTTGCGAGGGCTTTAAGGTATGCAAGTTGTGACTGTTTCGAGATTTCGATGCGGATGCCGCGGCCTTCGGCGTAGGGTTTGGCATTCTCGAATTCGGTTTTGATACTCTGCGGGAGTTTGCTGGCATATACTTGTGCCAGAGCTTTTTTGCCGACCACAAAAGCTGCGGTGAATTTGCTGTCACCGGGAACGAGGTAGCAAATTCTGCGAGCTTTTTGCATTGGCCTGCACGACCAAACGTCTTTGGTGGCTTTCCACTCGTACGTTATCGGGGCGAACTCGGCTTCGAGAAAGGTGGTGAAGTCGTGCCAGATTTTATGCGACTCGCCTAATTGTGCGGCGAGTTGTTTTCCTGTGGGATGTGAAGGCATATTAGTAAGGGCATTAATAAAGTTTACATCGCCGTTGTGGGTCTCCTGACCCGCAGTGGCGAGAAGGCGGGGACTTCTTGACTACTTGATAGGCACCTTTGCAAACAACTCAACAATATGCTTGGCCCATACATTTACTGTCTCATGCAAAACATGAAGTTCTGCATCATTAGTAATTCCGAAAAATGGCAAGCAGTGCTTGATTGACTCGCGTTCGGGGGTAATTCCTACTTGCTTGATTATCCTGGCTGTTCCACTTTGGTTGTTTATGTTCGCGTGATTTTTGCAAAGAGATTGGAATCGTCGTTTGAAATGATCTATAATATCACAGACTGTGCCTTTATTCTGAGTATGCTTTGCCTCACAGTACCAATCGTGTGGCCACTCGGATCTGTGCTTAAAATAGTTGGCTACGGCATTCATAGCTTCTATCCTCGATATTTCTGCATTGCTTTCTCCTAATGCGCGAATCCTTATGAATTTTTTCTTGTTTCGCTTTATCAAGCTTACGTTGAGTCCAACTCTCTCGAAGTTCGTTCTGCACCTTAGAGCATTAGATACAATCGTTGTTATGCGTTCTTGGCAAAGCAGGAACACAGAACCCAATAGTTGTTCTCTTGTTCCTTGAAAATCTTCAGCAAGGCTCTCGATCCAATCATCATTCCCCTCTGCTTCCACCGCGAAATTTGAATACTTTTCATGTAACTTGACCAACGAATCAGATAAGCTTGCAATCGCAAGTTCTGTCATTCTTCCTTCCGTTACAAGCTGAAGATATTTGATGTTGATACTCTTAGTTCGCGCTTTAGTATTGCTCATGCATTGCCCTATGCAACAACTATTTGCCCAACAACGCTGATTCTGGTTGTCAAACTCATTTCATGCTTTTGCGCTTGCTTATCGGTAGTCACCATTGCGGGTCTGGAGACCCACAACGGCGGAGTTGGGGGAGTGGGGTTTCACTTGACGATTTCGACCGCTCTTGCGTTGCTGCAATTGCGGGACTGGAGACCCACAACGGCGATATAAACTCAATCCGGAATTTTCCCTGCATCTGCGAAGAAAGCGAGTGAGATGTGAGGTGCTTCATGCAGTAGATAGGCGCGTGCGTTTGACCATAGATAATCTTCAATACGTTCTACGAATCCTCTACGCAATGGATTCTCGTGAATATATTTAAGCTTCGTTCGCTGCGCATCGGTCCCCGGAACAGGAACTGAATCAAAATAGTCCCTCCATATAGTTGTGTCGGGATAATTGTCTATTGTTATGTGGCGAGAGGTGTAGCTCTTGAACGCACCAAATAGTTTGGAAATCTCCGCACTGTCTCCGTTTTGCCTTAATAAGGCGTGCAGATGGTCTGGCATTAGAACGTAGCCGTAGCACTCTACATTGTACTTCGATCTGTACCATTCAAAAATGCGCAAAACCTCAATGCAAATGCTCGCTTTCATAAACCAATTTCCTCTGACTTGAGTAACAGTTGTTACAAATTGGAGGCTCGATGGAAAGTTCAGTCTTTCATGGCGGTGAAGCATAACATTCAGGTTTGTCGCCATTCCGGGTCTGGAGACCCACAACGGCGAGATTAGTTCAATTTCTTGTGAGCTTCTATCAACTGATCCACTACGGTCGGATCGGTGAGAGTTGTTGTGTTGCCCATGTCGCCGTACTCGCCTTCGGCAATTTTGCGCAAGATGCGGCGCATGATTTTGCCGGAGCGGGTTTTGGGTAGGCCGGGCGCGACTAAGACTTGTTCGGGAACTGCAATCGGGCTGATGTCGCGGCGGACGTGCTCTTTCAGCGCGCCGAGCATTTCAGCGTGCGAGACATTTTCTCCTTCGGCGCTCGGAACAACAAACGCGAAAATTGCCGTGCCCTTGATTTCGTGCGGTACGCCGACGACGGCGGCTTCAGTGACCAAGTGATTGGCGACCAGTGAACTCTCGATTTCCGCGGTGCCTAACCGGTGCCCGGCGACGTTTATGACGTCGTCCACACGGCCGGTTATCCAATAGTAGCCGTCTTCATCGCGACGACAGCCGTCACCTGTGAAATAGAGGCCGCGATAGTGCGAAAAATAGGTGTGACGAAAACGTTTGTGATCACCCCAAACCGTGCGAGCCACGCCGGGCCACGGACGGCGAATGCAGAGATGTCCGCTGACGCCGTTGCCGTGAATTTCTTTGCCCTTTTCGTCCACGAGCATCGGATCTACGCCGAAGAACGGCAGCGTCGCCGAACCGGGTTTCAAATCGGTTGTGCCGGGCAAGGGTGTGATCATTACACCGCCAGTTTCGGTTTGCCACCATGTATCTACAACGGGACATTTGCCTTCGCCGACAACATTGAAATACCATTTCCATGCTTCGGGATTGATGGGCTCGCCGACGGTGCCGAGAATGCGCAGGCTTGAACGGTCGTATTTCTTCACCCACTCATCGCCTTCACGAATAAGCGCGCGGATGGCCGTCGGCGCGGTGTAGAAGCTGTTCACGCGATGGCGCTCGACGACGTCCCAATAGCGGCCCGCATCGGGATACATCGGCGTGCTCTCGAACATTACGGTTGTTGCGCCGTTGGCCAGCGGGCCGTAGATGACGTAGCTGTGGCCTGTAATCCAACCTGCATCGGCGACGCAGCAATAGACGTCGCCTGGATGATAGTCGAAAACGATTTTGTGCGTCAGGCTCGCGTAGAGCAGATAGCCGCCTTGCGTGTGCAGAACGCCTTTGGGTTTGCCGGTGGAACCAGACGTGTAGAGAATAAAGAGCGGATCTTCGGCAGACATCCATTCGCACGGACAGGTGCCGCGCTCGCCGGCGAGCGCTTCAGCGAGCCAAATGTCGCGGCCGGGTTTCATGCGCGTTTCGCTGCCGGTGCGCTCAGCAACGAAGACGTGCTTAACGCTTTCGAGACCATCGACGGCATCATCCACGATGGCTTTCAATGGAATAGACTTTCCGCCGCGTCTTCCTTCATTCGCTGTTATCACGACTGTGGCTTGTGAATCGAGAATTCTGTCGCGCAACGAGTGTGCGCTGAAGCCCGCGAAGACGACGGAGTGAACGGCTCCGATTCTGGCGCAGGCGAGCATGGCAAACGCGAGTTCGGGAATCATTGGCAGGTAGATAATCACTCTATCGCCTTTGCGGACGCCGGCGCGTTTCAATACGTTGCCTAAGCGCGCGGCTTCCCATTTCAATTCGCGGTAGGTGATGTGACGGCTCTCGTGCGGGTCGTCGGCTTCCCAGATGATGGCCGTGTCTTCAGCTTTTTCAGGGAGGTGACGGTCTAAACAATTAAACGCGACGTTTAACATCGCGCCTTGGAACCACGTGACTTCGCCGTTTTCAAATTCCTCTTCCAAGACTTTCGTCCATGGGTGATACCAATAGAGCGATTGCGCTTGCTCGGCCCAGAATTGCTCGGGCTCGCGGATGGAACGCTCGTAGAGTTTCTGATATTCGTCCATGCTCTTGATGTGCGGACGAATGGGACCCTTGTAGGGGTTTTTCAGGATTTCACCGTGTGTGGGAGGCATCTTGGGGAAAATTAGAAATGGGAAATTAGAAATTAGAAAGGGGCACCTGCGGCAGGTGCCGCCGCGTGGTTGCTACTCGGCGGACGAGACTACGTGGTAGTAGTTTTCGTTTATCGCTGGAATGGTGATTACGGCGAAGGTGTCGGTGGTTTGCAATTCAAAAGTCGGGAAGGGGACTTCGGAATCGGTGCTGCTGAAGATTTTGTAGAGCGGAGCGCCCATGTTGCGCCAACTGAAATGAAGATCGTTGTCCACGACGGTGACGGTGAACTCGGTGGGAGGATATAGACCGCTGTCGTAGTAGTGCCAGATTTCACCGTTGATGGAGCACATCCAGGCTTCGTTGGGGCCGTTCATTCTGACGCAACGCAAGCGCGACCATGTGCCCAGCGGATAGGGGGTCCAGTTTTCGCCTGCGTCGTCGGTGTGGAGAACCCAGCCGCTGTCACCGACACAGATGCCGTTGTTGGCGTCGGCGAAATAGATGGAGTACATCAAGAGCGTGTCGCCGCTCGCTTGGAGGTTCCATGTTTGGCCGCCGTCCACGGTGTGGAGGATATTACCGGCAACGCCGCAAGCCCAACCTGTGTCGGGATGAATGAAGTAGGTGCTGTAGATGGCGCGATTGATGCCGGTGTTTTGCTGCACCCATGTTGCGCCTGCGTCATCGGTGCGGAAGAGGTTGCCATTTACGCCGCTGATGTAGCAGGTGTTGGCATCGAGAGCGAAGGCGCTGTGGAGTTGATCGCTGTTGCCGTCGCTTTGCACGGTCCATGTTGCGCCGCCGTCGCTCGTGTGGACGATGGTTCCGATTCTTCCGACTGCCCAACCGTTATCGGCATCGGCGAAATGAACGCCGAGGAGGATTTGTGTTGTGTTGCTGGTTTGCGGATTCCAGTTTGTGCCGCCATCGCTCGTGTGGAGGATTGTGCCGGAGTTGCCGACTATCCAGCCATTTAGCTCATCGGCGAAATACATCGAGAAGGTTTGGAGAGAACCCGCGCCGGAGTTGGGGCTCCATGTTTCGCCGCCGTCATTGGTTTGGATTAGCGTGCCCGTGGCACCGCAGGCCCAGAGTGTGTCGGGATTGACGTAGGCGATGCAGGCGAGGGTTTGGGTGGTGCCGGTGGTTTGGGGAGTCCAGACTTGGGCAAGTGCGGCGGACGTGAGGAGCAGAAGAGTTGCGAAGGTTTTCATGCGGGCTCCTGCGGGCGGAAATTAGAAATTAGAAATTAGAAATGAGAAATGAGAAATGAGACCCCATCCCCTAACCCCTTCCCCATGAATGGAGAAGGGGGACATGAAGAGAAAAGGAAAGGTGCGGAGGGACTAAGTTCTTAATCTGCGTTGAATCCTAACAATTGGCGGAACGGGAGTATCTGTTTTTATTTCAGATCGTTTTTGGGCTTGTGAAAGAGGGTGCGAGGGGGTGGCGGCGCGGAATTTATGGGCACTTAGATTGAACGTTTGGGCAGGCTTTTTTGTTCCCAGGGGGATATAAAGTATTAATTCTGTTAAGTTTTTGTTGGGGGTGGTGGGTTTGCGTTGGTTGTCCGAGCTATCGGACGGGGCACCCGGAGCGGGTGCCGCCGCGAGGAGTATTTAGCTATGCAGGAAGATTTAAGTAGAGGATTTTCTCTTCTTCAACGTGTATAGTCGACGCGAACCGTGACTTTGAACTAGGAAGTTTTGTCGAGTATTTTTGAAACGCGGTGTTGTAGAAACTCCTGATAATAAAGTCAAGAAACAACAGAGGTGTTAAAGGCGATGAAACTGGAATGCGACAGTGCTTATATTGCCCAAGCGTGAGGTGGCTACAAGGATGATGGCAAATCACATGGTGTAGCGGATCGCCATCAAAGTCGAAGCGTAAGGGAAAAGTTACAATTCCGTGTTCAATAACATCAGCATACACCTCCTCGCCCAAGTACAAATCAGGATCGTTTTGAAATTTCTCTAAGGACGGCGAAGGCAAGAACGCAAGTCTGTGTTTCTGCAGAATGTCATTTCGGAATTCATACATAAGCTGAATCATTGCTCCGTCTGGCATTAAGATGTTGTAGGCCCTCTCCTCCCTAAATAGTGTATACATGTCTTCGTAGTCTCCTCGCGTAAGACTGGATGAAACAAACGAAGAATTATTGAAAATTACTTCTGTTATCCCACCCGTATGTGTGCGCAAGCGCGCTCCGTTCTGGTCTTCTGCAAGGCTACAGTCAACCAAGGAGTATATTGCCTTGTTGATTTCATCCATAACGTCACCCGGAGTCAACACGCTACTTCTTCCGTGATTTCAACAATTTCTCAAGACGCTCGACCTCAGTTGTGTCAAGATCGTCCATATGAATCTGCCCTGTTTCAAGCTCTTTTACTAATCGACTAAACGTTCCTTTTCGTTTGTTCAAATGTCTAATTTGTGTCGTAGTCATGTCTCTGTGAACAACTCTTAACTGTTTTCTCTGCTCTTCTGTTGGGATGGTAAAGTGAAGCTCAAATCGCTTTTCTTTTAGTGTGTCGTATTCAAGTTTGAGTTTACGCATTTCCTCCCCTACGCCAAAAACTCTAACCCATGCTTGGCTTCGCGTAATTGCTGTAAACAAGCGGTTACGAAGAGTTGCGAGGTTGTAAGTGGAAGAATGACAATCATTGGCGTTAATGACGTAGACCATTCCAGCTTCATTTCCTTTAGCTCTAAAAACACCCGTAAAAGTTATTGACTCAGAGTCGGTTTTATAGAACACGTCTGGGTCCGTGTCTACGCCTGCTATATGCGAGCTAATTCCCTGCTCCAAGAGTTTTTTCCGAGCAAGGCCAACTTTATCGCGCGTTGTTATCGGGTCAGGGTTAATGACAACAATGTCATTGTATGTCAATTCATCTCGTTTAAGATTCTGGATTATGGCTTTGACAAGCGAATTTGCCTGCTCCTCTTCATCATCAAATACTTCAAATCGAATTAAGTCATCAATAGAAGAGTGCTCTTCAAGGTAAGTGGGACTTGAATCTGCTGATCTTGCAAGAACTACATCTACTCCGGGTTGCAACTCTCCTCGCTTCACTTCATATCCAATCTCCTCCCAAAGTTGAGCAGAATCAAACATTTGAACTAATGGAAGCATGCCACTTCTCGGTGGCTTACGATAAATTCCAAAACCGAGTGCATGTGCAGTAACCAAAACAGGGCGTGAGTTTCTGTAACACTTCTCTAGTATCACATCTTGAAGTGGGTCATCGGCGCCTTGTTGGTCAAAACTCACTTGCGGTTTACCACTAGCATCTAAACCAAAAATCTCTTCCGGCGGCGGCAGTGAAGACTCTGACAAGTTTTGAAGTTCATCATAGGCATAGACAAGTGGTTTACCTTGTCCTACCATCGAATAGCAAAGTTTCAGAAAAGATGGTGGAAAATCTTGTGCCTCGTCAATCAGAATTGCATCGTATATTGGTTTTGGTCCTTTTATTTGTTCAAGGGCTAGCTCACAGACTTTGCCAAAGGCTTTAACGCTGCCATATTGAATCTTGGCAGTTCCAAAATCTTGGTATGGAATCTCGTGCGCTTTGCAGAACTCGTAGTAGAGTCCACCACGCTCGGTACCTCCCGGGGCTCCCCATGCATTTACGACACGCAATTGTTCCCAATCTGGTTCAGCTCCTCCTTTATCTAAAGTGAATCCATTAATTAGGCGTCTGAAATGCCCCTTGAGGGATCTTGTATTAAATGTCACCGCAATTCGCCAATCAGGATGCTGTTCGTGCCAATAAGCTGCTTTGAGAGCAAGAATGACTGTTTTTCCCGATCCTGCAAGTCCACGGATTCTTTGGACACCTTTGACCGTCTCAACGACAGCTTTGCTTTGCGTTGTGTCAAGAGTTGCGATTGAATCTTCGAGCGTCTTGAGTTTCGAACCGCGAGAATCGGGTACCTTGACATTTCGCCTTACTCTATTCCTGCGAATCGCCGTGATACTCTGCAATGCTGAAAGCACTCGCGCATAAACAGTATCATCTTGATCTTCCCAATGAAACTCACTGACAATTCTCGCAAGATCCTCACCATTTGCAACTTTGTATTCATCATCCAGATCGTCAGCATTTGCAATTCGCGGTGCAAAAGTTACTGTGTGAATTGGCACCAAGAGTTTTCTCTTTGCAACAAGCTCCGTAAACGCTTGAAGCCTTGCTGAAAGTTTGTTGTAGGCATTGTCCTGTCTCCGATCATAATCTCCAAGATTACTTTCCTCCACGAGGTCAATTATTAGAACACCAAACTGTTTTGATATCCATATCGCGTCAATCTGAAATGGACCTTCTGGCGTTCCGATTATGGGAAATCCAAGGTATAACTCGCCTTCGAAGTCAGTGTGACTAGCAAGAATGCTTGTCAATAACTTGCTGGACGCAGGCTTATTGTTCGTGCCGCGAATGAACTCTAGTCGACCGCTCACTTGGACCTCTTAAAAGGTGGAATCTGACAATTCATGCTTTGTCGTTTACTTTTACCCCTACACCACAAACGTCGGACGCCCGAAAAACTTGGGGTCGGTGGTGGGCATAAGGTCGCCGGTGACGATATCTTCGACCAATGAGGCTTCGTCGAACCATGACTTGGGCGGGAGGTGGCCCCAGAAGGTGGCGCGGCGCTTGTCGTTGATGCTCCAGCGGACGGGCGGGACGTCCCAATCGGTCAAGAGATAGTCGCCGCAATAGATTTCGATGCGGTTGTTGTCGTGGTCACGCAAATAGAGAAAGAACGCATTCGACAAGCCGTGACGGCCCGGGCCGCGCTCGATGTGGTCCACCATGCCCATGCTCGCCAGCACGTCGCAGGCATCCAAAATCGACAGGCGGTCGTAGGCCCAAAAGCCGACGTGATGCAGACGCGGGCCGATGCCGTTCATCATCGCGATGTCGTGCACGTTGGGTTTTCTGTGCAGCCACGTGGCCCACAAATCATCGGTCTCGACGCAGCGCCAACTGAAGCTCGGATTCGACGCGGAATACTCACCGGGAATTTTCGGCGAGTCGTTGGCCGCTGTGTATTCGCTGCAATGGAAGCCCAAGCGCTTGGTGTACCACTCGTAGGCTTTGCGCACGTCGTGGACTTGGCAATTGAAGTGGTCTATGCGCTGAATTTTCGCGCCACGGTGCTCGTGATATTTTTGCAAAGACCAGTCGCGGCGCTCGGCTTCGAAATAGAAGTGAAGCGGAATGCCGTGCGGGTCTTGCATGGCGAGCGTGCGGCCCATTTTGTATTTCGCGCCTTTGTCGAGCCACTTGTGAGCCAAGCCGTCTTCGCCCGCAATCCACGCGAGGCCGTCGAGATCGCTTTCGCGCTCGACTTTGAAGGCCAAGTGGCCAAGGCCGGGCTGAGCGGATTTTCTCAACACGAGCGAATAGGGGTCGCGCTCTTCGATATTGCCGAGATAGAGGCGCTCGGAGTCTTGATATAAGATTGAGAAACCTAATGCGTCCACGTAAAATGTTTTGGCGCGCTCAAGATCGGTGACGCGGAATTCGGCATGTGCGGTGCGAAGAATGTTGGGCATGGGGGGGAAATATGAAATTAGAAATTAGAAATTAGAAATAGGAAATAGGCGGAACAGACCCCACTTTATCCCCCCGCGCAACGCGGAGGGAGAACGGAGGCGGATTCCGGCGGGGAACCGCCAAGCCTTAATCCCCGCTCGGCGGATACTCAGAGGCCTCCCTTAGTCCCCCCAAAGTTGCAGACAACTTTGGGGGGAGACCGGAGGGATCCTTCACTTCGTTCAGGATGACGACACTCTAAAGTTATTCGTCAAGCGTATTTTGATTTTAGCTCTTTGAAGCTGATTAGGCGTTGTTGTTTGACGTCCCAGACGGAGAGGAACATGGTTTTCAGGCTTGAGAGAATGGTTACTTCGAAGACGTCGTGGAACTCGGGGTTTTCGTTGTAGATTTTCTCTAAGCGGTAATTCGGGATGCCGGGAGTCAGGTGATGAATGTGATGGAAGCCGATGTTGCCGGTGAACCATTGGAGGATTTTCGGCAACTTGTAAAACGAACTGCCTTGCATGGCGGCGCGGACGAAGTTCCATTCGGCATCGGGCTTCCAATAGGTGTGCTCGAATTGATGCTGAATGTAAAACAGCCAGATGCCCGCTCCGGCGGCGATGTAGAGTACGGGAAGCGCGATTTTCAAGAACGAAATCGGGCCGATGAGCCACGAGATTCCGACGAAGGTCAGGGCCATCGTAATGTTTGAGATAATCACGTTGCGTTTGTCGCGCGGGCTGTATTGCTTGGGATCGCCCCAGTGACGATTGATATAGAATAACAATACCCATGGGCCAATCAACAAAAACACGAGCGGATTGCGATAGGCGCGATAACGAAAGCGCTCCCACTTGCCCATCGCGAGGTATTCGTCCACGGTAAACACGTCCATGTCGCCAATGCCGCGATGATCGAGGTTGCCGTTGGTGGCGTGATGTAAGGCGTGCTGACGTTTCCAATAGTAGTAGGGTACCATTGTGAAGAAGCTGCAGATGTAGCCTAAGCGATCATTCCATTTGCGGCTGGGGAAAAACGACATGTGGCCGCAGTCGTGTTGGATGATAAAGAGCCTGACCGTGAAGAGCGCGGCAAGCACGCCGAGTCCGAGCGTCAGCCAATAGGTTTGACCGAGACTCAGGTACATCAAGTAGTACGTCGCGAGCAGCGGAACAAATGTATTGAAAGTCTGCCAAAGCGATACTTTGATAGAAGGTACTGTATAAGGTTTTAGAATTTGAAACAGATCTTCTTCGTTGTTGATCTGTCTGAGCGCGGATTTTTGTTTGCGTTCGCGCGGTTTTACGAGTATCTCGGTGCTGATGATGAGGTCCTTATGGAAAATTAGAAATTCGAAATGTGAAATAGGAAATAGCCCCCCCTTTGTCCCCCCGTGAACGGAGGGAAATCTGAACTAACCTGACCAGGGGTCGAGGAAAAGTTGCGGGCCTTCGCTTAAGTCTTCGCGGTCGGGAGCGGGTTGATTCAGTTTGCCTGTGAGATCGTGATAGCGGCTCTTGTAATAGAGCAACGGTTTGTGAGGCTCGATGCCTTGATGTAGCGCGAGTACTTTGCCGACGATGATGAAGTGATCACCGCCGGTTGCGACGCTGTCCACTTCGCAACCGATGGCTGCGAGCACGCCTTCCAAGCGCGGGCCGCCGGACCAATTCACAAAACGGAAAGAGGGCTGTTCACCCTCTTTGGATCGTCCGGCAAAATGATTTGAGATGGCAACTTGCTCGTCGCGCAGTACGTTGATGGTGAATTTGGCGCCTGTCTTTGTAAGGTAATCCGCCATGATGGCGCGCTTGGCCACGCAGAAAATAATCAGCATCGGATCAAGCGAGAGCGAGGTCACCGCGTTGGCCGTCATGCCGTGCGGGCCGGTCTCACCATCCGTAGTTATCACGCACACTCCCGTTGCGAAAAGTCCGACGGTGTCGAAGAACGTGCGCGATTCGATCGGAGTCAAGAAATCCGTCATGCGCTATTCGCTTACGCTCCGACGGGTTGACGCGGTCGAGTGGCTTCAGATTCCGCTTCGTCGCGCATCTTGGAGAGGAAGTGTTGGACTTTCTCCATTGCTTCTTTGCGCGGATGATTTTTCACGAGCGCGCCAGCCATGCGGACGGGATCGCCGAAGAAGAAATACTCGTAGAGAGCCTGACGAGTGCCGAAAGCTGAGATTGAGGCGTCCCACGCGAGGCGGAAGAGCGGAATGCGTTCGTAAGCGTCCACACGTGCACCCTGGTAGTATTGCTTAATTTCTTCTTTCAGCGGGCCGTTCAAATCTTCGTGCGTCGGCATGGCGACCAAGCCGCTCGCGCCGAGTTGTTGAATGATTTGGACGAGCTTCGGATAGGTCTTAGGGAAGAGATTGCGCGCGGCGTCCAGCGGATCCCAAGCGGGACGCATGATGCCGTATTCATCAAGATGGCAATCGGCTTCGGCTGCACGCAGGAAGGCTTTCATGGTTTCGTGCGCTATCCAGAGGTCGGAGAGTTTTTCGTGGACGTGTTGGAATTGCTCGATACCGATGGAATCCACCATCAATGAAGCGAGGCCCAACATGAATTCGCTCTTGGCGATGTTCTTGCACAAGACCTGATGCGACATGTGCACAACGGCACCGGAAGCGGCATAGGCCCGGTTACAGACTTCAACATTCTTGTAGAGCAGAACTTTTTCCCACGGAACAAAGACATCATCGAAAATCACGACCGCATCCTGCTCTTCGAAGCGCGAGCCCAGCGGATGATCGTAGCCGTTGGGATTGTAGGTTACGCTTTCGCGGCACTGAAATTTCAAGCCCGGTGTGTTGGACGGAATGCAAAATCCGAAAGCGTAAGGCGCGTCTTCGGGATTGCTGGTCAACAGCGTCGAGGGGAAGACCATGATTTCGTCCGAGACCGGTGCTGTTGCCAGCATACGCGCGCCGCGAATCACGAAACCGTCGGCGCGTTCTTCTTTGATGCGCGCGCCCATGTAGGGGTCTTTTTGCGCGGCGACTGAGACTGCGCGGTTGGCCTGCGGATTGATCAACGTGTGCGTCATGCTCAGGTCGTTGCGCGACAGATGGCGATGCAATGACTTGGCATTTTCTCCGAAGCGCGGATCCTGCTCAGCAAGATATTTCCATCCGCCGGCATACGAGGCCATCGCGCGGTTCAGATAATCGGGTGAGCGGCCCATCATACCGCAAGAGAACTCGGCGATTTTCAGCATGCATTGCGACAACAGACGGATATCTTCGGCGGTCTTAGGAATCATGTACGTGCGGCCAATCAGCTCGCCCGTTTCATCATCCTTGACCAACATGACGTCGGGATGTTTCCACTGCAAATCGTAAATATCCGCCAGACTATTGGCGTGACCTTTGAATTCCGGATGTGTCGTGAAGTCCGCGATGCGTTCTCCGCGATGATAGATCTCCGGCGGGTTGTTCTTCAGATGTTTGAGAAAGTCAGCGCCTTTGCGAGCGGGCATGTGGGAACTCCGAAGTATCGTGAATTAGTGAAATGTTCTGAGTGAAGATTAGCGGAACGAGCGGCCACGGTGAATACAAGTTCCACTGCAGTCGCACTTGCGTTTCAGGAATTTGTTGTCAGGGTAGGATCCGATTGTCGTCGGGCCAAGATTTGTGCGGGTCGTTGTGCGGTAGCGATAGGCGTCCGGGTTGAAATCGTTTTCCCACGAACAGTACGGCGCTCCGGTTGTGTTTCCGCGCGAGAGTCCGCGGCCGTAGTAATTGTTCGTTGTGCTGCTGTAATAGCCGCTGTTGTTGAAGTAGTAGCCGTAGTTGATGAAACCGGCCATCCGCTCCGGCCCGGCGGCATCCTCAGAATCCTTGTAGGCACGCTCGATCTCTTGAACATTGCGCGCTTTTTCGTAAGTCAGGCCGATGATCCAATCCGGCAGAGCTTTTAGGTCGGTGTCCAGCCGCCAGACGGCTTTTACTTTCTTGTAGTAGCTCGAACTGCCCATCGCTTCAAATGCGCGGAAGCCGAACTCTTTCAACCGAACCGTGTCGGCAAATTCGGGGATATAGACTTGACCGACGACAAGCTTGATTCCGTTTACTTCGACGCCCTTATAATCTTCAGGCGGAGGAAGCAGAATGCGCTTGGCGAACGCTGTGGAGAAAGTTGCGAATAATATCAATGCCAAGGCGGTTAGACGTGCGATGTTTCCATTCATCATTGGTCTCCTTGGGGGATAGGGGGGCTAATCTATTAGTAGCTTTAGTTGTTTTATCAAAGGTGGAAGGTCGCGTGTGACCGTGTCCCAAACTTCTGTAACATTTATCTTGCGGTAACCATGCACGAGGTGGTTTCTCATGCCGGCAATTAAGTGCCATTCAATCCCGTCATGGTGCTCTTTAAAGCTATCAGATAATTTTTGAGTGGCAGTGCCCATGATTCCAATTTGCCACATCACGCTGCTTTGAAGCTTCTCATCGTCAACAAATTCCTCGCGCGACGCTTCGGCAAGAAACTTCAGTGCATTTCGCCCGCTTGCAGTATGTCCAGAACGTAGGCGCTATCTCGATCCATAGACTGATGACGCAGTTGAAAGAATGGAGTTTCTACGTATCCAGTTTGGATTTCGTTCAACTGAATCTCTGTTGACAATTTCTGCTCTTCGGCCAAGAATCTGCGCCAACTCCTCTTCCATACGCTGTAATTCAAAAAGAGAGACGTGCACGTCATTGCCGTATGTCACCAGCACATCTACGTCGCTGTCGGGGCCAAAGTCGTCGCGGAGGACGGAGCCGAAGAGCGAAAACTCGGTGATCTTCCACTTTTGGCAGAAGGCCTCGATTTCGGGCATGGGGATGGGGATGCGGGGGGTGGATGGCATGGTGGTTAATGTTCAGTTATAAAATGGCCTATATCTTGAAGGACGCCTAATTTCCCAGCTTGCGCGCATCATGAATATCAGTCTGTCGAAAGCATAGCCAACTGTCGCAGATAGAGACATCTGCTCTGGCTTTAAATACGCTGCTTGCAGACCAATAGCGGCTTCAACAAGGCTTACCTCTCCAATAACACCTACTCTTGGTCCTATATAGAACATTTCTAAACCACCAAAGGTATCTTTGTGGTGGAGCATCACGATTGGTCCAAGAAGTGCATGCCAGTAAAATTCATGAATGTCATTGCAATTTGAATGTTCGGAGAATTGGCCATTGTACGTATCACGACATATTTTTCGCCCTCGGCTATCGTATTCAACTCTGTAACGATCGGAATGAGGAACGGTTCTTAGGCCAATACCAAGGGCGATCTCGTAGTCCATCCTTATTGATGATCTTGGAGCTACGGGTGGCGAGCGCCACCCACCCTCAACAAAAAGAAATCCATCATGTGCAACGCCGACTCCGAGACCCAACCTAACAGTACTTAAGGAATCAGCGGCAACTGCTTTGTTGCTTGTTGCACTACAAAGGCTAAAAACAAGCAGGTAAAAAACTATCTTCAATTTATGCAGAATCCACTCGCTTTCGCCTCATCCCCCCAACCTCGGAACATGCGCGGCCTTTAACGGTAGATGGACACTTTTGGCTTCCATGAAGAATTCTTTGAAGGAGAGTTCGCCGCCTTCTCTGCCGATGCCGCTCCACTTTGAACCGCCGAAGGGGAGGCGGAGGTCGCGGACGTTTTGCGCGTTGATCCAGACCATGCCGCATTCGAGTGAGGCCGCGACACGGTGGGCGCGCTCGATGTCGTTCGTCCAGACATAGCCCGCGAGGCCGTAACGAATGTCGTTGGCTTGACGGATTGCGTCATGCTCATCTTTGAATTTCATCACGGTCAGCACGGGGCCGAAGACTTCCTCTTGAGCTATCCGCATGTTGTTCGTCGCGTTGGTGATGAGCGTGGGAGCAAAGTAGTTGCCGTTCTCGAATGCTGAATGATGATTGATGAATGATGAATCAAAGGCAGGTTTGTCGCCACCTACGAGAATCGTTGCCCCATCGGCACGGGCGACGTCCATGAAGCCGCGGACTCGTTCCCAGTGTTCACGATGAATCAGCGGGCCGACCTCGGTGGCCATATCGTTGGGATCACCGACTTTGATTTTGCGCACGCGTTCGGCCAAGCGATTTACAAATTCGTCGTGAATGTTCTCCTGCAAGAATAACCTTGATGCGGCCGTGCAGCGTTCGCCATTCAACGAATAGACTTGCCACAAGGCACCGTCAATCGCACGCTCCATGTCCACATCGTCAAACACGATGTTGGGGGACTTGCCGCCGAGTTCCATCGAATAGCGCTTCAAGGTGTCCGCGCCGTTCTTGATGATGATCTGGCCCGTCGTGGTTTCACCGGTGAAAGAAATCAGATTCACCATCGGATGCGCCACGAGCGGCGCGCCGGCGGATTCGCCGTAGCCATGCACACAGTTGAACACTCCGGGCGGCAGATCGGCCTCTTGCATAATCTTGCAAAGCTGTGAGGCGGAAAGCGGCGACCACTCGGCGGGTTTCAGCACGACCGTACAGCCGCCGGCAAGTGCGGGAGCGACCTTCCACGTCTCGAGCATGAACGGAGTGTTCCACGGCGTAATCAAACCTGCTACTCCGACGGGGCGGTAGATCGTGTAGTTCAACCACTCGTCATTAACCGTGTAGGCATCGCCACGCAGAGCTTCCAACTGATCGGCGAAGAAATAGAAGTTATCTGCGGCACGCGGGATTGCGCCTTTGGTAATTTGCGCGCGCGGAATGCCGGTGTCTTCGATTTCCAATTCGGCGACCGTGTTGGCGTGTTTCAAAATCAAATCGCCGATCGTGCGGATTTTTTTCGCGCGATCTTTGACTTTCATTTTGGACCAGACGCCGCTATCGAAGGCGTTGCGCGCCGCTTTGGCAGCGACGTCAATGTCAGCGGGTTGGCCGGAGGCGCAATGACCGATCACGGTGTTGGTCAGCGGAGTGAGTATTTCAAACGTTTCGCCGCCGTGCGACGGAACGAAGGTGTTGTTGATGTAGTGGTGGACGTGGTGCAAAGCGAAAATAGGAAATGTGAAATAGGAAATAGGAAACTCAGATTCCGGCCGGGTTGCGCTTCGCTTAACCCGACTCGGCGAGACTATCGTAAGAGTGCTGTTATCACCGCGAGATGATGGTCGTCGTGTTCGGCGACGAAGAAGGCGTGATCGGTGATACTCATCGGCCGCTTGAGACGCGGATGCAGAGACGTACGCGTTATCAGTGCGTTGTCAACCTGTTCAATAGCATTGACAAATATCAATCGAGCGGCGCGAAACTCTCTTAGAATTGCAGCAAGTTCGGACGCATTGTGATTGGCTTGATTTGTCTTCGTATTCTGCAAGTCCGCCGGGCGAAGTTCTCTCAGACCGTTGCGAAAATCTTCGAAACGACCAAACCATAACTCTTCGAGATCCAAGAGGTGTCCGGCTTGCTCCTGTATTGACCACTTGCCGTTCGGTTTGGAAACTAACCGTTCGTGAGGAACTTCTTTCAAACGTTCTTCCATTCTGGCAGGTGTGCCGCGCAGACGCTCGATAATCGGCGGAAGCGCTTCCGGCGGAATGCCGAGTTCGAATTTGCGATCAAACCAGCGCGTGCTTGTGGTCACTTGCCTAAAATTGGTGAGAGCTGTTGATTGCCTTGCACAACTTTGTTTTCCAGCGAGCCGATGCCTTGGATTTCTAAGCGCATCGTGTCGCCGACATAAACGTGCGACAAACCTGCCGGTGTGCCGGTCCAGATTTGGTCGCCTTCTTCGAGCGTCATGATCATCGAGCAATACTCAATCATCTCTTCCAGCGAATAAATCAAATCTTTGGTTGTACCGTGTTGTCGCAGTTCGTTGTTGACGTAGGTTTTCAGTTCGACTTCATGCGGGGAGCCAAATTCATCGGCTGTGACAATATAGGGACCGATGGGGCCAAAGGTGTCCCAGCCTTTGCCAATCAACGGTGGACGAAAATAAGGGCCGATATGATCGCGGATGGTCACATCGTTGCCGATGGTGTAACCGTGAACATAGTTCAATGCATCTTTGGCTTTCACGTTGCGGCAGGTTTGACCGATGATCGCAACCAGCTCAACTTCGTAGTGCATGTATTCGCTCTTAGGCGGCATCAGCACATTGGCTTTGTGACCGACGAGCGACGTTTGCGGTTTTAAGAAGATCGCGGGAAGTTCGGGCTTGGCGAGGTTCAACTCTTTAGCATGATCAGCAAAGTTTAGCGCGATGCCAATAACTTTGCCGGGCCAATTGGGCGGAAGCCAGACGACGGACTCGGGATTGTGTTCGGTGCCGTCTTTGGAGATCAGAGTGTTGTTGCTAAACACTCCGGAATGTAGTTGGCCGTTGGCGGCCCAGCGTGCGAGTTTCAAATGGGAAAAAGTGAGGTGATAAGGGGCACCCGCAGCGGGTGCCGCCGCGTGGTATGAAACCGGAAATAGCCGCGGAGCGGGTGGGATCGTGCTCTGGAGGGGATAAACACTTCACCCACCCGCCCACTTGGCTTTATATCAAATTGTAACTCTTCATCACCGTGCGCAGGCGCTCTTGATTGGCGGCGCTCATTTCGCAGAGTGGCAGACGGACTTCAAAATTTATTTTACCCATCCAGGCCAAACCGGTTTTGATGGGGACAGGATTGATCTCATAGAAGATCGCGTCATTCAGCGGCAGCATGTGGTAGTGCAATTCTCGTGCTTCTTCCCACTTGCCTTGTGTAACGAGATTATACACATTCGCCGTTTCGCGCGGGAGCAGATTGGCCGTAGCACTCAGGAAGCCTGCGCCACCTATGGCGAGAATCGGGTAACACAAAAGCTCGATACCAGAATAAACCAAGAATTCGCGGCCCATTCTGTGCAATAAACGGTTGATGTGTTCAAAATCCTTGTTGGACTCTTTTACTCCGACGACGTTCGGACATTTCTCGACAACCCGCGCGACGGTTTCCGGCTCGATGTTCACAGCTGTGCGGCCCGGAATGTTGTAGAGAATCACCGGAATGCTGACTTGTGATGCAATTCCCGTGAAATATCTGAACAAACCTTCCTGCGACGGACGGTTGTAATAAGGGGCAATCAGCAACAATGCGTCGGCGCCGATTTTCTCAGCGTTCTTGGAGTACATCACGCCCTCGGCGAAATTGTTGCTTCCTGTGCCGGGCATAAAGGGCACGCGACCCGCGATGGCCTCTTTGGCAACTTGATGCACGCGCATTCGCTCTTCTGAAGTCAACGAACTGGGTTCGCCTGTGGTTCCCGTGACGGAAATGCCGTGCGCGCCGTTTTCGATTTGCCAGTTGATCAAATTTTGCAGAGCGGCTTCATCCACTTTGCCGTCTTTGAATGTCGTAGGTATCGGAACTATCGAGCCGCGGAGGTGCGATGTTTTCATAATTTGTTAACGGGGCACCCGCAGCGGGTGCCCCGCGAATCTTACTTGATCAAATGCAGTTTTTGTGAGTACGTGTAGCCCGCAGTTTGCAGACGCGCGAAGTATGTTCCGCTCGCAAAAGCACCTGCGTTCCAAATGAGGCGATGCGACCCTGCGGAGTATTTCCCATCAGCGAGTAGTTCGACGTTGCGGCCAGTGACGTCGAAGAGTTCTAGTTTCACATTGCTTGTCTGTGGGAGTGAGAAACTCAAACTGGTGGACGGATTAAAAGGGTTCGGGTAAGCCGCGTGAAATTCAATTTCGACTGGCAATCCGGTTTGCGATTCACCTACCGGTGCAAACAATGTCGCGCGCATGGTGGGCCAGAAGCCAGCGCGCACTGTGTTGGCAGTTCCGACGAGCCGCTTGGCGAATGTCTGACCGACGGTACCGTGTAGGTGTTGCCCCGAAGTATTCGCCGTGCGCTTCCCGCCTCCGGCAATCACCGAGATTGGCATTGCGGCAGGATCAGCAAATGCGAAACTTGCAAATACTGTTAGCGCAAGAATCAGCTTCATCGCGAAGGTTTCTCGATGTGCGGCAATCGTCCGTCAAGCATTGGCCGCGCGTCAATGGTATGCTCGGGATGAAACGTCGCGGTTAAACTCGCATACCAAAAGCGGTCGCCGCCGACACCTTGCGTGTTGCGGCCATTCAAGTAGCAGGTGTGGCTTCCGGCGGATTCGATTTCAAAGACCGTGCGAACCGGAACAGTTATTTCGTTATTCAGGAACGTCGGATATTCCGCCGGAATGCTATACACTGAGTAATACGCTACGTCAGGTCCGGCGCTGTTCGGCAAATCTGAATGACAAAGTTGAATCCGATCACCTATGCCCGTCGTGTGTGAAACCTGCAATTGCACAACAGATTCACAAATGACGACTCCGGGGCCGCTGCACTCAACGGTTGTTACGCACGCTTCATAACTTGACCAGTCGGCTGTGATGTCCGTCGTCGCGCCGGAGACGTCAAGGGACATCGTGCTTGAAATCGCACGGAGCTTGAGTGTGTCACCGACCTGTGAAATTTGTAACCCTCCCTCACCTCGCAACTGAATCTCGTCCTGCATTCCGTTGATACTGCGCACGGCAACGGAATCCTCAATCGAAGCAGAACGCAGGCTGTATGCGGTGGAGGCGAGCCCAATGCGTGGCGTCAATGTTCCGCTGGTCGTCACGGTTTCCAGCCAATACTGCTCATCAAAAGGCAGATTCAACGCGGTCGATGCGCCGAGCAGGACGTCAAAAACTCCATTCACAGTCGAAACAAGTTGACTCTCCGCCCACAATGGCTCGCCGATGCCGGATTCCGCGTCAAACAATCTGAACAGAATCGGATATTGTGAATCCTGGACGGGTAAGCCTGCCTCGTCTGTCAGCACTCCTTGGAAGCTAATCAGTCGCGGAATTTCGGCTCGGAGATCAAGTGTGATGCAAAGGAGCATGAGGCACACGCCCCCTATCATGTGTCGGCAGGTCAACGGAGTTCTCCAAGTTAGGCTTATTCGACTAAAAGGTACAAACAAATCCCTAAAAATGAAAGGCTTAGTAGCTATCTTTCTGGTTCGTTGCCTACTCTTTAACTCTTTTTTTTACAAATATCTACCTATATCAAAACATTGTCCATTTCGCGAAACCGTTGTCAGAGAGGCGGATGTCAATTGGGTAAAATAGAAAAGCCGGTTAGCAGCATTGCCAACCGGCTTTCGGGCGGGACCTAATCTTGGGCTATTTTTGTAGTTCTGCCGCGTCAAAACAAGGCAGCAGTATCGCGTCTTCCAGCTGGAATTGCACTGTAAGGCACTCGACAAGCTCATCCAGTACTTCCGCGAAGAGTTTCACTTTGTTAGAACAAAAGCCTTTGGACGCAAGCTTCGTAACGTCGCGATACAATTCGTCGGCCAGCATCTGCAAATGGTTGTGGTCGGCTTCGGCGGTGCGCACCATATCCGCAAATTCGCCATGATAGGCTTCCAAGTAGGCCGCGCCATTTTTATGCGCCTGAATGCGCTGTCTCAGCGCGGGCAGCAGAAGACATTGCTCCCGAATCAGCCACGGCAGCAGCGAACTGCGCAGCAATTCAAACCGCTCCATGACGTGATCCAATTCCGGGCATTCGCAACGACGCGATTCGGCGATTTGCTGGGCTAAGTTTTCAAGTTCGCGAATACGTTTGTTGGAAATCTCGCGATGAGTTGCTTCGATTTGGTTCATCGTGTTGCGGGTGATGTTCTCCGGGATCGCTTGCTGTCGCGAGTGAGTTCCGCCATCACGCGTGCTGAACAAAAGAGCGGAATGACGCGCCAATGTCCCTGCTCCGAAATACGTTTGCTGAAGCGGGCATAAATTCCGAATCGCCTGCGGCAGCGACTCGTCCACTCCTTCACTGTTCAAAGGCAAACCAATACTGTTAGATGCATGGTCCACAGTGTTCTCCTGCTTAATACCTGACCTTGTAGCACAGTCTGCCATTAATATAAGCGATGCCTTACATCTCGTCAACGTACTCTGCAAATATTCAAAGTTATCGATACTTCTTGGTTTCACCTGCTCTTGCGAGTACTTATTCACTCGGTTATTCACATCGCCTTCTAACTTTTTTTGAGAGGCTTGTTTTTATGGAATTTTGTCACAGATGCAATGGCGAATAATAAGTAACAATTGTGATGTTTTGATTCGTCAACGTCATCGCAAAACTGCTTGATTGTTATCTAATGTGGTAAATATTATCCACTGCTGTGAACAGAAAATGTTAGTGTCTAATTTTGTTGACCCTGATGGTTCCTTTGTTGTGGATGCCTGTTATGCCTTTTCGCAAACAAGAAAAGGGTGCGGACTTCCGCACCCTTTCGGCGTTACTTTGTGAGTTGATCGAGGCTACACTTCGTTATGACCGTGAACCAGTACGACGAGTTCGTTCACCAGTCCGCGCAGGCTTTCTGCTTGACCGGCCATTTCTTCGGATGCTGACGCGGCTTCTTCGGCGTTAGCCGCATTGGCTTGAGTGGCCTGGTTCATCTGCGAGACTGCGGTGCTGATTTGATTCAAGCCGTTTGATTGTTCGGATGAAGCGCTGGCCACATCATTGGCAAGCTGCGTTACTTTATTCACCGACGAGACAGTCAGATCAAGCGACGACTTCAAGCTATCGACAATGAGCGCACCGTTATGGACGCGCGAGACGTTTTCATCAATCAGAGAGCCGGTCGTCTTGGCAGCTTCGGCTGCGCGCATGGCGAGGTTGCGCACTTCCTCGGCGACAACAGCGAAACCCTTGCCCGCTTCACCTGCACGTGCCGCTTCAACTGCGGCATTCAAGGCAAGCAAATTTGTCTGGAACGCGATCTCATCAATCGTCTTCAGGATTTTCGATGTTTGATCGGAAGCAGACTTAATCTCCGCCATTGCCGAATCCATTTGACCCGCCGCCTTCGATGATTTTTCTGATGCGCTCTTGACTTCAGCCGCGAGCTTGGAAACCGCAACTGAATTTTCTGAGTTCTGCTGCGTCATGGCGGTTAATTCTTCCACACTCGCGGAAGTTTGTTCTATTGAGGCGGCTTGTTCCTGTGAACCCTGTGCAACTCCTTGTGAAGCCATGGATACCTGACCCGCTGCGGCGGCGATCTGGTTGGCGCCTTCAGTTGCTTCGTTGACGATCCGATTGAGTTTACGGGTTATGTTCAGAGATAAGAAGAAACCTAAACTGAGGGAAGCAAGAATACCAATTATTGCAAATGATAGTGACATTGTTTTGGCCGAAGATGCGTGCGCTTCTGCGGCATACATGGATTCTTTGGCGAGTTTTTCGTTGAGATTAATCACTTCCTGCAACTTGGCGACAGACTCACGGAATTTTGTTTTCAATTTGCCTGACGAGACTGCCGCCATCTCGTCGTAGATTTCGGCAAGCTTATCGGGATCTTCTTCACGAAGAGATTCAATGCCGAGTGAGTAAAGCCGATCAAACTCCGACTTCCATTCCACCCAGTACCCATCGTATTGCCGCCATAGCGCGGCCTCTTCATCTGTTTGCGGGAGAGGCTCGTACTCTTTACGTCCTCTATCGATCTGCTCGAAAGCTTTGGCGATGAGACCCGGATACTCCGTGCGATCTTCTTTTGAGATATCCGGATTCATGACCATGAGGTTGTTCATTCGAACTCGAATCGTGCCCGCTTCCATGTTTTGGAGGCCGTGCATACTCGGGCTACGAACTTCGGCCACTTCATCAAGCCCTGTGGCTACTTCGACTACGCCGCTGTATCCTACCCATGCTACTACCGCTAATATGAACGCGGATAGTGAGAAGGACCCCATTAACTTTGTACGTAATGACATATTTGCGAACATAAATTCCCTACCCCTTTGTTATTCGGCCGGTTTAGCAACCGACTCGGTTTGCGCTTCCCAAGTTGTGCTTAAACTAGTTTGCAATTGGTATGCCTACAATGCAGGTCACTATTGCTGTTCATTCAATTTTTGTAAATCGGGGTGTGATTGCTTCTTAATCTGTGCAATCAATGCCTTTGAAGCGCAAACTCAAAAAAAATCGGACGAGGCCCCCCACGGATCTCGCCCGATTTACTTAACTTATTGGCGCGTCGAATTGTGACACATTTGAGCTATCGTCTTTTAATTACCAAACTTGACCCGCGCACACGCAATTGCATCAAATGCGTGTGAAAGTCTGGAAAAGAATTAAATAATTCAGTGGATGATTTTTGCCCGTGGGTCAGCCGAGAAATAAAACAGGCGAGGCCACCGCTGGACCTCGCCTATTTCAACAAACGCGTGTGACGCTACGACACCTGCTTGCGCACTCACACGCTCTATGTTTGAGGACCGCGGCACGGGCCTCACTGTCGGCGCCCGGAGATTATGGGCGCCTGCTCCCTGCTTGGGAATTACTTCATCAGCACCATCTTGCGAGTCTGCATCATACCTTGAGCTTCAAGTTGATATAGATACACGCCTGATGCTAAGCTGCTGGCGTCAAACTCGACGGTTTGCACACCCGCATTTAAGGACTCGTTGTTGATTAATGTCGCAACCTGTTCGCCCAACACGTTGAACACCTTCAAAGTTACACGCGCGGATTGCGCAAGGTCAAATTGAATTGTCGTGCTCGGATTGAACGGATTCGGATAATTCTGATACAGCGTAAATTGCTGCGGCAATGTCGGGCGGTCTCCGATCGCGCTGGTTACGACCGGCGGCATATCCGTTGAGTCAACGTGAAAAACAGGCCATTGGTTGTTGGCAAGCGGTTCATTAGGGATGTCGTTGACGTTGATGCGCTGATAGTGAACGGGATTCAAGGTCGGCACACCGATTGGATTGTTGCCTGCAGAGCCGCCGGCGTCCAAATCAAGAATATAGCTTAGATGCAGGAAACGATCGCCGTTGTACTCCGTCACTGTTTCTGCCAATGTCGCATCACGTTCGTGCATACTGTTGCCCGGAGGCATGAACGGACCGGGATTGGTGTTGGTCACGTTAACGGATTGTGTCCACGCGACGCCGTCGTCCCATGACTTGGCCACCCAGACGTCTTGCATCGGAATACCGATTTCTGAGAAGCTTGACGTGTCAGCCAACACGTAACAGCAATAGATGTCATCAGTCACTGGATCAACCGCGAGATTCGGGCGCTGTAGAACATACTGCCAATCACCTATATCGGCTGCCCAGTTGGTATCGCCATATGTCGCATCAACGGCAAATATCGGCGAGACATAACCTGAATCACTGCCCCAATGCCAAACTTGAGACGCATAACGTGAAATCGTGCCTTCGAGAGAATAGTAGTGCGTGGTCATGAAGGCAATGTGAATGTCATCGTCCTGGTCAAAGATCACGGAGCAATCGGTGTAGGCGCGGAAGGTGTCCGCATCGCAGACGAGCGTGTCGCCGGAAGCGCAGTCTTCATCGGGATAAATGAAGTGCGTCACGTTCACTTCGGGGGCCCAGTTTTCGCCACCGTCCTCGGAAATCGAATAGACGATGTCGTTGTTGTATTGAGTCGGATCTCCAGTTAGATCATCACGGCTTTTTGACCATGCAATGACCACGCGGTTCGAGATACGCGAGCAGGCAATGTCCGGTGCAATTACCATAATCGTATCCATTTCGCGGAGCTGCGCACTACCTGCTACGGCGTCCCAAGCGATTTCAATTCCGAAGTCGCCGTCAAAGATCGGTGTTCCGCGCGAGTAGTAGAAGCGCTGCGGATCTCCGGCCGCGCCGCTGGCGGGATTCTCGACTGACACAACATGTAATCTTCCATTGATGTCCATGTCGATTTTGGGCCAGATGATTTCCAACTCAGCACCGTTCTCTTCAAGATAAGCGGGTTCAAAGACGCTGAAGGCTCCTGCTTGTGCAAGAAGATCTAAGCCGACGCCGGTGTGAGCCGTCCCGTTTGTCACAAGTTCCTGATGGAACGACGGGAAAAAGAAACCGTTCGGTTTGACCGTTCCGTTAACATAGCCGGCGCGAGTGGAACCGTCAATCTGACCTTGCGGGATGAGGAACTGTTCTGTGGTCGGATCCCAGATGTTGTAATACACGTGCCGTTCCGATCCGGAAGCATTCAGTCCGTTCATCCATGTTACGTGCACGAAGCCAAGATCATCGACACTAATCATCTTGCCGGACGTGCCGTTGTGCTGGTAATCATACCAGGTGGTACCGGCTTGAAATGCCGTACCGACCAGTTCGTCTAACGCATTGCGGTGGGGACCATACGAAGACGGATCTGGAATGTTCTGAAAAGCTGTCTGTTCGCGGCCATCAATGGGTCGGACATTCTGCATCGGCTTGGAGGCCGAGGCTGAGAATGCTGAATTGACCACCACGAACATTAAAAGAACGAGAGCAAACCGAGTCATTTTGACCTCCTGCTGGTTTGCCCGGGAGGACTGTGCCCACCAAGACACGGTCAGGACTATTGCAAAAGGTGTGCTATGTGCATGACTCTTGATTAAATTGCAAATTTATAATTGTTTAATTATTCATTGAGCCGACTTCTGATAATGCAAATACTGCGCGTTTCGCTAAATGTTCTTGCGCTGTGGTATGCACAGAGTTCCGAGAGGACAAAAAAAGGACGGTCCCCGGGGAGAAACGGGACCGTCCTATGAGAATCGGAATCGTGCCTGACTCCGACCTTCGAGTTACATGCTATTTTGCCGCTGGTTTTGTCCCGCAGGTGTTGGCTCCGCAAACTGTGTAAAGCGGACACCAGTTCAACATCGCGGTTGCAAGTGGAATAATTCCAATTGCACCCAACCAGTTCTTTGCATAGATTCCCCACGCGATCAAACCAATTCCAATCACGATGCGGATGATCTTATCCGCGCTGCCAACATTTGCAGTCATCCTTCTTTCTCCTCAGTTCGTGTGTCACACCAAATAAAAACGGCTGAGTATAAGCTACTCAGCCGTTAACTGGTTTACCGTGACGAACTCACAGTTCACGAAGATTGTCCAGCGTACATGCGTAACATGTTTTCGTTGGTCATGCGCACTCTGCCACGGCCCAACTCAACGGCACCGGACTTCTCAAGCTCCTTGAGCAGACGGCTGACAACTTCTCGGGCGGAACCCAGTTCATCGGCTATCTGTCCGTGCGTAATCTCCAAACTGGGTGAAAACGCACCACCGGTGAACTTTTGCAGCAAGAATGACGCAATGCGGCGATCCATGCGCGTAAACGTGAGTTCTTCGATCAAACTCAAGAGATGCACCATGCGCTTGTGCATCGCCGCGTTAACATGCAAACGCATTTCGGGATACTGTTCGATCCATTGTCGCATCTGCTGAGGCGTGTAATACACAAAAATCAGCGGACCGCCGGGAACAACATCAGCGCTGGCCGGGTAGGTCTGATGATTGACCACGCATGACGTGGTCATCACACAGCTATCACCCGCCGAAACATGGTAGAGAGTTACTTCGCGTCGGCCGCCGTTGTGTTTGAAAACCCGGACACCGCCGGCTCCGATAAACGGTACGACTTGACAGGCGTCGCCTTCATTGAAGACGCGCGCTCCGGCAGGGAGTTCCATGACTTGACCTTCGTCGAGCATGCCCTGCTTGAGAGCGGGTGATGCGTTGTTGAACACATCGAAAATTGAGAGAACTTGGTGTTTGTTCATTCTCGGCTCCTTTGAGATACTTACAAGGATGGATAAACATTATGCCAACTCTCCCGCAAATGCACGAAGCAAGCGCTCGTTGATCATGCGCACGCGACCACGGCCAAGCTCCAATGCACCCGCTCGTTCAAACTCTTTGAGCAAACGACTCACCACCTCACGGGCTGTTCCCAGCTCGTCGGCAATCTGTTCGTGTGTGATGTGAATGCTCCGCAAAAACGTTCCTTCTCCGGTGAATTTTTCAATCAGGAAGTGCGCGATCCGATTGTCCATTTTTCCAAACGTTATCTCTTCAATCAGCGACATCATATCCGAGATGCGCAGACTCATCATACTAAATACGTAGTCCCGTACCACTTGATGCTCGTGTACCCAGCGGTGAAACTGTTCAGGCGGCAGAATGACCGCGTCCACTGTGTGGTCGGTTTCAACAACTGCGGTTGCCGGATAGCGTTTGCCGGTCAAAACACAAGTTGTCGTTAGAATACAGCTTTCCGCTTGTCGAACGTGATACAACGTGATTTCGCGTCCGCCATCGTGGCGCTTGAAGACGCGAATACTGCCATCCCCTACAAACGCTACCCGCTGACACGTTTCACCTTCCCGATAGACCTCCACCCCGCCCTCTAAGGTGGCATATTGTGCGTGCGACAGAATCTCCTTCTGCAATGCAGTCGGTGCGTTATGGTAAAACTCGAACTGTGACAGTATTGCGTGCGAATCCATATGCCTTGAGTTAAGACTTACGCCGCTTTGACCACCAACGTGTGAGACGCTCGGATAGCTCAACCTCGCGTCCCTGATCAGACGGTTCATAAAATAATTTTTGATGATGCTCCGGCGGCAAATTTTCAGATGCTACAAAGTGCCCCGGATGATCGTGTGGATAAATGTAGCCCTCGCCATAACCTTCTCGCTTCATCATTCCGGTAACAGGATTGCGCAGATGCATCGGGACAGGAGCGGGAGATTGTTCGCTACGCACGGTGTCGAGAGCTTTGCCGATGCCGACATAGGCCGCATTCGACTTCGGTGAACTGGCTAAATATGTAGCACACTGCGACAAGACAATACGAGCCTCTGGCATCCCGATCGCGTGAACCGCCTGATAACAGGATGTCGCCAAAACAAGCCCGTTGGGATTGGCGTTGCCAATGTCTTCACTGGCTAAGATAATTAATCTTCGCGCGATAAACAACGGGTCTTCGCCTGCTTCTAACATCCTCGCCATATAGTAGAGAGCGGCGTCGGGGTCACTTGCTCGGACGGATTTGATGAAAGCTGAGATCGTGTCATAGTGCTGGTCGCCAGTTTTGTCGTATCGGGGCATTCGGCGAAGCACTGCTTTTTCTATTAACGAACGGTCAATTACTTTTCGACCGTTCACAATATTAGCAATTTGACAAGCAAGTTCAAACGAGTTGAACAATGCCCGCGCGTCACCGCCGGACAACGTTAGGAGAGCATCGACTCCATCTTCACCAATATCAATATTTTCGCGGCATAGTTCTGGATCATCACGCATTGCTCTGTTAAGCAGTTCGCGTAGATGATCGGCGGTCAGGGGATTCAGCCTCAGAACTCGAGCACGTGAGAGTAGCGGGGAGATGACTTCAAAGGAGGGATTTTCGGTCGTCGCGCCAAGCAACGTGACGGTCCCGTCCTCGACGGCATGGAGGAGCGCATCCTGCTGAGACTTTGACCAGCGGTGAATTTCGTCCACGAAGAGTAGAGTACGCTGTCCTGCCTTCCGCCGAAGAGAGGCAGCCTCCAGGAGCTTTCGCAATTCGGGAACTCCGGTGGCCACTGCCGATACCGGGACGAAGACGTAGTCCAGCGCTCCGGCCAGCAGGCGCGCGAGGGTCGTTTTACCTGTGCCGGGATCGCCCCAGAAGATAAGACTTGGAATTGAGCCCGATGCCACCAGTCTTGAAAGGAGCGCACCTTCTCCCAAGAGATGCTCTTGGCCGACATAGCCCTCGAAGGACGTCGGACGCATCCGCTCAGCGAGAGGGGCTTGGTGCTCTATCACGAATTCTGAACCTTCGGCTTTTGTACACAAACCAAAACATAGGCAGCTAATCCACTCAGGCCGCTTCGCTCAGCTAAGCGATCATACCAACTAAGCGGCCAATAGGCGATGAGCAGGCGGCGAAAGTGCTGCGCCTGCCGAAACGATATTGCGATATACTCAATTTCGAAACCCACATGCCTGCACATTTCTGTCAATGCACAGGGAGTGCAATTGCGGTAGAAGAGCTTGGCCCAGCACAACTGCTCTCGATTCTCGGCAAATCTCGCGACCAACCGGCGGGAGACTTCGTGCGGAAGCAATCGTTTGATAATTGAAAACGGCGCTCTGCCGGTGGGAATCGCGACAGTCAGTTTTCCACTCGGGCGCAGAACGCGGTAGCTTTCGCTGATGAATCCCGCGGGATGTTGCAAGTGCTCGAGCATTCGGCTGGAAAAGACAAACTCCACGGAGTTGTCTGCAATGGGAAGCGGCTGATCAAGGTCGCACTTCACACGTCGGGTAATCAGGAAATTTCTGAGCAGGTCTGCATGGCTGTTGTCCAGAACTACTCCCCGCTCTGCCTCTTCTGGCGACAACAAGTGCCCGAACTCGCAGACTCGGCCACCGCCTGCGTCCAGCCAAATCCCCTTTGGCGACCCGGCTATGGCAGCGTGCGCACGCGTGCGATAGGCCTCAAATATGTCGGAAAGAATGTCCATTGTTGTGAGGCTGAACGCGACTAAGTTACACAAACAAAACGCCGGATGCAATCCGGCATTTTAGGTGACAAAGTATCTTGCGCGACGTTCATGCCTCGCCGCGTTCGGCGTAGGCTTTCTTAATCATGGCATCCAAGAACTGTTCGGGATTGGCCAGAACGTCAGGTGTGACTTCGAGGTTCTGGCGGTTGGCGAGTTTTAAGCCGTATTCGTAGTTCGTGAACATCTGCTGAAGTTTGTACACAAGCTGAACGGGATCGCGGTCGAGATTCGTGCGAATCCACTGCTGCGAGGCCTGCGGAATCTCCAGCACGAGGCTGTGTTTTTCGAGGAAGCCGCGTTGAAACGTATTGATCGCATCGGTAACCAGAAGGTCCTCGGCGATTTTGACAGGATGCTCTATGAGATCGACCGTAGCCGTCAATTTGCGAATGGTCGAAGAGGGCAGAAGTTTCTCGAACTTGATTAAGGCACGCTCAACGATAGACGTCAAACCACGAGCGCCGATGCCAAGTTTGTGAGCGCGTTTTGCGATTTCACGCAATGCTTCATCGGTAAATTCAAGCTCGATGCCGTAAGCCGCAAAGTCACGAGTCTTACCTTGAATCACTGCGGAATGCGGACTGCGCAACACGTCGTAGAGAGCCTCTTCACTCAAATCAGTCAATTGCGCAACGACGGGCAACCGGCCGACAAATTCGGATTCAAATCCGTATTGCATCAAGTCAGTTGTGTTGGCGCGCCGGATGAGTTCGGCATCCGCCGTTGGAATCTCCGAAGCTCGCGTGAAGCCCATTGTGCCTTTAGCGAGTCTCCGCCGCACGATGTCGGGCAAACCTGAAAATGCACCCGACATGATGAAGAGCATGTTCTTGGTGGATACTTTTTTGCGCACGGCTTTGCCTTTGCGCTGCGTCTCCATCACCGCTTCCATTTGGCTTGCCAAATCGTGCGGCGTGCGCATGTCCACTTCAGTGTCTTCCATCAATTTCAAGAGCGCGCGCTGAACACCGGTGCGCGAAACGTCCGGTCCAACGAGATTGCCTGAGGAAGCAATCTTGTCAATTTCGTCAACATAGATAATTCCAAATTCAGCCAACGAGATGTCGCCGCCGGCCTCGCGCACGAGATCGCGCACAAGGTCATCCACGTCGCCGCCGACGTACCCGGTTTCAGAGAATTTTGTGGCGTCACCCTTCACGAACGGCACACCGAGCTTATCGGCAATCAACTTCACGATGTAAGTCTTGCCGACGCCGGTGGGGCCAATCATCAGAATGTTTGACTTAATGCGGCCAACCGACGGCTCGGTTGTCGGATGTTCCGACTCCCAACGGCGGCGATGAAAGTGCGTACAGATTTTCGTGGCGAGAACCTCAACGGCCTCATCCTGATGCACAACATACTGCTTCAGATAGGCTTCAAGCTCCGTTGGGCGGAGGCTGAAGTCAATGCTATCCAGACCCGTACCTTTGGGTTTGGTTTCCGTGCCTTCATGAGGAATATTGAGATCATAGTCCGTCACAGCGACGTTTTCGCCGTAACGTTCTTTGAGAAATTCGCCGATTTCTTCCCGAATCTTGTCCGGGTTTGGGGGAGTTTTGGACATGTATCCTAATTGTTTGAAGTCCAAGAGGAACTGCTCATCTTGGCGTAGTTTCCGTTGTACCCCCAGTGCGTCCCTGTGGTTCCGGCAACTTCTGTAAATATAAGCATCCGTCGGGCGAGATGCGACCATTTATGAGATATGCGAGAAGTGTCGAAGCGCTTGCACCTGTATCTGTGCTTTTGTATCTTCTAAATCTATGCAAAAACAGCATCTGCACAACCTCGTACTGATTTTCGGATGCTACCTTGCCCTCGGATGCGGGGAGGTGAAGTTCAAGCCGCAGAATCCGTATTTGCATGGTGAACAAGAGTTAAGCTTCAGCCTCGCGGACTCGTTCCTTACCAGCACAATTATCTCGGGCTGGGAGTTTCTCCCTCTGGCCTCGCTTGGAAAGAGCGCAGGGCTCATCAAGGTTCTGACTCCGGACAAACATCTGATCAGCCTCGACTGGGTGGCCGCTGGGAGTGACGCGCCGATTGAGTTTTCGGAACGTGAACGCACTTTGCGCAGTCTGACAGTCAGGAACAAGCTGCTCGGGGTGACGTGCAAGCTCGCTGTTTCCGAAGACGGACGAAGCTTAAATTGTGACTTATTTGGAGCAGCAAGCGGCGCTTCGGCGAAGGTTGGAGTAGATGTTCAGGGGATTCGCATTCGAGGGATTGCCGCTTCCGAACAGACGTGGACGGCTACCGAAAAGGGTTTGGATCTCTCGCTACCGTGGGGAGATTTGTGGAAGCTTGCTGCAACGGGCGAGATGACTCCGCTGCCCAATTCGTCGGCTATGGTTGCCGCGAAGATCGCATTTCCTGATCCGCAGCATCGCAATTTCTCTTTGACATGGTCATCATCGCCCGGCAATCGCGGCCTGCGCGGTCTTGATATTAAAACGGACAGTCCGCATGACAATCAGGCGCTTGCTCTGTTGATTGCCTCAATTCCGCCTGTAGCTAAGAACTTGCCGACGGATGCTGAGGAGATGGAAAACGCGGCGGATATGACACTCGCGCAATGGCTTGTTCACGCGGAAATGTCGCCGGACTATTTGAACGATTTGTCCGTACCGGAGGATCAGGTGTTCATGGTCTCGTATGCGCTGGCGGCATATCAGACGATTTACGCATGGGGGGCGATCCCGGCTGAGGAGCTATTGGAACGAGAGCCGTTGCTTGATGCGGCCATGAGTCGCGTGGACACAATGTCGCGTGAGATCAAGCGCGGTGGAAGTCTTGAAGCGCGTTTCCGCGAAGCGGCGATCTGGACCTTTGCCGAGAACAACTTGGCGAATGACCGTCCGAAAGTGCGCAAGGTCTATCGAGAACAAGCTGTTGTCGCGATTGACGATGCGCAAAATGAACTCAAGAAGCGCGTGCGACTGTGGCGAAAAACACAGATTAAGCAGCGGCCCGATTCTGTGGCAATGCTCGATTTGTTTGTCGGTGGAGATTCGTTGGCGGAGCAGGCCGAAATCGAATCGTTCATCGCGCCGGATACATTGGCCCTGCTGCGGATTGTGGGACGGGCGGATTTGGATTGGTTTACTGAAGTAAGCCCGAAGTGGCATGAACTACAGAATCTCTCATGGCCGCTGGAACAGGAGCGGCATCGCTGGCAATATTTGCAGAGCGTGAAGAACCGCAAGAGTGAACATTGGTTGATTGCGCGGGAAAGTTTGCTCGACCGGCAATTTCCGGGGCTGTTTCCCACCAAACAGTTTGGAGCAGATCCGATTGCATCCGCCGCGGCTGAAATCGAGACAATTGTAAGTTCATATCTTGGAATTCGACCGAGTTGGGGAGAGGGTAAGATTACATTCGACGCGCGACTGCCGGAGAGTTGGGGCCGCACCCGGGCGCGAGTGCCGCTTGCGGAAGGCGAACTGTATGTGGATTACGATTTGGCCAACAAGCAGGCATGGCTTGCGGGTTACGGACTCAAGCGAGTTTACGAATGTCAATTTTATATGCCGACACCGACGGGCGCAATCTCAGGCCAATTCAAACTCGAGCCGGGAGAATCGCCGCAGAAGATTACGATTATTGCTGAAACCGGAAACAAAGTTCGGTTGCGCATAGAAAGCGACGACCTGCCTGAATGAACTCATCCCGACTCGCGCTTGGTATTGATATCGGCGGCACAAATCTCAAGGTAGGTTTGGTCACTGAAACCGGACGTCTGATCGACAAAGAAACCACGCCCACTCCCAGACCGCGCGACCTCAGCGCCGTTGTCGCGGCGCTTGCTGCGACTGTGCGCGGATTATGCGAGAAGCATCAGGCACGACCTGAAGGCGCCGGGATTGGAGCGCCGGGTGTAGTGGACGAGACGATGCAAACGGTTTTGTGGGCGCCGAATTTTAATGATTGGCTGGGCGCACCAATCCGCCAATCGATTGCTGATGCGATTGAGCTTCCGGTTGTGATGGACAATGACGTGAATAATTTCGCGGTCGGCGAGCATCGGTGGGGAGCGGCGCGAAATTTTCGGCATTTTGTTGCGTGCGCAATGGGGACAGGTCTCGGCGGAGCAGTCTATATCAACGGCAAGCTCTATCGTGGTGCGCGCGGTGCGGCGGGTGAAATGGGATTCACGATCATTGCACCGGAAGGCCCGGCGATTATGGACAGACAAGGCGTCGTCGAAGCGTACGTCGGACGCGCCGCATTCGATCGATTAGTCGATGAACGGTTTAAGACGGGAGAATTCCCCACACCGCGCAGGATTACCGAGCTTGCCGCACAAGATGAACCGCGCGCCAAAGAGATTCACGATATTCTCGCTAAACAGCTTTCTGAAGCTGCGGCAACGTGGCTGCATCTTTTGAATCCCGAAGCCATCGTCATCGGCGGAGGAACGACGCATCAGGCCGATTACTTTTTTGAACGATTCGATTTCCATTTGCGGCAGCGGGCGCTGCCGCCGCATACAGAAAAACTGCACATCCTGCCCGGACAACTCGGCTACTATGCGGGGATGCTCGGCGCGGCTGCCCTTTGGTTTGAACAGTCGTCATAATGGAGGCCTTTCATGGTCCGCATGCTGCTCTGCTCACTTGCGCTTGCCTTGATTTTCGGTGGATGTGATAAGAAGGATGAAGAAGAAAACGTCGGTCCGGTTTGGATATTGAACGTCACCGTGGTTGACGGCGCATTCCCGAACCGGCAGGTTCTGAATTGCGCGCACGTCAAATGGAAATATTCGGGCGAAATTGACGACCGCGATACGGGCTGCCGCAACAGCAACAATTTTGTAAAGGTCTGGGAACAGATCAGCGAAGACGTGACCATCTATTACAGGGTCGAGTGTGAAGGTTATACTCCCTCCGTGGAAGGCCGCGCCGACTTCGCATTCGCGCTTGCCGATACCACAAGCGATGGCGTGGAAGTCGTCGTAAACCGCACCGTCACGATCTATCCGGAATAGACCTCTCGCCCCCCGCAAATTTCTCACTTAACTTACTACTCGCACGTGTCCAAAGTCTATCTCTGCTTAGAGCTTCACAATCATCAGCCCGTCGGCAATTTCGATCATGTTATTGCCGAGGCTTATGAGAAGAGCTATAAACCGTTTCTTGAAACATTGCTCGATTTTCCACAGATCAAGATGAGCCTGCACACGTCGGGTTGTCTGCTTGAGTGGTGCGAAACGCATCTCAAAAGTTATCTTGATCTTGTCGGTAAACTGCATGATCGCGGACAGCTTGAACTGATCGGCGGCGCGTTTTACGAGCCGGTGCTCGCCGCGATTCCGCGTGAAGACGCGCTTGAGCATTTTGACCGAATGAACGCTTATCTGATGAAACGCTTTGGAGCCAAACCGCGCGGCGCGTGGCTGCCAGAACGAGTCTGGGAGCCGGGATTTGCGTCGCTGCTCGTCGAGGCCGGCGTCGAGTATATTTCAATGGACGACGATCTCTTTTTGGCCGCCGGACATATGCCCGAAGAGTTGGACGGCTATTTCATGACGGAATCACATAACGGACCGCTTGCGATGTTTCCCAATCATCAGGCACTCCGCTACGCGATTCCGTTTCGTGAACCGGAGGCCACATTCGACTATATCTTCGAGCAGTCTGACGGGCGTCCGAACTCGTTGTTCCTGATGGGCGACGACGGCGAGAAATTCGGATTGTGGCCGCGCACGTACAAGCCAATTTATGAAGACGGATGGCTGAAGAGTTTCTTTAAAGCGTTGATTGATCACGACGACACGGTTCAATTGCTGACAATGGCTGAAGCGCGCGACCGTATTCAACCGAAGGGCCGCACGTATTTACCGACCGGATCATATTTTGAAATGGGAGAATGGACGCTCCCTACTTCGGCGCGAAAGAAATTTGTGACATTCGTGCACGAACTTAAGGAGCGAGACGACTGGCCGCAAGTGCGACCGTTTGTGCAAGGCGGATTTTGGCGTGGCTTCCTGCGCAAGTATCCCGAAGCGAATTATTTGCAGAAGAAAATGCTGCGGGTTTCGCGCAAATTCCACTCGTTGTCAGACCGCAAGACCGATCCCGAATATCAAACACAGGTGCTGCGCGGCCAATGCAATTGTCCGTACTGGCACGGCGTGTTTGGAGGGCTCTACTTACCCCACCTTCGACATGCCGTTTGGAAAGAGTTGATTCAAGGCGAATACACGATCGACAATCTGCTGCACCGCGGGCGCAAGTGGACGGAAGTGCATCATGTTGACCACGACATGGACGGGCGTCTCGAAGTGCTGATTGAGAATGCGGTAATGAATGCGTACTTGTCGCTTGATCAGGGCGGGTCGCTGTTCGAGTGGGATTATCGTCCGCGCGGATACAACCTGCTGAATACCCTTACGAGACGTGAAGAGCCGTACCACATTGACGTGGCGCGCGCGACCGTCTCCGATCCGAATGACGATTCGGCGGTCGAATCAATTCACGATCTCGTCTTGAAGAAAGAAGAAGGACTCGAGAATCTTCTGACAATTGACAAGTGGCCGCGCCGCTCGCTGCTTGATCATTTCCACGGATTCGACGGCACAATTGACCAGTTCCGCGCGGGCGTGCTGGCCGATTACGGAACATTCCTTAAGGGCGAATATGATCTCACTGAGATGTTTCCCGACGGCGTCACGCTTACGCGCACGGGCAAACTCGGAATACTTCCGGTTCGAGTGGCGAAAACAATTCGAGCCGCTTCGGGAAAATCTGAGCTTACTGTTGAATATTCGGTCAGCAATCTATCGAATCAAGAGATGCACGGCCCGTTTGGTGTCGAGTGGAATTTTGCTCTAATGGCGCCAAACTCACCAAAGCACAGCTTCACGATTCCCGGCACTGATTTTGTCAAGCGCCCGCTTCGCGAAACGATGGAGCATCATAACGTTTCCAACGTCCACTTCGCTGATGAACATGAAGGCGTGGCCGCGCGGATTGAAAATAGCGTTCCCGCGCGCTTGTGGCGAGCGCCGGTCGAGAGCGTGTCGCTGTCGGAAGGCGGATTCGAGCGCGTGTTCCAATCTATTGCCGTACTTTATTCGTGGGAATTGCGGTTGGCGCCGGGTGAAATTTGGCGCGTCAAGTTTACTGCGGAGCTTGCTGACCGCTAAACATCGTGGCAACGCTTTTTCTCCTGCTCACGCTTGCCGTAGGACTCTTGCATGCTCAGGAGACCGTTCCCGATTCGACCGTCGCGGACACCACAAAACGCCGCGACGGTTTGGACACGGTCATTACCTATAGCGCTGACGCGATTGACTTCGATATTTTGACGCGTTCCACGGTGTTGCAAGGCAATGCGCGGATCGAATACAAAGAGATGGAGCTGACGGCGGATCGTATCGAGCTGTTCTGGGATGAACAAACAATGATCGCGACCTCAAGCTTTGATACGATTTACGCGGACAGCGCTGAAACGGAAATTGACACCGTGTTTGAAGTCGGCAAGCCGCACTTCAAACAAGGCTCCGAAGAATTTATTGGCGACGAGATAGCGTATAATCTTAAAAGCAAAATCGGCCGCGTCAAAGGCGGGCGGACGGCCTATCAAGACGGCAGTTATTACGGGCAACAATTCAAACGGTTGTCCGACGATATATTATCAGTGCGGCGCGGAGAGTTTACGACTTGCGAACTCGACACGCCGCATTTTCATTTTGGGTCAAACGTCCTAAAGATTGAAGTCGGAGAACGCGTGGTTGCGCGGCCCGTCTATCTCTATTTTGACGACGTGCCGGTGCTTGCGCTGCCTTACGGAATCTTTCCTATTCAGAAAGGACGAACGAGCGGATTCATCACGCCGGTGTTCGGAGAATCGGCAAGTCAAGGGCGCTTCTTGCGCAACATCGGTTACTACTGGGCGACGTCGGACTACATGGACCTATTGGGAACGTTTGACTACTTTGAAGAGAAGGGTATGCTGGGCGGTACGAAATTTCGCTACGCCAAGCGCAACCGGCTCACTGGCAATGTGAATTATGATTTTGATTTACAACGGAGTGGTGAAGCAACGAACCGCCGATGGCAAATCGCGGCAAATCATAACCAAACGATCGATCAGAATACGCGACTTGGTATTAGTGGGTCGTATGTGTCAGATGCGAGTTACCGCCGCGACGTTGGCACGACAAACGACCGATTGAATCAGTCCATTCGCTCCAATGCGACGCTCTCAAAAACTTGGCCGAACTCGCCATGGAGCGCAAGTGTGAATGCGGGGTTCACGCAGAACATCGAGCAAAAAACTTGGACGGCCAACGCACCGTCCGTGAGATTTACGCATAAGCAAGGCAGGCTTTTCCCAGCTCCGAAAGCTCCGCGCGGTATTCGCTTTGCCTCGGCGCCGAAAGAGACGACTGAGCCATGGTATCGTGCGTTCGCGTGGAGCTACAGCAGCGCCTATTCAAATGATTTTGCATTTCCCCGAACAGCCGTTGAAGAAGGATTGCGGCCTGACTCGCTGAATGAAGATGCCTACATCACGATTCCGGGAACGAAAGATGACGTTGTTCGGCAGCGTGACGGCATGGGCCATTCTGGTGGATTATCGGCCACGGCAAAAGTGATGCGTTACATCAACTTGAATCCTTCATTCGACTGGCAGCATGTATGGACGCGCCGAGTGGTGCATTATGATCCGCAAGGCGACATCTTTGATCGCGAGGACAAGTACGGTTTCTTCACGCGCACAACTTTTGACGTCGGATCATCTGCTTCTACGAAGCTTTACGGGGTTGCGCGAAATCCGTTTGGGATACGCGCACAGTTTCGCCACGTGATGACACCCACCGTCGGTTTTCGCTACCGCCCCGATTTCGGCGACGAGGCGTGGGGATATTTTGAAACGGCCAGACTTGAGAATGGCCGCGAAATCAGATATGACCGATTCCGTGCGGAGGATCAAGGCAGCGCGGTAGGCGGAACGCCTGAAGGCTTGTCGGAAGCGATGTCGTTTAGTTTAGGCAATCTCTTCCAGATGAAGCACGGTGATCCTGAAGCGGGGACCGAAAAGAAGTTTGACATCTTGAGCGCCAATTTCTCAACCGCTGTAGATTTCAAGCGCGAGAAGAATAAGTGGAATGATCTTTTGTCAAGTTTCAGAACGTCGATTCCGGGACGACTAATTGGACCGATTGACGGCGTCGGGCTTGATTTGTCCACCGTTCACTCGCTGTATCAATATCGAGGTGCGACCAAAACCGAGAAGTTCTACTGGGAACGCGACGGCGGCGCATGGTACTCTCCATTTGAACTGCTGAGCGCAAGCGGCAGCGTGGATTTTTCAATTGGAGCCGAAACCTTCGGCGATCTGTTCAAGTTTCGTCAACCTCAAGAACTTGAATCAGAAGATGATTCTGTGAAAATGGAAGCGCTTTTGCCGTACAACGGCAGTGAAGTGATTCCTGAATTGAAGCCCGATCTGCCGCCGTTGCCGCAGGCGGAGCCAGTGAACGAGGAGATGAAAACGTTCCTCGATATGCCGATTTCCATGCGCTTCAATATTCGGCATTCCGTCAACTACTTGACAAACTCAAAAACATCAACTCTGGGTTCAAATTTTGAAACCAGTTTGACGCCGCGCTGGTCGATGTCGGTGAGTTACTATTTTGATCTCGAGCGGAATATTCCGCAGAATGCCGGGGTCACGATCACGCGCGATCTGCATTGCTGGGAAGCGAGTCTCAGTTGGTCTCCGCTTGGTTACAGTCCCGGCTATTTCCTACGAATCGGATTAAAGTCACCGCAACTGCGCGATCTTAAGATTGAACGCAATCAAGGCGGAAATTTGCGTGGTTACTAAGTTGAACACGGATCGATCAAATATCCAAAATGAACGGCGCGCCGTAGGTATTATTCTGCTTGGCGCGCTTTTCTTGCGACTATACACGTTAGGTTCCGAGAGTTTTTGGCTCGACGAAGCTATCGTTTGGGATCGAGTGCGGGGCGGCCCGATGAAGTTTCTGTTCGATTGGGACGCGGACACGCAAGGCCCGGTTTATCCGATGCTCATGTGGATTTGGAGCAAGCTGTTCGGCTTCGGCGAGATCTCGATGCGGACACCATCGGTGATCTTTGGAGTCTTGAGCATTCATGCGTTGTATCTTTTGGGCAGGCGTGTGTTTGGGCATACGGCGGCGACCTGGGCGTGCGTATTTGCGGCAATCAATCCATTTCTGCTGTATTATTCGCAGGAAGCGCGGCCCTATACGCTTTGGTTGTGGACTTCCCTGATGGCGGTGTGGTTCCTGCTGCGTTTGTTGGAAGAAAGCTCCAAGCGCAATGAACTCGGTTGGATCGCGTTTACGCTGATATCGCTCTATACGCATCCTTATGGTCCGTTCCTCCTGGCTGCCTTTGCGTTCATGATTTTGTGGCTGCATCCTCGCGACCACTGGAGGCCTTTGCTCAAGCCTGCGCTCATCATCACGATTGCCTATGTGCCCGAGGCTTTAGTTTTCTTGAACACATTCATCGGCAAAGTTGATAATAAGTGGTCAGTTGCGGCATGGATCAATCGCCCGGACATCGCGACCCCGTGGTTGTACATGAAATTCTACTTTGCGTGGTATGCACTGGCTGCCCTCGCTTCTGCACTGATGATCGGCGGCGTCGTTTTCTACAGAGATCGGATACGACATCATCGAACCGGTTTCTACACTTGCCTCGCGATTGTTATCGGCATGTTTGTTCTTCCATGGCTCGTCTCACAGATCACACCTATTCTGTGGATGCGTTATACGATTACGACTGTCGCGCCGGTCTTGTTGTTGATCGGGTGGGTCATTGCGCAAACAAAAAGACCGCTGCAAGTTATTGCAGTCGGTCTGTTTGTTATTGGCAGCGCTGTGCCGCTATATCATTACTACACCGAAACCGACAAGGATCCGTGGCGACAAGCGGTTGAATGGCTAAGACCGCAGGTTGCGACAGCCGATAAATTCATCGTTCACCCGGCTCGCGCGCCAATGCCGTTTGAATACTATTTCCGCGAGCTTTATCAGCATTCCGTTGTTGTCCCGTCTGACACAACGGAGTTAGACGAGGGAATTCCCAGCACCGGAACGGTTTGGTTTGTCGCTGCAACCTATAGCCATTCAAAGCCTATGCGCGACGCATCATACGCGCTGCTTAACCGCGTTTGTGATTGCGACTCAACCTACAAAACAGCAGATATTTATTTCAAAAACCCGTACCGCATCTTCTCGGCGGATGTCGAGATCACGCGCTGTGTGGCGCTACCAGATTCCGCTCAGGCTTCTCGGCGCTAAGCAGGGTCGCGAGTTCTTTTCCTTGTCTGAACAAGTCGTGGACGTGCGTGTACTCAAATCTTCCGGCGCGGCCGATCGTGTAGAGATTTGTAAATCTCAGCAGATAGTCGCGCAACTCTGCTACAACCTTATCCTTCCCCAATTCAAGCACCGGATAAGCCTGCTTCAGCCGGTGCACCTTCGCTTCGATTAGTTCTCCCGTTTGAATCATGTTTGCCCTTGCAAGATGAGACGTGACCAAGGCTGTCAGGTCGTCGTCGTCGCGTGTCCAAATCTCATCATTGGCAAAGCAAGGAATTTCGACTACCACGCATGTTTGCTTGGGCGGCGCAAGTTCAAGCGAACGATTCTTCGGCTCATAGAGTCTTGTGAACGGAATGTCGCGCGACGGGAAATAGATTGACGCATTGCGAGAAACGCGCGGACGATTTAGAAACAGCGCGACGAGAATCAGGTCGCGAAATCTTAGCGAACGAGCAAGCTCGAGGATACGCGCCGAAGGAGCGGGTTCCAGCAAGTTGAGAAACTGTGATGGCGCGAGCGTATTAACAATTCGTTCTGGCGCGATGCGCTCGCTGTTGTTTACTTCTACGCTTGTGATGCACGCGTTTTCGTGCATGATCTTGGTGATTCTGCACTCGGTGCGAATGTGTTCTGCTCCGATATTGCGCGCAAGCCGGTCGGCGATTTGGCCGTAGCCTTGCCGAGGATAGTAGAACGAACCGTCGAGATGTTCGGTTTTTTCTGCTTTACCGCGCAACAGTTCATGAAGCATCGTTCGCGCATTAAGCCCCTTCAATCTGCCGCCGCTCACTTCGGGCATAAGTTGGTGCGCCCCAACTCCCCAGAGTTTTTCCGAATAGCCGATCAGGAAAGCTTCGGCAATCGTCTTGCCGTAGCGATGGTAGGCATGGTCTGCGAATGTGGCGTGGTTTTTTTCGCGAGTAAACAATCGTGCACGCAACAGATCAGCTCCGGAGCGCGCGAGGGTTAGGGGCCCAATGCGGCGAGCGACGTTGGCCGGTGTAAGCGGAAAATCGAGGAAGCGCCCGTTCCAATAGATTTGGCTGGGTGAGTGAACCTGCATCAGCTCATCTCCCATCAGTTCTTGCACGTCGCGAGTGATCTCGGCATCCTTGTCATGAAAGCGATGCGCTCCTGCGTCGTACTTGAATGGCCCGTGCCGGTAGGTGCGCGCATAGCCGCCCGGTTCGGAGGCGGCTTCGAGGAGGGCAACGGGCAGGCCGGCCCGTGATAGATAGTATCCTGCGGCAAGTCCGGCGGGCCCGGCGCCGAGTATAATGGTTTCGTTCATCAGGTAGGGGAACTCAAAGTGCGCAGAAAGTTACGCAGTTTAGCAAATGCACCTTTTTTCACAAGCAAACAGCCCACACTCAAGCATGGGCTGTTATGAATAATATCCGGCAAGATAGTTTAGTTGTCGTAGTTATTCTCGCGACGCGGACGGCGTTCGCGGAATCCGCCACCACCGCCTTCGGGCCGCGGCTGAGCTTCATTGACACGCAGTGAGCGTCCGCCCAGCGATGCGCCGTTCATGGCAACAATCGCCGCATCCGCACCCGCATCATCCATTTCAACGAACCCGAAACCGCGTGGGCGACCCGTATCGCGGTCCATGATCATGGCGACATTGAGAACTTCGCCGTGTGCGCCGAATGCTTCGCGCACTGACTCTTCCGTGGCGCTGAACGGAAGATTTCCGACATACAACCTCTTAGCCATCTCCAAACTCCCTCTCGTCCGCCCCAATTTCAACTAACTGATTTTCTTTTACTTCCCCACTCCGGGAAATGAAGCCGGAAACACCTGCATACCAACTATCGAAACGAGGGGGGCGAACCAAACCGTCACGACGAGGCCAGAATTGCTTCTAAGCTTCGCCCAATTAGCCATCTGCACGGGGATAATGGGCTAAGAGCAATATACAGCACAATCAAAACGTTGTCAAGGGCAACTGAGAATTTTGAAGAAAAAGCATGAGATTTGAAAATGGAGGCATGATGTGGCCAAACATTGCAGATGAGGAATGAAGGCAAAGAATCCGAAACTCTTATTCATTTACGGAACTGCTATTATCTCTCTCGCCTATGGTCTGAATGTGGACTGCCAAAACGCGTTTGACTATTTTGATTACACTTTTTGCCTTGCCGACTTTCTGTGGTCACACAACTTTCAGATTGGCTATGCACTCAAACTTGCCTTCATGCTCCGATGATAGACAGCGGCGTTTGACGTTGGTATTTTCGCTTGCGTTGGCGATCTATAGTTGCGCCGCCATCGGGTTCTATCTGTTCGCCGAGTTCAAATCTGTCTTGCTGGCCGTGCCTGACGACATGTTCTATTTCTTGAAAACTGCGCAGAACATCGCTTCCGGACAGGGCATGACGTTCGACGGCATAAATCCTACAAATGGATTTCAACCTTTGTGGTTGTATTTGCTGACGCCGCTCTTTTCGGTTTACTCCGGTGAACCGGAAACCATGACTCGGTTGGTTTTAACGCTGCAAGTTCTGCTGCTTGCCGGAAGTGGTTGGCTGATGATAAAGGAGTTGCGCAAATCACTTTTGCCGGAAGCGGTGCTCATATTTGGACTGGCTTTTGTCTTCTTAGTTTTGGCTCCGGGCTCGATTGGCATGGAATCTCCGGTCTTAATCGGATCACTCGCTCTGTTGTATGTGTGGTCGTTGCGCGCGCGTGTGTTTGAGAGCAACAAGATCATCGCGCCATTGGTAGCGGGGATGCTGCTCGGGTTTGTGTTTTTGGCGCGGTTGGATCATGTGTTCCTTGCGATTGTCGTCTTCGCCGCCGGGGGAGTTCAATTTCTGATATCGCCGAATCAGCGGCGCGAGTTGTTCTTTCGTTATCTTTACATGACCATCGGATTCCTGGCAGTGATTTCGCCGTATTTGGTTTACAATCACACACATTTCGGCGGCATCATGCCGATGAGCGGAAAACTCAAATCTTCATTTCCGCACGTGTCGATAAGCCCGAAAACTCTCGGCAAGCTCGGAGTCGTCAAATCGGGGATCGCTTTCGCCGCGTTGTGTTATGTCATCCAGTATTTCCGGACGCGCAAAATTATAATCGCCGACGGCCGACGCTATTTGCGCGGCTCACTCGTGTTTCTCGGGGCGGCGGTGATGATTCATTATGCTCACACTCTGCTCTATATGCAATGGGGAGTGTTCGGCTGGCACTTCATCGCTTACAACTTTCTCTTGTGTGGTCTGATTGCGGTGGCTGTGGACGCATGGTATGAGAGAATTTCAAGCATGTTGAGAACAAAGCTGCTGTGGGCTGCCGTAGCATTTGTCCTGATCGGAGGCACCGCTTGGACCGTACTGACCTCGTTCAATCACGACTACAATGCCGCTTCCTACGATGCCGCCGTTTGGGCGCGAAACAACACCAAGCCAGAAACGATATTCGCTCAGAAAGATACCGGAACCTTTGGTTATTTCAGCCAACGGCGGACAATTAATCTGGATGGTCTTGTGAATAACATGGACTATCAAAATGCACTCCGCGACGGCAGGCTCCGTAATTATTTCGAATCGCACCACGTGGATTACCTGATCTATCACGCATTCAGCACGTATCCGAAAATCGAGAACGAGTACGATGATTTTCAGTTGGCCTATTGGAGTTGGCAGTACAAGGTCTTTAGCGACACGATAAGTTTTTCGCGGCAGGACGAAGTTTTTCGCACCGACATCTATAATGACGGCGCGACGAGCCGACCGTATTTGCTGTGCGTTTGGGATTTGAAGAAGGCATTGGATAAATAAACCCTTTTGGTGACTGCACGAAGTTCAAAACAAAACGGCGACTCATGCGAGTCGCCGTTTTGATTAGTGCAATATTGATTTACTTCAGCTCGAGCAGGTGCCCGGATTTCTGCGCCTTAGTCTGCAAATAGAAATGGTTGTGCTCATTGGCGGGAAGCTGGTGTTGCACACGCTCCGTTACGGTGATGCCGTACTTCTCAAGCCCGACCACTTTCTTGGGATTGTTTGAGAGCAAACGCACGCTGTTCACGCCAAGCGCTTTCAACATTTCCGCCGCAACTCGATAATCGCGCTGGTCATCTTCAAATCCAAGCGCGTGATTAGCGTCCACTGTATCGAGTCCCTGCTCCTGCAACACGTAAGCGCGGAGTTTGTTCGCGAGACCGATTCCACGGCCCTCTTGTCGAAGATATAGTACGATACCGCGCTCTTGTTCGGCGATGTAGCTCAGTGCAGCCTCAAGTTGATCACGGCAATCGCAACGATAGGAGCCCATCACGTCGCCGGTCAAACACTCCGAGTGTACGCGCAACGGAACGGCATCGCCGTTGCGCACGTCGCCGCGCACCATCGCAATGTGTTCCTTGCAATCGGGAGTCGGTGAAAAAGCTACGATTCTAAAATCACCGGAGCGAGTCGGCAGACTGGCTTCGGCAACGATTGAAAGCGGATAGGCGGTCTTTTCGCACGGCCATTCGACGATTCTGGGGGCTTGTGGAGATTGACCGAGGTGTTGTGCTGGGAGTGTCATAGTATCGTTGATTCCCCTTGTTTATTTCCAAGTACCAGCAAGTAAACTCCAAGCCAATTGCTAAAGTTCCCCAGCTTAACTTACTCCACCCAGCAGGAAAGCTGCCGAAATTGCCAGCATGTCAGATACTGCGTGAACCGTAATAATTTCAAGTGTTGAGCGACGGCAAATGTAGATTAATCCCATCACCAAACCCGAAACTCCAGTCGAAATTGCCGTTGAATTGCCTTGATACATATGGCCTAAACCAAACACTATTGAGCTGCAAATCAAAGCAAAATAAAGCCCTGCAGAACCGAAAGTTTTCTCAAATCTTGTCAATACAAATATGCGTGCAAGCTCTTCGACCAGCCCGCCGCCGAAGATACCGATTAGCATCCAGATGAAAATTTTCCTCGAATCTTTGAACAGGAAGTCGATTGCGCTCCCCGAGTGAGCTTCATCGGAAATTACGCTTGCCAGAATACTGCTTAACACGACGTTCAGCAAGACAAACAACACAAACCCAATCCACGTTCCGCTGAATACTCGCTTCTTCCAATATTCGAAAGTTAAACCCAACTCATGCCAGCTTGCCGGTTCGATCCAAAGCAAGAGAGCGATCGCCGACATTGTGCCTACTTTCACAAGTGAAACATGGATTACGAAATCACTGAAATTGTCCGGCACATCAACGCTGTCGATGGCCGTCATAACCTTGTAAGTCCAATAGGAAAGTATCGCTGCAAGTGAGACGTAAAGACCTGTTTTGCCAGGAAGTTTCATTTAATTTGCTCTGTTCTTTGCTGTTTTCCTTTACAACTACTTGAGCAATTCTCGCGCGAAATGTTTCAAAAAGTCGGGGCGGCCATCTGGCCGCCCCGAACACCGCCCTTGATTTTGGGTAATGCAGGTTATTTACCTGAGTGAACGGACTCTGAAATACCTCACGCCCTCTGCAGATATTGGCTGAGTTAGAATATAGGGCGGCGCAGCAGGCGCCGCAACAATAACTCCAATAAGATCATCCGGCGAACTACACTCAAAAAGCTCATAACTTGATGCTCCATTAATCGGCGACCAATTGAGCGAAAAATACAACGTGTCGGCCGTTTGATGATCCAACATGATCACTAAGTCATCAATAGGTTCAAGCGGGTGAACAACTCGAATATGCTCTCGCTCCATTAGTTCCGGCGCGGACTTGCCTGTTGAGTCCCACAATGCGTAGACCGTGTTGCCACGATTGCTTGTCGTGTTGTGATCACGCAAGAACTCGATATATTCCTTGCTCGTCGTTTGGTAGTAAAGTGAAACTTCGATACTGTCCGTTTCGATTGGCAGTTCGTAGTCCGTTACGTCCCAATACTCGCCGTCAGGATAAGCATGATCTACAACCGATGATTGGATCGCGGCAAGCTCCGCGTTAGTCGCACCACGCGGCGGGATCCGGTTATCCATATATATCGTGTCGTTCAGCACAAAATGAAACGACGGACCGGCGGGTTGACCCACAACGCCGGAAAGACCAGGCGAGATGCCCGGATGTATCTCATAAATCTTTACCTGCGCATCATGTGTCAGCACTGCGGTTGATGAGTTATATGCGCCACTTTCATAGACCAGTTGCTGCTGCGCGTCAAAGGCCTTCAAATTAATCCAGATTCTCCGCCCTTCAGGATAGCCCGAAGGTAACTTGTGAGCAGTCTCATTTGTTACGGTTACATTGGCGAACACGGAACCGTTACCAACTTGCGCCTCTACTTCAAGTGTCGCCGCCCGTTGCAGCATACGGCGCGCTCGCACGATACCGGAGTCTACTTGTGCAGCCGTTACGTCTCCCGGGTAAAGCGCGCGCACCCATCTCCCAACTTTCGTATTGCCACCTGTCAAGTCGTGAACTCCGAGATTCTGCCGAGTTACTCCTTGTGCGCACGCTTGTCCATCATAGCGCGACATGTGACAGTCCTGACAAGTCGAGACAAATCCGTTATCGGTCCCGTATTCCGGTTGAAATACACCTCCAGCAGTATTGTAATCGCTTATCGACCATTCGCTAAAAGTCCGTTCAACCGGAAACATTGTGCGTAAATCGAAACTCGGCGCAGGAGCGTTGAATGTGTTGGGAACGTATTGATTCGACGCGTTCTTTGTGAAAACCGGGTTGCTCACATCATGGCACGTCCCACACATTCCAGAGGAAAGATGAAACGGCGAATAGAGGAAACTGTGCGGAGAACTTGCGTTTGCGATGGGTCCTCGCCGGTCGTCAACGTTGCTTACGACATACATCCCATTCGCAGTTGTCGGAGGAATGTTCGCCAATGTTCCAAGATAAGTTTGGTCGGGACCATAGGTCGTGGACGTATAGGTTGGATCACTTGCGTACGGATTGACGCCGAGGGGAGAGGGCTGCACGGATTTGTGACAATAGTGACATTGAACACCGTCAAGATCAATACCTGTTAGCGCTGATCCATCAGTCGGTGTAGAGCGGCCGCCTAACCAGCCAACGGGTGAATGGCAGCGGATACATAGATCACCTGAATTGGGGGCGTCCTGATTGGCGATATCAACTGTCGCAAAGTAGAGTGGATCTCGGGCGGCCTGAGCCATCATGCTGCCCTTCCAATTGAAATTCTGCTCGATATTCAATCCAAACCCGGAGTGGCAATTGTCACATTGAGAGGGTGGGCGAAAGTTTCCTGACTGATTCGGCTGCGAACCGGGAAGCAGGAAGTCATTCAGTGTAGTGGGCACTGCGTATGTCATTCCACTGCACATTGTTCCGAAAACTGCAGCAAGTATAGTATTCCGAAGGTTCATCATGTTTCCCTGCAAAAGCTCGTGAGTGCGTTATCAATTTATAGCAACTTAACAGTGCGATGCTGAATTGTCAATGAGCAAGAACATGTATCGAAAGCCACTTAAAGTTGACTCAAACCCTCTACTTTATTGTAAACAATGGCGCTCTTCAACTGTCGTGATCCGTGTTCTTATGTGACATTGTCCCTTATTGCTAATGGTAACGCCTCATTCCTGAAATCACAAATTTGTCCCGACTTCACACTTGGAGCATTGGCATTCCGGAAAGTAAGCCCACTAAAAAAGCGGAGCGACCAATCGGTCGCCCCGCTTTTGCATTCACAATTTTTTGCGTATGCCTATTCGCCGTCCGCCGATTCTTCCGCGACTTTTTCTTTGAACTCGCGGAAGGCAATCTCTTCACCCTTCATGGTGACTTGAATGGTCGAACCTTCGTGGAAGCGGTCGCGCAGAATTTCTTCGGCCAGAGGATCTTCAACATATTTCTCAACCGTGCGGCGCATCAAGCGTGCCCCGATTTCGGGTTTGAAACCTTTATCGACAAGATAGTCACGAGCTTTCGCCGTCAATTGAATTGTCAGCACGCGATCTTCCAACCGCTTATTGATTTCGTCAATGTACTTGTTCAGAATCAGTTCGATGGCTTCCTTCGTCAACATGTTGAAGACGACGATTTCATCCAAGCGATTCAAGAACTCTGGACGGAACGAGCGCTTTACTTCGTCCATCATCCGTCCGGAGATCTTCGCGTGTGACTCGGTTTGGCCCGCGCCAAATCCAAACGCGAGCGACGTGGCCGCCTCGCGCGTACCGAGATTTGAAGTGAGAATGAGAATCGTATTCTTGAAGTCCACCTTCTGGCCAGTGCCGTCCGTCAATTCTCCGTGATCCAGAACTTGCAAGAGCACGTTGAAAACTTCCGGATGCGCCTTCTCGACTTCATCGAGCAGCACAACGCTGTACGGTTTGCGGCGAACTTTTTCCGTCAACTGTCCGCCTTCATCATAGCCGACGTAGCCCGGAGGCGCGCCGATCAAACGCGAGACGTTGAACTTCTCGCTGTATTCACTCATGTCGATCCGAATGAGCGATTCGGGATCGTTAAACAGATACTCAGCCAGCGCGTGCGCGAGTTCGGTCTTGCCAATACCGGGCGTGCCGAGGAACAAGAAGCTTCCAATTGGGCGAGTCGGACTTTTCAATCCTGAACGAGCACGACGCAGCGCCTTGGCGATGACTTCCAGAGCTTCGCCTTGTCCGACAATCTTCTTTCCCAGCGATTCAGCAATCTTCAAGAGTCGTTCACTTTCGCCCGACGCCAAACGATTTACCGGAATACCCGTCATCCGTGCGACAGTGGCGGAAATTTCGTCGGGCGTCACTACGAGAGTCGGCCGGGCTTCAGAACGTTCCCAGCGCTCCTTCTCTTCGCGCAGCATGGTTTCAAGCTTGACCTTCTTGTCGCGCAGCATCGCGGCCTTCTCATATTCCTGCCGCTTGACGAGGTCTTCCTTCTCGTGCTTGACGTTGTCAATCTGCTTTTCGATTTCCAAAATCTTATCGGGAATCACGATGTGCGAAATGCGCACGGACGATCCCGTTTCGTCAATCACGTCGATGGCCTTGTCCGGAAGGAAGCGATCGGTGATATAGCGGTCGGCAAGACGTACGGCGGAGTCAATGGCTTCATCGGTGAATTTGACGCCGTGATGCTCTTCGTATTTGTCGCGCAAGCCCATCAGGATTTGTATCGAGTCTTCCACTGACGGCGGATCAACCATAACTTTCTGGAATCTGCGTTCCAGCGCGCCGTCCTTTTCGATCGACTGGCGATATTCGTTTAGCGTGGTTGCGCCGATGCATTGCAGTTCGCCGCGCGCAAGCGCAGGCTTGAACATATTTGACGCATCCAGTGAACCGGAAGCGCTGCCTGCGCCGACGATCGTGTGGAGTTCGTCGATAAACAAAATGATCTCGGGAGTCTTCTCGATCTCCGTCATGATCGACTTGATACGTTCTTCAAATTGCCCGCGATACTTCGTTCCAGCGACAATTGAGCCCAAGTCCAACGCGACGACGCGCTTGCCATAGAGAATCGGCGAAACTTTTTGCTGTACGATGCGCAACGCAAGACCCTCGGCAATCGCAGTCTTGCCGACTCCGGGTTCACCAATCAGCACAGGATTATTTTTCTTGCGACGTGAAAGAATTTGGGCAACGCGCTCGATTTCAGTGTCACGACCGATAATCGGGTCGAGTTTGTTTTCGCGGGCAAGTTTGGTTAGGTCGCGCGAAAAATGATCGAGGTTCGGGGTCTTGGTCTTTTCTTGCGGCGCCGATGGAGCCTGTTGTCCACTACCGCGCAAGAGATTATCCAACTCGCCCTTCACGTTTTCATAGGTGACATTGAAGCCGTGCAGAACTTGAGCCGCCATCGAGTCTTCTTCTTTTAGCAGCGCGAGCAGCAAATGCTCCGTACCGATGATATCGGAGGAGTAGCTCTTCCCTTCAATGTAGGACAACTTGAGGACTTTCTCGGCCCGCTTCGTAAACGGAATATTACCGATCTTCATCGTGCCGCGCGTCGTGTCCACCATCTCTTCAACGGACTCACGCAGTTCATCCAAATCACAACCGAGATTGTGCAGAATTTGAACCGCCAAGCCATCGCCCAAGCGGATGATGCCCAACAACAAATGCTCGGTGCCGATGAAGTCATGGCCCAAACGGAGCGCTTCCTCCCGTGAGTACTGGATCACTTGTTGAACGCGCAGGGAGAATTTGTTCTGCATAAGTCCTCTCTATCTCGGCCAATCAGGCCGTAATTCAAGAATCAGAACTTGTAATTTAGGCAAGCCTGATTGGATTTGCAAGGGTCTTTACTTTTGTTGCGCAGGTGTGTTTGGACAACGCAACATGCGACAGAAACAGTTCAATTGTTGATTAGTCAGCAAATACTCTGCCCAGTGCGAAAACTTAATTCTAAGTTCAATTTCCTCGGAGACAATACCCGTGGGGGAAGTTCATTTCAATAGCCTTACCCGCACTGGATTTGCCGCCGCGCCGGAGCCGTGCCACGTCAAGCAGTAGGAACCACTGGGGGACTGATTTGCCTGCCATTTGAACAGATTTTGGCCGATCGTCAACCGACCTTCAAACAGCACTGCAACTTCACGGCCAAGAACATCATAGGCCACCAGTCTGCCAGCCTCATTGCTTGCAGAGGTCAAGCCAACCGTCAAATCTGGGTTGAAGGGATTTGGCCAAGCTCTTATCAACATAGGGCTTAAAGGGACGGGAGGGGGTCTGTCACCTACAATTTGGGAATTTTGATAGCCTGGAGTCGGAAAAGGTAGAATCCGAAAGTCCACTGAGCTATTGTCCGTGTCCTGCCCCGGAGTTATGCGCTCTGCACTCTGGCCCGACCACGGTTCAATTCCTAAAATGACGCCAAGATCGATAGCATCGTTCAAACGTGGGAGGCTGTCGCCCGAGAGGTGATGCAGATACTCCACTCCATCCACGACCATCTCAAGCGGAACTTGGCAGACCAACGAGCCGCAGGCCTCGCCGGGAAGGCAGGGGCGAATATTCCAAAACTCCCCGGTAGCCAGAATAACTTGTCCCCAACGCCTCACGAAAAACCAATCGAAGTTCACCTCGAGCACCGGAGACATATTACCAACCGAGACATTGTCACCGGGTTCAGGTTCATCAGGAATCACTGTCTCAAAATCGGCATTCGCCAGATTTGGAGAGCCGGGGCTGCCCGCTGAATGGTCATACGCATCCGTAGCCACAACCAAAAAAGAACCCGGGGCCAGTTCTATATACTGTCCGCCGGGCTCACCTGGAAACTTGAAGGCCAGCTGGGCAAAGGTGTCCAGGCCTTGCAAGACCATCGCTCCATCTAAGAAGGCGGTCGTCGATCCGGCATTGTAGAACTCAATGAATCCATCCTGCTCATTGAATGACGGCGGCCCGGCAACATAGATCTCGTTGATCCGCACGCTGTCGCTCGTGGTGAGCGCACTCGCCACGGAAACCCAAAGGGCCACACATGCAAGGTGATACAGTTTGAACATGAATTCTTTTCCATAACGGGCGCGAGCGACTTTCCCCAGTCGGATCACATACTCTCTTACTTTGTAAACCCCATATGTTCGCGAGAATGTTCCCCGGCGGTGCGGAATGCTCCGACCGTCATTTCCTCTTCACTGTAGAGATAGTCCCAGATATCCGGGCTGAGCGGAAACGTCATTCCTGACGGGCGTCCGTCACGCATCGGCGTCACCTGCCAACCTTTCTTGATCCCTTCTCCAAGATACCACACCTTGACGGCGTGGCCATGTTCGAATTCCTTACGACTAAAATAGAAGATACCTTCGCGTACAGGTCCAAACAACGGTGAACTCCTGTTCTTTGCATTCGGTTAAACTATCGTGGCGCTCCCGGCCTACTGTAGTAATACCGCGTTAGGCCACCGGCGGTTCCAATCCACAAATCTCCTCGGTCCTCTCGCACAATTTGTACACGATCATCCACTAACCCGTCACGCCGGGTGTAGTGTTCCCACGATTCGCGTTCCGGGTCGAAGCGGAACAGACCGCCGTTTGTGCCTATCCAAATATACGGATCAGAAGCTGTGATGCAAGTGGGCTCAGTTTGTTTCATCCAAGTATCTGCTAACCACGACTTTGACTCACCGGAAACCGTGCGGCGCATGACGCCATTTGGTGAAGTGGCCCAAAGTGTTGTGCCGAATTTCGCCAAACCGGTCACCGCGCCGATTAACATACCGTTATCAAGCGGAATTTGTGAAATCTCGTGCGAGCGCGCGTTGACTTGAAATAATCCGAGGCCCGTGCCGACCCAAATCACGGTATCATCGGTCAGCAGTTCCGTGATCCCTTGCAACTCAAATGTCGTGTTTGGAATGCGAGTAATGCTATTCGAGCGCGTGTCGAGCACGGCCAGCCCGTCATTTGTGCCCACCCACAACTCATCGTTTAGCGCCGCCAGCGCCGTAACCTGCTGTGAGGGCAGATTGTCTTGCACGTCATAACGCTTCCACAATTTCTTCCGCGAAAGATAGCTTAACAAACCGTCGGCGGAGGCAAACCAAATGCGCTCACCTATGTAAGCCATGTCGTCAATTCGTGTCGTGCGAATCTGTTGGTTGTCGCGTTTTTCAATGAAGTGCCATCCGTCGCCATAATTTTCCATCACCGAGATTCCCATGAAGTCGCCTTCATTGGCTCCGGCCATCCACATTTCATGATCGAGCAAAACCAGCGCGCGAATATCATTTCCTGCGGGCCCCGCGAGTTCTTGCATTCCGCGCAAGCCGCGCAATTCCGTGCGCAACACACCTGCGCCCCAATGTGTGCTCCAGAATGTATCCCACGAATCCACGAGCCAATCCGTCATCGGGTAAGCGCGGTTCTTCTGATCGAGCAGCGTTCCGTCGGCGAGCCAAGTATAAGGCTGCGGCGGAAACAACATTGGAAGTCCAGCGGGCGGTTGCCCCAAAACTCCGGGCGGATAGTTGGAATCTCTGAGCGGCACTTTGGTTCTTAACCCGCGCCAACGAATCGCGAGCGTGTCGTTGTCACCGGGTTTCATTTCGGGAAACAGATTTCCGGTGGCGCGATCACCACTGTAGCGGCGAATGTAGCGCATCCAGACTGGATCGGGAATTGGAGTCCCTGTCGTGAACAGCCCGTCAAACAGGCGATCGGGAATTGTTTCTACATAGAGCGATTGATTGCCAATCCCGATATTTACCGGTCGTTCATCGAGCGGCCAGATATTTGTCCGCGCGATTTCCCAGCGGTCGAGGCCGCGATTCCACTTCAACAATTTGTCGCGTGTCACAACCCACAAATAGTTGAAACGATCGTCGTGAATCAACAATATCGCGTCATCAACGGGCACGGCTTCAAATGAGCCATAGCCCATGACCGCCGGATCTTCCCAACGGTTGCGGTTTAGTTCATAGACAAGAACTCCGCCGCCCGTCGCGACATACAGCTCGCGCATGTTCGCATCAAGCGCCCGCGCCCCGCGAAAATCCCGCCACGATTGCCAGTCACCGGGAGAGAATTGGGTCTGTGCGAAAACTTCCCCAAATGCGACCAAGAAAACGATGAATGATGAATGATGAATGATGAATTTCACTGATTGCTTCGCCGTGATTTTATTTGCTTGACACTGGCGACCATAATAGAAAATAACTCGTTAGTCTCTCGAACAAGTGACCCAGAGTTCGTCGGCCTAAGATAATTTGACTCAGAGAGTAATTCAATCCACAGGAGACTCTCGTCAAGCTCTTGTAAGACACTTTCAAATTTGTTTATCATGTCTGCATCGGATTTCGCTCTACAGCTGCGCGGTATTGAGCCGCAACTGAGGTCGCAGATCGCAAAAGTTGCTTCCCGAGCGTTTGTGGAACCGTGGTCTTTGGCAAAATGGAGTACGTCTCAATAATACGGAGCGCATATTGCTTGGTCCGTATCTTTAGGTCAATTGGATAACGCTGCTGCTCATTCATCATTCATCACTCATCATTCATCATTTCCGAGGCTTGGAGACGATACGATCTGAAGAATGAGTTCCCAAAGCTGATCTGCAGCACGCCCTGCCACCTGTTGCACATCGTCATGTGAAAGTTTCTCCGCTCCCAGTCCCGACGCAGCATTCGTTACACATGAAATGCCGAGTACTTTCAGTCCCAACGCCGCTGCGGCGACGACCTCGGGCACTGTGGACATGCAGACTCCGTCGGCGCCGAGCGCCGCGAGCATTTTCACTTCGGCAGGAGTCTCATAGGTTGGCCCTAAAAGAGCCGCCAATGTTCCACGCTTCAACTCGATTTTCTGTTCCAGCGCGACCTGCTCTGCCAGTGTTTTTAGCTGCGAATCGTAACAATTACACATATCCGGCCAGCGGGCTTCATCATTGGCAACCGGCCCGCGCAGAGAATTGCGGAATTGCAGATTGATATGGTCTTCGATCAACATCAGGTCGCCCGCGCGAAAGCGTTTACTGACTCCACCCGACGCGTTGGTCACGATGAGAGTTTTGGCTCCCGCCGCATGAGCCAGCCGCACTGGAACCGCGACCTGTTCGGGCGAGTATCCTTCGTACATATGCACGCGGCCTTGAAAGGCGAGTACACTTCTGTCGCCGATTTTTCCCGCCACAATTCTTCCGGCATGTCCCGCAACCGTTGAAACCGGATAGCCGGGAATATCGTTCGTTTTGACACTCTTCGCTTCACTTAATGTATCGGCGAACGCGCCCAATCCCGAGCCGAGAATGATGGCCACGTCGGCCGATCCCGGAAGAAATTTCGCGAGTTCAGCGATATTTGTTTCAGGTGACGTGACGCGAATGCGAGCGTGTTGACGAGTGTTCATGGCTATTCTTTGCGGTTGCGTTTTCTGAAATCTGCGGGAAGTTCAAACTCTGGTTTGGGAGCGGACTTCGCAGCTTCCAAACACTCCTCAGCGTAGCGATCCAACCCTTGTTTGCCGTAGTGTGACACGGTTTCGTAGGCTAAGCCCGCTTGTATCACGCGCGCGTTCACGTTTTCTCCGTCGGCGAGGAGATAACCGAGCCAACGTCCGTAGCGATCCGGCTTTTCGATCCGAATCACGGAGAGCTTGCCGGCTTTTGAGATTTGATCGCGCAAAAACTGCTCAGCGCGTGTGCCCCACGGCTCTTGGTTACCACGGTGAAACGGCGAATCTTTTTCGGCGCAATCAATTCCCAGCATACGCACTTTATGACCGCGCCAAGTAAACGTGTCGCCGTCTTCCACAACAAGATCGGATTTCTCCACCGCCGTCTCGCGGAACGGTAATATCGTATCCGGTGTGGAGTGCCTGCACGCAAGCACGAGGAGAAACAGAGTTACAAAACTCAGTCGCAAGGCTTGCGAAATTCTTCCGGTTCGTATATATTGATGTATCATGTTAAAGCCAAAGCTGTGGACTACGCTCGAAACTTACGACCGTAAACAATTTACGCGCGATCTCGTCGCAGGCTTGATTGTCGGAATCGTCGCGTTGCCGCTCTGCATCGCGTTCGCGATTGCCTCCGGTGTATCGCCGGAACGCGGCTTGATTGCCGGTGTCGTCGGTGGTTTCTTTGTGTCGCTGTTGGGCGGAAGCCGCGTGCAAATCGGCGGACCCGCCGGAGCATTTGTCGTCATCGTGTTCGGCATCATCGCCGAATACGGGCTGGATGGATTGATTGTCTCGACATTTCTTGCCGGAATCTTGCTCATTGTCTTTGGCAGATTCAGACTCGGCAGCGTCATCAAGTTCATTCCGCTGCCCGTAGTGCAGGGGTTCACAAGCGGAATTGCGATGATCATATTCGTGTCGCAAATTGCGGACATCTTTGGTATGAAGCTCGAAGGACAGACCGCAAACTTCTTCGAGAAGATATACTTCTTGTGGCAGGCATCGGGTTCAATCAATCCGACAGCGTTGTTGATTGGTGCAGGCGGCGTGTTCTTCTTAATGGTCTGGCCGCGTTTTTCACACGTTATTCCGGGATCCGTTGTCGTTTTGGTCGTTGCGACCGGGCTTGCGCACTTTCTGAACCTCAATGTTGAAACCATCGGCTCGCGCTTCGGTGAGATTCCTTCCATGCTCCCCATGCCACAGGTGCCCGACTTAACCTTCGCGCAGATTCGTCATCTGGTATCACCTGCAATAACAATTGCCGTACTCGTGGCGATTGAGTCGCTGCTTTCGGCGGTTGTTGCCGATGGCATGGTCGGTGGAAGGCATCGCTCAAACATGGAGCTTGTCGCTCAAGGCGTTGCAAACATCGGCAGCTCGATTTTCGGCGGACTTCCCGTCACCGGAGCGATTGCGAGAACCGCCACCAACGTGCGCAACGGCGGCAGAACGCCCGTATCAGGTTTGGTGCACGCCGTCACACTCTTGCTGTTGATGCTCGTGTTCGGCTCGTTTGCGCAGATGATCCCGCTGGCGGCGCTGGCGGCTATCCTCGTCGTAGTTGCTTACAATATGTTCGAATGGCATTCGTTTGTCGCGATGCTGCGCGGCCCCAAAAGCGACGTCGCGGTGCTGCTCACCACATTGGCATTGACCGTTGTTCTCGATCTGACTGTGGCCATTGAAGTCGGTATGGTTATGGCCGTGTTCCTGTTTATGAAACGCATGTCGAGCGCCACTGAAATTGAAATTTTCTCCAGTGAAATGCGCGATCCGAGTCCGGCTGAAGAGCAGGACGTGCTCGACCGCAGCGCCATTCCCAAGGGTGTGCAAGTTTATGAAATCAACGGCCCGTTTTTCTTCGGCGCGGTGTACAAATTCAAAGAGGCTATGCACATCGTATCGCGCGCGCCTAAGGTACGGATTATTCGGATGCGCAAGGTACCGGTGATGGACAGTTCCGGGATGCAAGCCTTAGTCGAAGTTTATCACGCATGCAACAAAGAAGGCAGCGTTATGCTCATCTCGGGTATCAACAAGCAGCCGCGTGACGTCTTAGAGCGCGCCGAGTTGATTCAACAGTTCGGCGAAGAAAATATCGTCTCGACCTTTGACGAGGCTATCGCGCGTGCCAAACAAATCGTGGGAACTCAATAGCCGAGTTTCTTCCATCTGACCGTGTAGAAAAAGTCCGCGTTGTGCGCGGACTTTTTGTTTTACTCTGTTGACAGCACGCCCGCTATTGCCGCTGTCTGAAGACTTACCATCGCCCCCGCTATCATCGCTTTCAAACCAAGCTGCGCAAGGTCCGTGCGCCGTTCGGGCGCCAGACTGCCGATACCGCCGATCTGTATTCCGATTGAGGAGAAGTTTGCAAATCCGCACAAAGCGTAGGACGCGAGCATGATCGTGCGCGGCGAGACCATCTGATTCTTGATCATGTCGGATAGTTCGACGTAGGCCACAAACTCGTTAATCGAAATTTTTGTGCCGACAAGAAACGCGAAGTCTTTGCATTCGGCAATCGGTACACCGAGAATAAAACCGATGGGCCAGAGCACATAAGAGAAAATTTCGCGCAAACTCTCCGGGAACCAATTGATCCCGCCATTGGCAAGCCAACCCGCACACAACGCAAGACCGGCATTCACTACGGCGATCAGTGCAATAAACGCCAACAGCATTGCGCCGACATTTACCGCCAAACCCAAGCCGTCGCGTGCGCCTGATGCCGCCGCATCGATAACGTTGGCCTGTTTCGGCATTTCGGGCATGTGCAATGCATCTGCCGTTTGAGCTTTTTCACGTTCGGGCAAAAATATTTTTGCAAACAACAAACTGCCCGGCGCGGCCATTACTGATGCGGCCAGCAAATGCTTGGCAGGAACGCCGAGCAAAATATAGCCCGCCATCACGCCGCCCGCGACCGTTCCAAATCCACCGACCATCACCGCGTTGAGTTCGCTGCGCGTCATCTTGCTCAAGAAGGGACGGACAAGCAACGGCGCTTCCGTTTGACCCAAGAAGATGTTGCCCGCGCACGAAAGCGACTCGGCGCCGGACGTGCGCATGGTTTTGGTCATCACCCACGCAAGTCCTTTGACGACGCGCTGCACGATACCAAAGTGGTACATCACCCCCATGAACGCGCCAAAGAAGATAATCGTCGGCAGGATAGCGAAGGCGAATTGGAACCCGAAAGTGGATTGGTACTCCTGTTTGACCATGTTGCCAAAGAGAAAGGCCGAGCCTTCGGTGGCAAAGCCCAAGAATTTCGTCACGCCGTCGCCCAGCGCGCTAAACAGATCGCGGCCCCACGGCGTCCACAAAATTAAAATTGCAAAGATGATCTGCAACCCGATTCCCCACAGCACAACGCGCCACGGGAAATTCTTGCGGTCTGATGAGAGCAGATAGGCGATGCCGATCAAGATCGGAATCGCGAGGAGGGATTGGAAACGTTCCAAGTGTTACCCTTGAGGTGTGGAGAGAGGGAGTTGCTCCTGAGCAGGCTCTTCCTGCACAGGATCGGGAGGAACAAAACAATTGCGGCAGCGCGCTTCGTAGGCTTCGGTTGCGCCCACCAACACGCGTTCATTCGAGGCCACGACGCGCTGCGTGTGTTTGGCAGGGTTGCCGCAGACCACGCAAATCGCGAGCGTCTTATCAATATATTCGGCAATGGCAAGCAGTTGCGGAATCGGGTCAAACGGCTCGCCGCGATAATCGGTATCAAGCCCCGCGCAAATCACGCGCTTGCCTTGATCGGCGAGTTTTTGCACCACTTCAATCAAATCGTGTCCCAAAAACTGCGCTTCATCAATGCCGATCACGTCGGCGTGCTGCGCGAGTTCATAAATTTCCCACGGCGAGGTCACAAGCTTAGAAGGAATCGTCAGCCGCGAGTGGCTCACGATTTCATCTTTCGAGTAACGCAAATCAATCTGTGGCTTGAAAATCTCAACTTTCAATTTGGCAATTTGCGCACGCACCAATCTGCGGATCAACTCCTCGGTCTTCCCCGAGAACATCGGTCCGCAAACAACTTCAATCCAACCTGTATTGTGGGGGAAGTGGTGCATGGGGTCTTCTGTTGAATTGCTGTTAGTTCTCGGGCGGAATCAATGGACTTATGTATTCAATCAGGCCAGGCAATATGTTCTTGATGATGTGCCAAGATTCACCATAGTTCATTCGAAAGTACTCATGTGCGAGATCATTGCGGTGAGTCACCAGATCTTGCCACTGAATAAGCGGATGTTGGCGCTTGAAGTCGTTCGAGAGCTTCTTGCTCGCTTCGCCAACCTCATGGAGGCAGTTGATAACAGCCCGAAGCCGTATGCGATCGTTGATGAGCTCTTCTAAACTTTGATTACCGACAAACTCAAGCGCTTCCGTTGCAGCGATCTTGATGTCTAAGAGGAACGCCTCGTCACGCCGCATAGAACACTCGAGAACCGTTCAAGATTGAATTTCGGCGAATGTAGTTTCGCATGTGCTCGACACTGAATTTCGGCGAAAGGTCCGCCTTCCTGCCGATTATCGCTGTAAGCTCGTCTTCCATTTCATCGAGATTCTTCAATGACCACATGCTTGGTTGAACAAACTTCACCATCACGTCAACGTCACTGTCGGGGCGAAATTCATCCGTCAGCACGGAGCCGAAGAGCGAGAACTCGACGATCTGCCATTTCTTGCAGAAGGTCTCGATCTTCTCCATATCAAGTGGAATGCGGGGGGTTAGGTCTGACATGATTGATCTCTTGGTTACACCAACTCCTGAATACTTTCCGCAACTCTTTCCACCGCTGCGTGCATCTCCGCTTCCTGTTCAATCACGATGTCTGCATGTATTTTTGAAGGTTCAACATATTCCAGATACATCGGGAGGACCTGTGAATTGAATTGACGGAGAACGTCGTCTTCGGTGCGGCCACGGTAGGCCACGTCGCGGTCGATGCGGCGTTTCAGGCAGACCTTCGGCCACGAATCCATGAACACTTTCAGACTCATGCGCGCGCGCAATTCCGGCTCGTGCAGAACCATGATGCCGTCAAGCAGAATGATTTCGCAGGAATCGCGGCGCGTACCCGTGTGCTTGCGCAGATGGGTCGTATAATCGTACTCGGGAACGACGACGGATTCTCCGGCCAACAGCAAGTCAAGATGCCTGCACAGAAGCGGAGTTTCAAAAGCCTCGGGATCATCGAAGTTGTGGAGGGCACGCTGTTCGAGCGTTTGGCCGTGAAGCTCGCGGTAGTAGCTGTCCTGCAGGAGCCAAAGCACCCGGTCCTGTCCCAACTTATGGACGAGGCCGTGTGCGAGGGTGGACTTGCCGCTGGCTGAGGCACCGGCGATGCCGATAAGGACGGGCATGGCTCCGTAATCTACGGAGCTTACTCCGAAGTCGCAAGAATAAAAGGAGGTTGAGAGAGGGTGGTTACTTCAGCAGGACCAAGCGGCGGACGCCGGATTGGCCGGGCGAGAGGCGATAAGAGAGGAAATATGTCCCACTGGCCCAACTTGAGCCGTCCACGACCCACTGGTGGGTGCCGGAGGGCCGTTCTTCATCGGCCAGCAAGGAGACTTGTCGGCCCAAAATGTCGAATATCTCAAGCTTCAAACGAGAGGCTTGGGGAAGGGCAAGGGATATCGTCGTCGTGGGGTTGAACGGGTTTGGGGCCAGTGACAGAAGTGGTTCACACTGGGGGGGGGGCTCAGTGGATTTCGTTTCAGCCTGGTCCAACAGCACCTGCAGAGGCTGGTTAAGCAACGGTTTGAAGCGGTATGAGAACTCAAGCCCGTTCTGTTCCCAGCGAATGGCAAACGAGCCTTCCGAAGCATGTTTAGGAAGCACCAACGGTTCAGAGAGAAAGCACGACTGTTTCAGATCGTAGCGATTCCGCAAGGTGAGTTCCTTTTCCCAAGTACCGTTTTCGTCAGCCACGAGCACCTTCTCTGGAGTCTGTGTTGAGCCCGGTTCGACGAATCCCACCTGAAGCCATTGGGCATCAGCAACGAGCGGCCAAAGGGCCAGGAAACAAACAAGGGTTTGTCCGACAATTCCTGTCGAACAAACCCTCGAAAACTGATCAATAAAGCTGTGAGTTCCGCTACTTCTTGGGACGGGGTACGGACTTGCCGAAGGTCCAGTCAAGTTCCTGCGGTCCCGAATAATTCCGGGAAGATATGCGAACGAGTCCGCCGCCTTGGTCACCAATAGTCGAAACATATTCACGTGTGTCTTGATAGAACGGCGCTTTTGCTGGGTCGCCGCCCTCCCATAAACGCAAATAATATACCCGATCATCCACATAGGGGAGAAAGAACTTTGCCGACAAGAATAAGCCCGTTTTTCCCTTCATTTCCGGTGGATAATCGTACCCTGCCAAATAGAAACTGTTGAAATTCCCGATGGCCAACGAGTCATCCCCTCCAGGTGTTCCATCAGGATTAGGTGGGTCTTGAACACCATTTCCACCGTCCATAATCACCTGAATTAAGTGTCCGTGGCTGTGAAGTTCGCCTTTACTGTCCAAAACAGGAGCTTTGCCGTACATCACCACCAGAATTCCGTACGGATTTCCCATCGCAACATCGCGCTGCTCGTCCAATTCCGTATCAAAAAAGACCTCACGACCCTTAATCACGTCACGGGCGATTGCGGTTGTGACAAAGAGGGTCAATAGCGCGAAGAGTCCTGCAATTCGCAACACGATGTTTCGCTTTGCCAGCATTTTGTGGTTGTCCTTTTTCATCATGTTCCTATTTTCGTGACTTGATCCCGGAGCGCGCAATCTTGGCCTCGTACATCGTATCCGCCGCGACTTTCACATCGAGCGTCTCGCGGAATGAACTCACTCCCGTCGTGTCCTGTCGCTCAACGGGCATTTGCAAATAGTCGCCGTAGTAACCCTTGCCACCGCACGCCGCCAGCACCGTCGTACCGATGTTGGTTTGACGGAAGACTTTCTCACTCGATGTGATAATCAAATCGATGAACGGATAAGCCATCACCAACGATTCGGCTTCTTCGGGCGTAAAGTCTCCGATGACCGTCATATGATCCGTGCGCTTGTTCAGCTTCCGCATCATCTTCTGCTGTTCAAACGGCGATGTGATCTTGACTCCTAACGAATCGGGCAGCTTGGCTCCGGCGCGCTCAGGAATTAAGCCAACGACGGCCATCCGAACGCCGCCGCGTTCAAACCACTTATAGGGCTCAAACAGCGGTTTCTTCGCACGCTCGCCATAGTACAAATTCGCAGCAACAATCGGCAGCCCGTTGTCACGCGCGGTAATCCATGTCGAAATCGGATTCAACAACTCCTGCTCGCCCAATGTTACCGCATCGTACTGCTCGTTATGATAAAATTCGAGCATGAGGTCGCGGCGCGGCACAGCTTCGCCGTCATTGGCAGGCGTGGCAAAATTTCCAGCTTCCACCACCATCGTGGGGATACTGTCCGTTCGGCTCTTGTGAATAAAGGTGGCCCTCCGGGCCAACCCGCCTTTACGCGAGCCTCAACCACACGGTTCGACATGCCCTTTGAACTGGCCCGAGTAGATTACACGTGCTTCGGCCTTCTTCGCAATCTCTTTGCCCGCCAGCAGCATCTGCGAAAAAACCAATACACATGCAACCATTACGAACGTGCTCAAAGCGCGAAACGAACCGCTACATCTATTACATTGAATCATGTGGCGCGATTTGTAAGTCCGATAACAACAGCAATCCCCACTTTTCCCGTTAACGAAAAGAGCGGCCTCTGCCGCTCTTTTACGCGCGGGAGAGAACCTTACCCGTGATTATGTCCTTCGTGTCCGGGTTGAGTGGACGGCGTAGCCTGATTTGACGGCGACAAAGACGGCGTATTCGACGGCGAAACAGTCGGCGACGTACCAACGCCGGGCGTGATGTTCATGCCCTGCTTGGCAGGTTGCACCTGCGGAACACCCGTCTTTTGCTCGAAAGCCGCAAGCTTCTCTGACCACGGACCAGTCACATCGTATGTTTCAACCAATGCGTCCTTGAAATCCGAATAACCAATTGAGTCACCCCAAGCGGGCTTGAATTCAAGCGTCGCGTAGTGGCCGTTATAGCCCGACGAACCCGTACCGAGCAAGCGCGTCTTCTTGCCGATCATCGTGGTCGTTTCACCACTGCGCAGCGCGCCCGTTGAAATCACAACGTCGATGTCCGGATAATCCTTGACCAATGAATCAAGATCGTCCGTCGGCAATTCACACAACAGGATCACAGCGTCGGTCTTGCGGAGAAGTTCCGGCAAGTACTTCGCCGCCGCGTCCTTGGTCGATGTTACGCGCATGAAATTCGTGTCCACAACCGAAGTCGTGGCCGGGAAATCGGCGTCGCGCAACAATCCCATCACGCCAACACGCATGTTACCATAATCCTTGATCACATACGGATCAAAGATCGGTTTGTTCGTCTTGACGTCAATCAGGTTAGCAGAAACGTAGTCGGTCTTTTTTGACGTGTCGCGCAGTGCCACGAGCGTTTCATAGCCCATGGAAACTTCCTGGCGCGCGATATTCAGCACGTCATAGTGCAAGTCCGCATAGCTGTTGACAAGGAATTGGCATTTGTCCGAACAACCGCCCTTAGCGCCTGCGCGATCGACAAAATTACCGGCATCCACGGTCAACCAGTTGGCCGTCGGATCTTGATGTCTTTGTACAAAAGCAGCCCACCGGGCCACTCCACCTTTTTTCTGCTTTCAGCCACAAGGGGCGACGTTGCCCCTGATATTGCCGCTGAACATGACCTGCAGTTTACCATCAGCAGGGGCCGACGAACATCCGGTCAGCACCCAGCCGAAGGCAAATACTGCGGCTGTCAGGGCGGCGAGCAAAACAGTTAGTTTGCGCATGGTTTGGTTTATGGTTATTGGGTTATCAAATGGCGCGAAAAAATACAAGCGCGAAGCATATTGATTTTACGCTCCTGCGCTTGCATGGGTTCCAAGCTAAGATGGGTCAATTATTCGCTTTCGTCAATCACCGTGCACTGTGGGCCTACAGCGCCACAGGTCCAATCAGCTTGCACGAAAATCACGTCCTGAACACCGTTGACGACCGTGAAGACGCGGCTGGTCCACAAGATTGTGGTGTTATCCACCTCATAGACACGAAGGTAAAAGCGACCGTTGCCCGGAATCGTGGCATTACAAGTAAACGCAGGCTCGGTCAAAAAGTAACCAGCTCCAAGTCCCATCGCCGTGCCGTTCATTGTAAATTGATTAAAATTAACTGCATCGAACGGATCATTGCAATCCGGTGGATTGGTGCAAACCGTCGGCTGCGGATCATCAAAATCAGGACCGTCGGCGTCCACATCAAGGAAAATCTTGATCAAGCGACCGTCTGGGATGGGCGTATTGCCGCCGCAGACAGTGCTCAGCGCCGGATCTGGCGTCGCGTAAGCCACAAATGCGTTAAACTGGGCCATAGCCTGCTGTCCAATCAACAGAAGGGCAAAAGCCGCCAAGTACATTGTCCACCGTTTCATCGTCTGTCGAGTCCTTTCCGTTTCTATACGTGGTCCTGCCAATGGCTAAGCCTCTGCAAATCAGCAAACTCCAGGCCCGGACGCGGGAAAATACGAATTTGTCGTAAGCCTAAATATACACTCAGGATACAAGAAATGCAACGGATTTGAGGGCTATTTTGATTTTGGTTTGGGGACAATTTTGACCATTCCTTCAAGTTCAGGGACGGTAAAGGGGCCATGCGTGATACAAAACCGGGCCTCCCAATCGGGAGGCCCGCTTCAAACTAAACCAAGGCGTTACGGCGCATGCGCAAGTGCATTAGCCGCGTAACACGCGGTTACTTTACGAGGAGCATCTTCTTGGTGGCGGTGAACTCGTTGCCGATCTTCACCGTGTAGAAGTACAAGCCGCTCGTGAGGTTCGTGGCATCAAAATTCACAGTGTGGCGGCCGGCATTCATCGTGCCGTTCACCAACGTGGCAACTTCCTGACCCGCAAGATTATAGACCGTAAGCACCACGAAATTGTCTTCAACCAGATCAAAAACGATGCTCGTGTTTGGATTGAATGGGTTCGGGTAATTTTGATGAAGAGCGTACTCGGTAATGACGGCGGCGGCGGACGACGGCGTGGCGGTGGCAACGTGGCTCCAAGTATCCACACTTCCGTCCATGTTCACGGTCTCAAGCGAGTAACTGTACGTTTGCCCGTTGGCCAAATTTTCGTCAAGATATGAATAGGTTGCGCCCGTCGCAGAGTTGGAACCCGCACAAGTATGAACCACTTGGTCATCCCGCTTCAAGCGAAAATAATCCACTCCCGTTTCAGACGCTGTTGCCCATGAAATAAGGGCCGCCTTGTCACGCGCGACCGCTTCAAATGAACTCTCCACAACGGGTAAGATAATGGCATTCACACACACACAACCGGTCTGCACGGTGAAAAAGTTTAAACACCACTGGCTCTGCTGCGAGTCATAGTACAATAAGTCGGGGTTATAGCTAAACTGTACCAGTTGACATTCCACGTCACACGATCCAATGATGCCATAATTGCAGCCGGGGTGGATATCCACTACTGGACGCCGATTCTGCGGCAATGGACCAATACAGATCGTTGTCGTGTGCATCGCGCAAACAGAAAGGCACCCACTGTAGCTTTCACCATTAAAATCCTCCGGCCCGAGTACAATCATCGAAGGCATGTCGCACGACGAACCATAGCAACTCCAACCTTCAGAAAGGTCGTAGTCGCGAAGACCATCGAGAATCGTGAATACTACCGATGTCCAAACCACACCACCGATTTCGACCTTCACATAGTAGCGCGAAGGTTGCGGGGTATTGGTAGAAATCGTGAATGCTGGATCCGTATAAAAGGTCCCTGGAATCCCAAGGATGCTTTCCCCGTTGATCGGGAAAGTGTTGAAGTTCGCCTGCCCAAACAGATCGCCGACAGGGACAGGTTGATCTGCTTGGTCGGGTCCGTTGGAATTTTGATCCCAATAGATTACTCCATAGGATTCCGGGCCAAGCGGCGCGCCTGTGCCGCATTCCTCCGTCAATGGGGTCAAGCTATAAAGCAAGGCATTAAACTGTGCGTGCGCCAATAGACTGCTTCCGAGGCAGGAAAAGATCAAGAGTAGCTGTTTCATCATGCACCTCGATAACTAAGAAGAAGAAACAAATAGAATAGAAGACTCAATACAGTAACTCTCGAATATAGGCTCCAAATGTTAGAGAAGCAACAAAAATCATCTTAGCTATCAAATAGAAAGCGGGCCTCCCAATCGGGAGGCCCGCTTCAAACTAAACCGAGGCTTCACGGCGCATGCGCAAGCGCATTAGCCGCGTTACACGCGATTACTTAACGAGGAGCATCTTCTTGGTGGCGGTGAACTCGTTGCCGATCTTCACCGTGTAGAAGTACAAGCCGCTCGTGAGGTTCGTGGCATCAAAATTCACAGTGTGGCGGCCGGCATTCATCGTGCCGTTCACCAACGTGGCAACTTCCTGACCCATCGCGTTGTAAACCTTCAGGTTCACGACGTTCTCGGCGACAACGTCAAACACCAGGCTGGTGCTCGGGTTGAAGGGGTTCGGGTAGTTCTGATGCAGAGCGTACTCGGTGATGACGGCCAGATTCGCCGACGGGGTCGCCGAAGCAATGGTACCAAGCTCGGTCACGTCGCCATTCAGAGCAACCATGTTGAGCGTGTATTCATACGCCGTGCCGTTATCAGCGGATTCGTCAACGAACGTATAGCTCGAAGCGCTGCTGGAATTGGTGGCTTCAACCGTGGCGATCTGCGCCCACGTATGGCCAACAACGCGACGCATCACATTGTAACCAGCCATATCGGATTCCGCACCAGTGCTCCAAGCCAACTCAACCTTGCTGTCACGAGCAACTGCGCTGAAGTCAACATCCACGACGCCTTCGATGAAGTCAATCGTGAAGCAGACGCAACCATCGCTACCACCAACAATCACATTGCACCAGGTGCCGTTAGCGGGGTTGTACACCCAACCGGCGTCATCATAGCCGAACTGAGCCGGCGGGCACGGGGTTTCGCAACCATCGGTCAAGCAGCCAGCAACGACGTGGCCGTGCGGGCGGTGGTTAGCATACAACGGGCCCAAGCAGATGCGGGTCGTCTGACCAGCGCAAAGCTGGATGCACTGCGAGAACGGAACCGGGGTCTGGCCACCAGCAGGAAGCTGGATACCGACTTCGGCCGGAGCAGTACACGGAACTTGGGTAACTTCGCAGGTCCAGTTCAAGGCGCCGCAATCATAGTCATTCGTACCATTAAGAATCGTGAACACTGCAGAGGTCCACTTCACACCCTGGCACTCGCAAACGAGGTAGTACAGCGAGGGCTGCGGGGTCAGTGTCGAAATCGTGAACAGCGGGTCAACATAGAAGCCGCCCGGCGTAGCGAAATCATAACCAGACTGAAGCGAGAACGTATTGTAATTGCACTGACCGAAGCCATCACCGACGACAGGCTGCTGATCGGCAGCGTCCGGGCCATTGGCATTGGCATCCCAATAGATCTGAACGAGACAATCCGGACCGAGCGGCTCGCCGCCGGTACAGGAGTTCATCAACAGATTCGGGCCAAAGTTGTACAGACCAGCGTTAAACTGCGCGTGGCTGATAGATGCAAAAGCGAACACCGCCATCGCAACAAACAACATCTTGAGTTTCATTTTCCTTCTCCTTAACAGAAATATTGCAAACAGTTTTCAGTTCCTAATTCATCCACCAGCTTACTTCGTCGCGCCAGCGGTCTTGATCGAGCTGGACTTGACAGAAGACGTCTTCACAGGTTCATTGTTCATCGGGGCCTTGGTGATCGACGGAGTCGGCATCACGAAGCCAGCATTCATCGCGGCGGCAGCGCCGGTCTGGTAGTCATAAATCCAAGTTCCATTCGGATGCGGACGGTTCTGGATGTTGTACGGCTGGCCGGGGACGATCTGCGTCAACGTGCCACTCCACACCGTGCCGGCCGCGTTCACACGAGCCGTAGCACCACCATTTTGGGCAACCAACTGGTCCGACTGAAGCGGATTGGTCGCGCCAGTGAAACCATCAGCGATCAACTGCGGGCCGACTTGGGTCGCAACAGTGATGTTGCGCGAATCACGCCAAGACAGCGGGGTCGAAGCAGTTGAGACACCACCGGTAATGGAAATCGTGCCATAGCCACCAGCGTTGTCAACATCGCCGGCCAGAACGAGGGTGCGTGCAACACCGGTCTTGTTCTGATAAGCATACGCGCGACCCGGAACCATCGAGGCGCCGGTTTCGAGCGTGCCGGACCATACACCGGTACCGTTACGGAAGGCGGCAGCGCCACCGTCCTGGCGAACGATACGGTCGGCAAGCGTCGGGTTGGCATTGCCAACAATCTGCGAGCCAATGATGGACGACGGGCGAGTGGACTCGGTACCATACTGCGGAACGTTGGAAACGACCGTCCAGAACTTGAACGGGAGACCAAAGTTGAGCACCGACTGGACACCCGGCGTACCAGAACCCGTGGCCGTCAGCTTAACATAGCCGACGTCGTTGGACGGATCTGACTGCTGGGCGAATGCGGTCGCCGCAAACAGCAGGCACACGATCACAAGCATGACTTTCTTCATCTTATCCTCCTTAACTTCGAGAACTGCGACGTGCAGTCCCCATCTTATCGATACACACTCATCAAGCTCGGTTTTTAACCCGAAACTCAAACAAAAACTTCAACTTGGGTGATTTCGTCCAGCCTATCTTCGGGGTTTACCCTACTAATTATAGTTTGACGCTGGCGTGCCTCTGCGACCATTTTCCGGAAATGGAGGCATTCGGTTCTGAAATCAGGTCGTTTGGGGCCTCTATCAAACACCTCCAACCGACTATTCAATTGCTTGTTCTGACAATATCTTACAACATAATCAGACAAACTCACTACGGTATTCGCCGCAGACACCTGATATTAACTAAAACTCGACCGGATGTCAAGAGTTTTTCAACATCCCGCAAGAAAAGTCAAAAGAGTTCTCAGAACGGCAGGTCTTCATCCATCGGGGGCTGAGAGTGGGTCTGCTCAGGTTGTGAATAGCTTGATTCTCCATGACTTTCACCACCGCTCTTCGGGGTAAGGTTGCGATATGAAAACGCGACGATCTCAAACGACGTGCGCTTCTGACCCTCCTTGTCCTCCCAGTTCCTCATCGAGATCTTTCCCTCGATGTAAACCATGTTCCCCTTCTTCAGATTCTCGGCGGCACGTTCAGCAGCCTGTCCCCAAACTACAATATTATGCCACGTTGTATCCTGGACCCAGTTGCCGCTCTGATCCTTGCGGTTCTCATCCGTCGCAACTGAGAATCGGGCAACGGCTGCGCCACTGGGCGTGTAGCGCATTTCCGGGTCTTTGCCCAAGCGCCCAATCAATGTCACTCGATTGACCACAATGTACTCCTACTCTGTTTGTAGATTATTTTGAAAAAAGTTAAACCAATTTTGAAGTGCAGAAATTACAACCCAACTGAATTCTCCATTGAGTTGTGAGAGGCTTGCACTTTGTCCCGCCGCTTGGTAATCAAAAACCAGGCGATTCCGCCAATCACAATTCCAGCGGCATCCGCAACCAGATCGCCCGTCTCGGCTGTGCGAGTCGAGGTTTGGGTCTGCAATACTTCGATCAACCCACCCATTCCAAGACAAACCGCGCCTGCTAATGTAATCGAGCGCATGTGACCCGGTGAATCGTCGAATGCTCCGGCCCAAATAATACTGCCTACAAGGAATGCAATCGCATGCAGAACCTTATCTGAGATGGGGGCGGTAATCAACTCGACGTTTCGAATCGGCGTAATTGCCAGACTCAGCACAACCGCCGACCAAACGACAGCGGTAGCCTCCCAGAAGCGGCGCGAAGAAGATGCGAAGGCGAGCGATTTATTGGTCATTCAGGTTCTGGGGCAAGTTCGGCAAAAGCAGAGGGCAGATGATTGATGACGTCACTGGGCAACAGCGAAACTTCGCCCATCACGTCGGCGGCGATATCAGCAGCGAGTCCATGCAAATATGCTCCACCCCACACTGCTGCGGCGGCGGGTATTCCCTGCGCATAAATTGCCCCGATCATTCCGGTTAGCACGTCGCCCGATCCGCCTGTGGCAAGTCCCGGGTTTCCGGTGGTGTTAATGAAGACCTTATTGTCAGGTGTAACCGTCGCGGCGGATGAGCCTTTTACATGCACCACCATTTTGTATTTCGCGGCAAATTCTCGCGCGGCGTCAATCCGCTGATGTGTCGTGGAAAATTGTTTGCCAAGAAGCCGTTCAAGTTCAACAGGATGCGGCGTCAGAATAGATCCGGCGGGAAGTTTTGCTTGCAGATTATGAGCGGAAACGAGGTTCAAAGCATCGGCATCCAACACAAGCTTCTTGCCCGATGCGAGAATATTATTCAGGAGATGCGCTGTTTCGGGATCCTGTCCCAATCCCGGACCGACCGCCACCACGTCGGCCCATTTCAAGAGCTGTTCCAGCTTCTCCCAAGCAGAGAACGCAAGACAGCCGCCGGCAGTTTCCGGTAATCCTACCGTCATGATTTCAGGCTGACGAGTCACTTCGGCGCGCACACTTTCAGGTATTACAACCATAAGCAATCCCACTCCGCTTCGCAAGGCCGCCGCCGCCGCAAGGCGAGCCGCGCCACTCATTCCCCGTGAGCCTGCAACCAACAGCAGCTTGCCGTAATTTCCCTTGTGTGAATTTCCGGGCCGGTTGGGAAACAGCGCCGCCACGTCTTCATGTTCCGGCAACAAGTAAGCGGCTTTCAGAGCGTCGTCCGCCGAAATCGGCAATGAGATCGGTGCGATGTGCACTTCTCCGGCGTGCTTTCGGCCCGGTTCGAGATATAGACCCGGCTTACCACTCTGGAATGTTACCGTATAGGTCGCGTCAAGCGCAACACCCAAATCATCTCCCGTATCTGCATTCACACCGCTGGGCAAATCAACCGCAAGCACGGGTATTTCCATCTCGTTCAGCGTTTCGATCGCGGAAGCAAACAAGCCTTCAGGCGCACGAGCCAGTCCGGTACCGAACATTGCATCGACAACGAGATCATACTCACTGAAATCCAGTTCATCGGCGGATTCCGGTTCGAGCATCGGAATTTCAAGCTTTATTGCCGCGTCAAAATTAGTCTTGGCGGCGCCAGTGAGCGCATCCGGCTTCGACAAGAGCCAGATTTCCACGTCACAACCGCGCAGGAATAGCTGCCGCGCCAGCGCAAAGCCGTCGCCGCCGTTATTGCCCGGCCCGCACAAAATTCCCACGGTCAAAAGGTCAACCGCGCCAAGTTCAGTTTCGATGAGTTCAAGGGCGGAAAGCGCCGCATTTTCCATCAGCACAAGGCCGGGAATCCCGAACTCGGATATCGCGCGCCGGTCGAAGCCGCGCATTTGCTCAGAGGTAAAAAGTGGAAGCATAGGTAGGTGCTAAACAGATGTGCCATAATTTACGGAATCCAAGCGGCAATCTCAAGAGGATTCTCAGAAGAAAAGCCACCCGATTCGAGTGGCTTCTCAACTTCCTGGCCTTCCGGTTAGAATCTATCTGACGAAATGCAGCGGGCTGGTTAACAAGAGGTCATTGCCTGAAACTCTGACTACATAAAGCCCTGAGCCAACTTCAACTCCTTCGTTGCTCTTGCCCATCCACTGCAATCTGTTCGATCCAACGCTGTATCGTTGTGAGGGGAACGCATAAACTTGCTGGCCGAGGGTATTAAATATCCAGACGTCCAAAGTGTGCTCCGAACTGCTGATCTTCAATTCAATGTTCGCAACCGAATTGAAAGGGTTCGGGTAAAGCGATAGTGAAACATCGTTCGGGATCAATGGGTCGCTGTGCTCTCCAACATTTACAGATCCTTCAATGAGTAAGTACTCTTGGTTCACAGCAAGACTGTTGAATACATCCACAATTCCGCTTGGCCAAGTCACCGATACTGTCGGGCCGCCGCCGTCAGGAATGCCGAACAACAGTCTCGGCTCATTGGACGACTCGAATGAACTTCCAGCCATCGTGTGTTGAACCTGCGTTTCACCACCGGACGTTACACGAACCGTTGCGCCGATACCGTCGCGATTTGAAACCGTTCCCTGCAAACGAAGTCTCAGCCAGTCGTGTGCAGGCGCGGCGGCTTGATACAAAGCCGCAGGCGCGTTGCTGTTACACACAAAGATGTCCATCGCACCGTTGTTGTCAAAGTCGCCAAAGGCCGCGCCAAAGCTCATTGAATTTTCAACAATACCAAGCGCCGCAGCATGATTCGTAAAATGGCCTGTTCCGTCGTTGATGAGCATAACGTCGTTCGCATTGCCATTTAGATCGCCTGTTGAGGCGACATAGATGTCGGCGTCGCCGTCTAAATCCGAATCGAACATGTGCGTTCCCCAGCTTTCTTTGTACGCTGCGGCGCCGCGCTCGACGGCCTCTTCCGAAAACGTCCCGTCGCCATTGTTCATGTACAGTTCGTTTCCGGGAGGACCATTGCTAATCGAAAAATCGAGCCAACCATCACCATCCACATCGCCGACAGCTAAGCCCATCCCGTCAATGTGCGGTTCAAATCCGACGGCGGCTCCCGCATCCGTGAAAGTGCCGTCGCCATTATTTCTGAAGAACGTTGAGCGCTGTTCCTTGTCCATCGCGATGACGATGTCGCCATCTAAATCATAGTCGAAATCATAGGCAAGCACTGCAAGAGGACGACGGAAATCAGCGTCTGCCAAACCTGCTGTTGCTGTAACGTCCGTAAACGTGCCGTTGCCATTGTTTCGGTACAAAACATTGTGTTGGTCAGTCCCGGGTGGAAAGCCGACACCGTCCCATCCGTAATTGCAAACATAAAGATCGAGCAACCCGTCGCGGTCGTAATCCAGCCATATGGCACATGTTGATTGAGTCGAGTCGCCACCGACGCCTGCCGCTGTGGTCACGTCAGTGAACGTGCCGTTGCCGTTGTTACGATAAAGATAGTTCGGCGAGCCCCAAATCGCAAGAAATAAATCGCGATCACCGTCGTTGTCATAGTCACCAAACAGAATCTGCTGATTCTCGCCCAAGCCAACGATTCCTGTTGAACCATGATCCAGTGTGAAGCCACTTCCAGTATTGATTAGAACCGCAATACTGTCTGCTGCTCCGGTGGCTGACAGTAGGTCGGGTAATCCGTCGCCATTGATATCTTCCATGGCAGCTCCGGCGCCCATAAATCCTGCCGGAGTGAAGGCGCATTCAATGCCGTATTGGTCCGACATGTTTGTAAAGGACTGCGCTCGAGCAGAAACGGCAAACGCACCGCAAACAATGCAAAGCAGCAACAACTTTTTCATCGCTCGTTCTCCAAATATTTGACTGAACTTCATGCAAGTTTAGGCAAACACCATTAACTGGGGAGAGACCACGTAGTAACCCGGTAGGGCTACCGTCTGGGAGAATGTAGCTGTGCTATTGGATTGTGGCGGTGCGAGTCAGGCAGGGCAACCGATGTACGTGCTTGGAAAGCTGTAATGGTGCGATACAAAGGGTGCCGTGGAATTGGCACCCTAACAGAAGATAATCTGACTTTGATGGGTTGTCAATAGAAACCCGACATATTTTTCAAGATTTCAAATTTCTTTTGTCGCACGCCGGTTTTACCCCTTATTTTTCCAAATCCTGCCTTTAATTCAATGTTTACATGTCTTTCTTCAGTTCAATGTTTGCATGCTCACTTATACGTTCGTTCAAGCAGGCGCAAACTTTGAAACGAAAAATCATGATCCGCGCACTCAACTCAGAATCCGCGCTCGTAGTTCACGCGGCAGGTCCGGAATTAGGCCTTGCGGTTGCATGAATATGTTGTGCCGGAATCTGGCTACCAGCCTATACAGCTTGTTCCAAAATGAGATCGGAACCATATCAAGAATCCCGACTAAACTCCTCCAGAACCGCCCGCAATTCCTAAGCAGGTAGAACACCGCACGGCTCTCACTCAGTATCTGCCCTTCCATTTCGTGATAGACCAGAATACTTCGCGGCGTTAGCGCGATCTTCTTCTCCAGCGCAAATTTTCGATAGACTTCAGATTGAATTGGAGCAAAATAGAGTTCACCCGTCTTGTCCCGTTTCAACAAAAAAACAACGGCCATGTGGCACAAACCACAATGGCCGTCGTAAAACGCAATGATTCTTCTGTCACTCACGGGAAGCTGCGTTCGAGTTCGTGGTTCTTGGCAAGCTTTTCGATCCAAATTCGGTAGAATACCGCCGCTGCAGCCACCAGCACAATAGAGCTGACAATTCCACCTTCTAAACCCATTGATCCGCCCGTCAAATACTCTGACCCAACGACATAGATCAAGTCAGAATTCCACAAATCTACGCTCGTCAACGGCATTCCCAAAATCGGCCCTTGAATGTAGTTCCAGCCAAAGTGAATCCCGATGGGCAGCCACAGCGAACGGCTGTACAAGAATGCTAATCCCAGCAACACACCCGCTGCGAACAGATTCGTCAGCAGCAGCAGTGCGTCCGCGTGAAACAACGTCCAGTGCAATAGCACCAACAACGCGGACGAAACGATGACTCCTGCGGCGGAGCCGAATTTCGACCGCACCATTTGCTGAACATAGCCGTGAATAAGAACTTCCTGCTGAACGGTGTTGAATAACAATGCCAACGTCGTCCAAAGTAATTCTGAATCAAACGGCCCACGACCCGTGCCGACTCGAACACAATCGAGCGGTCCGAGTATGCCCAGCAGAACCAACAACAACCCAATCCCAACTACAGACCCCACTCCAAAATCCTTGAACATCGCGCGCGTGGTGAATCCAACATTGGTCATCGGTTTGCGATCGACATATCGTGTCATCGCAAGTGCGGCTAAGATAACCGTGACCATCGCCAGAAACTCGATCTGCGCCCGACCAAACGCGTTCGCAAGCGTTTCGTACTCAGTCTCAGGGAACTTGATGTACGGCAAAACGAACGGTATGTATAAAATTAGGAAGAGTCCGACAAACAGTACGAGCTTCCAACTTGCAGTCCAGAAACGAAGTTGAAAGCTCGCACCGTTGCCGTTAGGCGGTTGTAGCATAGGCTATGTGGCCTATTACTTCAACAGCAAAAGTTTCGTAATCCGCTCAGTACCCGGAGTCTGCAAGACTGCGAAGTACGTTCCCGAGGCCATGTCAGCGCCGTTCCATTGCACGCGATGCACGCCAGCGGCGAGCGGTCCGTCATGCAGAACCGCAACTTCTTGACCGGCCAAATTGTGAATGACAACCTTGGCTTGCGTTTGCTGCGGCAAGGCAAAGTCAATCGTCGTCAACGGGTTAAACGGATTCGGGAACGCTTCAATCGCGAATTCCTGCGGCATGAAGCCCGGCTCGTCGCCCAACGCTGACTGCAAACGCACCCACGGCGTCCAGGACACCGAGTCACAGAATTCGAAGTCACACACGCGGCACTTGATCGTGTTCGCGTTCAGCGTGATGAAACGGTGGCTGTATGTCGGGCTGTTGGTGCCGACTGCGCTGCCGTTGTGGAACCACTGGTAAGTCAACGTCTGGCCGTCCGGGTCTTCGGCAACCACCGCGAAATTCACGGTTGTGTTGAACACAACGGTGTCAAGAGTCGTGGGCGTTGCGGCTGTGATTTCCGGCGGATGATTTTCTTGACCCGGAGTACGAATCGTCGCACGCAGCATGACGTCCGCTTCGTTCAAGAGGCGGTTTTCAGCCCAGCCACCGGCGGCTTCCCACGAACGACGCGAGATTCCCGGAGCAGAGGTCGTATCAACACCAAAGACTGCCGTTGATCCCGGCGAGGTGTACCATGCAACGTAGAAACTGCCGTCATTGATGATCACTTCACCGGCAGGAACCGTCACACTATTCCAACCTACAACAGGGGCAGTGATTGTAGAACTCCAGATGACGTCGCCCGGCGAACCGTTCGGGCCACCGTCGCTCAAGATTTGCAAATCAAATACGCCGGCAGTCGTGACAAACGCGCGCGCACTGATCACTTCACACGGCAGGACGGGCGGCACAAATTCCATGGCCATACCACCGTCTCCACCGGCCCAGCTCCAATCGCGTTCAGATGTGCCGTCATCATAGAACAGTTCGCCCGGCAACGTCACGACGTGAAGCTCGGCGCGCTGTGTGTTGTTGCCTGCAAACAAGTCGCCGGCAAGTGTTACAGTACCGACCAAACGATACACACCGTCCGTACTCGGAGTCCAAATTGCGGGAATGTCAGTTTCCTGAACCACTCCCTGAGCAATTGCGCCGCCAGTGATATTGGATTGCGTAATTAAAGTGTTATTCGTCTGGCGCACAGAATAGTTCGCTGTATAGGCCGTTTCATTCTGGTTACCCGAGTTCCTTACAGCGAGATAGCCGTCAAGCGCATCACCGTTCAGAATGAATTCGCCCTGCGATTTTTCATTCTGGACGCCGGCGATTCCAAGGTCGTGCACCTGGAAGGTGATGACGTCAGGATAGTAATACTTGATGGCCGAGTTCGCCGGAGGATAGGTGCCGAAGAAATTCGAGATACCGATTTGACCGGTCAGGTTTTCGATACCGACCGAAATGTTATTATTCGACACGGTGTCTTGCTGCGTGCCGTACTGGAACGTAATGGACGAATCAGCGCCCGAAAGTATCAACTGGAAGTTATGGTGTCCGGCGTTGCCGCTTTGAAGCCAACCTTCAACATCAACCCATGACACGATGAGTGTGTCCTCGTCATTGGTCCACCAATAGCACTCGCTCTGTCCGTTGGGCTCAAAAAACCAGTCGGCGGCATACGGCGAAATGATATCATTCGGCGCAGCGGCGTTCGGGAATTGCGGAATTGGCTGGGCAAGCTGCCCGGCGGTCGAGAATTTGATGTAGCCGTTCGAACCGATGTAGAATGACGATACATCATACCAGTAGAACCGGAAGTTCCAGCCCATCTGGAATGGACCGACAAAATTGTCGTCCGTCAAACCGGAAACCGGCGTCCCGGTTGTCGTAATGTCGGTCCAACGAACTTGCGGGCCACCCGCTTCGAGATTGTCCTTGGCTATGTAGCCAAACTGATCCGGACCCCATTGGGTATCCAGAGACTGCTGCGGGTTTCCTCTCACCACATCAGTGGGAGCGGAACCACTCTTGGCAAAGCTAATCGACAAACTTGCGATCAACAGTGCGAATAAAAACCAACGCTTCATCTTGTTGCTCCTTTAAGGCTGCGGGACTACCGGGACCACCGGAAGCCGTACAAAAAAAGTAGTTTATTGTTCAAAATCTTCAGAGCCAGGTTCATCCGGAAAAATCATTACAACGGCTGCCGCCGTGGCGCTTGTATGTGTTAACGAAACCGATATACGCATGGGAAAGGCTGAATACGCGCCGTGAATGCGCACGCGCGGACCTTTGCCGGGAACGGTCAGGACTTCCACGTCACGAAAGGCCAGAAACTCGCCAATGCCCGTTCCCAATGCTTTCGCAACTGCTTCTTTCGTTGCCCAGCGCGCGGCCAGAGACTCTTCAGCTTTGGCGCGCTTCAAACATTCGGCAAGCTCGTTATCGGTGAAGATGCGCTCCAGAAACGCGATGTCATCGAGATGCTTGGCAATCCGCTCAACTTCAACGAGGTCAATACCCAGCGATGGCAGAATCGGAGTCGGCGGGGTCTTATCGGTCATTGGATAGGCGGTTTCACGCGGAAGTCAAGTTCAGAACAAAGACGTCTGGTCTTCGTCGATTTCCATCAGGTTCAGAACTTGCAAAAGTTGGCTGATGTCGTCAATGTCGTAGTCGGCTCCGCTCTCCACCGTGTTCTTCGTATCGCCGTAGCGGGCGAAAACTGTCACGATGCCGAGTTGCTTGGCACCGACCATATCGCGTTCGGGCCAATCCCCGATCATCAAGACTTCTTTGGGAGACATCCCCATGATCGCAAGCGCGCGTTCAAAGGGAACCGGAGACGGTTTGCGGTGACCGGTATCATCAAAGGTGACCACCGGATCGAACATATGGTGCAAATCGAGCTGCGCCAGTCTCAGCCATGCGCCGAGTCTGGGAGCATCGGAAATTACGGCGAGCCTTAGCCCTCTCCGCAAAAGCTCGGCCAGTGTCGAGCGAACATGTGGATAGGTGACCAGATAGTGATTGCGTGCCCGGCGATACGCTACGATTCCGGCGGCCAGCCATTTGAAATCGACGACGCGGTAGTGTTTCTGCAGGAAGATATCAAATATCTCCTGATTTTCAATCCCGACTTTGTCGTAGATTTCATAGATCAGCTTGACCGCTTCCTCATGCGGCATGGGCATACCGGAATCTGTCATGGCTGTAACCGCAGCCTCAATGGAAGCCCGTTTCATCCGCATGAAGTCCAGCAGGGTGTTATCGAGGTCGAACAGGATCCCGCGTATCATGTGTCCTAAAGGGCTATTCGGGGGTTACGCAAATTACAATCTATTGACATTCTTGCGAATATGCAAGTTTTTGGGTTCGTAAGGTTGGTGTCACCCTTTTTGTATTATTCCCCCCGGAACGGGTATCGAAGACAGCTATGTTATTGTTTTCTCGGGAAAGGCGCGTTGACAATGAAACCTCCAATTGGTATATTGCAACGAGTGTTGCAGCTTGCTTGTCTGGTCTTTGCGACGTTGGTTGCACAGGCAGATGAGGCGGCCCAGCCTGTCGTTCCTGAACCGATCGGCTATGTCTCCGACTATGCACGGGTCGTTGATCCGTCGGACGAGCGGAAGTTGGCCCAGATTGGAGCCGAGCTTGAGCGTAAGACTGGCGTGCGGATTCGTGTCTTGACCGTTCCGAATCTGGGTGGGCAGGACTTGGATTACATTGCCAAAGCACTGCTCGCGGCATGGTCCGAATCGAAAGAAAAAGCCGGCAACACGATCTTGATTCTCGACGCCTTAGCTGAAAAGCGGGTGCGGATTGAGTTAGGTGAGAATATTCCGAGGCTGATTTCGGACGAAGTCAGTCAACGAGTGCAGCGACAGGTGATGCTCCCGAATCTGGCCCAAGGCGAGCGAGGTGCGGCCTACTTATTAGCCGTTACCGAGTTGTCGGTCGCGATTGGTCTTGAGGAGCAGGTGGCGCTTTACTCTGTTCCCGGCTATTTGAAACTCCAGCCGGCAGTTTACAGACCGAATGGCGAGACCAAGAACGAACTGCCTGACATTCTACTGTTCATTCCGCTATTGATCTTTATGGTAGGTATGGCCAGACTGGAAACCCGCATGGCGCGGGCAACCGTGGTATTCGGAGAGGTGTTCCGGCAGACATGGAGATCGCGGTGGGTAAATATGCGGGCAGGGAATTGGAAATAGTGTTTGTTTGGTTCGGCGGTTGATTGAGGGCGACAGTAAATCTCATGAAATTTCTACGCGTTGCGGCGTCTGTTTTTGTATTGGTCTTGTTGGCCGGCTTTGCGCTGGCCTTCTCTGTTTATCAGAGCTATTCCGATTTGGCCGTGTTGAACCGGACGGCCAAAACGAAATTCGCAGACTGGGAGGCGGCGCTCGCTCCTCGCCGCGGAATGCTTGATGAGCTGACCGAAATTGTGTCCGCTTATGACGATCAGGCAGGGATGCTGCAAACGGCTGCGGACAAAGTTCTCGAAGATGCGCCCGAAGGGAACGACATTTCGGCGCGGATCACCATGCATATGATCTATGGCAGTACTCTCAGCCAATTACGGGGACTCGCAATGAGGTACCCGCAGCTTCGAGATTCTGAGGTTTTTCGCGAATGGGAAGCCGGATTCCTGAAGACACAGGTTTCCGAAGAGGCTGCCAAAACGGGATACAACTCGGCAGTCAGAGACTACAACGGGGTTCTTGATTCCTTCACTGGAAAGCTGATTGCCCTGCTGTTTGCGGTGCCACCCAAACCGCTAATTCCATCTTAGTAAGCGTGTCGAGCCGGAGGCTCGACCCAGTGGGGCAGGATTTCAAGAAATACACAAGAAAAAAACCGCGACAGTGTTAGGCGCGGTTTTTTTGGTTCATTCCGATTATATTGGCTTACGCAACGATTGCGCAGAGTGCACGGCTACGGGGCCGGAGGCGGAGGCGGTGACAAGGTCTCCTCCGATCGGGCCGGGGCTTCTAAATCAATGATTTTGGTTGAGATAGTCGAAATCTCGCCGTTGCAAGGGTTTTCCACCATCAGACGATACCAATCGTCGGGTTCTGGGGCCGCCTCAGCAAAAACAAGCCAATAGGGGCGGCGTTCATCGTATTTCATTACTTTCCTCATGTAGTCCCTCCACCCTTTAACTCTGGTATTGGCAACAAAGATGCCACGGGGTTAAGTCAAGTATTTTCAAAGTGATTCCGGAAGACAAACTCGAAGAGGTGCGTTTAGCCAACGATATCGTTGGGGTTGTGGGCGAATACGTTGCGTTGAAACGACGTGGCCAGAACCACTTCGGGTTGTGTCCTTTCCACGAGGAGAACACCCCCAGCTTCTCAGTTCACCAAGGGAGAGGGATGTTTCGCTGCTTCGGCTGCGGGAGGGGCGGGAATGTTTTCGGGTTCATCATGGAGATCGAGCGGGTTTCGTTCATTGAAGCTGTGAAAATGCTTGCGGAGCGGTCGCATATCGAACTGCCGACGTTTTCGCGCAAAGAGGGCGATGGGCCAACCGAAGGGGAGTTGATTGTTGAGGCCAATCAGATTGCCCGCGATTATTTCCATACGAATCTGCTCAACCAGAACGGTGAAGGCGCACAGAAGGCCATGCGCTATTTGCTGGAACGCGGGTTTACTGATGAGATTATTCGCGCGTACATGATTGGGTATGCGCCGGACGGCTGGGATGGTTTGGCCAACCGCGCACACGGCAGCAGCGTTTCAACAGATATTTTTGTCAAAGCAGGGCTGCTAAAAATCGGCCAGCAACAGGGCCGCCCTTACGATGCCTTTCGGGACCGGGTGATGTTCCCGATTCGGAATTTGGCAGGCCGCGTGATTGCCTTTGGGGGCCGGAGGCTAAGCGAACCGGAACCCGGTGAGCCAGCTGCGAAGTATATTAACTCCCCGGAAACGGCAGTTTATACAAAGGGGCGCGAGCTATTCGGCTTGTGGGAGGCACGCAATGAGATCCGCAGGCAGGATAGAGTAATCTTAGTTGAGGGATATACTGACGCGATTTCATTGGCAACGGCGGGAATTCGGTGCGTTTGTGCAAGTTTGGGAACGGCTTTGACGGAACAGCAGGCGCGGTTGCTGTTGCGATTTGCGCCAAATGTGTTTATTCTCTATGATGGTGACGAAGCCGGGCTGAATGCGGCAAGGCGAGCCTCTGATGTTCTGTTGGGTTGTGGAGCGCAGCCGAGAATTGTGGAAATACCCGGCGGTGACGATCCCGATTCGTTTGTTCGTGCACACGATGCTGAGGCGGTGTGGGCGTTGGTAAATGCGTCGCGGCCGATTGTGGAGTTTCACATAGATCGCGGACGAGCCACTGGAGCGACAACGGCGCAGCTTGCGAGAGAACTGATTGCGAGCGCGGCCTTGATCCCATCGGTGATTGAGCGCGAAGCGTTCGTGCAGCAGATTGCACAAAAAACCGGGCTGTCGATGGACGCGCTGATGGGTGAGTTGTCCCAGTTGAAGCGACCACAGCCACAGAGATCTCAAACTCCGCAAGCGTCGGCGTGGCCGCCCAAGGGTGTCGAAACACTGCTCACGAGATCGCTGTTGCGCACGCCGGAAGTTCGCGATGAGGTTTTTCTGCACTGGTCGCCCGAACATGTTCGCGACGTGCGGCTGAAAAAAATTCTTGAGTATTTGCATGACAGCCACGCCGGGCATCGCTATCCCGACGTGTCGCAACTCTTGAGCGTATTCCCTGAGTCTCCCGAACGCGATTTTATTGCCGCGACGGAGACTGAGGAGGTTGAAGAAGATAAGCGGCATGAGATCGACCGCAAAACCGCATTGGATTGTCTCAAGGCTTTGCAAGTCGAAGCCGTGCGACAGGAAATCGAACAGATCAAAGCGCGCATCCGGCAGGAGCCTGACAACATGGAACTGCCGCGCACGCTGCTTGAGCTAATCACGCGCGAGAAATCTCTGCGCAGCGCCGGGAATCCTGAATAACAAAATCACATGAGTAATTATCACGGTACAACAATATTGGCGGTGCGCCGCAACGGCAAGTGCGCCATTGGCGGAGACGGACAGCTAACGCTCGATGACACGATCATCAAGAGCAAGGGCAAGAAAGTCCGCAAAATTTTTGAAGAGCAGGTGCTCGTCGGCTACGCGGGCGCTGCGGCGGATGCGTTGGCGTTGCTGGATATTTTTGAAGGCAAGCTGAAACAGCACAACGGAAATCTGACCATGAGCGCGCTCGATATGGCCAAAGAATGGCGGATGGATCGCAATCTGCGCAGGCTTGAGGCCGACATGGTCGTGATGGACAAACAGAAGATGTACTTGATTTCAGGTTTGGGTGAAGTGATTGAACCTGACGATAACATTATCGCCCTCGGATCGGGCGGATCGTTTGCTTTGTCAGCCGGACGCGCGCTCTACCAGCATACGGAGATGAGTGCGCCGGAGATCGTCAAAGCCGCACTCGCGATTGCATCGGAGATTTGTATCTTTACGAATGCGAATTTGACGATTGAAGAATTGGCGAACAAAGAGTAAGTAGGGGCACCCGCAGCGGGTGCCGCCGCGTCCTCAAAAGCCCCCCTTAATCCCCCAAATTCGCAGCGAATTTGGGGGGAGATCACAGCAAAATGTCAGCATTAAATACACCATTGCAAATTCCCCAGCTTTCTCCGCGAGAAATCGTGAAGGAGTTGGATTTCTATATCATCGGGCAGGACGCCGCGAAGAAGGCCGTTGCGATTGCACTGCGCAATCGCTGGAGACGGCAGCAGGTTGAAGGCGAATTGCGCGATGAGATTTATCCGAATAACATCATCTTGATCGGCCCGACGGGTGTGGGCAAGACGGAACTGGCGCGCCGCTTGGCCAATCTCGCCGGTGCGCCGTTCATCAAGGTTGAAGCCTCAAAATACACGGAAGTCGGCTACGTGGGCCGCGACGTGGAATCAATGGTGCGTGATCTGACCGATCTTGCTGTGGCCAGAGTGCGCTCGGAAAATATGGATGCGGCGCACGCCAAGCTTGATGCTTTGATCGAAGAACGGTTGCTTGACCTGATTCAGCCGCCAATCTTTTCTGAAGATGAAGAGACTTCCGACGAAGCCAAAACCGAGAAGCTGGAGAAGCTTGACGCGTGGAAGAAGCGGCGTGCCGAATTGCGCGAGGAATTGCGCGCAGGTAAACTCGATGATGAGGTCGTAGAAGTTGAGGTGAATGAATCCTCAATGCCTTTGATGCAGATTTTTTCCGCGCAGGGGATTGAAGAGATGGGATTCAACCTGCCTGAAGCGATGGGAGAGAGCGCGACGCGGCGCAAAATGGTTCAGGCCACGCTGCCGGAAGCGCGTGAACTCCTATTTGAAGACGAGTTCGACCGCGAGATTGATATGGATCGCGTCGTGCGCGAAGCGATTCGCCGGACGGAGCAGCTTGGAATCGTTTTCTTCGACGAGATTGACAAGATTGTTTCAAACTCGGACGGCGAGGGCGGACCTGACGTGTCGCGCTCCGGTGTGCAAAGAGATATTCTTCCGGTTGTAGAAGGCACAACGGTCACAACAAAATATGGCCCGGTCAAGACGGATCACATTCTGTTCATCGCGGCGGGAGCTTTTTCAAATGCCAAGCCATCGGACTTGATTCCCGAATTGCAAGGCCGTTTTCCGATTCGTGTCGAGATGGAACGACTCGGCGAAGAAGAGTTCTATCGCATCCTAACCGAACCACGCAATGCGCTGATCAAGCAGTATCAGGCATTGTTGGCAACAGAAGGTGTCAATCTGGAATTTACACGCGACGCGCTGCGCGAACTTGCAAGGACGGCCAAAGATGTGAACGATCGCACCGAAGATATCGGCGCGCGCAGATTGCATACGATCTTGACCACGCTGCTGGAAGACGTCTTGTTTGAAGCGGCGGAGTTGACCAAGAAAGACGTCAAGATTTCGAAAGGCTTCGTCATTAGCAGATTGAAGGATATTGTTGAGGACGAAGATCTGTCGAGGTTTATTTTGTAGTGATGTGGGGCACCCGCAGCGGGTGCCGCCGCGCTCAATTCAATTGAGGCACGGTTATCGCCAATACATTGGGGCGAGTAATGAAAGAGCTTGTTCGGGAACAACTTACGAGATGTGACCCTGCGCAAGCTTTGCGTTTGTTGCATAGATTGCATTTCCCGGTTTCAACATACAAAGGTGAGGTCCAAAATGATTAGAACACGCTTGGCACGGACTTGGGTTTTGGTGCTAACTCTGATCTGCGTCGCGTCCGCGTTCGCGAGTTCTGAGAACTCTGTTGCGATTGCGCACAAAACAGTGTTAAACGCGACTCTCTCGCGCACAGCGATGAGTGTTGACTTCGATCAAGCGCTGGTGTCGGCCCAAGCGGCAACGGTGCGAAATTTCAGTGACCTTGAACAAGGCAATGCGCTCTTGGCAATCAATGGCACAGGAACACCTGTTGTTCGCGTCCTGAATGTCGAGTTGGGTGAATCGGTCTCATCGGCCCTCGATGCGAGTGATTTGCCGCACTCGGTTGATCAGCTTGTGCTCGTGGGCGAGCCTGTTATTTGCCACGGTGTGCGCTTGGCGGGAGTTTCCGTCGCTCCGTTGATCGCGACAAACGATGGCGTCCGCGCAGTGCGAAGCGTCGAATACGAACTCGTCACGGAAGGCGCCGGCGGCGCAAATCAGGTTACGTTTCAGCGTCCGTTGCCGGAGGCATTTGCTTCGGTGCTGCGGCTGACTGTGGATAACCTTGACGATTTGAATCCGGCGGTAGCACTTGGCGCTCCGCAACGCTATTTAATAATCGGCTCGACACGCCTGTTGAACACCGACCTTGCGGCAAACAATCAATACAATGCTTGGCTTGACCTTAAGCGCCGCCGCGGTTATCAGATGCAAGTCGTCACGCTGTCGCAAATTTTCGCGGCCGTAGGCGACTCATCCGCAACCGGTATTCGTACCTACGTCAGCAATACTTACCATGACCAAGGCCTTCCGCAGCTTGTTTATGCGGTTTTCATTGGCGACGTAACCGGCGTGTTCGCTATTCCGTCTAAAGACCGCACGAATCCTGAGCACCCCACCGAATCCTCGTTCGGCGACAATTTCTTCTTTGCCGTTGACGGGGATGACTACATCAGTGATATTTTACATGGCCGTATTTCCGCAAGTTCAGTCGCCGAATACGCCCAGTATTTCCGCAAGGACTACATATACGAGGCAACTCCGTACACAGAGAACCGTCAGTGGTTCAGCAGTGTAACGTGCGTGGCCGGAAATTTCTCAGACGGCGGTGGAACGTATCCCGTTACTCCGGTTTGGAACATGAACTGGGCGCGTGAATATGTAATGGATGACGGTTGTATCACGGATGCAGATACGTTCTACTTCCATGACCAGACAGAAGATCCGAGCGAGTGGACGGAGGAAATAATGCAAGATATCAATTCGGGCGTGTGCGCCGTGTGGTATCGCGGTTGGGCCAGCTCGCAGGGTTGGCAGTATCCGGTGTTGTTTAATTCGGATATTGAAGCTGGAATCAACGTCGGCACAAAGTTTCCGTCGGTATGGGGTATCGTTTGCGGCAGTGGCAACTTCGCGTTCCCGAACGGTCAGTGCTTCGGCGAAAAATGGACGACCGGACTCGGAACGCCGACTGCTCCGAATGGCGCAATAGCATTTCTTGGCGCGAGCGACTTGCATACGAATACGAAGCACAACAATGCGATGCTCGCGGCAATGTGTGAGGGCATGATAATAGACGGCAATCGCAGCACGGGTGCGCTTACATTGGCCGGCAAACTTGAGGTCTATCGTCAATATCCGCTCGAACGACCGGCTGACGGCGATTTGTCGCTCGTGCATTTTTACGGCTTCCATGTGTTCAACATCTTGGGTGATCCCGAGACGCCGATCTACTTTTGCCAACCGCATGAATTCAATGTAAACGTGCCTTCGACGTTAACACGCGGATCGCGATATGTTGACGTGACTGTAACGCAAGAAGGCACGGGTCAACCAGTTGCGGGCGCAGTCGTTTGTGTTCGTCCTGGTACCGGTATGACTTCGTGGACAGCTACAACGGACGCCGCCGGATATGCGGCCGTGCCGGTGAATCTATCTACTTCGAGCACAATACAGTTGACCGTTTGGCGGCATACGTACCTCATGCACATGCAGGATGTTGCCGTTGCGCAAGCGGAGCATGATCCGTTTATCGGTGACGTGCATTTCACTGCCGGCGGAGATGGTATGCCTAATCCCGGTGAGTCGGTGCAGATCGCTTACGACGTGAGGAATCTCGGCACGTCCACGGCGAATTGGACGATTACAGCGACTTCACTTGACACATTTACGACGGTGACGAGCGGCAGCTCAACGCTGCCGGCACTTGCTCCCGGTGAAGCCGGAACGATGTCCCCGGTTACAGTACAGATTGCCCCTGACGCCGCTGACGGAACAGTGCCTGCTCTTGCACTCACTTTCAATGACGGCACGACAACAATGACAAAGGCTGCACGGTTTACGGTTGCGGCGCCTGACTTGTTTGTGCTTGAGCTTGACGTGCAAGATGCCGACGGTATATTGTCGCCGGGCGAAACGGCAAACATCGCGGTGCGCGTTCGCAATGTCGGTAGAGTCGGAGCATCCGAAGTGACTGCAACGGTACATAGTTGGAGCAACGCGATCAGCTTCCCGGATAATAGTTTGAATTGGACGAATCTCGAAGTTGGGCAGGAAGCAACCAGCGCCAGCACGTTCTCGGCAAGCATTCCCGGTAACATAACTCCGGGCCGCCAGATCGCACTGCGCTTCGCGTTTACTTGGAACGGTGTGACCTATACGTGGACACAAGCTATGCTTACGGCCGGAGTCGTCACGCCGAACGTGCCGACAGGGCCCGATGAGTATGGGTACTACGCATATGAAGACACCGATGCGGGATTTTCCGCTACGCCGACTTACTCATGGACAGAGCTTGATCCCGATTTTGGCGGCAGCGGCGGCACATCGCACATACTTCGCGACGACACGCACACAATTATCGCCCTGCCCCAACCGTTTACTTATTACGGCCAAAGTCACGACAGCATTTCGATCTGCTCGAACGGCTGGATTTCATTTGGTCATGCCACTCTGCCGGAATTCCGTAATTGGGAAATTCCTTCGCCGATTGGTCCTAAGAATATGGTATGCCCGTTCTTTGACGATTTGATCTCAAATGCGGATTCGATTCATCCGAACGACAATCTGCCGCATGAAGTTTGGACGAATTGGAACGGCAGCAATCGGTTCACGATTGAGTGGCGCACGCTAAACCGCGCAGGTCTGGTAAGCGGCGTGCCGAATCATGACTACTGCACGTTCCAGTGCGTACTTGAGTATCCGGCATCCGGCGATGGTTCGATCCTGTTCCTGTACAATCAGATTACCAACACCGACGCAACGAACAACTACGCTACGGTCGGTATTCAGGACGAGCGCCATTTGCGCGGATTAGGTCTGACGTTTGCCAATGAATATGTTCCGTCGGTTTCCCCGCTCGCCGCAGGCCGGGCGATTCGATTCACAACTACTCCGCCGGACATCTACCTCGGCGCAGATGATCCGATAGAAATTCTGCCAACCGAGTTTGCGCTTCACGCGGCCTATCCGAATCCGTTTAACCCGTCAACCGAACTGCGATTCGACTTGACGCAGAATGCCCTGACCGTATTGAAGGTCTATGACACGTTGGGCCGCGAGGTCGCGACATTGCTCGACGGACAGATGACTGCCGGAACACATACCGTTCAGTTTAATGCGTCTGGCCTTGCCTCCGGTGTATATTTTGCCCGCTTGGTTTCAGGCGCAAACACCGCCGTGCAAAAAATTGTTCTGATGAAATAGCCGGCCCGGACGCTGGACACATTGCACTGATGCAATGCTCCAGTCACCGACCTGCATAACGAACAGCGGGCCACCAAATTTTGGTGGCCCGCTGTTTTTTGTTCGTGTTGCTAATATCAATTCATCGAACCTGGAAACTCATGCGAACCTTGAGCACCCGGCCCGGAAATGATCATCGTCTGTGTCGGGAACGCGAACTTGATTCCAAGCTTTTCAAAATCACTCTTGATGTTCACGAGCAATCGGTGACGAACCTGCAAATACTCGGCATAATCCGTCGTTACCGTGAAACATTGCACCATGATGATCAAGCTTGATGATTCAAACTTCGTAAAATAGACATGCGATCCGTCGGTGTAAATCCCTGAGTCGGCGGCGATGAGTTCACGAATGCGCGCGACGCCGGATTCAAGCTTGGCGGTCGGTGTGTCGTAGGTTACGCCAATATCGAATTTGATGCGCCGTTTCTCCATGCGGGTGAAATTCTCTATCGGCTTGGTGGTCAAATCCTGATTGGGAATAGTGATCAAACTTCTTTCAAATGTCCGCACTCGAGTCACTCGCAGGCTGACCTCTTCAACCGTGCCTTCAATCGCGCCAACTTTCACCCAGTCACCGATGGTGAACGGTTTGTCCACAAATATAACCAGACTGCCGAAAAAATTCGCGAGCGTATCCTTGGCCGCAAACGCTAACGCCGCACCGCCGATTCCGATACCGGCCAACAGCGATGCCACCGAGTAGCCAAGATTTTGCAGCGCAATCAGAACCGCGAGAATCCACATCACCACGACAATTGTCTTGCGGCCCAGCGGCAAGACTCCCGCGAGTTGCGGATTCGTGGCCTTTGTTTTGTCCTCAGCGGATTTTATGAAACCGCTAACCAGTCGAACCACTAACCAGAAGCCGATGAAAATCGTCGCCGACTTCATAAACGCAAATGCGAAGCGGTCGAGATCAATGGGTTCGGTCGGCAGCGGGAGGATCGTTAAGGCCGCCCACAGACCGAGCAAGAAACACATCCACCCTATCGGCTTGCGAACGGCGTGCAAGAGAATATCGTCGAAGTCGCTCTCGGATTTTTCCGCGAGTTTCATCAATCGTTTGACGACAAAAATTGCCACCTTTTTCAGCACCCATCCTGCCAAGAGCGCGCCGAGGGCCATCATCCACTGTTCCGTGGAGATGTGCTTAAGCTGTTCGATTAAAGTTGCTTGTTCTTTATCCATTTGTCTTAAAGCTGTAAGCTGTCGAGAATGAGTTGACAGCGCGCTTCCCATGTGTAATCGCGCGATACCTTCTCATACGCGCGAGCGGGCATTTCCGTTTCCCGGCTTTTGTCCAACCCTTCGCGCAACGCTTTTTCCATCTCATCGAGATTATCCGGCTCAAACAAGATGGCGTCCTTGCGATCTTCCAACACCTCAAGCACGGTCGGAAAGGCCGGACCGACAATCAACCGCTGCGCCGCCATGTACTCAAACAACTTCATCGGCGAGCAGACGCGAATGGTCGGAACGCGCCAAGTCCACATCATCAGCAGCACGTCAGCGGCCGCCAGCCAGCGTGGGACATCTTGATGCGGAATGCGGCCCGTTAAGTGTGCATTCGGTAGATTCAGCCGCGCGATCTCGGAGTTCCAGTACTCAATTTCATCACGGTTTCCGCCTACGATATAGAAATCCGCATCCGGCATTCGGCGCGCTGATTCAAGAATCATTTCGATGCCGCGATCACTTTTCAACGCGCCGGTATAAACAATGATTCGCTTGTCAGCCGTGATGCCGAGCGCCTTGCGAGCGTCTTGCTTATCAATCGCCGCGCCAAACAGTTTCATGTCCACACCGTCGTGTGCCGTCAAAAGTTTGTCGCATGGCACTCCGTAGCCCTCCCATACTTTTGCAAGCGCATCGGAGATCGCCACTACTTTCACCATCTGAGCTTTTTTAGACGTGCGCACGATTAGCCACTGTAGCAAAGCGCCCAGAAACTTCGAGCGCTTGTGAACGTGCTCTTCGTGAGCTTCCCAGATAAACGGAACTCCGGTGCGAGTCAGAAAAGCGACCGACCACGGATTGCGGCTGTAAATTAAGTCCTGCGGGTGTTTGTTCAGCGCATCCAGCGTGCTCCCGACGCTGCCTAAAACTTCCATGCGGCCCAAAATTTTCCGGCGCGGGACAAATACGACGTCAAAGCCCAAGGGATCGCCAAACAACTCGCAGGCGCGCTTATGCGCCGCGTCGTCGCTCGCGCAATCGGCATGGCGCGGAATAAACAGCGTGACAGTGTGGCCAAGCGCTCGGAATGCACGGCACATCTGCACGACCTGTACGACGTTGGCATCGACAGAGGGAAAGGCACGGCTATGGACGTAGGCGAGACGCACTGGAGAAAAACTGGATTGGGAAAAGGTGAGCTACTCTCAGCAAAGGTAACGATTTCACGGTATTCCTGCAAATAGCGGGCAAAATCAAAGCGGGATGGCCTAAAGGCGCATCCCGCTTTGCGTTGCCAACGTGTCTAAATGCTTACTTCAGCAGGATCATCTTAGCTGCCTGCGAGAAGCTGCCGCTTTCCAAACGATAAAAGTACATGCCGGAGGGGAGGCGGGCTGCGTCGAAGTTGACGGCGTAGGCGCCAGCTTCCTGACGGCTATTGACCAACTGCGCCACCTTCTGACCGGCGATGTTATACACCGTCAGTGTGGTCTGCCCGGCTTCTTTAAGTGTGTACTGAATCGTGGTGTTCGGGTTGAACGGATTCGGGTAGTTCTGTGAAAGTGAATATTCGCGCGGAATCACTTCACCCGGACGCTCCGTGATATCGGTTGTGATATCAATCGTGACTGGCAAAATAATCGTCGTGTCAAGAACGTCGTTGTAGATCGAGAGTGAAAGGTGGTGAACGTCATCACGGAACGACGACAGATCGGCATTCAACGTGATTTCACGCTCCTGAGCACCGGCAACCGAGCCTGCCGCAGGCGTGATTTGCGCCCAATCTTGATCGAACTTCATCTGATAGACGCCTAACCGGTCGCCTGTGCTGTTCTGTAAAATGGCGCCAAAGTTAACCATCATATCATTGTGGCCGCCGTTCGTGATGGCGCATCCGCCTGCCGTGTATTCGCCGCCTTCAAGCACGCCGACGACGTCACGGTCATAGGTCACCGGATGCATGCGCGTTACCTTCGTCTGGTTTCCTGCACCGTCGCGGCTGAAGATGTACAATTTGTAACCTTCAGGATCTTGCGGCCACCAGGCCATTCCCGTAATCGCAAGTTCGTCGTCGCCTTCATTGATGATCTGGGCGAACACGTTTCCGTCACGGTCGATGGAGAAGATGTTCTGAGTGAAGTCAGCCACCCAGAAGCGATCCAAAGCCGGATCATAAGCAATTGCACGCGTCGGGTTCAGCGGACTGGGAATCGTCGCGTGAACGTTGCCGTTCATGTCAATACCTACGATCGTTCCGGTGCCGTCTTCCGATCCATAGAGATATTCACCGTCATACGCAAGATCGTACCAGCCAAATGCTGAAACAGACGGCTGCGGAATCGCCGGCGGAACAAATTGTCCCCGACGGTCGAAGCGATAAATCCAATTGGTACCCGTCGGGCCGCTTGCGCCGGAAACGTACCAATAGTCTCCTGCAAACTCACAGCCGAGCATCTGGAAGTCGCCGGTCTGACCGGACAAGTCCATGCGCGCGATCGCGCCCCAATCTCCAACCGGCTGGCCGTCCAACGTGTAGGCCATGTGGATGTCATAATCCAACGGGCCATTGCCGTCGTTTATGATATTGAATGTCGCCGCCGATTGTCCCGGATAGGCAATAGTCAGGGCTTCTTCTGACAGATCGAACTCAGGATGCAGCATCGTGAAGCTCGTGGAGACCGTGTCATCTAATTCAACCAGAATGTTGGCCGTAAACGAGTCGTTGAAGCCATCCTTATGCGCGCGAACCGTGTACTCTCCGATCAGAACGTGATCAAGAATGTAGTTGCCGTTCACGTCCGTTGTCGAGTTGTAGTTGTGCCCGTCAATGGACATGTGGACGCCCGACATCGGCTGGTTTGTTTCAGCATCTCTTACTGTACCGACTACCGCGCCAAACAAATTGCGGGCATCGGTGGTGATCAGGATCGCGCGGCCATCCACCAAACTTGCACATCCCGGTGAAAGCTGGTCGCGATAAGCAAGCTGCAATCCTACAGTCTGTGACTCATCATGGATACCAATTGTTGAACCGGTAATCTCCTGACCGAATGAGCCCTGCAAATTCATCGTAACGTCGTTGTACTGAAGCAAGATGCGCCCGTTGCCGTCAAAAGTCGGAGTCTGGTCCTGGCCAAGTAATATCGCCTGGAAGTTCAGATTTGTGCTGAACCCCGATCCGCCGCAGCCCGCTTTCCACTGAATGATCACGCGGTTATTTGCCGTATCGTTATACCACCAGACACCTTGGCCTGTGCCGTTTGTCTTAAGGTCGTCCCAATAGGGAGCGATCATCGCTCGCGGAGAAGACTGTGCCGGCAAAGGATAGTTGCGGAAGTGATCAGCGCCATGCTGGTTACCGAATGCGATTGTGCCGCTTGCAGTAATCGTTAGTGTGTCATAGTCGATACCATAGAACCTGAAGGTAAACGGCAGGGCACGGACGGCGGTGAATATTTGTGTAATCGCAGTTTTTTCGCCCGGATCCGCGAGATTCAAATTCGTGCCAAGACCTGAGCTTATGTCCACCCAATCGTAGGTCGGATGAAGTTCGTAATTGGCGTCGGTGTTGTCATAAGCATAGTAGCCGTAGGCGTCCGGGCCGCACGGGTCGTTTGCACCGGCTGAACCGACCGCCACATTGAAATAGGTCGTGTCCGCAAAGCCGCCGTTGCCCGTGACGATCAACGTCATGCGCGCTTGATGACCGGGGAAAGTCAAGCTGTTCGAATTGAGTGTAAACGGACTTCCCGTATTAGCAGCCTGTGCATTGGCAGCAATATCTGGATAGGTTGCGCTGGACACAGTTGCCGCCACAAACGGACTGGCCGAAATCAGTGTTGCGGTCACACCCGTCAAAGGAATCGCGCCGCTATTCTTCACTGTAACGGTGAGGTTTCGAGTCGTACCCGGCGTAAATGCGCCGCCGGAAAAGGCGTGGCTGACGTAGGTTGCCCGCGCGGCCACGATGCTCAAGTCCACCATGCTTGTCGTCGGAGTACCCGACGAGGTTACCGCAAAGCGGAGCGGAACAATTTCGCGATGCTGCAGATCATGGCTCAAATTCAAGCGGAAAGCCGAAGCACCCATCACCTGAGCGCCTGGAGCGAGGTTACCGTAGGTTGAAGTTCCCTGTACAACTGTGGCTTTCGCATTGGTCGTCGTCAAGTTGGCCGTGATGCCCGTCACCGTAACCGAAGTCCCCGCATTGCGCATGATGACGCCGAGATCAACGATTTCGCCGGGATTGGCAACGCCATCGCCGTTACCTTGCGTACCGTTATTGTTGTCATCATCCACGGTCATCGAGAAAAACGCCACGTTTTCAGATGCCGCAGCACAAGCAACATCCGCGAGATACGGCTTTACGTTGCGGCCCGTAACCGTTAACAATAAGGTCCCGGCAGTTTCAACGACAACGGGAAGAACTACATCACCATTGGCATCCGTTACACCTTTGATGTAACATTCCGTGCCTTTCCATGCGGTCACAAGCGCATTCACAACCGGCTCACCGGATGTTTGATCTGCGACGTGAACCGAAATTGAACGGGCGCCGAGATTTAATGATCCAGCGTGAGTTACGTCAATCACCTGCGGAGTATCTGTCCAAATCGAAAGACCCGGATCGCCCATCAGATTAAACCAGCGGGTGAAATTCTGCTGCGAACTTGAGCCGGCGCCAAACGTCGGAACGAGCCAAGCCTTGGCTTGATTCACACAATGCCCGATGTGCTCTGTCAACGAGACGCCAATCCCGTAACCCAATCCGCCCGTTACACAGAGATTCTCTGGTGGATGAGTCCCGAGCGTCGCCATACCAAGTCCTGTCACTCCGCCCTTTGGCGAAGCAGCGGTACCTGCCAATACCCATGATTCTGAAACTGATGTACCACTTTCAAAGGATCCGGTTCCGCAAGTTACCGTCAAACAAATCGGGGTCCTTTGGCCGTAGTTGCATGATCCCGCAAGCCACGGATCCATTCCGCCAACCCAACTTCCACGCCACAGAAAAATACCACGGCCTTGATTAAGCTGACCCGTAACGTCTGATGGATTTACTGTATTTGCGCTATGCGTAAGCAAGAAGATCGAATCGATATCCGTGTTGCGCTGAAACACTTCGCCGATCCACTGGAAAGTGGTGTAATTCGACGTCAGTTCCATGCTGATACCGGCGTACAAAAAGGCTTTTTTGAACCACGTCGGATCCGTCATGTAGGGCGTGCGCTCGTATCCGACCGTCTTGGCAAAGATATTCGCCAAGTCTGTTCCACTCGATCCACAGAATCGGCCTACGCCAATGTCCTCGATGTCATCGCCTGTGGTGGCCAATGCATACGGATGATCATAGTCGCTCCCGTTCGTTGGCAAACCAAAGCTTGCTTGCGGGTCACCCATCAAGCAGACGAATTCGACAGGGCTATCTTCAGGCGCATTCTGCCAAGTGTTGCGAATATCCGTGACGATTTGCGAAGCCGACCAGCTTGCCTGCTGGCGCACAACCACATCATGGCCTGAACGCTTTTTCCATAGCGCCAAGCTGTCCACCCACTGGTTCACGGCATTGTCAGTCTTCGCGAAAATCATGTATGTGCCGGGAGTGGTCGTGGCATCGTCCAGCGCCGCATCGTCAAGATTCGGAATCAACTGCTGGTAGATCGGCGCCCACGAACCCGTCGGACGGCGGTAGCGCGTAATCTCGTTGACAGACGGCTGATTATTCGGGACAATTTCCACTTGGATATCATGATAGATTCGAGCCTGACGGGTCACAGGATTGACCTGCACCGGATTGAGGCGGACCGACACCACACGGAAGTCGCGCATGATCATCGGTTCGGACATCTCGGCGATGTTCGCAGGATACCACTCGCTGCGTCCGTAAATCATCGGGTCCTTGCTGTCACTGCGGAAAACGTGACCCTCTTCTACGTATGGCAGCGGATTGTAATTCTCCACGAGTTCATACTCTGAACTTGTAATCACGAGATCCACGCCGCCGGTGGCCGGAATCCGGTAGAAACGCGACACGTGTGGCACGGCGGGGGCGCCGTCCTGCGTGATGATCGCTTCGCCGTCGATGCCAATGAAGTCGTAGTTCTCGTAATCCTTGACAAGCGTGCTGCGTTCCATGCTGCTTCCGTCAAAGCGGATGGATGTGTACTCGGGACCGGTCTTGCTGATCTCGAGTGCAGCTCCTTTGCCTTGAAACGTCGAAAACACCGGCCCGCTGTTCCCCTGTGCGGCAAACGCCAAGCACGAGAGAGCAAGTAAGGTGAAGGCGCGAAGAAACAGTCCTGTTCTACTTGCCATTTAGGCTCCTCCAATTAGGTCCTTTTGGTTGCGGCTATCCGCCGGATCGCTCCGGCTGGGCTAATTCATGTTAAATTAACGAAACATGGGGGGTCTTGCAAGCCTGTCAACAACTCATTTAACATTTTTCCGGCAACAAAGGCGGCAGACTCCTTCAGGAATCTGCCGCTTTCTTAAATAAAAACAGAATTTTACTGTGTACTATCAGTGCTTATGCGGCAGACTTGGCCGCAATGCCTCGTTTTGTCCACAACGGTTGAGGCGGATAAGTGACCGAGGCCGATGTATGCAGAGCACCGGGACCTATTTGGAATCTTTGAGGCGGGCTTCCCACGCCTCAGGCTGATCTTTCAGGTACTTGTCAAACCATTCGAGCATCATCTGGCGATGCAAAAGCAGATTGCTGTACTTCGTGTTGATGTTATGCGTCTCGTCTTGGAAGCGCGCATAGACCACGTCCTGTCCGAGCAGTTTTAGCGCGACAAACATCTGATCCGATTCCTGCGGTGGCACATTTTTGTCAATGCCGCCATGCAATATCAGGAGCGGCGTTTTGATCTTATCAGCATTGTAAATCGGGGACTTATCCACGTAAACGTCTCTGTCACTCCACGGGAATTGGCCCGGCGATGCGAGATCGCTGTACCAATAACCCCACGTTCCGGCGCCAAAGTAATTGGTGATATTCGAGATTCCGTACATGTCGATCGCGACCTTGAACATCTCGGTCTTGGTCAACAAGTCGAGCGTGACAAATCCGCCATAGCTGCCCCCATAGCAACCCACGCGCGCAGGATCAACATACGGATGGCTCGCAATGAATTCCTTAGTTGCATCGATTACGTCCTGACTTGCTTCCGTACCCCAGTCTCCAGCGTGATAGTCCGCAAACTTTTGCCCTCGGCCCACGCAGCCCACCGTGTTCAAAACATACACAACGTAACCGTTGGCCATCCACATCTGATTCTGGATACTGAAACGCTCGTCACGCGGAGAAACGCCTGCGTAGTAATAGACGATCAACGGCCATTTTTTTTCGGGGGTGAAATCCGCGGGTTTATACAGCCAGCCGTCTAATTCAACGTTCAGACGATTGGTGAAATTCCAACGCTCCATCTTGCCAAGCTCCCAGTTCGCCACAATCTTACTGTTGGTATCAATCAGCTTGCGCTCGGCGGGCGAGGCAAATGAATTTGTGTAAACGGCTTTGGGCGAATTGTAGTTAGACGCAAGATAGGCCACTCGTGTGCCGCTTAACGCAAACGCCGGGAGGTCCGTGAATGCGAAATTGCTGGGCAGCGGACGGTAGGTAATCTTTTTTCCATCGACCGAAATTTTGGCAAAATGCTGCTCCCCGCGATAGGTCACGTGTGCATACAGGAAATTGTCACGTGGGTTATAGAGAATTCGCTGATGCCCGCCTTCGTCGTTGATGGAAAACTCCTGAGCGGCCGTGAGATTCTTGTGCTCGCCCGTCTTGAGATTAAGAGTATAGAGACACAATTGATTGACGTTGTGGTAAACGCTGTCAGCTGGTGAGGCGTCGTGTGAGCCGGCATTGTATGCGATGAAAATCTCGTCGATCCAAGTGATATTCTGCGGATATTCGAGCAAATTGCGCGTGAGTATTTGCCTGATCTTCCCCGTGGCAAACTCATAGCTCCAAAACTCCTGCGACATATACGGGCGGTCATTCTTGGGGATGTTCTTCACAATCAGGATTTGATTTCCCGACGGCGAAACCGACCATTTCTCAATCTCAAATTCCCCCGCCTTAGTAAGTTGGCGCGTAACCCCCGATCTTGTATCCGCGACAAATAGTTCGCGGCGGTTGTTGTATCCGGTGGGACGGTCATTCAGCTCCAAAAAGAGATCGTAGCCCGTTTTGTTTTCAGGCTCTTCTTGGGAGACCGCATAGACGATTGTTGAACCTTCAGGCAGGACTTTGAAGGCTTCAAGATTCTTAACCGCTGCCATGAGACGGGTTGCCACAAAGGTTGCGGTCGAAAACTGCCAGACCTCGTTGCCGTCGTCAGCCCGAACTTTGTAATACAGCAGCTTGTTATCCGGTGCGAACTCGAAATTTGATACACCGTCCTGCGCAAACGAATAGAAGAGTTTGCTCTGATCGATATCCCAAATTTCATACCACGACCTGGACTTGTACTCCGCCCCCTCGCGCACGGTTCGCTTCAACACAAGTAGTTTTCCGTCCGGCGAAAGCACCAACGAAGCATAGTCCTCAAGCTTGGCATCGTAACTGAATTGCGCCGGACGTTGGAGTTGCGATGCGTTCGCCGTCAAGACTCGATTCGAGCTTGAATCTTGCTTGACAACGGCTGAAAAACTCCAGTCGCCGCTGTCAGATTGTTGCGAGACCGTTGCAACAAGAATATCAAAGCGGCTGCGATCAAGCGTGATTTCGCTCTTGGCCGTGTATTTTCCGCTGTCGGCAGTCGTGGCTTTTGCGAGTTCTTGCCCGTTGGCATAAACCTTCAGCGGCCGTGTGCCGGTCACTTCAAGCGCGGCTTTCGTGTAGCCGTCACAAGTCACTGAACTTGCTCCCAAGCCATAGCCGCGCTCGGATATTAATTCAAACGACAGCGTGCTGTTGCGAGACGGTTTCATTTTCAAATCGAACAAATCAACCGCACCCCAGTCGATCTTGACCTGATCGAGCAAATCCGTCGTCTTCACCGCCGAATCACCGAACGCAACCGGCGGTAGCGGCACAACCGGAGAAGATTTCCACTCGGGAATTGGAGTTTCTGAAGCGTGTGCCGCAAGGGCCAGCAGGAGTATCGACAAAATGCGCATTAAGGTTCGCTCTATATTTAACTTTAGCTGAAAAAGAAATTGCTGAGATAGATTGCAGCGAGAATGCCTGTGACGTCGCCGATCAAACATGCGGCAAGAGTGTGGCGGGTTCTGCGCACAGCCACGGATCCAAAATAGACCGCAAGCACATAGAACGTTGTTTCCGTTGAGCCCATTAGCACGGACATCATGTTGCCTATCAACGAATCAGGTCCGTAGGTTTTCAATCCTTCCGAAAGCACACCCATCGCGCCCGAACCTGAGAGCGGACGCACGATTGCCATCGGAAGAATTTCCGGTGGAATACTCAGCGGAGCAAGAATGGGGCTTAATGCGGAGACTACAGCGTCAAGCGCACCGGATGCTCTGAAAATTGCAATTGCGCACAGGATTGCCACGACGTAGGGGATGATTCTCACACCGACGTTGAAACCCTCTTTTGCGCCTTCGATGAACTCTTCATAGACTTTTACTTTCTTGATCATCGCCGCGCCCGCAATAATCAAGAATAGCATCGGCACAGCCCAATCGGACGCCGCTTGCATGAAACCAAATAGCGCGTCTTTCATTCGGCGGTCTCCTCGCTTGGCTGCTTGTAGATACGCCGCTTCTCGAGCAGCTTGACCGCTATGACACTCACGACCATCGAGATAATCGTGGCCAGCAATGTCGGCCCGATAATTCCCGTTGGATTAGCGGAACCTGCTGCCGATCGCATGGCAATCACGGTAGCCGGAATCAATGTAATCGATGCTGAGTTCATGGCCAGAAACGTAGCCATCGCGTTTGTCGCCGTATCTCCAATTTTGCTAAGGCTCTTCAAGTCCTGCATGGCCTTTAAGCCGAGGGCGGTGGCCGAGTTGCCCAGACCTAACATGTTGGCAGCAATATTCGAGAGCATCGAACCCATCGCCGGGTGGTCGGGAGGCACATCAGGAAAAAGTCGGCGCATCAGGGGCTTAAGCAGGCGAGCCAGCCCCTGTACCAACCCGGCCTTCTCAGCTAACCTCATAAAACCCAGCCACAAAGACATGATTCCGATGAGTCCGATGCACAGCTCGACTGACATTTTGGCGGCATCGACCGTGGCTTTTGTTACATCGGCCATTTTGCCCGTGAAGGCGGCGGTGATTACACCGATAAGTATCAAACCTAACCAGACTACTTGCACAACTGCTCCTAAGTTTAGATTACTCGTAGTTTACGAAAACCCGCTGGGATAATCAATGCGTTGCCGGCATCGCACAAAATTGCCCGGAAAAGGAGGCCGGAAATGAACGCCAACTTGAAACTTTCCAACTGCCAAATCGTTGAAAAAACAAGTAGTCGAGGAGGCAGCTAAAATTGACATTTCCGGTCAGGGAGTGTATATTAGCTGATTAATGGATTATTAAATTTGATAGAAATGGTCAGATTCACAAAATGGGCATGATCGAGCTGCCACTTAAGGGGAAATGTACCGATAAACCGGCCTCAGGTTTTGGCTTGCCCGTGATGGGGGAATTTACGCCGCAGTCGTTCCGCCATAAGCGCGTTCGCGAGTGCAAAATCGGCTCGGTGACCATCGGCGGCAATCACCCGGTCGCGATCCAGTCCATGACCTTGACCGACACGCGAGACGCAAAGGCCACGCTCGAGCAAATTCACAGACTCGAAGAGGCCGGTTGCGAGATTATTCGCGTGGCAGTGCCAGACGATGAAGCCGCGGCCGCGCTGCCGGAAATCAAAAAGAACATGCGCGTGCCGCTTGTGGCTGATATTCATTTTCACTACAAGCTTGCGCTCAAAGCGATTGACGCTGGTGTAGATAAAATTCGCATCAATCCGGGAAATCTTGGTGGTGAAGGCCGCGCGAAATTGGTTACGAAAGCCGCGCGCGAAGCGGGGATTGCCATGCGAGTCGGCGTAAACTCCGGCTCGCTCGAGAAAGACTTGATTGACAAATACGAAGGCCCGACGCCGATGGGAATGGTGGAGTCGGCGATTCGGCATACGCAGTGGCTGGAGGACGAGGGCTTCACGAATCTCACCGTTTCTTTGAAGGCCTCAAATGTCCCGCGCATGATTGAGGCTTACACGCTGTTCCGTGAGCGCAGTGATTATCCGCTGCATCTCGGCGTAACCGAAGCCGGACCGCTGTTCACAGGTTCTATCAAATCTGCGTTGGGCATCGGCTACCTGTTGCAAAACGGAATCGGTGAAACCTTGCGTGTGTCGTTGACGGCTGATCCGGTCGAAGAGGTCAAGGTCGCATGGGAGATTTTGAAAGCGCTGGGGCTTCGCACGAAAGGCGTCAATCTGGTTGCCTGTCCCTCGTGCGGCAGGTGCGAAGTGGATTTGTTGGATTTAACAGCCCGCGTAGAAAAAGCCGTTTCCAAAATTGAGAAACCGCTCCACATTGCCGTCATGGGCTGTGTCGTCAATGGCCCCGGTGAAGCCCGCGAAGCCGATCTCGCCGTCGTAGGTGGCAAAGGCAAAGGCCTGTTGATGAAAGACGGAAAAGTTGTCGCCACGCTGCCTGAAGATGAGTTGATTCCGGCTTTGCTTCGAGAAGCAGAGCTTTATGACGTTTCGATGCGACCGAGTGGGAAAGTTAGGTTTGTGGCGAGTGCGTAGGGAAATGGATCTTCAATTTCTTATCGGAGAACCTAAGTTCTTCTCGAACAAGCCCCCTTTTGGTGATAATCTAAAGCAACTCCGGGGCATTATAAGCGAAATTGAAGAACGAGAGATTTCCGCTGAAGAGTTTGCGACTCTCTTTGGAGTACCACTTGCTCGATATGAATGGTGGGAAAAGAGTGAACGGTACACGGCAAAGATTATGGACGAAATCAGTGCGGTAATAAATGCGAAGTACGGAAATTGGTTTGTGATTTCACGTGACGCGCTCAGGGGACGTCGGTTTGGTTATATCGTTGCAGCGCAACTTGTTTCCAAGATTCGCTGCATTTCAAAGCCGAAAGAAAAGTAATGATCAAAGCACTCATACGAATTCAAGCAGACGACTCGGGCAACAGGGTCGCTTTAGTATTAGTAGAAAAGGAAGAAATCACTAGTGAGTTGCCTGTGATTATGCTACCGCCAGATGCGTTCAGTAACTACCCTGCCCTTAGAATTCGCGAAAACGTAGACAGCATGCTTGTGTCGATGGCCAAATTGATTGTGCAAGACTATATTCAGAACTCCATGCCTGGAGAATCTATCGTGTTTGAAGTTATCAAAATTTAATAATTTAAAGAGCACGGATGTAAGCACATTGCCCCAAAAAATCTCCATCCCCGCCACCTTCTCCCAAATTCATGACTACGAACACCCGCGCATCGCGGCGATGGTCAATGAATGCGCGGTGAAGTTTGTAAAGCTTAAGGGCGAGTTCGTGTGGCACCATCACGAGGAAGAGGATGAACTCTTCATGGTGGTTAAAGGCTCGCTGCTGATGAAACTGCGTGACGGCGACGTAACGGTGAATGAAGGCGAGATGATTTTGATTCCGCACGGGGTTGAGCACTGTCCTGTTTCAACCGAAGAAGTGCAGTTGATATTGTTTGAACGCGCGAATACCGTGAACACGGGGAATGTCGTGAATGAGAAAACAAAGGTTTCGATAGAAACGATTTGACAGTTTGACCCCCCATATCCCCCCGGAAGACCGGGGGGAAATCAGAACCCAGAGAAATTTGAGCAGCTTAGTCGAAAATATTCAAGTGGAGCCTCGTAAGGGGCCGAAGTATTTGTTCTTTGACGTGGAAGTGACGCGGATTGTGGAAGCGACTCCCACCGTCAAACTTTTTGATTTGCGCGTGCCGGGCCGCGAAGCCTATAATTTTCAGGCCGGGCAATTTATTCAAATTGATTTTCCGATTGACGCAAAAGTCACCCGACGCAGCTACTCCATCGCATCGGCGCCCGACGGCGGCAATTCCTTTCAACTTTGCGTAGGCCGCGTACCCGATGGGCTGGCTACGCGCTATCTGTTTGAAGACGTGAAGGTCGGCTCGATTCTGAAAGGCTCGGATGCGATCGGACGATTTGTGCTGCCGGACGTGGTGGAAAAGGAAACCTGTTTCATCTCAACCGGAGTCGGGATCGCGCCGTTTCGCTCAATGCTGCTCGATGGCTATGCGCGCGGGACGATCAAAGCACCGATGAGTCTGTTTTTCGGCAACCGTCATGAGTCCGATATTCTCTACCGCGAAGACTTCGAGAAAATGCGGCATGAGCACGGACTGCATTTTTATCCTGTGCTTTCACGGCAACAGGATTGGCACGGCCCGCAAGGACACGTGCATGTACATTACACCAAATTCTTTGCCGACAAACGTCCCTGCACATTCTTTCTGTGTGGCTGGCGCGCGATGCTTGATGACGCGCGCGCACACCTGACCGAGATGGGATATGACCGCAAGGACGTGAAGATCGAATTGTACGACTAAGCAGAAAATTAGAAATTTGGAATAGGAAATAGGAAAGTCCCATGAGCACAATTGAAACCACCACCGATCTCGATCTGGAATTGTCGCAGAAGGTGAACAAACTGCTGGACATGTTCCGTCCCATCTTTCAAGCTGAGGGCGGCGACGGACAATTGATTTCGCTGAAAGACGGAATCGCAACGATTTCGATGGGCGGCGGCTGTGAAGGCTGCGGCGGCTCGCTTTCGGCTATGGAAGGCGGCGTACGCCGTACCCTGCTTGAGAAAGTTGACGGCTTGAAGGAAGTCGTCATTGTTCAGTAAGCTCGAAGGAATGATGAATGTGCAGTTCATCAAAACAAGGAATTTGATTTGACAAACATTCTTGATCGGATTTGGCTGTTCTTCTCCTCGGTGAAGCTGACCATCGTTCTGCTGCTGATTTTCGGTATTGCGATGGGCTACGGCACGTGGATCGAGACGGTCTATTCCAACGGGGCGGCGAGAATTCTCGTTTACCGCACGTGGTGGTTTGATTTGCTGACCGTCACACTTGCACTTAACCTGATCGGCTGCACCTTGCGCCGCGCGCCATACTATCCGCACCAATACCCGTGGTTGTTGACGCACGTTGCGCTGCTGCTGATCATGGCCGCCTCAATGATCACCAACCGCTTCGGGATGCAAGGCCAGATGGTGATTCTTGAGGGTGATACCGAGAACCGCTTTGGTCTCGAGCAGCTCGATTTCGAGAATTGGGAAACGACGATTGGCGAAGAGCGGCAATTACCGTTCGGCGTCCATTGCGTCTCATTTGAGCAGGTAATGTACCCCGGCACGGGCATGACGTCACTGTTCAAATCCCACGTGATTGTTGACGATCCCGGCAACCCCGAAACCATCGAGTGGGATGTTATTTTGAATCATCCGCTGGCCTACAAGGGTTACAAAATCAGTCAGGCTTCGTGGATCGACTTGCCCGACGGACGACAGGCCACCGTGCTTGGCGTCTCGTATGATCCGGGCATTCCTTACATGTATGCCGGAGGTATCCTGCTCGTCCTCTCGATGGCGGGTATTATTTTCATTAAGCCCTGGCTCAAACAGAAATTCCCGCCGGCCCCGCGCGGTCCTGCAATGCCTTTGCCTGAAAACACGGAGATGACTGAGGAACTTATGGCTAATTCTCCCAAAACAAAAGAGGGAGCACCCGCATGAAAAAGTATTTTGTGATTCTCCTGTCCGTTCTTTCAATTATCTCGCTTGCTCAGGCGGAGGAGTTTAATTGGAATCTGGCCGGACAAATTATCGTGCAAGACGGCGGGCGGCTGAAACCGCTTGACACGTTTGCGCGCGAGCTTGTCTCTGACGTCGTCGGCAAAGATAAGTATGAAGGCCAGAATCCGGTGGAAACCTATTTTCGCTGGATGTCCGATGGCGAGCGTTGGGCTGACATGCCGCTCGTCTATCTGCCCAAAGGCGATCTGCGCAAAGAACTTGAATTGCAGGATCAACCGGGCAGTCGTTTTTCGATTCAGGAGTTGCACTCCAAACCGCGCTTGATGCAGATCGTCATGGAGGCTCAGGAAGCACAAAAAGCGGGTGAAAAACTCGCGTTCACGCAATCCAAAGCTAACGAGATTCTGCATAAGCTAAATACCCTCGCGATGGTGTTCCAGCATGAGGTTCCCTCCTTTGTGCCGCCGCGTGACGGAGACGCCAAGACCACCGAATGGGCGACGATGCCCACGCTGCTCGCAAAAATTGAGCGCGACTCGATGAATGCCGTTGGCGTGAGCGAGGAGTCGTCCTCGCTTGGTTTGGCATGGGCCGGGATGTATCATTCCGTGTTGGATAACCGCCCTGACATGTTCAACACGTCGGCGGATCTATTTGTCACTACGCAAGCCAAGCTGCTGGCAAATCAACCGGAAATTGAAGAAACGGCAAGTCTTGAAGGTACTTTCAACCGTCTTTCTCCATTCTTTTGGGCGCGTATTCTGCTCCTTGCGGCTGCGGTTCTTTTTGGAATGAGTTACTCGACTCGCTTTGCGAAACTTCGCTCTTCCGCATTGATCGGCATGGTCGGCGGCCTCGCTTTCTATTCGACCGGTATGATCATGCGCTGGATGATCGGCGGACGCGCACCGTGGTCGAATATGTATGAATCTCTGACTGCAATCGGGTGGTCACTCGTCATCATTGCGTTAATCTACGAGCTTGTGAAGCGCGACCGTATCTTCGGACTTGCAGGATCGCTGATGGGCGGTATTGTCCTGTGGCTCGCCCACTATGCCAATCTCGACCGCGGAATCAATCCGCTTGTTCCAGCGCTCCAAAGCTACTGGCTGGTCTATCACGTCATCACAATTCTCACCAGCTACGGTTGTCTCGCGATTGCAATGGTAATCGGACACATTCTATTGATCGGCGCGGTGAAATCAAAAGGCCAAATCACTCCCACCCTTTCGCGCATGGCGGCCGCTAATCTGCACGTCATGCAAGTCGGCTGCGTGATTCTGATCTTTGGGATTCTGCTCGGTGCCGTGTGGGCCGATTCGAGTTGGGGTCGCTTCTGGGGCTGGGATCCAAAAGAGACATGGGCGCTCATCACTTGGTTTGTATATATCGCCTTCTTGCACGGTCGCAGCGCGGGCTGGCTGAATTGGAAAGGACTCGCGTTCGTCTCCGTCGCGGCATTCCCGGTTGTGGTGATGACCTACTACGGCGTGAATTTCTATCTGAGCGGATTGCACAGCTACGGCGCAGGATCGTCACCCGGCATTCCCTCCGAAGCATTTGGCTATTTGATTCTCGAAACGATCTTCCTCGCGTGGGTAAGCCTGCAACTCAAGGGCAAATGGGGCAATCCCAATGCGCAAAAACCCACCGAATCGCAGAGCGCGTCATTGCCGCGCACCATGCGCGAACCTGCAGGAGCTAACTCTTGAGCAATTTCAATGCGGAACTCTATCCGCTGCTCGCCCGCGTTGATTCTCCCGAAGAATTGCGCAAACTGAGTGTGGACGAACTCGAAATTGTCTGTGCGGAACTCCGCCGCTATTTGTGGGACACCATCAACGCCGTCGGCGGCCACTTGGCCGCCTCGCTCGGTGTTGTGGAATTGTCCGCAGCATTGCACTACGTTTACAATACACCTGAAGATCGCATCGTGTGGGACGTGGGGCATCAAGGCTACATTCACAAAATTCTCACCGGTCGCCGCGACAAACTCGGCACGATTCGCCGCATGGGCGGCTTGTCAGGATTCTTGAAGCGCAACGAAAGCGAGTATGACGCCTTCGGAGCTGGTCACGCTTCAACCTCCTTATCTGCCGCATTCGGCATGGCCGTCGCGCGCGACATGAAGGGCGAAAAGCACAGCGTCGTGGCCGTCATCGGTGACGGCGGCATGACGGGGGGATTGGCCTTTGAAGCGTTGAATAACGCCGGACATTCCGGTCGCGACATCACGATTATTCTCAACGACAATCGCATGTCAATTTCGCCAAACGTCGGCGCCGTGCCGAAGTTCTTGGCCAAGATGGAAACGAATCCGCTGCTCTCCAAGATCAAAGACGAGATGTGGGATCTGATGGGCAAGTCGCCTGTCGGCAAAGAGACCATGCGCAGTTTCGCGGGTCGTTTTGAAGCCTCGCTGAAAGGCCTTGTATCGCCTGGTATGTTGTTCGAAGAGTTCGGTTTCCAATATTTCGGGCCGTTCGATGGACACAACATCAAAGAATCGGTCGAGATTCTGAACAACATCAAGAGCCGGCACAAGCATCCGGTGCTCGTGCATTTCCTGACCCGCAAGGGCAAAGGTTACGATGTGGCCGAAGCGGATTCGGTGACGTGGCACGCGGTGAAAGCACCCGCCAAGGTCGAGCCAAAACCCGAAGCCAAAGCCGAACCTGAAACCGAAGCCTATATGAACATCTTCGGCAAAGCGATGATTCAAGAGGCCAAGCGGGACAAACGCGTATGTGTCATTACCGCCGCGATGAAAGAGGGCACGGGCTTAGTAGAGTTTTCGCAGGATTGTCCGGAACAGTTCTTCGACGTCGGCATTGCCGAAGGTCACGCCGTGACGTTTGCTGCCGGATTGTCCGCCGAAGGGTTGAAGCCGGTGGTGGCAATCTATTCGACCTTCTTGCAGCGCGCTTACGATCACATCATGCACGACTGCGGCATTCAGCATCTGCCCGTGTTGTTCTGTATGGATCGCGGCGGCTTGGTCGGTGAAGACGGTCCCACGCATCACGGCTGTTACGATCTCGGTTATCTGTCCACGATTCCCGGAATGGTTGTGTGCGCCCCGCGCGACGGGCAGGAGCTACGCAATTTGATCTACACCGGATTGAATTGGGCGGACGGGCCAATCGGCATCCGCTATCCGCGCGACAAAGCGCCCGATCATATCAACTGGGATGAGACTCCCGCCTTGATTAAAGTCGGAAGTTGGGAGACCATGCGCGAAGGCAAGCGAGTTGCCGTCTTAGCCAATGGCACGATGGTGGAAGCCGCGCGCAAAGTCATCGCCGCCGAAGAGTATAACGTCACTCTCGTAAACGCGCGATTTGTGAAACCGATTGACGAAATTCTATTGTCGCAACTGCTTGACACACACGAAGCTGTGCTCACGCTTGAAGAGGGCACCGGACACGGCGGTTTGGGTTCACAAGTGGCGATGTTCTTGAAATCAAACGGCTACAATCATCTGTTCCACGCGCTGCACTTGCCCGACAGTTTCGTCGAGCATGGTACGCGCTCACAACTGCTCGAGCTGGCGGGTTTATCGCCGCGTCATATTTCGGAGGCTATTGGCGGCATGATGAAAGCCAGCGTAAACGCTGGCCCCAGTGCGCTCGCGGAGGCCCTTAACAAGACCGATTCCGCCCGGAGGGAAGAGCAATAATGGCGATGAAAGTCTTGGTTGACCCGCGCGCGGGCTTTTGCGGCGGCGTGAGGCGAGTCGTGAAGATGGCCGAGAAAGTTATGAGCGACACCGGTTTGCCGCTTGTTTCGCTCGGAGATATCATTCACAACGAAGTCGAAATCGCGCGGCTTGAAAAGAGCGGGCTGTCATCGATTGATCACAGCGGCATGGCCACCGATCAAAGACCGCAAAAGGTTTTGATCCGCGCACACGGCGAACCACCCGAAACCTACGCAAAAGCCAAAGACCTCGGCGTCGAGTTGATTGACGGCACCTGTCCCGTGGTGACGCGCTCGCAGAATATCGCGCGAAAGCACTATGAAGCGGGTGAACAAGTCGTCATAATCGGCAAGCCGTATCATCCGGAGACGATCGGCATCAAGGGCCATTGCGACAACAAAGCCTTCGTAGTTTACGAGCGCGAAGACTGCAAACAGCTTGATCCGAACAACAAAGTATTTATTCTCGCGCAGACCACGGTTTCCAAAGAATGGTTTGAAGAGCGCATCGGCTGGATCAAAGAATATGCAAACAACGTTGAAGTTCAAGTCGAGAACACGCTCTGCCGCTTTGTCGTAGGCCGCGACGGTGACTTGGAGCAATTTGCCACACAGGTTGACGTGATTCTGATGGTCGGCGGCACCAAGAGTTCCAACACGAAGGCCCTCTACGGCGTATGCAAGCGCATGAACGAGCGCGCCTATCTGATGGTGGACGAAAACGACTTGGATATCTCATGGTTCCGCGACGGCGACACGATTGGCGTCACAGGTTCCGCTTCGACTCCACATTGGCTCTTAGAGAAAGTCCGCGACGTCATCGGCGAACGCACCGGCGCAACCATTCTGCGCGACACCTCTGACTGGGAATCCCACCAGCAGGAAAAAGAGCTTGAAGCAATGGAAAAAGACGACTGCGAATGTAATCAACACTAAATCTCGCATAAATATGATAGTTAAGTACATTGATCTATTTTGTGGCATTGGTGGCTTCAGAGTGGCCATTGAGCAACTAGCACGACGCAAGGCGTTCACAGCAAATTGCGTTTTCTCATCAGACATTGATGTGCCATGTCAGACTTCGTATCTTGCAAACTTCGGTGATTTGCCGTTTGGTGATATTTCATTGATTGAAGAGAATGAAGTGCCTGATCATGATCTGCTATTAGCTGGTTTTCCATGTCAGCCGTTTAGTATTTGTGGCAATCGAAAGGGGTTCGAGGACACGAGAGGCACACTTTTCTTTGATATTGCACGAATACTTCAAGCCAAGCGGCCATCAGCATTTATCCTTGAAAACGTGAAACTCTTGGTTGGACATGATGAGGGGAAGACACTTTCTCGAATCCTGGAAACTCTTCGCGAGCTTGGGTATAGAGTTGAATATAAGGTTTTAAATGCGCTTGATTTTGGATTGCCACAAAAGCGAGAACGGATATTGATTGTAGGCCACCTCTTTTCAGATAAGTTCGCTTGGCCCAAGAAAAAGACGCGAATGAAGCCCCTAGATGAGCTTCTCGAAGAGAACGTTTCAGAGAAATACTATGCCTCCTCAGAAATAAGGCGAAGCCGACTTCTCCATCATAAGCCAGATGAAGCTGCAACGATATGGCATGAGAACAAGTCGGGGCATGTGAGCAAATACCCGTTTTCCTGCGCGTTGCGAGCTGGTGCTTCGTATAACTACTTGCTGGTCAATGGTGAACGGAGGCTTACGCCTCGAGAAATGTTTAGGCTACAAGGATTCCCAGATTCTTACAAAATAGTTTGCAACGACTCGCAGTCTCGGAAGCAAGCGGGCAATTCAGTGCCTGTGCCAATGGTGCGAGCAGTCCTTTCTAACTTGATTGAACTATTTGATCGAAACCCCGTTACCAAAGTCATTCGGGCGAATGATAAACCTTTTAGATTAAGATTTCACGAAACTTCTAATGGACGAGCCGAAAACACCGCGACTTCGCAGGGCGTCTAAGTATAGTCCGCCCTATCCTCTGGGAAAGTTCCCCGAAAATGCTCTGATTGACCTCGGAAAAGAGATTGTCTATTTAAAGGCAACCCGTGAAACTCCGAGGTTAGAAGGTCCTGATTGGGAAGAGATGTTTGCTCGTATTATAGGAGCTAATTGGAAGAGTTCAAACATTGGACTTGATGATGTAAGACTGGGTGGATGCGCGTGGGGCGCAAAAACTGTGAAGCATCCAAACCCGCTTAAGGCGAAATCCTTGCGACTAATCTCAGGTCGCAATTCGCCAACCTACTCTTATCAAGAGACCATAGACTCAGCTCACGAACCTAATGATGCTGGAAAGCTCGTATTAGAGATATGGAATAAGCGAGTTGAACAAGTTCAGAAACAGTTTGACGAAATTAGAACAGTTGTGCTTGTAAAGTCAATCGACTTGCTCACGCTAGTGGTCTTCGAAATAGAAACTGTGCAATACGATCACAGTTCGTACGAATGGTCGTGGAATAAGAACAAGAATCTTGTAGGCCATGACGCGAGCACTGGCACTCATAGATTCACATGGCAAACACACGGTGCACAGTTCACGATTCACGAGCCAGTGCCACCTAATCGACAAGCAATCCGAATAAGAACCGCTCCTAAATTGGACAGAGATAAGGTGCTTGATTCTCTTGAGTTTGATAGAAGTTGGGTTGAGATTCTGAGGTGACTGACACGGTCTCTCGCGAATCTCGCTCTCGCACTATGGCAGCGATTCGAAGTTCCAATACTGGACCTGAGGTCCGATTCGGTATAGTTCTCCAAGAGTCTTGTTCATTGGGGTTTAATGTTAATGACAAATCGCTTACGGGATGTCCCGATTTCGTCTTTCCGGGACCTCGGGTTACAGTGTTTCTTGATAGTTGTTTCTGGCATGGCTGCCCAAAGCACCTCAGACTTCCAAGTTCGAACGTCCACTATTGGATCGAGAAGATTGGTAGAAATATTGAACGTGATAAAGTAGTATCAAAGCAACTTCGGAAAGAGGGTTGGAAAGTAGTTCGTGTTTGGGAACATGAATTGAAAGATGAACAGAAACTCCTTCGTCGTTTGTTAAAAATTTTTGATTGAATTGAGATAGTAGCTTGCAAGCCCTACCCATCCTTACTGATACCGAGCCGTCCTCGCCGCGAAAGCCGGATTGGCTTAAAATTCGCATCGGGCACACGAAGAAATTTCACGGCGTGCGCGAGCTGATTCATGGGTCAAAACTCTTCACGGTGTGTGAAGAGGCCGCCTGCCCGAACATGGCCGAGTGCTGGTCGCGCGGCACGGCCACGATTATGATTATGGGTGATATTTGCACGCGCTCATGCGGGTTCTGCAATGTCAAGACTGGCAAGCCGTTACCGCTCGATAGTGAAGAGCCGCGCCGCGTCGCCGAAGCTCTCCGCGAATTTGATCTCAAATATATTGTCATCACATCGGTCGATCGCGATGAGCTTGAAGATTGTGGTGCAGGCCACATCGCCGAGACTATTCGCTTGTGTAAAGAGATTTCACCAAGCACGCGACTTGAGGTACTGGTTCCCGATTTCAAAGGCAAGCCAGAATGCGTGAAAACCGTGTGCGATGCGGGTCCCGCAGTTTACGCACACAACATGGAAACCGTTGCGCGTTTGCATTTGCAAGTGCGCCCGCAAGCAAAGTACTGGCGCAGTCTTGACACGCTTGCGCAGGCGAAGCGGCACGGCATGATCGTAAAATCGGGTATCATGGTCGGACTTGGTGAGACTCCGCAAGAAGTCAAAGAAGTCATGCGCGATTTGGCCGATGCAGGCTGCGATCTCTTAACCATCGGTCAATACATGCAGCCTTCGCGCAGACATTTGCCCGTGATTGAGTACATTCATCCCGATCAATTCCGGGCCTACAAAGAACTCGGTCAATCGTTGGGCCTGAGACACGTCGAGAGCGGTCCGTTAGTCAGAAGTTCGTACAAAGCTGAAACACAGGAAGAGTTGATGCGCGACGGGGCGCTTCTGACTGCTTGAGGTTCCGGCCCGTCCCTTTTTCTATTTGCAATTTTCTATTTTCTATTTTTTGGAGACAACACAATGATTACACTGTCAGGAACGGCCTTCACCAAGGTCAAGACCATCATGGAGCAAGAGCAGAAGGCCGATTGGAACCTTCGCATGGGCGTGCGCGGCGGCGGTTGCAGCGGCATGAACTACGTCCTCGGTTTCGATAACCAGCTTTCTGAAGACGATCAGGTCTTTGAGCAAGACGGCATCAAACTCGTCTGCGATATGAAGAGCTATCTCTATTTGAACGGCACCGAAATTGACTACGAAGACGGTTTGAACGGCTCAGGTTTTGTGTTCAAGAATCCCAATGCCAAGCGTTCGTGCGGCTGCGGACAATCATTCTCAGCCTAATTCCCGCCCCTGAATTACATTGAAAGCGGGCTGCTGTCGGCCCGCTTTTGCATTCCCAATGCCCCCAAAAATCTCTCATGACATTCTCGTTACCGACGAAAACCTCTGGTTTCTCGAACGGTACCTCAATGTCTTTGACTTTCTGGAACTTTTTCCGCTCGATGCCGTCTCAAAAAGTGACGGCTCACCGGGCATTCCGATTAAACTTCAGACGGACTTGGGGTTCATAATAGAGACCGATATCGACCGCAGCAAAATGCAGCTCCGCAACCGCTCTAAACTGCACGGCTGGACGCGCTTTACAACCGAACACACCTTGCGCGTCGGTAACCTCGTTCACCTCGAAAAACTGAATGAACGAGAGTACTCACTCACGCTTATTCAACAAGCCTAACGAAACCACCTTGGAACTAATCAGATTTCCCCTCGAAGACCTGCTCGAAGGCGGCATCGTCCGCGAGAGCGAGTACCGCCAGAAGCTCAATGCCATTGATTTAGAGATTTACCGGGATAAGCCGGTCATGCTGCCGTGGATTCACGGTCAGGAGTTGCCCGTCTGGGTTTACCTTATGGCCGTGGCTAAGCTTGCCCCCGTTGTCGGTGTCCTGTCCTTCGGCGAGCCTTGTTCCCCGGTCGTCCTGTCTCAAAACCGTCGCATCGAGACACCAACCGAGTAAGTTTCTTGACAATCCCTCAGCTTTTTCATATATTTGTATTTTATGAAGTAGGCCATAACATCACTGGGTCAAAAGCCGAATTTAGCTTCAAGATGAACAAAGAGTTGCACAATGGGCGGTAGCGAGAGTATTTGGCAGTTATTAACGGTCGCGTCGCCCTTTGCGAAATTCGTCCTGCTGATTCTGGCCATAATGTCCGTTTTGTCGTGGACCGTTATTCTGGATAAGGTCATCATGTGGCTAAAGGTCCGCAAGGATTCCAAGGGTTTCGAGAGCTACAACTGGCGGCATTTCGAGCCGCGTAACCTGTTCGGCGAAGCCCGCCGCTATGGAAATGCCTTCCCCGCCCGCGCCTACATGTATGCCCACCGCGAGCTATTTGACCGGGGCGTTCCCGATGATCTGGATGGCGAACTGGTTGCCCGCGAATACGCCCGCGCCGCTGCTCACCACTTGAACCGCGCCGAAAGATTTCTCCCCTTCTTGGCGACCTGCTCGGCCGCCGCGCCATTCTTGGGATTGCTGGGGACGGTTTGGGGAATTATTTCGGCTTTTCAGAGAATCGGCATCTGGGGAAATGCCAGTATCGCCGTCGTTGCGCCCGGAATCGCCGAGGCCCTTGTGGCCACCGCGCTGGGTTTGTTTGTCGCGATTCCGGCCCTGATTGCCTACAACTTCTTTTCCAACTGGCTGCGCAAGGAAGCTGAAAAGGCCGAGTCCTTCGGCGATGACTTGGCCTTTGCCGTTGACCGTCAATTCGTCAAGCGCAACGCCGTAACGGGCGGGCGATAAGATGGCCGGAGCCGGCGGACTGCCGCAAGAGCATCGCACGGGCAAGGGCCGGAAGCTGACTAAAGTCAACTACCGTCCGCTCGCTGACATCAATATCACCGCGCTCGTGGACGTCACTCTGGTGCTCTTGATCATCTTCATGGTTGCGGCGCCCATGCTCAAGAACTCCGTTGACGTGGCCGTTCCGCAAGCTTCCACTGCTGAGTCCAAGAGCGATGAAGGCATCACGATCACCATCAAGAAAGACGGCTCGATTCTGATTGACCAAACAAAGGTTGACGAATCAAGCTTTGATATGGCCTTCGAGCAAACTTACGGCAGTTCCAAGGAACCTGTGTTCTTGCAGGCCGACAAAGATGTACCGTATCAGAAAGTGCTCCATGTTATCGACGTGCTGCGGCAGGTTGGGGTAACGGATCTCGGTTTGGTTGCCGATCCGATGCAGTCCCGCAGCGGTCGCAGAGGGTAGTTACGCGCCATGAAGAAATCCTTCATTGGCTCGCTTGCACTTCATGCGCTCTTCTTAATCGTGCTGATCGTCGCGAGCTACGCGAAAACCGAAATCAAGCGCGACCTGCCGGACGTCACTAAAGTTCGTTTAATTCGGCCGCGACCTGTTCCAGTGCAGTCCACCAAACCTGCCGAAGAGATCAAGGTTCCGGAGACCAAGCCGCCGCTTGAAACTCCAGACAAGAAGAAAACGAAAAAAGTCAAAGAAGAAAAAAAAACCGAGCCGCCGAAAGAAAAGAAGATTCGCTCAAGCGAACCCGTGCCCAAAGAACTTAAGGGCGAAGCGGGCACTCTCAAACTTCAGAATCCGGGCTTTGATTACGATTTTTATCTCGCGCTTATTCAATCAAAAATTGAGCGCAACTTCCGTCCGCCGCCCGGCGTGCGGGCCGGAACGATGGCCACGATAGGTTTTGTGATTTTGCGTGATGGAACGGTGTCTTCGATCACGATGGTGCAGTCATCGAACAATCTGTTAATTGATCAAGCCGCCGAACGCGCGGTGCGCGCCGCCGGAAAATTCCCGCCGTTGCCGCCGCAGTATGAGCAAGGTGAATTAGGAATCAACTTTGAATTTGTCGTCAATCCGGGCTCGCGCTCTTAGTCTGATTATCTTGCTCTTGGTCTGCACGGGTACCAACTTGGCCCAAGTCACCCTGCGCACTGAGACTGCATCCGTCGGTCGATTGGAGTTAGTCGTCTATCCGTTTACAGCCAACGGCGACGGCGCGTTTATCGGCGAATTGCCGACCCAACTCTCCGAACTTGTCAAAGGGGATCTCGCCTATTCAGGGTTTTTCAACCTAATTGATCCCTCCGATCTTCCGCCGGACACTACGATTCAAGTCAAGAAAGTCGGCGGCACTTACGACACGCTGATGACGTTCTCCGGTTCGACTGCTGCTCGCGTTCGCGGAACGGTGTCGGTGCAATGGGACAAATCAGTCGCGTCGATTGCTATTTTCCAACCGCCGCTGCGTGATCCGATTCACATTTCGGATTTCAGTTTTCAAGCGGACAAAGCGCGCGACGCCGCGCACGAAATCGCGGCTTGGATTACGCGCATGTTGACCGGCGAGGAAGGGTCGTTCCTGTCACAAATCGCTTTTGTCGTCAAGACCGGACAGAACAAAGACCTTTGGATTATGGATTGGGACGGCGCGAACGCGCGAAGTCTCACGCGTGACCAAACTTTGAATATGTCGCCCACGTGGGCGCCTGACGGCAAAACGCTTTACTTTACATCATTCCGCAACGGCGACGCCGACATCTATCGCTACGATCTGGCGGCGGGTAAAGTCAAACCGTTCGTGCAAACCCCTCGAACCGACAGCGCCCCTGCTGTATCTTTGGATGGTCAATGGGTGGCCTACGGATCAAGCGAGTCGGGGAATTTTGAGATATATCGCATTCGTCCCGACGGATCGCAGAAGACGCAACTGACCTTTAACAGCCGTGACGATACTTCGCCGTCCTGGTCGCCAACCGGCCGCGAACTCGTCTTTACTTCCGACCGTAGCGGCCAACCGCAAATCTACATCATGGATTTCGATGGCGTGAGCGCGCGGCGTTTGACTGACGCGGGCGTTTACAACGAAACGGCGCGCTGGTCGCCGCGCGGCGATTTGATTTCATATTGCAGCCGCGAAAGCGATCTCTATCCCAAGTTCCAAGTCTTCACTCTTCCACCGACCGGCGGTCGCGAACGTCGCTTGACCGATGGCGGCAATAAGTTTGACTGTTCGTGGTCACCCGATGGAATGAAGATTGTTTACACTGTGTCAAACGAAGGCCGCACTTCGATTTGGACCATGAATTGGGACGGCAGCAGCCCGCGGCAGTTGACCTTTGGTCTTGAAGCTTCACAACCGCAATGGGGCCCTGTGGTTCCCTTTGTGTCACCATAAGATCTTATCTACTATAATTACTTCCCTCTCAGGAGAGAACATGAAGACGCAGAAACTTGGACTGATTACCATTCTTATCATGCTTGCGCTGGCCCTTGCTGTTGCGCCGGGCTGCAAGAAGAAAATGCCGAAAGAATCCGATCGCCCGGATGACGGCGGCAATAAGATTGAAGAAGTTACACCGGATACCGGCGACAACGGCATGACCAATGATACGCGCAGCGAGATGGAGCGCGATCTTGCTTTGATTCAAACGATCTATTTCGAGTATGACCGCGCCGAAATCCGTCAGGATGGCCGCGAAGCTATTCGCAAGAATGCCGACTTGCTCCGCAAGTGGGCCGATTGGACCGTCACGCTCGAAGGACATTGCGACGAGCGCGGCACCAACGAATATAACCTCGCGCTCGGCGAGCGCCGCGCAAAAGCCGCGCAGCGTGCGTTGGAGTCTGAAGGCATTGCATCCTCGCGTATTCGCACGATCAGCTATGGTGAAGAGCGTCCGGCAGACCCGGGTCACACTGAGACCTCGTGGCAGCGCAACCGCCGTGCTGAATTCCGTGTCACGACCGGCAACTAAACTATTCTCGTGAGTAAACTACGTCTCGTCTTTCTTGCTCCGATTCTGCTGGTCGCGCTCTCCGGATGCGCTACCCGCAGCGAAATCGTCGGCTTTCAGGAAGACTCACGCTACATTCGCCAGCGCGTTGATTCAATCGCGTTCTCGCAAATGAGCGTGGAAGAACAGGTGAACCAACTCTCGTCTGATATGCGTGAGTTGCGTTCCAATTCGGAATATGGCTCAACCGATTTGCAGGAGCGCGTCGAAACTCTCGCCACCAGATTGGATGAAATTCTGGCCCGACTCGACCGCACGCTTGCGCCCATGGAAGAGTATCTCCGCAATCAAACAGGCGGATCAACCTCCTCCGGCCCCGAACCCGCAATGGGCGTCGATGTGTATGACGCCGCCATGCAGGACTTGAGCTTGGGCAACTATGATCTGGCGGAAGTGGGTTTTCTTTCATTCTTGTCGAAGAACCCGCGCTCCGAGCTTGCCGACGATGCGCGTTACGGCTTAGCCGAAACGTTTTACGCGCGCAAGCTGTTTGAAGAAGCCGCTGCCGAGTATTCACGCGTCGTGGATATGGATCCGCTGGGCTGGAAAGCGCCTGCGGCGATGCTTAAGCTTGGGTTGTGCTATCGGCAACTCACTCGCCCGCAGGATGCGCGCACGATTTGGAACCAACTCGTCCGTGACTTTCCCAACAGCGATGAAGCTAAAGTCGCACAGCAACGGCTGAACGAGTTAGGCCGCTAACTCTGGAATTGTCTGAAATGATTTCGCCCCGTCTGATTTCGGACGGGGCGACTTGTTAAAGCAACCTGATCAATGCCTGAAACTACGCCGCAAAGCATAAACAACCCGGTCATACGCAAGCGCTTCATCGCCATTGCGATGCTTGTGCTGCTCGGCGTGTTTACTTATGTCGTGTCGTCGCTTCTGCTGGGAGTCGTCGGCGGATTCATTCTGTGGGGCATGTCGCGCGGGATGTACGACAAGTTCCTGAAGTGGACGCGCAATCGCACGAATCTCGCCGCCACGCTATCGGTGGTCACTCTGCTTTTGCTGGTCATCGCTCCGGTAATCACGGTGCTGTCACTGATGGTCAATGACGCGGTGGACTTAACTTCACGAGGCATTGAGTTCTTTAATGATCTCCGCCCGCGCATCGAGGCATTGGTGCACAATTTCTCGTCCGGTGAAAACCCCAGCCTGTTCGGATACGAGCTTAACATTGACGTCGCAGTCGAAAAACTGCAAGAATTTTCCGGCACTGCCGCCGAGTATCTCGTGTTGGCCATGCAAAAAACCGCCGGCGGAGTCGCCAGCGCGTTTCTGCAAGTGTTCGTCATGCTCTACACTCTGTTCTTCCTCTATCTCGACGGAGACAAATTCATCGAGTGGCTCAAGAAACTCCTGCCGCTTGAAGATGCTGAAACCGACAAACTCTTTCACCGCTTCTTTGTCACTTCGATTTCATCCCTTAAAGCGCTCGGAGTTATCGGCGTTGCTCAAGGCGTGTTGGGCGGCCTGGCGATGTGGGTGTGCGGAATCCCTTCGCCGTTCTTCTGGACCGTGCTGTTGATTTTTGCGACGGTGATTCCCGTCTTCGGCGCGCAAATCGTGATGATACCGGCCGCAATCATGCTCATCATTTTCGGCAAGATCGGATTCGGCATAGGACTAATATTGTGGAGCGCGCTCGTGATTGCCAATGTTGACAACCTGCTCAGGCCCTACCTCGTCGGACGCGCCGTGCAATTGCACGAACTAATCGTTTTCTTGACGACGCTCGGCGGAATTGCCGTGTTCGGCTTCTGGGGATTTCTGATCGGGCCTGTCATTGCCGCACTGCTGAGTGTGCTGACGGAATTTTATATCGAAACACAAAACAGTCCGACGACTGAGTAGAATTTGAAAAAACGCCCGGTTGTTGCCGGGCGTTTTTGTAATCAGTAGTTTTGTTTTATCAGACGGCGAACCGATCAGGTGGAATCGCGCCGCCGGAAAGGATCAGCTTAATCGCTTCATCCACTGTCATGTCGAGTTTTATCGTTTCTTTTTCTTCCACTATGAAGAGTATGCCTTGCGTCGGCGCCGGAGCGAGCGGCATTAAGACGTGAATCATCTTGCCTTTGCCGGGGACGATCGTACTCTCTGCCGTTACAAACCCAATCGCGAACGAATGCTCATTGGGATACTTGATTGCCACAACGCCGCGAAAACTCGATTGCTCCCCGAAGAAGACCTGAATGAACTTGCGAATCGATTCGTAAATCTCGCGCACTACGGGAATGCGGCTGAGAAAATAATCAAGAAATCCAAGCAGCCGTTTCCCCAGAACTTTGTTGACAATCACGCCAATCAGCGCAATCAACAATACGGTCGCCACAAACGCCGACAAGTCCGACAGATATCTGACCAGCGTCGAGTCCTTGTCCATTTCAAAGACGCGAGTCAATAGCTTCTGCACAACCGGCGACAACACGCCGCCCAACAACCGCACGACCAACAATAAGATATAGCCTGTCAGCCAAACGGGCGCAAGCACGAGCAAACCCGTGAAGAACGCGCGCCTGAACCGCGCGCCAAGTGACTGCTTAGGTGTGACGGTTGTCATAGTATGTTCGAGAGAGAAAGCGCCCGACACCAAGCCGGGCGCTTCTTAGTTAGTTACTGACTGTAGGTTCGACGGGCGTCGGAACTACTTTCCAAAGATATTCGCGTTCACCGACCAGACCGTATCTGCGCGCCGCGAGTTCCAGCGCGGCATCATCACCGCGCTGTACCGCAGCAAGATATTTGCTTAACTCCGCCTTGTGCAATTCGCGCGCCGCGATGTCAAGCTGCTGCTGGTGATACGTGTCGCGCAATACGTTCGCGTCGCGTACGCCGCCCTCGCCGTAGTAATACCACAGCCCGAACGCAAGCAGCGATACTCCAATCACTGAATACGATGTTACGCGGCGAATCTTTGTCCAGTCAGCCACGTTTTATTGCCACATCGCGCCGAAGAACAGCGCCTCGTCTCCGAGGTCGTCTTCGATACGCAAAAGTTGATTGTACTTTGCAATTCTATCGGTGCGTGACGCGCTGCCGGTCTTTATCATGCCGCATCCGCACGCCACCGCGAGATCGGCAATCGTCGTGTCTTCCGATTCGCCGCTGCGATGCGACACCATTTGCGTGTATGCATGACGGCGCGCCAGATCAATCGTGTCCATCGTCTCGGACAGCGTGCCAACCTGATTGAGCTTGATCAAAATCGAATTGGCTACATTCTGCTGAATTCCCTTAGCCAGAATCGGAACTTGCGTCACGAAAATATCGTCGCCCACAAGCTGCACCTGCTTGCCGAGCGTCTTGGTCAGATGCTTCCAGCCGTCCCAATCGCTTTCACCCAAGCCGTCTTCAATCGAAATGATCGGATAGTCGCGGCACAGCTGCGCATAGTAGTCCGTTAATTCAGCGGCTGACAAAACTTTGCCCTCACACTTCAAATCATACTTGCCCGTCTTGCGGTCATGGAACTCCGACGCCGCGCAGTCAAGCGCAACCGAGATATGCTCGCCCGGCTTGTAACCCGCCGCTTCAATCGCCGAAAGAATCGCGTCAAGCGCTTCACGATGCGATTGAAGATTCGGAGCGAAACCGCCTTCATCGCCAACGTTGGTCGAGTGGCCCTTCTTCTTCAGAACTTTTTTCAGATGATGAAACGTCTCAACACCGGCGCGCAAGGCTTCGCTGAACTGATCAAAGCCGCGCGGCACGATCATAAACTCTTGAAAGTCGAGCGGATTGTCGGCATGTGCGCCGCCGTTGATCACATTCATAAACGGCACGGGCAAAATCTTCGCGCCCACACCACCGAGATACATATAGAGAGGCAAATTCACCGAGTCCGCCGCCGCGCGCGCATTGGCAAGGCTGACGGCCAACAGCGCGTTCGCGCCGAGCTTCTCTTTATTTGCCGTCCCGTCCATTTCGAGCAGCGCCGCGTCAACTTCATTCTGATAGACGGCGTCCATCCCGATCAATTCTTCGGCGATCTTATCATTAATATTTGCAACCGCGTCAAGCACGCCTTTGCCGAGGTAGCGATTCTCATCGCCGTCCCGCAATTCGAGCGCCTCACGCTCACCTGTCGACGCGCCCGATGGCACAATCGCCCGACCAAATGCGCCGTCTTCCAAGACGACTTCCACTTCAACTGTAGGATTGCCGCGCGAGTCGAGGACTTCGCGCGCATAGATACTGGATATTTCGGACATGTTTTGGATAGTAGGAAAAGTTTAGGGTATTGCTGAAATATACGAAGGCTTTTGAGAAGGCGCAACCGCCAAACCTGCTAAAGCGCAGGATCGTCAGTCTCTTCGGCAGGCTCGGTTGCGTGGTCTCCGCCCATGATCGACTCATGAATTTCAATGGCGCGGGAGTAGAACTCTTCGGGCACCTTGATGCGCCAGCCCTTGCCCAGCGTCTCGGTCCCTGTCAGGACGCCCAGTCCGCCACTGGAGAGGTCGGTCTGCACCAAATTCGGAATCTCTTCACTGTCGAGTACTTCGGTGACCATCGCCACCCACACTCCGCCTCCGAGCGGCGGCAAGGCCTTCCAATTCGTGTATGACTTGACGTCCTGGCTCATATTACGCCCCTTCTGAGTCGTCCGGTGATCGAAAATAGAAAAATCGCTCCATCAGCCGCTGGTAATCCGAAAAGTCCTGCGACTCTGGAGTCTTAGCCCGCACCTGCTCAAAGGCATTCACGCGGCTGTCCAACTCGTCGAGGTAATGGAGCACGAGCGCTTCAAGCGTCATCGGCTTGACCGGCGAACCCATCGAGGGATCGCCCTGATGCGCAAGAATCAAATGCAACAACTGCTTGCGAAGTTCAGGCGGAAAGTTCTCTATTAACTTAATCCGCTCTTCAACCAGCATCGCACCAATCGTTATGTGCCCGAGCAAGCGGCCTTCGCTTGTATAATCGAGCACAGGCTCAAAACTCAGTTCAAAAACTTTCCCAAGATCATGCAGCAGCGTTCCGGCAATCAACAAATCCCGATGCAATTGCGGGTAGTGTTCGGCAATCTGGTCCGCAAGTTTAGCCATCGAGAGAGTATGTTCAACCAATCCGCCAACGGTTGAATGGTGCCAGTTCTTGCCGCCCGGAGTTTCCAAGAACTTCTTGCGAAGCGTCAAATCTTCGAACACCAGATGCAATACCTTGTTCAGATACTCATCCTTGACTGTGTCGATCAATGCCATGAGCTGCTCATTGGCACGAGTTGCGGAGAGTTGTGAATGCGGCAGAAAATTTCGACGGTCAGGGACTTCCTGCTCTGTAGCTTCGCGAATCACCGCGAGCGTGATGCTGGGATTTTTCAAAAAGAAATCCACCCGGCCCTCGACGTACACGGCGTCCCCGGCGCGCAAGGTCTCGAGCGCTTCGGCAAATTCGTCCCACTTCTTCGCCTCGATCTTGGCCGAAGCATCCGTAAGTTCAACCACCAAAAACGGCTCGCCGTTCTTCTTCGCGCGCGTCTCGATCTTGCTCAGGAGATAGAACCCCTGCACCAGATCGTTGGCCGAATATTCCCGAACTGATCTTAGCTCAGGAGATGTGGCGAGCGTGACCGCCATGCTATTCGCACTCCTTAAGTCGCTTGTCAATCAGATCAAACTCCGATTGAGGGCGCTGAGCTTCGCGGGCCAGCACGGTCATAATCATCAGTTCATATTTGGCCATGCCGCGTTTGTTGGAAGCTTCAAGCGCGTTGCTTTCGGCTAAACTCGCGGCCCACTTCAGGTACAAATCAGCCAGCGAATAGTGCGCCCAACCGACTCGAAAATCTTTCGTGTTCCCGGTCATGGTCTGCCACTCTTCCCAGAAAGTCAAAGCGGCTTGACCCTTCTCCTGAGCCTCAGTAAAATTATGAAGCTCGGCCAGCGTGCCCGCGAGATTGTTGTTGCTCGTCGCCTGCGCCCGCGTCCGTGCCACCGGATCGGTTATCTGTCCGGCGACCTCAAGGCTTTGCCGCAATGTCCGTTCGGACTCTTCCCACTCTCCCAAGTAGTAGCAATCTACATCTAAACTGATTAGGCAATCATGCTCTTCTTCGGCAGACCCAAAACTTTGGGCCAAATCGAGCGCTTCATAGTGCTTCTGCCGCGAAAGATCGTAGTTGCCGCGCTTGCGCTCAATCAAACCAAGCTTGCGCTCAACTCGCGCGAGTAAACGCCCCGCTTCAGATTTGCTCTCGATCTCTTTCGACTTTCCGGCCGCGCGCTTCAACACAACTTCGGCGCTGTCCAGTTTGCTTTGACCTATCAGCACCAAGCCGGTCAGGTAGTCATGCCACACAAAATCGGACGGAGTTTTCAAATCCACCCGCAACGAAACGAGCGCTTCATCGAAGCGCTCATTATCTATAGCTTCCTGTGCCCGCATGGCCCACGGATGTCCTTGTGGAACTCCTTCAGGCCGTTGCGCGCAGACAGAACTTGTGATCAGTAGAATCAATCCCCAAATGATCATGGAGAATTTTGCAGGGGGGGTTACATGCGGTAACTAATCGTCAACAGAGTCTGCGAACTGCGGATATCCTCTTTCAAACCGTCCGTCACCTGCTCCGTGTAGGAAGCCGTGCGCCATGTCAAGTCAAGCATTACTGAGCGGTCCACCAAAACGCCCATACCGAGCGACAACACGCCCTTGTCGGCGTCGCTGCCCGCGTCCTTATAGTTCGACGGATCAATACTGTAACCCAACCGTCCGCGCAGGCCATACATCGGGAAGAGATACTCACCGCCGAGCGACAGCCGTGTCGTGCTCTTGTAACGTTCGCGAATTTGGCGATTGCCTTCCGCTCGGCTCACGTTCATATAGGGAGTCTCTCCGCGAAACTCCATCGACTTCCAATCGCGGTACTCCATATCCGCAGCAACTAACCAGCGGCCCGGAGCAACACTTGCGCCGACGCGCCAAATCCACGGATAAGACATCTTGTAATCGAAGTATCCGTCGTCACCGTCAATCGTCCAATCTTCATTCAAGGACATCGAAAACGGTGTCGAGGTCGCAAAACCGACGCGCACCATTCTACCCGGTCGGTACATTCCGCCGAGGTTGAAATTCCAACCCCCAAGATCGGTGAAGATGGATTGCTCGGTATATACCAAGTTACTGCCGGAAGTGTATTCTCCTAAGAGTGAGTAATCACTTGATCCCGTCCAATAGTTGATACCCGCTCCAACAGATAGATTCGGCGAGATATCCACGGCAGTGGCAAACGACCACTGGCCGAGCCTGCCGCTCTCTATTTCGTCAAAATTATCCCAATCAAATCCGGCCTGCCCGCTCTTGACTTCTGTGCGGCGCTCGTAGTCCGTCACTTGCGAATAGCCGAACCCAAAGCTCAGCGCGCCCTGATAAACCGGAACAGGAAACACGACGCCGATATTATTCAATCTCGTTGCATCGGTTGAGCCGTCTCGGCTCTCACCAAAGTAATCCGTCTGATTGGAAAACCCGGTGCGCAAGATCGTGCCTTGCACTTCAATGCGCTTCACCTGTGCAAGACCGGCGGGATTCCACCAGATTGCCGAGTAATCGTCGGCAATACCCGTGTATGTACCACCCAAACCCAACGCCCGTGCACCAGAACCCAAGTGCTGACCACCCGTCAGTAAAAGGCGTTCTGGAATTTCGTCTTGCGCAATTGCAACAGTCGCAATCAGAAGCTGTGCAAGTAGTATGTAGCGTTTCATAGTAGTTATTACCGTCTCCGCTTGCCGTTGCGCTTCTGTGAATTATCTTCCGCCGGAGGCGTGGTCGGCTTCGCGATGGGTGCCGGAACAGGATTCTTCACGTTCCCCGGCTCACTCGGATTACCGGGCGTTGTGGGAGTCGGTTGGACATAAGTCGCGCCACCTTGACCATAGTTGACTCCGATAGTCGACGGTGGAATAGCTGTATCAGTTGATCTTCGACCCGGTCGCGTTGACGGAGGCTCACCCGGTGCGCCCGGAGTTCCACCCCACCAACCGCCGCCATGATTGTGATGCCAATCCTGCCACCACGGACGGCCGTAATAATCATAGTAGCCGTAGTAGCCCCAATAATAATTGGGCGAGAAACGGTTAAAATCAAAACCCCATCGCGTGTACCCGCGCGGACGACCCCATGCCGACCAATTATCGTAATAATATGGGTCGTAATTAGGATAGACGTCAACCGTCTCAGGCTTCGTCAAAGTCGTATCAATCGCCGTTGAGTCGTAACGATTGTACAGTGAACCCATCGAGAACGGGCCGTTGTCTTCCATCCCCGGCCGGTAAAGTTTCGTGTAGCAACCGGTGGACATGATCAAAAGTCCCAAGGTCGCCGTGAAAAGTAATATTCGGGTTTTCATTGTCTCAGTCTTTCAGTGCAGCAAAATTTCACCGTGCGGCGGCGAAATCACTATTTCTTTTCAACCAACACCGTCATAATCGCTTTCTGCGCGTGCAGACGATTTTCAGCCTGATCAAACACGACACTGTGCGGGCCATCCATAACCCCGTCGGTGATCTCTTTGCCCCGTTCAGCGGGTAAACAATGCAAAACGATGCAATTCTTGTCAGCTTGCGACACCAATTGCTCGTTCACTTGAAATGCACGCAACTTGCGCGCCTTTTCATCAGCCTGATCCTTCTGCCCCATCGAGGCCCAAACGTCCGTGTAAATCACGTGCGAACCCTTCACTGCTTTCGCCGGATCATGCTCAATGGTCACACGCGAGTGGCCGGACTTATTGGCGGCCTCAACTAACTTCATGTCCGGCAGCGTATCTTCCGCAGTACCGATGACCAATTCAAAATTCAACCGTTGCGCCAGTTCAAGCCAGCTATTCGTGATGTTGTTCCCGTCACCCACATAGGTGATCTTGAAATCATCGAACCGGCCCAATTTCTCGTACACCGTTTGAATATCCGCCATGATCTGACACGGATGCGAATAGTCCGTCAAGCCGTTGATGACCGGAATGTCAGCGAACTTCGCAAGCTCTTCCACGTCCTTATGGCTGAACGTGCGAATCATAATCCCGCCCAAATAGCGCGACAAAACCTGCGCCGCATCGGAAATCGTCTCGCGCTTGCCGAGTTCAATTTCTTTTTCCGTAATGTAGAGCGCGTGGCCGCCCAATTCGGCAATTCCCACTTCAAACGAAATGCGCGTGCGCAGACTCGCTTTGTGGAAGATCAGCCCCCAAACCTGACCGTCCAACGGCCGGGTTTCTTCGTGCCGGTTCCTACGATCTTTCAACTCACCGGCAAGTGCTAATGTTTCAATGATCTCGTCACGGCTAAAGTCGGTGACGGCTAAGAAATCTCGATGGTTTCTCATGTGCTGTAAAGAGGATTAAGTTTAAGAAATATCAAAGATGCAGAGGGGCGTAATTACTTCAAAAGCATCAGCTTCCGAGTTCCTACAAGATTCCCCTTGGCAGACATGCGAACAAAATAGACGCCCGAAGTCAACGGCACGTCGCTGTTCGACACACCGTTCCAACGGAGTTCATAGCGGCCCGGCGTCGGCACGGATTCCGTCGTTGACCAAACAACTTGACCCAGCACATTGTGGATCGTAAACTCTATCGGACCCGAACCCGGCGCATCGTAGGCAATCGTGGTGGTCGGATTAAACGGATTTGGATAGACTTTGGACAGCGCGAACTTGGTCGGGAACGGCGACGGATGCTGCGGCGAGGTCAAATCAACTCCGCGCAGCACTTCAATGTTGTCAAAGTGAATACCCAAATCACCCAACATCGCATCCGTTTTCAGACGGAAGCGGATGTGTACGGCGGCATTCCCCGACCACCGGCTAAGATCGCACCACACGCGGTTCCACGGACGCTCAAGGTCACTAAATCCGCGCACGATCTCCCAATCGATCCCATTGACGGAGGCATCCACAAAGAACGAATCAGACGGCATATCCAAGCGGCCGTAGTAATCAAACCTGAGATGAAATGCGTTCCCGCCCGACAAATTAATCGTATTGTTGTATGTGAACGTCGCATCCCAATTGTTTCCGTAGTTCTCACGATAGTCCGGGCCATTCGTGTGGACACAGATTCCATAGTTGAGTGAGGTCGTATCCACGTCTTGCCGATACGCGCCGCCCGTTCCGCCCGCCGTCCAATTCCCTAAACCACCCTCAAAATCCTCCGTGAACACCACATTCCCGGTCGGCAATGTAAACGTAAATGTCGAATCACTGCCCAGCCAGAAACCGTATGTTCTTGACACCAAATTCTGGTTCTGCGGTGTGACGCGAACATTGTAAATTCCTTGCGGCTTCGACAATGTCTGCGGCCCCGTGACATACAGATTCTGCGGGAATCCGTTGTCAAGATATACATAAGCCGGGACGGCCTGACTGCTTTCATTTACAACGTTGATCTGCAAATTGTACCACGGCAACGGTTGCAAGCTAAGAGTCATGTTAACTGCGCTGCCGCCTCGATTGATCGTCGCGCTCGCCGTATCATTCACAAAGCCCTCTTTGCGCGCCAAGACTGTCACACCTCCCTGAGGAGGCAAGACCGTGGCTCGGCCAAACTGCTCATTCGTGTACCACGGATTCAAGATCGGCGTCCAACTGTCGAGCAAGCGATACTCTGCTGATATCGCTTGACCATTTGAGGCATCCCGTGTGTAGATGTTCAACGGTGCGCCCTGAGTCTCCATGTCAGCATTTTGTGCATAGTTAATCACACGGCGCGACAACCACTCCATCGGAGGTAAGAGTGAGTTGACAAGTCCTTGTAAATTCACGTCAACTAGAGTGCTGCATGTCGGCTGAATGTTAACGCGCGGACTTGTCTCAGTCAGAATCTGAATAGTTCCCAAATTTCGATAGAACCAATCGTGCAAAGCCCCGTTTCGCGTGGCTCCAATCACCTCAAGATACGGTTGGCCACCGGGGTACTTCCAAGTCTTGCTCATATACCCACGATTCACAACCCCGATCGCTGTACAGTCCGGCGCGAACTTAAAGTTTCCTTCAGCGCCCCATTGCCACGCGACAATACAGCGCTCGGACACGAAACCGGAGCGCGAAGAATGCCACACGATGGAAACCGTCGGCTTAATCTGCATTGCAAAATCGCGAACAGCCCGTGATTCAGGTTCAGAAAACGGAGCCGGACCACGGAAATAATCAAACGGCTCGACGTTCTCTTCCTTGAAGAGACTATCGCCGTAAATCCAATTGAGATCCCAGTTACGGTTCAAATCGACGCCGCACGAATCACGTCCGACGCCTTGAATCACGATGCATGAATCAATATGCATCTCCGGCGGCATGTACCCGTTCTTTCGCCAAGTGTTGTCCATGCCCAATGAAATAACTTCAAGGCCATCCGGATTCATCGTTGGGATAATGTACACCTGCGTCTGTTCGCGAATCGTCCTGTAAACATTTTGGTTCGTCACAAGCCGCTGCATGAACTGAATCGTCGCTTCCATTCCGGCCACCTCTTCAGCATGAATGTGTCCGATGATCAAGTTCACAGGCTCGTCTTCAAACGTCTGCACGTTGTCCGAAATCTTCACGGCATAAAGCGGGAATTGATGGTTTAACATCTCACCGCGCGAATGCCCGATCGAATCCACCTTCACAATGGTCGGATTTGCCGCCTGCAACTCAAAGATAAAATCATACAATTCATCCAGCGTGTGATAGCACGGCTCAAGCCCCTGTGCAAACACTCCGCTCGCCAAAACCAACACACTTAGAGTGCTTATGATGCTGCGCATGATGCGGGTCCTCATGTGTAATGCTCTCTCCAATTCGTTCCTCAATCGTTCAGGTGCAAATAATTCTCAAAACCTTGGCGCGGTGCGGGGCCGCAAAGCCCCGCACCGCAATCAAACAAGTTACTTAATCAATACCATCTTCTTCACTGATTGGAAGTTCGGCGTCTCCAAGCGGTAGAAGTACGTGCCCGAGGCCAATTCCGAAGCGTCAAACCGCACGTCGTATGTTCCCGCAGTCATCACTTCGTCAATCAGATTTTCAACTTCCTGACCAAGTGTGTTGTACACGCTCACCTTCACGGCTTCAGTATTCGGAATCGTGAAGCGGAACTCCGTGGACGGATTGAACGGATTCGGAAAATTCTGCGTCAGCATGTATTCACGCGGCAGCGGAGCCGGAACTTCCGAGACACCGACCGTTAAATCATTGACCCAGTTGCCCCAAATATTCTGCAACGGCTCCTTTCCTGACGAACGCCAGTCAACCCACACCGCCACCGTGCCGCCATGATAGTCATGCGCCAGCGCCGGTTGGCTCTGATTCTGGTATTCGCTGTTCACCACGCCGCCCAGCACCATTGTGTCACCTTGCACGACGTCCCACCAAGGCTCTGCTATGTTTGATTGAGAATTGTAATGCACACCATAGATATCCGAAAACGGATTCGTGCGGCCGTCTTCCCAAACCATGTACAAACCATCGTTCCAATCGACTAATAGCTGCTGATCACTCTGATCGCTTGACCCTTGGCAAATCGGGCGTCCCGTCGTTTCCGGCCAAAGTCGCGAACCATCCAATGCGAGCTTCTGGCCGTAGATATCCAAGTCATCCGTATTTCGGAAATCCTGCCACGCGATGTACGCTTGACCTTGCGAATCAACCGCCAATCGTGGAATCTTCTGATCTTCCGCGAATGTCACAACAAGACGGCCGTTATTCGTCCACTGAGCTTCACCCGCGCTGTTGAATCGCTGAGCGTAGATATCCTTCAAATGGGTTTCATCGCGAGTGTCTGACCATGCGACATAGACGCCGCCCTGGCCATCCGCAGCAGCATCCGCCTCTGTCTGCTCACGCGGAGCCGCAGAGACAGTGTCCTGCCAAGCAATTGATCCGTCTCTACAAACTCTCGCGCCAAGAATATCATACGAACCAAACTCGCCCGTCTCCCAAACCGCAACTACACAACCATTTCCGTCGGCAACTGCGCTCTGAAGATGATCGTCCGCCGTCGCGTTGTTGGAGAGCAGCGTGGGTTCGGCCCACATCGGCTGACAATTGCCGTCCATGCGCATCGCGTAAACGTCAAGCTGGAAGCTCGGGTCAAATCCTGACCACAAAACATAACAGCCGCCCATGCCGTCCGAAACGACCTGTGCCTCTTTCTGATCGATTCCCGTGGCGTGGACAATGTCACCGGCTTCGTCGCACAGAATATGTCCGCTCGAGCCTACGCGCTGTAAACGCACTTGCACGACGCCGTCGTTCAAGTTCTCAAACGCGCAAAAGAATCCGTCCTGAGCATCCGTGCATACAAATGGCTTGCTCTGTTCGAAGCGTGTTCCGCTCGTGCTAACCGGAGCTATCGGAGTTCCATTGTCGGGAATGAACGGGTAGGTTTTGGCATAAGTTGTGTCCAACACCTGATAGAAAATCTGCTTACCGAAATTTACGCCGCGATTATCTTCCCACACGAACGCCACGTTGCCCCAATACATGTGAATATTCGTCGGGTTCGTCGCGTCGCCGTCCAAACCAAATAAGACTTCTTGATCGCCGTTGGCAATCACCGAACAGCCCGGTACGTCAATCTTGGCGACACGCAACGTGCGCGAACCGCGATAGAAGTCCGAGTAGATACAGTAGGTGTTCGTTCCGTTCGTACGCAGCACGGCTTCCTGCTGCTGATTCACGTTCGTGTTGACCGCAAATCCGCCGTCCGCACACAGCAGCGTTCCCGCCGCGTTGGCATGTTGCATGTACGTGTTGTATTGCAAAATGTTGCACGGATCATGACGGGTGTCATCCCAAACGTACAGCGCGCCGCCGCTCAAGTCCGACGTCAAACGGCTGTTGTCACGACATGCACCCGTTCCATTCGGGCCTGCATCACCGACAATCTTGATTCCATTGACAGCCCATTGAGCCACGCCCGCCGCATTCATCTTCTGGGCATAAACTTCGCCTACCGAACCGTTGACACGAGTATCCTGCCAGCATAACACAACGCCATCTTGAACGCCGCCGCTTATGCTCGGCGTAATACGAACGCCACTCTGTTCAAGCGTATCTACTGCGATTGGCACACCATCTGCTGCCCACTGGGCATTACCGGCGGCGTTGAAGCGCTGACCATAGATATCAAATGCGGCCTGCACCGTGTCGCGCTTGTCTGCCCAAGCGAAAAAGGCGCCGCCTGTCGTCAAATCCGGGCACAGTTTGATACCCGTTTGTTGTCCATCAAAATCACATACCGCGCGACCACCAACTCCGCCCCACGGCAGCGTTCCCGTGTTCGTAATCTTCGCAGCATATATGTTGCCGTCGTTACGCGAGTCATTCCAGCCGACGATTAGACCGCCTTGACCGTCGGTGTCGGCGGTGATGCCATTTTGCGGACCGGGTTGATCCGTCACTGCCAGCACATTCGCCCAACCGCGCGTGCCGTTCGAGAGAATGCGCTGTGCAAAGATGTCACCGGCATCGCCGCGACGAGTGTCTTCAAACGCGACAATTGCGCCGCCCGCACCGTCTGATGCGCCGCGCAAGGTTGTTTCATTGACCATTGACGTGTTGTGCGTATCCACGACAACACCCTCGGGAGCCCAAAGCTTCGTACCGGCGTAATTGAGTTTCTGTGCGAACACGTCGCCCGTACTGTCGAAGCGGAAATCAATCCACGCGATAATGAATCCGTCCGTCGCGACGATCGGTTCAGGATCTTCCTGACGGTACGGGAAATTAACAACGTGCACGGGCCAGCCCGGCGCAAAATCGCCGTCCGGCTCGATCAACTGGGCGAATACGTCACGGTCGCCCGTGCGCGTATCAGACCACACCATCAAGGTGTAGCCATTTGCATCCACATAGGCCGCGCGTTGCCATTCGATGTGGTGACCTTGGCGGATCGGCTGTCCGGGGGGACCCCATTGGCGGGGGTCAGCGACGGACACACTTACGCTCCACAGCAAACCGACCGTGCCAAGCAGCAGTGCGAAGTACCTCAGAGAGGCGGTGCTGGGTTTTTTCATCTTTTCTGACTCCTCTAACTGAAACTAAGGGTGTTAATTTTCAACTACTTAATATGCTTTGAAAAGGTTCTTCCAGTCAGTAAAAATAAGCATTCCGCACCCCAGTTGCAAGTAACCCTCTGGATATTGAGAAATTAGATAGTTAGCGTTCCTTGACTTTCCACCTTTCTCGCAATACCTTGCCACTATGCCTCTGATTCCCCCCCAGTCCTCTGGGGGGGCAAGGGGGGGTAGAATCCCAAGCGGCCATTTTATTTATGAATGCAATAATACTACTCCTTTTACTCGCGGCGGCACCCGCTGCGGGTGCCCCCAATTCCCCCCTGCTCGCGGGTACTTCCGATTCCCCCCTGCTCGCGGGGGGGTTAGGGGGGTCTCCAAGCTCGCGGCGGCACCCGCTGCGGGTGCCCCGTATTTTGTCGCCAACGAAGGCCAATGGCAAGTCGACTTCCAATTCAAATGCGAAGTCGGCTCCACAACCTATTATGTCACTCCACAAGGGATGACCATAGACCTCCGTTCCTTTGTAGGGGCGGATGGCAATCCGCCCGCGCAGGGCAACTTCGACCCTTTCGCCGAGCGGGGATTTAGCGAAGTGCTTGAAAAGCACGCAGCGGTTCCCCGCCGGAATCCGCAGGTCCGCGGCCACGTCATCCAAATTCACTACTGGTCTCCCCCCGCGAGCGGGGGGATTAAGGGGGGTCGGCCTGCTATCGGCACCAACAAACTCCCCCACTATTCCAACTACTTCTTAGGCCGCGACAGCACAAGACGGCACCCCGCTTGACAATCTCGCTCCTGCCTCGTAACTTTCCCACATGAACACCCTTTACTACGGCGACAATCGCGACATTCTTCCGCGTCACATCAAAGATGAATCTGTCGATTTAATCTACCTTGATCCGCCCTTCAAGAGCAATCAGGATTACAACGTGCTCTTCGCCGAGCAGTCGGGCGAAAAGAGTACCGCGCAAATCATGGCCTTTGAGGACACATGGCATTGGGATATGCGCGCGCAGGCGTGGTTCGAAAAAATCGTCGAACGCAACGACAAAGTCTCCGATCTCTTAATTGCCTTCCGCCGTTTCTTGGGTGATAACGACATGATGGCCTATCTGGCCAACATGGCTCCCTGTCTTGTAGAATTGCGCCGCGTGCTGAAACCCACAGGCTCAATCTATCTGCATTGCGACCCAACGGCAAGTCACTATCTCAAATTACTCATGGATGCGGTGTTTGGGGCGGTCAATTTTAGGAACGAGATTACGTGGAGGCGTACGGCAAGCACAGGCAGTAGTAAAGAACGCGCAAAGAAGTTCCCTTCAAATGCAGACACAATGCTTTTCTATTCTCGTTCGGACGAACTTACCTTCAATCAGGTGAGGCAAGATTACTCAGAAAAATATAAGTCAAGGTATAAGTATGAAGATGAGCGAGGGATGTATTACCTCGACAACTTAAAAACAGTATCCAAAGAGAGGTTTGCACTTCTTGAAAAAGAGAAGCGGATTGGTTATACAAAAAATGGAACGGCGCGAATAAAGAACTATTTGCATGAGGGAAAGGGCGTCCTCTTTGACAATATTTGGACTGATATTCAAGTTATCAATTCTCAAGCCGCCGAGCGTCTCGGCTACCCCACTCAAAAACCCGAAGCACTCTTAGAGCGCATCATCAAAGCGAGTTCTAACGAGGGTGACGTTGTGCTCGATCCGTTTTGCGGATGCGGAACGGCGGTGGCTGTCGCGCAAAAACTCAATCGTAAGTGGGTTGGTATTGACATCACACATCTGGCCATCACGCTGATAAAAAAACGGCTCCGTGATTCATTCGGCGATGAGATTGAAAAGCAATACAAAGTCATCGGCGAGCCGGTGGATTTGAAGGGCGCAATTGAGTTAGCAGAACAGGATAAATACCAATTTCAATGGTGGGCGTTGGGTCTGGTCGGTGCGCGGCCTGAAGAACAGAAAAAGGGAGCGGACAGAGGGATTGACGGACGGCGCACGTTCTTTGAAGGCAAAGACCGCCATCCTGAGCAGATTTTGATTTCGGTCAAAGGCGGCAAGACCAGCTCTCCACATGTGCGCGATTTGGTCGGCACAATGGAGCGCGAAAAAGCCGCGATTGGTTTGCTGATAACGCTGAACGAACCAACCCGCGATATGACCAAAGAGGCCGCGAGCGCAGGATTTTACACGAGCGAATACAGCGGAACGAAACACCCGAAAGTGCAAATCCTGACCATCGAGAAATTGCTCGAAGGACATCGTCCCGATTTACCTCCGCTCGCGACTGCCGGATGGAGCGATGCTACATTCAAAAAAGCTCCCAAGGCCAAGACCAAGCACAAAGGAAATTCAGAATTGGAATTGGAGTAGATAAACAAAAAAGCCCCGATCTTCGGGGCTTTTATTTTCTGATTCCCCCTCGCGTGTGCTTCACAAGCACTTAGCGGGGAGGTAAGGGGGGGTGAATCCACCTTGTAAATCTATGCCTGCGCGTTTTTCATGTGCTTGTTTTCCACGTCGGCACCTCTTCCAAGTGAATCGGCCACTGACGTTAACACCATCTCCTTATCTACCGACATAATGTGTCCAATCAGCCAATCGCGCATCCAAGTTTGCAGTTTGAGCACGACCATTGTCGATGCGCCTTGATGCTCATAGAGTGCGATAATCTCGTCTAAATGCTCTTTGAATTCCCCATGACACTCTTTATGCTTGACACATGTCCTGCAAGCATGAGTGTCCATGTATTTCTCTTCATCCTCAAAGTGCTTGATTGCGTAGCTCTTCAAGAAGTTCAAGAGTTCTTTGACAACCGACGCGCCTTTGTTTTGCTCTATCGCATCAAAAAGCTGGTCTATTCGCCTGAACAACTCCTGATGCTGCTCGTCCTGCCATGTTAGCCCCGTCGACATCTGTGGCCGCCATATGAGTGACATGTCCCAACCCCTGTCTGATAATAATGTCAATTCTCAGTGAGTTCTTTGCAAAAAACGTGTCATACAATCACTGTAGTATAATTAATTATTGTCACCTTTCGATGACTTTGCCGAGCATTGCGGTCACACTTTTCTTCCCCAAACACGCATTTTGCTTAAGTTCAAGCAGAGCAAGCCGGGAACTTTTCTTCTGCCCAAGCGTTCAAAAGAAAATAGAAAGTTACAATATCCTTGCTCCCCTTTTCACATGACGAAAATTTAAGTTTCTGTTTTCCAAATACAACCGTTCCGACAATTGTTAGCGTTTTACGAAATATCAGCTACTTGCAAGCCCATTTTCATTTCAGCAACCGCACTGAGTCCTGCCTTCGCGCTGGTGGAGATTTCAGCAAAAAACTGCTAAATTGGTGAAGTTCAATAACAGGAAATTCCCATGTACCTTCGCCTAATCATTTGTCTGTTGTGCGGCACAGCATTGGCGCGCGCGGATCAATCCGTCAGCTATTCATTTCAAACCACCGCCGCTCCGTTGCAATGCTATCGCGCACTCTGTGAAGATTGGATTCTGCGGCAATGGCTTCCGGTCAAATCGGCAGCCTTCGGTGGCGCCGTCGAAACTCCGTGGCGCATCACGCTCAAGAATGGCAAATTGGAAGAGGGAATTCTGAAAGTCATGGAGCCCGGCGTTGCTCTGTCCTATACGTTTCACGGCAACACGGACTTTGAAATTGTGCTCTTCGATTTCATTCCAGACAGCAACGGAACAACCGTAAAGCTCACCCACACGGCTCCCGACGAAGCCTCCGCAAAAACCGCTTCCGCAATGTGGGAAGAACGACTCCCGCTTCTGCAAAGCTATCTGAATTCGCGGCCCAATTCCTATCTCGTCAAACCATATGGCGACGGTCGCTACCCCGCCATTCTGCTATTGCATGATCGCTTCGGGCTAAACACCACGATCCGCGATTTGGCCGACTCTCTGGTCACACGGGGCTACGTCGTACTCGCCGTTGATATGTTCCGGGGCGACCGTACGTCCGACGTTGCGCAAGCGCGCACATTTATCGAGTTGGTTCAGGAGGAAAACGCACTCCGCGCCGTCGGTTCGGCGTGGCAATCACTGCTCGCCGATTCAGCAGTCAACAGAAACCGCATTGGCGTCGTCGGTTTAGGCTACGGCGGTGAAATGGCCATGCGCGTGCTCGGTGCCGAAGCTTCGTTTCGCGCCGGTGTCGCGTGGTATCCCGGCACTGCTCCGGCCGATACGATTCTGACTCGCATCGCCGCGCCGCTGATGATTCTACATGCCGCACCCGCGCTGGACATACCCACGCCGCAAGCTGAACTGATGTCGAAACAGCTCATTCAGCAAGGCGTGCGCGCCGAAACCGTACTCATCAAAGGCGATATCGGTTTCGCCGAACCCGCCAACGGCCAGGCCTACAGCGGCACCGCCTCCGCCGAAGCCTTCCGCACCATGTTAGGCTACCTCGACCGCCGACTAAAAGTCTAAACCCTGCGCTCATCCGAATAACAGCAAAGGCAGACCAATCGGTCTGCCTTTGTAATCTTAAAGTAGTACTTTCTCTACTTATCCGTCTTCTTCATCCCCAGATTCGCGCGCATGAAGTCGTACATTGCATGATACGCTTTGAGCTTGTTGTCGCGTTTGCGTAAGCCGTGACCTTCGTCTTCGAAGATCATGTACTCTACTTCCTTGCCATTCTTACGCGCGGCTTCCACAATCTGCTCCGACTCCGCAACTTTCACGCGTGGATCATTGCGGCCCTGCACAATCAATAACGGTCTCACAATGCGGTCGGCAAAAAACACCGGCGATTGACGATACATGCGTGCGCTATCTTCGGCAACACTCGGATTCCCGATCTCGCGATGAAAATACGCCTTGTACGGTTCCCAGTAGGGTGGAATGGACTCCAGCAATGTAAACAGATTTGACGGCCCCACCCAGTCCAAACCAATCGCAAACTCTTCAGGTGCAAACGTCATCGCCGCGAGCACCATGTACCCGCCGTATGATCCGCCCCAAATCACCGTTTTCGACGTGTCCGCTTCGCTGTAGTTGTCGGCGATGTAATGCTTCAAGTAGATCACGTCCTGCAACGGATCTTCACCCCACTTCTGATCATCCGCAAGATAGTATGACTTTCCATACCCAGTTGAGCCGCGCACATTTGGCGCCGCGACAATAAATCCTCGGCTGACAAGAAACTGAATCCACGGCGAATAGCCCGCCTTCTGCTGTGCCATCGGCCCGCCATGCACTTCTATCACAACCGGAGCCTTCTTGCCCCAAGTTTGCTTGGCCGGACGATAGATCCACGTCGGAATTTCAGTTCCGTCAAACGATTCATAGCGCACAAGCTCGGAGCGCACGAGCATATCGGGCTTCAATTCGCTCGTGTCAAACAGGTTTGTGAGTTTGATCAACTCATACGTTTCTAAGTCGTAGAGATACTGGTCCCCCGGAATGTGATCGGCCATCACATAAATTCGCAGATAGCGCTCCGAACGCGAGAATCCCACCGGAATCACTTCTGCATTCGGCAGCGGCGGAAGTTCCAACTCTTCACCGGTTTCGACGTTCTCAATCTCAACCCGTGAAATTCCATCCTCATTCAACCGAACATAGAAGTACTTGTTGTTATAGCTGAACCCAGCGCTGACGACGTCCCAGTCGGATTCATAGACAACATTCCATTCCTGCGACTCGGTATCATACGTCATCAGCCGCATAAATTCAGAATCATAGTCCGTTAAGATATAGAGCTGCTTGCCGTCAGGCGAAAAATCCGCAAATTCATAATTCGCTTCGCCCTCCTCCTGTGATGTAATCGGAGTCATGATCCCCGACTTCACGTCATAGACATACAAATTCGACGAGGTGACGTTGATAAATTCCGAGAGAATGAACGTGCCGTCGTCGCGTGAAATGCCGCTGACCGAGAACGTCGTGTTGTTCTCAAAAACGCGCTCGGCTTGCATCGTCAGCACGTTCAACCGATACGTGTCCATGAAGCGCGGATTGCGCTCGTTGGAGTTGTAGTAGAGTGAGTTTCCGTCATGCGACCACCCCAGCACGTCGGCGCGCGCGCCTGTAGGAATCAGCCCGGTTGATTTTCCCGTGCCGCGTTCAAACAGATATAATCTGAAATTCTCATCGCCGCCCGAATCCATCGTGTAAAAAATCTTGTCGGCGTCGTTCGGACACCACATCACAGAGTAGATGGCGTCCTGCGTTTCCAACAGAGGTTTCCACTCGCCGCCGCGCACGGGCATCGTATAGGGCTGAGACAACCCGAACTTGTCCGACACGAACACGAACTGAGTTTCATCCGGCGAAAAGGAGAGACTGCCGACTCGATAAGTCTTGAAAAACTCTTCGAGCGGCAAATCCGCAGCCGATTTCGCCACAGCGGGTTCCATAATTAGCACGAGCGCCGCGAGGGCGCTCCAAAAAATTCGCAGCATGAAGGCATTCTCACGTCAGTTGACACCAAAATTTCATCCAAGCACAGGTTCCGGCACACGAATCGCGAGATCATTCGCGCGATACTTTTCCCACAACGGCAGCCACTCGGAACGCAGCAGCCCCGTTTCAATCACATCCCAATATTTGCCCGCGCGAAAATAGTGTTCGCGGCGGCGGCCCTCTTCCTTGTATCCGCACTTCTCGTTGTAGCGCAAACTCGCTTTGTTGAACTCATATGCATGAGTATAGAGCTTGTGCAGATTCAACATGCAAAACGCGTGATAGCACATCAACATCTTCGCGTCCACACCATACCCCTGACCGCGATTTTCGGATAGTCCGAAAAATGCGCCGGACGTGGCGTTTCGGTTCACCCAGTTGATCTCATGCAAGCCCATCAAACCGATCAACGATCCGTCGTGCTTGCAGATCGAGAACATCTGTGTATCGTCCGAGGTGCAAAACTTCTCAAGCCGTGCCCGCGAATCTTGCTCGCGGTTGGGCTTCGTAATCAAAAGATTGAGATAAATCTCAGGATCGTTGATCCAGCTCGCAATGAGTGGAACATCGCTGTCTATCACAGCGCGCAAAATGACTTTCTTTCCGCGCAGGAAAGCTGTCGGAATATTTGACACCGTTGTACTCAGAGTTCTTTATTCGTAGCGCAGAGCCTCAATCGGATCTAACCGCGCGGCTTTGACTGCGGGCCACATGCCAAAACCGACTCCGACGAAGGTGCAGAAGATTGTCGCCAGAAACACCGCCCACACAGGAACGGGAGCGGGGAAATTGAAATTCTGATTGATGAAAATTGCCACACCGTAGCCTAACGCGATGCCGATTGCGCCGCCGACCAATGACAACGTCGTGGCCTCGATTAAGAACTGACGAAGAATCGAGCCTCGCGTTCCGCCAAGCGCTTTCCGCACACCGATTTCGCGCGTGCGTTCCGTGACCGACACGAGCATGATGTTCATAATCCCGATCCCCGCAACAAGCAGCGAGATACCGCAAATTCCGAACGCCGCAACGCCGATCCAGGATGTCTGCTCCGTGAACTGCCGCTGCATCAGGTCGGGAGTCCACATACCGAAATTATTGTCTTCGCCGGGCTTCAAACCGCGAATGATCCGCATCGCCTCGACGACTTGCGATTGTGCTTTACGATACGCCGTCGGATCCCACGCCTGCACGGTCAAGTTGACCGATTTATCTCCGTAGATGCGTTCAAACGTCGAAAGCGGAATCCAATTCTCGCGATCCTGAGATTCCCCAAACATCTCGCCGCGTTCTTCAAATACGCCCACGACTTCAAACTTCTGTCCATCCACTCGCACAAAGGCGCCTATCGGATCCGCACCCGCGAAAAGTGTTTTGTAGGCGTCGTAACCCAATACGATGACGCGGCGCGCCGAAGAAATATCCTGCTGCGTGATTGGCCGGCCCATGAGTGTATAACGCGAATTGTTCGGACCGAACTCAACCGAGCCGCCGGCGATGCTGTGATCGGCATTCGTTTCCAATCCGCCGCGTGTCAAACGGCGGCCAAATGACCACGACTCGACGCCCACTGCACGCACAGCCGGACAGCGGTCCTTGATCTCTTGCGCGTAGCTCTGCTCGATTTTCGGTCGCCACTTACGACGGCGAGGCCCAAACGAAATTCCGCCGTCGCTATCATAACGCTGCACCTGAAATACGTTCGCCCCAAGCGAGTTCAACATCGCATCGTCAATCTTATACTTGATTCCGCCGAGCACGGTCATCATCGATATGATCGTGGATACGCCGATCACCACACCGACCAACGTAAGAAACGCGCGCATCTTGTGAGCGCGCATGGCCTCAAGCGCCATGCGAAACGACTCCCAATATGACCCCAATTCGCGAATAAATTTCTGACCCATGACTTTACTCCGATCGCAGGGCTTCAATGGGCGAAAGCTGCGCCGCTTTCAAGCTGGGATACAAACCAAAAAAGATTCCCACGACGGCTGAGAAGATCACGCCGACCAGCACAACCCAGAGCGGCATGTACGTGGGCAAAAAACTGTTGATCGCTTGCGACACCAACGCCGCCAACGCAACTCCAATCATCCCGCCAATCGCGCAAATCACTGCCGATTCAATTAAGAATTGCCACGCGATATTCCAGCGCTTTGCGCCGAGAGCCTTGCGCAAGCCAATCTCCGCCGTGCGTTCGGTGACTGAAACGAGCATGATGTTCATGATCCCGATTCCACCGACAATCAGCGAAATGAACCCAATAATAATTCCGCCCGCGTAAACTCCGGCGGTCATCGAGTTAAACTGCTCAAGAATAGCCGACTGCGTGTTGATGCCAAAATCATTGACTTCGCGCGGGTCAAGATGCCGCAAACGGCGCATGATGCCCGTCACTTCCCACGTCAACTCATCAACCCGGTCTTCTCCCCTGCCCTTCGCGACAATCGTCAAACCGTCAAAATTCTGCCCCGCAAATCGCTTTTGAAAAACACCGTAAGGAATTACGCAAAAGTTATCCCAACTCTGGCCGAAAACTTTGCCGTACTTTGTCGTCACACCGATAACTTCAAAATTCCACGCGCCGATCTTGATCTCTTTTCCAATCGGTGATTGATCCGGGAAGAGTTGATTTGCAATGTCCGGTCCCACAACCGTCACATTGGCATTGCGGCTGACTTCCTGCGCCGTAAACACACGGCCTTCTGCAAGCTCTTTGGGATTGGTCAGAAAGAATTCTTCTGAAACGCCCTGTATATTGATACGAGAAAGCTGCGCGCCGCGATAAGAAACTGTCATCTGCTGGTCAAAGAACGGCGAGATTGCTTCGATTTCGCGCGACTCGGCTCGCAAAGCGTCAATGTATTCAATCTCCATGTCGGGCCGCTTGATCATGTCGCGCCAATTGTTACTCTGCCAATCCCAGCGCGACACAAACACGGTCTCCGCTCCCAGAAAATCCAACTGGCTCTTGAGCGCTTTGTTCAGCCCCATCACGATTACAACCATCATAATAACGGTCATCACGCCAATCACGATGCCGAGCGTCGTCAGCCCTGCACGCAGCTTATTCGCGCGCAAGGCTCCAAAGGCTATTCGTAAACCGTTTATGACGTCAACAAAAAATCGCATGTTCTCTTCGGGGCATCCGCAGCGGATGCCGCCGCGAATAAATGGTTAGGCAGCGCGATTCACGGCTTGATCGGATTCAACCAGACCGTCGCGCAGGCGGATGATCCGGCGGGCATGACGCGCGATATCCTCTTCGTGTGTGACAAGAATGATCGTGTTGCCGTTGGCGTAAATCTTCTCGAACAATTGCATGATTTCATCGCCGGTCTTGGAGTCGAGGTTACCCGTCGGCTCGTCGGCAAGAATAATCGAAGGATTGGTCACTAACGCGCGCGCAATCGCCACACGCTGCCGTTGACCGCCTGACATTTCATTTGGTTTGTGCTTCATTCTGTCGCCCAAACCAACAGCCTCCAACGCCTCCTTCGAGCGCCTGCGCCGTTCCGAGGGGGATTCACCTGCATAGACGAGAGGGAGTTCCACGTTTTGCAGCGCAGACGCGCGAGGGAGGAGGTTGAAGGTCTGAAATACAAATCCAATCCGGCGGTTGCGAATCTCCGCAAGCTGCCGGTCGGAAAGGTGCGCCACCCGCTCGCCGGCAAGAATATACTCACCGGAGGTCGGAGTGTCTAAACAACCTATCAAATTCATCAACGTCGATTTACCCGAACCCGACGGGCCCATGATGGCCACATAGTCGTTTTCGAGAATGTTCACATTGACTCCGCGCAACGCTTCAACCTGGATCGTACCCAAGTCGTACACTTTGCGCATCTCTTGTATGTCTATGATAGTCTTGCGGTCTGGCATGTATGGAAAGGTGTAATGTGCAATTCGGAATCAATCAGAAGAGCGCTTAACCCTTCTCTTTGTCGCTCTTCTCGTCCTTCTTTTCTTCGACCGCGACCTTATCTTTGTTCTTCATATCGCGCGCCAAACTGCGGTATGGGCCGGTGATAATCGAGTCACCTTCGGACACGCCGCTCACGATCTCAATGAAACGGTCCGCCGCAATTCCGGTCTTCACAAGCGTCCAAGTCGCTTCACCGTTCACGAACAGAAAGACACCGGTTTCAAGCTCATCTTTCGACGCCAGCTTGGTGGTGTCAATCGTGCCCGATTTGACCTGTTCGGCCATTTGACGCGAGGACACGTCGTCCGTTTCACGCGTGAGTGTTACGGCTTCGCCCTCACCTTTTTTGCGCACCGCGACCGACTGAATCGGCACCGAGAGCGTGTTGTTGCGGTAATCCGTTTCAATATCCACGGTTGAAGACATTCCCGGACGAATCCCCGGAACTTGGTCAATCAACACGACACTGACTTCAAAATTGGTGGCCGAGACGTCCGCGCCAAAATCACCCGAACCGCTGATATTGCTTGCCGATTGTGCAATCTCAGTAACCAATCCGGCGAAGGTCGTATCAGGGAATGCGTCTATTTCAATCCGAGCCGTATCATTTAATGCCACCGTAACAATGTCATTTTCGTCCACGTTGGCTTTCACTTCCATTTTGCTCAAGTCGGCGACGATGAGAATCACGTCTTCTTGAAACTGCGAACCGAGCGTCAATTCGCCGACTTCCTTATTCAACACGGAAATCGTGCCTGACATCGGCGCGCTTAGTCTGGTCTTGCTCATATTCTCGCGCGATTGCCGCTCGTTGGCTTGCGCGCGCTCCAAATCCGCTTCGGCAAGCTGCGCAGCGGCGAGCATCGCATCTAAATCGGCCTGCGACGACATTCCGCGAGCCACAAGTTCCGACACGCGTTTGTAATCGGCGTCCGCTTTCAGTTTGCTGGCTTGCGCCGATTTCAAGGCCGACTTTGCGGCGTCGAGCGCTGAGATATAGATTTCAGGATCGAGTTCCACGAGAAAATCGCCCTGCTGAACCATATCTCCTTCCTTGACCGCAAGTTTGATAATGCGGCCCGGAATTTCCGCGGACACCTTCACCTGAGTAACCGGATCGATTTTACCCTCGGCGGAAACTGTGGCCACCAATTGACGACGCGCCGCCGTTTCAACGGTTACTTGCGTCGCGGGTTTCTCTTTGTTCTTTTGCTGCTGGTAAGCAACAGCGCCACCGCCGACCACCAAGACAGCGATGACGATCCAGAGAACTTTCTTAGATTTTCTTGACATGCTTTAACCAATTACTCATCAAGTTCCAGTTAACAGCCTGTTTTCAGACTGTAGAGTGAGCCGCCCCGGCGGCTCTGAAGATTAGGAGAGGCCTTTCCCGCAAAATGTTGCAGGCCCGCGTCAATTACTGGTCCCAAGCTTGCACAGTTCTGACCGGATGAGTCAAATTGTATGCATCAAGGAGCCTATGTATGACGCCAGCTAAGCCCACCCCGGGCGCTGAACTTGTTGAACCGCTGCGCCAGTTTCTCGAAACTTTTACCCAAGACCTTACAGAACAACAGTTTATACCAGCGTTCCGAGAGGAGCTGGGTAAACTTGCCGAGGGTCTGGACAATATACAACAGTCTGGTGAAACCCTGCAACAGATTGCGAAGGGCGTGGACCGCCTACGCGATGTGTTTGCTCCGGCAGGAACGCGAATGTTGGAAGGGGTCAAAGAGATTGAGACCCAAATGCGTGCCGGCGGCGACCAAATGCGCGCTAAGGCCGAGGAGGTTCTGCTCCAGCTTGCCTCAACCCACCGCGAGCTTGATCAGGCTTTGCGCAACGAAGCCGGATTGTTAGCAGAGCAAAACTCTTCCAGCCGCGAAAATCTCGCGCGCATTTCCAACGAAATCGATGAGAAACTGCGCAGCTTCTCTTCTAAGCTTGACGGACTCTGCCGAAAAGCCGAGCAGGAGATTACCCAACTTGGCCAACTGACTTCGCGCGTTTCCGAACAGCACAGCTTCGCGCCGCAACAGCAGAGCGAAAGCGTTGCCGTGCAAAGCGTCGCCGCCCCAAGTAGTGAAGAACTCGCGCAACTCCTGACACGTACAGAATCTGCCGTAGCCGAAGAGTTGGCTCGCCACTCCTCAGAGCTGCGCGATTTGCTCTCGAACAACACGCGCGACCACGGCGACAGGCTGACAAAGATTGACAAGACAATCGACGAAGCTTTGCGCGCGGTTGCCCCTAAGGTTCAAGCTGAACTTGACAGCGCGCTCGTTCGTCTGCGCGACCAGATGGACGCTATGCTTCGCGTCGAGCGCGAGCTTGTTCAGCAACAACAGGAACAACAGCAACAGCACGACGAGAGCCAACCCGCTCCCGCGCCAGCCGCCGCTGTTGATCCGACTGTCTTCACGTCTGCATTAGGCGGTTTGGAAAACCGCGTCCTGCGCGAGTTTGATGAACTCCGCAAGTCAGGTGTCAATGAAATGAGCGAGATTCAAAAAAATCTCGCTGATTTCGCGCTCGACCTCGCTGACATCACCGAAAAACAAACCGAACGTGTCGAGAAAGAACAGCAAGCCGTAAAAGAGTTGCTCGTCCGGCTCGAACGGCTGAGCAAAGAGCGCTCGTCCACGCTGGCGAATATCTCAAAGCAAACCAGCGAAAACCGCCAGCAATTCGACGTCCTTGTCGCACAGAGCGCACAGAGCACGCAACAGCTTGTGCAGAGCTTCGGCTCTTCGCTCGAACAGATCAATGCGCAAGGCCACGAACTGCACAGCCTAGCCGACAACCTCGACGGCTGGTTCGGCCAGCTGAAAACGCTCTTAGGCCATACCGAAGAACAAGTCGGTAAGCTCCTCGATCAGCACAACAACGAATCGCGCGTTACCCGTGAACGGATCGAAGCGGGCGTCATGGAATTGCGCAATCGATACGATGGTCGCTTTGATCAAGTCTTGCAGCGCACAGAAGAGGTCACCGGCAAGATGGCGCAGGAATTCCACGACCATCTGACCACGCTGCGGAATGAAGTTGACAGCCATCTGCACACGATGGGCGAGGCTTTGCGCGCCGATCTACTTCGCTTCGACAACTTCGTCAAAGAACAAAGCAAACAACAGGAAGGTACGTCGCGGGAATTGGCGGGTGAAGTTTCCCGAGCGGCCAATCTGATTGACGAAAAACTTTCGGGCTTTGAAACCAAGCGCGAAGAAAACGAACGCTTCACCCGCGCCATTGAAGGTCATGTTAAGGTCGTGGCCACCGAGGTCAGCGCGTTGCGTTCTAAACAGCAGGAGCAGCTCGAAGTCCTGAAAGAGGCCATCCGCGCCAACTACGATGACAATGCCGCGCGTTTGAAAGAGGTTATTGACGGCGCTTACGACAAATTCCTTGAACAGATTCGCTCGGTTCCGCAAGCCCTCGAACGCTATTCGAAATTCGTCGAGACGATGCACCAGAGCAACCAGCTTGCTCTGCAAGGCATTGCCGGTGACGCGACGAACATCCTGACCGTCATGCAGGAGATGCGGAATGAAACCGAGACCCAAAAGAAATTCTATCCGCTGCTCAACAAAATGATGGAAAAGCACGGACAGATGCTTGAAGCCGTCCGCCGCTCACAGTCTGATCACGACAAGAATTTCTCACATTCGTCAAAGTCGGTGCAGGAAACCCGCGAAGAGCTGTCAAAATCGCTAATCGATTTGCGCGGAGAATTGCGCCGCATCGAAGGCGCCGAGCAGACCAAGCTCACCGAGATTACGCAAATGCACATGACGACCTACGCGGAACTTGAAAAACTCCAGCGCAGTGATCTACCCGCCTTCCGCCGTGAAGTGATTCAGCTTGTGCAGTCGAAATTTGAGTTCATCGAAAACACGCAGGCCGAGCGCCAAACCGCGCTGCGCGCCGAAATGGTCTCCAAATTAGAGCAGCAGGAAACCGAGGCCAAGAAGAAATTCAAACTTATCACCGGATTGATTATCGGCGGCGTCGTGCTGCAGGTTGCACTGCACTATAATTTCTTCTCATTCTTAGGCCTGTAAGCGGAGCAACTTAATGTCCGAACGATTCTATAGATCGGCCCAAAGCGCTCACGCTTTTCTGGCAAACCTGCTTGCTCAATCAGATCACGATACGAGCGCAATCGCCGCGCCGCATATGCTGGAGATGCTTACGCTTTGCCGCGAGACGAATCTGCGTCTGCCGGTGCTTGAAGCATTCAGCAAAGTTTGCGATGAACGGCCCGTGATGACGCTGCTCGGCGGCGATGCCGCGATGGCGGCTGATTTCGCACATTGTCTGGGCATAAAGACTGAGTTCTACGATGTGCCCGAAACGCCTATTATGTGGTGGGTCGAGCCCAGTCGCACGCCCCGCATGACGGTGCAGTTCGGCGCAACTGAACGAGAACTTTCCGAATCCGCACTCAGCGCACTCTTATCGACGGCGCTTCCGCCCGACCGCGTCACTGTAATGCGCCGCGAGATCGAGTCCGACGCGCAATGGCGGTTCGCGTGGCTTCCCGACGTGCAAGCTCTGGCATTGCACTCCGGTGCGCCAAGCGTTTTGGAAGCAATGGTCGGCGCGCAGGTAATGGTATTTATCGGTGATGAAATTCCCGGCGCATTTCATGGTTGGTACTCGCGCCCCGGCATGGTCGCGCATCAGCTTGCCGCAACTGAAATTGTCCGCGATGACGTCAGGCCGAAGCTCTTCAGCGAACTCTATGCGATGCGCGAGCAATCATTCGAAGAACGCGAAGCCGTTCATGCGGCCACGTGGCAGTTTATCATGCCGCGGTTAGTGGATCAACTCGACTCGCTGCGTCAGCAATATACGATTGAAATCGATCGCCAGAACATGCGTTTGCAGACGACGCGCCAAACGCTCGGTGAATACCGCCGCAACTGGAGCAACGGAATCCGCAATGTGCTGGATGATTTCTTCGGCAAGAAATCGAGCGGTCCCGCCGTCGCGGCGCTGCTTGATCCCCGTCAGCCCGGGCCGCAAACGAGCACCTATCTGCAAGCCTTGTCGCTCCCATCGCTGTGGAAACCGCTGCATGAATTATTAACCGAGCGCCTCGGTGAATTTGTGCAAGGCCTCGGCGCTCTTGCTGTTCGTGTTGAGTTGCGCTCGATCTCGCTCAAAGAAGTTGAAATGCGCTGGAATCCCGCAGCGTTGGTTCCGCTAATCGAAGAAGAGTTGAACCAGAAGCGCATCTTTCCCGAAGGCGGAGGTGAGCGCTCAGGTCTTGTCGGTTCGTTGACCGGCAAGAAAGAGGAAATCTCCGCCGCCCGACGCGCGCAAATTACCCGCGCAAACAAAACCGTGCAGCAGTTGATCGAGCAGGATTTTCTCCAGTGGACAGATCGAATGCTGCATTCTGTCGAACAGCGTGTGCGCCTGCAAATCGCTGCCGGACAAGCGAACCTCGGATTGCCTGACATCGAGGCCCTGCGCACTGGGTTAACCGGTATTGACCGACTCACCGCAATGCTCGAAGGCGATCGCGAAGACACGCGCCAGGAACCGTCCAAGCGCGCGTCGCAACTCCTGCGCGGCTGGAGTCAGCGACGCTGGTTCCGCAGATACGCCCCTGCCGATTAGCCTCCAATCTCTTCAATTTATGAGCGGCCCGTCACACAGACGGGCCGTTTTCGTTCCAAGAGTCTTGCTTTTCCGCTTGATTTTCGCCTAATTTCAAGGTTACATGCGTAATCTATCCCGATATATTCCTGCCCTTGCAGTTCTCCTCTTGCTCGTGTGCTCGACGGCTCCGGCGCGCGCCGGATTCACGCTCGAAGAGTATGAGAGTTGGCAACGTTATACCGGTTGGCCCATTCGCGTCATCGAGTTCCCCGGCATTCATGCGTTCGCGCGGCAGGACGTGCTGGACATCATGGCCACCGAAAAACCGACTTGGCTGCGCCGCTACGTCCCCATCGGTTCGCGCTCAACGTTCTACGCTGAAGACTTTGCCGCCGATCTCTTGCGCGTTGAGAAATTCTATGCGCATGAAGGCTTTCCGCATGCCGTTGTGATCGGCAGAGTCCTCCCGCGTGAAGATAAGGAAGATTTACGCTTAGTCGTTCAAATTGATGAAGGCGCGCCGCTCATTCTCAAACATTGGAGTATGCGCCAAACCGACGGATCAAAAGCCGGTGTTGACTCAGCGCGGTGGTCGGAAAGATTGCCCATTCATCTCGGTAAGCGTCTATCACAAACCGAACTTCAAATCGCCGCCGATACGCTGCGCTACAAACTCCGCTTAATCGGACACGCGCGCGCCGACGTAACTTTTGATACGCTTAACGTCGTCAACGACTCCGCCGATGTTGTATTCAACCTGAAAGCCGGGCCGTTTTGCCGCTTTGGCCAGACTCGCATCACTGGACTTAAACAGGTCGCCGAAGGCACCGCGCGCCGCGAGCTGGCCTATCGCGAGTACACACCCTATTCCCCGCTCCTGCTCGACGAAACGCGCAAGAAACTACTTAGGCTCGAAACCTTTCGCATGGTGCGCGCGGACGTTGATTTGAAACAGCCTTCCGATACGCTCGACGTGCTGATCCGCACCGAAGAAGGCAACCGCTATATTGTGCGAACCGGCGCGGGCTACGACACCGAAGAAAGCGTTCACCTCTCCGGCGAGCTGAGCGATCTGAATTTCTTCGGACGTGGACGCAGATTCACGCTCGAAACGGCGGTCTCAAAACTGTTGAGCGACCCCCAAAGGTTGGACACCGCCGGATTGTTCAATGATCCCAAAGAGATCGACCGCAAAATCGGCTTCTCCCTCTTCTGGCCGCACACCCCCTTTGACGTTACCGATGTCACGATTTCTCCGTCGTGGGAGTATCAATACAACGTCGGAACAATTGTTCGCACGTCGTCCGCGCAAACGAGCATCTCCTCTTCTCCGCTGCCGAAAGTCGCCGTTTCATTGTCGAACAAGTTTGGTCGACAGGACGTCAAAGTGGACTCGGTCGGCAGCCAGAGCGTTACAAGCTCCATTTCAATTGAGAGTTTCGCATTCGGTTGGGATACGCGTGACAACCCACTTGTGCCGCGCCGGGGACAGGTTGTTAGCTTGTCGCTCGCGGAATCGGGACTGCTCTGGAAACTCGATGATCGTTGGTGGCGCGCAACAATCGGTGGCCGCGTCTTGATGCCGCTGAACCGCTCCACAGTTATCGCTATGCGCAGCGAAGTCGGCTTCATGGGACCACTGCACGAATCGAGCGAAACACCGATCAACGAACGCTTTCGTTTGGGCGGAGTTTCCAACATCCGCGGTTGGGGCCGCAACTTGATTGGCCCACGCGCTGCCGATGACGATAAGCTTGTGCTCGGCGGTAATCACTCGATCTTCGGCACCGTTGAAGTTCAGCGCGACGTATGGGGACCTGTCGCACTTATTTTGTTCACTGACACCGGTAATGTCTGGCCCGAAGCGCGCGACGCAAGAATAAATAATCTCTACACTACCGTTGGCACAGGATTAAGATTTCTGACGCTCATCGGCCCCATTCGCACCGATTTCGGGTATCAGTTGCGCAAGAACGAGTTCGGCGAGCGACAGTGGGCGATTCACATCTTGTTGGGATCGGCATTCTGATGTTCAAGTGGTTGACAAGACTTTTGCTCTGGCCCGTCGCGCTAATCTGCGCGATGGCGGCAGGTGCATTTTTCTTGATTCAACAGGAACCCGTTCAGCAGTACGTCGCTCAGCGTGCGCTTAAGATTGTCAATCGAATGATTGCCGGAAGTATTGAAGTGGATCACATCTCATTGAAACTGCACGGCACGGTCAATGTGAACAACTTCATCCTGCGCGACCCGAGCGGAGACATCGTCATTCACGCCGACAAAGTCAATGCGTGGATCGCACCGTGGGACCTTGTGCGCGGTCGAGTTCATATTCTGAAGGCCACACTTGACGGTATGAGCGGCGTCTTCACGATGGACTCGACCGGGAATAATCTGTCCGAGACATTTCACACTGCGCCGGCCACAAATTCCGACACGACGAAGGCGCCACTCTGGATTCGATTAGATAGATTGTCACTTGACATTGACACCCTCGCTGTTCGCATTGACTCGTCGTTTCAGCAAGTATTCGTCAATCACGAACTTTCCGGCGATGTTTTCATTACTGACTCCGTTATCACCTACGCGATCAAATTGAACCAAGCGAGCAGCTTTTCTCTTTCAAGCAACGGCGTCGTGCGGCCCTATTCCGATTCGTTGTTTGCCGGTGAAGTTCTCTTTGATGGCTCATCGCAATATATTCAGCAGACATGGGCGCCCGGACTGCCGGACTTGGGCGAGGTCAGACTCTCGGCCAAGTCCGATGTTTTGTCTCATGACCTCACATCGCAATTTGACATTACTCTTACCAAGATCGGGCATGTCAAAGGTGACGTCGAGATCGAGGATTACAAAACAGAACCCCGTGTCTCGCTCGGCGCGGCTTTCGAGAAACTTGATTTGTCAAACTGGATCGGCGATTCCGTTGCACATGAACTCAACGGCCGCGCTGCGCTAACCAAGAGCCGAGATTCTTCTTGGACGCACGATTGGGCAGGCCGTGTTGAGTTGGACAGTTCGTTCTATGGCGACGTAACGATTGCCGCAGACGTGGAAACTGAACTCTTTGTCAATGGCGCCGGACTCGCGGGAGAGATTCGCACGAACGCAGGTTCGTTCAACGTGCGCTTACGTGCCGACGGACTGAACCCTGATTCCGTTTCGCTGTACGGACGAGCGGTGCTTTCCGATGCCAACCTGCACAAATTTGTTCCGGCCATTCCCGATTCGCTCTCAAACTTATCCGGCCTTGCCGAGTTTACGCTCGACAATTTTCCGAATCAAGAGTTGGACATTGACGCCGCCTTGCAGCTAAAGGCGCTGTCGTTCGGGAAATATGAACTCGACAGTCTGGCGTTTCATGCCACCGTGAACGGCACGAACTTCGTTCTTGACTCCACACGGATGCAGCTTGGCAGTGCCTCGGCTTTGGTCTTCGCGCGCGGAGATTACACCAATAGCATCGCCTCTGAATTTTCCGCCACATTCCCCGAAATAAAAGAATTCCGCAATCTATTGGCGCCGTATTTCCCGCAAGTAGATTCACTGTCCGGCGACTTGAAAATAATTTGCGCCGCTCAAATCGCCATCGCCGACGACTCACTCGCCGACCTTACCCTCACCGGAAAACTTGCAAGTTCGGAGCTTTCATTCGGCGAAATCATGTCGCACAACGTTTCGGTTGATCTGCACAACCTTTCGACAAGCGCTGAGACAATCTCAGCTTCTCTGAATTGCGATTCAATCAATGTTGCCGAAGAAACAATCACCCCCGTAGTCGTCACGTTGAGCGGCGCGTGGTTGTCCCCAAGTTTCACCTGTTCGCTCGCCGTTCGCGGTGATACGTTGCAAGTGTCCGCAAATGGAGCCGCCGATTTTTCGCGACAACCGTATTCCATCGAGTTGGACAACCTTGGGCTGAATCTTTACGGCACGTCGTGGAAAAACGATTTTCCTGTCATTGTTTCATTTGACAGCTTGCATTACGAGATCGAAGCCTTAGTCATGCGCTCGGATTACGGCGTGCTGCGCTCGACGGGTTATCTTGAGAATCCCGGAACACAAGACCTCGTCGTCGAATTTTCAGGATTGCGGACTGGCGCGTTGTCGCCGATACTCCGTGAAGAAATCCCCGACGGCGATCTCAACGTGCGCTTGCAAGTCAGTGGTACAGATCAGGCGGTCTCTGGAAATATGGAGCTGTCCGTTCGTGACGTAACCTATCAAAAAGCGCCGTTAGCGGATTTGATTACACTGAATGCTTCTCTCGGTAATAGCGGAATGCTTGAAGCTAATGTGATCTATCTTTGGTCGGGCGATACAGCCTTGGCTGCTTCCGCTTCGTTGCCCGCGTCATTTTCCATGCAGAACGGTTTGAGCATTCCCGAGGGTGAGCAGTTATCAGGTACAATGCGCGTGGACTCTTTGCCGCTTGATCGCTTGACGCCGTGGATGGCGGCCGGAACAATTCTTGACGGTTATCTTTCCGCCGATTTGAATCTAAAGGGTAGCGCTCTCGAGCCGAATTGGGATGGTGATGTTCATCTTGCTGATGGTTTCTATCGCGACCCGCGCTACGGCATTGCCTATAAGTGGATTGTGCTCGACGCAAATCTCAATCGCGATTCGCTGATTGTAAATACATTTCGCGCGACGAGCCGCGGAACCTTGACGGGAACGGGCTTCGCGCGGCTCGGCGTGCCGTGGCCCGAAGAGCTTGATCTGAAAGTGAATCTCGATCACTTTGAAGCAGTCTCGTCGCGAATACAAAAAGCGCGCGTGAGCGGCGACATCGCGCTCGTCGGCCCGTTTGATTCCTTGAATGCGACCGGAAACATCACTGTTGAAGAAGGCATGTTTCGCTTGACGCAATCCGCCTCCAAGTCGGTCGCGCCGATTAACATGGACAGCGTGCTCGCTGTGATGCGCGGAGATTCGCTTGAAACAGGATTCAATCCCAATGCACTCTACGAATCCATGTCGCTCGCGCTCGATTTGAATTTACCGGGCAATTTCTGGATTCGCGGAGCAGGTCTGAACACGGAACTTTTCGGCGAGTTGCGGCTCGAAAAAGACCACTACGAAGAAGCGCTGGCAAACGGCGAAATCGCCATTCGTAGTGGAACCGTAAAATTTTACGGCCAAGAATTGCGCATCACCGAAAACTCGTCCTTCCGTTTTGACGGCCCGGCAACAAGCCCCGAACTCAATATCTCCGCCGATTACAAAGGCAACGAGAAAGAGCGCAGCTACACGGTAACAGTTAAACTCACGGGCACACCCGATCGCTCACTGGCGACTTTCAGCGGCAAATGGGACGACGGCGCAGCAATGTCCGAAGATGAAGCCATCCAACGACTATTGCCGTTTGCAAATCTCGGTTCAGAAGGCGGCAGCGGTTTCAACGCTGAACAATCTGTCGTGGATGCGGCCAGCGGGCAAGTCTCTGACATTGTTTCCAAAGCGTCAGGTCTCGACGTGTTTGAATTCCGGCCCGGCCCCGGCGGCTTAAATGATCTCTCATCCGGCCAACTTGAGCTTGGCACCTACGTTACCGACCGATTGTTTATCCGCGTGTTCCAATCCATCGAAGACCCGCGCGCCGGACAAAAAGTTTCGATTGACTATAGGCTCCTCGATTGGATGAAAATCACAGCCGAGCAGGAGTCAAAAGCGCAAAGCACGTCCAGTAGTTCATTCACGGTCTATCTACAATTTGAGTGGCGCTAAATGCTGATCATCCTTGTCATGCTCCTCTGTTCGCCGCTCCTTGCCGCAACATCGACTCCATTTCAGGTTTCTGAAATTGTTTTGGTCGGCAATCAAATCACCCGGCCGTGGGTCATCGAACGCGAACTCAGGTTCGATGTTGAAGACAGCATCACCACGGATGATCTTGAGGCCGCGCGCCTGCGTCTATTGTCGCTCGGAATTTTCAATAATGCGCGCGTTGACTACGATGATGAAGGCGTTGTGACCGTGCAAGTCTCAGAACAATTCCGCTTCATTCCGGTTTTCGGCGCCGATGCCGTCGAAGGTTCGCTGAACGACGCTCTTAAAGAACCTGACCGAATCATGGACATTGTCGTCTTCACCGCCGGCGGCGCCGATATCAATCATCGCGGATCGGGAGCGATGGTCGGCGTACTCGGTGAATTTGGTGCGCGCTCCGGCATCAGCATCGAATACCGCACGCGCTGGCTCTCGGCGCGCAAACCGGTTGCGCTTAGTTTTGGCGTGCGTTCTATGCGCGTCTCCGACCGGCACGCCTCGGTGCTCGGTTTCTCCCGCAGACTCAGAAATGACCGCGCATATTTTGAAATCGCGACCAAACGCGGCGCACCCTCCCGCGTCGGTGTCCTGTTGAAATACGATCGCGTCAAAGAAAGTGATGAGTTTCCCGCCTCCGGAACAAATTTTGAAACCGGTTGGATTGCGCCGTACATCATTCTCGACCGCCGCAATTTGGAGTGGTATCCTACCAACGGTGTCTTCGCGCGCGGTGATATCGAAAGCGCGTTTGGTACTGTCGGATTTGTGCGCTCGCGCGCCGTTTTCGCGGCCTATCTTCCGTTTGCAAAATCCACTCGTCCCCTCACACTCGCGGCACGCATGTACGGCGGCACCGCGCAATCATCGACTCCGGCGTGGGCGCGTTACTACTTCGGATTCTCGGACAAATTTCGCGGCTATTCAAGCGTGCAAACCGAGGCCGCAACCTATTTGGGCGGTGAGGCCGAGCTGCGTTTCCCACTAACGCGCGAGATTACTTACGACGTCCCGTTCGTCGGACGATATGGAGACGATATTCCGTTCTGGCTCGGCGGATCGGTCTTTTTTGAGCGCGCGCAAACGCAGCTTGATGGCTTGCGCACTGACGTCTATGCTTACGGCGCCGCACTGCATATTCGTTTTCCCTATGTGCAAATCTTCGAAATCAGCGCCGCGCGAAACCGCGATGACGAGTTCGATTTTGTATTCTCAACCGGCTTGAGGTTCTAATCCAATGTATGAACTGCTCAGACCGCTGTTGTTTTCCGCCGATCCTGAAAAGGCGCACGAGCGCGTACTCGGTTGGCTTGAGATTTTCGGCGACACCGCAAGCGGCCGCAATCTGATTGCGCGCGTTGCCGGAAAAAGTTCTTCCGCGCAAATTCACACGATGGGCTTAACGTTCGAGCATCCGCTCGGGATTGCTGCCGGTTTCGATAAAGATGCGCGCGTCTTGCCTGCACTCTTTGCGCTGAACTTTTCCTCGGTCGAGATCGGCACGGTCACGCCCCGTCCGCAGCCCGGCAATCCCAAGCCGCGCATGTGGCGCTTCCCTGAAGCACACGCGCTCGTCAATGCAATGGGCTTCCCCGGCGAAGGCATGACGGCGGTCAAGAAACGTCTGATTTCTTTGCGTGAGCGGGAACTGCTGGCACGCCCCGTTGGTATTAATATCGGAAAGAATGCGACCACGCCGCTCGAGAATGCGGGTGACGACTATCAAGCCGTGCTCCGCGAGTTGTTAGAGTTCGGTGACTATTTTGTCGTAAATGTCTCTTCGCCAAACACTCCCGGTTTGCGCGCACTTCAGCAGGCAGACTCCTTACGCGCATTGCTATCTCCTTTGTTGGAGATCACGAAAGGACTTAAACCACTTCTGCTCAAAGTTGCGCCGGACTTGGCCGACGAAGACCTCGTAACGGCAGCTTCAGTCGTGCGAGAATTAGGTTTGGCTGGAATGGTTTGCGCCAACACCTCCATTCGCCGGGAACAAGTCTCCCGCGCCGCTTCGTTGGATCGTGGCGGACTATCCGGTTCGCCGATTTTTCCGCGCATGATCGAGTGCGTCAACATCGTCCGCCACGAGTTGCCGTCTGATGCAACCGTCATCGCCGTCGGAGGAATTGATACGCCCGAGCGCGTCCGTTTTGCTCTTGCCGCAGGTGCAAATTTGGTCCAAATTTACACGTCGTTTATCTATCGAGGCCCACGTGTCGTCAAAAAGCTCTTGGGGTAGCCGCATAATTTGGATTGCAATAGCCGCCGCGTTTTCTTGCTGCTCGTGCCGAACAGCCGACCACTCGCAACCGGGAGTGCAAACCGCTCCCGTCACTTCGAAAGATGATTCACTGTTTCTCTCCGATGATTTTGAAGAACTCGGCTGGGATCAATACTCCTATGAAGATTATGACTCCGGTCTGGTGCTGTTCGATTCCTCGCTGAAATACAATCCCCAAAATTCGCAGGCATGGCACGGCCTCGCACTCATGCTCGATAATCTCAAGCGCGACGACGAAGCGGAAGTTGCCTACAGGAACGCCGAGAAGTACGACTCGACAAACCGTCAAGCGATCTGGCACTGCGGCTGCATGTTAGCCAAAGCTGGGAAAAAAGAGCAAGCCTTGCGTCAACTTCGCACGGTCATCGCGCTCGACTCCGGTTATGCACGCGCCGTCCGTCACGAAGACTGCTGGACTACGCTATGGCATGACACCGATTTTCTTGAAGTCGTTGGGGTCTTGGACCCGCCCAAGTAAAATCTAACAGACAGAAACAAAAAGCCCTCGACAAACGCCGAGGGCTTTTGTCTTTGTACAAATCTGTTTACAGATCTGATTTCTTTTTGCTCTTCGTTTTCTTGCCTTCCGCGTCGTTAGCCTTCGGGCCTTTGCCGTCGGCTTTCGCGTTTTCGGCCAGCAGCACTTCGAGTTCGTCCACCAATTCGCCGAACTTCTTCATCGCCGCTTCAATCGGAGCCGGAGTGGACATATCCACGCCCGCGCCCTTAAGCAAATCAAGCGGATACTTCGAGGAACCGCCGCTCAAGAAACCAAGATAGTCTTTTAGTTCCTGCTCGCCGCCCTTTTCGACTCTGTCCGACAATGCCAACGCTGCGGCCATCGAGGTCGCATACTTATAGACATAGAAATTCGAGTAGAAGTGCGGAATGCGCATCCACGTATAGGCATACTGGTCGTCAATCGTCACTTCCGGCGCGTAATACTCGGTCAAAATCCTCTTGTACAAGGCCGACAACGATTCCGCCGTCAACGGCTCGCCGGCTTCGTACATGCGGTGCATTTCAAGCTCAAATTCGGCAAACAGAGTCTGACGAATGATCGTGCCTTGAATGTTGTCGATGTATTGATTGATATACACCAAGCGCTTCTGCGGGTCGGTTTCCGTGGCAAGCAAATGATCCATCAACAGCGCTTCGTTGAACGTCGAAGCCACTTCGGCCACGAAAATCGCGTACTCGGCGTAGATTTGCGGCTGGTACTTATAGGTGTACCAAGTGTGCATCGTATGGCCGATTTCGTGCGCGTTCGTAAACACGTCGTCGAGCGTACTATGATAGTTCAAGAGCATGTACGGATGGCTCTTGTAGCTGCCCCATGAGTATGCGCCGCTGCGCTTGGCCGTGGTTTCATAGACGTCCACCCAGCGATTATCATAGGCATATGCCAGCGCGTCGCCATATTCCTTACCGAGTGGCTGCAAGGCCGTCTTGATTGTTGCAACTCCGTCTTCGTATGGCCATTCCGGAGCCTCGCCGGCAATCGGTGCGCTGAAGTCATACATGTGAAGCTCGTCCAACCCCAGCGCTTCACGACGCAGTTTCGAGTACTTATGCAGCGGCGCAAGATTAGCCTTGACCGTCGAAATCAAATTCAAGTAAACCGTCGTGTCAACATTGTCGTTGTCAACGGCCATATGCAAAGCCGAATTGTAGCCGCGCGCGCGCGCCTGAAAAACCTCGGCGGCGACGTTCGAGCCCATCAAGCTGGCAAAGGTGTTTTTGTATTTCGCATATTCATCGTGGAGCGCAATTGCGGCTTCGCGGCGAACTTTCGGGTTCGTGGTTTCGAGCAGCGCACGATAAGTTCCTTCCGTCAATCGAACCATCTTGCCGTCCGGCCCCTTGATTTCGGGAAACTGAATGTCCGAGTTGCGCAGCGCTTCGGCGGCGGATTCGGATTGCGTCACGATCTCGTTGGACATCGACAGAATCTTCTCTTCATCCGACGAAAGCACATACTTTTTCTGGCGCATTTCATTGGCGAAGTACTGCTTGTACAAATCCAATCCCTTGACGTCCTTGTACCACTTGTCCAACGTCGCCTGCGGAATGGCCGTTAGCTCAGTCGAAAACCATGACAATGCAGACGAGAGCTTGGAGCCAATAACGTCCGCACGGTCACGCAAACCGATGTAAACCTGGTCGCGCGTGTCCAAATGTTGAGACATGTTGGCATAGGTGTACAAATTCTCATTGTGCCCGCCGACTTCCACCACAAGGTCCATATAGGCCTTCAGGTCCTTGCCGGACTTGCCGATTTTGCCCTTGAATGCTTCAAGTTCCGGAATCTTGCTCTCGATCCACTTGTAGTCTGCGTCCCACGCCTCATTGCTCGGATACATCGCCGTCAAGTCCCATTTATACTTGGTCTCAACCTGCGAACGCTCCATTGTCTCGGCCTGAGCGACCCATGCCCAAGCCATCAAAGCGATCATTACCCCGGTCATCCGTACAGTCCAACGGTTCATGCGCTGCCTTCTCCTTGCGGGAAATGTGTTAGAATAATAAGACTTCGTCTCTCTCATAAAGACTGCATTCTAAGCCGTTTGTGGCAGAGTTGCAAGGGGGGGAATGAGATTTTCTTCTGACTTGACCCCACTCCACTGTTTATGTTTAAGTTAGATTGCTCAAACTGCGCAGTATTCATTACCCGAGAGGCATGAGAATCGTGCAAGAATTGTTTCTTCTGGGTTCATCTGCTGAATTTCAAGACTTTTACGGGAGGGTCATTTCTCTAACATTTTTATTTTTTGAAGTGTTAAAGCCTTGACTCCTGATTAGCTGGTTGCGATATTACGACCATGTGAAACATTCAGCCGTGCAGGCGCAAGAGCAGGACGAATAATTGGAGCGAGAAGTCGGAATATTTGAAAGAATGGTTTTTTAGCTACGGATTTTGGAATCGCATGCCCCGGCGGATGGCGACACAAACCCTCGAGAAATCGAGGGTTTGTTGTTTTATGTACCCGACCAAGTGGTTGACGATGCCTTACAATCGGCCATTTATAGTCGTGAAGTTCAATGACCCGCGCATTTCTTTCCCCTGAAGCAAAATTGAAAATGCGTGTATTAGAAAATTATTGTGAACATTTAGTTATCTTCTTGCTTGCAAGCGCCAAGGACCTCCAGTGGAGCTTTAACTTCTTGGGTCTCTTGAAATTGTTAGGAAATAGGCTTGGCTTTTGCCAATTAGTAAGTGTGACAAATTAGACTCACTTTTGCTTCTACTCATGGCGGGGTCACTTCACTTTTATTGACGGGGTTGGGAAATGAAACTTAGTCTTAAGAAAAAGATTAGCGGACTTGCGATTACAGCATCGCTCTTGCCACTCATGGCGATTCTAACTGTGGTCTCAATACAGAAACAACGTGCGTCCGAATCGATCGCGGCTGAACTGGACACATTGAGCCGTGATCAACTTGGACAAATCGCGTTCAATGTGAACCACATGTGCGAAGTCGCACATGATCTCCTTCGCCAACAAGTTGACGCAGGACTAAATACGGCCCAGATTCTTGTGGACAAGGCCGGTGGTGTGCGCGAATCATCCGAATCCGTCACTTGGACTGCGGTGAATCAACTCTCGAAAGAGTCGCGGGAGGTTCGCTTGCCAAAGATGCTCGTCGGCGGGCAGTGGTTTGGAATACACAAAGATCCGACAGAAGACGTTCCCATTGTTGATGCATCATCTCAAACCGGAACCGGCCGCTGCACTGTTTTCCAGCGCATGAACGAATCCGGTGACATGATCCGTGTCGCCACAAGCGTTATTGGCAAAGACGGGGCACGCGCCATCGGAACGTACATTCCGGCGACCAATCCGGACGGGCAGGCAAACCCCGTTATTAGTTCAGTCCTAAAAGGCAAGCGTTACGACGGACGCGCTTTTGTCGTGGACTCTTGGTACGAAACCTCCTATTCTCCGATTGAAGACAACAACGGTGACATCATTGGCATGTTGTTCTACGGAGTGAAGCAGGAGGCCGTACCGTCACTAAGACATGCGATTGGCGAAGTGAAGGTCGGCAAGTCAGGATACGTTTACATCTTGTCCGGCAGCGGAGACACTCGCGGTACATATATTTTGTCAAAAGACGGCAAGAGTGATGGCGAGCGGATTTGGGACGCGAAAGACTCGGATGGCCGCCTGTTCATTCAGTCTATCGTGAACAAGGGTGTGGCGCTGAAGGATAACGAAGTCGCATTCGAAGAATATCCGTGGAAGAACAAGGACGAAACCGTAGCTCGTGACAAAGTCGCTGCGCTCTCCTATTTCGCTCCGTGGGATTGGGTAATTGGCGTTTCAATGTACAAGGACGACGCCTACGAAACCCGCGATCAAGCAATTGCATCTATCACAACCATGCAATGGTGGGCGATTGTGTGTGGAATCGTCATCGGCCTTGTGATGGTTCTATTCTCAATGTGGAACGGACAAAGGATTGGCGCCGCGTTGCACCGAATTGTAGCAGCAGTCAGTGAAGGCGCCGACCAGGTTGCTCAAGCTTCAACGCAGGTATCGTCAACGAGCCAGTTGCTGGCCCAAAGCGCCAGCGAGCAGGCCTCGTCACTCGACCAGACTCGTGTAACGATGGATGAGATGACCAACACGATTCATCGCAACGCCGATGATGCAACCTCGGCCGCAAAGCTGATGGCCGACTCCGGTTCCAGTATTCAAGCTGTTGCTCAAGACGCGGTGATTGTCGATCAGGAAATGAGCAGCATTAAGCAGAGCGCGGAGAAAACTTCCAAAATAATTAAGACGATTGATGAGATCGCGTTCCAAACCAATTTGCTCGCGCTGAACGCCGCCGTTGAAGCGGCTCGCGCCGGTGAGGCCGGGAAAGGCTTTGCAGTGGTCGCCGAAGAGGTTCGCAATCTTGCATTGCGTGCGGCAAACGCTGCCAAAGATACCAGCTCTCTCATTGAAGAAACCGTGACACAGGTCAAGTCCGGCGCGGATAAAGTCAATAAGCTGCGCGATAGCTTGTCAACAGTTTCTGCCGCAACTGAAGAGGTAACAATGCTGGTAACCGAAATCTCGAGCGCTTCGCAAACGCAGGCCTCGGGGATTGAAGTCGTCGGCAAAGCTGTGCGTGAAATTGGAGAGCTGACCCAGAGCAACGCTGCCAGCGCGGAAGAATCTGCCGCAGCCGCTGAAGAGTTGAATGGTCAGGCCGAGTCTATGCGGGCAATTGCAATCCAGCTCGAACAACTTGTGGATGGTGTCTCGGCGTCGAGATAATCTCGATTCCAAAGATATATGCAAGGCAAGTTCAACCTCCGGCTAAGCCGGAGGTTTTCTTTTGCCTGTTTGACTTTCTTCACCATTGCACTTATTTGAATTTGTACTGACCCATTTCCCGGTTGTTTTCTCGCAACATTGTGCTTATCTTAAGGGCTGATTTTTCATGGAAATCACTGAATACTTTTCATAAACATGTGGAATTGACTAATGAAGGCAATGTTCCGAATTCTGACCGTCTGCTCGCTTCTATTTGCTGCGCTTGCCGCGAACGCCACCATCCGCTACGTTTCCCCGAATCCGGGATCCGCGCCATACTCAACGATTTACGCCGCCTACGTCGCCGCCGTAACTGGTGACACCATCGTCGTTGGCCCCGGCAACTATCCGGAAGCGCTTGGCGCAACTGGGAAGAAGATTCACTTAATCGGCGCCGGTTGGGATGTTTGCACATGGCAGGGATATCTCCAGTTCGCCAATACTGTTGCCAATGGTTCCGCCGTTGAAGGCTTTCGCTTCACTCCTGCCGGATCGCATTCAGTGTATTGTTTCACCAATGTGGATTCCGTTACTGTTCGCCGCTGTTTCATGACCCCGTCCGCCAGCCTGATGTCTGTATATTCCAACGCGGGCAGAATGTACGTCAGCGACTGTGTGCTCAATTCTACCAGCAATGCCGCATTCTACATTCAGAATAACGCTGGTGGCAACATTGTCATCCGCAACACCGTCTTCAACTGCATCACGCCCAATAATGCCTACACTGCTATCGCTGGCCCGCACAACGGCACAGTTGAAATTTACAACTGTGTCTTCTTGAATTTCGTACGGCAGTTTGATCTCACAGGCGTCCCACAAGTCATCGGACTGAATAACATTTTTTGGGATTGGACAGCTACTGCAACATACGGCAATCTTCCAGTCGGTTCCGTGTTCGAATATTCCGCCGCAGGACAGGGCGCACCCACTTTCCCCGCAATCTTCACGAACAACATTGCGCTCGGAACCAATAATCCCTTTGTCAGCTACGACAACACCAACTATACGTTCGGAACCACAAACCTCCACCTTAACGCAAGCACCGGCGGAGTGGCCTGCACCGATACCGGTTATCCTTCGATTCTTGACCTTGACAACTCGCGCTCTGACCTCGGAATCTATGGCGGTCCGAAGCCTATGGTCGATCTCGGAATTCCGGCGTTCCCATTTGCGCTCACTCTGACTATCGACAACCTCGTTGAAGTCGGTGACAGTGTGAACGTCGTCTCCTCGGGTCGCATCGGTCCTCGTTACTAAGCAGGAGTAGTCTTTACTCATGCGTTATCGAGCACTCTGCGCTCTGCTTCTGTTGTGGTTCGCGCACGCTAATGCGCTGACCATCACCGAGGCCGAGTACTTCTTCAACACTGACCCCGGACCCGGGAATGGAACCGACATCCCCATCACACCCGGCGAGTCGGTCAACATCACAGGACTCAACGTTCCCACCAATTTGTTGACAGCGGGCCGAGAGAACTATCTGTTCTTGCGCTACAAATCCGACGAAGGGCAATGGGGTAACACCGAGCGGCGAGCGTTTTTCATTCACATACCCGACCCCAATACCTTTGCGGGACGAGATGTTACCCACGCCGAATATTGGTTTGATGATCTGGCACCCACACTTGTGGACATCAGTGATGATCCGCTCGTGTCCTACGCCGCGCTGATTCCGACTTCCGGCTTGTCAACGAATAGCGCACACAAATTCTCTGTCCGATACCTCGGCACCAACGGATACGTTAGCAACACCGAATCACGCTACTTCTTCATTCACGCGCCGATTTCGAATCTCTGGTATGGGCGCGACATCACGCACGTCGAGTATCAGTTCGACAATTTGCCGCCGACACTTTATGACATCGGCAATAACTTCGAGATTGACTTCTACGCTCTGCTTCCAGTCGGTGGCTTGACTCCCAATCAAAACCACAAGTTCACCGTCCGCTATCTTGATGAAGATGGCCGTTGGAGCAACCCAGAAGCCCGTTACTTCTTTGCGATTCAGCTTGAAGGCGGATCGGTCGAGTACTACAACATTACTCACATCGAGTACTCTTATGACGGCGCGAACCCCGTTGCGGTGGATGTTACCGACGGTCAAGCCATCAACTACTCCGCACTCATCGCGTCACTTGGTTTGACCGTCAATCAGTCTCACAAGCTTGCCGTTCGCTATCTCGATTCGCGCGGATACTGGAGTAACTATGAAGCCCGCTATGTTTTCGTGCACGATGAAATTGACGGCACGCAAACACTGCTCGACGTTGCGGCGGTCGAATATTGGATTGACGGCGGAGCGCCGTTGCAAGTTGATATTGCCGATGCGGCAAATGTGAATTTCGCGTCACTTGTTCCGCATTTTGCAGGACCCGGACATCACGACTTTTACTTACGTTACATCAGCGAAGAAGGCCAACGAAGCAACACCGAAAAGCTGCCGTTTTTTGTCTGGTCAGGAGCCGGTCCAAGCGGCACTGCACGACTGGCCGGAGCTGAGTACTTTGTCAACGTTGATCCCGGTGTCGGCAACGGAGTTCAAGTGACATTTCCGCAGGATGGAGCTTGGGATGAAGGTGCGGAAAACTCGGTATCCGTATTGACCGGTTTGCCTGTCGGTTTGCATCGCTTTGGAATTCGATTCAGAGACGAACTTGGCAAATGGAGTCTCACACTTGCGGACACCTTTGTAGTCGGGCCTGTGTTGGTCATCAGTGTGTCCGGCAGCGACATCGTGTTGAATTGGACTGCCAATCCTGATAACATTCCGTTCCACGTCTTTCGCGCTCCCGGCATAGGTGGTGCGTTTACTGAAATCGGAACATCAACAGGATTGTCTTACACTGACGTCGGCATCATCAGCGTGCAAGATCGGCAGAACTACTATGTAACCACCACCAACAACGGTGTGTTGTCGAGATTCCAACTACCACCGCACGCACGAGCAGATAAGTAGTTTGACAAAGTAGATTCAATGCGGCCCCGGCGAAAGTCGGGGCTGTTTTTTTGTGCGTGTTACGCACCTCTTGCGCTTCGCTTGTGCTTGGGATTATTGCGGTGGCTTGAAAGAGTCGCCGCGTTTTTTGTGGGGATTTTGAAGAGGCGAGGAGGGGTTGTAAGGGGTTGTTTCTGTGTAAAACGCTAACAATTGGCGGAACGGGAGTTTCTAATAAACAGGGTGTTAACTTTTGGGCGTGCACCATCTTTCACAAAGTCTAATACCTTGTTATTTTACAATACCTATAATATATGAAATCTAGAACGTTTGCATAATGATTATTTTCGTTTTATTGAACTTAACAAGATCTGGACGGGGCTGGAGTTGGGTAAAAAATGAGGAGTTGGAGAGGCATTCAGGGTGCCTGCCCCTATAGGGAGAGGCTTGAGTGCCGCCGCGAGGAAACAACAATCTAACCCCGAATGGAATCTTATTCAGACGAACTGTGCTTACTCTTTACACGCATTCTATACGGATAAACTCCGTGATACTCGTGGCAACGATTATCAGGTTGCCTTCGCACGGAGTTGTTTTGTTTGAATGAGTATGGGAGTCTTCACTAATGTGCAAACTCAAGAAGGGGTTTGAAGGTCTTCTGAAGGATCACTCTATCCGCAACGCGATTAAGAATACTGCTGGTGGAGCAGAACGCGACTCCAATGCCTGCGTGCTTGACCATACAGATATCGGGGTCGCTGTCACCGATTGCAAGAATATTCGCTCGCGGAATTCCGTACTTCTCCGAAAGATGAAGCATCACGTTGCTCTTGCAAAAACTATGTTTACAGAGACTGTCTTTCGTTCGCATTGAATAAGAGGGAATTTTAACTTCACCGGTCGCCACACCGTTGGAAAACTCGAGTTCATTGGCAATTGCAAAATCAGCAGACAGTTTGTTGCCGATGTGTTGCGCAATAAATTCGTATCCGTCACTGACAATTCCCACCACATAGCCGCGCTTCTTGAGTTCACCGACCACTTCCTTGGCATCCCGAACCAGCGGAATCTTGTCGGCGATGGACAAAAGTTGCGCGTAATTCAGTCCTTTCAAAAGTTTTGCGATCTGCTTCGTAATTACATACCCTTCCTTCTCCGAGCTTACAATGTCCCTAAGTTCTCTCGCGAAGCCGTACTCTCGCGCGGCTTCTTCAATAAACCGACCTACGAAAGTCGTATCATCCAGATCGAGTATCGCCATTTTTTCCAAATGACTCAAACTTTCTCGAAAGGCAATTTCCAATTGATCAAGTACGATATTTGAGGAAGTCATTCCCTCAAGCGTGTAATTGGGACGGCGTTGAACCCGTTTAAGAATCGCGCGCGCGACGTCGTAAGACATCGGGCTTAGTTGCCGCCACTGTTTCATTTTATTTTCTATGCTTCCGATGCTGATTTCTTTAACTCGTGCGCCTTGTTTTAGCATGTCGAGCAGAATGCCAATATCCACGCCGTAATCCTGTTCGAATTCAGCTTTCAAAAGTAAATCTCTTCGACCCGCAATCATGCCGCTCAAAGGTTGCGAAAAATGCTGGGCTTCGGGAAATAAAAGTCCAAGCAACGGCTTAGCAACCAGTTCCGTTACGCGACCGGCTTGTCTGTCAAATGTGGCTTTTACAAAATCTGCCCGTCCGTCATGAATCGGTCGGGTCAAGCGCTCCACAACATCCGGGTCATAGTTCGCAATATCGCCGTCAAGATAAACAACAATTTCGCCTTTCGACATGAGCAAACCTTCGCGCATGGATGCGCCTTTGCCGGGCTTCGCGCTGATTATCACTTGCGCACCTGCGTTTCGAGCTTTCTCTACGGTGTCGTCAGCAGAGTGATCATCAACGACGATAATCTCATCTACAATCGCAGGTCCGGAACCGCGTACTACTCGCGGTACGACACGCGAGATCAGCTTTTGCCACGGCGGAGTATTCGATGAACGGTTGCTCCCTGCGCGGACCACAGCAATCACATCCGCAATGGTTTCGCCTTCATTCAGCGCCGGTATGATGACGGATACTCTCATTCTTATTCCTCTGTTTTGGCAGCCTTATCAATGATGTTGCCTCTCCATTCCTCGCACTATACTCTGTTAGTCTTAAACGTTCTAACACCCCAATTTTCTCCCCAACTTATAGTCTCGCCTCATCCTTCTTGGCAGAACTTATCCTTGAACGTAGTAAGTGATAACCTGACTTAACCAAAATTAAGCCGCCATGTTTTTGCTTTGAATGCCGTGAATCTTTCAAGTCTCCATTATATCAATAACTTACTCTCTTTGCATTTATTCCGTACGGATATGATTCATGATAGTAACGTTACTTTTGCGTTAAGGGTACTGGCCGGGAGAAAGGGCGCTCGCATATCGCTAAACATTTTACCCCCCTTTATCCCCCCGGAGGACCGGGAGGAAATCAGAAAATCAAAAACCCCCGACGATGTCGGGGGTTTTTGATTGAATCGAGAAGTCGTTACGCTGCGAGCGTTACGACGTGCGAGATGTTTTTCAGATGGACAGAACCGTTCGGTTTGATGAACGGTTTGACTGACTCTATCGCGGTTTGCTTGGTCTTTTCTTCGCCGACGTTTGCAATGGCTGCGCGAGCCGGTCCTGCGGAGCTGAACGTCTGCCAGAAGTCTTCCAAATCAGGATAGACAAAGTCGCAGGGCACTTCAACATCGCGGACAACTTGCAAGCCGCTCTTTTCAATCGCTGATTCGAGTAAACCGGGTTTGCCAAGCGCGAATGGCCCGACTTTCGGCGGCTGAGGAAGCAATCCTGCGAGCGCCTTGATAAATGTCCCCATGTTGTTGCGCTCGATGTCGGTGAAGACCGCCACTATCGCTTTGCCGTTCGGCGCGAGCAGGCGCTTGATTTCGGCCAATGCTTGAGCAGGATTATAAGTGAACTGCACCGCGTTGGCCGCGAACACGACATCAAAACTCTCGTCGTCGTGCGGCATCTCTTCCAAATCTCCCACAACGAATTGCGCGTGCGGCATACGCTTATTGGCTATTGAGATCAATTCAGGCGTCGCATCTAACCCCGCCACTTGCGCTCCGCGCTTTTCCGCGAGCATGGAAGCTCCACCTGAGCCGCAGCCTGCGTCAAAAAATTTCGTCCCTTTCGTCACTCCGGCCATAGAGAGCATCTGATGCCACAACGGCTCAAAATGCGGTTCGAATTTGTTGGCCCAAACATCAGCGCCTTGCGCCCAAACTTTTGCTTGATCTTGTGCAGATCCCATTGTAGAACTCCCCGTTCTGTTTTTTGAAAGCTAAATAGTATCACTTAGCTCTCCCATTCAGCAAATCTCCATACCCAGTTCAATGTTTGCCCAGCAGTAGCAACCCACAAGCTAAGATGTTTTTTTGCAGAAGCCGGAAATATAAGAGTTCTGAAGATTATTGTCAAGTATGGTAAATAATTACAGATATTTGGATAGTATTCTCCTCAAACTATCCTCACAAGCCCCGCCTCCCGCTCTGTCCCCAATAAGATTTTGAATTTCCCTTTCTTTTCGGGCAAGAATGCTATCACGGTTGTGTGTCCGGCGGGCAGCAGTTCATAAATCTCGAGTTCGTTGATCTCGAATATCTCGTCATCCGGCTCCGTGTCGAAGCGGTGAATCAGCCACTGCACCGGATGGCCCAGTCGAATTTCGTATTCAGCTGGCTCTAATTGGCCGTTCTTTAGCTTGGACTCGAATTGCTGGAGCTTACGGGCTTCACGAGGTTCCGAGCTTCCCGAGCGGCCTCGGAAATAGAAAAACCAGAAGATTGCGGCCACGAATGCGATCCCTGCCACCATCTTCCAGAAGCTCAACGGGTCCACAAACAACCTCCGAGTTCGATTCTGTAAGCTATTTTATAACATTCTCTTAACATGACTCTCTCCAGAATATTTCAAGTTCAAACGACTCCACATCCAAGTATTTAGACGGCTGTTGAGAAACTGGGAACTATCGTGAAAGTTCAATAGTCTAACCTATACAAGCGGTGGAAATCAGGGTCTTCCGCTTGTATGTTAGCAGTCATCTAACCAAAGAAGGAGTAGATCATGGTGATTCTCAGCGTTCAAGAGGCTGCGAAGTTTCTCGGTAAGACCCCGGCCGCTCTGCGTAACGGCTACAAGCGGTGGGGGGTTCCACACTTCAGGCTCGGCGGGCAAATTAAGTTCACCCAGGAAGCGTTGCAGGAATGGGTTGAAAAGGGCATGACCGTCGAAAGCAACGAGCCGGCTCCGCCGGCTAAGAATGGCCGCCGGACCCGCAGAGTCACGGTGGAAACCAAAGCCACTTCGCACTCAGGCACTCCGATTGTCTGAGCCTTGTACTAAGGGACCCAAGCAGAGCGGGCGTCGAGCAATCGGCGCCCGCTGTTTGTTAAACAGGTTCTGCGCTGACGCTTGCTCCTTGGCTTTTCCGGTTACCCCTTCCGTCCCCCCAATTCCGCTCTTTTGTAAGGTGGACCCCCCTTCCGTCCCCCCATTTCCGCAGACGAAAATGGGGGGAGACCGGAGTGATTAGGAGATGTAACTAATTTTTCGTATATTAGCAATCGAAAGACAAACGGGACATGTCCCGCGCCTGTTTTTCACAGTTCGCGATTTCAGTTTGTGTAAGCCTGTACGTCGTCTCGCCGTTTGTCCCTCGCGATTCCGAAGCAGTATTCACGGAAGTCGTTCGAGGGCATTTTGCTCTTCTAAGTGCTGTATTTACAACCTTGGGGTGCTCCAAATTGGGTGCTGCCGAGACAAACACTATGAGGGACATAGGAGAAATGACGATGGCAACACGTCTTTATGTTGGAAACCTTCCGTTCAGTGCAACGGAAGATGAGCTTCGCACGGTTTTCGGAGAATTCGGAACCGTCGAAACTGCCGAATTGGTGATGGATCGCGAAACCGGCCGCCCGCGTGGCTTCGGTTTCGTCCAGATGGACTCTGATGGTGCCGCGACTGCGATCAAGAAGCTGGATGGCTTCGAGATGGGTGGCCGTGCACTGAACGTGAACGAGGCTAAGGAGCGTACCAACTCCCGCCCGGCGCGTCGTCAGAGCAACTGGTAACACCAGTTCTGGGGGAGGTTCGCCGTACTTAGTACGGTATATAGACTGACCTATCAAAAGTGGGTACCGAAGTGTCGGTGCCCACTTTCTTTATTTTGCTCGGAACACTTGGAAAAATGAGAGTTTGTACTTATATTGCGCCAAGTAAGATGGACGGGTTAACCGGAACCATCCTCTGCGGTCTGCGATTTCAGTTTGTGTAGTCTGTCCGTCGTTTCGCCGAATATTCGTCCCTCAGCGATTCCGATGCAGTAACCACGGAAGTCGTCTGAGGGCATTTTTGTCCTCTAAAGTGTTGATTAGTAAATACCTAAGAGGGACGAACAGGAGAAATGACGATGGCAACTCGTCTTTATGTCGGTAACCTTCCGTTCAGTGCAACGGAAGAAGAACTTCGCCAGGTTTTCGGCGAGCATGGTACGGTGGAAGCCGTTGAGTTGGTTAAGGACCGTGAAACGGGTCGTCCGCGCGGATTTGGTTTCGTGCAGATGGATGCCGAAGGTGCTGCCAACGCTATCAAGAAGCTGGACGGCCAGCAGATGGGTGGCCGTGCGCTGAACGTGAATGAAGCACGTGAGCGTACGCAAGGTGGTGGCGGCGGTGGCCGTCCCCCGCGTCAGCGTCGCGAAAGCAACTGGTAATATTCTCTTTTTTGCGGAATTTTCCGCGACTGGGAAGAAAGAAAAAGCCTGTCCTGTAAAGGGCAGGCTTTTCAGTTTGTTGTGGCTTGAATCTGTGTTATTGAAACCATTCCTCGCGGCGGCACCCGCTGCGGGTGCCCCTCGTCGTGAGCGTTATCACACAATCCCAGTCTCAAAACAAATTGTTACTGGGCCGATTTGCTGGCCGTTATACCAATCTCGGGCACTCGACCATCGATAAATTTGCGGTTCAGCGACGAGGCCTTTACGCACCGGATTCCAGTGGACATACCGGAGCTTTGTCTGAAGCGCGCGAGTTCCCGGAATTGACATGCTGTCAAAACGACGGCGCCAGAACTTCTGTTCTGGCGGATAGTGCGACGGCACACAGGATCGAGCGGAGATGCTCTTGAATCGTTCCATGAAATCCGATACGTCGCGACCCTCGCGTTCTTGGTGAATCAAAAAGTGCACATGATCAGGCATCAGACCATAGCCGATGAATTGCAGTTGATAAAACTTGCGGTAATGTTCGATGATGTCAAGCGCGCGCATGCACACGTCTTCGTTGAGGAGCCAGCTGCCGCGCTCCACGATAGTCGTAGTCACAAAGTAGGTTGAGTGCGCAGTAGAATAGCGGCTATGGCGGCGAAGCATTGGTTCTGTTTAGTTATCCTAAGCGCCGAACGTTAGGGGCACCCGCAGCGGGTGCCGCCGCGAGGAATAGCATTAAAGCTGTCAAGGCGTGCAAAAGCAACTTCATATCATTCTCCCTAATGAATAATTTCGAACTTTGCGGTAACGTCTTTTTCCTTCAATCGAACTGTGAGCAGGTATGTTCCCGACGGAAGCCACGGTAGATTAAGTGTAATCCTCCTTACTATACTGTTTACGTTCGTTTCGAGAACAGTTTGACCCAGAATGTTATGTATCAAAACGGGAAGATTTCTGCTATATGAACTCGGCAATTCAAACTCTATTTGCGAAGAAGAAATATGAAGAATGCGAAGGCTTTCATCCGAATCAATGTTTGGTCGCGAGCCAACGGCTAATATTGTTGTATCCATCGAGGTGACAATTCGAAAACCGGACTGAGCCGTGCCTCGCCGATACCACAAGGTTCTACCATCCATATCAATGCAAGGGTTCATTTCTCGGATTCCAGAATTCACCGGAGGAGGCATCTGTACGCCTTCTGTCCAAACCGTATCAATAAAGTTGCTTACCCAGATGTCCCCACCACTTGGGCCAACCTTGTAGTAGTACAAAGTGTGATTATCCGGAGAAAGGCTTGGATGCTCTTCATCCCTTGCAGTATTAATGCTCCCTCCGAAACTAATCTTCGGCCCCCATGTGCCGTCAGTCTGGAGATTGCAATAGTATAGATTGTGACTTGCGGCCTCAGGCGGGTTTTGCCCAGCAATCAGTAGCATCGAGCCGTCGCGACTGATGCTGACCGACCATTCGCGGCCTGTGCCGTTGACATTTGACCCTGCATTGATTGCAGGCTCCCAGCCTGTGTCCGTTCTAACGCAATAATAGATATCCATCCAACCAAAACCATCCCCCCGTTCGTCGCTGTTGCTGGTAAAATATAGCGTATCGCCCGACGGACTCTCGCACATTGAGGTTTGTGTATTTGAGGCATTGATGTGCGGCGGTAACGCCGTCCATTGTCCCCATTCTCCGTTGATGCTGTCGCGCTCCGCCCATCCGACGGCATCCAGTCCTGCCGAGAGATAAAGCCGTAGCCCGTCATTGCTGATCCAGACTGCCGTCATAGCCGTACCCCAATTTGGCTCAACGGGTTCCGGCTCAGTCCACTGCCCCCTCACCTCACCACCCCCAAAAAACAAAACAGCAAACCCGATCAGGTTCGCTGTAAGTAATTTGATGCGTCTCTTCATGTAGTCCGCCCTCAGTTGTGTAGATTCAATATAGCTACCCCAGCCCGCAACTGCAATCACAAACAGAGCGACACTGTCACTTTGTGAATCTTTTCACGTTTCCATGCGGCAACTTCCCCTTACAAAATTTCCTCGTCCTCGGCGCGCCAGGCGGGATCAACTATACAAAGAAATTCGAGAATTTCGGGACCCAAACAGGTGATTCGTTGAGTTGAAGAGGGAGCGATGTAGATGGTGTCGCCAACCCCGACCTCGCGGGTTTGGCCGTCAATCTCCATGTTTCCCCGGCCTTTGAGGATGTAATAGACCTCACTGGTGGACAATCGGTGCAAAGACGAGGTCTTCCCAGGCGAGAGGCTGGCATGGGCAAGCGAGTAACCGAGGGCGAGGGAGGCCTTGTCCGGGTGGAGGATTTCGCGGAGGCGGGTCTGGTCACCGGCGATGAACTCATCGCAGGAAGATAGGGGGATGATTTTCACTTTTTCAGATTCCGGCGGGGCAGGGATGCCCACGCTCGGCGAGAAGGTTATTTGCGGCTAAAGAGTCCTAATTTGAAGCCGTCGGAGAGTTCGAACATCCCGATGAAGCCCATTTCGTGGGGCAAGGGACGCTTTTCGTCAATGACCTTGGCCCCCAAAGAGACCGCTTTCTTGAGCGCGTCGGCCACGTCATCCACGAACACATAGTTCTGCGCGCCGCTGTCAATGACGGTGTCAACTTTGATGATCCCGCCGCTGACACCTTGCGGATCGTCGTTCGGCGTAATCATCCAGTAGTTATCCATCATGGGATCCACCTTCCAGCCGAACATTTCACGGTAGAAGTTGGCCGCCTTTTCAAGGTCGGTGGTGGTTAGCTCAATGTGACAAAAAGTGTGCATGGGCCCTCCGTGGGTTGATACTCTCGCCTGTAAGTGGTTAATTATAGTGTTGACAAGGGTGACAGGCTCAACCATAGAATATCGCTTTTGCCTGACTTTCGCAATCAATTTGATACATTTTCGCCAACTCATGGACTGTGACTCGTGTCACACATAACCCTCTGGAGAATTACATGCTTAAGAAGCGCTCAAATGTTCTGATCCTGTCCGCAATTGCTCTGGGCTTCGTAGCCGGAGCTTTTCTCTTTCCTCAGACCATTTCCGCCGCAGCTCTGCAAATCGGCGCCTCCGCACCTTCCTTTGAACTGAAAAATGTCGATGACTCCATGGTCAGTCTGGCCGGCGCGTCCGGTGAAGTCGGAACGCTCGTCGTGTTCACCTGTAACCACTGCCCATTCGCCATCGCATACGAAGACAGATTGATCGCGCTTGCCAATGAGTTCCAGCCGAAGGGTATCAAATTCATCGCCATCAGCGCCAACGATCCCAAGATCAAACCCGAAGACGGCTTCGAAGGCATGCAGAAGAAGGCCAAAGAAAAAAATCTTCCCTACCCGTATTTGATTAACGAAGACGGCACTGTCGCATCTGCTTACGGTGCGGCACGCACACCGGAAACCTTCTTGCTCGACAAAGAGGGCAAAGTTGTTTACACGGGCCGCATCGATGACAACACCGAAGTCAAAGACGTGAAGGTTCACGATCTGCAAAACGCGATGAACAAATTGGTTGAAGGCAAAGCTTCCGAGATCGATCCTAAAGTCACCGCCGCATTCGGCTGCACAATAAAATTCCGCAAATAACCGCTTGTAAAGCCCCACTTGAAAAGTGGGCAACCTTACGCTGACGCTGTAGCTTAATATTTCGGGCTGTGGTTCTCATGCAATTGCTCCTTCTGCTATTTCTTTTTTCACCATTGGCCGCCGCACCGTGGACAGTGGGAAACTCGGGTGCGCCGGGAACGCAATCTTGCGCGTCGTCGTGCCACGGTGAAGGTGAAGGAACTGTTGTCGTAGAAGGCTTTCCTGAGTCGTACATTCCTGATTCGACTTATTTGATTCGGCTGACTGCGCCGGATCAACCGATCAAGAACTTTAATGCGTCTTGCAGGGTCGGTACAACTTCGCTGACTGCGGGCGTCATCATCGGCAATGGACTTACAGCAACCTATTCCGTCGGAAGCGAACCCAACGGCGTACACGCGACAAGTCTCAATCAAGACACGCTCGAATTTACATGGATTGCGCCGCAATACGGGACTGGATTTGTTCGACTTTATGTCGCGGCGCACCAGGGTTCAGAGTCCGGCCCGAACAGTGATTTCATGCTGACTGCAACGGAGCAGGATGTCCCGCATCCGCCTGACGTTCCAACGCACCCGTTTCCGCCAGATGATGCCGTGAATGTCAGCACGAACGTCGAACTGCATTGGGATGAAGTGGCGTTCGCGGATTCGTTTCGAGTCTATTTCGGTACTTCATCGCCGCCGCCCATAGTTGCAACGCAAACGGCGCTGGCGTTTGACCCGGGTGAATTGGAATTGAATACGCTCTATTATTGGCGCGTCGATGCCGTCAACGAAGACGGAGCGACGCCCAGTCCGGAGTGGAGCTTTACCACGGAAGCGTCGTCAGGAAGTCAAGGCCCATTTGCCGGCGACTTCATGCTTGAACCACCATATCCTAACCCATTTAACGGCACAACAACGCTTCGGATGCAGCTTATCGGAAATGTGCCGCTTACAATTGAAATCTATGACGTCCAGGGACGGTTTGTCGAGACATTATTCTCCGGCATGTCGCAGCACGGACGTAACGAATTTCTCTGGCGTGCCAATGGCCCGTCAGGAGTGTACTTTATTCGCGCAAACATAAATCACACACCCGTAATCTACAAAGCACTCTATCTTAAGTAACGGGGCATCCGCAGCGGACGCCGCCGTATTGTCGGTACGAACATTTGGCCGGAATAGTATTGATTCTATTATTTTGGTGGTCCCAAGTAAGTAACCTTTTAGGACAACAACATGGAAAGCAACAGAAGGTCCGGCCCGATCCGCACACTCGTTTTCAGGGAGACAACGATGAAGAAATTGTTCGTATTGATTGCATTGATGATGGCCAGCGTAAGCATGGCCACAGTACACGTGGTGAACCTTGTCGGTTCATCGTTTTCGCCCGCGAATATCACCATCCAACAAGGCGATACCGTCCGCTGGATTAAGCCTGCCGGTGGTTTTCATAACGTGAATGAAACGAGCCACACTCCCGCCACTTTTCGTAGTGGCGAGCCTACAAGTTCGGCGTTCACTTACAATTTCGCATTTGCTGCACCGCTCGAAGGTCTGTTTAATTACGAATGCGAAATCCACGCGCCCGGTATGGTCGGATCCGTCACCGTAGAAGCAGGTGGAACGCCGCCGACGGTGCCGACCAATCCAATACCGAATAATAATTCAACCGGAATGCCCACGCTTGGTTTCCTGATTTGGGAGGACACAGGCGCCACGCATCATATCGTGCAATTTGGTACGGCCAATCCGCCGCCGGTTGTAAATAACAACTTCCCCGGCATGATGTACTCGTACTCAAACCTAGCCGCGGGAACGCAGTATTTCTGGAAAATCACTGCAGTAAATGGCGATGGTGAAACTGCCGGACCAATTTGGAACTTCACAACAGTCGCTCCGCCTGCCCAAGCTACTGGTCCATTCCCGGCGAACAATGCGACCAACGTACCCGTAAACACGGTTCTCGCTTGGGATGCGGCGGACGGTGCAACGTCGTATGAAGTATTCTTCGGTACGGCGGAGCCGCTGCCTTCCATTGGGACAATTGCGCAAACGACGATTGATCCTGCCGGTAATCTGAACACAAACACCACTTACTTGTGGCGCGTGAATACGATCAACGAAGCCGGAACAACCGTTGGCCAAACGTGGACGTTTACAACTGCTCTGCCAAATGCGGCGGGCGATCCAGTTTTGCCGACTGCATTTGAATTGCAAGCGGCTTATCCGAATCCGTTTAACAGCTCGGTGCGAATCGGTTTGAATATCGCGCAAGAGAGTCAAACTACCGTGCGAATTTTTGACATTGTCGGCCAGGAAGTTTCGACGCTTGTCAATTCAAAATTGAGCGCGGGCGAGCATCAGCTTGAGTGGAATGCATCCGGTCAAGCCGCCGGATTGTATTTCCTGAAGTGCGAATGCGCGGGCCTTTCGCAGACGCAAAAGCTGATCTACCTACCGTAGTTCATTGACATATTTGATATCGGGTGCCGCCGTCTCGGCAATGGGAGAGCCAGTGTTCGTGATCCTGATGCAGTTCGCTGCGTCACGGATCGAATCAGGTGTTTCGCAACATGAAGGATCACTGCAATGATTCGCCGCATTGGCTTTTTGTTTCTGTTCGTTTGCGCTTGCAACGTCTTTGCAAGCCCCACTAACCGAGGATACTCCGGGGCGCCGGGTTCGCTCGGTAGATGTTCGTCGTCTTGTCATGGAGTCAATCAAGGAACCGTGCAAATAAGCGGTTTCCCGACGGAGTATGTCCCTGACTCGACCTACTTGATTGCCATTGAAGCTGTATCAGGATTGCCGATAAAAAACTTCAATGGTTCTGTCAGACGCGGCACAGGTTCCGTAAATGCGGGAACCATCACTGCCGGATTCAACACGGTCACCTATTCGGTTACGCAGGAGACCAACGGGATACGTTTGTCAACCAATGATCGTCAGAACGGGAATTTCAATTGGCGCGCTCCGGCGGCAGGGACAGGCTCAGTGAGACTCTATGTGGCCGCGCATCAGGGCGACCGCAACACCGGTCCCAATACGACCATCTCCTTGACGGCGACTGAAGCTGTGATTCCGCAACCGCCCGCTCCGCCAACCGATCCCGATCCGGCAATGGCGGCGACAGGCGTTGCCACAAACACAGGTCTTTCGTGGTCAATTGTGCCTGAGGCGCTTGGATACGATGTCTATTTCGGCGTCGAGAATCCGCCGCCGCTGGTGCAGAGCGCCATAGCCGAGAACTCCTATCCCTTGCCGGGTTTACAACCGGGCACGCAGTACTTCTGGCAGGTGTATGCCTTCAATGACAACGGCAGCACACCCAGTGCAGTCTGGTCTTTCACAACAATGACTGCGCCCGATCCGTGTACAAACCCTGTTCCTGCAAATGGCGCTGAAAATGTACCCATTAGTTCGAGTTTGAGTTGGAATGCCGCGTCCGGCGCAGAAATCTACGAAGTGTTTCTCGGTACAACCGAACCGTTAGGAACGGTCGGCACAACAACCGAGACCGCTTTCACTCCGGCAACTCAATTTGAAGTCGGCACAACTTACTTGTGGCGAGTTGAGGCTACGAACTCAGCGGGAACAACCGTCGGACAGACATGGAGCTTTACAACCGAGGCAGAATCCGCCGCAGGGGATCTCCCTATCGTACACGGATTTCAATTGGGCGCTGCTTATCCGAATCCGTTCAACAGCAATGTGCGTGTGAGCTTGTCCATTCCGCAAGCCGGAAGAACAAACGTCACAGTGTACGACGTCAGTGGCCGCGAGGTTGCCACGCTTGTGAATGGTACGTTGAGCGCCGGTGAGCATGTCTTGGAATGGAGTGCGTCCGGCAATGCGGCGGGAATCTATCTGATGCGCTGCCAATGCGCGGGTGTGACCTCGTCACAAAAACTCGTCTATTTGCCGTAGCTCAACTTTTTGCATACTGTATCAAGTGAAAGTGGGAATGTCATGCACATTCCCACTTTTTCTTTTTTGGCAAACTTCCCTATCATTGATTAATACTTGGGTAGTTTCGCTGCTATCCATCCCCCCTCCGCAGTATGAGATTGTCGCCGAGCCGGGTTAAGGCCGCCGCAACCCGGCCGGAATCTGGAAAGGCCGTCTGCCAACCCTATCGCCAAACACGAACTTCATATATTTCAATTTATCGTCAGGATCGCATATCATGAAAAGAATTGTTCTTTGCGCGCTCATCTTGCTAATGTCCACGGGTTCGCTGATGGCCCGCTCAAACTATCGCGGATACTCCGGTGCGCCTGGAAGCTTGGGCACATGCGCGTCGTCTTGCCATGGTTCAGGTGGCGGCACGGTGCAAATCTCCGGATTTCCAACTGAGTATGTCCCTGACTCAACCTACCTGATCACGATCACCGCAGTTTCCGGTTCTTCAATCAACAATTTCAACGGCTCCGTTCGCGTCGGCACCGGCTCGACCAATGCCGGAACTATCTCCGGCGGCACGAATACCGCGACACACAATGTAGCCGGAGAAACGAACGGGATTCACTTATCCTCTAACAATCGAACATCCGGGAACTTCAACTGGCTTGCTCCCTCAGCAGGAACCGGAACCGTTCATCTTTATGTCGGCGCACATCAAGGTTCAAATCAGGGCGGAGCAAATACGACAATTAACCTGACCGCGACCGAAGCCGTTATCGTGGGACCGCCGGATCAAGCAAGCAATCCTACCCCCTTCGATGGTGAGTTGTATGTGGAAGCCCTCAGTACGCATCTCTCTTGGGCGGCAGCTGACGGTGCCGACACCTACGAGGTGTTCATCGGTGCGGGCGAACCTTACTGGTCGCTTGGCACAATTACTACGACATCCATAATCATACCTGATGTGCTGAACTATGAAACTGCGTATGAGTGGCGCGTTGACGCGACGAATCAACATGGCACTACCACGGGCAACGTCTGGCATTTTACTACTGAGTCTGCCCCGCCTCCGCCTCCCGGTCAGGCAACGAATCCTTCACCCGCGAATAACGCTACAAATGTGCCAATTACTCTTTCTCTGTTGAGCTGGAGCGCGGCAGAGTTTGCAGAGGATTACGAAGTCTATTGGGGAGAATCGGAACCGCTCGAGTTTGCCGGAACTCCGGACGGAACTTCATTGCCAATGATCGGCCAGCTTGCCCACAGCAGAACCTACATGTGGCGAGTTGATGCAAGGAACGGTTCAGGAACAACCACCGGTGAAGTCTGGACGTTTACAACCGAAGCCGCCAATCCCGCGCACGACGAACTTGTGGCAAGTGAATTTTCGCTCAGTCAAGCCTATCCGAATCCCTTCAATAGCTCGGTGAGAATCAATCTTAATATTCCAACCGAATCCGAAGTAACGGTTTCCATCTTTGATCAAACCGGAAGATTGGTCAGCACATTGCTCGACAATTCGCGTGTGAACGGCAACGTCGAACTCGAATGGAACGCCACCGGCCACTCCGCTGGAGTCTATTTCCTGCGATGCCAATGTGCCGGTGTATCGTTAGCTCGCAAACTCGTTTTTCTGCCCTAATAGCGTTTCTTGTCAGCAAAAAAGCCCGCTCAAATCCGAGCGGGCTTTTTTGTTTTGTCTCAAATGTTGTCGCGGCGGGACCCGTAATCTGTCGCGGCGGCACCCGCTGCGGGTGCCCCGTCAGTAGTTACAGATTTACCGACTTTACCACCAACATCTTCTCCACTTGCATATCCCGAATTGAGTAAGGAATCCCTCCAATGCCATGACCCGATTGCTTGAGCCCGGCAAAGGGCATCCAATCCACTCGAAACGCCGTATGTTCGTTCACCATCACGGCCGAAGCATTCAAGTTGGTGTAGCATTTCATCGCCGTGTCAATATTTTTTGTAAACACCGCCGCTTGAAATGCAAACGGAGAGTTATTAGCACGAGCGATAGCTTCGTCTAAATCTTTATAGAGATAGACACAGATCACAGGCCCGAAAATTTCCTGAGTCGTCACTTTCGACGTCTCGCTTGGATTCCACAACACGGTCGTTTTGTAACAGGTATCGCTAAGTTGCTCCGCTCCGCTCAACGGCACCGCGCCCTCAGCCACCGCTTCGCGCACCCACATGTTTAATCTCGTAACCTCCTGCGGACGAATTAGCGGCCCGACTTCCGTATCCGCTGACGTCGGATCGCCAATTTTCATCTTGGTTCCTGCTTCCGCAAGCTTCTGCGCAAACTCGAATGCAAACGATTCGTGCACATACACTCGCTGCACCGATACGCACACTTGCCCGGCATGATAGAACCCGCCTTTCGCAATCGGCGCAATTGCCGCCTGCCAATCCGCGTCCTCCGCCACGATCACCGGAGCCGTTCCGCCGTGTTCGAGTGCGCAGCGCGTTCCCGGCGCAATTTTCGATCGCAGCATCCAGCCGACTTTGAAACTCCCGATGAACGTCAGAAACGCTACTCGCGGATCCGTCGCCAATTTCTCAGCCACGCTCAAATCACTCGTGATACAGGCCTGACACCACTCTTCAGGCAATCCCGCTGCAAAAAGCATCTCGACAAATCGAAAACACGACAGTGGAGTATCATCAGCGGGTTTCACAATCACGGGACATCCCGCCGCAATTGCCGGCCCGACTTGGTGTGCAATCAGATTTAGCGGGTGATTAAACGCGCTGATTGCCACCACTGGACCAATCGGCTCTCGGCGCGTCACGGCAAGTTTGTTGGCCGACGACGCATTCAGATTCAACGGAATTTCCCGGCCCGCATCCGTGCGCATCGTTTCGATACACACGCGAATACTGTCCGCCGCACGGGCAATCTCCACTTTGGAATCCATCAGCGGTTTGCCGCCTTCGCGCGCCGCCTCAAGCGCCAGCGACTCGGCATTATCGAGAATCAGCTTCTGCAAATTCTCAAGAATCTGCAACCGCTTCGGCAACGGAAGCCACTTGCTCCGGTCACAAAACAAATTATGAGCCGTATTCAACGCGACTTCAATCGCATCCGCTCCGGCTGTGTCAACGCTCGCAATCGGGGCCAAATCAAACGGAGCAACAACTTCGACCTTTCCTGCCGGCCGTGCGCCGCGAATCATTAGAGGATAGTGAGGCATAAGAGTTTCTGGTGATTCTGCTTTGTTTGTCAAAATAGGGATTCTCGCCGCAATTGGCAACATATTCCGTGACAATCAGACATTCTGTGCTCCGCTGGGTTAATCGGCTATTTGCTTTCGGATGATAAAACCCTAAATTGTAAGTATCCTGCCATTTCTTGGAATTGTCAATGCGGGCAACGGTGATGCATCGCGCGCATACAAGGTCACAGTCCCGCGCGTGAATCTTCGTTGGAATCGCCTGTTTACACTCAACTTCGGATACTGTGCCGAAAGAGCCTACCCGCCATTAGCTGACACCGCTGCATGAGTCACGAAATCCCGATGTTCTACGATCTCGCGATCATCCTTGCCTGCGCGCTGCCGGTCTTGTTTCTGTCGCGCCGGATTGGATTGCCGCCGATTGCCGGATTCGTGCTAACAGGAATTCTGATCGGCCCGTCCGGACTTGGGTTCATCGAAAACATCGACCACGTCGAAAGCTCTGCTGAAGTCGGCGTCGTTCTCCTGCTCTTCATCGTCGGACTCGAACTCTCAATATCCGGACTGAAGAGCACGCCGCTCAAAGTCTATCTTGCCGCCATCGCACAAGTCACCGGAACTACCGCGCTTGTCTTCGGCATTATGATCTCGCTTGGGCTGCCGTTCGCGTTGTCGCTGATCGCAGGATTCGTCGTAACCGTTTCATCATCGGCGCTTGTCCTTAAGGGCCTTGCCGATAAAGGCGAACTGAACACGCCGATGGGCCGGATGGTCGTCACGATTTGCGTCGTTCAGGACCTCGCCATCGTGCCGATGATGATGACCGTTAGTATTCTCGCGTCCGGGAATTTGACCACCTACGAAATTGGCATTCGCGCGCTCTTGGTGGCCGGATGGGTGCTGTCGCTCTATCTATTGGCACGGTGGATTCTGCCGCAAATCCTGCGCTGGCTCGTGCGCGTGCAGTTGGCCGAAGCGCTCTTTCTCTTTGCCATTCTACTGATGCTGGTCGTCGGTGCCATCAGTTCCATTGCCGGATTGTCCATCGCCCTCGGAGCCTTTGCCGCCGGTGTGATTCTCTCTGAAAATGAGTTCAGCGCCCACATCTATTCGCAGATGCAGGCCTTCAGCACGCTGTTCGCCTCGCTGTTCTTCGTCTCCATTGGCATGTTGCTCGATCTTGGCTTCGTCCTTCGACACTTGGACACGGTGCTGCTGGTTTCTTCTGCGGTGTTGATCCTGAAAGCGTTTGTCGTCTTCATCGTCAGTCAGCCGCTCGAACTTTCGCTCCGCGAGCGTGTGCAAGGCGGATTCTATTTGGCACAAGCCGGAGAGTTCTCGTTCCTGCTCCTCAGCGCCGCCGTCGCCGGACAACTCGTTTCGGGTGATCAATTTCAATACCTGATCGCCGCGTCGAGCTTAACGCTTGCCGTCACGCCTCTTGTGATGCAAATGGCGCCGCACGTCGCCTATCATGCGGGCCGGAGAATCGGCTGGGCAAAAGAGGCCAAAGCCTCGCCCGCCGAGCCATTGCCGTCGCGTCCCAAACCCGCCGTGCTCATCGTCGGCTATGGTTTGAATGGCCGCAACGTGGCTAAAGTGTTGCGCGAGTCGGGAATATATTACGAAATTTTGGAATTCAATCCCAAGACAGTGCGCGAAGCCCGCAACGAGGGTGAGTCTATTCACTACGGCGATGTCACGCACTCCGAGTTCCTCCAGCATCTCGGGCTAAGTGAGTTCGACAGCGCGGTCATTGCAATTTCCGACCCCGCCGCTACGCGCCGTGCCGTCACGACGATTCATCGAATGAATCCAAAATTGCATCTGATTGTCCGCACCCGCTATGTAGCCGAGGTCGAGCAACTTGAACGCTTAGGCGCCAAACTTGTCGTGCCCGAAGAGTTTGAAACCTCGCTCCGCATCTTTGTCGAATTGCTTACGCACTATCATGTTCCGCCGCATATCGTCGCGGCGCAAGTCGAAGTCGTGCGCAGCCAAAGCTACGGCACGCTGCGCGGCGCAAGTATGGGCGGGGACAGACTCGCGCAACTCCTGATGCAGCGGCTTGTCGAAGCCGTGCCGATCCATGACAATAGCAAAGCGCGCGCAAGTTCGCTGCGCGCGCTCGGATTCTCAAATGAAAGTCGCTGTCAGGTGATTGCCCTGCTGCGCGACGGCTGCGCCTACTCCGGTGATTTCCTCGAGACGCCCCTCGCGCCAAATGACTTAGTCGTGCTCTACGGAGATCATGCGGCACTTGATTTAGGCGTCGTCACTCTGAGTCAGACTGCTTAGGCGGCTCTTTCTTGCGAAAGAAGATCGAGCCAAGCTTCTCGCCGCCCTCTTTGAATTTGTTCAGGTATCGGCGCGCCCACGCGTACTCCGATGCCAGAATTGCTAACCCGATCGGAATTACCACAACCGCCGGGCCGGGCAACACAATCATCAGCACGCCCAATAACAAGACGCTGAATCCGAGGATCGTGCGCACCAGTTTGAGCGCCGCCGCGAACGCCGCGCTTCGCGTATTATTTTTTGACTCGATTGCCAATTTGACCCCGTACGGACATTAAAACTACTTTATTCATGTTGAAACTCCCCGCACATGCCAATGCCCGCGTCGCGACAATTGCCCGGCGCACCTGTTTGCTCAAACTCACGAACGGCGAACAGGTCGAAGCTGTACTGCGCGGCAAATTGTTCGACTACGACGGCAGCGGCGTCACCGTTGGCGATTGGGTTCACGCCGTCGCGGAAAACGGACAGTGGGCGGTGGAAGAAGTCATCGAACGCGCGAACTCCTATCTGCGCAAAGGATTGCGGCGCGAAAAGCAAGTTATGTTCGCTAATGCCGACCGAGTGTTGATCGTCGCGTCGCTTGCTAAACCGCAAACCAAAATCGCCGCCATCGATCGTTTTCTCGTCGCAGCGCTGTTCGGAGGCGTCAAGCCCGTATTGATTTTGACCAAGAGCGATCTTGATGAAACCGGCGCGCGCGTCAGAGAGATTCGCGAAATCTACGAGTCCTTTGACTTCCCTATTTACGCAGTTAACAACCTGACCGGCGAAGGAGTTGAGCCGTTGCATGGTGTGCTCGCCGAAGGCATCTCTGCTATTATCGGCAACTCCGGCGTTGGCAAGAGTTCGTTGACCAATGCGCTGATTCCCGAACTTGAATTGCGTGTCCGCGAAGTCAGTTCATGGTCCGGCAAAGGCACACACACCACAACTGCCGCAGTGCTCGTGCCGTTCGGGGAACGCGCGATGTTGATTGACACTCCGGGCATGAAGAGCTTTGTCCCTTACGGCCTGACGCGCGATAATCTTGCTTCGCTCTTCCCCGATATTCGCGATTTCGCCGCGCAGTGCAGATTCCGCAACTGCAAACACGTCGCCGAACCCGATTGCGCAGTCATCGAGGCTATTGAAGAAAAGAAGCTCGCTCAATCCCGCTACAAGAGTTATCAAAGACTGTTAAGCGAGTTGGACGAGATGTACTAACACGATCCTGACGCACAAAAAAGACGGCTAACGCCGTCTTTTTTTTTTAAGACTTTGCGTTGCTTCGGTGCAAGAGATAATCAATCAGATCGATCTTAGTGATAATATCGCGCGGAACGTCGTCGCGCAACACAATCACCGCGTCGTGCGGCATCTTCGTGAACACTTGACTCACCGCGTCGAGAGAAGTCTCTTCACCTACCGTCGGAAAATCCGTCTGCACAATCGGTTCAATGCTCGAATGCGCCGTGCCCACGCCTGAAAGCATGAACTTCAGTAAATCGCTTTCGTGAATCAATCCAATGACGCGGTCTTTTTCCACTACCGGCATCTGACTGATTCCGGTTTCTTTCAAATGCAGAATCACTTCGCCAACTTTGTCGTTGCGGCGCGCGGAAATCAAGCTATGCGGAGCGCGCGCGGCCAACAGTTCGCGCACTGTGCCTAAGGGCGAAGTCTCTTCCAACATGCCGTTATCGCGCATCCACTCGTCATTGAACATTTTGGAGAGATAGCGCGAACCGCTGTCCGGCAAAATCGTTACGATCACCGAACCCGCCGGAACTCGTTTCGCAAGCTCCGCCGCCGCCCACACTGCCGTGCCCGACGAGCCGCCCGCATAAATTCCCTCTTCGCGCGCAAGCCTCCGGCCCATCAAGAATGAATCCTGGTCCGTGACTTGAATCATGTCGTCAACCAATTTGAAATCAATGTTGCCGACCAACTGATCCTGTCCGATGCCTTCGACTTTGTAGGCGTACATTTCACCGAACTCGCCCGTCTTCCAATAGTTCGTCAGCATCGAGCCGAATGTGTCCACACCGACGCATTTGATCTTCGGATTCTTCTCTTTCAAATACGTGGCGATCCCCGTGAACGTGCCGCCCGTCCCTAATCCTGCGACAAAATAGTCAATCTTTCCTTCCGTCTGCTCCCACAACTCCGGACCTGACGTCGAGTAGTGCGCTTCGCTGTTCAAACGGTTATGATATTGATTCACATAGTAACTGCCCGGCGTCTCTTTGGAAATCCGCTTCGCTGTTTCGTAATAGCTGAGCGGCGATTCCGCTTCGACGTTGGCCGGACACACCACCACCTTCGCACCGTAAACCTTCAAACCGTCAACTTTCTCTTTGCTCATCTTGTCCGAGATCGTGAACACGCAGCGGTAACCTTTCACGGCGGCGGCCATACCCATCGCCGCACCCGTGTTGCCACTCGTGTTTTCGACAATCATGCCGCCGGGTTTCAATTCACCCGTCGCCGCCGCGCGGTCGAGCATGTAACTCGCCATACGATCTTTAATCGAACCTGAAGGGTTCAGATGCTCGCACTTGACCCACACCTCACCGGGTGCGCCTGCGGTCACTTTGTTGAGCCGCACCAACGGCGTGTTGCCGATTGCGTCAGTAATGTTGCCTAAGCGGTTCTTTTCTTTGGACGGATTCATGAATTCCCGTGTCTGAACTATGTTAATTGTCAAAACTCAATTGTGTTGCAAGAAGTGTGGCAGCGTTGTCACCAAATTCCAAAAACAAATACGGCTCGATTAATTCTAATTCCATCAGCATGAACTTTCCGTCGCGAATGATGCCATCCACTCTGGCATAAAGCGGCGCTTCGGCAAACGGAATCTGTTCAAGAACAAACCGCGCTTGACGAATAGCATCAGAGGACACTTCCACGCCTTGATACTGCCCACCGAATTTTGATTGCACGCGATAATCCCCTGCGGCAGGAGTTTTCAATACGGCGTGCGAAAATTCGTTGCGAAAGAAAATCAGCGAGTATTCACCCGGATTCGTAATTTCAGGAATGAATGACTGGAGCATCAGGTCCTTCTCAATCGCAACCTGCTTGAGCTGCTCGGCAACCTCGCTAATATTGTCAGGCGAAATCCGATAGGTGTCCTTAGCTCCGCCTGAAACCGTAGGCTTGATGACACTCGGTTCGGTGACCAACGATTCCAGTAATTCCTGAGTCATCGTCCCCCGTGGAATCCAATGCGTCTCCGGAATCGAAACTCCGCGCGCGGCAAGTTCGCGCATATATTTCTTGTCGCAATTCCAACGAATAATCTCAGCCGAATTATGCAAACGGATTCCGGCACGCTCCACCTTTTCAATCCAGCCCAAAAATTCCGGTAAGTAGTAGCTGTAATTCCACGTCGTGCGAATGATAACTTCCGAGCACTCGCGCCACGACTCCTGTGGATCATCCCAAATGACAATTTTGCAATCTGTGCGGCGAAGAAGCTCTTGATAAAGCAATTGCTCGCCGCCGGAAAGTTCCGGCAAAGTGCTGTCCGTCGCAAGTCCAATCATATGGAAGCCACAATCAACTTTGGTTCATCCGTAATAATTCCCGCCACGCCAATATCAATCAGCCGCCGGGCCTCCGCCACATCATTCACCGTCCAAGTAAACAGCGGTACATTGTGAATCTTGAAAAATCCCGCGAGTTCCGGCGTGATCAGTTCGTGATAAAATGCGATTCCCTTCGCATCAATTTGGTGCACCACGTCGAGCGCGCGATCAAGCGCAACCTGCTCAGCTACAATCCAGATGGCCGGAACATCTTTGGCAAGCGCGCGGTATTTCGCCACCACTTCAGGCAAGAAACTCGAAAACAAAAACGTATCCTTCGGCATCACCTTGCGCGCAATCGCCAGCACGTCATTCTCATTTCCGGCGGCCTTGATCTCAATGTTGACGAATCCCTTACCCGTAAGTTCCCGCAGGACTTCTTCAAGAGTATGCACATGCGCACGTAATCCGTGTGCGACCTCGCGCATTTCGGCAAATGTCAAGTCCGCAACTTTTTCGCCCGTCGAAAACTCGTCGTCGTGAAAAACGACCGGCACCCCGTCGCGAGTGATCTGCACGTCAAGCTCCACACCGTCCGCGCCTTCATCAAGCGCCAACCGAAATGAAGCAATCGTGTTCTCCTGCGCGCCGTTCGGTGAACCGCGATGCCCAAGAATTACCGGACGACCGGCTATGACCTGTCGAAATCGATCAGCCACGAGAGCAAAAATTAGAAATTAGAAATAGGAAAACAAAATACTAAATCACTTTATCCGCCGAGCGTGGGCGTCCCCGCCCCGCCGGAATCTGGAATCAGCCCAGTCTCTGCATTGCGAGTTTGATCCGCCCAAGCGGTTGCGTCAGAGCCAATCTAATGTATCCCACTCCCTCTTGTCCAAACCCGCGCCCCGGCGTCACGACGATGTCATGATCGAGCGCGCGCTGCACAAACGGCAACTCGTCATCGCCCACTCTGGCCCAAACATAAAACGTCGCCGGACTTTCAATCACGTCCAGCCCCAATTCACGCAACGCTTTTTCCGTATAAGCACGCCGTTCGCCGTAAATTTTGCGAATCTCCACAACTTCTTTGGGCGGCTCCGCTCCGCGATAGCCCGCGAGTCCGTCCGCCATCGCGCGTTGAATCATCAGCGGTGCGCCAGAGTCAATTTGTGATTTCGCTTTCACTAATGCAGAAATATAATCCGCGCGCCCCACGCAAAATCCTATTCTGAATCCCGTCGCGTTAAACACTTTCGAGAGCGAGTGCATTTCCACAGCGTTTTCGGTGTATTGCAAGAACGACGGCGCGACATAATCGCCAAACGTCATTTCGCTGTAAGCATGATCGTGACACACCACCGTTTCCGGATGTGTGTCGGCAAAATCCTGCAAACTCTGCCAAAAGAAATCCGTCGCAATCGCACCCGTCGGATTGTTCGGATAGTTCACGAACAGCATCTTCGCGCCTTCCGCCAAATTCAAATCCGGCAAGAATCCGTTCGCTTTCGTCAGCGGCATCGTCTGCACTTTCCCGTCACACAACGTCGCCACACCCTGCGCATAAACAGGATAAGCAGGCGACGGCGCGGCAACAGTGTCACCCGGATTCACAAAGGCGCGCCCGAGTGACGACAATCCTTCTTTGCCGCCGAGCACCACACAAATCTGCGAATCAGGATCAAGTTCGACACCGAACCGTCCCTTAAAATATTTCGCAATCGCCTTGCGCACGCCCGCATCTCCGCGCGACGACGAATAAAAATGCGCGTCACTATCCGCCGCGTGCAATTGCAAGCTCTTCGTAAACGAATCCGGCGGCGGCAAATCGGGATCACCAATCCCCAAATTGATCACATCACGGCCGGCAGCCGTCTTCTCGCTAATCTTCTTCTCAAGATCAGCAAACAAATATTCAGGTAAGCGTGTTAAGCGTGTGGCAGTCAAAGGAGTAGGGATAAATTAGTTTTGTTCGCCGAGCGGTCGCGTCCCCGCGCCGCCGGAATCCGTGTTCCGAAATGTAGCGCCCAGCTTGCTGGGCAAAATCCCCCAAACGAAATCGTAAACCAAAGCGTGTCATCTAATCTTCGCCGAGCGGGGATTAAGCGTAGTGCTTGAAAAGCACGTAGCGGTTCCCCGCCGGAATCTGCTTTGCGATTGGGGCACCCGCAGCGGGTGCCGCCGCGATGAGTATGTTGTTGCGCAACAAGATTCCTACGGAATGACAATGCGCTTGAGATTTGAGAACCCGCTTCAAATCTCCCCCTCAAACACCTTCTCCGCAATACTCCGTTGCCGAATCTCCCGAAAATCCTTCGCAACGGTAATGTGCAACGCGCCGCCGGGCTGATGCACCGCAATCGGTTTGTCAAAATCAAAATGACCGACCGCACAACCCGCGCACGCCGTAGCGACCGAACCACTTCCGCAAGCGAGCGTAATCCCCGCTCCACGCTCCCACACAACTAAGTTGCAAGAGTCGCGGCTCATGACATTCACAAATTCGATATTCGCACCGTGCGGAAAGGCCGGATTCTTTTCTAAACTTGGTCCGTATTTTTCCGCAAACGGAATGTCGCGCTTTTCTCCAAAGATCACACCGTGCGGATTTCCGACATTCACCGCGAGCACGTCAAATGACTGATCCACCGAAGTCAAATGCAAGGTCTGTGGAGCGCCGGTCTTCGCAAAATCCGGAGCGGGCATCGTTGTTTCCACAACATGATCCCCAACGATTTTCGCTTTCTGGATTCCACCACCCGTCTCAATCGTAAACTCATCTGAAACGTCGTATCCTTGATCTTGCAAGAATAAAACAAAACATCTCAGCCCGTTTCCCGAAATTTCCGCAGTCGATCCGTCCGCGTTCCATAGCCACATCCGATGGTGAGCTTTGTCACAGTCCGTCCTCAACAAAATCCCGTCCGCCCCGATCCCGGTTTGACGGCGGCATAAAAAGCGAACTCGATCAGGTGTAAAATACGCCGGCGCGGCCCCGTCGCGCGAGTCAAACAACAGAAAGTCGTTTCCGAGACCGTGATACTTAGAGAATTTCATGGCAGGATGCAGAAGCAGGCAATTTGAGTAGAAACTATAATATAGGGGCTTTTCAGCAAGGAGGCAAACAGTCTTGCACCCCTAATTCAGGTTGTGTATATTGCGTTGGAATCAAAGAAATTTAGGCTATTCTCTGCTCGGAAAGGCACCTTCATGCGCAAACGAACCTTGATAATACTTCTCTTCTGTGCCCTGATCGTCTCGACCGCCAATGCCCGGCCCCAGTACAGTGCGCTGTTTGGCCAAAGCTGTTTCCTCTGCCATGCCAACCCGACGGGCAATGGTATGCGTGAACTTTACGGCAGCCAGTTCTTCGGACCGCAATATTTGCCAGTCAAGCCCGTCAGCTTTGCGACCATCGAGAAGATCAAACCCAAGCTCTCTGAAACCGTCACAATAGGAGCCGACCTCCGCACCATCTGGCTGGCCACGAACACTCAATCTGACAGTGTAGAAGCCGGGCTTTCAGACGCCTTTTCCACGAACACCGGAACCACGGCTCAAATGGAAGGCAATATTTATCTGCAGATCCGCCCCACAGAGCAGTTCATGCTGTACGTTTCACGCGGTGTGTCAGATGCCAGTGGCCGGATGGAGGTCTACGGCATGGCTAACCTCAAGGGTTTCAAGGCTTGGGCAAAAGGCGGTCAATTCCAAGAAAATTATGGCCTTCGCTTCGCGGATCACACGTCCTACGTCCGCACCGGCCTGCTCAGCGGCTTTGACGGCGGAGCCTTCAGTTCACCGGCTCCACCCTACTACGGAGTCGGTCTCGAAAGCGGTACCCGCATCGGCGGCTTTGACATCAGCGGCTCCTACACCGCTGCCCAGTCCAATATTCCAATGGATCGTGACCAACAAAAGCGCTGGATTGCCCGAACTTATGGCCAGCGGCGGTTGCCGTTTGCAGAAAAGTGGGTGGTCTCGGCAGGCGGAAGCTGGATGCATTCCCCCGGAAAGTCCACAGATCCCGAAACCGGATTCCCCGGTAGCGCGGGAAAAGCAACCTCATGGGGTGCTTTCGGCGGGCTCGCGTTTGAGGGAATCCATGACAAAATGGGCACCGGCAACGGCGCATCTAATTTCGGCTGGCTGGCCACTTCTTTGTTAATCGAGTACGACCGCAAGAACTGGACAACGCCACCCAACTGGTACTTCCCCCGTCAGGTTGACCCGTTTGCCATTACCAGCGCCTACGCCACAGCCCAAGTCGAAATCATGGCCTACCAAGGTATTTGGTTACTCGGAGCCTACGACTGGCTCGACAATGCCGAGACGTCATACATCGGTGGCGAAGCCGAGCGCACCACGATTGGTGCGTCATCCTACGTCCTGCCGTGGGTTGAGTTTTCCTTGAAACACAGGCTCTATTCTGCGGGTAATGACCCGGCCACTGATGCCCCGCAGGCCCGCAACAAGAAGCAGATTGAAGCCCAATTGCACGTTTTCTTCTAAGTTTTGCGTCTTAGATGTTGAAAGCCCGCAACTATGCGGGCTTTTTTCATTTTGTTCACGATAATACTTGACAATTTTGGTCAACAATCGCACTATGTAAGGGTGCGGGTGAATCCGCACGGGAGAGCCTTCTGGTAACTTTGAACCGCAAATCAGCCTGAGGAGGCAAATGATGAACAGACTTGGAATATTACTTGTTTTGTGTTTCGTCAGTCAATCGTTGGCAACCGTCGTCACCGTAACCGTTTCCGGACTTACCTTCAACCCCGCTAATGTCACCGTCTCGCACGGTGACACCGTGAGATGGAACAAGGCCGACGCTTCGTTTCACAACATCGCGGAAAGCAGCGCCACTCCCGTCTTCCGCAGCGGTGAACCTGACAGCAATCCGTTCGTGTATGAGTTTGTATTTAACTCGCCGCTGATCGGGGTTTACAACTATCAATGTGAAGTTCATGGTGACTTAGGCATGGTTGGTACTGTCACCGTACGCGGACTTAAAGTTGTCAATTTGGTTGGCTCAACATTCTCACCTGTGAATGTGACCATCCAACAAGGTGATACTGTGCGCTGGTCAAAACCGGCAGGTGGCTTGCACAATGTGCGTGAATCCGGCGGCACACCTGACACCGTGTTCTATAGTGGCGCACCGACCACTGCTGCATTTACCTACGACAAGATATTCAATGCTCCGTTGCTCGGCACGTACAACTATCGTTGCGACGTTCACGGCAATTTCGGCATGACCGGAACGGTTACAGTTGTGCTCCCGCCGCCCCCACCCTGTCTCGACCCCACTGATTTGACAATCATCTGGGAAGCGGATGAACAAGTTCGTCTCTATTGGCAAGCTCCGCAAGTCGGGCATTACGACATCTACTCCACACCCGATCCGGCTCTCGCAACAACTCCGCCCGGCCCGGGCTGGACATTAGCCGCCGGTGTTGATGTGGCCGCAGTTGGGCAAGCCACCACCGTTATTACCGGACTGACCGGAGAATTGATTTTCGTCGTCATTCAAGATTGCACGCCGTAACGGATACTTGCAGATGAAAAAGAGGCCGCACAAATCGTGCGGCCTCTTTTTTGTTACTCATCTCGAAGTTTTTTCAATGTCTCGATACTCGATGGGGTATCTTCATCCGGCAACTCCGTCGTTCCCGGTAAATCCAAAAACCTCGGATCCGTTGCCAAGAGTTTGAATCCCGCGAGTCCGATAAATCCTTTGCCTATCGCCGCGTGTCTGTCCCGGTGTTGTCCGCATTCAAATTTCGAATCGTTCAAATGAAAGGCGCGCAGATACTTCAGTCCAATCTTCGCTTCAAACTCTTTCCAAGTTGCCGCATAGGTTTCCGGAGTTCTAAAATCATATCCGGCGGCAAAGATGTGGCAGGTATCTACACAAACTCCCATTCGTTCGTCCTCGTTCGCGGCCTTCACAAGATAGCCCAAGTGCTCAAACTTCGCACCCAAGTCTCCCCCCTGGCCCGCCGTAGTCTCAAGCAGGATCCCCACTCCCAAATCCACCGTTCGCGCCAACACATCTTTCAACGATTTTGCACAATTTTCCAACCCTCGCTCTTCACCCGACCCCTTGTGCGATCCCGGATGCGTATTCACCCACGGAATCCCCAACAGAGCCGCGCGCTCCAATTCATCCACAAATCCGTCCACCGATTTTTTGCGGTGCTCTTCATCCGGTGAAGAGAGATTAATCAAATAGCTGTCGTGCACAAACACCGGCGGCTCCCCAGCTTCTTCCCAAGCGTCAAACCACTGAATAATTGCCTCCGGTTCAATATCCTTCCCCTTCCACTGAAGCTGGCTCTTCGTAAAAATCTGAATAGACTCACACCCGAACTCCGTCCCCCATTCGAACGCCTTGTGCAGTCCACCCGCCGTCGAAGTATGCGCGCCGAATAACATCTCTGCTTCTCCCTTGGTTTTATTCCGCTAAGGTAAGCACTGCCGCGCCGAGTTGCAACTCCAACCACAATAAAAAGCGGGGCGAACCATTAGGCTCGCCCCGTCTTTTATTCTAATCATTACCCAACAGACTATTGCAACTGCGTTAGCGCATTGGGTCCAGCCTCCACGCTGGTTACTTCATCAGGATCATCTTGCTCTGAGCCGTGAAGCCGTTAGCTTCCATCTTGTACAGATAGAGACCGCTCGAAAGGCCCGTCGCGTCGAAATTCACAACATGACGGCCCGCTTCCATATTGCCGTTCACAAGTTCGGCAACCTTCTGGCCCATGATGTTGAAGATGCTGATCGAAACATTGCCGGCTTCAACCATGTCGAACGCGATGTTCGTCGTCGGGTTGAACGGGTTCGGGTAGTTCTGATGCAGAGCATATTCGCTCACTACAAACGTCGAGCCCGGAGTCACAGACTGCGTCGCCAACGTCGCACGGTCGCCGTTCACGTCAACCGAAGTCAGGCTGTACATGTAAGCCGTGCCATTCGTCAGATTCTCATCCGTGTAGGTGTAGTTTGCACCCGTCGCGCTGTTCTGAGCGTCCACGTTTGCGATAACTGCGCCGTCACGTGACAATTCAAAGAAGTCAACGCTGGTTTCCGATGACGTGTTCCAATTCAAAGTCACACGCTCGTTACCTGCGACTGCATCAAAGCTGCCGAATGCGACAGGCAGAATGTAGTCGTACTCGAACTTCAAGCAAGTACCAATCACGTAACCGTCGTCGCCGCCGACTTGGTCGTCAAAGCAAACGTACCAAGTACCCACTGCGTTTTCGCCGTCAAATGCCGACAAGGCATTTTCCGGAATCCACGAACCATTGAACGGAGCAACGCCGCCCGTCACCAAGTTCACAGCTTCATCATCAAATTCGGTGCAGAGGTAGTTGTCACCGCCGCCGCCGTTGAAATCAGACAGCACAACGGTCGTTCCCATCGGAGATATAATCGAAATCGCGACGTCACCGTCATAGGTGTGAATGAAGTCGATGCTGACGTTCAAATCTGTGATATGATATTCCATCGGAACATTCACAGCGACGCACATTGCCGGATCGTAAGAGACAACCGGGAACGTCGTCGCGTCAAGCGCCACTGTCGAGTACGAATTCGGGTAGTAGTCGCAACGGCAAACACACGGAAGTTCAAGCGTCGGGCATGCATTGAGTTCGCAGCTTCCGCCTGCTGTCCAAATACCGCTCAAAGCTTCACAATCGGCTGCCAGCACGTTGTCCATGCAGGCATAGTGATCGCCACAGAAGCCTTCAACATCCACCACGTAGCAGCAGCTGCCGCCGCACGGACCGGCCGCGCATGTCGAAGCCGCATCAAAAGTGCCGCCCAATACTGCACACTCGGCCGCCGTAACGTCTGCACATGCCGGAGCGCCCGTGACTTCCGTGTAGCAGCAACGGCCAATCGGTGAACAATTCACTGCGCCCGTGCACGGAACACCGTCGGTGCTGATCGCAAGTTCGTAGTTGCCCGCGCCAGAACCCCAACCGTCAACCACGACATAATAAGTCGTGCCGGCGTTTGAGCAGAACGTCGCCAGTGATTTTGCACCACAGTTTGAAAACGCGTCGTCGTTACCCGCAACGCAATTCAAGCCCGCGCAATCGCCGCAGTAAACCGCGATTTGCGTGTCGTAGCTTGTGAATGTGCCACAAAGCGATACGGTGATCGTGTTACCGTCGCCGATAATCGTGTACCATTTGTCTGGGGCCGTGTTGGAGCCTTCATAAGGATCAGCCGAACCAAGCGCGCACTGCACACCCGGATCGTCATCAGTACCACCAACCGTGGTGTTCTGAACGATAACCGGAATACCAGGAAGGGCAACCGCACGCGAGCAGTTGTCGCCGCCGGCCAACGTGAACGGGCACGGGCTCGTCGCACAAAGTTGACCCGAATACCAGGTGCCGCCAATCGCCGCGCATGCATCGGCGGTCAGATCTGCGCAGCTCATCCCATTGTCATAGCAGCACTTTTGCGGTGCAAGCACCGGTCCAGTCAGGTTGAAATTGTAAGCTGTAGGAGTCGTTGTCGATGAATAACGACCGCACTCAAAATACACAACTTGTCCGGCGCTTAACACAAGCACCAAGCTCGGATCGTCACCGTTGCAAACGTCGTCGCTTGTCGTGTTCACGCCTGCGCAGGCCGTGCCGGCCGTCCAGCAACGGAGATACGAGTCACTCGCGGAACCGCACATGTCAACCGTGTGGTTGCCCGCGTTTGCAGCCGTGTAAACATAGAACACATCATTGTACGGACGACCGGCGCAGTCGTCAGTAAGACCATCTGTACCTGAATCTGCATAAGGAAGTGCGCCAATCACTACAGCAGCAGCAGCGGTTTCGCCGCCTTGATCAAGGGAGTTGGAACCAGAGTGACTTGAGCCATAAAGAGTTGAATACATTTCTTCAAGGCGAGTCGACCAAGCAGGATTGGGGTCCAAATTCGCAGCCTTTGCCGCCGCAATCTGACTCTCCAATACCGAGATTACCATCTTGATATCACCATCATTGCGGGGCTGATACTTCAAGACGTCAATCATTTCTTCTTTCTGATAGCTTGAGCCAGCCAGGGCCGCTGAAGCAACCATGACCAGCACAATACAAACCGTCCACAGCTTTCTCATGGAGTCATCCTCTTCAAAGTTAGTTAGTTTCCCATGTTTCCGAACAACAATTTTCTACCTATCTCTATCCTTCCTATAACGATTAGACTTAATATACTTCGAGTCAAGCGCAATTACAATGAAATACTGCCACATCAAATTTTGCTTTTTAAACCTTATGTGACCCATATCACCAATCTAAATATTTATAAAAACTGTATGTATCTTCATTGTGTGGGTCATTTTTAATGATGAAATGGGAAGCTGACCTCTTGCATCATGTTCCTATTGAGGTCGAGACTTGCTGGCCTTTCTCGACTGTCTCTTCCCAAATTCTGCATTCCCAAAACAAAAGCGGGCCAGACATTTCTGTCCAGCCCGCTTTATTATCAAACCACTTGCACCAACGAACGGCAAACGCCGCGCGTCAGCGCAAGATGTGCGTTACACGCACTACTTCATCAGGATCATCTTGCTCTGAGCCGTGAAGCCGTTGGCTTCCATCTTGTACAGATAGAGGCCGCTGCCCAGACCCGTAGCATCAAACGTCACCACATGGCGACCGGCTTCCATATTGCCGTTTACGATCTCGGCAACCTTCTGGCCCATGATGTTGAAGATGCTGATCGAAACATTGCCGGCTTCAACCATGTCGAACGCGATGTTCGTCGTCGGGTTGAACGGGTTCGGGTAGTTCTGATGCAGAGCATATTCAGTGATCACGGCCGAAGCGCTCGGCGTGGCTGACTGCGTCGCCAACGTCGCACGGTTGCCGTTCACGTCAACAGCTGTCAAGCCGTAGGTGTAGCTGGTGCCGTTCGTCAACTCTGCATCCACAAAGGTGTAGGTTGCACCGGTGGCGACATTCTGAGCATCAACGTTCGCAATCACTGCGCCGTCACGCGTCACTTCAAAGAAGTCAACGCTGGTCTCAGACATCGTGTTCCAGTTCAACGTCACGCGCTCGCTGCCTGCAACAGCGTCAAAGCTGCCGAATGCAACGGGCAGGATGTAGTCAAATTCGAACATCAAGCAAGCGCCGATCAGGTAACCAAAGTCGCCGCCGACTTGGTCATGGAACGTCAGGGTCCAGTTACCAATTGCGTTCTCACCGTCAAAGGCCGACAACGCTTGATCAGGAATCCATGCGCCCGAGAACGGAGCAGTACCGGATGCAACCGTGTTGACGGCTTCATCATCAAACATCGTGCACAGCCAATTGTCACCGCCGCTGCCGCGATTGTCGGACAGGATAACGGTCGTTCCAAGCGGTGAAGTCAAACGAATTTCAACGTCTCCGTCGAACGTATGGATAGCGTCGATGGCAACGTTAATATCGGTGATGTGGTATTCAGCCGGAACGTTGATCACAAAGTCGTTAACCGTTACGTCAAGAATCGGATAGGTCGTGGCATCAGCCGCATGAATACCATGCGTGTACGGATAGAGTTCGCATGAGCAAGTGCACGGACGCGGAGCCGGCGGGCAAGCCTGACCTGCGCACGATCCGCCTGCCGTCCAAACACCACTCAATGTCGCGCAAGCCGCTGCGGTGATGCCGTCTGCGCAAGCAGATTCGTCATTGCAGAAACCTTCGCCGTGGATGATGTAGCAGCAGCTGCCGTAGCAAGGTGCGCTTTCGCACGTCGCGGTAGCATTAAACTCACCACCGAGAATTTCGCACTCAGCCGCAGTAACGTCTGCACACGCAGGTGCGCCGGTCACTTCGGTGTAGCAGCAACGGCCAAGCGGTGAACAGTTCACTGCGCCGGTGCACGGAGTGCCGTTGTCAGAAATGGACAACTCGTATGCGCCGGAAGCGGAACCCCAACCGTCAACAACTACATAATAGGTGTTGCCGAGCTGTGAGCAGAAAGAAGCAGTCGAACGAACGCCGCTAAATGAACAGGCGGCGTCATCGTTGCCGGCGACACAATTCAAACCTGTGCAGGGGCCACAGTAAACAGCGATTTGCGAATCGTATCCGGTAGCGGCACACGTTGAAACTGTAATCGTGTTACCTGTACCCGAGATCAAATACCACTTATCCGGGGCGGTATTAAATCCTTCATAAGGATCGGCCGAGCCGAGTGCACACTGGGTGCCCGGATCGTTGTCAGCGCCGCCCACAGTGGTTCCAGTAATCGTTGACGGAACTGGAGCCGGTACTGCCGTAGCACAATCTGAACCACCAGGAATACTAAGTGGGCACGGATTAGCGGTACAAGTCTTGGTCCCATCCCATGTACCGCCCAAGAACGTACATTCAAGCTGCATAACGTCAGCACATGACGCGCCGCCATTATAGCAGCAACGGCCAACCGGGCAGGGAGAAGCCGTACAAGTCACGCCAGGGGTGAACTGACCGCCGAGCGCTTGGCAATCAACTAACAGAAGGTCACCACAGACGCCATGTCCGCCCTGCAAATAGCAGCAACGTCCTGGAGCCGCAGCCGCAACATAGAACCACACTGCGCGACCGGCAAGGGCAGCTTGTGTCGGATCAGCAACGGTACTGCAAATGTACTGCAAGTAATCCAATGGACCCGGGCTGTTTGCATCCTTGATACCTACCGTTGCTGACGGCGCGGTCGTTCCATCAAGCTGGAACCACTGCACTTTGATCTTGCCGTCCCGATAAAGAACCGCTTGGAATGACACTGCGTTCAAACGGTTTGCGCCGCTGCGGCCAACTGAGTCCCATTGCACAACGGCATGGGTGCCGAAATCACGGAATAACACACGACCGGAGTCGGTAACTGACGAAACACCGCCGAGACCGCCCGTACCAGTGTGCCAGTCATCCCAAAACGCGAACAGAACCGGCATGGTCTGGCTGGTGAACGTACCGCCGCAAGCATTTGAGAACGACGTGTTGTTCGTCACAAAGGCGATTTGGCCGTTCGTAGCCGGACGGATGATGTTGTACGAACCCGCGTAGAACGGGAAGCTCCACGACAGCGTGCAAGGACGCGCCGCGTCATCGTTGTTGTTGATGGTCGTCAGCGAGGTTGCACCCGGATCACCGTCCAACTGAATCCAGCTGAACGTCGCCGTGTCACCAGCCTGATTGTCAACCCAACGGTAGCCGAAAGCATTCGGGCCGCCAACGTTGTCAAGGCCGTCGCCTTCGCTACCACGATCAAAATAATCCACGCCGAGGTACTCAACTACCGCTGCTTTTTCAGCTTCGGTCAACTCAGCGCCGTCATGATACAAGTTCACTAACTTGTCCATGTCCAATATTTCCTGCTGCTTAGCTACAGGAACATTCTTCGTCTCCTCTTTGCCGGCAAAAGCCGCACTCGCGACCAGAGCCAGCAGCATACAGACTGTCAAAAGTCTTTTCATACTTGCTTCCTCAGATGGTTTACTGATAATCCTGCACGGATACCCACACAAATCTCTAATCAACATATCTAATATATTTCATACAGTAGCATTTTGCAACGATTGGCAATATGTTAGAAAAAATGTTTCCAATGCACATCGTGGGGTTCATAATATTAGAAATCCTGTCAAATAAGCACTTTGCACTCACATGATACACACGATCGCACTTGGTCCAGCCGGAATAGGAGGCATCGCGGAGTATTCTCCCTCACGCATCCCTTTTTACCCGAAATGGCCTCGGAATTGCTCCTAAGTTCACGATTAGCCTTGACTTTCAAGAGCTAAATGGTTAGTTTTGAATGCTGAATCATGTATTTGCGAGCTTCTGCCCTTCAAGCTAAGGTTCGTGTTTACTGAATTTGCGCATACCCGAGCTACTGGATTGCGCAAGGAGTTGATCATAACACATGCCAAAGAGCAACCCGTTGTCCCGAAAAATTTGCCAAATCGCCGCGCTTTTCTGCCTGCTCCCAGCTTGCCTGTGGGCACAGAATGTCAAATTCGGCCATTTCCTGAGTACCAATACTCCCGGCGCGACTTCCACAGTAGCTTTCAAGGGCTACGCAGGACAGCCCATTCTCGGTAGCGGAACTCTGACCGAATCCAGCACCGCGTTCACCACCGGGTTCATCCGCGTCATTCGCCAGGCGACTTTCACGCCGCCGACCAGCGCTGATCACCCGACTCCTGTTGTGTTCACTTTCGGCCTCGGACAGAATTTCCCCAATCCGTTTAATCCGTCAACGGTGATTCCGTTCACACTCGATCATTCAGCCGATGCGTCGCTCGCAATCTTCAATCTGCTCGGCCAGCAAGTGCGCTCGTTTGATCTGTCAAATCTGACTGCCGGTGAGTATCAACTCACGTGGGACGGCAAAACGGACTTCGGCTCGCCGCTCCCCAGCGGTGAATACTTCGCGCGGCTTTCGCACGATTCGCGGATGCAGGTGCGCAAGCTTACTCTGCTTAAATAATCACTTCTACATATCGGGATTTCTCAAATGAGATTCGCTGCATTCTTGTTTGCCGTTGTATTAGTCGTCTCGTCCGCCTTCGCGGACGTGCCGGGGACCATGACGTATCAAGCAATCTTCACCGACCTTGAAGGCAACGTCATGCCGGACGGTGTATATACGATCGGTTTCCATATCTTCACCGGCCCCACAGGCGGCCCGCCCGTCTGGTCAGAGTGGCAGGACGTCACCGTCACCGATGGCGTGTTTGAAGTTATCCTCGGTACCATTTTCCCGCTCACCATTCAGGACTTTCTTGATCCCGAAGGCAACGGCACGTGGCTAAGCCTTGAGTACAACCAAACGTGGATGCACCCGCGCCAAGTTATCTCGTCCGTCCCTTACGCATTCATTGCCTGTTTAGCTGACTCAGCACGCAAACTCGGCGTTCACACTCCTGAAAGCCTGACAGACTTCATCAACACGACAAACAACATTCTGAATTCGTTTGTTGCGAGGGAAGTCACCTCGTTTGTTCACAGAGAGGCGAATGTCGTCACCATTGATGAGGACGACGAAACGGAATTTTCCTCAAATAACTTCAGCCTGAATGTCCCGTCTATCGTGACGTTTTGGGGAACCGTTGGTGACGTAAATACGACGGAAGAAAGCGAAACTGCGGATTACACTACAATTCGTGTTGACATTGTGAATGTGAACACTGAGCAGGTTGTCGCTTCTACAATAACCACCGGCGCGGCACTTCCGGGAAGCCCGTCGGTCCAAACGGTCAGCACGGAATTACCCGCTGGAACTTACAGATTGGTCATGGAACTCTTCTGTGAAGATCAGGAAGTTCAGTTTCGGGGATTCGAGCTTGGCGCACTTTATCAATCCGTGCCGACGCATTAGAACCTATGGTCTAAATTGATAGATGTAAAACCCCGCGAGCGATTGCGGGGTTTTTACGTTTTTGACTTATGAAATCTCTCGCACACTCGCACACCTTCGGTCAGGACAAACCGCGCGACGGCGAACGCCGCACGTTAATCGTCGTCGTCATCACGCTCACAATGATGGCGGTCGAAATCACCGCCGGAATCCTCTACGGCTCGATGGCCTTGCTCGCCGACGGGTTGCACATGGCTTCCCACGCGCTCGCGCTGGGTCTCAGCTACGCCGCCTACATTCTCGCGCGCAAATATGCTCACGATGCGCGCTTCAGCTTCGGCACCGGAAAAATCAACACACTCGCCGCTTTCGCCAGCGCGATGATGCTCGGCCTCTTTGCGTTAATCATGGTCTATGAGAGCATCATGCGGCTATTAAATCCGATTCCCATCGTCTTTGATCAAGCCATCTTAGTTGCGATTATGGGCTTGGTCGTTAACGGTGCCAGCGTGTTTATTCTCGGCATCAACCACGAGCACGATGATCACCATCATCATCATCATCACGACCATGATCATCACCACGATCATGATCACCATCACCATGAAGATCACAATCTCCGCGCGGCCTATCTTCATGTGCTCGCCGATGCACTAACATCCGTGCTCGCCATCGCCGCACTGTTGTCCGCAAAATATTTTGGCTGGATGTGGATGGACCCCATCATGGGCATCGTCGGTGCGATTCTCGTCACAAGATGGAGTGTCGGCCTATTGCGCGACTCAGGAAGAATTCTACTCGACAGACAAGCTCCTGATGAAGTCGTTGCGCACATCAAAAATCACATCGAAGATGAGCCCGGCACAAACGTCGAAGACCTCCACGTCTGGTATATCGGCCCGGGCTTGCTTGCCTGCGAAGTCTGCGTCACCTGCAACCACGAAGTAACTCCCGAGCAATTCAAAACCCGCCTACCCAAACACCTCGGCATCGTCCACGCCACAGTGGAAGTGCACAAGTTGTAGGGGCGGCAGGCGTGCCGCCCGTCCCGAACAAGATCGAAAATCTCAATCGCGGCGGCAGGCCTGTCCTCGTAAGGATGTCTTCACCTGCCCCATGGCCGAGAACATCAAACCGCATTGTCATCCTGAACGCAGTGAAGGATCTCGTAAAGCAAACCGATATGCCAAGCGCACACGGTTCGCTCTTTCTGTCATCCTCTGTAAGGATCTACCCGAGCACCACGAGAACATTCACGCGTTCACCAACGTCAAATCACCTTGTCATCCTGGAAGGATCTCGTCAAGCAAATCGCAAATCCAAGCGCATCCATTCTTTTTTTCTGTCATCCTCTGTAAGGATCTACCCGAGCCCCACAAGAATGTCAAACGCTTCCACAAATATGTAGGGGCGGCAGGCGTGCCGCCCGCGCCGAGCAAGATCAAAAATGTTAATCGCTATTGTCATCCTCAACACAGTGAAGGATCTCGTCAAGCAACCCCGCACCCCGTAATGCGCAACCCCAATCACCCAAACCACACCAAGCGCACCAACACAAAAACCCAATCCGCATTCAATCTTTTGAAGCGGGTGGGGTTCGCGGTTTTGTTGTTGTTTGGTGCGCATAAAATTGCACAGTCTCAACCACCGGACACAATGTGGACACGCCAATTCGGGCAGGATGATGAACCCTCCGGAGTGCTCGATGTCGTGAGTCTAAGTGGAGGCCGAACGGCAGTGGTCGGGGGTATAAGTGAGGAGGAATGCGGAGGGAGTTGTCTTGGTTACGTGAGAATGGTGGAAGCCTCGGCTCCCAAATGTGGCTCCGCACCTATGATTTTGAAACGTCTCGGTTTTTGGGTTTCAATGCAGCAAAGGCTGATCTTGACGGCAATCTTGTGGTAGGCGGTTGGTTTGGTGGTTGGTTTGGTGGTGATATAGATGGTTATGGCTTAGCTAAGCTTGATAGTGTCGGCGACACGCTTTGGGTTCGTGCACTCGGAACGAATAGTGGCGAGATCGAAGATCTGCTGATCACCGAAACGGGCGATATCGTGGCGGTGGGCATGAGACACAACGAGATAACCCAAAGATCTATGCCTTTTGCGGTCCGTTATTCAAGCGAAGGCAACTTGGTATTTCTACGAGACTATTTTGTCGGCGTGCCCGCAACGACTCCACCTTATCGACGAATTCTCCCATGGAGCAACGGCGAAATGCTGATTACGATCAATAGTGCCGACTCGCTCACAGGTGCTTCCCGCAATCGACTGCTTCGTATTAGTGCATCGGGAGATTCACTTGAGACAACCGAATTCACTGGACTTCCTGATGGGGTTGAATTCCATGTGGGAGCAACAATTCCGGGAGCTGCAATCTATTTGGCCGGTACCCGACATCTTCCCGATTGCAATGAAAGTTTCATCGCATCGGTGCAGCCATCAGGGGGCATCACATGGCAGCGCCAAAGTGACTCATTTTGTTTGGTAGAGATTGCACGAGATATTTTGATTGCTCCGCAGGGTGGTTTGTTTGTGACTTTAGAGACTATTGTTCATGTTGGGCCAGGCCCTTTTGACAATCTCTATAGAGAGTCACTTGCCCGCCTGACCCCAAACGGCGATACGCTATGGACGACAACATTAGGCGTCACTGGTGATGATCTTTTAAGCGGGAAGATTGACACCACTTTGGGCGGCGGTGTGGTGCTAGGTGCGACAGTCGGAACCATTGTGTCCTACCAATTTTTGGCACGCTTCGATGCGGATACTATGATTGTTGATGCTGTTGTGCCACCACGCTCTTACCCACATGATTTTTCTCTCTCTGCTTTCCCCAACCCTTTCAACTCCACAACAACCTTGCGCCTAAACCTACCCATTGGCGCGCGCAACGTAACACTAACCGTCAGCAATATTCTCGGCCAGCAAGTTGAGCACAAAGAGATAGAAGTCCTCGCCCCAAGAGTAGATATCCAACTTTCACTCGACAACCACCCCTCCGGAATCTATTTCGCGCAAGCCCAAACCCTGAACAAAACCCAAACCACAAAATTAGTCTTGCTGAAATAGCAGTTCAAAATATGGGCACAAAAAAATCCCCGAACAGTCTGTTCGGGGATTTTCATTTCTGATCTCCCCCCAAAGTTTGCTTGGAAACTTTGGGGGGACTAAGGGGGGCTTCTGAAACTACTGGGCCGGGCGATTCAATTCGAGTTCGACCGTGATCTTCACATTGTCACCTGCAACAACGCCGCCCGTGTCAAGATTCTTGTTCCAGCTCACCCCGTAATCCTGACGGTTAATCGTCGTCGTCGCCGTGCCGCCGACCGCAATCACACCCCACGGGGTCGTCACTTCTTCGTTGAATCCTTCCACGTCAAACGTCACTTCCTTCGTGACGCCGCGAATCGTCAAGTCACCCGTCAAAGCCGCTTTGCCCGGTGCAGTCTGCTTGGCGCTCTTCGAGACAAACGTCAACGTCGGAAACTTCTCTGCATCAAAGAAGTCCGCACTCTTCAAATGTCCGTCACGCTTCTCATTGTCCGTATTCACCGACGCAACCTGAGCGGTAAAGTTCGCATTCAAAGTCGAAAGGTCTTTCGCGTCAAAGCTGGCCGTACCGTCAAAATCCTTGAACTGGCCGTGAACAGTCGAAACCATCAAATGCTTGACCGAGAAATTAACGGACGAGTGCGACTTGTCCAAATTCCAATCGGCGGCCATCGCGGTTGAACCCGCAACAATCAAAGCAAGAGCAATTAAACGCAGTGTCTTCATCGGAGTAAACTCCCTTTTCTTTTCATTTCTTGTGAATCTATCGTCTATGCAAACAAAATTCTATGTATTGGAATCCTGACATCTGTAGCCAACTTGCTTCAGATACTCCGCCATCTTGTCAATCTCAAACGGCGACAAAACCACCATCGCATCGGAAATGACCGGAACAATTTCGGGAAACACTTTCTTGATAAATGCGTCCCCCGTTTTCGTCAATCTCACCCAAACAAACCGGCGGTCGTCTTTACTTCGCTCGCGCTCGATTAGTCCGCGCTTTTCCAGATTATCCACCACTAAAGTGATGTTTCCGCTGCTCTTAAGAAGTTTTTGGCCCAGGTCATTTTGGTGAAGTTCCCCCAAGTGGAGAAGGGCTTCCAAAACTCCGAATTGGCTGACCGTTAAGTTGTGTGGTGCCAATGCTTTAGTGACTCGACTTGTGACCGAATCCGCTGCGCGCATCAGCTTGATGTACGCATCTAACGCACGTACTTCTGACGCATTACCTTGATGTTTGGTTCCCATATTCCACCGATGTTAATTAGCTTAGGACTAAAATAATAAGTTTTATCTAATTCGCAAGTGCCTCATATAAAATTAAAAAATAAAGGGATAGATAAATCTATCCCTTTGATGTCAAACTATGTGGATCAATACTATTCAAGAAAAAGGAGGCGAGAGTCCTCTCTTTTGAAAAAATAGCTTAATGTCGGCCTATTGTGTGACAATGTCTCCTGAGATTTCGGACAGACTGCGCAAACCGCAGAGAGCCATTGCAATTTTTAGGTCTTTCTCAAGTAAATTCAAACCCTTAGCAACTCCCTCCGCACCGCCAGTGGCGAGCGCCCAGATGTAGGGTCTGCCGATCATAATGGCAGACGCACCGAGAGCAAGGGCTTTCAAAATGTCGGTTCCGCGAGTAATTCCGCCGTCCACCAAAACCGGCATTCTTCGATCAACTTGTTTGACGATTTTGGAAAGGACGGAAATCGTGGCGGGAACGGTGTCGAGATTTCTGCCGCCGTGATTGGAGACAATGATGGCTTGTGCTCCGGTGTGGACGGCTTTTTCGGCATCGGCGGGATTCATGATTCCTTTCAGGACGACGGGGACTTTGGCGGTTTTGCAGATCCACTCGATGTCGTCCCACGATAATTTGGGATCGCAGAGGGGATAGTAAATTCCTTGCAAGTCGGTTTCGTGTCCGGAAATTTGCAGTTCGGGCGGCAAGCCCTCGAGCATGGCACGGGTGAGGCCTTCGGGAAGATGGAATCCTGCTCGAGTTTCGCGGATGCGATTGCCGAGCACGGGAGTATCCACGGTAACGACGAGCGCGCGCACTCCGGCGGACTGCACGCGTTCGATCAGACTCGTGGTGTAGCCGCGATCGCGCTGCACATAGAGCTGATACCAGAGTTTTGCTTCGGGCACGTCGCGCGCGATGACCTCGATGGAGGTGTTGGTCATCGTGCTGACGCAATAGACGGCATTACCGACCATTGCGCCGCGAGCGGTTTCGCGCTCGCCGACGGGGTGAAACAGTTTATGATAGGCGATGGGCGCGAGCAGAATCGGATGGGGGAGTGAATCCCCGAGCAGATTCAGACTGATATTCAGTTGCGACACATCGCGCAGGACGTTGGGTGTCAGTTGAATGCGGTCGTACGCAGCCGCATTCCACTGCTTAGTCAATTCATCTCCGGCCGCGCTGTCCAAGTATTCCCACGCCATGGCAGGGAGCTTGGCCTTCGCGGCGGTTTCAAAGTCGGTCAATCTTAGGATGTTGTTCATGACACTTTGTGCTGGACTTAGAGCGCCCTTTTACTGAAAGCTTTAGAACTGGACTACAAGGATTCAGCTTTCAGTATGAACTTAGATCTCTGTATCGAGTGCTACTAATAGTCTGTAGATTTATAGTCTGCAATTGTCTAACATCAAAACATGAAAACTCTAAGTATATCTCAAACAATCGGCCAGAGAATCAGGGCTTCGAGAAATTCCGCAAACATCTCACAGGAAGAATTAGCGGAACTTGCAGGTTTGCATCGTACGTACATTGGCTCTGTTGAACGTGGAGAGAGAAACATTACAGTGCTTAACCTGATTCGGATTGCACGCGCCCTTCAGGTCGATGCAGGCTTGTTCATTACTAACATTTCCAAGAAATAAAATGACAAAATACATATCAAGAGAAGCAGAGTTCTTCGACAACGTTTGGGACCACTCCAAAGATCCTTTTTTCTTAGACTTTGCGATTTCACCACCGATCAATGATGATGAATTTGTTGCAACTGAGCAACTCATAGAACTGATCCGAAAGCGCACACCAACCGAGAAGCGTATAGCCGAGCTTCGAAAACTCATTCTCGAAAAGAATCTTGGATTCTACTTTCTTCAATTAAGCGGTCTTACACGAAACAAAATAGTGTCTGACGTTAGGGCTTCAATGGCACAAGTAAAGGGAGGTAGAGCTACGCCAGCAAATGTCAGTGGCCTTGCTGCACGAGATTCATCATGGAATCTTGCTGGGCCTTATCTGCTTGCCCGTCTTGATAACATTCTAGGTCCACTCTCGGAGAATCCATCGGGAATCAGAAACTCATTGGAGGCTATTAAGCGCGCCACCCACGCCGGGTTCATGCGACAGGAAGTTGCTAAGAGAAGTGGGCATGAAGCGGAGGCCCGTTTGGCAAGAGTACTTGATTCTTGCGGCATTAAATTTGAGCCAGCGGAAAAGCTAACCAATCCACTTTGCGCAGATATTCAGTTGGGCGCCCACTCGTTTGATTTGGTAATTCCGAACGCCGCGAAAGCGACTATTTGTGTTAAGTCTACTGTCCATACTGCAAACATTGGTCAATACGGTGAATCGAAAGATCACCTCGAAGTAGAGGCAGCGGCAAATGCATTGGCAATTGAGTTCCCTGAAGGTACTCCAAAGCCAATTCTATTAGCACTAATTGACGGAATTGGCTTCAAGAGCAATAGAGCGGGTCTGAAAGGCGTGCTCGAAAAGTGTGATGAATTTTGTCAGTACAGAACGCTATGGAAAGTAGTTCTTCTGGCTGCAAAGACTACTGGTAAAGCCCTTTCTGTTGACATCTCAGAAGAAACACATCAGAAGCATGCCGACTTCTTTGCAAGACATAAACTTGATGCTTTTTTGAATCGTGAGGACTTCAAGCACATAGGTGAAACACCTGTTGGGGATGCCACTATTCGATTTTAATATCTAACCCAATCTGTGTACGCGCATCTTTCCTTGCAAAATGAGCTTTTCGAGAATCAATGTTACCGGGAATGTTTGTTGAAGAGTGTAAAATGTCAAGCTGCTTCCAGTCTGGTACATGCCATTCTTCTTGTATTTTGCTTTCAATCAATGCCCGATACTCGGAATTCAGCTCTGTTCCAAATCCGCGTCGATTCATGGCGCGAGCAACTTTGAGTGTCGTCCCTGAGCCGAGAAACGGATCAAATACCGAAGCTTTTTCATTCGTGTAGGTTTCAATTAACAAAGCGGCCAATTCTTCTGGGTATGCTGCGACATGATAATTAAGTGACTTCACATTTGGCGGTCTGTAAGCTGGAATCCTTATTACATTCCCAAGACATCTCCCTAGGGGATTTTTCTTATTTTGTCTTGGGTCCGCAACTGCATACTTTTGTGGTACTCTTGGTTTATTGAACGTATGCTTCATGGGATCACCTTTCGTAAACACAAGTAAGTATTCAAACTTATTATCAAAAAGCCTGTCGATGTAATGATTTGGCTGCGGAAGAGCATTGGGAACGTACCAAATCATACTGTCCCAGAAACTCCACTTCTCCATGTGGCTCACGATATCAAAAGCTATCGGATAATACTTCTTATTGTGTCTCCTGTTGTTCACATTTACGACAAGGACTGCATCCTCATCAGCAACCTCGAAACATTCGCTCCATACTGCCGTCAATCGCCTCAAATACTCTTCGTAGGTCGACTGGCCAATTTCACTAGTTGAGCCGTATTTCTTTAGGTTCCAGTAAGGAGGGGAGGTCACCACCAATGACGCATCGATCCCTCGTAAGTTTGAAAGATTGTCCGCTGATTGGAAGAAGACCTTCTGGCCAGCTACTTCAAGTTCATTTACGCCACTTTCCGCCTTCAATAACATCGGTGAGTTATCCATCAGTTGCCTTTAGTTCGAATTCAATTAGAGTTTGATCTGGCATCAATATACCAATCATATAGTACCCATGCCAATAGATACAAGCTCTCTGCTACATTCTATTGGCAAGATGACACCGACCATATGAAGCTAAATCATTTATAGCATATGGTTACGCTGCTTCCCCCAAATTTGCAAGCCCTTGCTCAAAGAGGCAAACTCACCCCCCAAATACCTCCCCAACCCTTAACTTTTTCTCTAATTACAATTTGAACAAAAGTTTACTAAGTTCAATAAAATGAAAATATCTCTTGACCATTTGTTCAAATATTCGTATATTAGGATATGATAAAAATCAATGAGATAAGACTTAGTGAAAAATGGTGCACCCGCCAAAATTAACTTCTAATTAAACAAACACAACCGTTTGGTCAATTGTTAGCGTTTTACACAGAAACAACCCCTTACAACCCCTCCACGCCTCTCCAAAATCCACAAAAAAAACGGCGACTCTTTCAAGCCGCCGCGTCAGCGCAATGGGTCCAGCGTCTACGCTGGTTCAATCTCTTCTCTGATGCCGTACTTTTTCAGGCGGTATCTCAGAGTTTCGCGGGTCATTCTTAGGAAACGTGCGGCGGCGCTGGCGTTGTTGTGACAGTGACGCATGGCGATGCGGATTAACTGCTTTTCGACTTCCTCCATGTTGACGCCGTTTTGCGGGACGTCAATCGAGAAGCCGTCGTTGGGACTCATCATCATCGCATCAACATCCAGCTCAGGCATCGAAGCTTTGCTCGGCGCGGGAGTTTCCTGCATCGGCAAGATGGCTAAATCGGCGGCCTGAATGTAGGGGCCTGCGCCGATTAGCACCGCGCGCTCGACGGCGTTGCGCAATTCGCGAATGTTGCCGGGCCAATTGTAGCTCGTCAACAAACGCTCGGCATCGGGCGAGATTCCTTTGATGTTCTTGCCGAACTCGCGATTGAACTTATCGACGAAATGCTGGGCAATCGTAACGGTGTCGTGCTGGCGCTCACGCAAGGGCGGCAGATGAATCGAGAAGACCGCGAGACGATAGTAGAGATCGCGGCGGAACTTGCCTTGCTCAATCTGCTCCATCAAGTTGGCGTTGGTCGCGGCAATCAAGCGAAACTTCATCTGCAACGGCTGTGTGCCGCCGACTCTGCGGAAGGTGCGTTCTTCGATGACTTTCAAGAGTTTCACTTGCAAGTTCAACGGCATCTCGCCGATTTCATCCAAGAAGAACGTTCCGCCGGATGCGACTTCAAACAGACCGCGTTTGCGCTGCTTGGCATCGGTGAACGCGCCTTTTTCGTAACCGAAAAGTTCGGCTTCGAGCAGTTGTTCGGGCATCGCGGCGCAGTTGACCTCGACAAACGGTTTGTCGGCATTGGGAGACGCAAGATGAATCGCGTGCGCGACGAGTTCTTTGCCGGTTCCGGATTCTCCGGTGAGCAACACTGTTGCTGAGGGAACCGCGGCGACTTTGCGGCCGGTGTCTTTGACTTGCTCCATCTGCTTGCAGTTGCCGATTAGACGATCGAAACCGTACACGGCTTTGCGCTCGTCGGAGACGCGCTCGATTTCACGCGCCGTGGCGACGTTGGACAACGCGCGATCCACGAGCAGCATGAGCTTTTCGAGATTCAGAGGTTTGCCGAGATAGTCAAACGCGCCGTGTTTCAGAGCTTCGACGGCTTTTTCGGGAGTGGCTTGACCGCTGATAATCAAGACGGGATGCTGCGGCGAGATTTCGTGAATCTGTTGACAGAGTTCAACACCGTCAATTCCGCCGGGCAAACCGACGTCGAGAATCGAGAGATCGGGCGCCATCGTGCGCATTTTTTCCAGCCCGACGGTGGCATCTTCTGCCTCAATTACTTCGTAATCTTTGATTTCCGCGACCTGTCTGATGATTTCGCGAATGTCGCGATCATCATCCACAACTAAGAGAGTAGCCTGCATATCCCCGCCGGGTTTGTTGCATTGAACCAGTATTCGTTCATTTCAACAGCAACAACAGGGCCAGCCCGTTGAAAACGGGCGAACCTTGCGCTTCGCCCCCTTGACAAGGGGGGAACTTTGCGCTTCGCTCGCGCTCATAATTCTCGATGGGGTAAATAATGCTTGCATTTGTTGGGGTTTGAGTATAGCTTTAAGTTAACATAGAGTATGCTCAAGAAAGCAGGCGTAAAATGAATTTACTTCGTGGATTAGTCTTCGTGCTGCTGGTAGTGGTTTCGACTGGCCGAGCGGACACGACGTGGGTGGCCTCGGGAAATGTCAGCGGAGTGTGGAACGCGAGTGGGTCACCCTACATGGTTCATTCGGGAGATATTACCGTTGCGACGGGTCAGACATTGCTGATCAATCCGGGTGTGAAAGTGTATTTTGCCGGGCAATATAAGCTGATTGTCAATGGCTTATTGCAAGCGATTGGTACGGAAAGTGATTCAATCTGGTTTACGGGGGATGCGTTGAATTTTGCGTCGCGGTGGCGGGGGATCCGGTTTATGAATGCGAATGAGGATTGTCAGCTTTCGTATTGCAGTATCTCGCATAGCGGTGCGACTGGCGCGGGAGCGTTGAGTTATGGCGGGGGGTTGTATTGCTACAATACGGATATCCTCGTGGAGCATAGCAAGATTCACCACTGCAATGCAGGGAATATCGGTGCCGTGGGTTATGGCTGTGGAGTCTATGTTGAAAACAGCGACGCCGAATTTGTTTATACGGAGATCACACACAATCATCCGACAATAGGCAATGACGGGCCGGTGTCATCGTATGGCGGCGGCATTTATTTTGTCGGCGGCAGCCTTTTCGCGCGCCATTGCAAGATTCAATTTAATAGTGCGGATCTGGCCGTTGGCGGAGTCTATATCAGGCAAGCCGCGACTGCAACAATGGACACCTGTTTGATTACCGATAACTCAACTCCCGATGGGAGCTACACTGGAATGGTCATAGATGCGAATTCAGTTGTGTCCATGACCGGGACGACGATTGCCAACCATCATCCTTGGGTTGGATACAATGCCGGACTGGCATGCGGTGGTCTGACGCTGACGATGGAAGCCTGCACGCTGCGCAATAATCAGGCAAGCTGGATTGGCCCGGTTCCGAATACCGGCGGAGCGGCGCTCAAGATTCAGAATCCGATTTACGCGCGGATTTCGAATTCCGTGTTCGAGGACAACAACGGGCAATACGGCGCGGCGCTTCTCTGTGACAACACAATTATAGAGAACTGCATCTTTCGCCGGAATTCTTCCAGCAACGGCGCGGTGTTTTCGAATGGCGGAAACAAGATCACCAACTGTTTATTTGAAGACAACGAAGCGAACTCGTTTGGCCCCGTACTGGCCTATTATGGCGATGGAATGGGCGGGGGAATCTGGTTTAGTTCGGGAACGGATAGCGTCAGCGAGTGCAAGTTCGACGGGAACTATGCGATTATAGTTTGGGAACTTGGGTGGAATGGACAGGAGTTTTTGTATGACACATTGTGTACGCGCGGCGGGGCGATGTATTGCGATGAGAATGCATCTCCGTACGTCGTCAATTGTATCTTCGTGAACAACAGTTTGGATCGCTATGATATGTATGGATCCGGAAGCGTATTGTACAACAAAGGGGGAAGTCCGGTGATAGAGTTCTGCACCATGTATGACAACGACGCAAGTGGGGGAAACTTTGTCGGCGAATGGGGTGCGGCAGAGGAAGCCGGTGGAGTGATTTGTTCGGAAGGCGGCGCATTGACAGTCAAGAGTTGCATCATGTCACACTCGGCGGCGTCGGCTGGGATTCGGTTTGTGAATCAAGTGGCGGCGAACACTCATCACTCTGACTTTTTCGACTTGGGTGACAGTCTGTTCGCCGGGAACGTGCCTGCAAACTTGGGCGTGATTTCGACGACGAATGCGAATGGAGATGCTTGTGATGAGTTTTACAATATCTACCTTGATCCGGAATACGTTGATGGTGTGAATGGGAATTTGCATTTAGCTGATACGAGTCCGTGTATCGGCGGCGCGGATCCGTTCTCGTCGGTTGCGACGGATTATGAGAACAATGCTCGACCGCTGCCGAGCGGTTCGGTGCGGGATATGGGAGCGTTTGAAAGCGTTGTCGGTGGTGCGCTCATGGCAGTAGAAGATCTGGTGATAGGCAGTTCTGACGAAGATCAGAACGATGTGGTGCTCCGATGGAATGCAGCCAGCGCGGCGCAGAGCTATCAGATTTATTCCAGTGAAGCGCAGGAATATGTGCCGGGAATGTTTAATTTGGTTGGCACGACTGCGGACACGGTGTTTGTGGATAGTGATGTGTTGTTGCTGCCTGCGATGCAGAAGACTTATGTTGTAATTGCTGTGCATTGACGCAGAAGCCCCCCTTAATCCCCCCAAAGTTTCCAAGCAAACTTTGGGGGGAGATCAGATTGAAAAGCCCCGCGACATTTCGCGGGGCTTTATTATTGTGAGAAGGGGGGAATATTATTTCAGCAAAACTAATTTTGTGGTTTGGGTTTTGTTCAAGGATTGGATTTGGGCGAAGTAGATTCCGGAGGGGTGGTTGTCGAGAGAAAGTTGGATCTCTACTCTTGGGGTGAGAACTTCTATTTCTCTTTGCTCGACGGTTTGGCCGAGGACGTTGGTTACGGTTAGCTTAACGTTGCGTGTGCCGATGGGTAGGTTCAGGCGTAATGTTGTTGTGGAGTTGAAGGGGTTGGGATAGATAGACAACGACAAATTATCCGCATACGGACGTGATTCCTCAGCAGGCAAAATCAAGGTTGTATCACCGGAGAAGATCACCACACGCCCTCTACGGTTGAAACCGTTCTGACAGCCAACGGCCAGATCATCAATCCCATCGTTATTAATGTCTCCGACACCGACGGCACGCCAAATTCCCTCCAGTAGCGAGTGCGGAGACCCGGAAAGGACAAGTATGGGAGTTGTTCGAACATAAGGGCCACCTGCGAAAACTGCAAGACGGCCAAAATCTTGCGAGCATCCATCCTGGACTCCAACCATATCCTCATAACCATCGCCGTTAAAGTCTCCGGCACTTGCTTGCCAGCTAAGCGTTGTCTCATCACAGCCGGGAAAATCCAGAACTCCAGTCGGTATCGTCGAAAGCTCATTTCCGCCATAAAAAATGGCAAAGTCATTCCCCGCAATCGCCTTGATCACATCATCGTTACCATCGCCGTTATGGTCAATGGACATCGTGATCGGGTCTCCGATACTTGAATTCCAATCAAAATCTGGCACGGTATCGGGAATAGCGCTGCCGAAATAGAATTTGACAATACCATCCTCTTGGGTTGGGTAGTCATCAAATCCATCCCCATTGATGTCACCGAAGACGCCACGCCTTGGTCTGCTGCTTCCGCTAAAGACTGGTTCTCCCTGATTGATCAGAGCAACCTCAAAGTTCCAATCGGGGTTTCCCAGATAGATATACACCAAATCGGAGGGTTCAGGATCGTAATAGTAGAAATCGTCTATCCCATCTCCATCGTGGTCGCCGATAGTGCCAGCATCGCTACTTCGGGGAACGAAGTCGAATCCACTGATTCCCATAATCCTTTCTGGGATCGTGTCTGCCTCTGGTCCACCCCCATAGAAGTAGAAGTACATCGAATCTCCCACATTAGGGTTGAAGACAATCATACAGTCTGTATAGTGGTCACCGTTGAAATCTCCGAAATCAACTTGCCTGTAATAGAGCGGAGAATCACCACCGCGCCCTCGAATCCGTTGATATGGGTCTTGACTTGCCGGATCTCCACCGTAGTAAAAATCAATCCCGGTCAGCCACGGCGTGGCGTTTCCATTAATTTGAGAAATGAACACGGCCCAATCGGCATACCCATCATCATTCTGGTCGCCTAACGGGTACACCCCGGACCCAAATCTCGAGGTAGTGGAATCCCCGTCCCGTTGCCATAAAACCTCTTGGGCGTGGGTCGCTGTACCTCCCAACAACAAAAAGGCGAACCCCACCCGCATCAAGAGATTGAATAGAGATGGAATTCGCGGTGGTATGATTCGTGTACCTTGATTTATCGGGATGCGCTTGGCATTTGCGTGTTGCATGAATAGATCCCTACGGGATGACACTGCTTGTGAAGCGAGGTTTGTTTTTTTGGGATGGTAACCTACTTTGGCTGGATCCTTACAGAGGATGACAGAACTTCAGAGGCCTCCTTAATCTCTCCTAAGTTGCGGCAGATTTTGGGGGAGATCAGAGGGATCCTTCAGGCCGCGGCGGCCTTCAGGATCACGTCGCGCTTTGAAATCACGATCTTGCTCACGCGGGCGGATTGCCATCCGCCCCTACATTTTCGGAATACAATTTACATCTCGATTGGCTTGACGAGATCCTTCACTGCGTTCAGGATGACAAGGTGATTTGATTGGGTTGAATGGGCAAACTATTTCGTGGTTCTTGAATAGATCCTTACAGAGGATGACAGAAGGAGAGAATCGTGTACGCCTGGATTTCTCGATCCGCTTGACAGTTTACCCCCCTTAATCCCGCCAGAGGACTGGGGAGAAATGAAGGCACGGGCGGATTGCCATCCGCCCCTACAATTACTGCAGCTCGAAAACTTTGGCTACGCCGGCGGGGAGAGTTATTTGTTCGGTGCCGGTCAATGTTATTGATTGGTTGGTTAGAACATCGAGATAGGTGCCAGCGATGGTTGAGTCGTTTAAGGTGATGTTCAAGCCGGTTTGACTAGTGTTGATTAACGCGACGACTCGTGCTGTTCCGAATTCGCGTTTGTAACACAGCGCAGCTTGATCGCCTGTGAATACGACAGGAACCAAGTTACCGCCCTGCGAGCCGTTGCGGAGCGCGGGGTTTCTGTGTTTCAGACTTGTGAGCGTGCGATAGAAGTCAGCGTAGTCGTTGTCCACCCAATCGATGGAATCTTTTTCAAAGAAGAGCAGGCGGCGATTGAATCCGGCTTCCTGTCCGTTGTAAATCAACGGCATTCCCGGCGCAGTCATGATCATCGCGGCGAAGGGTTTGGCGGCGTCGTGGAAATGCTCGAACTCGGTGCCGTTCCAACTGTTCTCATCGTGATTGCTGGTGAAATACATCGCGTAGGAATCGGCGGGATAGTTATTCTTGTGCGTGTTGAAGTAGGTTATCAAATCGGCAACGGCGCGCTCGCCGGCGGCCACGTTGATGGATTTATGGAAGAGTTCCCAGCCGTAGCCCATGTGAAAGGCGCTGTGATATTCGGCGGATTCGTGCTCCATTAACATGAACACCGGTTTTACGGCGAGCAGTTCGCGAGTGGCGTCCTGCCAGAAATCCAGCGGCACCATGCCCGCGACGTCGCAGCGATAGCCGTCTATGTTGGTCTCATTAATCCAGAATTTCAATGACTCAATCATCCATGCGCGAAGATCGTGGTTGTCGTAATTCAATTCTATCACGTCGGTCCAATCGGAAACGGGCGGCATAAAGTTGCCGGTGCTGTCGTGCGCGTACCAGTCGGGATGATCGACTGTCAATTGATTGTCCCACGCGGTGTGATTGGCGACCCAATCGATAATTACTTTGAAGCCCATGTCGTGACATTGCGTGACGAGAGCTTTCCATTCGTCCATCGTGCCGAACTCGGGATTGACGGCGCGATAATCTTTGACAGAGTAGTAGCTGCCGAGCGAGCCTTTGCGGTTTTCGATACCGATGGGATGAATAGGCATGAACCACAAAATATCCACGCCGAGTTCACGCAGACGCGGCAAGTGAGCTGCGAACGCGGCGAAGGTTCCTTCGGGAGTGAATTGACGGACGTTGACTTCATAGATGACGCTGTTGCGCGACCAGTCGGGCGGCGTCATGTCGGGCGGAGCGACGGTGTCGTCGGATGAGGCTTTGCACGCGAAGAGCGTCATCAGGACGAAGAGCGAGATAGCGATTAGTTTGAGCATGGCGAGATCGGGCATTGCGGAAAAATTGGAAATAGGAAATTAGAAATTAGAAAGCGGAAGCCTCATCCCCGCTCAGTGGTAGGGGGGCACCCGCAGCGGGTGTCGCCGCGCTTATGATGAGAAAGCGGAAGCCGTCCTTAAAACTGACAAGGCGCTTACAAGCCCCCCCCTAGCCCCCTCGCGCAGCGCGGAGGGGGATCGGAATCAGAATTGAATGTCGATGTAGTAGATGGCTTGGGATTGCGTGATGGGTTCGGTGTATGTTGTGTTGGTGGTGGTGGCGATGAGGGTTGGGGTGTCGCCGACGAAATTAGCACGCCAAACTCGGTAGTTTTGTGCTAACGCGCTGCCTTGCCAACGGAGTGTGATGGTTGAGCCTGTTGTCGCAATAGATAAGTTGCGCGGTTTCAGATGCAAGACTTGATATTCACTTGCTTCGATGCTGCCGTTGGAAATTACGGCTGAGGGAATTTGCGCTTGCAGTGTGCCGCCGTTGGCCGATTGGTAGCTTGCTAAACAGACGTAAAGTGAATCCGGCTCGAAGCCAAATTCTTCAGTGATGTTTAGTGTGGCTTCGCAGACTCCGCTTGATGCGATGCTTGCCGAGCCTGAATTGTCGAACCAGCCGCGCCAGCCGTTGCTCTCTTCGTTACCGATGAACGCGCTCCACGATGCGACTTGACCTGCTTTGGCCCACGGTGCGGCTTGCAGTACGCCTGGTGATTGCGCGATCATGATGAAGCGGTCGTTGCTTGTGCCTTGCGCGTTTTCGGTGGCGACGTAGAGATTTGTGCCATCGTAATCGGCCCAGAGATGCATTGTGCCGTTCACGCCAATTTCAATGGAGTTGGCTTCGCGGATGCCGTCCATGACAAAGCCGGGTGTGCCGCCGGGAGTGACTGAGATGTGCCAATCGGCTCCGCTGTTGTTATCCCAGCTGCCTGCGCCGTTGGTGAATACAAAGTCTACGCTTGTGGCAGATTGCGGTATTGAATAGGTGTAGCGCCACATCGAGGAATCGTTGTCGAAGATCATGTTCGGATCGGGATTCAGAACATTTTGCCAACCGGAATGGCCGATGTGAATTTTGACGGGATTGGTGTTTTGCGGAAGCGGGCTTTGGGTTAAGTCAAAATAGATGGTGACCGTTTGGCCGCCGACAGGATTTTGCGGAGACCAACTCACGCGATTGCCGCCACCGCCTCCGCCCTGCCCTGTTCCGACGTAGGTGTGATGAATGTCGGAGTTTTGAATGTTGCCCTCATTGTCCCAACATTTGACATAGTAGTCGAGCAATACTCCGCCGCTGTCAGTGACTTCGGCGTCGGTGAGATGGTAAACGAGTTGCTCGGAGATTGCCTGCGGGAGTTCATCGAAATGCACATCGCCGTAGTTGTAGGGATTTCCGGCCGGGAAGGTGCGACGAGACATTGCGCGAGCGCGCCATGATGTTACTTCGCTGCCGCCGACAAAGGTTTCATTTTGGAATGATGAAAGAGGGTTTACATCATCGAGATCAAGACGATAGTAAAGCGAGCAGGCGGCGATTCCGGTGACGTCGTAGGCGAATGTCCAAACGCGGAAGTCGCGGGGATTTTGCACTTGTTGATAGCCGTGCAACGAGCCGAAGCCGATGCTGCCGGGATTGTGCGGCCATTGCTGCAATTGCCAGATTGTGGGCGGCGTGTTATCTTGCGATGCGCCAATAACGAGCGCGGCTTTGCTGACGGCTTCATTGCAAGCGACGACGGGTTTTTGTTCGAGATCGAGACTTGTGCCGTAGTACATATAGCCGCTGTTCAATGAGCCAAGCAGAAAGTGCCACGCGAGATCGAGTTGCGTGGGAGCATTCAGACGCGGGTCTTGAATCGCGGGAAGAAATGAAGGACCGGCTGTATTTTCGGCGGTGAGAACGTAGTTTGTGGCGGCGGTGATGACGGCCCAGTTGTGCGCATCGATGGCCCAACCGTTGTCAATGTCAATTTGTCCTGCGGAGTTGTGTGGCGGCCACATCCAATTGGGAAAATCGGGATCGCCGAAATCTCCATCGGCATTGATCCACGCGCCGTCTTCAACGTGCACGATGTCATTTGCGGCGACGGGATGATCGGCGAGAAATTCGGGGACAGTGGTGGGCTCGTAGCCGCGCGCGAAGGCCTGACTTGTAAACTGCGGGACGCTCTCCATGTAGTATGAGAAGCCACCGCCGAAAGCATTGTCGCCGTCGTGGCCGAGCGTGATCAACATAGGTTTATTAGGATCGTTGTTCGGCGCGATGATATCGATGTCGTTGGGGTTGTAAAGTTGATAGCCATCCTGCCAACTCATGGACATAGCGACAGGCACGACGATGATACTGTCGGCAATTCCGGTTTGCGGATCAATGTAGATTGCGCGATGCGGTTGAAATGCAAACGGGACCGCGTCAGTGGGTGAGCAGCCACGCGAGATAGATTGCGTGCGCCAATTTGTTTGCGCAGGGTTGACCTGATCGGCGAGGTTGGGTGGATTGCAGTTTTCTCCGCCTGTGCCGTAGGTCATTGGGAAATTTGAACAGGAGCGAGAAAGATGCGTCGAGGCGATGAATGTCCAATCGAGATTGCAATCACGCAGAACGGGGATGATGCGCTCACTGAAGGCAATTTCGGGCGGAAAGAAGCCGCGCGATTGTGCCGGAGTATTGCCCCAAATAGAGCCATACACACTTTGATAGATTTGAATGTCCTTCTTCAGGACTTCGCGATCAATCAGTGGAGCAAAGCTGTGATGATAGGAAATCACGGTAAGCTCCATACGCGGACGACCGCCGGAGGTGGTCCAGTTACGCGCAGTTTGAAAATGTGTGTTCCAACTTGCAGAGTAGCCACCGTAATTGGCCGCACCGAGCGAACCGACATTGCGAATCAGGCCGCCGGAATATGTGACTTGCGCGCCCGCGTCAACTCCGGTCATTGTGGCGATGGAGTTCTTCGGACGGTCTTGATATGCGGCGACTCTATCGGCGAGTGTAAAGATTCCGCTGACGTCATTTTCGGGGTGCGCTGCGCCGCCGTTTCGTTGCCAGATGGATTCGATCGCCGTTTCGTAGCCGTTGCCATAGGGAGATTGGTCGGGCCAGTAGATAGGCTGCTCCATGTGCCACAAATAGGTTGTGTGGACGGGAGCGGCCACCAGCGTGGACGCTGGATCCAGTGCCGCTAGCGCGAGCAGCAGGAATATCAGGAGAAGTATCTTCATCGGTGTGGCGAAATTTACAATTTACAAATTACAGTTCGGATTCCGGCGGGGAACCGCTTCGCTTAATCCCCGCTCGGCGGACCAAATAACGTTGGTTTGGCACTTGGCGAGATCCTTCACTTCGTTCAGGATGACAATGCGCTTGAAGTATGCTGTTTTGCTTGAGATGTTACCCCCCTTAATCCCTCCAGAGGACTGGGGGGAAATCAGACTTAGAAGAAGATTCCCCAGAGAATTACGACGGTTATGACGAGGGCAATTGACAAAATGATGTTGCGTTTGTGAGCGGCGGGGTCGCCGTGGTCACGCATGTTTTGCGGAGTGTATTTGAAGGTTAGTCCGTTCAGTGATGCGGCGCTTGGAGCGGGAGTGCTAAGACTTACGGCAACGAGAACCAACGAACAAACGACAAATAAGAATGTTGCGAAGTGAAGGAAGTTCATCTCGATCATCATTCGGAAGGGGCCGTCGCTCAATGGTGATTGTTTGTTGATGATTTCACCGAACAAGCGTGTGAAACCAAGCACAAGTCCTGTCAGCAGGGCGGCGATTGAACCTTTACCGTTGGCGCGCGACCAGATTAGGCCGAAGAGGAAGACTGCGGCAATCGGCGGACTAATGTAGGCTTGCACGCTCTGCATGTAAACATAGAGTTGCGATGAAACCAAGTTGATGAACGGAACCCACAAGATTCCGGCAAGCACTACGATGCCCGTTGCGATGCGACCTACGCGGACGAGAGTTTTGTCGTCCGTATGTGGCTTTAACTTCTTGTAAACGTCGTAGGTGAATAGTGTCGAGGCGCTATTGAAACAGGAGGCAAGTGACGACATCAGGGCCGCGAGCAAGCTTGCGACTACGATGCCTTTTAATCCGGTCGGCAACAATTTTGAGACAAGAGTTGGATAGGCGCTGTTGCCACTGGCTTCAGGATACAAAACATATGCAATGATTCCGGGAAGAACGAGAATGAAGACGGGGAGAATTTTTAGGTAACCTGCGAAGATCGCTCCGCTACGGGCCTGCTCAATTCCGCGCGCGCTTAGGACACGCTGGACGATGTACTGGTCGGTACACCAATACCAGATGCCGAGTATCGGCGCGCCGAAGATGATACCTGTCCACGGAAAATCGGGATGGTCGATGGCTTTGAACATGCTCCAGAAATCCGGCGGAGTTTTGGCGACGAGTTGGCTCCAGCCGCCTACTTCACTTAATCCCAAAATCGTAAGCAGAAGTGCACCGGCAATCAAGATGATGGCCTGCAGCAGTTCCGTGTAGATCACCGCCGTCAAACCGCCGATGACGGTGTAGATTCCTGTTGTCACAACGAGCGCAATTGCTGAGGTGTAAACATCCCAGCCGAGAAGTTCCTTTAACAACAATGCTCCGGCGAACAAAGTCACCGAGACTTTGGTCAACACATAGGCTACGATTGACACGCCCGTCAAGTACCAGCGGCTTGAACTGTCATAACGACGCTCGAGAAATTCGGGCATCGTCGTGACTTGTGAGCGCAAATAGAACGGCGCGAAGACCCAGCCGAGGAGCAAAACTATCAAACAAGCGAGCCACTCGAAGTGGCCGACGGCGAGACCGCCAGCGGCGCCTGAACCTGCGAGGCCAACGAAGTGCTCGCTCGAAATATTCGTTGCAAAGAGCGAGCAGCCGATGGCGAACCAACCGACGTCTCGGCCTGCCAAGAAATATCCCGCGGCGTCGGCCTTGCGGCGGCGCATGAAATAGTAGCCGATACCGAACACAGCCGCGAAATAAGCGGCAATGATGATGAGGTCGAGGGTGGAGAGGTTCATGGAGATTCCAAATTAGAAATTTGAAATGAGAAATTTGAAAGGCGGAAGACCCCCATCCCAAACCTTCCCCCGTGAACGGAGGAAGGGAGTACAGAGGGATCCTTCAGGCCGCAGCGGGCTTCAGGGTGACAATGCGGTTTACTCTGATAGTTCGCTTCGTAAGGGGCACCCGCGGCGGGTGCCGCCGCGAGAATCCTTCGATGCTATCGGTGTGAATCTGCTCGGGTAGATCCTTCAGGCCGCGGCGCGCTTCAGCATGACAATGTGGCTATTCTACCTGGAATTCAAGTTGGTTGATGTCTTGCTCTGACGGCAAATTTAGTTCAAACATCCTGCGATCGGGATCGTATGAGATGCGCTTGTCAGTTAGCTCGATTGGATAGCCATTGAGAAAGATGTCTTTGGGAGAATGAACGATGTCCCACCAGCGAATAGTTATCTTGCGATCCGGTGCGTCGAAGCTAGAGATTCGGTGGTCGCAAATTAGTAGATATGCGCCGTCCACCTTTTCAGCGTGAAAATCGGTGCGACTGTACGCGTCGTCGCGAAAGCGGAGCGTCATACCATCGTCTTCGTAGAGCCGAAACTGGGAGTACGAGCGCAGGCCGTAGGTGTAAATGTCGAGTGTCAGTTCCTTCAGCGGTGACTGATCGGCGTAATCTTGCGCGTCGCGACGAGCGATGACCGCGCCATCACGCAGGAACATTGGAAGCTGATCGAGGTGTGCGTCCACGATGATTTCTTGTTGGCCGTCGTACACTTTTTTCGTGTTCCAGTCGAGCCATTTGCCTTCGGGGAGATAGACTTTCTTGGTGTATTGGCCGACGCGCGTTACAGGGGCGACTAAGATGTTTGGACCTAACATGAATTGCTGTTGGTAGGCCCAATCGTAACACCTGGGGTCGTTTTGGAATTCGTAGAACATCGGGCGCCAGATGGGTTCGCCGGACTGACTTGATTGATAGAAGAGAGTGTAGAGCGTGGGCAAGAGTTCGTAGCGGAACTTGATGAACTTGCGGCAAATCTCTTCGTTGTTTTCGCCAAAGGACCACGGTTCCTTGTCATTAGAGCCGTAGTGCGAATGCGAACGACAGAACGGAGACAGCGCGCCGACTTGCATCCAGCGGACGTAAAGTTCAGGTGAGGGTGTGCCCATAAAACCGCCGATGTCCGTGCCAACAAAAGGTTGACCGGAGAGACCGAGGCCGAGCATCATGCGGATGCCCAACTCCAAATGATCTTCTGTTGCAAGGTTGTCGCCGGTCCATGTGGCTGCATATCTTTGGATGCCTGCGAAGCCTGCGCGGGTTAAGATAAACGGTCGCTCGTTGGGATTTTGTTTCAGCAAACCTTCGTAGGTCGCTTTGGCCATGTGTAATGCATAGAGATTATGCATTTTTTTGTGCGACGAATTTAGATCGTTGTCATCAAAAATCGTTTCCAATGGAAAGGCTTGGCCCCAACAGGCGGGTTCGTTCATGTCGTTCCAAAAACCGCGCACGCCTTGCTTGCGAAATTCGGCAACGTGTTTGCCCCACCAGATGCGAGTTTTGGGATTTGAAAAGTCGGGGAAGTAGGATTGACCGGGCCAGACTTCGCCGACGTGAGTTGTGCCGTCGGGATATTTCACGAAGTGGTTGTCTGCGAGTCCCTCTTTAGCCATGACATAATTCGGATCAGCTTTGACACCGGGGTCGATGATGGGGACGATTTTGAAGCCGTCTTTGGCAAGATCATCGAGCATTTTTTTCGGCTGCGGGAAACGCGTCGAGTCCCATGTGAAAACTCTGTAGCCATCCATGTAGTGAATGTCGAGATAGATGACATCACAGGGGATGTCCTTGTCGCGGAAGGTTTGGGCGAGGCGAGTGACTTCGGTATCGGGGAAGTAGCTCCAGCGGGATTGCTGATAGCCCAATGCCCATAACGGAGGCAGCGGCATTTTGCCTGTCAGATCGGAGAAGCGTTGGACGACTTCACGAATTGTGGGACCGTAGATGACGAAGTAGTCCATTGGACCATCTTCGGCGGAGAATGATGAATAGCGCTGTTGGCCTGCACCGAAGTTGAAACGAGTCTTGTACGAGTTGTTGAAGAAGACGCCGTAGGCAATCGAGTCGCGCAGGCCGATGTAAAAGGGAATGGATTGATAGAGCGGATCGCTGCTATCGGTGTAACCGGGAGTGTCGCTGTTCCAGAGTGTGAGTTCACGGCCTCGTTTATCGAGACCTCCGCCCTTCTCGCCTAAGCCGAAGAATTTTTCACTTGGATGAAGTTGCTTCCACGTGCGGACTTCGTTGCCGTCCCAGCCGTAGGACATGGCAGGGTCGTCGGCAAGGAATGTGACACCTTGGTTGTCGGTGAAGCGAAGACGGAGCGAGTCCTTGTCAACAAATACGCTCGTTCTATTTGCTTCAAGCTCAACTTCGAATTTTCCATCAATGAGTTGAGGACCGTAAGATACGCCAATGAGTTCTTTCTTGCCGCCGCCTGTGTCTCTGCCAATCGCACTAACATATCTTTGCGGCAACAAAGAATCCGCGAACAGAGCATCCGTGAGCAAAGGCTCGGGATGATCCGGGCGGACCAAAGTGATGCGAACGATTTCAGGAGTATAGAACTTGACTTCGAGCGTGACGCCGTCGGTGCAAGTAATGAGTGCGCCGCAGTCGGTGGGCTCGATAGAGGCCACAGGCGAGGCGAACTTGTAGTTAGCCTGTGCGAATGTGGTGACTATGAGGAGGGCGAGGATTAGCCTGCTAAGCATCCTTGTGTGGGGCGAGGAGAATAGTCCGGTTCGGGTTCAATGTACGGATTCTCAGGCGGGGGGTCAAGGCATTCGGGAGTAAAAAGAACCCCCCTGCTAAGCGGTTGTTTAGCAAGGGGTTGGCCTATAGAAAATTACGTGTGCGCTCGCTTTACGGCGTGAACCCCCGGCGAATCCAGATTTCTTGGCTACCATAGGTTCGATACGGCTCAAAGTGAGCGTCAACATATTCAAACACCTTAGGAACTCTGTCGCGGATTGAAACGCTATCAATGTTCCGCCAAACCGAAGCGTTCGAGTACAGCACATAATCTATTGGGTTGCTTTCGAGTTGATTCACCATAACATCCTGATACTTGTCGGATGAGCCATACCAAAGTACTGCAAACAAGAGTGGGCTGGGTTGATCAAAGAGGTAGTACCACGATCCTTCGTTCGTCAAGGAGGCGAACTTATGCTTATCACTCAGCATACCCCGTAGTGAATCGGCCGCTTGAAGGTAATCATCTGTGAGCATGTCACGATCAGATATGCCAAAAGGATAGGCAAATCGAAATCGGTCATTGCCAAAGTAATCCCGCGCGAGAGCTGCAACCGAGCCAAGCCCGACAACAATCATAATAGCGATGAGCGCTCGCCTGGAATTCCTGAAGCGAAGGAATTGTGGAAGCAGGTACCTTACAACGGCATACAGCAGGAACAGGGTTGACCATGACGCACCTGTGGCAATATGAGGTCGATCTGCCCTGCCAAGCGCATATCGGAAGGCAAGGAGTGCAAACAGGGCAAAGAAAAACTCAAAGGTATTCGCACGAATAAACGCCGCCGTTGCGCGCCAGAACTTTTGTTTTTCTGCCGTCAAGTGAGCAAGGAAACGATATGTAATCCACATTGCAACGAGGCTCTGGATCAGCAGGCCGTAGATTCGATAGATGCTTCCCCGCAAGTGATGACTTGAAATGAAATACTCAAGCCCCTCAACGTACTCGCGATAGACGGGAAAATCCATGAATACGAACTGCACGAAACCACGAAAATTCCACTCGATCGAGTAACCGAGTATAGCAATACCGGCAGATGCGCCGAGCAAGCTGCCAAGAACCAAGGCCCGCCTGTTAGGCCTATCTTGAAAAATAATGAAGTAGAAAACCGGTAATACGATCACGAGCATCGCAAGGAGCATGAATCCCCTGTCGATTGAGATCACGAAACTCAAAGGCATCAATGCAACGAGGAGTCCAGAGGAAAATAGTATGGACTTAGGTGACTTGCTTCGGATAAGAGCCAACAATAGAATTAACAGAAGTGCATAAACCACGTCACGCTCGGAAAACCGTACGGGGACAATAAAGCTAACGAGCGAGAACCCAAGCAAGGCGACGGCGCTAAGAGCGGAAGCGAGATAGTTTCCTCCAAACCACTTGAGCAGCAGCCACGCGATAGCGGCGTATCCCATCAGCATCAAGATCGAATCCATTATGATAAGAGACGCCTGACTCCTGCCGAACAGGGAAAACGCGAGTTTCGCTTTCAACACATCAACGGCCATGCCTCTGCTCGGAAAGTAATCGCGATAAGGCACGTAGCCATGTTCATCCGCGACCACTGTTGCGGTTACTTCCCCGTGATGGAAATGATCCATTAACGGTTTGTCCGAACCGGGCGCCGTGTCTAAATGATAGTAATGAGAAGCAATCAAAGCACAAATCACTGTGACAACCGCAAGACTTGCGCTGCGAGAACAAAACTTGCTATGATCATCAATACAAGCAAGTGACTTGGGCATTTTGAACAACCAAGCCCGAAATTTCGTGAATGCGAATGAACAGACCAAAGGAAGCAGCGAAACACATATGAAAACTGCATATCTCACGGAGTTCGTACTCTTATCGATACCTGACTTCGCCAACGCCCCATAGACATTTTGCGGGTTGTGATACTCGGGTTTGATAAAATTCCAGAGCAGAATTCCGATTGCAACCCCTGCCAACAGCAGAGCCATAACCACTGACCATCGAAGAAACTCGCGCCGAAATTCTCCTGCGGACATGGAGGATTGCGGAGGCATTGGTGACTCGTTGTTGGATAATGCGTTCATTCTTTTATTCGGCCTATCGTCATGGCATGAGATTGAGGGGAAAATCAACTGGAGCAACGCATGGATGCGTATTCTGAAGCGCCGTTCTGGCCACTTCCGGAACCAAGACATCGAAATGTACGGATAAACCTCTTGGCGCTCAAGGATTATTTCTTGATAGGAGAATCAGTTAACAAGAAACCCCCTGCTAAGCGGTTGTTTAGCAGGGGGTTGGCCTATAGAAAGCGAATATATGGAGGTGATGTTACCTTTGCGCTGCGACTGATCTGACAGGTTGGCGCGTGCTGGAGCGGGCTGCGGTGGGGAGGGAATGTTCCGCAATCACGCCGAAGTATTCCTGCACAGGTGAAATCGCGAGACAGCCATTGCAGATGTAAAAGGAGTCGCTGACCGATGTCAAGTAGTTCTCGGGCGCAAAGAGGTTATCGTGTGACTCCGAGCGGTAGATGTGATATTGATTTGCGCCGCCCACGTTACCCCATTGCAGTGAAAAGCCTTGCGTCAGAGGGAGATTAAGGATTGTAAGGTCATCCACACTGCCGAAGTCGTTGTGGAAAGGCACAGCCGGAACAAAAGGAGAAAGCGGAATCTCGGATACGTCGATGCGTTGATAATTGACTTCGTTTTCGGTTGCCGCTCCTTCACCAAACAGAGCGGTTCCGTTGTCGCGATCAAGAACCCACATCAAGTTCAGGTAGGTGACTCCGTTGCGAACAGCGACACGGTCGGCCAGCGAGTGGTCGCGTTCGTTCATACAGTCGCCGGCCGGGCAGGGGTTCGGGACGGGAGTTGTGTCGGTTACGTTAAGCCCTTCCGACCAGTGCGCGCCACCGTCAGCAGAAACCGACACATAAATATCAGAGCCTGCGTAACTGTTTTCAGACCATGAGGTTTGGGAGAACTTGCGATACGCGCAATACATGTACGCCGTCTGCGGATCAACGCTTAGGCTGGGCCGACAGACATTCAAGAAATTTTGTCCCAGCGGAGTTACGCCTTCCGTCCAGTCGTTGGCGATGAGGTTAAAGGCATCGGTCGTTTCATTCCAATGCCAGATGCGGCCGCGAAAGTTTGAGTTGCCTTCGGTTGAATCAGCGTTCTGCCAATAGTTGCAGGCCGTAAACGCAATCTGAATGTTGTCGTTGTCATCATAGATGATACTCAAGCCATTGAACGCGCGCTGTTCGTCGAAGTCTGTGAAGTTGGTGATGTTCAGGGGCGGATCCCAATTCAGTCCACCGTCTTCGGAACGAACCAGATAGACGTCGCTGTTCATAAAGAACAGGCTTGGCGCACCTTCGCGAATTTTTGTGTAGGCGATTGCGATCCGATTTGTCAGTTGAGACGCGGCGATATCGATTGAGATTGCAATTGTGGTGTCCACAAAACGGAAATCTTCACCGAGCACCGTCATCGGTTGCCAGTCAATTCCTAAGCCATAGCCATTTGGGTCGAAGGCGGGGACTCCGCGTGAGTAGTATGCCAAGAACCCATCCGCAAGCGAGTTGCTGCTCACAGCATGAAGCACTCCGTTTCCGTCGATTGCAACTTTAGGCCAAATTGCCTCGCGAAAAATTTCTCCATCGAGGGGAGGATTCGGTTGCGTGACAGTAAACGCACCGGCGTAGGTGTCGAAGTCCATCGCGCCTTGCATTAGTACTTGACCGACAGTAGTCAGTTGATGAAAGACCGGATAAGCCCACCCCTCTGGCGAAACGGCAACTGTTGCGAATCCGGCTCGCGTAACTTGATCAACTTGCGTGCCTTCCGTCCAGTCCATAACTTGGGTGTGCGGATTCCAGACATTGTAGTAAACGTGACGCGGCGAACTGTTTGGTGTCAGTCCGTTAGTCCAGACCATATGGACATTGCCCTGAGCATCTGTCCCGATCGTTTTTCCAGCGGTGGCGTTGTGCTGCATGTCGTACCAAGTGGTACCGACGTGATACACTGATCCTATGGGCGTGTCAAGGGGATTTCGGGGGTCCCGATTGTCGCCGACAAGAGGCGGTCTTTCAGCAAGGGAATTACCAGCCGCGACCAAATAGAATGCAATCAAACATAATAGCGATTTCATGGTGACTTCATACCCTCATGTTGTATTCTGCGGCATCTTATTACCAGAGTAAGGAGCTTATGGTTAAGATGCAAGCGGAGGCAACTGTGTCACACTTTTGGGGCCGCAATCGCTATTGCTCTTCACCTGCGGGGATGGGTTTGCCAAAGCGGGTGTAGAGTACGGGTAGGACGATGAGGGTTAGCAGTGTTGAAGTTATGATGCCACCGACGACAACTGTGGCAAGCGGGCGTTGAACTTCGGCGCCGACGCCGTGAGAAATCATCATCGGGATGAAACCGAAAGCCGCTACGAGTGCCGTCATGATTACGGGGCGCATTCGAAGAGAACCGCTCGTCTTGACCGCTTCGAGGAAGGTGACGCCTTCCTGCTGTAGATTCCGAATCGACGACACGAGCACCAGTCCATTCAGCACGGCAATACCGGAGAGCGCGATGAAGCCGACTCCGGCGGAAATCGTGAACGGCATTCCACGCAAAGCCAACGCAAACACTCCACCGACTGCAGCGAGCGGAACTCCGGTGAAAATCAGGACGGCATCACGGGCAGATTTGTAGGTCCAATAAAGCAAACCGAAGATCAGCAACAGAGCGAGCGGGACAACAATCATTAGGCGCAAGCGCGCACGCTCGAGGTTTTCAAACTGTCCGCCAAACTGCACATAGTAGCCGGGATCGAAGGTTACTTCCTGCTCCGTTCTTGTGCGGACCTCATCGACGAACGATCCGATATCGCGTCCACGAATGTTGCATTGCACGACGATGCGACGTTTGTTCCATTCGCGCGAAATCGTCGCGGCGCCGTCAATCTGATTAAGTTTGGCAACTTGCGTCAACGGAACAAACTCGCCGTTGCCTGCACGCAGGATCACACTTTCAATTGCTTCGGGAGTGGCCGTGTATTTTTCATCGATGTAGAGTGCGAGGTCAAAGATTCTTTGTCCTTCGATGACTTGTCCAGTCGTCACGCCGCCGAGAGCTTGCACGGCTTCCATGACATCGCCCGAACTCATGGAATAGCGGGCCAGAGCTTTGCGATCGAGTTGCAACTGAATGACGGGTTGGCCGGTAATCTGTTCGACGTTGACGTCCACGGCGCCTTCCGTTGATTCCACGATTTGATTTATTTCGTCGGCTTTTTGTTTCAATACTTCGAGATCGTCCCCGAAGATTTTGATACCGAGATCCGTGCGAATGCCGGAGATAAGTTCGTTGAAGCGCATTTCAATCGGCTGTGAAAAGGCCATGTTCATCCCGGGAAGGTCAGACAGCTCCTGATCCATCAGTGCGAGCAGATCCGCTTGATTTGTGGCCTTTGTCCACTGCGAGCGCGGGGTCAGAGTTATGAACACGTCAGAAAGCTCAACACCCATCGGATCGGTGGCTAATTCGGGAGTTCCAGTTCTTGTCCAGATTTCCTTGATTTCGTCAGGGAATTTTTCTTTCAGAATCTTTTCTACCAGCAGACCTGTTTCCGTGGATTGTTCAAGCGAGACGCCGGCCAAGCGAATCAGATTGATTACGATACTGCCCTCGGACAGTTTCGGAATAAACTCGGAGCCGCGTGAGTTCAGCACGAGCCCGGCAGCGATTACCAGCAGGACTGTTGTGATGACAATAAGTTTCGAGCGATTGAGCGCCCAGGCCAGAGTTTGTTCGTAACGGCGTTTCAGAAAATCGACGAGGCGGGATTTCTCGTCATGCGCTTGAGGTTTTAGCATAAACGCACAAAGAGCAGGGATAACAGTGAACGACAAGACCAATGATCCGGTGAGAACAAGAATAACCGTGATCGCCATCGGGCGAAACATTTTACCTTCCGTGCCTTCAAGCGTAAGGATCGGAAGATAGACCAGCATGATAATGAGTTCGCCGAACAGAGTCGGCTTGCGCACTTCCATGATTGCGTCGCGAATCACAGCAAAACGGCTGCGACTTGCAACTCCACCGGACAATCGCCGTGTGACGTTTTCAACTTGGATGACTGCATTGTCCACCGCAAGTCCAAAGTCGATTGCTCCGAGGCTCATTAGACTTCCCGCAATGCCTAATTGCAACATCAAGTTGAACGCAAAGAGCATGGAGAGCGGGATGGCCATCGCGACGATGAGACTGGCGCGAAAGTTTCCCAGAAACGCGAGCAAGACGGCGATGACGAGAATCGCGCCATAGAGCAAATTGTGTTCGACGGTTTTGAGAACTTCATTCACGAGAGCCGTGCGTTCGTACACGACATGTGCATCAACACCTGACGGAAGCGATTTCTTGACTTCTTCAAGTTCGGCGGCGAGTGCGCGTGTGACATCCTGCGGATTCTCACCCGTCAACATGAAACCGAGACCCAGCACGGCTTCGCCATGACCGTTGAAAGTGGCGGAGGCGTAGCGCGTGGCATGCCCGATGGCAACTTCAGCGATGTCGTGAATGTGAATCGGCACGCCGTTGCGGGAGTCCACGACGATTTCGCCGATCTCTTCAAGTTTGGTGATTGCACCGACGCCTTGAATCACGAAGCGTTCACCGGCACGTTGTGTTACTCCGCCGCCGACATTTTGCTGGCCTTCGCGGAGCGCGACAACGACCTGACTCAATTGCAGATTGTAGGCAAGCAGTTTTTGCGGATCGACTTGGACTTGATACTGCTTTTCAAAACCGCCCCAGCTATTTACCTCAACCACGCCGGGCACTGTTTGCAAACGCGGGGCAATCATCCAATCCTGAACTTCACGCGCGCGGCTGATCGGCGCGTCTTTCAGCGTGTCAACAACCACATAGTGAAAGATTTCTCCGAGGCCCGTTGAAATCGGGCCGAGTTCGGGATGCTCGACTCCGCTTGGCAGATCCACCGACGCTAAACGCTCTGTGACTTGTTGGCGCGCAAGGTAGATATCGGTGCCTTCGCCGAAGACGCAGATAATCTGCGACAGATTGGATTTTGAGATTGAACGAATCTCTTCCAGATTTGCCAGTCCGCCGAGTTCGCGCTCGATTTTCGCGGTGACTTGCGATTCGACGTCTTCTGCCGCGTAGCCTGAGATCTTCGTATTGACCGTCACCAAAACGGGAGTTGTGTCGGGGAACGCGTCGAACGGAAGGTGCATCAAGGATACAACTCCGCCAAACGACAGAAGCGCCGTAATGGATATCACCAGCCAGCGCTGATTGATAACCCAAATAATTAACCTGCTGAGCATTAGGCGCTATGCTCCTTCACCGCAACAGCCTGCTCCGATGCTGCTCTTCATGAGTTCCGTTTTCAGGAGATAGCTGCCTTTGCCGACAATCTTTTCGCCGGGCTGAACGCCGCTAACGGCATAGAATTTCCCAACGGTGTGATCAATTTTTATTTTGCGCGGCTTGAAGCGATCGGGAGTATCCTGCACGAACACAACGTTGCAACAGCCTTCCCACTGCACGGCATCAACGGGAATCAGAACGGTATTACCGACGGCACTTGTTTCAATGTTCACGCGGACGAATTGATGAGCACGAAGAGTGTTTCCATTGGGCTCGATTGCGATGCGGACTTTGCCCATTCTGGTGTTTTCATCCACACCATCGGCGACCCAGATAACTTGCCCTGCGCCGGAGGTCCAGCCGTTGCCGTCTAAGCTCACGGTTGCAGTTTGACCAATTTGCACTCGGTCCATACCGGATTCAGGAACCTGTGCTTCAACCCACAGTTGGGCGGTTTCCGAAATCATGCCGATTGGCTGACCCGCGTCCAGAATCGTGCCGAGTTTCACAGTTTGCTCAACAAGTTTACCGGACTGGCGGGCGCGCAACGGAATGAGTCTGCTGTTGTCGGTGTCGCTTCTAAGTTCGGCGAGATTTTCATCGGTGTATCCCAGCATTCTTAATACCGTGGCAGCGCGATTCACATCCGCTTGAGTTTGGAGGTAATCAGCTTCGGCTTCATCCGCATCGCGCTCGCTTTCCAACCCTTTTTGAGCCAGTTGGCGCTTGCGATCGAAAGATTTTGCGGCAAGATTGTGCAGCGCTGACGCGTGAACATAATCGGCCATCCGCTCCGCGGCCTCGATGGATTCGATGTAAGCCAAGATTTGTCCGCGCTTCACTTCTGCGCCGGGATTTACAACCCAACGCATCAGCACACCGCTTACTGGGCAGGTTACGGCCATGGATTGCGTGGCGTCAAACTCGACTTCACCGGGTACGTCGAGGGCGGCGGCTGAAGGTGATTCTTCCGTGGTTACGATGGAGATGCCGATGCGCTCAGCTGTATTGATACTGGCGAATTGGATGATGGCATGATCTGTGGCGCAGTCAGAAGCGTTGGGTCGTTTCAATGATGTATTCGGCACATGGCTTTGTTTTTGATCCGGCTGCTGTTTCTTGTACTCGGCCTCCTGCTCGAATTTCAAACCGGAATTGCATTGATAGCAGTGTGACTCAGGCACATCGTGACCGCCGCACCAGTCGCCTTTAGCTTTGAAATCTGCGATCAGTTCGGGATGACATTTTGTGCATTGAGATTCGGGAACGCGATGTTCCGGACACCAATCCACCGCAGTGGTTTCGTGTTTGGAGTGATCGTGCTCGGATTCTTCGGTTGAAGCGTGCGCTGAGTGATCGTGACCAGCTTCTCCGTGAGCGGCATCAGCGTGGGCATCTTCTCCGTGCGCCGAGTGATCGTGTCCGCTCTCAGCCGAGCCTGCGGCTCCACTTTTTAGATTGGGGTTACAGATATCACATTGTGATTCTGGCAGGTTGTGCTCGGCGCACCAATCGCCTTTTGCTTTGAACGCCGGAATCAGGGCCGAATCGCAGCGGGTGCAAAGATCAACGGCGACGCCGTGATATTGGCAAAGTTTGTCCGACGCGCTGGCAATGGAGATTGCGCCAGACGTGGTAATTCCGCTTAAAGCCAGCACCATTAGAATAACCGTTAGCGCGAGCGCGGGGACAATAAGTTTTCTCCAGTTCATGAAGATTTCCTTCCGTATCTATAAGATTCAAAAATCGGCAACAAAAAACGTCGCTGCAGAACAGCGACGCTTTTAGCAATCTGTTCCGCCTGACAAGCAAACAAAGTACTCCATCCCTTGAGGGCGGAGTTCTCCTGTGTTTGATTAGCAGACGGCTATGGGAGGTCTATAGAGGGGATCGGACGAGTGTTCGGGAACATACTCGTCAACCCAGCGTGATTCGGTTGTGACGGCGGTTAAGAAAATCACTTCATCAATTTGCGGAGCAATGACCGACATTGTGGCATTCAGACAGTGCCCACTGGCGCAATCAGAATCCTGATGTGGTGTTGATTCAGGAATCGTTGTGCTCGGGCAGTCATCGCAACAGCCGGAATCTTTAATACAACAAGGCATAAACTGGCAGGCCATCGGGGCAGCCAACAGGAGCATGGTCAGCAAGATTGATGTTGCGGACCGGATTAATGACCTTTTCTTATGCTTCATTGTTTCTCTAAGACGGCTTCCGAGCGAAAATTGTTCCTGAGTGGAAAAATTCTGGGTTGATACTCTCTTTGTTTTTTAGGAACAATAGCTTGCGAGTTTGAACCGGGCCTAAATGGGATTGCGAGTTATCCTGGTTTATTGGTCGCAATGGTCAAATATAGCTATTTGGATACGGCATTGCAAGAACTTGCCGGTATCAACTGCTTACTACTTTGCCCAAACGGAAAAGGCCGCAAGTGACTCCACTTGCGGCCTTAGTCCCCGATGGCTGGGGAACAGGGACTCGAACCCCGATTAACAGATCCAGAGACTGTTGTCCTGCCAATTAGACGATTCCCCAAAACACCGAACAGTAAGCTTTACAATGTTATAGCGAACAGTTCGGGCGATAAATATACGGGTTCGGGCGGCCAGATGCAAGCGCGACAGTTCGCAAAAGCTGGCCGTTTTTTTGCGATTTATTTCCGTACTAAGAACTGTAAATGATTGTAATCCGATAAGCTATAGGTGGTGAACGCCTCATGGAAGCGTCGCAAAATGCCTACGATGTGACTACTCCGCTCCTCCGACAGGTACCTCAATCTGCCCTTGATGCAGTCTTTGGGGCATCTGCATTGGTCACGCCAGACCTGAAGTTGGCCGTGGTGGGACGGACTTGGGATGAATTTATGGCTCGATCCGGACGCAGCGATCTGGGCCGCAATGCGATGCTCGGCAGCCCGATTTTGTTGTTCTTCCGCAACGATGAACAACGGCGCGTCTTCGAAAGCCTGCTTCACTCGATGCACTCCGATGAACTGGGCGTTCATAACCAGGTCGTGGATTTGGGCACGAAAGAAAAGCCGTTTTACGTTCAGTTGCATGTTCAAGGATTGTGGCAGGAAGGCGTCTTCGCTGGTTACTTCATTCATTGTTTGGATATTACTCGGGAGCACACCAACCGATTGGCGCTGATTGAGCGCGACCGGGAAATGCAGGCGGGGCGCGACGGGGCGGAGAAGGCCGTTCAGCAATCCAATCAGCTTCAAGACAAACTTCGGGCGGCTTCTGAAGAGATTGCACAGCGCGAAGCACAACTGAAGAAAATGGCTGAAAAGTCGATGCGCTTGGAACAGAGCGCCAAAGAGGCATTGGAGCGCGCAGAAAAATCGGTTGAGAAGTCGTCGCGGCTACAACATGAATTAGATAAGCTTCGCAAGCAACAGACCGACAATACAAATGCTCAAGCTGAGCTTGAGAGATTGCAGGCTGAGGTACCGAAACTCAGAAGTGATTATCAAGCTGAGCTTGCCAAAAACGCCGAACTTAGCGCGGAGCTTTCTTCGCTCAAGGAATTGCACAGCGGTCAGGAGCAGAGTGAATCGGCGGCTGCGCAAGAGATTGCGGAGCTAAAGGCAAATGTCAAGCAATTGACGGAAACGCTGTCTGCGGCGCAAGAGGAGCAATCGAAGTTTGAGCAGATACTTGAAGAGGGGAATGCCGAACTTGCTGAAGTGAGGAAGACTCTGGCAAAGGTGCAGAAATCCTTTGAAGCGAGCCAGCAAGAGGCGCTTGAACTCAGCGCGTCGCTGACAGCTGAACGAAATAAACCTGCTCCGGCTGCTGAACAAGTAGTCACTGAGGTGATTAAAGAAATTGTCAAGGAAGTTACGGTCAAGGACACCACCGCTGAAGAGTTTCTTGCTTGTGTGTCGCAACGGGCGTGCTACATAGACTTGAGCGGCAAAGTCAAGTGCGCAACCGGAGCGTTCTGGGAAGAACTCGGAGCGACCGCTGTGCAAGGCGAGGGTCAGGCGTTCGCGCAGTGGCTCACCGACGACGACGCGAAGGTATTAGCAACCTGGCTGAAGAAGAAGAGCGAACCGATCTGTCAAGTCGCGGCAGTGGATGGAACGACGTGGCAAGCATGCGCCGTCACGGACAAAAACGGCAAATGGAGCGGCGCGTGTCTGGAAGTTGTGGTCGTTGAGACTGCTCCTGTTGCAGCTGCTTCGCCGATCATTTCGTTTGCACCGCTGCCACCGTCGCACATGCGTACATTGTCGCGCGAATTGGCGGATGAATTCAGCAATCTCCTTACCGGAGTGTTGGGACATGCATCGCTGGCGGCGGCAGAGCTTGACGGCAACACGTCGCGTGAGATTGCCGAAATTGAAAAATCGGCGCGTGAAGCCGCGCATTTGGTGCGAAAACTATCCGCCCTTGGCGGACAAGGCAGGCACACGCACGAGTGCGATCTATCTCCGATCCTGCAGCAGTTCGTAAAGAAATTGCCGAACGGATTTTTTGGCGAGCGCCCGCAGATCGTGTTGTGTGATGAAGGCTGCCGTGTGAACGTGGAGGCAAACAGTTTGCGGATAGTGCTGGAAGCGATTTCGACTCATGCGCGCGAACATCTCGCGAACAACGGACATGTATGCTACACGTTATCTTATACCGAATCGCAGGCGTTTGTTTCGTTGTCCTATGACGGAACGGCGAATTTCCCGTCGGGCTGGAACGAGGGTCAGCCGCCGGCGGTTGGGCAGGCGGGGTGGGATTTGATTTTCGCGCGCGAGGTTTTGCGCGGCATGGGCGGCGAACTGGAATTTTCGGAAGACAGCGGTCAGGCTATGCTACTGTTGACTTTCCCGTTGGTGAAGCTGGCCGAAGTGTAGCGCGGAACAGTCAGAAATTTGAAAAACCCGCTGTGAGGCGGGTTTTTTGTTTGTGTGATTCAGACGAATTTTGTACCTTTACAACCATGACGCAGCAGCCTACATTTGTGTTTACGCGGCCCGGACCGCAGGGTCAGATTACGAAGCTTGCCTTCCGGCATCCGGTTGCACAGTGGAGCGTCGTGCGCGAATCTGAATTTGGGGACTCATTTGCGCGCGTGGTGGAGTATCAGTCGGAAGGATACTATGTCGGCATGGTGTTGTCTTACGAAGCGGCGCACGGATTTGATCGGGCCCTTGACGGACACCTTCCGCATCTGCTGCCGTTAGCGTGGTTTGCCGTATTTCGGGAACCCGTTGAGTTTATTGCTTCGACTGAGAGATTTGCGCTCTTTGAACCGCGCGTTCAGATCGGCAAGCTTGAATACGTTACCGCCGTCAATCGCGTGCTAAATCACATTCGAGCTGGGGACATTTATCAGGCAAACTTCACGGTGCGCGCGCAATGTGAATTCAGCGGCGATGCGTATAGCGCGTTTTGCGCGCTAAGTGAGGCTGTACCGATGCCTTACGCTTGCTACGCCGACACCGGTGCGACGCAGATTGTTTCGCTGTCGCCGGAGTTGTTTCTTGCACGCAAGGCAAATGAACTTATCTCGAAGCCGATGAAAGGGACTGCGCCGCGCAAGCCATCGTGGGACGCGGATGAAGCCGCGCGCATTGCGCTCCACAACAGCAAGAAGGATCGGGCTGAAAATACAATGATCGTGGATTTGATGCGGAACGATCTTGGACGGGTTTGCAAAATGGGAAGCGTGCGAACACGCGATGAGTATCTTGTGGAGCGATTCCCCACTGTGCATCAAATGACCACGACTGTTGAAGGAGAATTGCGCGACGAAGTCGCTCTAATAGATATCTTCCGATCCACTTTTCCAGCAGGAAGCATCACGGGAGCGCCGAAGGTGCGTGCCATGCAGATCATAAAGGAGATTGAACCGACAGCGCGTGGGATATATTGCGGAAGCCTCGGACTTTTTTATCCCGGTGGAGACTTTGTGTGCAACGTTTCCATTCGCACGCTTGAAATAAACGGCAATGTTGCAACGTTGGGGATTGGATCGGGAATTGTTGCCGACAGCGATCCGGAGCGCGAATGGGAAGAAGTATTGCTAAAAGCGAAGTTCTTGGAGCGTCGTCCGCAAGAATTCGGATTGTACGAAGCCTTTCGCTATGTTCCTGAAACCGGTTTCAAAGCCATTGAAAATCATTTACGGAGACTGGAACACTCGTGCATTTACTTCGGCAGGCCGTTTCCGAGGGACAAGATTCTCTGCAAGCTCGAACAGCTTAAACATGAACTTGGTGACCAACCTAATCGTGTGCGGCTTGATCTGAACGGTGAAGGGGTCTCCTTTACGCTGATTCCCGAAGAACTTGGTTGGACGCGCGGCGGGATAACGGTGATGATTCCGCAATTGCGATTGGACCCGGACGATCCGCGACTCTATCATAAGACAACTTTGCGGCCGGAGAAATACTCTCTGCGAGCACGAGCCAAAGAGCTTGGAGCCGAAGAGTGTTTGTTTTTGAATACACGCAACGAATTCACTGAAGGCACGATTTCGAGTTTCATCTTCAAGGTGCACGGCGAATGGATTGCGCCGGAGCTTGCGTGCGGATTGTTGCCGGGCGTTTGGCGGGATCATCAGGTGAGTGAAGGCCGGGCACGAGAAGGAGTTGTTTCGTTTGATCAGCTTGATCTTATAGATGAAATTCGAATTGGAAATTCAGTCCGAGGTGACGAGCGGGTCACGCGAATAATTTTGGAAGACGGAACGGAAGTTTATAGAGAGAAGTTTGCATTGGCATGAGTCCGGTTTTTATTGGAATTCTGATTTATATCGGCGCATCGCTGGTGATTGGGTTGATGGTGTCGCGAAAGGTGCACAGTGAAAGCGACTATTTGATTGCCGGTCGGCAGCTTGGGTATCTTCTCACAACATTTTCAATTTTCGCAACATGGTTTGGCGCAGAGACATGTGTTGGGGCGGCGGCGTCAATTTATGACAAGGGGCTTTCCGGCGGGAACGCGGATCCGTTCGGATATACAATCTGTTTGCTTCTGATGGCAATTATTTTTGCTGTTCCAATGTGGAACCGCAAGCTGACCACGCTGGCTGATTTATACAAACAGCGTTACTCGGTAACTGTTGAACGATTGGCGGCGTTGATTATCGCTCCGAGTTCGGTGATTTGGGCGGCGGCGCAGATACGCGCATTTGGCCATGTGCTATCCGTATCTTCTGACTTGCAGCTTGACACTTGTATTCTTATTGCAACCGTGATCGTGTTAATATACACCGTGAGCGGTGGATTGTGGGCGGATGCGTACACCGACGTCATTCAGGGTTTTGCATTAATTTTTGGACTTGGTGCGCTGACAGTTTATTTGAGCACACTTGAGCAAACGCCAACGATCTCAGAGTTGATGAGTAACATCTGGAGTGGCAGCGGAAACGCCGAGCCGGTTAGTTGGCTGGCGACTTTAGATGGTTGGGCCGTACCAATTTTCGGGTCAATAGTCGCTCAAGAGTTGATTTCCCGAGTCATCGCGGCACGAAGCGCGACTGTCGCAAGACGTTCGGCTTTTGCCGCGACGACGATTTATCTTGTAATTGGAATGATTCCAGTGTATATTGGGTTGATCGGTGTTTCACTGTTGCCGGGAATCGAGGACTCCGAACAGGTTATGCCCCAGCTCGCGCTGACTTACTTGCCGACTGTGCTTTATGTTATGTATGCAGGAGCGTTGGCATCGGCGATCCTATCAACCGTTGACAGTGCACTCTTGGCCGCGGCGGCATTGCTCGAACATAATGTGATTCTTTCTTCGCGTCCGCAAATGAGTGAGCGTCACAAATTGTTGGTCGCGCGAGGTGGTGTGTTGGTTTTGGGAATCGTCTCGTACTTTCTCGCTATTTACGGCACGACAACCTACGAGATGGTGGAGATGGCTTCAGGGCTTGGAAGTGCGGGAATATTCGTTATCTCAATATTTGCGCTCTATTCAAACCGCGGCGGGCCAGTTGCGGCGATTGCCGCGTTGTTGGTCGGGCTTGGAGTTTCGGTGTGGGGAAGTTACATACAACCGTTTGACGGATCTTACGCTATTTCGATTGTCAGTGCATTCTTGATTTACGTTTTGGTGTCTTTGCGCGAACCCGGTCGCGCATAATTTCTTATCACTGGTGGGTCCCTTCACTTTCCAGAACTCGGAGGAGTCCATGGCCAGAGCCGTGTTGCCTTTGCTTGTCGTGTTGATTTTTGTCACGACCGCGCCTGCACAGATTTTTTCACGCATCACCGATTCTCCTGTGGCTACGGACGGAGGATCGTCGGCAAGCGTGACGTTTGTTGACACGGACAACGACGGCGACCTCGATTTGTTCATCACGAATGACGAGGAGACACAAGGGAATTTCTATTACTTGAACGACGGGGACGGAAACTTCACGTCGGTTGTGAGTGACACGATTAAAGAGACCGGCGGACACAACGTCGGCGCGTCGTGGGGAGATTTCGACAACGACGGCGATGTGGATTGTTTTGTGGCGCGGTGGTCGAATCAGAGCAATAAGCTCTATGTCAATCGCGGCGACGGCACGTTTGGCCGCGGTATTATTCCGCCGGTTACGAACTCGGGTGGTTACAGCGAGACAGGAAGTTGGGCCGACTATGATAATGATGGCTGGCTCGATTTGTTTGTGACAAACAGCTCCGGTAACAATCACCACAACTGGCTTTACAACTCGAACGGCGCGGGCGGATTCACTTTGGTGAATACTCCTCCCTTCTCGGTTGACGGAGACGATTCGCGGTCTGCGGATTGGTGCGACGTTGACGGTGACGGGTGGGTTGATTTGTTTGTGGCAAACGAAAACAATGACAACGACGCGCTTTACGTCAGCAATGGAGATGCAACATTCACGCGCTGGACGGGCACGCATCCGGCAGTTGATGGCACCAATAACTTTACGAGCAGTTGGGGCGATTTCGACAACGACGGTGATTTTGATCTTTTTGTGGGATCATATAACAGTCAAAGCCGACTTTATCGCAACAATGGAGGCGAGTTCGAATGGATTACAGGATCGCCTGTCTCAACTGACAATCAGCAAGCGGTCGGCAGCGCGTTTGGAGACTATGACAACGACGGCGATTTGGATTTGCTGGTGACGAATGGGTTTGCGCCGAACGGGAATATCTACCGCTACAACTATCTCTATGATAATGACGGCGCGGGAAATTTTACGCGAGCTTCAGCAGAGCCGATTGAAGCGGACAGTGGGTGGGGGTTTGGGTGTGCATTTGGAGATATTGATGGCGACCAAGATTTAGATTTGTGTATCGCCCGTTCGCGGAATGCTGATGAGGACAATTTGCTTTATCGGAATACACAGACTGCGAATAATGGACTAATACTGAGATTACGCGGCACGACTTCCAACAAGAGCGCAGTTGGTGCACGCGTAGTGATGGTCATGCGCAACGGGGAAGATATTTCGTTTCAAGCGCGCCAAGTCACGGGTCAGTCGGGTTATTGCGGACAAACACTTGATCTGCACTTTGGCTTGGGAGCAGCTACGCAGACGGATTCGGTGTATATTTACTGGCCGAGCGGCGCAGTTGATGCAAATTTGCAGTTTGACGCCAATACAACTGTTACCTTCATTGAGGGTATTGGTCAGGTTAGTGTTGACGAGCGCGAAGCGCCTGTAGTCAAAGACCAGTTACTGCTGAAATCGTATCCGAATCCGTTCAACTCAAATGTTACTCTTGAAACGGCTTTGCCAACACGCGATATAACAAGGGTTGAAATTTTCAACACGCTCGGACAACGTGTGGCGACATTGCACGACGGCGTGGCGGGTCCGGGAACGCTTGCGCTCAAATGGCAGCCCTCCGGACTTGCATCGGGAATGTATTTGGTGACGGCGACGCAAGGGCAACTTTCGGACACGCAGAGTGTTCAGTTTATCAAATGAGATCGATATGATTCGACATGTCATCATGCTTAAACTGCATGAATTTGCCGACGGCTGTGACAAACAGACCAATGCAGAGCGAGTGAAGAAGTTGATGGAAGCGATGCGCGGCAACGTCGCTGGATTGCATTCATTTGAGGTAGGTATTAATCAGCTTGACGGCCCGCAAGCTTTTGACGTTGTGCTCATCTCCACGCTTGAGAGTTGGGAGGCGCTTGAGGCTTATCGCGTGCATCCGTTGCATCTTGAAGTGGTTGAGTTGCTCAAGAAGGTGCGTAGTGATCGAGTGGTTGTTGATTGGGAGGTGAGTGAGTGACGACGCGGGTGCTCGTTTTGGGTGCCACCGGCGCGGTAGGTGCGGAGTTGGTTCGACAATGTGTTCTGGATGAGCGAATTGATGGTGTTGTGGCGATCACGCGGCGTTCATTGAAAGACTCGCATCCGAAGCTTCGAGTGATCATGCGCGAAGATTTCTTGAGCTATGCTGACCTTGCTGAAGAGTTAAGCGAGATCGACATATGTTACTGCGCGCTCGGCGTGTCGCAAGTTCAGGTGCCAGATCCTAAACAGTACACGTTGGTGACGCTCGATTATGTTGTTGCAGTTGCAAGTGCGCTCAAGTCAGCGAACCCAGACGCGCGGTTTTGCTTCGTGAGTGGTGCGGGCACGGACGCGACGGAGAAGAGTTCAACGTTGTGGCGGCGCGTAAAAGGTCAAGCCGAGAATCGCTTGCGCGAAATTTTCGGAGAGCAGCTCTGTATATTTCGCCCGGCTTACATTCATCCAATTCATCCGCGAGAGAAAGCACAGTGGCAAGATAAGATTTGGAGTTTGTTCTATTATCTCAAGCCGATCATGCCGCAATTTGTCACTGACTCTGTCGAAGTCGCGCGCGCGATGATCAATACGTCGTTTGCGGATGAGATGCCGAAGATGGTGCATAATACTGAGTTGAAGGTTTGGGCAGGGAAACTTTGAGATTTGGCCAATCGTTTGTATATTGTATAGTTCTCGGGGACGCCAAGGTTTCGACGGGATGAATGGATGGCGTTGGGAGCAGGCGGAGGCTGGGATGCCCTCCTTAATCAGGATCCTAAACAATAAGTGCCAATAACACTTACGCAATGGCTGCCTAATTAAAAATAAGGCACCTGTCGCCCCCGGGAACTGTCTGACGATACCGGGCCCGATATCAAATCATAGTTAGACTGGCCCGCGGACTGCCACGCAAGCGGGTGAGATTTAGTGGCTGGCTTCCGATAGACTTGGGGTTGGTTCGCCCCGGAAGTGAGACTTCAACCAACTCCTAAGCCTGTAGCGCCCGGTGTGGTCCGCTTCTCGGACGCGGGTTCGATTCCCGCCGTCTCCACGAACAAGCCCCTGCTAACTTCATTGTTAACAGGGGTTTTGTCTTGTCATTTCTTCTCGAAATCGGCGGGTGTGCTAAATTTGTGCTAATTCTGTGTGGACAACCAGACCAATGGATGCACAGTCTCCGCAGCTTCATGCGTTACCTCCCCCCGTTAGACTACCGTTTTCCGCGTCGCTTGGCGGCTTAACTTCGATCGCCAATTTGTGGATCTGAACCTGCTTCTGGTTGGGCAGCAGGTTGGTGTATCGCTGCGTCATGAGGATAGTCGAATGCCCCAACCAGTCCTGCACCGTCCGAATGTCCACGCCGGATGCCAGAGCATTCGTCGCAAACGTGTGGCGAAACAAATGCACGCCAGTTGTGTAACGTCCTTTGGCAATACGGATGCCGGTAGCTTCCTCTATCCTGTTCAAGCACGCAACCCACGTGTTGCGGTTATGTCCTTTCGGGCCGTTGCCCATCTTCCCCGGAAAGACGAAGGGGTTGTCAGAATTTCGCACAGAGCGAATCTCCCGAAGGAGTTCAACGGCTTCAGCACACAACGGCACAACCCTATCCTTGCGGGTCTTCGTCAAGTGGACGGACGTGTTTCGAATCTTGATATGCTCGTTGCCAGGTTCAAGCACCACATCCTTCCACTGGAGATAGCGCGCTTCTCCATCGCGCATCCCAGTGTAGAGCAACATTTTGTAGAAGGCGACCGAATTGTGATGTGCGTACTTGAAGATCAGACCTAGTTCTTCGGGCGTGAAGATCTCGATCGAGCTCTTAGCCACCCGAACCTTCGCAATCTTCGCTGCCGGATTCTTCGCGAGATAGTCCCTATCGACCGCAAATCGGAAGAACCGTTCGATCAACCGCAGTTCATCGTTCCACGACTTTGGCGATAGATTTGGTGCACGGCCAGCCAGAAACTTCTCGACGTCCGTCACAGTCACCCGAGCCAGATTCATCATGTTCTTTCCTTGCAGGTACTCTAGGAACGGCTTTAGCTGCTGAAACATTCTTCTGGCGTAGTTTGCGGATTTCTTCAGAATCACTGCCCGCTTGAACTCTTCAAAGAGTTCGTAGACATCGACGATGCTCTGCGGCAATCCCGCCTTGCCGCGTTCGATGTTCTGTTCAATCTCCGCCTTCATGAGTTCAGCCATCTTTCGATCGGTGACACCCAAAGACCGGCGGACCTGCTCGCCATTTTGCATGTAGGCTACCCACCAAACCTGCCCTTCCTTTGGTCGGCCTGTCTTGGGATCCTTCTTCGATCGTTTGTAGATGTAAGCCATAACTCCTGAATTGTCTTTCGATTCTTGATAGCTGTTCTTGCTGAAAACGAAGCCCCGCGAAGTTCGCGGGGCTTTTAGTTAGTTCAGAGAGAACACCACGGGTTTGTTCTTGTCCCGGCGCGGCAGCCGCCCGTGCTGGCTGTAGCCTTTCGCCTCGGCGATTTCTTCACCGGTCTCGTACTGCTTGTCCAACCAGGCATGTACGGTAGCAAGGTCGTAGAGCACTCGACCAAAAATTCTCACTCGCGGAAACGTCCCCGTACGCACATGCTTATAGATCGTTCCCTTCGAGATTCGTAGGTACTCCGCCAGCTCGTCAATCGTCAAGAGCTGTCGGCGTTCGTTGGTACTAGGCGGACTCGTGCCGCCTTCCTTTCCGTTGTTCATATTTCTCCAATCAGATGATTTGTCGGTTTCGGAATTGTATCTTCCATCTTCTTATTCCAATTTCACCGCTCCGGCCAGAAGGGCGGTGTCGACTTGCCGCCGCGCTGGATCAGCTATACAAATCGTCTTACCTGTGCTCTTGCTATTCCTACGGTGTTCGGCCACGCAACTTTGCTTGTACGTCAGCCAGTTCTGCCTTTGCATTTACAGCGATGGGGCATGTCAGGTCATCGATTGTTGACAGCAGCCCTTCGTAGACTTTCACGGCGTCCACGAGTCTGTCAAGTTCAACCAGTGAGCGAGCAAGCCCTATCTGTGCCTCTGGGAGAGTCGGCAGGAGCATCAATGCCCTTACATAGTCGTTGTAGGCCCGTTGAACTTCCCCAATTGCCGAATAAGCGTTGCCGCGTCCGATATAGGTTGCAGGCTCATTTGTGCAAATCGCAATTGCTTTGTCAAAAGTCTCAATAGCGTGAAGGTACAGTCCCATTTCCGCCATGACGTTGCCAGCCAGCAGATATCCCTCGTGGTTGTTCGGGTCAATTCCAACTAGTTGGTCAGCATCCCTAAGCGCCTCGGGGAATTTGTTCATCATCGCATAACACGTGCAGCGATTCACCAACGCGATAGGGTCTTTGGGCTCTAGCTTGAGGCCCTTACTGATCACCTTGATCGCCATTGACCATTTCCCAGCACTTGCGAATTTGTGACCCTGCACAAAGTAATTTTGTGCCGTCTTATTCATTTCTTACATCTCCTCCTTTTGGGCGTCTTGCAGACGCGAAATCTGTTTTTGTTTCTTCGACCAGTCCAACTGAACCATAATGTCGTTCCGTTCCGTTGCTGGAGGTCATCTACTGGTCTCCCCAGCGCCGCCTTCGAGGACACAAGTTTTCCAAATTTGAGTGTTGCCTATGCATCGGATTCGCTGTTATCGGGCTGCTCTCGACTGGGTATCGACCAGCCGCGTGCTTGATACCATCGATCCACATCAGCATCATCAAGATGTTCGAGGCGATCGACTTCGCACCGTGTGTCAATGATGCGCTGGTGGAGTTCAGATAGCTTACCTTCCAGCCGTCCAAGCTCGCGTATTGCCTTACGCTTTTCGAAAGGCAGGGCAGTGGGATCGATGAGCCTGGCTTCAAAATCCTTGATCGCGCCTGCGATGTCAGCGATCATACCGGGCAATTGGACTTCGAACGAGTAACGAAGGCGGCCAACATGTCGTTCGAATCGGTAGTCTTTGCGAGCTTCTCGCTTCCGTGTCACTGGTTTCATGTTACGATACCTCCTCGGGGCAGCGAGCAGGACGTACCGGTACCATCCTGCCCGCGTGCCTCACTTTTCGTTTTCGACTTAAGCGCCCTGCACTTCAACACCATCGTCACTCATCAATTTCTTGAGAGTTTCGACGCTGCTGGCATAAGCCTTTTCCATGCGATCCAAGTCTGCGCGGAGTTTGCTGAGCTCCTGCTTTTTCTTGAAACGCAAGTCGGGATCGGTCAGACCCTGGAGGTCACCCTCGGCCATGCCAATCGCCCGCATTTTACGTTCGATCCACGTCGGCGAAGACGTGACGATGCGTTTGTGATACGCGTACTCGCTGATCTGGCGCTTGCCCGTCGAGAGCGATTTCTCGCGGAGCTTACCAAAAACTTCCTGAATACCGGCTTGGTACGCGGCTTCCGAATAGTAATCGACACCGCGAATCTTTACGATGCAACGAAACGGTTTCATCTCTTGGCGGAATTTCTCCACGTCGAGGATTTCCTTCACCTTGCAGTAATCTGCAAGCGGGAGAATCTGGCTAAACTGTTCTTCCATCACTTTCCTTATAAGTGTATTTTCGCAGACCGCTGCTGCCCGCTGCGCTTTGTGATTAGGTGGTGAGCACCCCGGCGTCAAATTGCACCCTTTCACACTACCCAACTTACGTCGGAGCGGGAACAACTGACGACTTACCCCGGCGAGGGTCGGCCTCGCATCCGATTTTCGTTATGTCAAAGAGCAGAAGGGTTATCGAAGTCGGACTGTTCTTTTCCCAACGTTCCCACTAAACCATAAGGCCGCAACATGGTGGTATAGAAAAGCCCGACGACTGCTATAGCATTTAGCATACGTCGGGCCAATACTTCTTGGAATCGAAATGTTTGAATTAACTCAGCTTACACAAGAGTCCTTTCTTCGGTTACTTCATTTTGGAATCTACACAGCATTTAGAATTTCCAATTTGGAATGCGGTAAACTCTGGAACCGATCCAAATCAATTCTTAAGTGCGCGACTTTGCGGGCGAGAGTCTGCGGACTAATTCCAAGCTTGCGGGCCGCGTGTGATACAACACCGTTGCACAAAGCCAGCGCTCGCTCAATTTGCTGCCTTTCAACTTGCTCAATGGTCGCAAGTGCGACGGCTTGTTCTCCCCCTACATCCATAAATCTCCTTACGACCTCCGGTGCGATCGGAGCATTTGAATAGAGGACATCAAGCACGACATTTTCTGCGCAGATGTCCAGCTCGCGGAAATTCCCTGGCCAATAGTGCTGCAGCAACACGCTTTTAATGCCGTCCGAATCTTTGTAGACAGGTTTCGGACTCCCAGAACCGTACTTGCAAAGGTATTTGTCGACGCAGAACTGAAATGTCGGCCACACTGCTTCGGGCTGTTCGGCGAGCGATGGAAGACACACAACTCGTCGAGCGATGCGGTAATAAAGATCAGCTCTGAAATTCTTCGATCCGACCTCGGCGCTGAGGTCCTTATTGGTTGCGGTGATAATTCGTCCACTAAACAACCGGATTTCGGTATCTCCCACGCGGCGATAACCTCCGTTGTTTAGCACCTGAAGCAGCTTAGCCTGCGCCGGCAACTCAAGCTCGCCAATCTCATCGAGAAAAAGGGTTCCACCACCGGCTTGGCCGAACACCCCAACCTTATCTTGCCCGGCACCGGTGAACGCACCCTTGACATGACCGAACAGTTCTGACTCTACCAAGCCGCTTGGCAGCGCAGCGCAATTGCAATCAATGAATTTCCTTTGTTGGCGCGACAGTTTGTGTACCGTCTCAGCAAGGGCCGTTTTGCCTGACCCGCTGGGGCCAAGGAGAAGGATCGGAATATTATGCGACACGGCGGGCAACAACTCCTCCATAACATTCTCCAAAGCTTGGCTAACGACAACGCCGAAAGACGAGAATGCTTGCTTGAACTGAGTGAGGGTTGGGAGGTCCGTTGACATTAGGTAATGGTTGAATCGACGAGTCTGTGCCTTCTGGGGGAGTCTTCTTATTGCGACGCGATTCTTGGAACAGCGCTGGGCTTGGCAGCGTGCGTAAGCATCTGTTTGTCAAGGCTATTCCCGAAGCACCTAACTTATTAATAACCTTGAGTATGTTATAGCAAATACTTTGCCGCGCGTCCGGAGCGATCACACACTTTACTTGTTGAACGGTACTTTGGGTAGCCGCGTACGTCGCTCTCCCGATCAAGGGTGATGTGATCGGCACCGGTAGGGCTGGATAGAAGGGTAGCTGCCTCCGAGCATATGACCGTTGGTACGAGTAGGTGTCAATATACCTTTCTGCATTTCCTATGTCAATTAGTTTCAATTACTTATTGATTAGCTAATCAGTGGTAAGCATTAGTGCACAAGGCCGTAAGTTTATGTTGCATCTGAAGCCAAAAAAAAAGATGCCCGAGCAGTGCTCGGACATCCCTACGAGGCGACGAGGCTGTTAGCCTCTTTGCGCGAACTTACTTAATCTTTCGGTGCTCCAGATACCATTTCCGTTCCTCCGGCCAGAGGAAACTCTTCGGAAGGATCAGACTGTTCTTATTCATCAAGAACCCACAGCCAGAGAAATAGCCGTAGTAGGCGTTCCATCGTTTTGAAGGATCTGTCCAATTCGGTTTCCTATCGACTCTCCAGCCCAGCAAGTCCATACGGTCGTCACGTTCCGTTTCATTCGCTTCCAATCCGATTTGAATCCATCGCGAAATCAAGACGCCTTTTATATCCCGAGTCAAACCCAATTCTGCTAAATCATCAATCAGGTCGACACCTCCATCTTCATCGAGTCTCGCCCACATTTCTTCTGCTTCCCGTCTGACGACAGACAACGCAGAATTCCATCGTTTCTTGTCCTTTTTCAGTTCCTCATAGTCGTGTTTGTGGTCACGGTTCCACGATGTGCTTACCGACTTGCCAACAATATAATCCGTGGTTCCATATTTCCATTCCTCATCCACATGCGATAAGTGGACGATGGCGGTAGTTTTGTCCGCCATATTTTCGAACAGAGGACGAGTGGCGCATTCTGTTGATATGAACCCATGTTTCTCATAATGTTCCCGTGCGAAATCGTTATGCGCCACGGCATTCAGCTTCCTAGCAGACTCAGTAAACAACTGTTGCAATCTACTGCGTCCCAAATAATCGTGCATCGTCTCTCGCCCATTGCCGCAATGTGTAGTCAGCAATCTGACAGCATCGTGAGTTGATCCCCGAAGAGGTTCCATGCCAGCATTGTCGAGAAGGCAATACGCAATGCCAATCGGCGAGTCCCAATCTCGCCATGTAGTTTCAAATCGAACAATGAGCGACTGCATCTTTTCCGCATTGAAATCAGGTAACGCTGCCAAACAACTCGTCATCACGCGCGCTGCTTTCACGAATTCAGTTCGAACAAGACCTGATTGATTTGTTTGAAGGTTGGCAACATAAAAAGGCAAAAACAAATGCACCAAAGCGATTTGATGACTTACGCTGTCGCGAAACGTTAATTCGCTCACGAACTTGCGAAGCTCTGGCAACAAAGCATCAGGTTCCCAACTTGTCATGTCACGCGGAAATAGCGGCCCCGTTTCACTTTTGTTTGTTGCGTTTGCTTCGGTCATTGATATGTGTGCAACTACATCTCGCGCCAAAGTCGCGTTAAAAGCAGCGTCGAAATACTTGTCCGATGATACCCTTAAATTACCGCTCTGCTTGTCAAGAATCAGATTGTCGAGTGATTGGAACGCCTGAACTACTCTTACGTATTCCGTGACCATTTCAGAATGTACAGTCTCAATTCTTGAAACGTTTATCCAATCATACGTTGATGGAATTTCATGTGATTCGACATTTGGGAAGTCCTCTATCGCCTTAACCAACGTTGCGATCGCTGACGGAAGTTCGTTTTCAATACGATTATCTATCTCACTCTCTATCTTCGCACTCTCCTCCAGTATCTTCGCAATAGCTTCTCGCATTGGCTTGTCAAGAACTGCTGTTGGGATTGCTACCAACTTTTGAAACAATTCAATGCACTCGAAAACCTGTGACTCATCTTTAGCGGCAGCAGCAACTACTAACTTCTTATCAAGGTACTTCAGGACATTCTCATATTGATCCAAGACTGAGTCTAAATGAATTCGAAAGTCATCTATGACCATTTCATACGAAAAATGTCTGCCGCTCGATTTACTTGCTACGAAAAGCCAATAGGCATAGTATCGAAGAAAGTTAATCAAAGGTATGCGTCCGAGTCGTGGGTCATCAAGTACACTGGTGCGATCCTCCTTGAAGTACGCATTTTCAAACAGCTTGATTTGTTGCCGACACGTTCCAAGGTCGTCATCAAGAATGTCCGAAGTTTGTAACGCTTGCCGGTATCGTTTCCCAACTATACCTGAAACATGATGCCATTCACCTGAAGGACAGTAGAAGAGCATTGGCTTCTTCAGCTCTGGATCATCGACAATCGGAAACTCGGTCAGGAAATCAATGTCGATGATTTGGTCAGCTGATAAGCCTTTATCCGCAGTCCGGAGTTGGCGCAGTGTTTCTGAAATACGCATTGGAAGTATGCTGGAATTGATCTATGATAGTTGCCTAATATACTGGGACGCAGACACTAAGTCAAGAGATTCTCTGGCATAAGATCTTGTTGGTATCATCAACGGGTATTGCGCCCAATCCAGTTCAAATCAAGGAGAATCTCATGCGCGTGAAAGTCCTCTGCCTCGGCCGATCGGCCAAAGAAGTCAACGTCCCAGAAGGAAGCACGGTCGAACAGGCCATTGCTGAAGCCGGTTTCCCAAAAGATTCCAGCTACACTCGGCACCTGAACGGCAGTCCGTGTTTCGACACGGATGTGCTCGTCGACAATGCTGTGTTAACCTTAGTTCCACAAGTTAAAGGGGGCGCATAGGAGGAAGCTTCAGACTACCTGTCCTACGTAGTCTAAGTATTCAGAGAGGGCTGTGATCCATGTGGTCATGGCCCTCTCTTTCCTCCGGAGGAACAATCATGATTGAACAACAGATTCGAACGCTGTGCGACTTCTATGCGCAGAAGTGGCACACACCGATTTCGCTGTTGACCAAGGAGGCCGACGTAGCGCAATGGCACGAAGTCGGGATTGCCGTGTTTGTCAATGCAGACAAGAATTCGCAATTCTGCAAGGACATGTTCGGCGATCCACTTGTGATGGAATCGGTGTTAGTCGGCAAGGTATCTCCTACGTGGCTTGTATTGTTCGGTGCACCTCGTCTGGATGTGACATCAAACATTTTGGATTCACATTTGCCGCGTATGTGCCGTGCTTTTCGAAATCGTCAGCGTGTAGCTTTGATCGACACCATGCAAACTGTGGCTGCCGAACGGAAGCATGAACTTGCTATCTCACTACGCGATGACAAGTATGAATTGGAACGACTCTGCATGCAGGTTATGACGTTGTCGCGAAAGATAGAAGGTGACCGCGAGATTCTGAACATGTTTAGCAAAGCGCCTGAGTTCATCAAGGCCAAAGCTACGCGGACGTTTGTGGAGATGATGCGACTGGTTCCCAGTTGTTATTCGCATATCAACGTCGTCGATAAGTCAGTGCTTGCCGAAACGTATCCGATCACACTTGAACACGATGGTGGAAGTTATCACTTCGAACCTTTCGGGGTTGAAGTTGATTTGGACAAAGGCAAAGTCTTAATCAGTGGCGGCACTGAAATGAACGGATACATTCATCCGCATGTCACAGATGATCCGAACAACATTTGTTGGGGCAACATTGGCCATCTTGTATCACGGTTGACAGGTGAGCTTGATCTGCATGGATTGCTTCAAATGGTGCATCAGTTTCTGCATAGCTACAACAGTTCGGATCCATTTCAGAAAATCGAAAAGTGGGATCCTGAATACGTCGACGACAACGATGATAACGATCCGTATTGTTCATGGTGCGATGATTACGGACACGACATAAGCGACTGCGATTCCTGCTGGTGGTGCGAGCACTGTCAGCAATACGATGATCATGATGAAGAAGACTGCCCGAACAAACCGGAAGAGGAGGATGCCGATGCAGAACTTGCAGAGGACACAACGGCAGCCGATTGACGCTGGCGTGAAGATTCAAGTCGAGGCCGAGGCTATGCAGAAGTTGTGGCTGTGGACTGATTTTGCCAAAGGTGAAGTATCGTGTCTTGGACTCGTGGATGAAGTCGTCAGCACAGATACTGGAAGGACTACTGCGTTAGTCGTAACCGACTTCTTCTTGGTGAAGCAGCAGTGTACCTACGAAGAAACTGAAATGGACTTGCAGTCTGTCGCGGAATTAATCACAAACCTTGAATCCAAGGGCATCAACTCCAGCAAGCTTCGTTGCTGGGCACACTCACACGGCAGCATGTCGGTCTTCTGGTCAGGTCAGGATGAATCGTGCATTTCAGGACTCGCCAACAACGAATGGCTGCTCTCCCTGGTCGTCAACAAGCGTCGCGATACCCAGATGCGATTGGACTTGTTTCATCCAGCACACTTGTATCTTGCAGATGTTCAGTGGGACACAAAGTTTCCCACCGTAGATGGCCTTGCAGAGGAGTGCTTTGATGAGTTCAAGGCCAAAGTGCGCGAGACAACGTTTCTAAAGCGAACGCGTGATGATCAGTTGGTCAGGCGCGATATGATTCTCGATGAACTTGATGAAGCCAGTGCTCGTGGTGCATTGACTGCCGAGGAACTTGATGACGAATTGAATTGGCTGGGGATTGAACGTGACGACTTTGAAACATTTTAGGAGACCACATGAACGATATGCGATTTCTAAGGCAGCAAGATGTTGTCGATGCCGAGACGCTTGCGAAATTGCAAGTAACTTTGATCGGTCTCGGCAGCATTGGGAGCGTCACGGGTTTGTATCTCGCCAAGATGGGCGTCTGCAAGCTGACCTGCTTCGATGCAGATGTTGTGGATATTCACAATGTCAGCAATCAGGCTTATGGGATGTCTGATGTCGGTCTACTGAAAGCAGACGCATTTGCGAATCTGGTCGAACTTCAAACCGGTGTGCTGCCAAACACGATTGGCATCCAATACGATGGCCGGCAGCTTTCTGGCGTTGTCATCTCCGCTGTGGATTCAATGAAGTCACGCGAGACTATTTGGAAAGTCATTCGTGATCAACCAAGTGTACAACTGTATCTTGATGCCCGCATGGGACTGGAGACGTTGATCGTGCACACTGTGAGACCGCAGATCAAGGCTGATCGTGTTGCATACACAAACTCTATTGTGCCAGATGACCAAGCTCTTCAAGAACCATGCACGGCACGGACAATATGCTATACGCCTTTGATGGCTGCTTCGCTTGTGTGCAATTTTGCGAAAAGGTATGTCTGCGACCAGACTATTCCCGCGCGAATAGTCCTTGACTTGGCGACTATGACGCTACTGGCAGGCCAGTAGCTGAAGATAGGGGCAACCCTATCTTTTTAGCTGTGGGGTAGCCACTCCTGCCTTTTGCACACATTGTACAAAGCACCTTTCAATCGGAATTGTTACATTCTTTCACCATTTGACGTTTTCTTTGTCATAAGCAATTGGTTATTCTTGTCTTAGATTTTGGACCAAAGATTGCCTTAATCGTCATCAAATATGCTCAACGCCATGTCATCACTACACTCAACATTGAACCGACTAGCCTTCTCGGCCCGTGCAGTCCCCTTGTCGATTCTAATTGTGCTTTGTGCAATTAGTTCATCTGCACAAGGGTTTGAAAGCGACAGCTTGTTTGCGAGTTATGTTGCTGAATCTTGGAAGGCCCATCCCAACATCGAACGCATGCAGGCAATGATTGCTGTGGAAAGAAGCCGTGCTAACATGAACAACTCGTGGATGAATCCGGAATTGCGCGCCGGACTAATGAATGTTCCGGAGAGTTTTGATGTGCATGCGGATCCGATGACTATGTTTCAGATTGGCGCAATGCAACAGATTCCTTTCCCGGGGAAACTGAGAGCTGCAAGGCGGGCAGGCGAAGCAAGAGTCAGCGCTGCAACAGCCAGTATCGACCAAGAGCGATTTCGGATGGCGGCGATGGTTGCGATGGCTTATTACGATTTAGCCGCCGCGCTGGAAACGCAACAAACGCTGGAACAAGGACTCGTGCTGACAAAACAGGCTGTTGAGGCTGCAACATCGTTGCTTTCCACTGGCAAGGGATCACAGACAGAAGTGTTACGGGCGAGCCTTGAGCAAGAAGAGTGGAATCTCAAATTGCTTGCGAACGCGTCGGAGATTGACCAAAAACGTGCAGCGCTGGCCTATGCAATCGGACGGGCTGACGCCAGCACTCTTATTGACCCTGTTCTCCCGAATAGTCTGCCTCCGTTGATAGACCTTAACGCAGGACTTGCAATGGCTGAAAATGCATCGACTCCGCAAGTCAGAATCGCACAGGCGCAATCACGAGCCACTGAATTTGAACTTCGAAGAGCCAAGCTTGAATATTGGCCGGACATCAAGTTAGAGCTTGCCTATGGAATAAGGGGAGCATTGAACGGCACGGGGACAGATCCCCATACAGGCGAACCGATTTCGCAGTCAATCAAGCAAGACAACATGGTCACTATAGAAGCGTCCGCCCCGCTTCCGCTGTTTTCTCGGGGAAATCAGCAAGCGAGGATCCAGGAAGCTCGCGCGATGAATCGCGACAGACAAAGCGAGCAAAGAGAATCGGTGTTAAACCTGCAGCAGGAATTACGGTTTATGCACGCAGAGTTTACGGAAACGATTAGCCAGTACGACGTGAATCGAAGAGTCGTGCAACAAGCAGAAGCTGCCTGGCGTTCGGCGCTCGTTGACTATCAGGCGGGAATGTATCCCTACATGGGACTTTCAGAAGCGCGCATGATTTTGGTCATGGCTCAAATTGACTCTGTTATGTATCGCGCAAAAGCCTGGGCCACATACCGTCAATGGCAGAGCTTGCTCGGGAGTTACACAGTTGTCCCAACTGAACAATAGGAAGGCAAGATGAAGACAGCATCTGCAAAATGGCGTCTGTGGTTAACGCTGACATTCATCGCGAGTATAGGACTTAGTGGTTGGCTAATCTGGGGCAATCGCGATCATGCCGGAGCCGATTCAACGCAGTCGACGATCGCCGATATTTACACCTGTCCTATGGATCCGCAGATTCAACAGGATCAGCCGGGGAAGTGCCCGATATGTGGCATGAATCTCGTTCTCAAGAAAGTTGATTCGACTCAATCAAAGAGTGGCAAGTCCGAGAGTACCGAGAAGGAATCGAGTTCTGTTGGCTCTGACAAATATCAGTGTCCTATGCACCCTGCCATCGTTCAGGATCACCCGGGAGATTGCCCAATCTGCGGAATGAAGCTTGTTAAGATGAAAGGATCGGCATCTGATCAATCGAAGCCGAGTTCGTCATCGTCACACAAGGTGGCCTTCTATCGTTCGCCAATGGACCCAAATCAGACTTCACCTGTTCCGCGCAAGGATGAGATGGGCATGGACTATTTGCCTGTGTACGAAGAGGATACAAGCGGCGATACTGAAGTCAAAGATCGTGCGGCGGTTGAAATTGATCCTAAACGACAGCAGTTAATCGGACTGCGAATCGCTAAGGCCGAGAAAGCGGGCATTTCTGGAGGCTGGCGAACAGTCGGGCGCGTCGAAATCGACCCAACAAGAGTTAGCCACATCAACGTCAAAGTTGCAGGATTCGTTGAGCACGTATTTGTAGATTTCGTAGGTCGTGCCGTAAAGCGAGGAGAGCCATTGTTCACACTTTATAGCCCTGATTTGCTTGCTGCACAACAAGAGTATCTCCTTTCATTAGAGAATCACGAGAACAACACGAATGACGTTCAGGCTTCGACGTACGACGCGGTTGTGTTTGCAGTTCGAAACAAACTCAAGAATTGGGACGTACCCGAGTCTGCGATCGTTCGCTTGGAGGAGACTCGGGAAACAACTAAGGCATTGACTTTTACCTCTCCAGTTAGTGGAGTTGTAACTTTGAAAGATGTAGTCGAGGGCGCAACACTCGAACCTGGTGCTGTTCCGTACGAGATAACTGATTTGAACGTTGTTTGGGTTATGGCCGATGCGTACCAGCCTGATCTTGCGCAAGTACATGTTGGAACTCGAGCGTCCATGTCATTCGAAGCTTTGCCTGATCGTGTGATTATCGGCACAGTGGCATTTGTTGATCCGATTCTGGACGTGCAAAGCAGGACGGCCAAAGTTAGGCTTGAAGTACAAAATGAAGACGGTGAACTGAAGCCAGGCATGTTTGGAGAAGTGATGTTTAGAGGGGAAAGCCGCGAGTCATTGACGATTCCGTCTGACGCCTTGATTCCGACTGGAAGGGGATTCTATGTCTTTGTCGAATTGGGCGAGGGTAGGTTTGAACCACGTTCCGTCAAGCTTGGAGAGAAGTCGAGCGACAGAGTTGAAATTGTAGAGGGTCTAAGCGAAGGAGAATCGGTTGTAACGCGTGCCAACTTCCTTGTAGACTCAGAATCCTCCTTGCGTGCGGCGCTATCAGCGGTGGGAGGCAATTAACGATGCAGGAAGACTTAACAGTTCTCCAACGCATCATCCGTTTCTCTGCTGAGAATCGCTGGCTTGTCATTGCAGCGACGCTTGTGGCAATCGTGATTGCTGCGTGGACCATGCAGAACATTCCATTGGACGCGTTGCCCGACTTGTCTGACACACAAGTAATCGTATATTCGCGTTGGGACCGCAGCCCGGATATCATTGAGGATCAAGTCACATATCCGATCGTCAGTTCGCTGCTTGGTGCACCAAAAGTAAAAGCCATCCGAGGTTTCTCGGATTTCGGGTACAGCTTTGTCTATGTCATCTTCGAAGACGGAACAGACATTTACTGGGCGCGGACACGGGTACTGGAGTATCTTTCCAAGATCACAGCACAGCTGCCAGCCGGTGTAAAAACGGAGTTAGGACCGGATGCAACGAGTCTTGGGTGGGTTTTTCAATATGCTCTCGTTGATCGCTCGGGCAAGAACACAAGCGACGAGTTACGCAGCTATCAGGACTGGTATCTTCGTTACGCGATCTCGTCTGTTCCCGGCGTTGCAGAAGTTGCCGCAGTTGGTGGTCAGGTCAGACAGTATCAGATTACGGTTGATCCCAATGCACTAGCCGCCTACAATCTGCCGCTTGAAGCTGTCATACAAGCGGTACGCAAGGGCAACAATGATGTCGGCGGTAGGCTGGTCGAGATTTCAGGCCGTGAGTACATGGTCCGGGGACGTGGGTATGTGGAGTCCATCGCGGATCTGGAACAGCTCGTTCTTATGTCCGAAGGCGGGACACCGGTTACAGTCAAAGATGTCGCAACGGTTGCACTCGGTCCGGAGTTGCGGCGGGGTATTACTGATTACAATGGTGAAGGCGACGTAGTAGGCGGGATTGTCGTCATGCGGCAGGGCGAAAACGCGCTCAATGTCATTGAACGAATCAAGGCTAAGATTGAAGAGCTAAAGCCTTCGCTTCCCGAAGGTGTCGAAATCGTCACGACCTATGATCGTTCAGAATTAATCGGACGCGCAATCGATACAGTAAAAGGCAAGTTGATCGAAGAGCTCATCATTGTCTCGATTATCATCCTGATCTTCCTTTGGCATATCCCATCTGCCGCCATCCCCATTGTCACGATTCCAATTAGTGTGATATTGGCGTTCATTCCAATGTACATGATGGGTTTAACTGCGAATATTATGTCGCTTGCCGGAATCGCGATTTCCGTCGGTGTATTGGTTGACGGGGCGATTGTCGAAGTCGAGAACGCGTACAACAAGATCTATCATTGGCAAGCCGGAGGTATGAAAGGGGACTTCCACAAAGTGCGACTCGACGCATTGATGGAGGTGGGGCCAACCGTGTTCTTTTCACTATTAGTAATTGCGGTCGCCTTCATTCCCGTGTTTACGTTGGTAGATCAGGAAGGCCGGTTGTTCAAGCCACTTGCCTTTTCAAAGAACATTGCGATGGCGATTGCTGCGGTGCTTGCCATCACACTTGATCCAGCGCTGCGAATGATGTTTGCACGGATTGAACCTTTCAAGTTTCGACCCAGATTTCTTGCATGGACTGCGACGAAGTTTGCGGTTGGGACTTACTACTCAGAGGAAAAGCACCCTATCAGCAGGTTCCTGCATAGGATTTATGAGCCGCCCTGTCGCTTTGTTCTTCGCCACCCAAAAGCAACGATCTTTGCAAGTCTTCTGTTAGTCGCGTTGACCATCCCAGTCTATATGCAGCTTGGTCATGAATTCATGCCGCCCTTGCGTGAAGGCAGCTTGCTTTACATGCCTTCTGCGGTTCAACCCGGAATGTCTGTCGCTGAAGCGCAAAAGGCATTGCAGGTGCAGGATAAGCTCCTCATGACATTCCCTGAAGTTGACCGCGTATTTGGAAAAGCCGGTCGTGCCGAAACATCTACGGACCCGGCTCCATTCACGATGATGGAGACGACAATCTTGTTGAAACCCGAATCTGAATGGCGGGAGAAGCCTCGCTGGTATTCAAGTTGGTCGCCTGAATGGTTGAAGTCAATACTTAGAACTGCATGGCGCGACAGGATTACAGAGGCCGAACTTGTCAGCGAGATGGACGAGCGACTGCAGTTGCCCGGAATTAGTAACGCGTGGACGATGCCGATCAAAGCCCGCCTCGATATGTTATCAACGGGCATTCGCACACCTGTGGGCATCAAGATATCGGGAAGCGATCTTAACGTTGTTCAGCAAATCGCAGTCGAAATGGAATCCGCCTTGCAAGGAGTACCGGATACACGAAGTGTTTATGCAGAGCGCGTTGCAGGAGGATATTTTCTTGACTTTGATTTGCGCCGAGACCAACTTGCCCGCTATGGACTGACTGTTGATGACGCGAACATGATGGTGATGACAGCGGTGGGGGGAGACAACCAGACTACAACTGTGGAAGGTCGCGCACGATATGGTGTCAATGTACGATATGCCCGAGACTTCCGCGACAATATCGACGCGCTTCAACGTGTACTTATATCTCTGCCGAATGGCCAAGGGCAGATTCCGATGTCCGAAATCGCAGACATAAAACTCGTTGAAGGACCGGCAATGATTCGCGATGAGAATGGTCTGCTTGCGGGATACGTTTACGTGGACTTTGACCCTTCAAAGGTTGACGTAGGTGGATATGTCGAGCATGCCAAGCAAGCCGTGGCAGCATCAGTAAAGATTCCCACAGGTTATTCAGTGGTCTGGAGCGGTCAGTACGAGAACATGTTGCGTGTCAAAGAGCGGCTCAAGCTCATAATTCCGCTGACACTGATTTTGATTTTTGGACTCCTCTACATGAACACGAAGTCGAGCTTTAAGTCGTTTGTGGTTATGCTGGCAGTTCCCTTCTCGGCCATCGGTGCCGTTTGGTTGATGTATTTCCTCGGTTACAACGTTTCTATCGCAGCATGGGTAGGCATGATTGCGCTGCTTGGGCTTGACGCTGAAACGGGCGTGTTCATGTTGCTATTTCTCGATCTTTCGCACAATGAAGCAAAGGCCGGAGGGCGATTGCGGACCACGGGAGACTTAGTTGAAGCAATCGTACATGGAGCCGTCAAGCGCGTTCGCCCAAAAGCCATGACCGTGTGTGCCGCTTTCATTGGACTACTTCCCATTATGTGGTCTACGGGTGCAGGTTCAGACCTGATGAAACGCGTGGCCGCGCCAATGGTAGGAGGATTGGTTACCTCTTTTGCTCTGGAATTGCTAGTTTATCCGGCGATCTATTATCTGTGGAAACGCAAAACAGTCGTCGCCGGGCCGGAATCACCTGCTGACAACAGTGAGAATACCGCGACAACGCTTGCTCCATGCTGAGATTTTTCCAATAACGATTAATACACTTCGTCACGCAATGACACATATTTCAAAGGACTCCCACATGTCAAAAACTCCTTTCATTCTACTGCTGCCAGCAATTCTTGCGATCTCTATTCTGATCGGTTGCAATAACAGCGATGATGACAACACGCAGGTTATCGACGACCAAGTACTTGTGACGATTGCGCCGGCAGATAACGCCGTAAATGTGTCAACCCAGTCGACCATTACGATGAACTTTGATCACGCTATGATGGCCATGGACCACATGGATGAGATGTTTATGCTGCACCAAGGTTGGGGAATTGGCATGGTACCGGTTGCAGTATCATACTCATGGAACAACGACAACACCATCCTGACCATGCAGCCCACTGTAGCACTGCAAGAGAACACGACCTACACCGTTCACCTTATGGGAATGATGATGGGAATGGACGGCATGATGTATCATATGATGATGGACACCATGGGGATGGGCGGAATGGGTAACGGGATGATGATGGGTGGCATGAGCGATGATGAAATTCGAACGTCGTTTTCGACCGGCCCTGCAATCGTCCATCAGATTACGCTTGACGTTTCTCAGGACGTAGTCTTTGTTGCAGACGGAGGATCGGGAGATATCGCTGTGATTGACCCGGCGACGAACACGCTGATTGGAATTCAGCCCATTGATTCGGTTGGCTATCTACACCACATCTATCTTTCGGCAGATCGCACAAAGCTGATTGTATCAGACCCGAACGAGGATTTGAGCGCTGGACATGAATCGAGTGGAGGTCATGGGGGTCACGGCGGGGGAAATGAAACAATGATGTCCAGGATTATCCTGCTGGATTCACGTACATTGCTTGAAACAAATCGGATTACCTTTGAGGGTATGACTCACAACGCAACAATGACTTCCGATGGCGAATTCATCATCGCAGCGAATTCTATGCACAACATGGTGCACAAATATTCCGCCACAACACTTGCTGAAGTGGGTAGCTACATGGTCGGATCATCACCACTTGAAGTAACGCTGACTCCAGATGGCGAACACGCCTTGACCGCGAACAATGGCTCAGGGACAGTCTCAAAGGTGCACTTAGAGGAGTCCGCGACAGTTCAGCAAGTCAATGTAGGTAACGGACCAGTAGGAGCCTGGATCACGCCGGATGGTACCCAAGCATGGGTGACCAACGAAGTGTCAAAGACAATCACAGTAATCACTGTCGAACCGTTTGCGGTGGATACGACTTTGGCGCTCGGTTACACCCCTGGTCAGGCGATCCAGAATCCAACGCGAAGTGAAGTGTTTGTAGCCGATGAAGATAACGGTTCCGTGCATGTCTTTGATCTCGTGGCGCGTACATGGGTGGGGAATATTTCCACAGGATCGCGTGCGCATGGAATCACCTTTAAGCCGGATGGCAGCCGGGCCTATGTCACGAACGAAATGGACGGATCCGTCTCTGTAATTGACTGTGAATCAAGGGCAGTCGTAGCAACTATCAGTGTAGGTGTTCTTCCGAATGGGATTATCTACCGATCTGCCTTGTAGCATTACGGAATTGGATGTTCTATCACGGGTCTTTGGTCTCATAAACAACAGAAAGAGAAACGAAAATGGGAATCACAATGTATATCGCGATGGGCGCAATGGTCGCGGCCATGGCTGTTGGTGCAATTGCAACTCATGGCTCCGGGCATCATCACGCCGCTGGCAATCAGATGACAACAGAGAGCTGTTGCGCAGTACAGGCAGCGAGTCTCTCTGGTGGTAATGAACAATCGGGAGTGCTGCTTGCTTCTGCCGATCAAATGGACACCAAGGTTGCCTCTTCCGACGCACACTCTGAGGCAAAACTGTCTTATCCGATCGACTACTGCATCGTGTCAGGCGAGAAGCTCGGCGAAATGGGTGACCCGGTGACGAAGGTGTACGATGGACGCGAAGTTAAGTTCTGCTGCAATATGTGCCCTGAAAAGTTCGAGAAGGACCAGGCCAAATTCATGAAGAAGTTTGATGACGCAATCATCGCCAAACAGAAGCCCGGCTATCCGTTAGAAACTTGCATTGTCAGCGGAGAAGCTTTTGGCGGAGAAATGGGCGATCCCATTGACTTCGTTTATGACAACCAGTACTTCAAGCTGTGTTGCAAAGGTTGCATCAAGGACATCAAGAAGGAGCCTGCAAAGTACTTGGAGAAACTTAGCGCCGCTTATGAATCTAAAGGTGGTATGGTGCCCAAAGAATCAAATCAAGTGAAGACTGAACATCAGGACGGACATGAAGGCCACCACTAAGTTCCGTCGACTTGGATTTGCTCTGATTGTGATAGCGGGGCTCGCTGGAGCCCCGCTTGCTCTTTCGAAGCCTCCTATAGCCGCACAGGTTCGCAATGAATTTTGTCCCGTGTTGCCCGACGAGAAGATTGATTCGACAATCTACTCGAATTATGAAGGACAGCGGGTATATTTCTGTTGCACTCGTTGTCGCCGTGACTTCCTTCGAAGTCCGGATCTTTATTTGGCAAACCTTCCGCAATTTGGTTCGGCGAATTCTACAATCCCGGACTCTGATGGACACCAGGACAGCGCTGCGCATTCCATGGGGGAGAGTTCTGATCTGGAGATAATTCCTCTCGAAGATGAGCACACCACAGCGCATCAAGATCATCACAACCATGCAACAGATCATGTCCGAGATGGCGATGCCAAATTGAATTTGGTCAATTTCGCGGGGAAATTTCATCCACTCGTGGTTCATTTCCCAGTCGCGTTGCTCATTACCGCAGCGCTTGCGGAATTATCTTCGTGGGTTACGCGTAAGAAGAGATTTCAGGCGCTTGGCCGACACTTCATTTACTTCACTGCAATTTGCTCGGTGGTAGCAGCCTCACTGGGTTGGGCCGCCGCTTGGAATTCACACTACCCTGCCGACCTTGTGCCATACTTAACCTATCATCGCTGGGTTGGCACGTCGGTTGCCGGGCTATCAGTTATTATGGCCTACTTTGCGTGGGTTGCCGAGCGAACTCTGGCACCAGAGTGGCAAAAGTGGGCATTGCGGGGCGTGCTCTTGCTTGCCGCTATCGGTGCGGGATTCTCAGGGCATCTCGGATCTATACTGGTCTTTGGTCCCGACCATTTCGCATTCTAAGCATCAATTTTCAGCGCGGAATTAACGCGCGTGACCGAGCGGAGTAGCGAGCGCAAGACGACTTTACCCTTACCTATTACTTTTGTATATTCCCAGAATGGTTGTTTTTGGCAAAATCGGCAAGCGGCTGCTCGGATGGTTTATGCTTGTAGCCTTGATCCCTTTGCTCTTTATGGGCTATCAGGGCTACTACTTCGCACGCCTTGCTGTCAAGAAAGAGGCTTATCTTCATATACAGGCGATCTCGCAACAGAAAAAGAGTCAGATAGAACAATGGTTTGCCGAGCGGAGAGCGGACACTGAAGTCCTGTCGGCAAATCCCTCAATTCTGGAGGCCTGCCAATCTGAGTCAATTTCTGCAGACAAACGACAGAGTCTTGAGAGACTGCTGGATTCCTATAAGGCGCAATCACAGGCCTACGAGTTCATATGTGTCTACTCCATTTCTGGAACTATGCTGGCATGCACAAAGCACACAGATGAAACCTTGGCTGAAATGCATGACTTTGTCGTCGAGGCACGATATGCAAGTCAATCCGTGACAAGTCCTATTCACTTGCACGACGAGTTTGGGCTGACGATTCATCTCAGCGATCGCGTCACTGATGAGTTTGGACAACCAGTCGGTGTAGTAATCACGACGCTTGGTTTAGCTTACACCTTGAATCCGATTATTCTTGACACGACAGGACTTGGGTACACTGGACAATCCTACTTGGTTGACCATAACAAAGTTATGCTCACGCCATCACGTTTCATGAGCCACCCAAAACCATTGACTCACACAATGGATTCGCATGGCATTCAACTGGCTCTCCAGGACTCAAGTGGTGTAGATTTGTATCACGACTTTGAAGGTCGCGATGTGATCGGCGCTTGGGACTATTTGCCTGATGAACATTGGGCACTGATCACTGAGATGGACGCGAACGAGGCATTTGCGTCATTACAGATGTTACGCAGGAATGCAATGTTGGTAGCTCTTGGGACACTTGCACTGATTCTCATCGTTGTCGCGTTTATCTCTCGGTCATTAAGCAAACCTATTAGGGAATTGGCACAGGCGAGCTCCGCTGTTTCAAAAGGTGATTTGGACAAGAGAGTCGTCATTGAGTTGAAGGACGAGCTGGGCGACTTGGCCACAAGTTTTAATCAGATGGTTCAGTCGCTGAAGGATTCTCAAAGACAGCTTGTTCAATCCGAGCGTCTAGCTGCGATCGGCGAGCTTGTGGCTAGCGTCGTCCACGAGATTCGTAATCCGCTTTCCGCCATCAAAATGAATTTGCGGATCTTGGAGACAAAGGATATTCAAAGCGAACTGGTTCATTCGGAGCATTTCCAATTGGCGAAGAGTCAAACCGAACGCATTGAAACCATGCTGGCAGAACTCTTGGACTACTCAAAAGCAATAACCGTCCGGAAACGGAAGGTGACAGTACGGGATCTATTTGACCGAGTCATTAAAGACTATTCATCGCTGCTCGATGGGCGCAATACAGAACTGCTTATAAGACATCAGGATCCTTTAGATGTTCTGAGCATTGATGACGAGCGATTTATGCAAGTATTCTGGAATCTCATCATGAATTCCGTTCAAGCGATTGACGCCTCGGGTCGGTCGGATGGTAAGATTGAACTGATTTCAGAGTCGAGTCCTCATGCTACAGTTCTAACCATCAAAGACAACGGCATGGGTCTTCAAGAAGAGAGCGTGAAACACGTATTCGAACCGTTCTTTACAACAAGAAAGAATGGTACGGGATTAGGGTTGCCCATCGCCAAAAAGATTGTCGATGCGCATGAGGGACATATCACATTCAGGAGCCGGATGAACGAAGGTTCCGAGATTATCATATCACTGCCACGGTCAACGTAGTATGGAAAAAATCCTCATTATTGATGACGATGACGCCATTCGCCGAACAATGGAACTTCATTTGGCGGACAAGGGCTTCCGCGTATTTTGCGGAGACACTCTCAGATCAGGCAAAGATCTCTGGAATCGCCATAATCCTGAAATTGTGCTATTAGATCTAAAACTGCCAGACGGAGAGGGCACTTCACTTCTGAAAGAGCAAATAGAAGCAGGTAGCGAAGCGATCGTGTTGATGATCACGGGCCATCAAGACATGGAATATGCTATCCGTGCGATGAAGCACGGAGCCTTTAACTATCTTCATAAGCCTTTGAACATTGACGAACTGGATTTGTCACTTGAAGATGCGGTCAGAGAGCTTCGCGTAAGTCGAAGAACCATCGCGATAAATCAACATGAGAACGAGTTCAACGCAGGACGAATAGCCGGAGTTAGCGCGTCCATCCTCAATACGCACAAGCAAATTGGGATGGCGGCTAAATCAAAGGTAAATGTTCTCATTTCCGGCGAAAGCGGAACGGGTAAAGAACTTGTTGCAAGAGCTATTCATCATAATTCAACACTGGACGAACCATTTGTTGCTGTAAACTGTTCAGCAATCGTTTCACAGCTTATGGAATCGGAGATGTTTGGTCATGAGAAGGGCGCTTTTACCGGAGCGGTTGACCGTAAACTGGGAAAATGCGAATACGCCGGACATGGCACCCTTTTCTTAGATGAGATCGGAGACTTGTCAATGGAGCTTCAGGCAAAACTGCTGCGAGTCCTTCAAGAGCGGTGCTTTGAACGGGTCGGAGGAACATCGCAAATCCCGTTTAGGGCTCGTGTTATCGCAGCTACGCATCAACACCTTGACAGAATGACAGGGACTCACGAGTTTCGTGAGGATTTGTACTTCCGGCTGAAGGTGTTTCAAATCAACTTGCTTCCGCTCCGTGAGCGAAAGGAAGACATACTTCCACTTGTGCATCATCTGCTTGAAAAGATCAATTTAGAGCTGCATAGAAAAGTGAACAAAGTACCAGATCCAGTGGTGAAGCGGCTCATGAATTATTCATGGCCGGGCAATGTCCGTGAACTTGAGAACGTGTTGACACAGGCAGTTGTTCGAAGCACGGGTGACACATTGTCCGTGGATTTTCTGGAACCAGCGGCGCGCCCTGCTGCAGGAAAAAAAGAACTTAGGTCCTTAGCAGAGGTTGAAAAAGAGCACATTGAATGGGTGTTAGGACAAGTTGGCGGGAACTTGGGAAAAGCTTGTGAAGTACTGGGGATTACACGTCCTACTTTGCGCAAGAAGATGGAGGATTACAGCATCAGTTAGTTGTTCCATCGCTTTGGTATGAATCAACGGCCGTTGTTGCGGCTTGCCAGTACTGGCCAAAGGTAAGACGGTATTGTAAACAGATTGCTTAGGGGAGAAATGTACATGGATCATTCAAAGTACAACGAACACGCGAAATTAGGTCTATCAACAGAGGAACCGGACCTCGTAATTGACCCGGTTTGCGGGATGAAGGTTAACCCAGCGGTTGCGCGCTATTCGCATCGGTACGAACATAGTACCTACTTTTTTTGCAGTCAAGGCTGCCTAAACAAGTTCCAAGGGAATCCAGCGCACTATCTTGTTAAAGATGTGCCCGAAAATGCCACTAAGGACAGCCATGCCAAGGTAAAGCCATCGCTTACAGGACAGAGCACGTCAGAGGAGGGTATTTACACGTGCCCGATGCACCCGGAAATTCGGCAAACTGGGCCTGGCACATGCCCAATCTGCGGCATGGCGTTGGAGCCGCTTGTTGCAACACTGACAGAGCACGAAGACAATCCGGAGCTGGAAGAAATGTCTCGCAGGTTTTGGATTAGTAGTGTACTCTCGATCGTTGTGATGGGACTCGCAATGTGGGGGACGGGAATTCATTCTAGATTGTTTGGCTCGTTGCCCGTTTCTTCGCTATTGTGGCTCCAAGCATTGCTTACTACGCCTGTTGTAATCTGGGGAGGCTGGCCTTTCTTTGTACGTGGTTGGAAATCGATTGTCAGCTTCAACCTCAATATGTTCACGCTGATTTCTATTGGAGTGGGGACTGCATACCTTTACAGTATTATTGCAATCGTATTGCCAAGTGTCTTCCCCGTTGCAATGCACGATAAGATGGGTTTGATACCTGTTTACTTTGAAGCTGCGGCGATTATCGTTACTCTCGTGTTGCTTGGACAAGTGCTCGAACTTCGTGCTCGCAGCAAGACTTCAAGCGCCATTAAGGCACTCTTAGGGTTAGCACCCAAAACGGCACGAGTTGTTCAAGAGAACGGTGACGAGAGTGACATACTTCTTGAAAACGTAATTGCCGGTAACCTGCTCAGGGTCCGGCCCGGGGAGAAGGTTCCTGTTGACGGCACGATTGAATCAGGTTCGAGCAATGTGGACGAGTCCATGATTACCGGTGAACCCATACCTGCGACAAAAGCAGCTGGCGACCGTGTGATCGGGGGAACGGTGAATGGTACAGGCAGCTTTGTAATGCGTGCAGAGCATGTTGGTTCAGAGACGGTGCTTGCGCAAATTGTTCGGATGGTAAGCGAGGCGCAACGGAGCAGGGCACGGATCCAGAGACTTGCTGATATTGTATCAGCTTGGTTTGTGCCTGCAGTTGTAGTTACAGCTGTTCTCACATTTATTATTTGGTTGATTTGGGGACCGGATCCGGCACTGGCCTATGCAATGGTAAACGCTGTCGCGGTTTTGATCATCGCTTGTCCGTGCGCTCTGGGTTTGGCCACACCAATGTCCATCATGGTTGGAACCGGGCAAGGCGCTCGCTCTGGTGTGCTTATCAAAAGTGCGGAAGTCCTTGAAACAACGATCAAGATTGATACTTTGGTCGTCGATAAGACTGGCACTCTGACTGAAGGCAAGCCTCAAGTCGTGAGCGTAGAGCCGAAAGGCGAGTTGAGCGCCAACGACCTCTTGAAACTTGCTGCGAGCTTGGAACAAGGTAGCGAGCATCCACTTGCCGAGGCAATTGTTAAGGCCGCCAAAGACCTTAAACTCGAGCTAAGCACAGCTTCCGATTTTCAGTCGAAGACTGGGCAAGGTGTGATTGGTAAAATTAGTGGAAAAGGGGTCGCCCTTGGCAATATGACGCTCTTGAAAAGTCTGGGAATAACAGATGATAAGTTGCTTGCGCGAGCCGAAGCACTTAGAACGGAAGGCCAGACCGTCGTGTATGTGGTAGTCAACAACGGTCCCGCTGGCCTGATCGGAGTTGCTGATCCGGTAAAAGCGTCAACACCGAACGCGATTGCACAATTGCGCGAAGCTGGTATCGAGCTAATCATGTTGACAGGTGACAATCTGACGACGGCGAAAGCAGTTGCCACAAAGCTAGGTATTGAAAGGGTTGAAGCAGATGTACTTCCTGAAGGAAAGATTGAAGTCATTAAGCGCTTGCAGAAGGAAGGCCGAAAAGTCGCGATGGCCGGCGATGGAGTCAATGATGCACCGGCATTGGCCCAAGCTGATGTTGGAATTGCAATGGGGACTGGTACGGACGTGGCGATGGAAAGCGCCGGAATTACGTTGGTAAGGGGTGATCTACGTGGAATTGTTAAGGCGCGGAATCTAAGCGGTGCCACGATGCGAAACATCAAGCAGAATTTGTTCTTTGCTTTCATTTACAACGTGCTAGGTGTACCAATTGCCGCAGGTATTCTTTATCCGTTCTTCGGATTGCTCTTAAGTCCGGTAATCGCAAGTGCCGCGATGACGTTCAGTTCTGTCTCAGTTATCCTCAACGCTCTTCGGTTGAACCGAGTTAAGTTGTAAAAGAACTCGAGTCATGTGTTCGAATGCTGACGGCATCGATACAAATTCCCCCAGTTTGGTGCAGAATAGATTCGCCTCAAGATGCCATGAAAAAGGTTCTGCTCAAGCAACCTTCCGCAGAAGATGTAACAAAAAGAGCCTCACATTCGTGGGGCTCTTTTTCTGGCATAAGAACATGTCCAAGGACAATTTTCACCAGAAAGGAATTGTATGACAAATATACTGTGTGAGTTGATTCGGAGCATCAGCAACGGGGTAAACGCCGTGTGTAAGGTGATTCGAAAATAAATAGATCCAACCCGCAAGCTGGAGCTTGTGAGAGTGAAAGAGGCTCGTTTTGTGGGCCTCTTTTCTTTTACTTGAAGATCGATATCTATGGACTAACAATTGCGCTTCTGATAAGCATCTTTGCGGTGATCCAGCATCATTGAGTCTTCTTTTACTATAACAAACGTTGTTCTTTTGAATTACCAAGGGGAGTACCAAGGGCCTGTAAAAAATTCCCAAAAAAAATTCCAAACTCGGTTTTGGGACCTGGTTTGGAATGATTCTTAGGGTATTAGCCGGGAAGAGATACTGGTGGGTATTGTTGCAAGCAAGGGGCTTTCCTAAGAGCATGCTTTCTAAGCACCAGATTCCATCGGCGACCCTACTGGATTCTTAACGTCACCCCAATGGCTCCAGTGATCCAACCACATGCCAGCAAAACTACTGGCTTGGGGTGTTCTTTCGTCGTGATTAGGGTAGTCAACATCTGGTTTGATTGGTTCTGATTTCCGTCGGCGAAACCCTAACGCTTTCAGGCGCGTTGTTTGGGTGGATTGATTTTGTGTTTTCATAGGGGATTGGGAGCGGGCCGATGATGAAATGATGAAAATGATGGCGTTTTTTCACCCTGCTTCCACCAGCTTGCCCGCCCCTGTCCTTTCTTTCCAGTCTTTTTAGATTTTCATATTACCAGTTCAAAAAGTAGTATCATCTTCATCATTTCTATCATTTCGGGTATCTAACATATTCAAAATAGAGGATTTAGGTGAATGATGAAAGTCCGAATTCTGTAACGCCGATTTATCATCAACATCATCACAAATCGGCAGCATTCCGCTGACCGTTGTCGTATAGTAATCTTTGGAACGTTTAATTCGATAACCTAGGTGCTTGGTTGCAGTATGTTCGGTTTCGTACGAAAGCACACCTTGTTCCTGCAGCACAGTTACATAGGACTTCGGACTATTCGGACTACCTTTGAAACCAAGCAGCCCGACTAAGTCGCGGATTTCCTGGAATTGAACGTATTGGGTATTGTTGTATGAATGTGCCTTGAAGTAGATGTTTGGTGCGTTGGCATTACGTGGATTCGGAACATTCACACCGAATACAAGATAACGCGCCAGTTCTTCGGCTTCGATTTCCAAAGTTGATGTTGCATCGATGAACAAGGTGCGCGCCAGCGGCGTAATCGGGGCCGGGATTCCGTATCGGTTGTTCTTGCCGCGTGCGGCCATCAAATGTTCGAATCGCACCCGAAGTTCCGTCCGAACATAGTGTCCAAGTCTTTCTTCAAGCATTTGGCCCAGATTTTCGTTGATGTCATTGGGATCAACATTCGGCACACGATAAATGAAGAAGTTGTTGGTGTTTTCGCTCTTAGGTTCTTCCTTGGCTTTAAGAAATATGGGTTTTGCGTCGTTAGTGGTAATAATAATTTTTAGATTATTTAGGGTGTTGTAAGGCGGAATGAACTTTTCATCGATTCGTAGAATCTTGTTGCCCGTGATCTTCTTGATTTCCACGTACTGCATGGGCTTGTCAGCATTGGCATTTTCGTCAACAAACAACAATTTGTTTTTGTAGTATTCGTTGAAGCGCTGCGGAGTACCTTCCCAAAGTCCCATCAGTGATGGAAAGATCGATCCTACCATATTAGCAAAAGTACCCTTTCCGCAACTGCGTTCACCAGTTAACACGATGACTGGCAGCATAACGTGATTCGTGTACGAATACATGGCCATCCAATCTTTGATGAAGCCGGAATACGATTCAAAAGTACGATCCAGAAACGTATCGATAAAGGCGTTGTCCTGAACCTGCACCGGCAGTGCCGGAAACTTAAAGGTCATGGAATTACCTGGCACGTCCACCTCATACCCGGGTTCTGCCAGATTTGCGTCGCCAATTCGAAGAAGTTGAAAGTTGGCTTCCAGAAACTTTCTGCTTGAATCTGTTAGCAGCTTACGTTTGGCATACTTGTAATCAAGTTCAGTGCGAAAAGATGATTCGTCCAGTGCTTCCGCGCTGACTATGCTGTTGCGCCGTTCAACACGCAGCACTTTGTTCTTGTAAACATACATATCGGGCGTGATTGGCGATTCATAACTGGCCTTTTGGCACTTGTCGCACCAGACATAGGCAAAACCAAATTCATCAGTTTTCGCAACCCCCGCGTCATGGTCGCAGTTCGGGCAAACTGCGGGCAGCTTTCGCTTGCCTGGCGGCAAGTTGTTCTTAAGATCGGCTAGACAGGTTGCTGTCCAGTTATCGTCCACTTTTACAATCAAAGTGTCTTCCCAAAGAATGCGTGGGACTTCGCCCTTATATGACTTTCCAGCCTTCGCCCATCCAGCTGGTGAATACGGAGCACCCGGTGCATGACCTTTCCAACCCCATGATACGATAGTATCATAGCCAATCGGGCCACTGCTTTCCAGCGCCTGTTGTAGCTTATCTTCAGTTTCATCAAAGTTGTATCGTCCTTTCACAGGGTCTTTCGCACTGAT
>CAZPKG010000001.1:0-326915 GCA_964587105.1 uncultured Alphaproteobacteria bacterium | reverse complement strand
AACAGTTCGAGGCACGGTCGCAAGCCGGTTGGTAATGAGAATACTCCCGTCCAAATATCGACCGACTCTTGCCTCGCAATAGGTGGGGGAGCCGGGTATTCCCGTAAGACGCGCCCCATCCGAGTCAAATCCGGCAGCTTCAACGGGATTGTAACTGTGAAAAGTTGCGCCGTCAAAATACAGCACTCCGCCACCATCTGAACCAAACCACATTCCGCCAAAATTGTCGGCGACAGAAGATCGCGGGCCAAAAAGCCAATATTGACCGGAGAGTGAATCACTGCGAGTGTAGGAAGTCCAAACCTCATCCGAGAATTTAGACACGCCGATGCGGGAACCACTCGTGCCAACCCATAGATTGCCGAACTTATCATACTCGACGGTATTGACTGAATTGCCGCCAATCCCGCGCGGGGCAAGGACAGGTGAGAGATTTTGACCATCGAAGAAGCGCACGCCGCCCGCACGTTCTAATTGATCGGCAATACCGACAGCAAGCACAGGTTCGCCATCCAAGGAGACATTGACCAAAGCTGAAATACCGGACTGACCGACTCCGGCGGACACCCACGCGCCATCTTGCAGGCGATAGAGCATGCTTTCACTGGCAGCGATCATTCCGTTCTGATACTCGGCCAAAGATAGAAACGCCTCAGGTGCGGAGATCGGGGTTCCGAATGTCAAGCCGTTGAAGGTTGCCGTGCTTGTTTGCGTGGTTATCCAGAGAGTTGAATTGCCTTGCACACCCAAGCCCATTACGTTGTTCGCTGGCAATCCGTCGGCGATAGTGTAATCAGTCCAAGAAGCCGGTGCGGAGAATTGCTGTGACGTCAGTGGCGCCCGCGCCAGACCTGCGACCGTTGCCGCATAGAGATAACCGTCGAGCGCAACCATGTCCTTCACGGCGATGCCCGTTGGGAAGTTACCCAGCACGCGCACGCGCTCGCTTACTCGATAGTTATCAACAATCGAGTAATATGCAAAGCGGTAGATTCCGTTATTTGCCCCCAAAAACATTTCCTCCCCGACCTTCACGATCGAGGAGACTTCAAAAATCTCGTCCTGCAAGTCCGAGATAACTTTCGTTTGGCCGGTAACGGGATTCAAACGCGTAATTCTACCGTCCGGTGCGACAATCCAGATCCAGCCTTGAGCGTCGGCTCCCAATCCGACGGTTGCATTCATCGCCAGCCCTCGTGTGTTGTTGTAGATTTCGAAATCTCCTGAGACAGGATCGAAAGCTACAAGTCCACCTGAAGTGCCGAGCCACAAACCGTCCGGCGTGACGAGGAGGTCACGGACGTTTGAGCCGGAGGTATAGGTTGTCCAGCGAAACGGATTCGCGGAAGCGGGGGAAACGTAAATTAGCGCAAGCAGCGCGATTAGCAGCGGCATGTCATGCCCTCATGATTGACCGAAGAAAGAGTTACGAGCCTGATGCTTGCTGCTGCTCCCATTGTTTCAATGCGGAAAATAGTTCGAGTGCGGCGCGCGCCGCTTCTTGACCTTTGTTGCCAACTCGCCCGCCTGCTCGCTCGAACGCTTGCTCGACGGTGTTGGAAGTAATGACTCCGAAAGCGACAGGCTTGCCTGTGTTTTCGGCAATACGCGACAAACCGTTCGCGCAGGCTTGACAGATGAAATCAAAGTGCGGCGTCTCGCCTCGTACAACCGCGCCGATTGCTATGATTGCCTCGACGGACAGACGCTTTGCCACACGCGCCGCAGCGGCAGGCAGCTCGAAAGCGCCGGGGACTTCGATGACGTCAATTTGCGAGTCGGTAACGCCTTGCTCGCGCAATTCGGCAAGCGCGCCTGTTAGCAAAGCTCCGGTGATTGTTTCATGATAACGCGAGCGAATAATAACGACGCGTCCGGCAGGTAGGTGCGGCAACATGCCTATGCTTCCGCCTCGGCACGCTCGCCTAATAGACTTTGCGCGAATTTCTCTGCGTCAAAGACGTCGAAGTCATCCAGCGCTTCACCAAAGCCGACGTAACGGATCGGAATGTTCATCGTCCTCGCGATGGCCAGGGCAACGCCGCCTTTGGCAGTGCCGTCGATCTTAGTAAGAATCAATCCAGTGACGCCGGCAGTACGCGTGAATTCGCGCGCTTGATTTAGTCCGTTTTGCCCGGTGGTGGCATCGAGAACGAGCAAGACTTCATGCGGAGCGCCTGAGGAACGCTTATTTAACACGCGCGAAACTTTTTCCAGTTCCTGCATCAAATTGCTCTTGTTGTGCAGACGTCCTGCCGTGTCCACGAGCAAAACCTCCACCCCACGGCTCTGCGCGGCCTGCAATGCGTCTACGGCAACGGCGGCGCTGTCTCCGTTGGGTTCACCCGCAATGACAGTGATATTGCTGCGCTCACCCCAAATCTGAAGCTGGTCGATCGCTGCGGCTCGAAACGTATCTGCGGCCGCAAACATCACGGATTTGCCTTGCGTTGTAAGGTACTTCCCCAATTTGCCTATGCTTGTGGTTTTTCCCGTGCCGTTAACGCCCACAATCAACACTACGTGCGGATTGCCTGACGGCGGTGGAGTTCCTTCAGCCCCTTTCAGAAGTTTGACAACTTCCTGTCGAAGCAATGAATCGGCGTCGGCTTCTGGTCCCGCTTTACGGCCCGCTTCCTTCAGTTGATCTATCAAATACTCAGTCGTTTCCAAACCAACGTCTGCAGACAGCAGAACATCTTCAAGCTCTTGCAACAGGGCTTTGTCCAACTTGCGGCCGGGTTTGAAGACAGCAGCAAGTTTGTCCGTGATGGCTTCACGGGTTTTTGTGAGCGCTTGTTTGAGTTTGTCGAAGAGTCCCATGGAGCCTTATAATTCGTCGGAGAAATCGGGCGCGGCGCCCCAATTCAGTTTGTCGCGCAGAACTTGATAGAAGTCACGACGCTGGATATTTACAAGTTTTGCGGATTGCGGAGACTTGCGCACGAATACCTGTTCACCCACCTCGAGCGAGCGGGCGTGCTCGCCATCGGCAGTTAATATCCCTTTGCCTCTGGAACGGATCGTGACTGTGCGATGATCCGCGATTGCGAGTGGCCGCATGGTCAATGTATGCGGACAAATCGGCGTAACGATAATCGTCTGCAAGGTCGGCTCAATAATCGGGCCGCCGGCTGAGAGCGAATAGGCGGTCGAGCCTGTCGGTGAGGCGACGATCAAGCCGTCTGCACGATAGTTTGCTGCAGGCGTGCCGTCAATAAAAACTTGAAAGGCTTGCGTGCGTGAAACTTCATGCTGTCCGATGACAAAATCATTGAGCGCATGATAAACTCTGTTCTCATGCTCCGAGATCGCCTGAATCATCATGCGCTCTTCGATAGCGTAGTTGCCGGTCAAGATGTCGTTCAGCCGTTCGTGTAAATTTGACGATTCTAAGTCCGTCATGTAGCCTAAGCCGGGACCGAGATTGATTCCGAGAATCGGTTTACCGAATGGTGCGACTGCGGCGGCGGTATGCAGCAGCGTTCCGTCTCCTCCAAAACTCAATACAATATCCGCATCGCGACCGAGCGAGTTATGCGGAGCGAGTTCCGACGGATTCAGGTGCATCAAATGCCGGTTCTCATCATCGAACAGAAACTTGATTCCCCGTTCCCGCAAAAGCCCAACAAAGCTTGATACAGTAGGCTCGAATTTCGGCTTGGCTGAATTGCCCATGATCCCGAGAATCATACGCGCGTCCTACTCTTCTTCCTCATCGCGTACATCAGCAGGGTTCTTGAGCAATTTTTTAAGTGACGCTTCGGCGGCCTTAAGCTTGTGCTGACAATAGACGGAGAGCTTTTGTCCCTCTTCAAAGGCCGCCACTGACTCTTCGAGCGAAACTTCTCCGGCTTCGAGTTTTTCGACCAACTCTTGCAGCCGTTCGAGAGCTTCTTCAAAGTTCTTGGGTTCTACAAACTCAGCTTTTGCGGATTTGGATTTAGCGGTCATCGAAGAGGTCGGGAGTATCGGAGTTCTGCACACGGGCGGTAAGACCGCCTTCAGCAAGCTCTATGGAAAGTAAGTCACCGGATTTAGCGTCGGATGCGGATCGCAAAGCGATTCCTTTTGAGTCGCGCACAATTGCGTAACCGCGCTGTAACACTCTGTGCGGTGAAACGGCATTCAGCAATTCCACCACGTGATCAAAACTCTGTTGTGCCGATTCACGCACCCCGACGGCACTTTCACGCAATCGTTCGTTCAAGTCATCGAGACGCTGCGCTGCGGTCTGAGCGAGTTGCTGCGGCTGCTTCAAGGCCCAATGCGACATCAGCGAACGAAGTTGCTGTTTCAGGAGCGCCACTCGATCAACAGTCATTCGTGACAATCGGCGCTCAAGCTGGTGCAAACGGCGGGCGATCTCTTCGCCGTCCGGAAGTACAAGCTCCATCGCGGCGGAAGGCGTCGGCGCACGCAAATCAGCAACAAAATCCGCAATGGTAAAATCTATCTCATGCCCGACAGCCGAGACGACTGGAATCGAACTTGCGAAGATTGCGCGGGCGACAATCTCTTCGTTGAAGGCCCACAAATCTTCGAGCGATCCGCCGCCCCGTCCGACAACCACAACATCAACGTCGCCTGCGCGGGAAAACTGATTGACCGCTTCGGCAATTTCTTCGGCGGCGCCTTTTCCTTGCACGCGAACCGGTTTCAGAATCAATTGCGCCAGAGGCCAACGCCGCGCGGCGATATTTTGCATATCATGCAGCGCCGCGCCGGTGCCGGAAGTCACGAGCCCGATTCGCTCGGGGAAATCAGGCAACGCGCGTTTGCGCGCCTGATCGAACAGGCCCTCTTTCTCAAGCTTACGCTTGAGTTCTTCAAATGCTTTTTGTAACTCGCCTTCGCCTGACAAGCGCAGCTCATAAACAATAAGCTGGTACTTGCCTTGCGGTTCATAGACCTCAAGTTGTCCAAAGGCTTGCACGAGCAAACCGTCACGCGGAGCAAACTTGAGCCCTTTGCTGTACATGCGCCACATGGCACACGACAATTGCGCGGTTGAGTCTTTGAGCGTGAAGTAGTGATGCCCGCTGCCGTGAAGTTTGTACCCCGACAACTCACCTTCAATCCACAGCGGTTCAAAGCGGTCGCGGAACAACCGTTTGATTTCGCGCGTGACCTCGGCCACAGTCAGACTGCGGCCGGAGTCAGCGGATTTAGGTGTGTCAGTAGTCTCGAATTCCACGGAAAGGGAAAAGCCTACAAACACGGCGGGGCCTCACAAAGAAGGCCCGCGACCGTAAACAACTTGCAGGCTAAGGCCGTGCGGCATCCCCGCACGACCCTTAGCGCAGTTTCTTTTTATGACGATTCTTGCGAAGTCTTTTCTTGCGCTTGTGCGTCGACATTTTGTGACGCTTGCGCTTCTTACCACAGGGCAAGGGTTTCTCCGTTTCTACCGCGGCAGGTGCTTTGGCTTGGGGTTAGGGTGAATTATGGAAATGACAAGGAAAACAGTTGAAAGGGCGCCTGACGGATTATGCATTTCTGCGATTCAGTCAAGACCACAGCATAGAAGACGCTCTACTCTTGGAGCATACGTTCGCGGAATTCGTCGGCGGGAACAAAAACAGCGGCGGTGCGATCAGGGATTTGCACTTCGTGCAAGCCGTCGGGCGTGCGGAGGTTTCGGCCTTTGCGTTGAACGGGTTTCCAGACGCCAAAGCGGCGCAATTCGACACGATCGCCGTTGGAAACGGCCTCCATTACAAGGGCCAAAAAGCCGTCGACGACGGCTTGGGTTTCGATTCTGGTCAGACCGATGCCATCGGCAAGCTTGTCAACCAGCTCCTGTTTGGTCACGGTGCGACCCACAGTACATCTCCGTCAAGAAGTGAACATCGGAACGTCGCGCAAGAAACAGTCGTCATTTGCTGACGATCAGGCGCTGGCCGGGATAGATATTAGAACGTTTGGAAAGGCGGTTGAGCTTCAGCATGGTTTGCAGGTCAACGCCGTGCGCTTGCGCAATGCTCCACATCGTGTCGCCGCGCTGAACGGTGTAGTAGCGCTTTGCCGCCTGTGCCGTGCTTTCGCTCTTCTTTGTGGTCTTGGGCGCCGCCTCTGCATAACGCGGTTCACCCTTGACAGTGACATTAAGCTTCTGACCGGGATAAATCCTGCTTGCGTCGCCGATATTGTTTTCGCGACAGATTTGATCGACTGAAACTCCGAGACGCTGCGAGATTTTGCCGAGCGATTCGCCGCGATGAACCGTATATGTGATCCGGTCAGTGGTCGGTTCAATCGGGACGAGCGGCTCACTCTTTTCGGCGGCAACTTCCTTCACCGTCTTATGCGTCTCTTCCGCATAGCGCACTTCGGCCACGGGAATGGAAATTTCTTGACCGACTCGCAAAGAACGCGGCTTCACGCGCTTGTTCTCCGGCATCTTCAAAATCGCATCCACCGACGTGCCGTACTTGTCCGCGATCTTATTCAACGTGTCACCCTTGCGAACACGATGAGTAGAGGTGGGGACAATAACCGTCTTGGGAAGACTGGCCAGATCGACGTCAAAATTCTCAGACGCAGCACCGGGCAAACGAACCATCATTTCTTGTCCGCGATCAGGAACGATACCTTTCAAGAACTCAGGATTCAGCTCGCGAACGGTTTGCGGATCATGTCCGGCAGCGCGCGCAATGTCATCCAGTTTATATCCACCCGGCACATAAACCCGTTCGCATTCGAAAGGACGTTCCGGCGGCAATGGCGGGAAACCGTAGCGTTCGGGGTTTTCACAAATGGCGCGGGCGGCAAGGTATGTCGGAACATAACCGCGGGTCTGCCGAGGCAGCCGGTGCAAGGACCAGTAGTCGGTGGAGTTGCAACGCTTGATGTCGCGCGCCACGCGGCCTTCACCGCAATTGTAAGCAGCCATCGCCAAGTACCAGTCGCCGAACATTTCGTACAGATTTCGCAAATATCCGCAAGCGGCGCGTGTGGCAAGCTCCACATGACGGCGTTCATCATAGGTGCGATCGATGTGCAAGCCATAAAGACGGCCCGTCCCGGGAATGAACTGCCACAGTCCAGCGGCGCTGGCGTAGGAGTACGCATTCAGGTTCAAGCCGGACTCAATCATCGAAAGATAGAGCATCTCTTGCGGGATGCCTTCTTCTCGCAAGATTGGCCGCATTCGGGGAAATATCGTAGCGGCGCGCTCCATCCAACGGAGCATGACCTTGTTACCTTTGGTCTGGAAGAAGTGGATCTGGTTGCGAACCTTGGTGTTGATCTCCATGGGAACGCTCGGGAGCGGCGTTTTCATGGGCTGAATGTTCACTTCGGGCGCAGGCCGCACATGCTCCGGGACGACAATTTCAACTTCGTCGGGAGCATCATCTTCTTCATCTTCGCCAGCGTGTTGTGCCTCTCCGGCTTCAATAACAGCAGTTAGTCCGCTGGATGCGGGCAGACTCTTGGTTTCGGAAACAAATTGGTCGTAGCTCTCCAGAACTTGTCTGTTGAAACTCGCGACGCGGTGCATCTCAAGATCGATCGACGCAAGATCGATATCGCCTAATAGCTCAAGCGACGCCTCATAGTAAAAAGCGGCGTCTTCGGTGTTCTTTCTATCTTCGGCGCGCTGCGCAAAGGCATAGGCCTTTCGAGCAAGGCTCCATTTTTCACGGTCAGTAAGTTGTGCGGATTGGCTGAGCCGATCGCGAAATTCTGTGTTTCCGGGGGTTCCGGAGAGTTGGCGGCTGGATGAGCAGCCAATGGTCAGCCAACTGGCGGTCAGAACCGCGAGCAGAACTGTGCGTCCACTAATCATGAGCAGATCCGTGTTGGTGGGTGTCGCAGTTCGGGTGGAAGTCGCAGTTCTTCCACGCCAAAGAGAATAATAACTCCGGCCACTCTCATTCGCCTCGTGAGAGTGACCCAGTTTGAGCTATGGAAGGTAACAAAGTTCACCCGGAAAATCAACTCTATATGGCTCTCAAAATCAATAATTAACGTGATAAATTGCCGCCAATTGGCGGTTTCCGACTGGCAACAGGCCTAAGATGATTTGCCTCTCGGAGAAGGCTTGCACCTTCAGAGCCAAACCCCTATATTTTAGGCTCGACTTAAGGAACCTGACCACCATGCTCCCCGCCAACTTTGACTCGTATCAGCGGGTATTGGACAGAATCGCCACTGCCTGCAACCGATCGGGCCGAAATCCGAGCGAGGTGACGATTGTGGGGGTTACAAAGGGCCATTCAAAGGAGATTTTGAGCAAAGCCCGTGCCCTGAACCTCACAGATTTGGGCGAAAACAAAGTTCAGGAAGCTATTGAAAAATATAGTGATATACGGGTGGGTGCGATAGATTATCCTGTAAGACTGCACATGATTGGCCATTTGCAATCCAACAAGGCTAAACGTGCCGTGGAACTGTTTGATTCAGTGGACACAATCGATCAACTTGAGACTGCAACAATTGTGGACAAGTTCGCGGGTGAATCCGGTAAACGGCTAAGGGTACTGATGCAGGTCAATACCTCTGGCGAACCGCATAAGTCGGGGATTTCTCCGGAAAGCGCAACCGAGTTAGGATCATGCCTCCTCAATCTTAAAAATATTGATTTTCAAGGATTTATGTCTATTGGGCCGCTTGATGGGGATGAGCGGGCGGTGCGAAAAAGCTTTGAGGATCTGCGAAAAGTTAGCGACAGGGTTAGCCAAGAGATTAGAATACAGGCCCTTCCAGTCCTCTCTATGGGTATGAGTGACGATTTTGAATGGGCGATTGCGGAAGGCGCCACAGAAATTCGGTTGGGCACCATTTTATGGGGACCCCGTGAACTATGAGCTTAAGTCCAGTAGATATTGCCCGGCACGAATTCAGCCGCTCATTTCGCGGTTATGATGTGGGAGAGGTGCGCGGTTTCCTTGAAGCAGTCGCCTCGGAATTGGCTCAGATTCAAGTCCAACTGTCGCAGGCTGAAGAAACAGCGCGCGGAGCCGAGCAGCAACTGAAATCCTTTCGCGAGATGGAAAAGAACCTCCGAGATGCAGTGGTGAACGCCCAGCAGGGAATGAGTGACTCACGGCAACAGGTTGAACGTGAACGCGAGAACATTTTGGCGGAAGCAAAGATTGAAGCCGACCGTGTATTGCTTGAAGGCGAGCGGCAATTAGCCAAATTGCGCGAGCAGATTCGCGAGATGCAGGTGCAAAAGGAAGCTTTTGTCGAACGACTCCGCTACTTGCACAACTCTCACGGCTGGGTGTTAGATTTGATGGAAAAGGACATTTCGAAAAAAAGCAATGAGCAGGATACTCCAACAGCTTGACGAGACAACGGCTAAGCTCAAAGCCAAAGTGACCAAGACTCCCGAAGTGGGAATCATTTTGGGAACGGGATTGGGTGGGTTGGCCAAAGAAATTAAGGTCGATGTTACGGTTGATTACAAGGAAGTCCCTCACTTCGTGGAATCAACGGTGGAAACGCATCACGGCAAGCTGCACTTTGGAATGCTCGGCGGCAAATATGTGATGGCCATGCAGGGCCGCTTTCACTATTATGAAGGCTACACGATGCAGGAGATTACCTATCCTGTGCGCGTGATGAAAGCGATGGGCTGTAAGGCAATGCTGGTTTCGAATGCTTGCGGCTGTGTCAATCCGCTCTATAAGGCAGGAGATTTGATGATTATGGATGATCATATAAATCTCTTGGGCGATAATCCGCTGATTGGTCCGAATGAAGAGAAGCTTGGGCCAAGATTCCCCGACATGAGCGAACCCTATTCACGGAGATTAGTCGGAATTGCCGAGAAAGTCGCGATGGAATTGGGTTGCAAGGTTCAGCGCGGAACGTATGTGGCTGTAGCTGGACCGAATTTGGAAACACGCGCCGAATATAGAATGCTTAGAATGATGGGCGCCGACGTGGTTGGAATGTCCACCGTTCCCGAAGTCATCGTGGCCAATCATATGGGTCTTGAAGCCTTTGGGATTTCGATCATCACCGACGAAGGTTTCGCCGACTGTCTGAAGCCCGCTTCGATTGAGCATATCCTGAAAAACGCCGCCGAAGCGGAGCCGAAGATGACGAAGATCATGACGGGGTTGATTGAGAGGGTGTGACCACAATGGCCACGACGTCCAACGAAGCTTTGGCATGGTTCAAACAGTCTCGAATAGATCTCAATGCAGCGCGATCGTTACATGACTCTGGATACTATTCCACAGCAGTGTTCCATTGTCAACAAGCGGTCGAATTTGCATTGAAAGGGTTATGGGTCTTGAAACTCAGGACAGAACCTCCCTACACGCATACGCTCGGAAGACTTGGTGACAAAGTTGGAGCATCAGCCCGATTTGAAAATCTATTTGACACGCTGACAATTGCTTATTTAGATTCGCGTTATCCCGGATCTGCAGTTAATGATATGGATCGAATATATGGTGAGGAATTGTCAGCAATTTCACTCCGTGAAACCGAAGAGGTACTTCAATGGATTCAATCCGAGCGGGAACTGATCTCGCAGGATTTATCAACGTCGTAAAGGAACGCTACGCGCCAACCGACGTCATCCTTTTTGGAAGTCGAGCGCGAGGTGAACAAGGTCGCTGGAGTGATTACGACATTATAGTGGTATCCGACAAATTTTCGGGTATCAAGTGGTTGGATCGTCGCAAAGCCCTTTTGAGACTTTGGTCTCTGGAGGCTGACGCTGACTTAATTCCCTATACTCCGGAAGAGTTTGCTGATAAACGCATAAACTCCTCGGTCATTCGATCAGCAGTGCGCGAAGGCAAGCGGATTCAACTTGACTGATTTCTTCGCATATTTCCCATGCTAAAACCCGTTTCTGAAAAATTACATTTACCGGCTGTTGACCATGAAATCCTGAAGCTCTGGGAAGAGCGGAAGGTTTTTGAGCGCTCTATTTCTGAGCGGAATGGGAAGCAGGATTTTGTATTTTTTGACGGCCCTCCGGGGACGAACGGGTTGCCGCATATTGGACATATGATGCAGTCGGCCTTAAAGGATTTGTGGCCGCGTTACAAGACGATGCAGGGCTACCGCGTGCTGCGCAAGGCGGGGTGGGATACGCACGGTCTGCCGATTGAGTTGACGGCGGATAAGGAGCTTGGATTTACCTCCAAGCTTGACGTGCAAAAATACGGTGAGCAAGAGTATGTGGATTATTGCCGCAACACCGTGTTCCGCTTTAAGCGCGAATGGGAAGTTGCGATTCGTAGGATTGGACGATTTCTTGATCTTGAAAATGCTTATGCGACATACGAACCGTACTATATTCAGTCGGATTGGTGGACGCTGAAGCAGGCTTGGAACCTTGAGCTTGAAGGTGAAGCCCGCGAAAAGGCCCTAAGATTGGGTCAATCGCCGCGCTACCTTTATAAGGATTATCGGGTGATGGCGTACAGCCCGCGCACGGGGACGACATTGTCGAATTTTGAAGTAGTGCAGGGCTACCAGGAGGTGACGGACCTCACGCTGTTTGTGAAATTCAAAGTTGTCGGTGAAGAAAATCTTTATCTGACCGCTTGGACGACAACTCCGTGGACGTTGTTGTCGAATCTCGCGGTAGCTTGCGGTCCCAATATTGAATATTCGATCATTGAACGCGCCGCAACAGGAAAGAAACTGATTCTCGCCACAGCGCGGTTGGAAGCATTGAGCGCGATGCTTGGTGAATACCGTGTCATCGGAACGAAGCTCGGCAAAGAGCTTGAAGGCATGCGATATGAGCCGTTGTTTGACTGGCTTCATCTTCCGGGAACGCGGGCTTGCTCTGTGGTCTGTGATGAGTATGTGACCACCGAAGACGGTACGGGGCTTGTGCATTTGGCAAACTACGGTGAAGACGACTTCCGGATTTTGCGCAAGATGGAGATTCCCGTTGTGCTAACGGTGGATGCAAACGGTCTTGTGGGAGAACATGCCAAGCCGTTTGCTGGCCGCGAGTTTCGTGAAGAGGGGCTTGATGTAGATATTTTGAAGTATCTGCAAGCCAAGGGACTTCTGCTCGGCAAAGAGAAGTACACGCACACCTATCCGTTCGATTACCGTACGAAAACGCCGCTGATGTATTTCCCGCGGCCCGCGTGGTTTATTCGCGCAACAGCATTGAAAGAGATGATGCTTGAGGCCAATCAGCATATCGGCTGGAAACCGGATCATGTCCGCGATGGACGCTTCGGGAATTGGCTCGAAAATGTGCAGGATTGGAACGTCACGCGTGAGCGCTATTGGGGCTCGCCTCTGCCGGTCTGGATGACGGAAGACGGAACAGAGTCTGTGTGTGTTGAAAGTCTTGACGAACTTCACAAGCTTTCGCATGAATCCGGTATGGACCTCGCGCGGGATTGGGACCCTCACAAACCGGCAATTGATAAAGTAGTTCTTCGTGCCAAAGACGGTCGTGAGATGCGCCGCGAGAATTTCGTGCTCGACAGTTGGTTTAATGCCGGGTTAATGCCGTGGGGGCAGTTTGGTTATCCGGCGGCGCCGAATTCTGAAGAATTGTTCATGTCGCAATATCCGGCGGACTTCATCAGTGAAGGGCAGGATCAAACGCGCGGCTGGTTTTACACGCTGTTAGCTTGCTCGTGTTTAGTTGCGAAGGCCAAACAACAGGACGCGAAGCAACGCGGCGACAAGAAAGCTCTGGTTTTCTGGTGCAATCCGGTCAACTGGTCAAGCTATAAGAATGTAATTTGCACGGAGTTGGTACTGGATTCCAAGGGCCTGAAGATGTCAAAATCATTAGGCAACGTGGTTGATCCGATGGCTCTGTTTGAGAAGTTCGGCGCCGATCCGGTGCGTTGGATTTTCTTTGCAACAAACCCGTGGTTGGCCAAGCGATTCGGTGAAGAAGAAATTCGTGAAGCTGTGCGTTCGGTGATTCTGCCGCTGTGGAACAGCTACAGTTTCTTTGTGACCTATGCCGTGATCGACGGCTGGAAGCCCGGATCGGGCAAAGTCGAACGAACAGAGCTTGACGATTGGATTCTCTCGGAATACAATCGTTTGATCGGCGAAGTCACGACGAATCTGGATCAATATGACGTGGGCAAAGCGTCGCAGGCGATTCTCGCGTTTTTGGACGAGTTGACAAACTGGTACATTCGCCGTTCACGCCGCAGATTTTGGAAATCAGAAAGCGATGCCGATAAAGATGCTGCCTATGCGACGCTCTATGAGGTGTTGGAGGGGTTAGTTAGACTCTTGGCCCCGTTCTTGCCATTCATAAGCGAACATATCTACCAGAATCTTGTGCGCGGATTGAATCCAAATGCGCCGGATAGCGTACATTTAGCAACATATCCTGTGGCTGATGAAAGCAAGCGCGACCGCAATTTGGAACGGCAGATGGCTCGTGTACAGGAGGCGGTTTCGTTGGCCCGCGCACTTCGCGAAGAGCGCAAGCTGAAGGTTCGTCAACCTCTGGCCAGAATGACGTGGGTTGTGCCGGAAACCGGTGCCGAAGCGGAGTTGGCACCTTACATCTGGCTTGTGACCGATGAAATCAACGTCAAAGAAATCGAGATTCGCTCCAACGACGCTGGATTAGTCTCGTTGTCTGCAAAGGCGAATTTTAAGGTATTGGGCAAAAAGGTCGGCGGCCGCATGAAAGAGATTGCGGCATTGATTGAACAGCTCACAGCCGAGCAAATTGCCAAGCTTGAAAGCGGAAACAGTATCGAGCTTGGTGGAGTAGAACTTACTTCCGAAGATGTCTTGATCCGGCGCGAAGAGCTTGCAGGCTATGCTGTGCAATCGGACGGTCACATGACGATTGCCTTGGACACGCACATGACGCCGGAGTTGATTGAAGAAGGTTTGGCCCGCGAAGTCGTTCATTCGATTCAGTCGGCGCGCAAAGACGCGGGATTTGAAATTACGGATCGCATTTCGATTGAGCTTGCAACTGAATCAGAGCAACTGGCAAACGCGTTGAAGCAATTTGAAGAGTATGTTTGCCGCGAGACTTTATGCACAGAGCTTAGCATAACGCACGGTACGGGAGATCAGAAAGCCGGGGAGTATGAATTCGGACTGATCGTCTCGCGCCGCACAGAAGAATCCAACATCTTGACACAGGCTTAAGGGAAATATATTCACCATGGCGACTGAAAAGAAGAAGAAATCGGACGATAGCAATAACGGCCCGGCGCACAAGTGGCCGGACGGTCCCAAGCCGACTCACTACTCGCCGGAATGGATCGAGTATTTCCGCCATTTGATAAACGAGCGTCGCAAAGAAATTTTGCGCGAGATCGGCTATCTGCGCGAGAGTTCGATGGAGCAGACATCCGACACGTATTCGGGCGATTCGTCAACTTACAGCTATCATATGGCCGACCAGGGTACCGATGCACAGGAACGCGAAAAGGCATTCTTGTTCGCAAGCCGTGAAGGCAAAATGCTGACGCTGCTCGATCAGGCTGAAGAGCGCATGGCGAACGGAACATACGGCTATTGCATGGACACGAATCAGCCGATTGAGTTTCGCAGGTTGGAAGCCATTCCACATGCGAAGCTGTGTATTGAGGCGAAACGCCGCCTCGAAGAGGCCAAGAACAATATCGAATGACCTCCTCTTTCGTAACGCGGCCCAATCTGTGGCCGTGGGTGCTTGGGTTTATCTTGTTTGTGGGCTTAGATCAGCTCACGAAGTATTGGGTGCGGGCGAATTTCGTCCTCGGTGAATCCGTTCCAGTAATTGGCGAACTTCTCAGGTTCACCTATGTTCAGAATCCCGGGGTCGCGTTCGGATTGGAACCTTTTTCACCGACAACTTTGATGATTTTTGGTTCAGTAGCTGCTCTTGGTCTCGGCGGCTATCTGTATTATTTGTTACGCGAACACGATTCGATGCGCTGGCCGGTGTTTTTGTTCTTGTGCGGCGCGGTGGGAAACCTGATTGATCGTGCAATGATGGGATCGGTGACTGATTTCGCGGATATGGACTTTCCCGATTTCATCATGACTCGCTGGCCTGTGTTTAACATTGCGGACTCCTGCGTGACAATTGGCATCACGATTTTGCTTTGGCAGACCTTGTTTGTCAAGCGCCCTGCTTCTCTCCCCCCAACTTCCGGTGAACGACTCGACACACCCTCCCTTTCGTCTGCAAGCGGCAGCGGGACAGAAACCGCTCCGGCTGGACCGCTTTCTGACGCAAGCCCTTCCGGCGATCTCCCGAAATAAAGTTCACAGCCTGATCGAGGCTGGGTTGGTGTTTGTCAATGGTCAGGTCGTGCGCAAATCATGGCGCGTGACTGGCGGTGACAATGTTGAGATTCTGTTTCGAGCACAAGAACCCTCTGATATCGAACCGGAAGCAATTCCCCTCGATGTTCATTATGAGGATGAGTATCTGCTGGTCGTGAATAAGCCTGCGGGGATGGTAACGCATCCGGCTCACGGGAATTTCAGCGGCACGCTCGTCAACGCGCTGTTACATCATTTGGGAAAGACGACCGGGCCGGAGAATTTGCGGCCTGGAATTGTGCATAGACTTGACAAGGGGACGTCGGGTTTGCTGGTCGTCGCGAAAGATGAAAAGGTTCATCGTAAGCTAACCGAACAGTTCAGCAACCGCACTGTGGAACGTGAATACCGCTCACTTGTGTGGGGGCGATTCAAGACGGATGGAGATGTAATTGAAACATTACTCGACCGTCATCCGGGCGATCGCAAACGTTTCGCAGTTGTGCGGCGGGGCGGCAAAGAAGCGATAACAACCTATCATATCATTGAGAACTACGCTGACACGGCGTACATTCGCCTGAAGCTGGGCACCGGACGAACGCATCAGATCCGAGTTCATCTTGAACATATCGGCCACCCGGTATTTGGAGATTCTTCATACGGTGGGCGGCTTAGGCGGGTTGGGCACTTGGGAGGCGCGCGCAAGAAGCTCTACCTGGATATCTTTGAAGAAGTAGAGCATTTTATGTTGCATGCGCGAACATTGGGCTTCATTCATCCTGTATCAGGTGTTGCTCTTAGTTTCGCGACGGAACCCCCAGAACTGTTTACTAAAGTTCTGGAATTACTGAAAAAAGATGCAATGTTGGAGCTTGACAAATAAGCTCGAACGTTGTATATTAGAGGTCTTTGCAAACTTCACCCCTCCGGTTTGGCATTTTCTAAACCATGAAATCACACAGAGTTAGAGTAATTGTAATGATTGCGCTGGTAGTGTTAGGCGGCTACATTTTGTATCCGACTTTTCGCTATGACGGCTTGTCTCAACAAGAGACAAGTTTGTTGACCCGCTTATCACAAACATCCGGCATTCCACTTTCTCGTTTAGCGGTTGATATCAATCGTGACGACGTTGACTTGGCGGGTGAAATTCAGCAATCCAGCATCTCTGAGGCGGACAAGGCTTCGGCGATTGAGCAGCTAAATTACTTGCGCGGCGAGTTTGAACAATCGCTTGCTGCGAATCGAAATTTGGCCATCAAGCGCGGTCTTGACCTTCAGGGTGGTATGTACCTTGTGCTCGAAGTGGATCTCGTGCAGATGCTCGAACATTCCGCTAAAGGCAAGGACGACCAGTACGAGAGTCTCATGGCCGAAGTGCGGCGCGCGACTAAGGGCACGACCAAAGACGCCTTTGACGCGCTGGAAGAATCCGCCAGCTCGAAGGGCATTTCACTTAGTCGATTTTGGGGCGAAGCAGGCCAGACGGATGCGGATGTCATCAGCAAGTTGCGTGAAACTGCAGGTGACGCAGTTGACCGCTCGTTGGAGATTTTGCGCAACCGCGTTGACCAATTCGGTGTGTCCGAACCCTCGATTAGCAAACTAGGCACTTCACGTATCGCCTTGGAACTTCCCGGCGTGAAAGATCCGGAGCGCGCCCGCGCTTTGGTTGGCCGCACTGCTTTGCTTGAGTTCAAACTGCTGGCAGAAACGGATCGTTCACAGAGTGTTCTGTTGGCCTTGGACGAAGGCATCGCCCGCCGCATGAAGGGTGACACCAGCAGCACTATCGCGGCTGACTCGACACGATCGGACTCGTTGTTAGCAGATTCCGTTAAGAAAGATTCCGCTCAGACAGCTGAAGATTTGTTTGCTGAATCGGATACCACGCTTGGTGATACATCGGCAAGCGCGAAAAACCCGCTTCTTTCGTTGTTGGTCGGCGGCACGGGCGATATTCTTGTGCCGCTTGAGAATCGCAGCAAAGTGACACGTATGATTACTTCAATGGAGAATCAGCGTTTCATCCCGCGCGATATGGAATTCAAGTGGTCGGCCAAATCCGAAAAGATCGGCGCGGACCAGAAGGAATATTGGCGGCTCTATATCGTCAAGGCTCGCGCCGAAATGACCGGTGAGAAATTGGCGGACGCTCGCTCATCAATCGGCTCAGGCTACGATCCTGAACAATCAGGTAAGCCGATTGTTCAGATTGAATTCACCAAGGAAGGCGGCAAGGTCTTCTCTCGTGTTACAGGTGCAAACGTTGGCCGTAGGTTGGCGATTGTGCTGGATGATAAGGTGTATATGGCTCCGAATCTGCGCGAAAAGATTTCCGGCGGTTCAGCGGTCATAACCGGTCTTGACAACACTGAAGAAGCGCGCGATATGTCAATCGTACTTCGTGCCGGCGCGCTACCCGCATCAGTGAACGTCGTTGAAGAACGCACAATCGGGCCTTCATTAGGAACCGACTCGGTCGAGGCCGGAAAGATGAGCTTGATGCTGTCCTTCCTTGCTGTGACCCTGTTCATGTTGTTCTATTACCGCATGAGCGGCGGCGTGGCGGACATCGCCATGGTATTCAGTATTTTCTTGCAGCTTGCCATTTTGGCGCTGTTCCAGTTGACGCTGTCGATGCCCGGTATTGCCGGTGTGATTTTGTCTATCGGTATGGCGGTCGATACGAACGTGCTGATTTTCGAGCGTATTCGTGAAGAGCTAAAACACGGCAAAACAGTTCGAGCGGCGATTGACGCAGGTTTTGACCGCGCGCTTGTAACGATTATTGACTCGCACGTCACAACGGCGATTGCCGGCGGCGTTCTGTGGTACATGGGCACCGGCGCCATCAAGGGCTTCGGTCTCACGCTGACGGTCGGTATTCTTGTCAACCTCTTTGCGGCGATCTTCTTCACCCGCTTGGTCTATGACCTTTGGATTGGTCGTCGTCAAGTTCAAACTTTGAGCATCTGATGATCCAGATTTTCCATAATATCAACGTTGATTTCGTCAAGTACCGCTGGAAAGCGATCGCGGTGTCTTGCTTTATCATTCTTGCGGGCCTTGTCACGATGTTCATCCGCCCCGTGAATTGGTCGATTGATTTTCGAGGCGGCGTGGATATGCTTGTCCGATTTGAACAATCGGTGTCGGACGGTCAGGTGCGCGGCGCACTGACGAACCTTGAGGTCGGTGAAGTCAAGACCGTCTCGAGTCTTGGCGCAGTGGATGACTACTCGATCCGAATGAAACTCTCGGAAGACGTGCAGACGCTTCAGCGCAAAGTGACCGACGATTTGAAGGCGGCCTTCCCCGGCAACAATTTTGAGATTCGAAGTATAGACGTCGTGGGCCCGAAGGTCGGCAGTGAATTGCGCACGCAGGCTTTGTATTCTGCTTTTGTGGTTATCATTCTGCTGCTGATATATATCTCTTGGCGATTTGAGTTTGCCTTCGCCGTGGGCGCCATCATCGCGTTGATCCACGACTTGCTGGTGACGTGGGCCTTTTTCATGTTCTTCGGATATGAAATCGGCTTGTCCGTGCTGGCCGCCTTCCTGACGTTGTTGGGCTTCTCGCTGAACGACACGGTCGTGGTCTATGACCGAATTCGTGAAAATCTGAAAAAGCTCCGACAGGTCAAGCTCTCCGACATTATGAATCAGAGTATTAACGAGACTATGTCAAGAACGGTTATCACGTCGTTGACGGTATTCTTGACGGTGCTTGTCTTGTTCTTCTATGGCGGTCCGGTCTTGAAGGGCTTCAGCTTTGCGATGTTGGTCGGCGTGATTACCGGTACCTATTCGTCAATTTTCATTGCCGCACCGATCGTGCTGGAATGGGCGGAGCGAAAAGCGCTACAGGGCAAGAAAAAGTAATTCGATTTCAGTGCCTCGCGGCCCCGCGAGAGCGGGGCCTTTTTTTTGAAGAAAGTATCTTAACGTGGTCACAGCAGTTCTGGGCGCCCAGTGGGGCGACGAAGGCAAAGGCAAGATAGTTGACTACTTGAGCGAGCGCGCCGACGTGGTGTGCCGCTATCAAGGCGGAGCGAACGCCGGCCACACCATTATTGAAGGTGGCCGCAAGTTTGTGCTTCATCTTCTGCCCGCCGGAATTTTGCGTCCGAATACGGTTTGTGTAATCGGCGGTGGCGTCGTGGTCGATCCGGGCGCGCTATTGGATGAAATCGCGCAACTTGAGGCGGCAGGAATCAACTTGGATGGGCGACTGTTTGTCAGTCATCAGGCGCATCTCATCATGCCGTATCACAAGCTGCTCGACAGTCTGCATGAATCACAAGGCGAGCGCGTGCGCATCGGCACAACCGGGCGCGGCATCGGGCCGGCCTATGTGGACAAAGTATCACGCGTGGGAATCCGTATTGTGGATTTGCTCGATCGTGATTATCTTAGGCAAAAGATTCGCGCTAACGTTGAGGAAAAGAACCGGTTGCTTTCCAAAGTCTATTCGGCGGCGGAGATGGACGTTGAGGCAATTGTCGAAGAGTATGTGGCATTCGACAAGAAGATCGATCCTTATGTAAAGGACGTTTCGGTCTTGCTCGATGATGCGATCCGGGCAGGCAAGAATGTGATATTGGAGGGTGCACAGGGTACGCTTCTCGACGTGGATATGGGAACGTATCCTTTCGTCACGTCGTCAAATCCGACGGTCGGTGGAGCCTGCACGGGATTGGGGCTTGGGCCGCGCAGGATTGATCACGTCATCGGGATAATCAAAGCCTATACGACGCGCGTCGGCGAAGGACCGTTTCCAACTGAGATTACCGACGGCGAGGAGCAGCAGAAGCTCCGCGAGAAGGGCGATGAGTATGGCGCCACAACCGGTCGCCCGCGTCGTTGCGGCTGGTACGACGGTGTTGCGGCGCGATTTGCCGCGCGCGTGAACAGCATTGACGCATGGGCCGTAACCAAACTTGATATTCTCACCGGAATGGACAAGATCAAGTTCTGCGTCGCCTACACTGATGGCCAGCGAACATACAAGAATTTTCCTTCGGATAGCAGAATCCTCTCGACAATCGAACCGATTTATGAGGAACTTCCGGGTTGGACGGCCAGTCTGAACAATGTGACAAAGTGGGAAGATTTTCCTCGCGAAGCGCAAGACTATTTGCATTTCATCGAGCAATTTACGGGAGTTCCGGTTTCAATTGCATCGGTTGGTGCGTCGCGCGAGCAAACCATAATGTTGCGATAGAACGACATTTCTGACGTTGCACATGCAAAGTGCGCAGCGTAGGCGGTTGAGAGCGTAGCTCAGCAGGTAGAGCACCGCCCTTTTAAGGCGATGGTCCCGGGTTCGAGCCCCGGCGCTCTCACAGAACAAGCCCGAAGCGATGGTTCGCTTCGGGCTTTAAGTTTTGGGGCACATGCTTTGCGCCAGTAAGAATGTCTCAAATAGGCAAAATTATGGCACGTCCGTACTCTGTAACTGACCCGGAATTAGATTCCAAAATATTTCACCCTGCTCCGCTTGCCACATTGCACGCGGGCAAGGGGGCGCATTTTGATTTATATTTGGGCATTCCGACCCGTGCGGGCCAGCGCTATGTATTGTTCAAGTCAGCCGATCTTGATCTAACCGATGAGAAGCGGCGCGAGTTGATAGATCGCGGCGTGAAGTTTTTGTACGTCACCGATGACGACGCAGGGAACTACTTCACATTTGTGGATCGCACCGTGGGCGATGCGTTACGCGCTGAGAACTCAACGGCCGAGCAGAAATCGGCGGTTCTCTATCACACGACTGCGGCGCTTGTGCAAGCAACGTTTTCTCGACCTGAATCGCCTGTTTTGATCAGAACGAATCGTACGGTCGTAGAGCACACCGTTGATGCAATCGCATCCGACCCGGCGCTGCTGAGGACGATGGCGGCGACATTTACGCTTGACTATTCACTATATACTCATGCGGTTCACGTCGCCACCATGGGCACGGCATTGCTGCTTGAGTTATTCGGGACGGAATCACGCGTCAAGGACGCTGCGATGGGCTACCTGCTCCACGACGTCGGGAAATGCCGTGTGCCATCGCATATCTTGCGCAAGGGCGGCATCCTGACTCCGATTGAGATGAAAGAGATAGAACGTCATCCGGAGCATGGAGTAGAACTTATGCGGCCACACGATGAAGTGACCGATCTCGCGATGGATATCATTCTTTCACATCATGAGAAATTGAACGGCCGCGGCTATCCGAGGAGGCTGCCTCCGGAAAGAATATCTGTGGAGACCCGTATTTGTACTATCGTTGACGTATATGATGCTCTCACATCGCACCGCGTGTACAAACCGGCCTTGCGTGGGGTAGAAGCGTTAACTTTCATGCGGGACAGAATGTACGAAGAGATTGACACGGGTCTGTTAAAACAACTGATTCACATATTGGGTCCGCGAAACAATAAGTGACCGGTACCGTATAATTCGTTAAGTTCGAGGTGTTTGCGCCGATATTGTGAATGGAGGGCAAACGCCGAATGACAGAACGTGACAGAAACAACACACATTGGGATACGGGAAGCAACAGGGCGCTTCCACGAAGTTTCACGCCGGAAAACCGGCGCAGAGACGGCGCGCTGTTTCGCAAAATACGCGAACGCATCCGCGAAGGATATTACGAATCAGGCGGCGTGTTGAAGCTGATTGCCGATAAGATCACGGGGTCACGATAGTATGAAGAAGGCCGGACGCAAGTTCGGCCTTCTTGTTCGTAAGATTTGGCTAATCAGAGGTCGCCACTCCTTGTAAGTAAAAACATCAGACTCGCTGCTGCTGCGGCTTCGCTCCGCAGCCTACGTGATCCAAGCCGAAGGAAGCGCGCATTTAGAGACTTCAAAATATCCAACTCGCGCTCGTCAAATCCACCCTCCGGCCCAACAAGAACACTATGTGAACCTGACTTTTCAACTTCAGGAAAAACTATTCCGGTATGATTGTCAGGATGTGCGACCCACAAGTTTGTATTTGTTAGTTGGGTCAGGGCTTCTTGCAACGATTTGAACTGCTGTTGCTCAATCTGTCTCGCACGGCCCGTTTGTTTCATCGATTGAATGGCAACGCGCTCAAGCTTTTCGATTTTGTTAGCAGAATAAGATTCCTGACTGCGCGCCAGCTTGACCCACCACAATCTGCGCGCTCCAAGCTGCACAGCAGAAGAAACCACGTCACGCGAAGTGTCTCCTTGCAGACACCCGCAGATCAGCGTAATTTGAATTTCCGGTTCGCCAAACTCACTGAAGGTTTCAAGTATCTCAAGCGTTTGCGTAGCGATGAGATTGCATAGATACACACTCCCTTTCCCGTCAGTGGCCATGACCCTCTCCCCCACTCGAGCACGGCGAACACGAGTCAGATGATGCGCCTCAGCCTCGGAGAGTGAGATACGAGTGCCATTTACAATCGCCTCCCCGACGTAAACAAACTCGCCGTGATTTTGGGTTACCATATTCGACCTGCTGTAAGGGACCCTGAAATGTAATCACGGTCGTTGCGGTTGAGTTCTGATTGCATCACAAATTGTCCGCTGGCATTGACGAACCATGTTTGCGACAACCATGAGGCGCGCGCAATCGGTCCCCAAGATTCAATGTCGAGCACGCGACGCGGGTCTCCTTCCGCCTCAAAACGGTCACTCATTCTGTGACTGTATGCCGCGCCGACTCCTGCGTCCGCATTGTCAGTCAGCTTTCGCAAAATCATGCATGACGTACTAACGACATCCGTTTGATCGCTGCGCTCTTCCTCAAATTGCTCCCAAAACAGACGTCCCAATTCTTCTCGCGACACTTCTCCTCTCAAGACGAACGTCCATTTGTCACGCACTTGAAACGCCAAGCTGTCGCCGAGCGCGACGCGCCGGAACACCGTCGAGCGCACTTGTCTGGGATTCAACTCAAAATCGTAAGCCTGATAATTGGCGCTAATGCGAAACTCAGGGACGTGCAATACAAACTGATTGGGTCGGTGCATGAATCTCGTGGAAAGGAGCAGTAATCTCGTCCATCGATTATTTGCGCTGTTGCGGCCATAGATATACACGAGATGATTCAGATCCGCCAGCGCCTGTACATCCACTGCAAGCGCGCCGTTGAGTTTACGACCTGCACCAGCTTCCAATCGCCATGTCAGCTCGTCGCGGTCGTCAAAATTTTGATCCGAGCGTGTATCGAGCGTATATTTGCTGAACGCCGCTCGCGCACGAAGGTTTGTATGCGACACGCACGTTTGACCACGCAAGGCGATCTCAGTTTTTTGACCGCTCAATATCTCTCCACGTACCGATTGGGTGGCATTGCGTAACCCAACGGAAAGCGCTCCGGAGTGTTTGTCTTTACTTAGTGCAAGCTCTGCTTTAACGCCCGATTCAAGCTCTTCAAGGTGCGAACTGCTGCCGCGCTGATCATCTAATCGCGTGTCAAGGTAGCGCAAATCTCCTGCGCCGCGCAAGACGACCCCTTGCGCAAGTTCGTAGTCAAGTCCATCCACAAATCTGAGTGTCCGCTCTTCACGAAGCTGTGAAGGAAAATCGACGGCGGTGAGTATTTCTCGGCGCGTCCAACCCAGAACAAGGTCGGCTTTGTTCGCTGCGACACCGTAATCCTGACGCAAACTGTAATTGAGTCCGACATCACTGCCGACGCGATCACCGGGGGCTTCATATTCGAAACGCGCTTGCGCTTCATGCGTGGATTGCGGCGATGCAAAGAGTCTGAAGTCTCCGTGGTTCCATGAACCAAATCCGGCGTCAGTTTGATTCGCTCGCGAATCCGCCACCAAACCGACGCTGTGAGTTGATTTCAACAACCTGTTCCAACGAATCGAGGGACCGATGCCTGCTCGAACAAGATGTGAGCGATTTTCTTGCGCAAACGAATGCGCGTCATTGCGTGGTCGATCAACGTAATGCTGTCCACTCGCAGCTCCCCACAGTCCATAACGAGTCGTGAAATTTCGCTGCGCCGACAAATTCCATCGCACGTCATGGCGCAAGCGGCCTTCAGTGGTCTGGCCGCGTGACAGTCCGGTGATCCAATCTGCGTTGAAGAAAGTCCGCGTGCGTGTCGGAGCAAGAAAGTCAACGCGCGCCGTTCCCAGCCATCGGGTCAATTCGGCGCCCTCTTCCCAGCGCGCGGCGACGCTATCGCGCAGCGACTCCGTTGGCGGCGGCGCAGGCGAAGCGGCGCGAGCACTTTGAACAAGCGACGCGCACGCAATCATCAAGATGTAAATGTGGGAATGGAGGCGCATAAAAAAAGCGGCGTGACAACTCAAAAGGGTCGTCACGCCGAGGGGGAACTCAGTCGTAGAAGAGGCTACGCGCTCTTCTTTTTCAACTCGACGAAACGCGCGGGCTTTTTGTCAACAACAGTATCGACGCCGACAACAACTTCGCCGACGTCCTTGCGACTGGGGATATCGAAGAACGCTTCCATGAGCGTCTCTTCAGCGATGGCTCGCAACGCGCGCGCGCCGGTCTTGCGGCGGCGGGCTTCGCGAATGATCGCAAGAAGCGCGTCTTGCTCAAAAGTAAGCTTGACGCCTTCCATCTCAAACAAACGTGTGTATTGCTTAACGAGCGCGTTGCGCGGTTCAAGCAGTATTCGCATCATCGCTTCATCGGAAAGTGGTTCGAGCACGGAAACAACCGGCAAGCGGCCAATCAACTCCGGAATCAAACCGTAGGCGTTCAAGTCCTCGAAACTGACACGCTTAACCACATACTCATTCGACGTATCTTCAGGAATGTAGCCCGCGCCAAAACCCATTGGATACTTGGATACACGACTGCGTACGATCTTTTCAAGACCTTCAAACGCACCGCCCAGAATGAACATAATGTTCTTGGTATTCATCTGAATGAACTTCTGCTCAGGGTGCTTGCGCCCGCCTTGCGGCGGCAGATTGGCGACCGTCCCTTCGAGAATTTTCAGCAACGCCTGTTGCACGCCTTCGCCCGATACATCGCGTGTGATGGACATATTCGGGTCTTTGCGCGCGATTTTGTCGATCTCATCAATGTAGATGATACCCATCTCGGCGCGCGACACGTCGTAATCGGAGTTTTGCAGCAATCGAACGAGCACGTTTTCCACGTCTTCACCAACGTAGCCGGCTTCGGTCAGCGTCGTCGCATCGGCTATTGCAAACGGCACATGAAGAAACCTCGCCATCGTTTGCGCGAGCAGAGTTTTGCCGGTGCCGGTCGGACCGACCAGCAGGATATTCGACTTCTCGATTTCGACGTCGGAAGTTTGATCCGCGCTGGCGATTCGCTTGTAGTGATTATACACCGCAACGGAAATTTTGCGTTTCGCGTCGTCCTGCCCGATGATATACTCATCGAGCTTGCGTTTCATTTCATGCGGCGTCGGAAACTCGGACAGGTTGATGCTCTTTCGTCCGGCGCGCGACATCGCTACGATCTGGTGCGCGTGCTCGACGCAAACGTCGCAGATGGCGATGCCATCCTGATGTTTGATCAGCGTGGCGACCTGATTTTCGGTGCGGCCGCAGAACGAACAGACTTGCTCAAGGCGTTGATCGGTCACTGCATCAATCCTTTACTTGGCGCCAAAGTGGCGGGGGAAAATAATCTCATCAACAATTCCATACTCCTTCGCGTCGGCAGCCGACATGAAGTAATTGCGGTCGGTGTCTTGCTCAATTTTGTCGAGCGGCTTGCCGGTATGAAACGCGAGCAACTCGTTAAGCTGAGAGCGCATCTTGAGAATTTCGCGAGCCATGATGTCAATGTCGGACGCTTGGCCTTGGGCGCCACCGAGCGGCTGGTGAATCATCACGCGCGCGTTCGGTAGGATACTGCGCTTTCCTTTAGCGCCTGACGCCAACAGAAACGCGCCCATTGAAGCAGCTTGCCCGATACAAATCGTCGCCACGTCGGGCTTGATGTGCTGCATCGTGTCATAGATTGCGAGACCGGCTGTCACAACGCCACCTGGGCTGTTGATGTACAGGCTGATATCTTTATCAGGATCTTCTGCGGCCAAAAAGATCAATTGAGCAATGACAAGACTGGCGATGTGATCGTCAATCGGAGTGCTCAGAATAATGATACGTTCTTTGAGCAGGCGGGAATAAATATCGAACGCGCGTTCGCCGCGGCCCGTCTGCTCGACGACCATGGGGACTAATGCCATGGAATGCTTATCTCCTGTTTCGGACATGTTGTTTAGACTGTGATGATTTTGGACGGTTCAGTCCGGCCCTCAAACTCGGCAAGACCGATCGGGATGCGATTGAGCTTGACGGTGTTTTCGAGGAAGTTTAGAACCTTGCGCTCTTGCAAGTCGTCGCCGACTTGTTGCATTTGGTCAGGACTTAGGCGCTTGCGAAAATCTTCCACTAACTCGTCTTCGAGCGTGGCCAGATTAGCGAGTTCCTGATCCATCTCGTCTTTGGTTGTGCGCAGATCGAAATTCTGAATCATGGTATTGCGCAAAAGATACCAGCGTAAGGTCCAAATTGCGGACGTTCGGTAGTCTTCGCGAAATTTCTTCAGCACATCCGCGTCGGGTTTGCCTTTTGAATTGCGCGTGGCCTCTTCCGCCATGCGATCAAGATAGTTATCCAACATGCGCGGCGGAACTTGAAAGTCCGATCGCTTCATCAATTCGTCAGCCAGCGCACGGAACATTTGCTGGCGCGCGGAATGCCCGGCGCGAGCTTCGATATATTTGCGCATGTCGCTGCGCAAGTCTTCGAGCGTATCAAGATTGGGATTAACCGATTTGGCGAATTCGTCGTCCAATTCGGGTAATTCCTTTTGCTGAATATTGCGAATGGTGAGTTCGGCGCGAAGTGGCTTGGCTCCCGAGTTGTCATTGCGCTGGAAGACGACCGTGGCAGTCTGATCGCAGGCCACACCCAGTACCTTAGAAGCAAACTCCTCGCCAAACTGGTGGCGGCTCATGTCAATCGTGACGTCTTTTTGCACATGGCCGATGATTGGAACGCCGGTTTCATCGAGTTCCTGCATGTCAAACGTGATCACGGAATGCAAATCGACCGGATTCTCAGAAGGAACTAACACCGCTTGCGACTCGCGCAAACTCTCAATTGCAGTGTCGATATCCTCCTCCCCTGCTTGGGGCTCTTTCAGGTCAACCTCTACCTCGGATAGCTCGGGCAACGTGATCTCGGGCAAGACTTCGACGATAACCCGAAAAGTTAGTGGTTGACCGGGCTCGAACGCGATATCGCGCATCTCCCCCGGGGAGATTGGATAGAGCTTCTGCTGGTCGAGCGCGTCCCGGTATGCCTCCTGCAAGACCCGCTGAACCGTGTCTTCGGTGACAGCCGGACCAAATTTCTGGACCAGAATATTGCGCGGGACCTTTCCGGGCCGGAATCCGGGGAGTTTGGCCTGGGCCATGACTGCGGCAAGATTGCGCTCCAGCTCAGTTTTCATAAACTCAGCGGGAACAGCAACCTTTAACTCAATCTCAACGTCGTTAAGTTTACTATTTTCTACAGTTATATCCAAAACGGCCTCCAACGGGGATTTTGTGCGAAAGGGGGGACTCGAACCCCCACATCCTTCCGGATACCAGAACCTAAATCTGGCGCGTCTGCCAATTCCGCCACTCTCGCGCCTAAAACACCAAAATACAAATTCATAAGCGAATTATCAAGGGCGACAAATCGCGCTCAAGTCTGGGTCAGGGAAGATTTTTCCTTTACTATGCGGCCAAACTTCGCTACATTTGCGGATTCGCGATTACACCGAATCCTCTATGAACGCAAAATTAGCCATTCTGTTCCTGACGATATTTGTTGACCTGCTTGGTTTTGGGCTAATCATTCCCGCCTTGCCGTTCTATGCAGAGAGTTTCGGGGCAAGTTTCGTTACCATCGGGCTACTGTCGGCATCATATTCATTGATGCATTTTCTGTTCTCGCCGCTGTGGGGAAGATTGTCGGATCGAATCGGTCGGCGACCGGTGATGTTGATCGGCTTAGCGGGTTCAGCATTGGCATTTCTGATGTTTGGTTTGTCAACAACATTAGTTATGCTCTTTGCCGCGCGAATCTTGGCTGGCATACTTTCAAGCGCCACTCTTCCGACTGCACAGGCTTACATTGCTGACACGACTTCACTGGAAGATCGCGCAAAGGGCATGGGCTTGATCGGAGCTGCTTTTGGTATGGGTTTCATTTTTGGTCCGGCCTTGGGCGGCATTCTTACGAAATACGGTTATGGCGTTCCAGCATTGGTAGCTGCAGGTCTCTCAACGATCAATTTCCTTTGGGCCCTCTGGAAACTTCCCGAAACATTAACCAACAAATCCGACGAGAGCCAACGTAAAATGCTCTCTTTGAATGCGCTGAAGATTATCTTCTCCACGCCGACACTTGCCGTGTTGATAGGGATATTCTTTGTACAGGTTTATGCGTTCTCCCAGATGGAAGCGACCTTCGCGCTTTTTTCTGAACATCGATTGGGCCTTAACGCTGAACACGTGGGGTGGATTCTCGCCGAAGTGGGCATCATTTCTGCCATTATCCAAGGGGGATTGATGGGCAGACTTGTGCGAGCCTATGGCGAACCGAAGCTTGCACATATCGGACTTGTCTTGATGGCTATCGGATTGTTTGTGATCGGCTTTGTTCACACTACGGCACAAATGATTGCTGCTGTGCCTCTTCTCGCAATTGGTTCGGCCTTAATGAACCCGACGATCAACTCGCTCATATCAAAATCGGCTCCAGCGGACAAACAGGGTTTGACAATGGGGACCGCGCAATCGCTTGGCGCTCTGGCGCGTGTGTTCGGCCCGCCGAGTGGAACGGGCTTGTTTCAACTGTTCGGTCCGTCTGCTCCCTATTTTGTCGGCAGTTTGTTGATCGCATCCGTCTCATGGATTAGGTTAGGAAGAAAGCCGGCATAACTCAAAATACGTAGTACTAAAAAAGGCCCGGATGTCCGGGCCTTTTCTATTGTGGAATAAGAAAACTCAGTGGTCGAACTTCTCAAGAAAACGAAGCAACTCATGAACATTTTCTTCTGAACCAACAAACAGAGGCACACGATCATGAAGTCCTGTTGGAACTACGTCAAGGATAGATTGCTTACCGTTCGTAGACAAGCCGCCCGCCTGCTCAATCACCATCGACATCGGAGCAGCTTCGTACAACAAACGCAACTTGCCTTTGGGATTCTTGGGATCTTTGAAATCGAGCGGATACATGAATATCCCGCCGTACAGCAAAGTACGATGCACGTCGGCGATCATCGAGCCGATATAGCGCAGCGAATACGGCGTGCCGTGCTCTTTGTTGGGCGTGATTACATGATCGACGTATTTCTTGACGCCTTCACTCCAATAGTGGTAGTTGCCTGTGTTGATACTGAAGTAAGTTCCGCGCTTCGGGATGCGCATATCAGGATGTGAAAGCAAAAACTCGCCCAGCGAGGGTTCCAGTGTGAAGCCATTCACTCCGTGACCCGTCGTATAGACCATCATCGTCGAACTTCCATAGACAATGTAACCCGCCACCACTTGCTCGCGGCCGGTTTGCAGCAAATCCGCTTCTGTACCAGGTGTTCCTTCCGGCGTAACGCGGCGGTGGATCGAGAAGATTGTTCCAACGTTGATATTAGCGTCAATATTCGAGCTGCCGTCGAGAGGATCAAACGCCAGTGTGTACTTACCGTAATGAAATTCATTCGGAATCGGGATCATCTTCTCGCGCTCTTCGGAGGCCATGCAGCATAAAACGCCGGCGTGATCAAACGCCCGATAGATCATATCGTTGCTGATCTCATCCAGTTTCTGCACAACTTCACCCTGAATATTCGTGTGGCCTGCCGCGCCGAGTATGTCGGACAGCCCGGCGCTCCGAACTTCTTTTGTGATTTGTTTGGCAGCGAACGCAAGCTGGTGCATCAAGCGTGTTAACTCGCCTGTTGCCTCAGGATGCTTTTCCTGCTGCTCAATAAAATGGCGCTCAATCGTACAGGTGCGGAGGGAACTCATTATGAACCTCAAGAATCCAATAAAGGGAGGAAGTCCGCAAAATTGTGTATGACGTGATCGGCTTCACGCAAATATTGCGGAGGAAGTGTTGACGTAATCGCCACCGTTCGCAGTCCGGCGGCTTTAGCGGATTTTACACCGAGCGGAGCATTCTCAAATGCCAGACACTCAAATGCTTTCAGGCCGCTTCGGTTAAGGGCGGTTGCGTAAGGGTCGGGCGCGGGCTTGCCTTTGCCGTATTCGGTCGGAGTATAAATAAAACGAAATAATGCGAACTCTTCGGGTGACAAGACCGCTTCAATGTTGCTGCGAATTGAGCCCGTAACAATATCACAAGCGATGTTACGACGGCCAAGCTCTTTCAACAACTCGATCGCTTCGGGGATCAGGCCTTTGGGCGCCATCGTGCGGTAAAGCTTGCGCTTGCGTTCAATAAGTTCCGCTTGCTGTTCTTCAGTGTAGTTGATCCCATGCTCTGACAATAGGCGCGAAACCGTATCTTCGGCTTTTTCGCCTTCATTCATCTGCACATAGTGATCGTCGAGTTCAATGCCGATTTCTCCCAGAATTCGCTCCCACGCGATCACGTGAGCAGGAATCGAATCAATCAGCGTACCGTCAAAGTCAAAGAAAACGGCTTGAATCATTACGCGACTTCTTCCAATCGCGCGGTGAAATGCCGAAGCACTGGCGCTTCGTAGGTCAAGCGCATACCCTTAATCGCATGGCGAGATTTGTAAAGTTCAACAATTGACTCAGCCACGTAGGTCATGTGCGCAGTCGTATAGACTCGGCGTGGAATTGCCAAGCGCACAAGTTCAAGATGCGGGCCGACGTGCTTGCCAGTCTTAGGGTCTTTGTGTCCGAACATTAGCGATCCAATTTCAACTCCGCGAATTCCTGCTTCACGGTAGAGCGCGCTCGTCAACGCAACGCCGGGGAATTGCTCGGCAGGAATGTGATCGCAAAAAGCTTTAGCGTCGATGAATACGGCATGACCACCGACGGGACGCACGATTGAGATTCCAGCGTCCAGCAACATTTCACCGAGATAGCGAACTTGCGCCGTGCGGTACTGCAAATACTCCTGCTCCATTCCCTCATAGAGTCCGACGGCAACCGCTTCAAGATCGCGTCCGGCCAATCCGCCGTATGTTGGAAAACCTTCGATTAGAATAAGCTTCTGTTGCAGTTTGCGCGCGAGTTCGACGTCGTTCATCGCGATGAAACCGCCGATGTTTACCAATGCATCTTTTTTCGCGGACATCCAGCAACCGTCGGCATAGCTGAACAATTCACGTGCGATCTCAATTATCGATTTGCCTTTGTAGCCTGGCTCAAGTTCGTGAATGAACCAGCAATTCTCGGCAAAACGAGCACAATCGATGAAGAACGGCACACCGTATTGCTTGCACAGTTTAGATGCGCCGCGAATATTCTCCATCGAAACAGGTTGGCCTCCCGTCGAATTGTTCGTGACCGTCATCACGACCATCGGCACGTTGTCGCGATCGGCTTTTAATTTCGCGTCAAGTTTCGCCAAATCCATGTTGCCTTTCCACAGCGAGCCTAGCTGCGGGTCCATAGACTCTTTGACCGGCAAATCGAGCGCTTCAGCATGATTCATCTCAACATTTGCGCGAGTCGTGTCAAAATGCGTGTTGGCAATTATGGTTTTTCCGTCACCGCAAATCGTAGAGAAGAGCAAGTTCTCGGCGACACGGCCTTGATGCGTCGGGATAACATTGGGAAAACCGGTGATATCACGAACAGCCGCTTCAAACTTGAAAAAACTCTTTGAGCCTGCATAGCTCTCATCTCCGATCATCAGTCCGGCCCACTGATTGTCGCTCATGGCGCCTGTGCCGCTATCGGTCAAGAGGTCAACATAAATGGCGTCAGCAGGGATCAAAAATACATTTAGTCCGGCGCGCTGCAAGAGATCAACTCGTTCATCGCGAGTGGTTCTGCGGATTTTTTCAACAACTTTAATACGAAAGGGTTCAGCTGGGAAGCGCATAAGAAGTAGGATTTGGGGTTGTACTAATTGGCTCGCGAATAAACGGAAACACTGCCAACAAGCGCGGTGGGTCTGTAGTTCGTTTTTATGTATTCGGCCAACGAAGGGAAATTTGTAATCGGATATCTTGAGAACGAATACTCGTAGTATTCATCGGCAGAAAGATCAAAGATAATAGCCGGTTCGTTGCGCACAAGATCGTCCAACAACATCTGCATCGCGTCGGGACGCGCAAACGGCCGTGGACTGGTAGAAAACGGCGAAAAACCCGTGGCGTATTCGCAGAGATAATCTCGCACTGCGGGAAGACGCTTTGCATGGAAATAGACTTGCGGACAATACCCCCAAACAAAAATCCGGTTTTCGGGAGTGGATTGCTGCACAGCGAATTTTGCAAGATCAAGTTCGAGGCCTCGCAGATCAATCGACTCAATTGAAACGCCGCGCGGCGGAGCTGAAGTATCCCAATAGCGCCAAAACGGAAAGTGCAGCAAAGCCATAACCGTACCGATTGTCAAAAATGCTTTCGTCAAACGACTTGGCAGCGCAGAGGCCCGCCACAATTGCCAAATCGCAATTGCACCAAGCAATGCGAACGCGGGAAAGGCCTGAATATAGTAATGCTCAAAGAACCGGGAGCCGGAGGCAACGGCTATTGCAGAGCAAATGGTCAAAACAAGAACGGGAATATTGCGCCACTTGATCGCAAATCCGATCCCGATTGCAGTAAGAGTAAACGGCACGAATGCTTGCAGGAAAACCGACCTTGTAGAGTAGCGCGCCGCCTCAAAAAATCCGAAAAGTCCAGTGTCGCCGGCATAGAGCATCGGGAATCGCACCCAGGAATCATATGCCCAACTTAATCCACCGTGCGCAGCGTAGATTGTCAACAGGATCAGCCACGGCACGGCAATGCCAAGACCAAGTCTCATGTACTCGCGTCGATTCGCCGGTCGAAACAGAAACCACATCGGCAAAAGAAAGATCGCAAGACTCTGTCTAAACATGACCGCGCAGCCGAATAATATTCCCGCAAGAATAAGTTTGCGCGGAGCCTGCCTTGTCATCACGAGCAGATATGCCGCAATAACCAGCGTGATTCCCGGCAACTCAACATTCAAAGCATGAAGATCACGCGGCGAACCAAAGCTATTGGCTAACAAAAAGAAACTAAGCGCCGACATCCAAGCAGGAAGTTCGGGAAATAGTCGCTCGCAAAGCTTGATAGTAAATCCTAGCAACACAAGCCAAAGAACAAATCCGACAATTTGCAAGGCAAGGATTGACTCGCCCGCGACTGCAAAAATAGCCTTGTAGAGAAACACGATTCCCGGAGGCTTCGTCGAACCGACCAGATCAAGCCCGGGAAGCATGTGATGACTTAGCGCCTGCGCCGCGACAGCGTACTCCGCTTCATCCACATTGTAAAACACCGAATCAAACAACGTCCAGCGGCAGAGCAGGAAGCCAAAAGCAAAAACGGCCCAAACGGACCAAAATGCAAAGCGCCCGTGCGGGCGCATTACTCTATCCAACGGCGAAAAGTTTCGAGTGCTTGTTCCCAGCCGTGTCGTAACGCGAGCGTCCAAAGTGTGTTCGTCGGCACAACTTCCTCAAGACCATCAAGCCTCGCGAGCGATGGCGCGAGGTGCCGGTCAATCTCGCCGTAGATCATCACGCGCAAATTATTGCGGCTGGCGAGCAGGACAGCGGAGCGCAACCGCAGCAGCTCCTGCTCGGCGTGTTGCAACGACTCAGCACGTTGCAATTCCGTGGTGGAGAAAGCAACCCAATTTGCGCGAACCTTGACGGCCGATTTGATCGTTTGCGGTTCGGGCTCAATCAAGACCGCAATCTCTTGATGCGTGCCTGCGAGCCGCTGCTTCAATTCCGCAATCGAATCGAATTGCTTGACGGCGCGGCCATCGTCAGAAACCAGATATCGATCCGGAGCCGAGCCAAGTGCGCTCAAATTGTCAAGCTGGTGCAGCGATGCGTGTACGCACAGCAACGGCAATCCCGCGCGATCAAAGCGCGAGAGGCTGTCGCGATTGGATTGCTCTGCGGGGACGGCAACCACAAGTCCATCCGCGCCGGCGCGCGAACAGGCATAGGCAATGTCAAGATCGTCCATACCCGGAACAACGGCGGCGACCTTTGGAAACAATTCGAGTGAAACGAGGACGCGCGGTTTCACGCGCGGTTGGCTCCGTATTTTTGTTTTAGCGCCTCGGCCACGTGCGGCGGCACAAAGCTCTCAACCGAACCGCCGAGGCGCGCGACTTCACGCACGATTGAACTATTCAAATATGTATAGTGCTCGCCGGGCATGAGAAAGACCGTTGAGATTTTCGGCGCGAGCACCCGGTTAGCAAGCGCAATCTGAAATTCATAGTCAAAGTCCGAGACCGCGCGCAAACCACGAATGATTGCGGTTGCGTTCCTCCCGCGCGCAAAATCCACTAACAGGCCGCTGCACGTGTCAACTGTGACATTTGAAAGGTGTGAAATAGACTTCGCGATGAGTTCTTTGCGTTCTTCAGTGGAAAACAGCGGTGACTTCTGCGAATGAATCGCAAGAGTGACGATGACGTTGGCGAAAAGATCCGCGGCGCGTTCAATGACGTCAAGGTGGCCGTATGTGATCGGATCGAAAGTGCCGGGGTAAATCGCAGTTTTCATGCGCTTTGGTTCAGCCGTTTGAAGATCTCGATCAGCATTCCGTCTTCAAGACGCGTGCATTGCACGTCATCCATCATCGCGCGAACGATGAGAATCCCGCGTCCGTGATCTTCGTAAATGTTCTCAGGTGAGGTGGGATCAGGGATTGCATTGGTTTCAAATCCCGGACCGTAATCACGAACAGAAACGCGCAATCCTTCCACGCCGCCCTCGATTCTGATCTTCACCGGTATCTCGGCCTGTTCTTTGTGCGCATGTACGATGGCATTCATCACGAGTTCCGTAACGCAAATGCCGATGTCGGCAAGCGCGTCGGATTGGAATCCCAATGATGTCGCAAAGGACTCGACAAACTCGTCAACCTTCTCGATCTGATCAACCGAGGAGGGAATATTCAGCGTTTCAGTGCGTGTCGGTTGCATCATATTTCACCACAGATAAGGTGAGATCATCCATAGTCGAATCCGGCGCATTAAAGGATTGAACTTCATGACTAATGCGCCGGGCCAGTTCATTCGCAGAAAGATTTCTATGACGGTCGGCCAATTCAGCGAGACGCTCAAGACCAAACTCCTGGTCATTTTCATCGCGCGCTTCGGTCACGCCGTCTGTATAAAGCAAAAGAATATCGTTCGGAAGCAACTCGACCTGCGCTTCTTGGTATTTGGCCTCAGGGAGTACACCCAATATTGGGCCGCCAACCTCTAAGAGTCGCGGCGCCTCACCCTTGCGCAAAACGATCGGTGGATTGTGTCCGGCATTGGAGTAGGTCAATACATTGTACTTCCTATTCAATACGCCGTAAAACCCGGTTACGAAGCTATCCGGCGGGTTTGTCTCGACAAGAAACTCATTAACCCGTTCGAGAATTGTCTTGATGGCATAGTGCGCACGCGATTCAATACGAATACAGGCGCGGAAATTTGCCATCAGCAGCGCGGCGGCCACTCCGTGTCCTGCCACGTCGCTCATAATAATTCCCAAATCGTCATCCGTGATCCGGACAAAGTCGTAGTAATCGCCGCCGACTTCACTCGACGGAAAGTTCATCCCGCCCAAATCATACGGCGCAAATTGCGGCATGACTTTAGGCAAAAAGCTCGTGTGAATCCGCCGTGCCAGCGCAAGTTCCTCAGCGATCCGTTGCGTATGCTGTCGCTCGCGGTCGGCCCGTGCGCGTTCGAGGGCGACGCCCGCGTGACTGGCAAACGTCATCAGCGTGCGTAGATCGCGTTCGCTGAAGGCGTCCACCTTGTCAGATTCAAGGTTAAACGCGCCAATCAACTCATCGCGGACAAAGATGGGAACCGCTAACTCGGAACGCGTCGTGGGCCGGACCTCAACATAGCGCAAATCGCTCTTGACGTCGGGAACATACAGCGGCTTGCCGGAGAACACAACGGTGGCAACGATGCCTTCGCCGTGCTTGACGCCTTCCTGAAATTTCGTATAGACACGGCGGCGCTGTGCACCGCCGTATCCGGCGAGCATGTCCACTTCAATCTGCTGCATCTCTTTGTTGAAGACAAAAATTCCGGCAGCATCAAACTCCACGACCTGCCGGAGAGATTCGAGAATTGCCCGCAACACATCGCGGATTTCAGCGGCACTTGAGAGTCTGAGGCTGACTTCCTGCAGAATCGCATTCTCTTGCCGTTCGCGTTCAAACTCGGTTTGCAGTTTGAAGTTTTGTTCGGCCGAACCGATCAGTTCAAGCAACGAATTCAAACCCATAGCGCGATTCGCGTCGAGCTTCGCGCCGTTGTCTTCGCGCAAGAACTCCTGAACCTTTCGTTCCAGCTCCTCTAAGACAGCCAGCGAACGGGAGGCCTCAAGCCCCGCGTCTTTTTTGCCGGGCAGAAGATGGTCTGGTACGACGGGTTCAACCAAATCAGTTAAAGCTCTTAACTGCACCTTCAACGCTGTCGTGACTGTCAAACACGGAATTCAGCTTGGTGATGACGAGCAGCGATTGGATTTTTTCAGTGGTGCGCGCGAGCTTCATTTCGCTTCCCGCATTTTTCAGGGTAGTGTAGGCGGACACAAGCAATCCGATACCGGAGCTATTCATCCATTCCACGCCGCCCAAATCAATCACAACCTTCTTAAGGTTGTTGGCCACGGCGTGCTTCATCGCGTCATGGAATTGTGCAGATTCAGGACCGCCCATAATCTTGCCTGACATTTCAACGAGGTAAACGCCGTTAGTTTCTGTGGTCTTCAACTTCATTGCCCGGTGGCTCCTTAGGGGTTCAGTTATATGATAAGAAAGAAAAGAATCGATGATCGAGAGCTTAGACCGGACGGCTGAGCCCTTGCAGCGCCGACTGGACGTCGGAGCCGAATGTAAAAACAGAATCAAATCGTGTCATACGAAACACAGTTAGGACCTTCGGAGTGCAGCCGACCAGAACAAGTTGTCCGCCGCGGCTCTTCAAAGTCGTGTAAGCGGACACAAGCAGTCCGACTCCCCAGCTGTTCAGCCACTCTACACCATGCAGATCAACAACGACGTTGCGACCGCCGTTTTCGACAGCGTGTTTGACTTCTTCATGAAAGCCGCTCGAGTCCGGCCCACCCATTAACTTGCCGCTTAGTTCCATGACGAACACGTCTTTGTCCCAAAATGAATGCATCTGCATACTAATGGCCTGTCTTCAGAAAACGTGTGAAATAACGGTTAGAATCGCGTTCGTCGAAGATCGAGCAATGCATCGACGAAGAAGCGTTTGCTGGGATCATGATCGGGATGGAGTTGAATGCCCTTTAGAATCTCAATCTCCTCATTGGTCGGATTCATCAACAGCATCTGCTCATCGTCCGCGAGCAGGTCTTGCAGCCCCTTGTAAAGGTATCCGTGTTTGGGAGAAATGCTCAGGTAGCGAAAGACCTCCGACCTAAGCAGAAGTTCTTCCACCCGAAGATTTAGGCCACCGGCGACTTTTTCCAGAAACTCAATTGTGGGCGAGGAGCGTCCGTTTTCGACCAGAGAAAGGTAGGAACGATTAACGCGAACCGCCTTAGCAAGCTGGTCTTGGGACATGTCGGCAGCCTTCCGAGCCTCGTGCAATCGCTGGCCGACGTTCAGGGGTAAAGCTTTGTTTTGACTCATAGCTTTAAGATACGGAGGGCTTGTTAAATTGTCAACAAGACCTAAATGGCCTTCTCACTGCGTCGCACATACCGTTCAGTAGCCAATTGCGGCACCAACGCCTCTCGAATCGGCCGCGCCGTTCCAGCCGCCGCGCAGGGTATCTGCCTGAATGGCCTGCACACGCGACCTCGCCGAACCAACCTCGACCGCGTGACCTTTGGCCGTCAGGGCCGCTCGGACATCAAACGGATGTTCCGGTTCCATGAACAGTCGGTCGGGCACCCACTGTTGGTGCATTCTGGGATAGTCGATCGCCTCCTGAATATCCATTCCGAAGTCGAGCGCGTTGGCAATGGCCAGCAGCGTGGCTGTGATAATTCTGGGTCCGCCCGCGCCTCCGGCAAGGATGTACGGTTTTCCATTCCGAAGAACGATCGTGGGAGACATCGACGAGAGCGGTTTCTTACCCGGCTGAATTTCGTTGACTGCTTTGCCGATCAAGCCAAAGAAGTTCGCTTTGCCGGGTTCGGTCACAAAATCATCCATTTCATTATTCAACAGGATTCCCGTGCCCGGCACCGTGATGCAAGTCGCAAACGGCGTATTGACGGTAGCCGTAACTGAGGCCGCATTGCCTTGCTCATCCACAACGCAGAAATGTGTGGTGTGGTGGTCGATCAGCGAGAGAAAAGCCCACGGATCGCCTGCATTCGGTTGCGGAAGATGCCGTGTGCGCGATATTTTTTTGCGCAACGTATCAGCGTAGGCTTTGTGAATCAGCGCTTCAGTTGGAACCGGTGTGAAGGCTGGGTCGCCTAAAAACTCCGCTCTATCTGCAAAAGCAAGACTCATGCTTTCAGCGATTAGATGAAGAGATTCGGACGATCCTGCTTCAAGGTACGACAGCGGATAATCTTCCAACAGATTGAGAATCTGTATCAGATGAATACCACCAGAACTTGGCGGCGGCATCGAGATTACGTCATACCCGCGATAGCTCCCCCGCACGGGTTCAAGCGCGACTGGTTTGTAACTCACCAAGTCTTGCTTAGTGATGATACCGCCGGACTTCTTCATGTACTCTGCAATCAGGTCAGCGGTTTCACCAGAATAGAACTCGGCGGCGCCGTTCTTGGCCATGCGAGTAAGAGTTGCGGCAAGGTCTTTCTGGACAAGCCTCTCCCCTTTCGCCAATGGTTTGCCGTCGTAGTCGAAATAAACGGCAAGCGAGCCGGGATCGTTCATCATGCGCGTGGCATAGCTCTGAACGACTCCGGCATAGTATTCGTCAAGAACAAAACCCGTGTCAGCGAGCGCAATCGCCGGCGCCAACAGATCGGCAAACGGCATCGTGCCATACTCGCGCACGGCCAGATCAAATGCGGCAACTTGGCCCGGTACTCCAGCGGCGAGCGGTGAATAGAGCGACAGGTCGGTTGCATCCGTGGGCTTGCGCGGCACGAACATCAATCTTGACGATTTTGCCGGAGCAATTTCCCGTCCGTCAATGGCGATTTCGCGGCCATCGGCCATGTGCAACACGATAAAGCATCCGCCACCGATACCGCTTGAATAGCCTTCGGTGACTCCAAGTGCCATCGCAACAGCACATGCCGCGTCAACGGCGTTACCACCGGCTTCAAGAATTTGCAGTCCGGCTTGTGTGGCGTGCGAGTCTGCGGATGCGATCATGGCGTGGGGTGCCCAGGCCGGGCGTCGCGTGGCGCACTCGGCCCACTTGGCCGAGTGCAGCCCAACGACAACTAACAATACGAAGCAAGTGCGAATGAAGTGCAACTACGAATCTCCTTATGGCAGCGCGCGAACTTGATAGTAGCCAAAGGACGTATTCAGAGCGTCAACATGAATGAAGCTGTTTGTTACCGGTGTGCCCACGATGGTCGGAAGACCTCCGATATCAAACAGATATTCCACGCGATATGCTGACGCGCCGGGAACAGCCTGCCAACGCAATTGGAGATCATTTCCAATCGGCAGAATAGTCAAATTCGTAGGTGCTTCGAGATTGGCTAACGGTGTTGCAATAATTGGAATTGTGACTTCAGGAGTGTCCTGATCATTTGAACGAATCACCAATCCGCTCAGGCTCGGAATTCCACATAACTCTTCACCGAGGAAGCTCAGTCGCAGTGTGTCCACAGAATTGGGCGGGACGACGCCCGAGACCGGCAGAACGGAAACCCACCGTGGCCCAAGCGCGAAGCGGCGCGATTCGTTATTGGCAATTCCAGCCTGATTATTCAAAACTGTCAAACCAATATTTCGTTCTTCGTTCTGAATTCCAATCGTTGCGCTGGTAAGCCGGATTGTTCCCATATTGCCATAGAAAACGCGGGCTTCGCCTCGCGCGGTCAGCAAGATTTGGAAATTGTACGTGCCCTGATTCGGAGCCGTACCTGCGCGAATATTTTCATAGCTCACTGCCGCAGAGTCGATACCGTTGTTCCAATAGCGAACATTGGTTCCGGCAAGCTGCGGTTTCAGGTCATCCCACCACGCGAAGATCGCAGCTTCCGCAGCGGTCGCGTTGGGCAGGGTTGTGTTGGTAAATGTTTCGTTGATGCTGTCGGCAAAGCTCACCCAGCCGTTGGCGCTCACGAACACTCGGTTATACATCGTGCCGTAGAATGGGAATGCAAACGGTAGAGCATAGGGCCCGCGAACTTGATCGCCTTCTCCATCGGCCCAGGTAATCGGAGTGCCTAACGCACTAATCGGCAACCACGAGTAGGTCGGGCCGCACGGATCATCCGAATCCTGCCAACGATAGCCGAACGCGTCCGGGCCGCCGGTATCCGCTGCTGCAGTGCCATTTTGGAACAGAAGTGAATAAACAAGATCCGAGCCACCGTTGTTCGTGACGTAAACCTCTTCCTCCTGAATCGCAGTAGTATCAACGGATGCGCTCACTGACGCAGGGCTGACACTAATACTTGGCGGCGGACCAACAAAGATGTCATCTACATACCAACCTTCTTGTACTAACGCGCCATCACTCGTCTGACGGAAGCGGATGTTCACCATGCTGCCTGCCGGGAATTGCGCAAGCGACACGCTGACGGTTTGGAATGACCCGTTGCTTCCGGTAAAGGGGCCGGCCACGCTGTAGGTACCCGTGCCGTCTGTCACTTCAACAAAACCGTAGTCGAAGTCGGTTTCAAGCTCGTAGTAATGCGAAAAGGTAAGAACGGAATTGCTCCCTAATAGAATCGGAGGCGAAGTCAAGGAAGCATTCTGATTTGAGCTATATTGCCACGAGCCTTCGATTCCGCAATACCACGAATGCGTCGCCGAGGCCGAACGGTGAGTCGTTTGATGCCATTGATCCACCGTGCCCGTATGCGTCCAGCCGTTTGTGCCGCCTTCTCCGTTGTCAAAGAACACTGGATTACCCACAACGGCATATGTCGTGATTGTTGTGTCAAGCCCTTCCACCGAAGAAAGGTGGAGTTGACAAGTAATTGAACCCGGTGAACTAAAACCAGCCCCAACATTGAGCGTTAGCTCTGTCGAGTTGGCGGCGGAATCCTGTGAGAGGAGCGTCGGCCAATTCGACGTTCCTGAAGCGACTGTCACATTGGGAGTTGACGTCGTCAATGTGCCTGTCAAACCGGTTAAGTCGAGAAATCCTGTGTTTCTCAAATAAACTGTCAGCGCAACACTCTCGCCGGGTTCAACCACTCCGTCGTTATCGCCAAGCTGTTCAGTTTGAAATTGGCGGACACGACGAACTTGCAAATCCGGTGGAACAAGATTCACTGCATAGCGAGCAACAAACAAGTTCGCAGGCAGGTTCTCTTGGGCAAGCGGAAGTATCCGATTTTGTGCGGGCCAGAAACCGTCTGATGCTCCGCCAACTTCCGTTGTGAACGGGAAGATGCGCGGCTTCGTACCCTGCTCGCCATAGCACCAATCGTTGCAATCGCCGTTCACATTGTACAGCAACTGCCACGGAGGGCCAATCTCATAAACTGCGCCGTTCACTTGCTGAATATAGTATTGAATCGAGTCGGCCATGAGCGCAAAAATATCATTCTCTGGAGTGAAACCACCCTGGAAGGCCTGCGTTCCCCACGGATAGAGCACGAGATTCGAATAGGTATGATAGTTCATCGACACCAGAAAATTACGCGACTCAATGAAATTGCGAATCACTTGGGTTTCCGGTTCGGAAAACGGGCCTGTGCCGCGATAGGTTTCCGAGGCAGGAGTAGGCGACGAACCGTTGTTATCATAACCCCAATTGAACCCGAAGTTGCGGTTCAGGTCAACGCCAAAACTGCCGCCGCCGTTGTTGCGGCGGTTTTTGCGCCACATTCCGCCGCCGTTGGGGTTCGTTGACTGGTTGTAGAGATAGCCATCTACATTGATGCACGGGACGAAATAGAACTCGCGGTCGTTTACAAGATCCGTGACGCTCTGGTTGGTTCCATATTGGTCCGTCAGATAGTTCATAAACAGGAACAGGACTTCCATCGCTCCCGGTTCACGAGCGTGAATGAGCGAGTTGTAAAACAACTCGATTTCATTTTCGTCAACGTCGGGATTGTCACTGATCTTCATCGCATAGATGTTATTGCCTTCAAGCGTCTGACCAATGGCAAACTTCGCAGTCGTGATCGTCGGATGCTGCATGTGGATCGTGTCCATCGCGGCATTGATTTCAGTATTCGTCTTGAAACCGCCCATCAGATCAAGCGAATTTCCGTCACGGCCTCGGCGAGCATAAAAATCTTCGAGGTCCTGATGAATGATGTCCCAGCGATAACCTCGATTCTTCAAATAGTCGAAGTCGCCCGGCAGCGCGGCAATCAGAATACCCGGATCGCCGTCTTGCGGCATAACGTCGAGCAAATCATCGTGCAGGAGCATCTTTTCATGCGCGATATCTTTGCCGAACACGCGAATAAGGGAGTGATGGGGTGCATTGATACCCGCTTGCGCGGTGGTGAATCCCAATGTGAACAACAGAAGCAGTGACAACATACGAATCATAGGACACCTCGGTTCATCGTAACAGCCAATTGTGGCTAACGGTAGGAAACAGATTTACCGGACTTGATATTTGTGGCGGTCGGCGCGGGAGCACCGGCCAGGGTTACTGCGAAGATACGTGCTACGTCCGTGGGCAGCGTCATAGTGTAATGAGTATCGGTCACGGAAGTAACGAACGGAACAAATAGAGAATCATTGGGCAGCGCGGTCCAAATGGCAAAATTATCAATCGGATGAGAATGCCAGTGCAAACGGAGGTTACTGCCATCTGCGGCGATCACGGTTTGCGGATCAAATGGAGTGCCGCCTTGCATCGCCACAACAAGTTCTGCGCCGCTGCCATCAGGGTCGGACGATTCGATCGTCAATGGAAGCGAAATGAGTCCCTGTGCAACGGAATGATTGACAATGCGAAAACGAATCTCCTGCGCACCTTGCGGCGGCACGACTGCTTGATGTCCGCTCAGAATTCGCAGCGATGACGCAGCCGTATCGGGTCGCGCAATGCGCAACGTCATCATGCTGTCAACCAGAGCACCGTTGTAGGTCAATTGCAAAAACTCGGTCGAATTTCCTCCCTTAATTCCAACTGTCTTGAGCGGAACGATCCCACGCATCCGTTCATAGACCAAGTCCACACCGCCGTCACGATAAAGAATGGCTTGATACGTCAGTGTGTTCGAGGACGGCACACCCCATGGCGGGATTCGATTCCATTGAACAATAAATCGGTCATTCGTCACGTCGTAGTACTCTAAAACCTGACCGCCTGCGGTCGGGTTCATGTCCGTCCAGTACGGCGCAACAGTGTAATACGGATCACGCACAGTATTCAACGGGTCATTCACGTAATTTCGAACCTGCGACCAAAACGAGATGAATCCGTTTGTGCAGGCGCAATATTTGGTGAAGACGCGGCCAAAGAGCGGAAACTCAAATGGCAATGGACGCGGGAAAGAAGTCGTATCATCCATCGTCAACCCGAGATTCGTACCGACTGTCGAGATATCGAAGAACTGGTAATGCACCGACGTATCCGAACGCGAACTCCGCCATGCATAGCCGTTAGCGTCGGGAATCCATTCGTCGAGCGCATTGTCAAACGATTCAATTCGAGTCGGCACATGACCCTTCGGCAATTCGGGAAACACAACTGCACGCGCCAAAGTGTCCTGCGATTGCCCGAGTCCCGCAGCGTTGGACGATGATGCAAAATAGGCCAGCGGCGCGCTGCCGAGATTGCGGACAAAGATCGAGGTGTCGAGTGTCTCGCCGGGCTCAAGTGATATAGCAAGGCTCGATGGTTCAAGAGCAAGCGATGGGACGCCCGACGCAGGCTGTTCATCGGACAGCCTGACTGTCACGTTCTCTGCCGCAGGGACAGCGTGGGTCTCCCAAGTACCGTTGTAACCGTAGCGGAGATAGGTATTAGCTGTAGCTTTGTCAATCCCGATGGTGCAGCTGCCGTTGCGCGGAATACGTCCGTATCGAAACTCAATAACGTTATTGCCGCTCGCAGTGGGTAGAACGGCCTGGTCGTAAATGACCATTTGGAAATTTGCGCTGTCCGTCGGCGGCGGGATCGAAACAAAATAGGGGACTTCATACCATTCGACGGTGTACGTACCATGCGTAGGATCATAGTCGGACAGAATGTGTCCGCCTAAATTGTCACTGAAATCATCCCAGAACGGAAACAGCGCAGGAGTCAAGTTATACGGCAACGGCAGATTATTATATGCCGTTGCATATCTAACAAAGCTAATTATTCCATTTGAGTTCAAGAACATCCGGCTGTAGGTCTGTCCATAGAACTTCACCGGGAAAGGCATCGCCAGCGGAACATTGCCGTCGTCTGGCAGATTGTGAATGACGCCAAGTCCGCCTTCAGACGGCGCGACGGATGTGTAGATTTCAGTCGGACCGCCTGGATCATTATTGTCGCAGAAGAAGTAACCGAATTGATCTTCATCCGAACACAAAAACGCGGGATTGAGCGGAAGGACGATTTCAATGTCGGTAATCGCGCGGGTCTGAATGTGTACTCCGGCCATAACAATGGATCCGCACACTCCGCTTGAACACGCAACGGAGTATGTGCCCGGCTGCATCGTCATCACGAATCGCCCATTGCCGTCGGTGAACGTAGGCGGATACGACTCATTGGGGATTGTAATTAACGCCCCCGCTGCCGGCAAACCGCGGCAGTCGATCACATTGCCGGAGAGTATTCCCTCTTGAGTTGTTTGCAGTGTTATTGTGACGTAGGCCGTGTCCTGCGGCAAAACGGTTATCGACGTCGTCTGCGGAACGTGGCCGTTGGCGACGACTTGAATCTGCAATGGAAAGAAAGCGGGAAAGGCAAACAGGAATCGTCCAGCTGAATCCGTGGTTGTATGATGCGGCTGATTGAGCAAATCAATATCCGCAGAGGCAATCGGCGTTCCCCACTGATTTTGAACAACTCCTCTCACCCAACCTAAACCGGTCAAAGCCGCCTGACAAGCGAGATAGGCGTCCAACCTGCCATAGCCCGCATTGTTGTCCAGTCCGGGAGTGCTTTCGTCAACTGCTGTGTACATCAACAACTCGAGCAGCGAATCGGGCGGGAGCATCGGATTCGCTTCAATCATCAGTGCGAGCGTGCCTGCCGCCAACGGAGCGGAGAACGAGGTTCCACTACTTGACGCATAGCCGCTGCCGATGTATGTTGAACGCACGTCGCGCGATGGCGCGACGATCTCAGGCTTCACACGCAAAATCGGATCGGGGTTACAAGGAGTCGGGCCGCGACTCGATGAAACCCAAACGGAATCTACAACTCCGTCCCAACCGCCGACGGCAAATCCTGAGACCAAGTTGTCTGCTCTGTTGGCTGGATTGCGAATGGTTCCGCTGGGCGGACCTTCATTACCCGCGGACCAAACGATGGCAATCCCCGCCGCTTCGGCCAAATCGATAGCCTGAAACAGCACGTTGTTGCACACGTCCACACCGCCATTAAATCCCCATGAGTTCGAAAGCACGCGCGGGACATCATCAAATGTCGCGGGGTTTCCGTCAGGGTCCAACACCCACTGGAATGCAGCCAAAGCGTTGTTGATCGTGAATCCCCCTTCAGCAACGGCGGCGGCGATAAACTGCGCATTCCAAGCCACACCAACAGTATCATTTACACCGATTCCGCATTGCAAGCCCATCGTAAGCGTACCATGCCCGTCGTTGTCACCGGGAGTAGAGGTAATCGGCTCGACGAGATCGAACCAGCATTGGTTGGCTGGATGTCCATTATTACCGCGCCACCTCGAAGATAAAGCAGGATTTGAGCCATACACGCCGGAATCGAAGTTCGCGAGCAAAACGCCAACGCCGGTCAAGCCGAGCGCCCACGCCTCGGGAGCACGAATATCAGTCAGTGCAACGGTTACACCATCATCAAGTGAGCGGCGGGGATTTTCGGGAATTGGAGTTGTGATAGGATCGAGTTCGAGAAGCTGTTCTTCTTGAACCTCGATTATCTCGGGCCACTGACGGAATATGGGGATCCATGCGGGGTCGCACTCGAGGGAAATCGTGTTAGCAGCCCAGTAGGCGCGAATATTTTGAAGGTCGGCAAGCGAAGATAGTTCGGACAACCTTTTCAGGACTGGAGTCTGAGTGACGCTGGCATACTCTTGTGCAGCCTTGAGGCACATTTCGTGGGCCTCGGCAAGCTCGAGAGTACGACCCGCGCGAGCAAGGACTTCATTCCGGACGAATGGCTCAGGCTCAAGGACGAGGAAGATGGAAACGCGATCTGTCCCGGCAACGGCAAAATCCGCTGACAGCACGAGAACTGCCGCAAGCCAAGCGAGGCACCGCAGGCTCCTCCAATCACTCATTCTCATCCCATTCACAAGTTAGTCCATCAAATCCACGAAATCCCTAAAATATAGTAAATTCGCAGGCGTAACTCCAGAGATTAAAGTGGGTTCTTATACACAAGCAGGGTGCTTAGAACTTGCTTTTTGCTTCAATTGTCGTAACTTCAAGCAATCAAAACCATTGAAATCTCGGTGAATAGCCCTCTAACCCGCATCGTGTGTCATTCGTACTGCATAATTCTCTGCCTCTTGGCAGTAACTGGCCGTGCAAATTGTGTCGCGCAGGTGGTGCACACCGTCGGCCCGCTCGACCGCTACGAGACGCTCTTCGATACACTGATGACCCACGACTATGCTATAGCGGACGTGATGTGTGATTCGCTTGGCTTGGCGTGGCCCGGCAATCCCGCAGTTCACTACGCAAATGCCAGCGTGATTTACGCGCAACTTTGTGATTTTGAAGACACTACGGGGACTGCAGAGCTTGAAAGCGAGGTCGAAAAGTGCCTTACGGCATGTGTACAATGGGAGCAACGATCTCCTGACAGCGCCGAAGCAGTACGAGAGTACCTGATTGGGGCTGCCTATTCAGTTTCGGGATTAACGCGGCATCGTCAGGGCAAGACGGTCGATGGAATCCGGAGGTTAATGGCCTCGCGCAGCCATTTTGACCGTGTGATCGAGGTTGATCCAGAGTTCTATGATGCCTATGTTGGCCGGGGAGCCTATCGGTATGCTGCCGCGCAGAATCTTGGTTTCTTGCGATGGTTGCCGGGAGTGCCGTCAAAGAAGCAGGGCTGGGCTGATTTAACTCTGGGACTGGAACGGGCTAAGTTCTCTCGATATGCTGCCTTAAGCTCAATGGTCTGGCTCGTGATTCAAGACGAGAATTACGAGCTTGCCGACAGCATGGTCAGAGCCGGATTAGAGAGATTTCCCAACAGTCGAACTTTCTTGATGCCGAAGCTCGCTTTGGAGAAGAGAACAGCCCAGTGGAAAAATGCGCGCGAAACCGCGCTCGAATTATTGAAGCAGTATAAGCAACTTGAATTTCAAAACGGTTACGAAGTGATTGGACTTTATCGGACATTGATGGATTGCTCTGACATGTTAGGAGAAACGGAAGCCGCTCAAAGTTATGCGCGTGCAGGTTTGAACGCAACGGCAACTCCATATGCTCTCGAACGACGGAAGGATACTCTCAAGGCTCTCCGTGCTCGATTAGGTCGTGAGGATGCGCGATGAGTGGAGTTAGATCGGTTGCACAAGTGAAGGTGATAAAACGCGCGGATTCCAAAGTGCTCGAACGCTTAGGGCGTCTCGCTGACGATCACGGATTGGAGCTTTATGCCGTCGGCGGATTTGTTAGAGATAAGTTACTCGGCAAGAAGGTCAAGGACATTGATTTTTCGGTAATCGGAGACGCGGTTGCATTTGCAATAGTTGTTGCCAAAGAGTTCGGCGTTCACGATCCTGTTTTGTTTGAAAGATTTGGAACCGCTATGGTTCCGTATCGCGGATATCAACTCGATTTTGTTACGGCCCGTGCTGAATCATACGAATCGCAATCTCGTAAGCCGAAAGTTTGGGAAGGAGCACTTGATGATGATCTCGCCCGGCGGGACTTTACCGTAAACGCTCTCGCTGTGAGTCTGAACGGCGAGAATTTTGGTTTACTGATTGACCATTATGATGGAATCGGCGATCTCAAGCGCAAGATATTGAAGACGCCAAAAGAACCTGAACAGACGTTCTCTGAAGATCCGCTCAGGATTATGCGCGCACTTCGGTTTGCGGCTCAGCTTGAGTTTACTATTGAATCTGCAACGTTAGCCGCCTGCAAGGAAATGGCTCCGAGGCTCAAGATTGTGAGTCAGGAACGGATCACAGATGAGCTAATGAAGTTAATGAGTGCGGCTAAACCCTCGATTGGCCTCAGGTTAATGTATGAGACCGGAGTGATGGACATCGTCTTTCGGGAGATTTCCGAACTTTCGGGCGTTGAACAAGTAGGACAGCATCACCACAAGGACGTGTTCGACCACACTTTGTTGGTTGTGGACCGGATTGCGGAATTGACAGAGGACCCTGTGCTTCGATTAGCGGCTTTGGTTCATGACATTGCCAAACCTCGGACGAAGCGATTCTTCCCCGATCAAGGTTGGACCTTTCACGGCCACGAGGATGTGGGCAGCCGGATGTTGAAGCCGATTGGCAGAAGATTGAAATTGCCCGAGAAATCCATCGCGAAGTTGGTCAAAATGACGGCCCTGCATATGCGGCCCATTAATCTGACCCGCGAGGAGGTAACGGATTCTGCTGTCCGCAGACTAATCGTGGATGCGGGCGAGGATTTGGAAGATTTGATGACCTTATGCCGGGCCGACATTACCTCGGCTAACCCCAAGAAAGTCAAGCGTTACCTGACCCAATTTGAGAAGCTGAAGACGCGCATCGCCGAGGTGATTGACGGGGATCAGTTGCGAGCCTTTCAAAGCCCGGTCCGGGGGGAGGAGATCATGCGGATTTGCAACCTCTCGCCCGGTCCTATAGTCGGAAAGATTAAGACCGCCCTTGAAGAGGCCATTCTTGAGGGGAAGGTTGCCAACGAGCACGATGCCGTGCTCGACTACCTGTACGAAATTAAAGATCAGTATTTGGAGTGTTAAGCGTGCGGAGTGTCATCTGGTGGGTCGTCATTTGGGGTATGGTGTGTGGAGTTGCACAAGCGGAAGATCGGCTATTACGGGTAAATAGTCAGACTCCGATTTCGCTGGATTCGCTTGTATCAATCGGCTTGCGTAATAATCCGCAGGTGCGGCAATCGGAGTTGGCGTTAAAGCTCAATCGCATCGGCGATATGGCGGCAATTGGCCGGTTTTTGCCGACGATTTCTCTGGGTTTGGATTTTTCCGAATCACAGTTTGAGAATCGCACGTATCGTAATCCGGACGGGAGCGTTTCGACACTTCCGGTCACGTTTGAAGAAGTGGTCATCGTTCCGGATAGCAACGGACAATTGACACTCGATACGATTACCGTCACACAGGATCCATCCGAAGGCAAACTGCGTTCAAGTTCGTGGGACGTGAATGCGAATCTGTCGTTATTTGAAGGCGGGCAGCGCATCTTTCTGTACCGAATTGCGCAGTCGCAAAAGAAGATCAATACGCTTTCGGTCGAAGAAGCACACAAGACACTGACGCGCACGGTGGCGCAACAGGTTGTCGGAGTGCTGACGTTGGAAAAAGTTGTGGCGCTGAACAAGCGTTTGCGGGATCAACGCAAGGACGCATTTGATTTGGCGAAGGCGAGATTTGAGGTGGGCGCGGTAACGGAACTTGACGTGCTACAAGCCGAAATCGAGTTGGGAACGGCTGAGAATACGATTGCGAGTTCTGAACGTGAACTTGAAAAGCGTCGTGAAGAATTGAATCAAACGCTCGGAATTGCTTTGGATAGTCGCTTTCCGATTGCTGAAACGGGCGGTCTGACTCCGTATCAATTTGAGCTTGACAACTTGATTGGTCAGGCTTGGCAGAATCGCTCGGACTTGGAAATTGCGGTGCTTCAGGTGAAGCAGGCAAAGGACAATGTGAGCTACTCGAAAGGCGCATACTTGCCGCGAGTGAGTATTGGCGCATCGCGTTCGGCCAGTGAGCAGGCGGGCGCGGATCAACCGTTTACATTGGATCCGCGTAACCGAAACACAACTTATTACGGTTCGCTGACGTGGAATTTGTTTGACGGATTCGCACGCGAGTTTGACGTAGCTTCGAAGAAAGTCGATTTGCGCCGCTCGCAAGAGACCGAACGTGATTTGCGACTTTCGATTGAGCGTGGAGTGCGCGAAGCCTATCGCAATATGGCGACGGTATATGATCAGATGCAGACCACGAGCCGCAATCGTGAATTGGCGAATCGCACACTCGAACTTGAACGCGAACGCTATCGTTTGGGTGCGACCTCGGCGCTCTCGTTAAGAGATGCGCAGGTGACTTATGAACGCGCGGAGACGGATCATCTGTCAAAGGAACTTGAGTATCAGTCGAGCTTGATTGCGCTGGAATTGGCGGTAGGGAAAGCGCTCAGATAAGTCTGAAGTCAAAAGTCAGAAGCGGCCTCAGCGAAAGTTGGGGTCGCTTTTTTTCGGGAGGGAAAACGTGGGGTAGCAAAATCTGCATCTAACATACACTATTTGAATATTCGTGTAAATCTTAGTTTTTCCGTCAGTTTCCCACGACCTCGAACAAGAAAAGACATTGACTTGAGATTGCTAAGGAGGTATGCGCCTAAGATTTGTGAGATGTTTGGCGAGATGCTTCCAACATGTAAAGGCAACTCAGGACCCGCCACTACGACGCAAAAGTCACCGCGTCAGCACAAGAACCGCATGACACGCGGTTGCAAGTTATTGGAATTTCATGTATTATATAGGCTTGGGTTTTTCCCAAGCCTTTGTTTTTTTGTTGTTAGTTGAAATTTTATTGGAGCAACTGGGTGTCGGACAGGTTATTTAAGGCTATTGAAGAGCGGGTGGCAAAGGTTCAGGGGTATGTTTTGTCGCCTCGCTATGTGAATTTGTTCTCGCCGGAGGACATCCGGGAGGCGGTGACGTGCTACTTTGAGTCGGGCGGCAAGCGGCTGCGTCCGGCGGTGATGCTGTTCTGCTGCGGGGCGGTGGGCGGCGATGAGGAAAAGGCTATTAGCGCGGCGGCAGCGGTGGAGATATTCCACACGTGGACACTGGTGCATGACGATATTATTGACCGCGACGCGACGAGACGGGGTTCGCCGACAGTGCACGAACGGTTTGCCAGAAAACCTTCGACTTTGGCCCGATATGCTTCGCGGGCGGACGCTGAGCACTACGGAATTTCCATAGCAGTCTTAGCCGGAGACGTTCAGCACGGATGGGGAATCAGTTTGATGACCGAGCTAACACAAAAATTCGGTATCTCCGCTGACGTTACCTTGACATTGATTCACGAGATTGACACGCGGGTGCTATGCACTCTTGTCGAAGGCGAAGTGCTCGATGTGCAATATTCGCGTGAGCCAATTGCGAATTTGACAACCGAGATGATCGAGGATATGCTCTGGAAGAAGACCGGAGCGCTGTATGAGTTTGCCGGAGCTTCGGGAGCGGCGATTGGTCTCAACACACCTGATCTGAAACATCCGCTGGTGCGCACATTGGAGCAGTTTACAAGCGCATGCGGAGCGGCGTTTCAATTGCAGGATGATATTCTTGGAATTATCGGTGACGAAAAGCTGTTAGGCAAGCCGGTCGGTGCAGACATTCGTGAAGGCAAGCGAACAATCATTGCACGCGAATCATGGGTGCGCGCTGATGCAAAGCAGCGCAAACTGATTGACGAAACATTGGGGAATTTGCACGCTACTCACGATCAAGTTGAAGAAGTTTCGAAGCTGTTTGTGGATTTGGGCGGTATCGCAGAATCGGCACGGCGCGCACGAGCGCATGTTGAGCGCGGTTTGAAATTCCTTGAGCCTCTGCCGCAAACGAAGTATCGCGATTGGTTGGAAGATTGGGCGATGCTGATGATTGAAAGAGAGTTTTAGTCGCATGTGGCTGGCCGCACTCGCGGGTACGGTGGTCTATCTCGATACATCTGTGCTCGGGCAAACCTTGCTTGGACAACCGATTGTCGCGTGTGTGCTATACGGATTGTTAGTTGATCGACCGGAAATCGGATTGTTTTTCGGGGTCATCTTCGAATTGTTGTGGCTTGCGAATTTACAAATTGGCGCGGCGAAATTTTCCGAAGGGAGCATCGGCGCGATCATCGCAACCGCCACGGCGGCGCGGGTTGCTCCATCGGAAGTGACGGGTGAACCAGCTTGGATCGTTTTGCTGATCTGTACTGCACTGGGCTTAATATTTTCTCATCTCGGGCGGGAACTTGCTCCGGTTGTGAGGAAGTTAATGAACAGGATTGCGGAACAATTTGTGGATGCTTGCGCGCGTGGGGAAACTGGAACAAAGTGGACACTTACCGCACTTGGGACACATGTTGGAGCGGGATTTGTGTTTACGCTTGTTGGAGTTATAACGGGCCATTTCCTGCTCATGCTCTACTTCGGACAATTTTATGCACTCGGGCCGGGTGAGGGTGTTGTGCAAGCAACAGACGCGCTTTGTTCAAGCATGTGGCCGGGTTTGATTGGAGCCGGCAGCGCGGCGGCGGTCGTGCAACTCGTTTCGCGCAAAGATTGGGTGTGGGCAATTGTGATTGGATTTTTAGGTGCGTGGGTGATTCTATGACCAACTCGGCACCAAAGCAGACAAACATCTTGCTGCGCTCGCTTGCGCTGCAATTGTTCTTGAATTACAAAACCATGCAGGGGCCGGGATACCTATTTGCTCTTAGACCAGAGCTTCGCCAACACGACGAACACAAAGCGCGGGCGGCGGGAAGTTTGATTAACGGGCATCCGGTGTTTTCAAGCGTTGCACTGGGAGCGCTTGCGGCGAGATTACGTGAGCCGGTTGATGAAGCGAAAGCCAAAGAGATTGCCGAATGGAAACGCGGCCTTTCAACGCCGTTAGGCGCAATTGGCGATAGTCTGATTTGGGAACGGTTCAAGCCCGCGTTACTTGCGATTGTCGTAGCGGTCATGATTGTCTTTGGAGATAAGGCGGACAGCGTTTGGGGATGGTGCGTCGCCGCGCTGTTGTTGATTTACAATTTGACATTGTGGTCATTTCGCAATTGGGGGTTTCGGCAAGGATTCAGGTTGGGCGAGCGCGTAAGCGAACTGGCCCTCCACCCTGCCCTCGCGTCGGCACGAAAATATCTTCGCGTGATTGGCGTCGTTGCCGCGGCCTTTACATTGGCTGCAGCGTTCGCCCGTGTACTGCCGTTGGGGAACGCGGCAGCGCTGCAATTTGGAATCGGATTTTTGTTTATGCTGGGCGCCGTATTTTTGCGTTACAGCACGTTGACCGTTGCGTTTTTGACCGTGCTCAGTTCATTTGGTCTCGCCTATTTATTCAGTACAACCCCGCTCCTGCCGTGATCCAAAAAGAAGTCACTCTGCTGAACCGGTTGGGATTGCATATACGTCCCGCCGCACAATTGACCAAGATTGCCGCGAAATACAAATCGGATGTTTATCTTCTGAAGGATGGCATGCGCGTGAACGGCAAGAGTATTATGGGCGTCATGATGTTGGCTGCGGCGCGCGGCAGTTCGCTTGTGTTGGAGTGTGTGGGTGACGATGAGCAGCAGTTGTTGGACGAGTTAGTCATATTGTTCGAAAATAAATTCTACGAGGAGTAAACTCGTGGGCTACCCGGACAAGAAAGAACAAATCATGCGCGGGATTCCGGCGTCGCCGGGAATCGCAATCGGACTCGTGCACCGCATGGTGTTTGATGATCCCGAAGTGATGCCACGCAAACTTGCGCCTTCCGAAGTACCGCAAGAGTTGGGACGATTCGACAAGGCATTGGATGAAACCCGCGCGGCGATTGAGCGATCACGCGAACGCGCGCTGGATGTCGCGGGAGTCGCGGTGGGCAAAATATTTGACGCGCACCTGCTGATTTTGGCGGATGAGGTGTTTCACGATCAAGTGCGGGCACGAATTACGCGCGAGCAGTTTGACGCTGAATACATCGTGCACGATTCATTCGGGCAGATGATTGAAGTGATCGGAAAGTCAGCGGGAGAGATTTTCCGAGAGCGCGCGATGGATTTGCGCGACGTGCGCATTCGGCTTTTGCGTTACTTGCGCGGGGAAGGAGATATTATTCCCGATCATCCGACACATGAAGTGATTTTAGTGGCTGAAGACTTGTCGCCGACACAGGCGTTGAATCTTGACCGCGAATTGGTACACGGAATCGCCACGGACATCGGCGGGCTGACGTCGCACACGGCGATTTTAGCGCGCAGTTTGGACATCCCGACGATTGTGGGAATGGGCGACATTTCGAGCAAGGTGCAGGATGGAGACTCAATCATTTTGAACGGTAACAGCGGCAAAGTGATTCTAAACCCGACCGAAGATTCGTTTGTCGAATATAAAGACAAGCGGGAAAGATTCAGAAGTTTTCAGCGTTATCTTGAAGATATCAAGAATCAGCCTGCCATGACGTTGGATGGCCGCGAGATTCAGTTGTGGGGGAATATTGAACTGCCGCGCGAAGCGGAGTCTGTGTTGTCGCATGGCGGCACGGGTGTTGGACTTTTCCGCAGTGAGTTTCTGTTTTTGACAAGAGAAACGACACCGACGGAAGACGAACAGTTTGGAATGTATGACCGCGCGGCGGAGATTATGGCGCCTAATCCGGTGGTGATTCGCACATTTGATTTGGGCGGCGACAAATATCACGCGGGCATCAATATTCACAATGAGAAGAATCCGTTTCTGGGCTACCGCGCGATTCGCGTGTCACTCTCGAGACGAGATCTATTTCGAGCGCAATTACGAGCGATTCTGCGCGCTTCGGCTCGCGGAAACGTGCGCGTGATGTTTCCGTTTGTGTCGGGATTTGAAGAAATCCGCGAGGCCAAGATGGTGCTCGAAGAAGCCAAACATGAATTGAATCAACGTAAGATTGCGTTTGATCCAAACCTGCCCGTTGGGATCATGGTGGAGATTCCTTCGGCGGCAATCATGGCAGACAAACTGGCGAACGAGTGCAGCTTCTTCTCGATTGGTACAAATGATTTGATTCAATATACGACGGCGACGGATCGAGCCAATGAACAGGTTGCATCGTACTATCGAAGCTATCATCCGGCTGTTTTGCGGCTGATTGACATGACGATCAAGGCAGGAGAAAGGAAAGGCGTACACGTCGGCATATGCGGCGAATTAGGCGGCAGCCCCGCTGCGACGCCGCTGTTGGTAGGAATGGGAATGACGGAAATTTCGATGACTTCGGCGATGATTCCCGAAATCAAGAAAATCATTCGCAGTTTGACCTATGAAGAGTGCGTGCGCATGGCGCGCAAGGCGCTGAAGATGGACACGTCGCAGGAGATAATGACTTATATGCAGCGCGAATTGAAGAAGAGATTTGCCGATTTGCCGATTTGGTTTTCTTAGACATTTTACCCCCCTTTATCCCCCCAGAAGACTGGGGGGAAATCAGAACAAATGACGATTACAACAAAAGCAATTCAATTGACAGAAACACGACTCAAGCAACTTGATCCGAGCGACATGTTGGGCAAGACGCTTGAGCTTGACAAGCAATTACAACGTGGGATCGAGATTGCAGACGAGTTTCTCCTACACAATAAGCTTAGACCGGAGCCGCTGCTTGATTGGTTTGGACTGGGCGGGAGCGCCGTTTCGGGAGACTTGCTACAGGCGTTCGGAGTTGAACCTCCTGCGATGGACGGGCGCATTTTTGTCCGCAGGCATGCTCGCCAATCTAATCTGCCGCGACTGGTATGCAGTTATTCGGGCAACACTGTCGAGGCCGTGCAAGCTCTGACCGAAGTGGATCCACGTCAAGTCTGGTTGGCCGTGTCAAGCGGGGGCAGGCTGGAGCAAAAGGCACATTCTTCTCACATTCCATTTCTGAACTTGCCGGGCGGTTATCCACCGCGCGCGGCGGTGGGTTTTTCACTTGGCGCGATTCACCGGCTGTTTCAACGGGTGTATGATTTTCATGATCCGGACCTCGCCAAATGGCCGCTGAAACGGCTGCGTGAAGATGCAGATAAGTATGCTTTGCTGTCACGGGATGAAAATCCGGCGCTCGATCTTGCGGTTAAGTTGGTTGATCGTACCCCGGTGATTTACACCTGTGACGGGTTGCTTGGGCCAGCGCTTGCTTTCAGGTTGCGCGCCCAGCTCGCTGAGAATAGCAAAGTGTGGTCGCACGCTTCCGATCTTCCAGAACTTGCCCACAATGAGGTGGAAGCCTTTGCACATCTCGCTCAAGTCTTGCCGCCGCCGATGGTCATGTTCCTCGGTGGCTGGGCTACAAAGGGAACTTTCACCGATCCGCGCGGCCCAATGGAAGAGATGCTGATGAAAATGGGCGTCGCCACCCTGCGGCTCGACCCGAATGAGCTGTTTGGCGACACTGGGAGCAGGCTTGAGCACGGCATCCGACTGATGTTGCTGTTGGACGCGGCTACGGTCTTCCTCGCCATCCTGCGGGCGGAGGACCCAATGGAAATCCCGAAGATTACAGGGCTTAAAAATCTCCTCACTGGGTCTTGATTTTCATAGGGGAAATCCGTAGATTACAAGACTTTAAGTTTCAAAACGGCCCCTGTGAAAGCTATTATTCCGGTCGCGGGAGTTGGCTCCCGCCTTCGGCCCCACACCTTTACCCGGCCCAAAGTTCTCCTCAATGTGGCCGGGAAACCCATTCTCGGACACATACTTGATCATCTAATTGCTTCAGGCATTGACCACGTTACGTTGGTGGTTGGAGCCATGGGTGATTTGATTGAGCGCTACGTCCGCGACAACTACTCCATTCCGTCTGAATTTGTTGTGCAGCATGAAGCAAAAGGGCTTGCTCATGCCGTGCATTTGGGGTTATCTGAGCATGACAGAGAAGTTCTGGTTATCCTCGGCGACACCATTTTTGAGTTTGATTTGCAAGGCGTGTTGCGCGATTGCCGGACGTCCGCGATTGGCGTGAAGACTGTCGAAGACCCGCGCCGATTTGGCGTAGTGGAAACGCGGGATAACATTGTCACACGACTGGTCGAGAAGCCTGAAAATCCGCGCTCGAATCTTGTCATCGTCGGAATCTATCTGATTCGACAGGCGCAGGAGCTTAAGCAGTCAATTGAGACACTATTCGAGCGCAATCTCACGACGCGCGGGGAGTTTCAACTGACGGACGCCTTGCAGCTGTTGGTGGAACGCGAAGTGCCGATTTCGACGTTTGGCGTTGATGATTGGTTTGATTGCGGGAAGCCTGAGACATTGCTTGAGACGAACCGGCATTTGCTGGATCGGCTGAACGGACTCACCGTCGAGCAGCGATCCGGTGCGGTCATTATTCCGCCGGTGTTTATTCATCCTGAAGCAATTATCGAGCAGGCGATCGTCGGGCCGCACGCTACGGTCGGTCAGGGCGCGGTAATTCGGAATGCCATGGTTCGCGACGCGATTTTGGGCGACGGCTCGCACGTGGAAGACGCGCTCGTTTCAGGTTCGCTGGTGGGGAACAACGCCATCGTGAAAGGCAGCTTCCACCGCTATAATTTGGGCGACTCCAGCGCAATCATCGAAGGCACGGGCGAAGGCGACGAACTTTAGAATTCAAAATTTTTCACAATACGACGGAGCAGTAACACCCAGACATGAGCACCTTTGTCTTTTCCAGCGAGTCGGTCAGCGAGGGACATCCCGACAAGATTGCGGATCAAATATCCGATGCGGTCCTCGACGCCATATTGAAAGATGATTCAATGGCGCGTGTGGCCTGTGAGACGTTTGTCACGACCGGTATGGCGTTGGTCGGCGGCGAAATCACGACTCATACTTATGTTGACATTCCCGCTTTGGTTCGCAGTGTAATAAAAGAGATTGGCTACACGAACGCGGCCTTTGGTTTCGACTATGAAACTTGCGCGGTGATGACCACGATCGACAAGCAGAGCCCGGACATTTCGCAGGCGGTTGACGCCGACGGCGCGGGAGATCAGGGCATGATGTTTGGTTACGCGACGACCGAGACGCCGGAGATGATGCCGTTGCCGATCGTTTTGTCGCACAAGCTTGTGGAAGAGCTTGCGAAGATGCGGCGCGCGGGCAAACTGGGCTATCTGCGTCCGGACGCGAAGTCGCAAGTCTCGGTGCGCTATGTTGACAACAAGCCGACGGAAATTACGGCGGTGGTCGTTTCGACGCAGCACGATCCGAGTGCGGATCAGAAGTTGATCGATACGGATTTGAAGCGCGACCTGCTCCCTTCGGTGTTGGGCAACTACAAGCTTGCGTCCGACTGCAAGATATATATCAATCCGTCAGGCCGCTTCGTGGTCGGCGGACCGCAAGGCGACGCGGGTCTGACAGGCCGTAAGATTATCGTGGATACTTACGGCGGTTGGGCTCCGCATGGCGGCGGCGCATTTTCCGGCAAAGACCCCACGAAGGTTGACCGCAGTGGTGCGTACGCAGCTCGTTGGATTGCCAAGAACGTGGTGGCCGCCGGTTTGGCCGAACGCTGCATGATTCAGGTCGCTTACGCTATCGGTGTCGCACAACCTGTTTCGTTGATGGTGAATACGTATGGCACCGGGAAAGTAGCTGACGAGGAAATCGAGCAGAAGATTCGCAAGAACTTCGATCTTTCGGTGCGCGGAATTATCACCGCGCTCGACTTGCGTCGGCCGATTTACCGTAAGACTGCGGCCTATGGTCACTTTGGCCGGAGCGAAGAGACCTTCACGTGGGAAAAGACTGACAAAGTGAAATCATTAGCATAAGAGAACGGAAGTACATGTCAACAGCAGCAGCCAAAGGTAAGAAGGCTCCCGCGACCACTGCGAATTTCCATGTGGCCGATGAGAGTCTTGCTCCAAAAGGAAAGAACAGAATTTTGTGGGCGGATCGTGATATGCCGGTATTGGCGGAGATTCGCGCTCGCTTTGAGAAAGAGAAGCCGCTGAAGGGCCATCGCATGTCGGCGTGCTTGCACGTTACTGCCGAGACCGCGAACCTCGCGCGTACATTGAAGGCCGGAGGCGCGGATCTCGTGCTGGTGGCTTCAAATCCGCTGTCCACACAGGATGACGTCGCGGCCTCGCTCGTGAAGGATTTCGGCATCCGTACATACGCCATCAAAGGCGAAGACAACAAGACTTACTATCAGCATCTTGATGCAGCCATGCGCCACAATCCGTCAATCACGATGGACGACGGCGCCGACCTTGTTCACGGGCTGCACACGTCTCACGTCGAATACGGCGAGCAGATTGTCGCATCCTTGGAAGAAACGACGACCGGTGTCATTCGTTTGAAGGCGCTGCACAAAGAAGGCGGCCTGCGCTTCCCAGTGTATGCAGTCAACGACGCTGATACAAAGCACTTGTTTGACAACCGCTATGGTACCGGACAATCCACGCTTGACGGCATTATCCGCGCGACGGACGTGTTGATTGCCGGTCGTGTGGTGGTAGTGGCGGGTTACGGTTGGTGCGGCAAGGGCTTTGCGATGCGCGCAAAGGGTCATGGCGCGGAAGTTGTTGTGACTGAAATCAATCCTGTGCGCGCGCTGGAAGCCCGTATGGACGGATTCCGCGTGATGCCGATGGCAGAAGCTGCCAAAATTGGTGATATTTTCTGCACAGTTACAGGCAACATGCACGTGATTCGCCCCGAGCACTTTGAGAAGATGAAGGACGGCGCATACGTTTGCAACAGCGGCCACTTTGACATCGAGCTTGACCTCAAGGGTCTCGGCGAAATGGCAAAGCGCGTCGAGAAGAACGTTGTGCCGTTTGTCGATCGTTACACGCTGAAGAGCGGTTCGACGATCAATGTCATAGCCGAGGGCCGTTTGGTGAATCTCGGTGCGGCGCATGGCCATCCCGCTTCTGTTATGGATATGAGCTTTGCGACACAGGCGTTGACGACTGAGCACGCGATTAAGCACGCCAAGAAGCTTACTGTTGATGTTCATGCCGTTCCGGCGAGCATCGAAGACTATATTTCAACCTTGAAGCTCAAAACGATGGGCATCAAGATTGACAAGCTGACTCCTGAGCAGAAGAAATACTTAGCCGCCTGGGAGATGGGCACCTGATGCTTTGTCAAATTGACAAGACGCATAAAAGACGGAGTTCACTCCGTCTTTTATGTTTGTGGCTGTTGACATTTGTGGCAGGATGCGAACTGCCGCAGAAGCCCGGAGACTTGTGGTGGGAGGTTGATCTAAATGTGCCGTTCGGCGTGCGCACGTATGGCATCTGGGAGCTTGCCGATCCCGACACAACTTTAAGACGAATCGGCTCCGGCGTCGGAATGGAAGACGACAGCGCGGTCTATTTCAGCGCATGGGCGGACATGTCAGCAGAAATCGGCGACAGCCTTTATGTTAAGTCCGTTGAACTCTCAATTCAGCGTTATGTCACAGCGATTGAAGCCCCGCTCGATTACGATACGCTCTTGCAATTCACCTTGGGCAGGCTAAACTCCGATATTGCGGCGCTGCATGGCACGACGCAGGATATTCCGGCTCATCTGCTTAACGGCGCAATCACTTTGCCTTTTCCGTTCGGATATGACAGCTTGGAAGTGGACACGGGAGCAATTCGCGTTATCATTGCAAACCGTCTCCCCTACCCTGCCACAGATGTTGAAATTAGAGTGGGAAGCAAGTTGATTGCTGTAATTGCTTCGCTGTCTGAAAATCAACAAGCGGTGATTGATACGGTGCTGAATGACGGCGTATTGAACGGCGCATTCATGATTAACTTCAGCGCAACCGGTAGCGGTGGCCAAAATATTCTTGTCGATTCAACTGATCGAATTTCCGTCACAGTAGAGGTCGATACCGTGACCGCGTCGCGATTCTATGGTAACGTTCCCGAACAGACCGTGACACGAGACAGTGCACTTGCGATTGATCAGCAACACACAATTGATTTGGTCATCATCGAATCGGGCAATATGACCGTAACGCTTGCCAATCATACGCAATTCGCCGATACGGTCAGTTTAAGAATCCCAAATCTTGTTAGCCGGTTGAATGACACTCTAACCGTGACGCATTTTCTCCTGCCGGGCGATTCAAGTACGATTTCCGTGCCGTTGACGCAATATCGATTGCGGCCCGAAGGCGATGCAGATCAAACCGTGACCGGTCAACTAATCTCACATTCGCCGCAGACTCCCGACGTGCGCAGTTTTGTCGGCAACGGAGAATATGTTTACGGTCGTATTGAATTTGAGCGGCTCAGCGTACAGTATTTTGAAGGCACGCTCAACAATCTTGAGTTGACATTTGACTCGCTCTCGATTGATATTGAACGACCTCCGCAAGGTTGGGAGGTCGTAAGACCGCTCGAAGTTGAGGCGCGGATTCATGTTGATCGCGGAATCGGCGGAGTCCTTGACGCGGATTTGAATACCGCCACATGGCTGTACGGAACGCAGATCGGCCAATCGATGATGAGTGTAAACGATCTTGCTCTGGAAGACTCTGCAATAGCAATCATTCCGGGTTTGGCTGATCTGCTGGCGGACTATCCAAATCAAATGACGAGTCATGGCGACGCCGTGTTGTCCGGGCAGGTTGCCGTGTTCAACAATACAATCATCTCGCTTGGAGTTGAATTGCGCGCGGCGCTCGCGGTTACGATCACGGATACGCTTACCCCCGTTGGTACGGTCGAAAAAGTTGAACCGCAGGACATGCAGGATATCGTGGGCGGAACGGCGACGATTAAACTGTGGAATCATCTTCCGCTCAGCGGACGCTGCTTTCTTGTCGCGGATTTTGACAGCAACAACGTCATCGAGGGTGCAACGGAAGATGTGGACACACTTTTCGACGTGGACATTCCACCACCGACAATTGTCAACGGACGGGCTACAGACGCAAGTGAATATCAACTCACTATTGATTTGGATGAACGCTGGCTGAACTACTTCAAGTCCGACCAATTCTTCGTGCGCACGCAGATTGAAGTGGCGTCAGGCATCGGAGATACGATGATCGTGCATGGCACGGACTATCTGTCCGTTCAAGCATTGGCGAAAGTCACCTATGAAGTACATCCGGGAGAAGTAGAATGAAGTATTTCATCCTGCTCTTGCTTTCATTTCAATGCGTGTTTGCGCAATCGCCGTCGGGACGTTCGATCGGGTTTGCCGGAGCCGTTGATTTGCTCGAGCGATCATCTGACGTACTGCATGGAAATGCGGCGGTGCTTTCGCGCCCGACCAGAAACAAGTGGCGCATCGATCTTCCGCGTTTTTCCGCCGGCGCAGCCAATAACTCATTTAGCATTGCAGATTGGAACGACCGCGTCGGACGAGATGGTTACATCGGCGCAGACGACAAACGCAAGATAATAGATCAAATACCCGACGACGGACTGCACGTTTCCGGCTTGGCGTCCGTACCAATTGTTGGTGGTGTGTATAAACAGGCGGCGTTTCAGCTTTCAGAAGAATCTGCCTTCGATGTGACTGCCGACAAGGAGTTGTTTGAACTCGCATTGTACGGAAACCAACTCAATCGCGGTTATAAGCTTGAAGATTTGGGCGGCGAGCAATATACAATCTTTGACGCCGGAGTCGCCGTCGGGTACAGGTTTGAACAAGAGTATGTCAAAGGCCTCTACGGCGGGTTGGGATTTCATTTCTATGCCGGCACGCTATTTGACAGAATCACCGACGCGACCGGTCAGCTTGAAGCGACAGACTCGCTCATAACAGGTTACGGCGCAATCCAGCGCGTCCATGCAACCAGCGGCGACGGAATTGGATTTGATCTAAGTTTGTTAGCCGAGATTAACAACAAGTGGACGGTTGGATTGGGCGTCAAGCAGGTTGGCGGAAGCGTGACTTGGGTTGTGGATGAAGCCACACTTGATGCATTTGAAATTGATTCGTCAGGATTAATCGTAGATTCGCTTGACGACGAAGATTATGTCAATCGCGCATTCAACAGCACAAAAGACATCGTAACGGGCGGAAGCATTGAGTCAAAAATACCGGCGATTCTTGAAGCATCGGGCCGCTATGACTACTCACCGCGGCTAATTTTCGTCGGCACACTTCGCAGTCGCCTGGAAGAAAGCGCACAGGGAAAACCGGGAGTTGAACTTTCCGGCGGCGGCGAATACAAAGTTGTTGGGCCACTATTGGCGCGCGCAGGGCTTGGATTCGGCGGCCCGCTCGGAACCCGGTTAGCGCTCGGCGCCGGTGTTCATACGGAACACTATTCAATTGATATCGGTTGTTCGTGGCACGGCGGTTTGTTTGGTTCCACGCGCGGAATTTCATTGGGAATGAGTCACTCTTTGCATTGGTAGCACGACAATTTTATCAAAAGCAAACGAGGCCGCGAATACTCGCGGCCTCGTTTTACTTTCCTCAATTTCGATCTACTTCGGCGCGCGCCAGACGAGAATCAGCCCAAAGAATCCGAAGATTGCATTGCCAATCCACGCGGCCCACATCGGTGAGAGTGCGCCGCCGTATCCGAGAATTTTGCCTACCTGTTGAAAACCGAAATAAACAAAACAAACAAGCAAAGATAGCCCGAATCCCAAGACAAGTCCACCGCGTCGGCGGAACGCAGCGAATGGTACGCCGAACAGCACAATGATGAATGTCGCGAACGGCTGTGAAAATTTGAAAGCTAAATCCACCGACCAGCGCGCAGCGCGGATTCCTGCGGCTTGCAACCGCCCGACGAGACTCTGAATATCTTTGTAACTCATCTCTTCAGGCTCGATGTTGAGGCGAATCAGGTCGTCGGGCGTAAATTTGAAATCTGAGCGGATAAGTGAATCGCGTTTGCTCATGGCAATATCACGCGTATTGAACTGCGTGACTTTGGCCGGAGTGAAAACCCATGCACTGTCAACATAACGAAGGCTGTCGGCTTCCACACGCGACATCACGCGACCCTCCTCTACCTTCTGAAGTTGGACGCGGTAGCCTGTCGTGGACTTAGGATCATAGCTCTCCATTTTCAGAAACTCCGTCGGCGACGTCTGCAAATAGATGCGTCCTTGCCGGGAAGAAACGGAGCCTTTACCCTTGCGAACTTCTACGCGATACATCTCTTTGCGCTCAAAATTCAGTTTTGGTACAACGGTTTCGCCCAAGTACCAGACGGAAGCGGCGAGTGGCGCTGTCGCAAACAGAAGCAAGAACAAAATGCGCCAGAGACTCACGCCACATGCCTGCATTGCTGTCAACTCGTTGCGATAGACAAAGCCGCCGATTGTGAACAATGTGGCAAGCAACACTCCGACAGGAATTGTCAGATAGACGATGAACGGCAGATAGAGCAAATAATAGCGCCCGACGAGATCAAACCCGACTCCCGCATCAACGAATTTGTCAAGATGCTCGACAAGATCAATCGTCACGAAAATGATCGCAGCGGCGAGCATCGCAAAGAAAAAACTCCGCGCGAACGCGGAGAGTATATAGCGATCGAGCATCGTCATGCGGTTGAGTGCTGCTGAAGCAGCCGGTTTAGCCTTCGCAAAACGGTGTCGCGGCCAAGGGCTTCCATCATCTCGAAAAGCCCGGGACTAACGGTCTTACCGGTCAATCCGAGTCGAACGGGATGAATGATCTGGCCGGCTTTTAGTCCGGCAGTCTCGGCACATTCACGCAGTTTTGTCTCCAATGTCGCAGCGTCAAACGTGCATGACTTTATTGTATCAGCATACTCTGTCAAATGTACGAGCACTTGCGGATCGGCCAAGTGTTTTTCAACGCCTTTCGGATCGTACTCAACAGGATCCGTAAATAAATAGGGTTGCTCGGAAAATACGTCGCGGGGCAAACGCACACGCGACTTAACCAACAGCCAGGCTTTCTCAAGGCTTTCTCGAGTCACCGTGCCGTTTTCGGCATGCGCAAACAGATAGTCGATGGCGCTTTCGTCAGATAACATACGCAGGTGCTCACCGTTCATCCATTCAAGCTTGGCTTCGTCAAACACAGCGCTTTTGGATTGAATACCGTCGGTTGTAAACACCGACACGAGTTCATCGCGCGTGAAAATTTCGCGATCTCCTTTGCCTGGTGACCAACCTAACAGCGTCAAGAAATTGAACAGCGCTTGCGGCAGGAAACCTTTGTCTTGAAATTCGCCGACCGACGCCGCGCCGGTGCGCTTCGAGAGTCGCTTCTTATCGGGACCCAGAATCAGCGGCACGTGGCCGAATTGCGGTACCTGCCACTCCATAGCGCGGTAGAGCGCGATTTGCTTCGGGGTGTTGGAGATATGATCATCGCCGCGAAAGATATGCGAAATGCGCATGTCATGATCATCACAAACGACTGACAGATGATAGGTCGGCGAGCCATCCGATCGTAGCAGCACAAAATCCTCGAGATCGTCACCCTTGTAGTTGACGTTGCCGTGCACGAGATCATTCCAACCAATATCCTCAGATGGCGCGGCAAAACGCACGGCGTATGGATCGCCGCGTTTCAATCGTTCGGGAGCTTCGGCGCGCACTTTGGCGAGATCCGCTTTGAAGCGAAATGACGCTTCACCGCGCGCTTGCGATTCGGCGCGGGCCTTCTCGAGTTCTTCAATCGTTGTGAAATCGTGATAGGCCCGCCCGCGTGCGATGAGTTCGTGCGCGACTTCAACAAAGCGCACTTTGCGGTCGGATTGATAGACTATCTCTTCATCCGAGTGCAATCCCAGCCAGGCCAATCCGTCGAGAATGACTTGCGCGAGTTCGCCGCGCGAACGCAGCGGATCGGTGTCTTCAATTCTCACGAGGAATTTACCTCCGACCGCACGCGCATAAAGCCAATTGAAGATGGCGGTGCGAGCGCCTCCGACGTGTAAGTAACCGGTTGGGCTGGGCGCGAAGCGCACGCGAATCTCACTCATCAACGTCTCCTGTGCGCGCCGGCTGCGCTTCGTCATCCGTTTCCTGTACGTGATACTCCAGTCCGCCGAACCAACGCGCAGCAAGATTATACACGACGGCACACAAACCGCTCACCAGCGAATAGAACAATGCGCCGACCAATCCCATGAACAGCGCCATGAAGATCGCCGAAACTCCGCTGAGGCTTTTGATTTGCGCGGCATCGGTGGCACCGAACATTTCCAAACCAGAGTCGCCCATTCCCTTCAGCAGGAACGTGCTGTATAGCCCGAAAAGTGCGCCAAACAACAAGCCGAGAAAAAATCCTACTCGGATTGCGCTTCGCGGTTCTATACGTGTAATTTCGCGGCGGCTCATTCTTCAGGTTTAATATAAGTTGCGGGACGGAACAGGATGCTCGGCTGTGTGGACGAGCGCTCGATAATCACATTCTTGAAAGATTTTGCGCCGTTGGGCCAGTGCGCTTGCAGGTGATGCAGCCCGCGATCGAACACGAAATTGGCAGGTGTCATCAAGCCTGTCGGCACGTCATCAATGATGACTTGTGCGCCGGGCGGATCTGAATTGATCTCGACATATTTCCATTGCCATTTGTACGGCGCGCCGTCGGCTCGCGAGAGTTCTCGCTGATCGCCGCGCGCGATCGGCTGCATAAAAAACGCCAAGCGAGTGGTGTCACCTGCTTGCAAACGAATGCGTTGCTCGTGCGGCACGGGTCTAAATCCGTCTTCGCGTAGAGTAACGATGACCGAGTCCGCGGGCAGATCGGAAATATACGCGTTAGTCTTGGCTCCGGTCGGTCTGTAGTTTAACACTACTTCTCCGCCGTTCGGAGAAGAGGTCACAATCAGCACGGCGGACTCGTCACGCATCCACGACAGCACGCCCATAATAATCGCGGCGAGCATGAGCACAGACGCCACCCAGATGCGAATCAGGGCACGGCGGCGCGCTTGCGGGCTAACGAGTTCCTGACCGATGATCACATTAGTTCCGATTTAATAACAAAAATCCCCTACATCACATCAGGATGGCAGGGGAACATGGTCTTTCGAGCGTTTTGGGCTTTGGTCACTTCTTTGAGATGGCTTTGACATCTGCAATGTCCTGCGATCTGCCGCTTGCACGTTTATTCTTGATGAACTGCTCCCGTCCAATGTACTGAACTGCAACTCCGCCGTACTCACCCTGATCTTGTCCAGATATCGCCTCTTCCCAAGTCAAACCAGAAATTGCGGTCAGAATATCTATCCTAACAGGGGCAAATCCAAGTTGCACTACTTTGCCCGGGATACAAAATACGCTTTCATCAACGTCGTGGGGTACAACGCCAAATTCTTCCAGCGCAACCATAATTCTGGCGGCATTATCGGCAGACGGACGAACCAATATGTCTAAGTCGCCCGTATAGCGTGGTACACCATGATGTGCAAGAGCGTAAGCACCGACTATAATGTAATCAACTTTGTGAGAGTTCAATAACTCTAACAACTCTTTGAAGTCTTGCTTCACTTCCACGTTGTTGCCTTCTCAAGATTTCAACTGCAGAAACTCGCTCGACTGGCGACTTAGACAACCAGTACTTGAGGTTTTCTTCTGCCTCATCGTACTCGCCTAAGTTGAAAACACGAACCTTTGTCTTGTCAAGTCTATCCATTTCACATATCCTATGTTGCGGAGAGGGGGGGATTCGAACCCCCGGTACGGGTTTACCCCATACAACGGTTTAGCAAACCGCCGCCTTAAGCCACTCGGCCACCTCTCCAATCGGGAACAGAAAATCAATCTCTAACAAAAACAATATCTTGCGGAGGACGGGAGACTCGAACTCCCAAAGGCTTTCGCCCGACGGTTTTCAAGACCGTTGCCTTACCAATTAGACTAGTCCTCCGGGCGGAGGCAATCCGTCCCCGAATCAGCAAGTATATCCGATTTATGGGAAAAAAGCAAGCGGGGGTTGTGGGAAATGTTCTTCAATTTTATTAACTTGCGAACAAATTCGTCCTCAAATGACTCTCTTCCGCTACCTGACCCGGGAGTTTATCCCCCCCTTCTTCTTCAGCCTTTCGCTGATCGTCTTCCTGTTTGTCCTGAATCTGGTCTTTACCATGCTGGGCCGGATTGTGGGCAAGGGGCTTCCGGTGATGACGGTGATCGAGTTTTTTGCGCTGAATTTGGCTTGGATGATTGCCCTTGCCGTGCCGATGGCCGTGCTGGTCGCGGTCTTGTCGGCCTATGGAAGATTGTCCTCGGACAATGAAGTAACCGCGCTGCGCTCGTCAGGCGTAGGACCGTGGCAGATGATTTTGCCGGCTATATTGTTCGGTTTGTTTTCAGCAATTGGCCTAGCCTATTTTAACAATAACATTCTGCCTGACCTCAACTATCGTTCACGTCAACTTCAAACGGATATTAAACGACTGAAGCCCGCGATGATTTTGGAGCCGGGTGTTTTTCTGTCGGACATTCCCGGCCACGTGCTGTACGCTCAGAAAGTGGATAATGAAACTTCGGAGATTCACGACGTGGTGGTCTATGAAGATGATGATCCGCGTTTTGGCGGAACGGTGATAGCCGATCGCGGCAAATTGAAATATGAAGAGTGGTTTGAAGGATTTGAGTTCACGCTAAACGACGGCGAGATTTTGCGCTCGGACAGAGCGCGGCCCGGCGAACATCATCGGATTGCTTTTCAAAGCGCAATCTTCCGCATTCATGCACCGGATATGTCACTTAGGCGCACGAGCACAGATTGGCGCGGCGACCGTGAGATGGACGTAACTCAACTCATGCAGCGGATCGAGCAATACGAAACCAACGACGCACAGAAGAATTCAAAAGCAATTTCGCGCTTGTGGGTGGAAATTCACAAGAAATTTTCGATACCGGCAGCCTGCTTAATCTTCGCCGCCCTCGGTGGACTCTTGGGTCAAATGGTGCGCAGATCAGGCATCGGCGTCTCCGCAGGCTATAGCATGGCATTCTTCTTAGTCTATTGGGTCTTCTTGATCGCCGGTGAAGACCTTGCCGATCGTGGTACAGTCACTCCCGCTTCAGCAATGTGGGCACCCAACGTCCTCTTCGCCATAGTCGCACTCTACCTATGGTGGCGGCAACGAAGATCCGGCCAAGGGCTGTTCGGATAACACAAAAGAGACCGCGCAAGCGGTCTCTTTTATTATTCACGCATATCACAATAATGTTGTGGGGCGGTTCTTGCCTTTCTTCATTTTCGTCATCTATTAGCGTTTTACTCAGAAACAACCCTTTACAACCCCTCCGCGCCTCTACAAAATCCACAAAAAACGCGGCGACTCTTTCAAGCCGCCGCGTCAGCGCAAAACCCTCTTAGCAAGCGATTAGCCGACTGCAATCACCAACCGCGCCAGATTGAACTTAGCAGGCTTCACAAAAATCACCGTTGCCGACTTGCGATCTGCCGAAAGCTCGACCTTGTAATCTCCCTCTTCGCTGAAGTAGCGCGGGAAAAGCAGAATGCGATCCACTTTTTCCAAACCGAGCGACGACGCATTGATCACGATTCGCGTGTCTTTGCGCAAATCGAGAGAGCCTGTGTGCTGAACGGCTTCAATATTCCCCGTGTTCCACTTGCCAAGTGCGGGCTTACGAATCGCGCCCGCCTTTTCAAGATCGCGGAATGTGCCTACGTGATACTTGAGCGAATTCAACTCAGTTGACAAACTATCATTCGTGCTCGCCATCACCGTCACCTGCTGCATCATCGAGGCGCGCTCTTCTTCAAGCGAATGAATCTGCTGCTGCAATTCGGCTTTGCGTGCTTCAAGGTCTTCAACTTCCGATTGCTTTTGATTGCGCTCTTGAATCAGTGTGTTGCGCTCGGCGTCAATCTTCCGCTTGGTCGCGCGCGCCAACTCATTAGGAGTAATTTTCGCCTGACCTTGCGTCACAAAGGTTCCGAACACGCCCTCGCCATAGTAGTTCCAGACTTCAAAGCCCGGCAGCAATTCAGGAACAAGCGCCTCCTTCTCGATCAGCTTGAGTGCGTCTTCTTCGTTCATGCCGATGTCTTCAGTCAGGAACTTCAAACATACACCAAGATGCGAGTCACCTTTTTGCGCGACAACCGGCGGACGCAGACGCGATTTGACTTCGCCAAGCTCCTGTTTGAGCTTCTCCATTTCGGCAGAGACGTCAATCACCTCCTGCAGCAAGCCGCGATACGACAGGTCCTTCTCCTGCGCAACGCGGTTGGCGAGCAATTGCGCCTGTTCTTGCGTCAGCCCCATTGCGGACATGCCGGTGGTGTCAATTTCATTGCCCGGATGCGATTGGTTATAGCGCGAAACCAATCCCGAGATTTGCGATTCTCGTTCGGTGATTTGTGTGTTGATCTTCTCGACGCGATTGACCAACTCCTGAAACGAGCGCACTTCGGCAGGTTCCATTCGAGAAATGAAATGAAAGGCTAACGCGCCAACGATGATTAAGACAACGATGACTGTGGCCCACAGCGTAATCCCGCCGCGCTGATAGGAACGTAATGCTAACATGGAACTGTTCTCCCGAAACAGTTTATCGGACAGGTTGATTTAGAACAAACTTTGTTTTCTGCCGCGCGGAGTCCTAAATGCTCCGTGCAGTGTGCAAGGCTCAGGCAATTCGGACTTAGTTGCAAAATACTCCGTGCGAATGTTATTACAACCGGACGTTGCAAGCTGGCCGGATTCGACACAGATATCCGCCGTGGTGATGCCTTTGGGAATGCGAAATTCAGACGTCGGATATCCCATGACTTCGTACGCCGCAAGCATGAACTCCGCCCAAATCGGCAGCGCAGCTTTGCCGCCTTCCTGACCACGGCCCAGCGATTTCGACGGATCATCCAGTCCGACCCAGACACCGGCCAACAGATGCGGAGTGAAACCGATGAACCACGCATCCGTGTTGTCGTTGGTCGTGCCGGTTTTGCCAGCCGTCGGAATTTGGAAATTGTACTTAGAGCGTAAAGACGCCGCAGTGCCGTGATCACTCACAGAGCGCATCAAACTTTGCACGAGAAATGCGGTTTCTTCGGACATCACAACTTTGCGCTCATTGCGAAACTGCTCAATCGTTTGGCCGAATTGATCATCAAGTCCTGTTACGGCAATCGGTTTTGACCAGACGCCAAGCGTTTGGAACACTTGATAGGCTCCGACTATGTCGAGCGGAATCACCCCCGAAGCGCCCAACGCGAGCGCATCATAAGGATCAAGCTTGGTTGTGATACCACAGCTTTTGGCAAGATTTGCGACGTCGCGCGGGGTCGTATGTTCGCGGATAAGGCGCACGCTGACAACGTTAAGCGATTTGGAAAGCGCTTGGCGCAAATCCACTTCACCGCCGTACTCGTCTGAGAAATTCTTGGGCGCCCAAAGATCACCGTTGTCAAGCGTAACAACGATTTCATCATTCGAGACCTTCTCTGAAATCGGCATGCCCTTATCAATTGCCGAAGCATACACGAACGGTTTGAAACACGAGCCGGGTTGACGCACCGCTTGAGTCGCGCGGTTGAACTTGCTGAGTTCAAAATTGCGGCCTCCGATCATTGCCAGAATGTGACCCGTAGCCGGATCGAGCGCGATGAACGCCACTTGAACGGGAAGCTCCGCCGTCGCGATGGAATCTGCAATATGTTTGTTGGCAGCGAGTCTGCGAATTGCGGCAGTATTCGAATCCGGATACATCTCCTTCAGCCGCAGCTTCACATTCGTTATCTTGTGAATCTCGTTGACCTTATCCTGCAATTCAGGCAGAACTTTGGCGACGGCATTCTCGGCGCATTCTTGAAGACGCGCGTCAAGAGTCGTGTAAACGGTTAAGCCATCTTGATAAGGATCGAAGTCGTGCCGCTTGCCAAGCAGATTTAGCTCTTGCCGAACGTTTTCAGTGAAGTACGGCGCAACGCCTTCTTGCGAGCGGTCAGACGACGGATGCAGCGGCAGCGGAGTATCGATTAAGCTGTCGCGCTCGGCCTTTGTGATGAATCCGACGTCCTCCATCCGGCCAAATACAAGATTCCGTCGAACAAGCGTGTTTTGCGGGTTCTGGAGCGGATTATAGCGCGTCGGAGATTTTGGAATCGCCGCGAGTGTAGCCGCTTCGTTAGCCGTCAATTCCGAAACGGATTTTGAGAAATAGGTTGCCGCAGCCGCGCCAACGCCGTATGCGCCCGCTCCGAAATAAGTTTGCGTCAAGTACATCTCCAAGATTTCATCCTTGGAGTAGTACCGTTCAATTTCAATCGCGGTCAAAAGTTCGCGCAGTTTTCGTGTGATCTTGCGCTGCGGATCAAAGTAGAGATTCTTGGCCAACTGCTGCGTGATCGTAGATGCGCCGCGCGGATGCAAATCAAAGGTTAGAATCGCTTTGATCACTGCGGTGCCAAGTGCAACGGGCCGCATTCCCCAGTGTTCATAGAACTTGTGGTCTTCCGTTGCAAGAAAGGCCTGAATCACCACGGGCGGCATCTCACTCAGCGGAACATACGAGCGGCGCTGGGTGTAAAGCTCTTTGATCAGCACGCCATTTCGATCAAGGATTTTCGTGGCGAGAGCCGGATTGATATTCTCAAGCTCTTCCACGGACGGCAGCCCTTGTTTTAGGTAGGCTACGAACGACCATGAGGCAATCAGAATTGCCGCAAACACTGCAAGGATGATGAGTAGCGGTTTGCCCGCGCCGCCGCGCTGTCTTGTCATCACTTGCCCGTTCCCTCAGTCTCTGCCCACTTTAGCAAGGCCAATCGCTCTCCGTCGTGAACTGCATATGAGTAATGATATATCCAGTCGCCAAGATTAATGTAAGTCCCGCCGTCAAGCGCGAGTTCCATAGGCCGGTGCGCGTGCCCTAACACAACACCGTCCAAGTCACCTTTAAGAATTTCAGTTGCAAACCGAACGTAGTCAGCATCCTCGGCGGGATTGCCTTTGGTGGCGTTGCGGCTTTGCTGGGACGTTCCGCGCGCAAGCCACATTCCGAGGTCTGGGTGTAACCACAGGAACAATCGCTGTGCCACAGGATTTCGCAGGACTTTTTTCAACAAACGATAGCCATGATCACCGGCCAGCAATCCGTCACCGTGAAAAACGAACACTTTTTGATTCGCAATCTGCACGGTGAGTGCATCTTGATGTGTCACTAATCCGATTTCGGATTCGAGAAATCCGTGCAGCCTAAAATCGTGATTGCCGGCGAGCAAATGAATCCTTGTCCCCGATTCAGTGGCTTCCTGTAGGGCGCGCAGAATCTTGAAGAAACGTTTGGGAATCACCGACTGCCATTCATACCAGAAATCGAACAGGTCGCCGTTTATGACCAGCGCGCCGTTCACACGTCTAACTTCTTGGAACAACGCGAGCAGCCGCACCAACTGAGTGGACGCAACGGGTTCCGGCTCGGCGCCCAAATGTGCGTCTGAGACGAAATAGACAGGTGCTTGGAGAGTAACTTGCTCGGACGGCACAAGGTGCATAGGTAAGGTAATATACAAACTCTTATAGGGTTGGGCAACCGCTTGGGCTAAAATAGTTGATGCAACCTCTTGTTTCGGGACGGTTTCGCGCGCGCGACGCGGATGTTGCGAAAACACTTGACATTCGCGCGCGAGAACGGTTTATTTTGAACTGAGAACTTGCGAATTAGAGCTGATGTACATCCCCAGTTTTGCAGTATTTTGGGCAACTTACCGCCGGACGATGATAGGTCTGGCGATTGTGTTGTTGATTATCGTCATTGGTATCGTCGCTGGATTCGATGCCTCGATTGTCGCCGCAATCGCAACTTTGGTTGGAATATTTACACAGGCGTTTGCCGGATTCCTCGGCCTGCTGGCTCTAATTCCATGGCTTGGGCCTCTATTAGCTAAGGCGCTGGCAATCCCTCTGGTCTGGCTGGTGAACGGCGCGGGCTATTTTCTCTCTATTGTACTTGCTGGAAGGGGGCATGGTTCGTCCGTCGTACAGTCGAGAATCCTCACAGCCGTGTTGATAATCGGGATTATTATTGGTTTTATTATAGGAAAATTAATAGGTTAAAGTTTCGGCGGGTCGATTTGGTTGGGCGGCCCTCGATTTGCGTTTGTAAAAAGGATGCCTCGGTTTCTCGGCCGCCCGTCTTGGCATGAGTTCTAAAGTATTTTTTATAAAGACTTTAAGCGCTTGTTGAGGGAGCACACATAATGTGACTTAGTAGCGGTTGGCTTGACTCTCAAGCAACGCTTAGCTATTTTACATTGAATCAAAAACCTGTTGGGAAGTACATCTTGAAGCGCTGGATCGCCACCTTAGTTTTGCTTGCAGCTGCAACCTCCTCTGTTTGGGCAGGTGTAGAAATCCTGAGCCTTAGCGGATATCCGTTGGGTGATCATGCCCGGTTGGAATGGCGCACTGGTCAGGAGGTCAGTTTCCAGAAGTTCGTTGTTGAGCGTTCGGCGGACGGAAGCTACTACTTCCCGGTTGGCCAGATTGACGCCCGCGGTTCCTTTTCGGAATATTCCTTCACGGATGAAAGCCCGTTGGACGTGGAGCGCGAGCGGACGTTCTTCTATCGTTTGAAGCTTTTAAATCTTGACGGCACACAGAGCTACACAGCACCGGTTGAAGTCTCTTTGAGCTTTTCCGCAGTGCAACAGACGTGGGGTTCAATCAAGGCGATGTTCCGATAGTCAATTAGAGATGAAATTAGAAGCCCTGCTTCGCAATGAAGCAGGGCTTTTTTGTGCTCAAAATTCACTCTATTCGTCCGGCAGCACCCAGACTCTGAGCGGCCACGCCACGACAAGCGCAATGAATATTCCCAGCATGTATCCTGCCGCCACGTCGGACGGATAGTGATAACCGAGATAGATGCGGCTATAACCGACCACAAGCGCAGCGGCGATCAACACCGGGCTAACTTGTGGATAGAAATAGCTCCAGTAAACCGCTTGCCCAGCCATGTTGGCTGCGTGATTGGACGGAAAGCTATACGACGATTTGTAGGTCGTCATGGCAAACTTATCCGTATAAATCCACTTGTCCGCATCCGCGTCGTAGTAATGAGTCTGCGGAATCACGTTGCACGGACGGACACGCGCGACAGCAGGTTTGATGACCGTTGCGGCAAGTTGGTCTGTTGCGGCAACCACGATAAAGCAGCAAAGCGCGACGATGCGACCTTTGCGAGATGTTCTAAAGAAAAAGACTATCCACAACAGACCAAGCGGAATCATCCACATGCGGGGATCCGAGAGCGCGGGCATGATGGCGTCGAAAAACGAGCTGGTGAACACTTGATTCACCATCCCGAATACTCCGCGATCCCAACTATCCAACCATGAAAGTTCTGACGTCACGTTTCCTCCCGTTCAACGACTCAACTGTTCATCCGTATCAACGCCGTTCCTGAGAAAGTTCCGCTTCCAAGTCAACCGGAAGAAGCAAGCGGAAAATGCTGCCCTCACCCGGTGAAGACTCAACTTCGATATCGCCGCCATGCGCACGGACAATATTCAAACAAATTGACAAACCAAGTCCTGTGCCGCGCGACGAATCTTTGGTCGTGTAAAACGGCTCAAAGATATGCTGCACGACGTCTGATGCCATGCCTATGCCATGGTCAACGACTTCAACTCCTAACCAGTTGGGGCTGTCGATTTCAGTGTGGCGAATCTCGATTGCACGATCCTTGACGGAGATTTGGTCTCCAGCTTCAAGGATTGCATCGCGCGCATTGACCAGCAGATTGATCAGCACCTGCTCAATCTGGTTCCTGTCACCGCGGAATGTATCCGCTTGGTGCGGAAGATTCACTTTGATTTCGATGTCTTCCTGGCGAATCTGTTCGCCGACCAGCGTAATTGCGCCTTCCACTACGTCATGCATCGTCAGGCGTGTAAAAGTCGTGGAGTCAACGTGCGTGAAGCCGCGCAGATGGTTGATCGTATCTGCCATGCGCTCGACGGTTGCACGAATTTTCTCAAGATTGTTCTCGAGCAACTCGTCGTTTAGCTTGCCATTCTTGCGCAGAAGCTTGATCAGGTCGGAGGTAATTGCGATGACGTTCAGCGGCTGCTTCATTTCATGCGCAATCGAGCCGACCATTTCGCCGAGCGACGCGAGTCTTGCAGTATGTATCAGTTGTGCGTTCTTGGTTTTCAACTCACGCGACCTTTGACGAACCATGTCTTCCAAATAGGCATTGTAATGCTGCAAGGTGGACTCGAGTTGCTTTTGCTCGGTAACGTCCATCCCGATAATCAAACGACCGAACCGGCCGGGCGCTTCGCGGAAACGTCTCGCGCTCCACGTCAGCAGCCGGAGCGTTCCGTCAGGTCCGGGGAACGGCGCAACGCGCGAAGTAATCTCATGTTCCCAGTACGGATCAAAAATCTCGGCCAGTGCGGAGTTACGGTCTCGATAGAAGTCCGCAATCTGATCACTGGCTTCCTCGAATGTCAAGCCCGTCAAGTCAGCGGCGAACTTATTCCAACGTTCGAGCCTGCCGTCGGGATTGACGTAAGCGATCAAGACGTCCGCCGTGTCCAGTAGGCGGTCGCTGAACTCAATTTCCTCGCTCAAAAACCGCGTACGTTCTGAGACGCGGGCTTCAATATCCTGCGTGACAGCCAACAAGTCCCGCTGAATTTGGCGAAGGCTCGTGATGTCGGTGATTACCAGTACAACTTGGTCGCTCTCGGAATCGAGTTCGAGCCGTTGAATCTGAACGGAAAACTCCGGCCTCGGAATAACAACGGGGTGAGTAATTTCGCGTTCAAAGAGATTCTTCAGTTCCGACCACCCGGTAATCTGCCAAAGCTTCTTGCCGGTCAGAAGGGCTTTGTCAGAACCCAACAGCATGGCCACATCCGCCGCGACCGACAATACTGTCCCGTCGCGCGAGCAGAGAATCGCCCGACTCTTGAGCTTTCCCAAGGCCTCCTTGCCGATAGCGGCAAGCTTATCGAGGCGCGACCTGTAAAAAGAGCGTTCAACAACGCGCATTAGCGTTGCAGCATCAACGGGTTTGGGCAGGAAATCGGCGGCGCCGTGTTTTAGGGCGCGAAGGGCGAGATTTCGTTGTGCAAACGCCGTCACAAGAATCACGTGGACTCCGGGGTCGGCGACGCGAACCTTGGCCAACAGCTCAATTCCGTTCATTCCGGGTAGGCGCACATCCGTCAGAAGCACACGGACGTTTCGGTGCATATTGAGGATTTTCAGCGCCTCTTGACCATCGGCAGTCTGATGCACGGCAAAGCCGTGCTCATGGAGCACGGCCGCCAGGGCCTCACGGGCCGACGCATCATCATCAACAATTAAGACTTCGCGGTCAGACATGTTCTATCGAAGATAGTTTAGCCGACCAAGAAAGTCAAGCGCCCCCGAAATTAGAGGTACTTTTTGACCAGACCGTCGATTGATTCAAGCGAGAACGGTTTCTCAAGAAATCCGTCGGCTCGCGCCGTCTTGTCCGCGAAGAACCTGCGGAAGTGGGCAAATCCGGTGATGAAAATGACGGGCAGGTCGGGATTAACGCGCTTGACGGCTCGCAAGAGCTGAAAGCCGTTCATCAGCGGCATATGAATGTCCGTGATGATCATGTCAGGCGCGTCGGCAATGACAAGCTCAAGGGCCTTCTGACCGTTGGGCGCGCCGATTCCTTCATATCCCGAGAACTTCAAGAAGTTGATCAGGAGATCACGGATGACCTCGTCATCATCTACGACAAGAACTTTTTTCTTCAGTGTTTCCATGTGTGCCTCGCGGCGATGATATGATTAATTTGTTGTTTCGTTCGAAAGTTGGGATTTGGACAAGTCAAGCATTGTAACGCCTTCAATCGAGTAGTTCTTCACGATTGGATCGCTGATCAGCTTAAGCTTGTTCATAATCCCCTTGATTTTGTGAACCTGCTGCTGGATGACTTCGAGCGCCGCGCGATCCTGTTGATCCGCTCCGGCGAGCTTAAGTTCCAGAAACTGCGCGTACCCGAGAATGATCCCGAGCGGCGTGTTAATGTGATCGTTTGCCGTGACGGCGGTCTGGGTAATGGCCCGCAACCTGGCCGACTTGATCTTCTCATTTTCAAGCTGCTTAATCGGCGTCACATCACGCTCGATTACCGAGAAGCCGAGCATCTCACCGTGCGAATCTTTAAGCAGCGTATAGGTTGCAGACACCGGAAATTCTTCGCCGTTCTTACGGATGCGCTGCACTTCGGGATCCATCATTGAACCTCGCTGCTGCAATAGTCTCATAACGCTGGGCGACTTGCGAGTGAATCCCGGCGGATCGAGATAGTCATCCACATTCTTGCCGACGATTTCGTCGCTGGTGTAACCATAGACCCGCTCGGCGCCTTTGTTCCACAATTTCACGACGCCCGTGGGATCACAAGTGAAGATGGCCTCATGCGAGTTGTTGATTACCAATTCAAGATAATCAGAGACGACCTTAAGTTTGACCATTTGCGAATCAAACTCATTGTACATGCTGCGGAAGTTGTACTTAACACGGGCTTCCCGGCATGCATCCACAATGCTGGTTGGGTCGCACGGAATGACCAAATACTCATCAACTCCGCGCTCCATCAATTCAATCACGCGCTCCGCATCAAGTCTGCGAATCATCGCAACAATCACGGGATGATCATAATTTGCACTGTTGAGTCCTTCAGGCCAAGCTATCGAACCACGCGTGGGGATTTCGACAAATGCGACTTGCGTCGAATTTGCTTTCCAACTTGCAGCCATATCCCCAATAATACGTTGCCGATCACAACGCCAGCCGTCAAGCTCAAGCGCAGTGGAAACGGTATGCCCAAATGCGTCGTCGCTGCAGATAATTTGCACATTACCCTTGTGTCCAAGCACCTGATGATCATTGGCATTAGGCAACAGTCGATTCAAGGCGAGTTCAATCGTTCGTCCGATCAAGTCCGCTTCACCGGGTAATTTCAAGAATGCAAACGCGTGAGCTTTGCGAGCTACATGCTCGGCCAGCACGTCGCGATAGGCACTGGATATGAGGATAACCGGAATCTGCTCTGAACGAGAGACCAACGGCAGTCGAATCAACTTACAGAGCTTGAAACCATCCAGATCAGGTAATGCGACATCGGCGAGAATTGCTGCCGGAACATTGTGCTGTATCTGCCTGATAGCGTCGTGTGCGTTTGCGACATAATGAACCTCGATCCCGTCAACATCAGACAGCGCAAGCGAAACGTGCGCACGGATTCTGTCTTCGGGCACAATGACAAGAATGTGCGCAAGACCGCCGGAGCGATTCGGATTGGGAACTCGCAACGTCGGACGGTTCACGCGTCTTCCCCTGATTGTATTGCGTTGCTCTTGCTGCGCCAGATCACGGTGATAGAGTTCGGTTGCTTGTTAAATTGAACTTCATCTGCCAGCGCAGAAACTAATTGCAATCCCGACATTTTGCCGCTGGGAGTCGAGTGCTGCATTTGTCTGATTTTCGTTTTGCCGTCAAATCCGTTTCCGGAGTCCCAAACGGTCAGTTCCAAGGATTCCGGCGCCGTTTTCAGACGTGATCCGTAGCGGATTGCCGGGTTGCCGCGCGTGCCATGCTCGAACGCGTTGTCCATCAACTCTTGTGCTAACAACGGGAGCTTTCGGTATGACACGTCGGGGTCGTTCCCACATTCAGCGGCGACGGCGATTAATCGCGCAAGATCTGCGGGCGTTGGCTTATGATCGCCACTAAACTCCCACTCCGATTCTTTCGTCACGAAGCCTGCGCCGGCTTCTTCACGTAACGAAGCGGAAAGCCGCAAACTCATATCGATTAGTTCGGCAAGATCTGAAAGCGAGTACGGCTTGCAGAGTACGTTCCACGCACCAGATTTCAAAGAGCGCTGTAGGAGTGCGGGGTCGCCCATGCCTGTCATAATGCAGATGATTGCGTCGGGTGCAATTTCATGCAGCGGCGCAAGCAGGTCAATCCCCGATCTGCCGGGCATCATCAGGTCAACTAACACAAGATCAGGATGCGCAGCATTGCAGGCCTCTTCAGCCCTTTCCGAACTTGTCTCAGAAGAAACGACGCAACCGACAGCCTCGAGAGCAGCAACCAGAACACTTGAAATGTCCGGGTCATCGTCTATTATCAGGACGCGCGGCGGTGGCAACGGACTAATCAGCAAGTTGCGTAATCCAAACGGTTAATAAGCATGGGAATCAAGCAAACAAATCAAGGGCAACTTTCGTACCATGAAAAATGCCTCTTGGAGCAAACTCCAGAGGCACTTACATTTCGTGGTCAGACTTTGTACCACTGTAAAAATTACACTTACGACTTCGAGCGAAGGTATAACTGTTAGAGAATCGCGAGCCGCTCTACCGATGGAAACCTGTCAGAGCATTTACGGTCTCTTCTGCCGCCGTAGGGGTCAAGTAATACCCACTCGAAACGCGATTGCGTATTTCGGCTACGCGTTCTGGTGTCAGACTTGCTGATTCGGTGGCTTCACGGGAAACAGCCAAAATATCCTGCGTAACCTTTTGTTCCGCAGAGAGTTCAAACTGATCACCTGAGGAATTTACGGCCTTTTCAGGGGTCTTCGAGGCCTTTTCTGCGCCTGCTTCTTTGGCTTCCTGCAGAAGATTTGGGAGGCCATATGGCCGTTGCGATTCTACGCGCATGGCAAAATCATCCTTCTTAGATGTTATGTCAAATCGTTAAGCAACTGCTGTGCCACCCAAACTTAGAGGGCTGCGGCAGTAAATTCAGCCGTCGGCAGTGCGCCTTGGGCTTTCAGCTTGTCAAACAGCTCTGCCCAACCAGAACGAATCTGGGCAAGGGAATCGGCAACTTGGTGAAGTTGGGAAATATCACGGCGAGTATTGCCGATCATCAGCTTAGTGGACAGAAAACTGTAGGTCTTGTCGAGCTGTCGAACTATCTCAGTACTCTCGGACAAATTCAGCGTCTTGCGGAGTTCGCCAATACACTCAATTGCGGACTCAATGGCCTGTCCTTTTTCGGACCAACGGTTGGCATGCATATGTTCAGCGGCTTCGCGGGTGTAGCGAATTGCTCCGTCACACAGCATCAAGACTAACTGCGGCGTGCTGCATGCCGCGTCCATTGCTCGATAGGTCGAAAAGTTAGGAGCGACTTTCATGTTATCCTAATACTCCAGCAAGGTAATTGCTCTGGTTTCTCATTTTAGAAAGCGTAGTTTCGAGCGTCGAATATTGACGGCGGAGCTGCTCTTCTATCGTCGCCAGACGCTTTTCCCATGATGCTATCTGACGGTCAAGATTTTCGTTCTGCGTTTCGAGATTTTGTTGGGCATAGTGAATCGAGCCCGTATCAAGATCGGTAATGTTGGCCGCAACTGAAGCAACCATTTCAGTGATGCCTTTGCCCAATCGGAATGTTGTATTCACCGTACCTGGCCCAGTGCCTGGTGACGTAAAGCTCAGCACCAGTCCTTCTACCGATGTTCCCTCCGCACCGCGAATCAGCAAACCGTCCACTGTTGCGGCATTTCCATTTATGGTCGCCGAAGTCGGGACGCCGTTCGCGCCGTAGTTCAAGACGAGCGAGTATTCGCCGCCCTGACTCTTGTCGTTTGTCGTAACGAGATTGATCTTGTTGTCAACGCTTTCAAATGACTGACTGAACAGGCTCACGACCTCTTCAAACCGGTCGTCCAATGCGTTTGTAAGATCTTCTTCGTTAATCGTCAGTAGTCCGCGCGAACCGGATAGAATCCCTACATCGGCGAGGTGCGTCAGGTCATTCCCCGACGGCAGTTTGCTGACCTGCTGTGAGACAATCGAAGCAAGTTCACTGCGAATCGACGAGAGAAATCCATCGCCGAGCAGCGGCGCCGCTGTCTTGTTCTCTTCATCATATGAAGAAAAGGTTGACAAGTCTTGCATCACCGAATTGTACGCGTCCACGAAGCTGCGAACTTTGCCCTTCATGGCCTCTTTGTCGTCACCGATAGTGATCGTTACCGGATTCCCCACGTCAACGGAGAGCAAATTGAGCGTCACGCCGTCAATAAAATTCTCCAATGTATTTGACGACTGTGTAACGTAGATGCCGTCAACGAGCGCATTGGCATCTTGCGCAGCAGTCAACGTTGGCACGAAGACATCCGTCGAGAAATTATCCCCCGCAACCAGTGTCCCCGCCCCGAACGTCATGGTAACACCTTCGGCAATCGTCTTGGCAACGCCGACGTCTGCTGCATTGAGCGTCAACGTACCGCTGTTGCCAGCGCTGTCTGTCCAATCAAGCTGGATACCGTTTGTGGTTCCAACTGTTCCGCCGGTTGCGACGGTAAACACAAAACTCTTGTTGGTCGTGCCGGTATAGGTTCCTCCCGAGGTCAGCGCGGACGTTCCAGTCCACCCTGCTCCGGTTTCCGCATCATCAACCACTTTCGTCGAGAAATTCAGCGTGGTGGGGTTCGACAGAAAAGAAATTCTGTTGTCGAGTCCGGGATTGTTCGCCGTCAAAACAAGGCGGAATCTACCGGAATCGGAACCGTCGTCCAGAATCGACGCTGTGACCAGATCATCGTTGTCAGAGGAATTGTTGATCAGATTCCTCAGTTGATCGAGGGTTGTCGCAGAAGATAAATCGGCGTCGGCGATCGTGATGGTTTCATCACCTACTTGGATGACAAAATTTCCACCACTATCACCGACGCCGGAACTATTCTTGTCGTCAAAGCCTTGTGCCGCGATGCTGTGGGCTTTGGCAAGGGCAAGAACTTCAACGGAATGTGAACCCCGCGGAGCACTTGACGAAGCCTGGACCGTGACAACGGACGAATCGGAGGAGGAAGCCGATTTGACCACAAATTCTGATCGTCTGTCAAGGTTCTGCGCGGCGCTTTGCAGCCCGGAGAGCTTGCCTTGGATCTGAGCCCACAGATTGAGCTTGGTTTCGTTTTCGCTTTTTCGATCTTCGTAGAGTGTTAATCTACGCCTCTCGATTTGCATAAGTTGCTTGATCGTGGAATCCCAATCAATTCCCGATACAAGTCCCGAAACCGTGGTTGCACCTTGCGACATTACTCCTCCCTATCATTCTTGGGCTAAGGCCTTCTCAGAAGGTTCTCCGCCCGGTCGTCCGCGCGGTTGATTGCGCGGAGCGACCTGAACGATATCGGGGAGAATTTCTTCCGATTAGCCGACGAGTTGTGCGACGATATTCGGAATGCCGTTCGCGGTTGACAACATCGACACACCAGTCTGCATAAGGATCTGCGAGCGGGTGAAGTTCGACATTTCTTCAGCGAAGTCGGCGTCGCGGATTTGCGATTCCGAAGCGGTCGCGTTTTCACGCTGAATCTTGAGATTCAGAATCGTGTTTTGCAGGCGTTCGACCATCGAGCCGATGAACGTACGCTCCGTGTCTTTCGAGTTAATTGCGGCGATCAGGGTGTCGATTGCGGCTTGTGAGGAAGCCGTATCGGCAACATTCAATCCGGAGATACCAAGATCATCCGAAGTCATGCCACCCAGATTCACATAGTAGTAGTCCTGACCAGCGTTATTTGTTTCGCCGATGTGGAACTTGATCGCGGCGCCGTCGCTTGCCGTGATGACTGCGTTGTTGCCGAGCGCGAGTGTCGTGTCGCTGTTAGCAGTTGCCGCAGCATGTGATCCGTCCAACAGCTTATAGCCGTTGTAGTTGGCGGTCTTGGCGATACGATCCGCCTCTGACTTCAACTGTTGGAACTCGACGTTCGCGACTTGACGGTCAAGCGTCGTCAAGATACCATTCGAGGCCTGTACGGCAATAGCGCGCATACGGACCAGCTTTTCATCAATGACAGCCAACGCGCCTTCTGCCGTCTGCAGCATGTTGACATTGTACGATGCGTTCTTCTCTGCTTCGACCATACCGACGATCGAAGAGCGAAGACGCTCGCTGATGCCAAGACCCGTGGGATCATCCCACGCGTAGTTGATGCGCAGACCGCTGGAAAGTCGTTGAACCGCCTTGTCCAGGTCGTTCTGTGCCGTCCATACCGAGCGTTGTGAACTCAGGGACAGCAGATTGTGGTTGATACGTGTACTCATGCGTTCCTCCTCCGAGGGAGCTTTACTGGAAAGTGACCGTTAAGCTCTAATGAATTATTCGCACCCTTTTGGCGCGGTTCACCAGAATTATCGGCGACCCAGTAACGAACTTAAATTCCCCTCAGCTATGAGGTTAGGGTCAGCAAATCTCGCTGACCCGGCAGAGTTCACTCCACATTCCTAAAGAACAAATGAGCCAAGTTCTGTGAAACACTTGGGTTTCGATATCTTCGCTTAAAATCCGCTCCAGCTTTTCTTGATTGAAGAGTTTAGCAATCAAGGGTTGTTGAAGAGCAGAAAATAATTCTTGTTGACCCGCCTCGGAACAAAGCAAAGAGCTTAAAGAGGCATGAAAGGCGCGTTTCGGACGGCGCAAAATCTCATCAGGCAAGAGACCCACACCCGCTTTTCGGAGGATCGGTTTCTCCAATCCGAATGCGGGGGCAAGCTGAGCATTGCTTAAACCAAGCGCAAATTCCACGACGTCGCTGTCAGTGAAGGGGACCCGCCCCTCGATTGAGCCAGCCATCGCCGCTCCGTCGAGGCGAAGCAAGAGGTGCGCGAAATGGTCCTTTAATAGGAGAGCGCGTACAACATGTTCGCGCGGGATTCCAGAAACAAGGTCTTGCAACGCCGCTTGATCATCTTTTGTCACCGCTTGAACTGCCGAACCGTCGCGAAGTGATTCTGCCAAATTAGAATGTGAGAACCAGGCTGTCGAGGCGCGATACAGCTTAAACAAATCTGCCTGCGGAGTGTTGCTGATTTGCAACCGCGCATGAAGTTTTTGATAACCCCCAAACAACTCATCTGCACCCTCACCGGACAGGACTGCCTTTACGAAAGGCTTTGCGGTCTGTGACAGTTTGTAGATCAGAACTTCATTCGGCAATGAAACAGGCAACGCGCGTTGCACGGTTAGTTCGCGCATTCCGGCGAAAAACTCGGCGGGCGAAATCACCTTTTCAGTATGGTCAGAGCGAACGTGCGCAGCAACAATGCGCGCATATTCGAGATCTTCCGTGTCGCCTTCAAGCGCCGCAGCAAACGTATGAATCGGTTCACTTTTGGAGATTGACAGCAGCGCCGCCAGAATTGAACTGTCCACTCCGCCGGACAAGAACACGCCGACCGGAAAGTCCGCTTGGCTCTGGCGGTAAACAGCTTCACTCAACAAATAGGTGAGTTTTTTCGGATTTGGCTCGTTTTCCTTTGCGGTCTCAAACTTTAGCTCTTCCGACCAGCGAGTCTGATTGGCAGACTCCAAACATAAGGTCGTTGTTGCTCCTTGCGGAGCAATTTTCATATCGGAAAAGAGCGTTTGACCGTGAAAACAGACTTGCGACGTTGTCAAGAAATGAATAATAGCTTCTTGGGATGCAGAAATGCCAAAACCAAGTTCAATCAGTGCGGCGGGCTGGCTTGCAGCTGCGACGCTCTGTTGATTCCTACCATAGAAAATCGGTTTGACTCCAAATCGATCACGCACAAGTTTGAGCGCTGTTCCGTCTGCCGAAAGCAGCATCACAGCGAACATCGCCTCAAGTTTGCTCCAAGTACCATCACCCCATTGTTCGATAGCTTTGGCGAGGACTTCGGTATCGCCGGCATTTTTCGGAACCCACCCGCTCAGTTGGAGAATCTGGCGCAACTTCATGTCGTTGTACAATTCGCCGACATAAGCCATCGTGCGACCATCGCCCAGTGCAATCGGCTGCACTCCGCCGGCCGGGTCACGCAATATCAGTCTGCAATGGCCCAGCGCCCCAACTGAAGTGACAGAAATGCCTGAACCGTCCGGTCCACGAGACTCAAGTAGTCTTAGCGCGGAACGAACGGTTGTTTCAAGCTCGGTGCGTTCTTTAATAAGTGCAACAGAGCCGCACATTTTATTAGCCGGTTCTCGTCAGATGAGTTTTGCGTGGGCTGCTTGCCCGGTAACCCGTTGCGGCGGTGCGGCGCAGGCTGACTCCATTCAGACGGCGGTCCAGCCATGCGAGTTCGTTGTCCAACTGCCGCATCAGATACTTATCAGCGGCTTGAATCGCCATGAGTTCCCGGCGTTGCCGATCATCGAGCGGCTTGGCGTCGGCCAACGCTTCCAGGATCACCTGGCGGCTGTCGAGCAGTGCATTGACCTCGTTCAGGTCTTTGCGCTGGGCCGCATCCCAGAGAGCATCGGAGATCTGCCGGAGCTTTCCCGGCAGACCGTCCGATGACTGTCTAAGATTGGTAGTAGGCTGTTCCGAGAAATCACTCATTCAAATCTATCCAACCAATTGTGCAACGATGTTCGGGATCTGATTTGCCTGACCAAGCATTGATACGCCGGTCTGCATCAGGATTTGCGAACGAGTGAAGTTTGACATTTCTTCGGCGAAATCGGCGTCGCGAATCTGCGACTCGGATGCAGTGGCGTTTTCACGCTGAATTTTCAGATTCAAGATCGTGTTCTGAAGACGGCTGACCATCGATCCGAGGAATGTACGGGTCGTATCTTTCGAATTGATCGCGTCAATAAGCGCCTCAATAGCGTTCTGCGCCGATGCTGTGTTTGACACGTCAAGCGCGTCAACATTCAGGTCAGACGCCGTCATGCCGGCGATATTGATGTAATAGAAATCCTGGCCGACATTGTTGTTCTCGCCAATATGGAACTTGATCGACCCTGAGTCAGCCGATGTAGTCACCGCGTTGTACCCAAGTGCCAGAGTGGGATCGGTGCTCATAGTTGCAGCGGAGCGTGAGCCATCCAGCAAGCGGTAGCCGTTGTAGTTGGCCGTGCGGGCGATGCGGTCCATTTCGCTCTTGAGCTGTTGGAACTCGACATTTGCCACTTGACGATCGAGTGTTGTCAAGACGCCGTTGGCGGCTTGAATTGCGATGGCGCGCATACGAATCAGTTTCTCATCGATGACGGCCAGCGCGCCTTCGGCGGTCTGCATCATATTGATGTTGTAATTCGCGTTTTTCTCGGCTTCAACCATACCAGAGATCGAGGAGCGGAGTCGCTCGCTGATTCCGAGACCGGTGGGATCATCCCACGCGTAGTTGATGCGAAGTCCGCTGGACAATCGCTGAACGGCCGAATCGAGGTCGTTCTGTGCAGTCCACACCGAGCGCTGGGCGCCGAGGGAAAGCAGGTTGTGATTAATACGTGTACTCATGTTACTCCCGTGATTTTAGGATTCACCCGCTAATCGCGGGACAACTTTTTAAGTAGATAGTCTGACATTGCGCGGGCCAGTTCCGCCATAGGGTCATTGCTATGCTGACGTTCGACGTCCACTTTGCGCAGCAGTTCAAGTTTGCGTTTTGCGCCGTCCAGAGTATAACCCTGAACCTTTACTAGATAGTTGATCTTTTCAAGATCTGCAATGGACTTGTCGTCATAGCGACGCTGATTGCCGGTTGTGCGCAGCGGTTCCAAATAGCTTTCAAACTCCTTTTCCCAGTACCTGATCGTCGGTTTGGGAATACCGGTGATGGCGTGAACCTGCCCGATTGAGTATAGCTTTGGTGCCTTTGGAGACCGTGCGCGGGGCACGGTCAAGATTTCTTCATGCTTCATGTCAAGTACTCCAGATGATTCAGATTCCTTACACTCAGGTTATCGGAATACTCACCGCAAAGCTTTAATTTGCGACATGGGTCCATTATCTCGGGGCTACAGCTTGGGTTTCAGTAGCTTGCAACATGCAGTCGTAGCAATTTTTAAGCGCCGTTGGAAGTTTGTACTCGAGTTGGTCGGCCAAGGCCGTGTAGTCACCGGAGGTTTGCGCGGCCAAGACGCGATCCAAAACCGGCATTAACTCGCCACCCGCTTGGTTCAATCTTCCTTGTAAATTTGAATTTAGTGGTCGTTGCTTAAGCGCCATCGACGAACCTTTTAGCGACAACGTAAGACGGTCTAACACGTCCGCCAACTGTTGATTCGCGGTGAACTCGTCGCCCATCCGAAAGCGCGTTGCCAAAACCGGCGCCTCTTGTTGAATTTGCCGATAAATTTGCAAAGAGTCCTTTAAGATTTGCTCAGAAACCACCTCCGGATCTTGAATCAGTAACTCGAGTTTCGCAACGCGGGTCACCGGCGTTGCAAGTTGGCGGCGACGGCGAAATCCGCTTTCAATTGCGACGCCGTCAATGCTTGCGCCAAGCAGTACCTTTCCACCCGCGTGGATTTCACTTTGAATCTCGGATAGTACCTGACCCACTTCCATTTCACCGGTTGCCTCTCTGCCAAGTTCAAGACCGTTCATGAAAATCTTCATGCTCGTTCCTTTTCACTATTTGAATTAGAATGTTTCAATATTGGTTGACGACTCCGGGGCAAGCTCAGCTCCTGCGCGGCGTCTGCAACGTCATCGTAGAGTTGTTCAAGCTCTTCCGCCTGCTCTTGCGCTGATTCTCCTTGAACGCTTGATCGCGCAATTTGCAAGAAATAGTTCAAGTGGTGAAGCGGCGGATATTTTCCGATGAACTTCGTCAAAGATTGTTCGGCGGCGCTGAGTTTCGCGGACAGCTGTGAGAGGACTTCGAAATCGTTGTCAGATTTCGCGATTTCGCCCGCAGCGTTTGCTGCTGCGACGGCGCACGATGCTAATCGCGATTCATCATCACCACAAAGCGAATGTCCGCCACTTCCTATTCGCCACCAAAAACGCCTGAGCTGCCGCTGCCACTCCTCGTATTCCGCGTTGCTTCCACTAATTGCGCGCAACTCCAATCCGGGGACAACATCTCCGTAAAAAGCTTCATAAGACGTGCATTGAGGAGACACCGCAATGTTGTCTCGTTCCTCAGCCAAATACTCTATCGCCGACATGACCGTATCAACGCTGACCAAGTCTGCCGCAGCAGACGTAACGTGCTTACCCGGAATGCGCGTCATCAAGTTCTCAAGATGCGGCTGAATAACAATCGAGCCTGCGCAATACGGTGCGGTTTCAAACCCGTGCGCCGAACCACCCTCAATGACAACAATGGGCAAATCACAAGCGGCGGCGACATGAACCGGCCCTGAGTCAGCCGAGATCAATAGATTTGCGTTGTGACATAAATCAAACAGGTCGGCAACGCTTGTCATCCCGAGCAAATTCCTAAAGTTCTTATGCTCCGGAAATGCGCGGCTGGTTGTTTCTGATTTTACGCCGCCCATAAGCGTGACATTTGCTCCGCGCGAAAGCAGGGTCTTACTCAGCGCAACGAACTTTTCGAGCGGCCACTGTTTGTCGGATTTCGAAGCGCCTACATGAAGTAATACTTCGGCGTTTCGCAATGTGACACTCTTCTTGCGTCGTTTACTGGCACTTTTCATACTCAGCTTGCGCGCGACCTGCGGTATCTGTGGATTAACTGCATTGACATAGACGTCCACTAGGTTGAAAGAACACCATGGGCGCGCGAGGTTCGTGGCGAAAAAGTACTGCAACCACCGATTGTTGACAACTTGCATCCCAGCTCTGTTGAGAGTCACACCTTGAGCCGAATGGCCCGCGAGTGCTGCCAGCATCATGGAAGGCCGTGAGTGTGTAACATTGTACACAGTTTCAAAACGACTATCTTGCAACCACTCCGAAAGCTCAAGATACTCCCTCAGTGGAATTGAACCGTGTGTTCTGTCAAGTTGGCCGAGAAGCGGTTCAAAATCAATACACTTGACTTCATCTGCGCAGCTAATTCTGCTGGCGACTTCTGCAAACGATCGCTCGACAAGCACAGTAACTTTGTCAACCTTAGCTTGCGCCTTCAGCGCGCGCACCATAGGCTCCGTCTGGATAATATCGCCAAGTCTTGTTATTGCAATAACCAACGCCTCGGAACTCATTGAATCACACCTTTGTCAACACCCCAGTTGCGAAACTCATGCATAAGCAGAATGATAAGCTCGGCACGCGACATTTCATGCTGATCTTTTGACACTCTATCGACAAGCTTTTGAAGCGTCGCAGGCTCATTATCCGCAAATTGTGAGAGGAAACGAAGCATCTCCTGATCGCCATGTGCTGCAATCTTTAGGTCCGCCATTGTCGCTCTGCTGAGCGATTTAGTAGGTGCATTCGGCGTCTTAAGTACATGATCAAGTGCACTCTTCATGCGATGCACATATGTATGCTCACGCAGAACCCGTTCACGCGAAGCTTCAGCAATCTTTTTGCGCGCGCTTGGGTTATCGCGAAAGTGTAATATGGCTCGTTGCAGTTCTGCTTCATTATCCACTATGCAAAGCTCTGAATCATTAAACAGGTGTTGAAGCGGCGCCTGTCGATTCACAATTTGGAACCCACCGCAACCTGCGATTTCAAATGTGCGCGGATTAACGAAATCTCCGTACTCCAATACGTTTCCGTTGACTGCGCTGTGAATATTCAGACTTATGTCAGAGCTGCTATAGATGAGTGCGGTCTCTTCGGTCGAGACTCTGCGTCCTGACTCTTGCAATCGATTTGACCAAGATTTAGGCCAATCATTTCCCCAAAGTTTCAGTCCGTCTATTCGAAGTTGATCAAATAGTGCGACACGATTAGGATAACCTGCTCCGACAAACGACACACTTGATCCATAGCGCCGTTTCATTTCACTCGATAATGCAACGGGCCGATGGATCTTCGTGCTTGCTGCAGTTGGCAAATAGACAACTTGACGCGCGCCGGCTTTTTGAATGGACTCGGCTGCTGGGCCGACTTGAATTGTGAACACGACGTCAAAGTCACTGACGATGTGCTTCCAATAGTCAAAGCGCCGCACATCCTCGACAAACCAAAACGTGGCCTTAACGCCCGCTGCGCGAAGTTTTCTAAGTGATGCGATGGACACAGGAGATTGTGCCGTGTACCAAACAAGATCTGCTTTCGTTTGTATCGCGCGTTCGACAGTATAGTCAGCAAGCAACTCCGCGAAACGGCTCTTAAGCGTCTTACCTGCTCTGTCCTTGACTTCCGTTCCCAGTGTTTCAAAGAGCGCAAAACCCTCATCAAATCTGATAGTATCGCACGTGTGGCCAAGTTCAGCAAATGCATCGGCTGCATGATACGCAATGGGCAAACTGCCACCATAAAGCGGCGTTGGCACAACGATTTTCAGTTTCGGAGTGGCTGTGTCTGAAGAGTATTTGCGCATCGAAATCATGCGTGTGCTTCCACGTATACTGGTATGTAATTCTGCTCACGCGCGAAGGCCGTAGCAAGCTCCATCGGGTACAATTTGTGCGCGCCGTCCACTTCCGATTGGCCCGGCATAACGACGTGATAGATAGACTGCCTTTGCACTTGCGCCCACTTTGCAGCAGCCTCGCGCATGACGTTGAACTTAGCTGCTCCAAGTTTTCTATTCGCTGTGACACGCGAACTGCCCCCAGAGTACTCGCCTTCGCTGTCGCTCATATCCATCCCCACCATGAAGACCGCTCCTGCTGTCAGCTTCGTCGCAAAATCTGCTGCCGCCAGGCCCGTTGCGCCTCCACTTGTGAAGATCTTATCAGCTTCTGAAGCGACGACTCGCTTGAAACGTGCGTCGCTCATCACACTTGGATGCGTCCACGGAAAGACAAGAACCGTACTCCTATCGTGTGCTGACTCCAAGTCAATGACGACACCATCTCTTGCCTCCATTGCAACGATCCAATCCGGCTGAATCCCATTGTTGCTGAGCACGGGGACAGCGCCGGAGGCTGCGATGAGCACTAATTGCTCGCGCCACTCGACAAGTGCCGGCATGCAGGCATCAAGTGTCGGCCCAGAGCCAATGGCAATAGCGAGTTTATTCGTGCCTATTTCGATATCAGAGAGTTTCGGCAACTCGTGTAACATCGCAACATTTGCCCTAATGTTTCGGTCGATGATGCTCTTGTAAACGTGTTGGGATTGAAGTGTCACTTGAAGTTCCTCAACAAGCAAGCGCACGTCGCGAGGAAGCTCGGACCTCAGCGACATTACATACGGTGCAACAACGAGGTGTGCTTCAGAACCGCGTTGTTTCAACACTGACTGTAGCTCTTCGGCATTTGAGCAAAATGTATCAGCAGCAAATCGATTACTCTCGAATGCAAGTGTATTAAGCTCCTCAAAAAGCTCGACAGTGTGGCAGTTTACGCCAAGATCGGTCAGTGCAGTCCGAAGATATCCAAGTCCGTTGCCAAGAATCAATATTTTCCTGACATTGTCTGTCAAGAGTAACGTTGCAATAGCTTTAGCTTCAGCAACCGGGTCTTGCGCGCTATGAACCAGAGTGCCAGAATTGTGGACCGCGCTTGTGTGGCCGGACGTCGTGTCAAATAAAGTAAACCGAGCTTTCATGAGATCAACGCGCCGTGGGCACAAGCTGAATCTTTTTGGGAATGCAACGGAAGCATCCTGATGAGCTGGCGATACGCAGTTCTATTTTGCCCCAATTGTGTTATCATTGCTTTCGCGCGAGTTGATTCACTGTGGTAGGTTGAAAGTTCATCAGCGCTTCTCCAATGCTTTATTGCATCAATCCATGCACCGGTTGTGTTCTCAACCAACAAATGAGGTGTGACTGTCTGAAGTTCACGCCGGAATGGATCAACGTCTGAGAATAGGCAGGGCGCTCCGCACCCGATGTACTCAAACGCCTTGATTACGCTACGCATTGAGTTATGCGGCGCATCGCCGAGTGGAGCAATCCACAAATCAATGTTTGCGTTTTGAATACGCCGAACATGCGCCGAATAGTCATCGATCCATCCGCCGCCTCTGCGCACTTGAGGATGGTTGCTTAGACCAGCCGGATGTGCGCCCCACCAGTAGAATCGGAATGACTCATCGCTCTCGAGCAATTGCTCAATTGCCGGCGCGACAATAGCAAGATCTGTTTGGTGCACCGTACTACCCGCATACCCGATTCGGAACTCGCTTACTCTCCTATGTGTCGCGCGCGTCATAAGGTGAAGGTGCAACGGAAGCGTGTTGATCACAATTCGTCTCGCCTGGACTTTTCCAAATTGACTGAACAAATGCTCGTTTGGCGCTGTGAGTATATCCGCGTGTGAAGCGATCTCACGAACCGCAACTTCGAAACTTCGTCTTGCCACCTCGCGTTGTGAATCACGCGGGAATCTACCAATCAGAAGATCATCGCAATCATAGCATAGCGGTCCATTGCGTTCAGCCTGCCAGTTTAGGATGCTTTTGCGTGCTACGTCACTCGATACGGAACGAAACACGATCACTGACGATGCACTTCGTAAGGCGTCACGCGCCGTTTCTTCGTTTGCGTTAACAGTATTGAGCCAACCGAAGTCTTTGCCGAGGCGAAGACCACATCGATTTAGCGGATCAACCCAGCGCAGCATCGCGCCAGCGCTCTCTTGCCGCTCATCTGAGAAGATCAACAAGGGAGTTGCAGAAGTCTTAGATCGTTGCGATGCTCTCTTAGGAGGTCGTGATTCACTCCAACGACTCTTCAAACGCTCTAAATTATCGCAATCACAGTCAAAGCGTTCGGGCGACGATCCTTTGAAGTGTACAACATTACAATTGGCAATATGTGTTCTAATCCCTCTCGCGTGAGCACGGAGACAAAAGTCAACATCCTCGTAGCCGTTTCGAAAACCTGTGTCGAATCCACCAAGTGAATAGAGCACATCGCGGCTAACTAACATTGCAGCTGCGCTCACACCGTGAATAACGCTGTTTGTCGCGATGTCTGTTGAGTGAGCTTCATTTACTTCGTAGCCATCAAAAGTGTAGCCCGCTGACTGAATAGTACCGTCCCAGTTTCGCAACACTGGACCGACGATTTCACTGCTTGAGCGGCTTTGCCACAGACACGAGAATGCGGAGGGCTCAAGTTCACAATCGTCATTGAGAAACATAAGCCACTCGCCTCGCGCAATCAGTGCACCTCGATTGCAGACCTTTGCGAAGCTACGCTTTGATTCAGTTGCATCAGCAAGCACATTAGTTCTACTGAGCGCGACTTGCATATTGAATGTGTCAAGTCCGCTGCTCATTACGATGAGCTCGGTATTTTGAGGCAACTCGCAAGCGTCAAGACATTGAAGCAGTTTGTCCGCGTAATGCGTTTGTCCATATTCTGAAATGACAATTGACAACTGACACCGAGTTTCTTGTATGTCCGGTGACAATTCCATGTCGCTCGGCGAGTTGTCAATAAAGCTTGTGAGCGCAGATGCCAACTCATTTTGAAAAGCGTCGTCCTGCCTTTGGGCGACGACTGTCCTGCTTTTTTTTGTAAGTGGTCCAGTCGCTTCTGGTGACGCTCCATCAAGGAATATTCCAAGTACGGGCTTGCCAAGCGCTGCGGCGTAATGAAGAGCGCCGGTGTCCGGACCAATCACGGCCTCCGCTTCCGACAACAGTACTTTCAGATCAGCAAGTGTCGTCATCCCACGCAGGTCAGTTACAATAGAACTGTGCTTGACAGCCGGAGCCGATGTCGATCCTAATAGCACAATACGCTGTGCACCGAGATCACTGAGGTGGCTGAGAATGTGGTCAATCGTCTCTACTGTCAAACTTCGCTCCGCGCTTCCGGCGTCGCAAATTAGCGCAATTGACGTGGAGTGTTTCTTGATCACGTCTGTTCCGATTGCCATCAGCGGCAATGCGCGGGCGTCATCAGAGATCAGCGCCGACCATACCTCGGAGATATGCTTATGCTGCTGACCGGATCGCTCGCGCGACGCAAACTCTCTGAGCACGCCCTTGTCATCGAAACCATATCCATACATTTGACGCGCATGAATCGATCGAGCAAATTGAGCAGCTGCCTCGCAGTTCGTTAGGTTAATCACAACATCGAACGATCCTATTTCTCGGTGCAAGTCAATGAAACCGGCAAGTACGTCAGGCAATGTCGCGTCAGTTCTTATTTCTGCGGTCAGCTTGCCAAGATTCACCGGAATTACATAGTCAACTTCAGGAAAGTCGCGAACGACAGATTCGTAGCGCGCATCACAACACAGCGTCACATCTGCTGGAAAAAGCTCGCGCAGTGCGCTCACGCACAGCGGACGCGAATGGAACAAATCGCCCAATCGCGCCCACTGAATGACGAGAACTTTAGATCGTTGCCGTGACACGTTGTTCCATGAATCGCAAAGTGCTCTGGGCGTCAACATGCTGCGGATTCATTTCAAGAACCTTTTTGCAGACGTCAATCGCATCGTCGAGCGATCCAGCCTTCCACAAAGCTCCAGAGAGATGGAACCAGAAATCGACATCTTCCGGGCAGTTTTCAAGATACTGCGACAGCGCGGCAATTGCCTCTTCCGGTTGCGACGTCTCCATTGCGGAGCGATACAAATAAAAGACAGCCTCGCTGTTTCGAGCGTCCTGTGAGACCACTCGCTTAAAGTGCTTGACGGCATTCTCGTGCTGATTGCGCGCGGCAAGACTGACGCCCAATCCGAACTCGGCGCGCATAGTATTGGGATTGCGCGACAACGCTGCAAGGAAGCCGTACTGCGCTGCAGTCCAATTTTCCTGCAACATCGCAACCGAACCCAGTCCCAGGAAAGGCCGCTCCGATTCCATATTTGTTTCCGCGGCTTGCAAGTAGGCTTTTTCCGCTTCCTCCGCGCGATTCAAGCGTGCCATGCAGTTACCAAGCAATTGCCACGTTTCGAACTCGTCGTCTTTACCGATCTGCAAGCGTTTGTTCACAATTCGATTCAACACTTGCGCGGCTTCGTCATGTTTGCCTTCAAGGTACTTCTTTTGCGCCAGATCTAACAGCGTTTGGCCATCATCCGACTCCATTGCGCTATCCGTTGCTGTCGGCGTGCCGGTGTTTTCGTAGCGCCCGCCATTCTTTCCCCAGCAAATAGTCAGATTGTGCGGAGCAAGGTACTTCTTCTCATCGCTCAGTGACGTCGCGCCCCAGCGAGTTGCAAACAGCAGCATGTTCTCGGCATCATGTGCCTTTCGACCCTCGCTTGACTCTTCATGATGCGTCACGGTACAATCGGCGCAATAGAGATTCTTGTAACCCTTCTGCTTGAGCTTCAAGCACAGATCAACGTCTTCAAAGCCATTGCGATAGGACGTGTCAAAGCGGCCCGCTGCCTCAAACGTTGTGTGCTTAATCAACATGCAAGCGGCGGTAACCGCGGCCATTTCGCGGGACGTGTTAACTGCAGGGTGATCAGCCGGAAAACCTTGGAAGATATGGTATGGAGTATTTTCATCATTAAAAGCAATGCCTGCATGTTGAGTCTTCCCATCAGGGAAGAGTAACTTGCAGCCGACGGCGCCGACGCTTGAGGTTTGCTCAGCAGCTTTGATCAGCCTATCAAGAACATCGTCATGAACTTCCGTATCGTTGTTCAAAAACAAGAGGTAATTTCCAACGGCAAGCCTGGCGCCACGATTGCACGCTGATGCAAAACCCTCATTCGTCTTATTTCTAATGACGGTAATGTCGCCATCAATCTCTGCCAAAAGCTCGGCAGTGCCGTCGGTGGATGCATTGTCCACGATGATAACTTCGTAGCTTGCGTGATTTTCGCTGCGAGCTATTGACTCTAAGCAACGCTCGGTCAAATCGCAACGATTGAAGACAGGAATGATGATCGAAACGTCTTTTTGTGGAGATGCATTAGACAGCGGCATGGATTCCTCCGGTGAATTCCGGCCTATACGGCCTATGTACGTATTGCTTATTTCGATTGGGAGTGCGCTCATGATATTTCAGTGCGCGCTCATAACTTGCTATCAGATTATCAGTCAGCCGTTCACGCGTGTAGCTCTGTGCTATGTCAGCGGCCGCCGGAGCAAGCGGCGCACTTAGCGCGTTTAGCGTTGCTAACCGGATGGAATCGAGATCGAGAGGATCACATGCATAGAAAAGGGAATCGGGCAAGTAATCTGTGATCGCGCCCCAATCTCCAGCGACGACAGGAACACCCGCAGCAGCACATTCAAGATGCACAAGTCCTGGAAGTTCGTAAAAACTTGGCAATACGTGCGTAGAAGCGCTTCTGATAAGCGCGGACATGAGGTGCCAGGGCATTCGATCAACAAATGTGACAGGCGCCTTACGCCTCCAAGCTCTCACCGCGTTTGCATATGCAGGCTGCGGAGTGTACCCCCCTGCGGCAAATACAATTGGGATATCCTCATCTTGTAACGCAGCGAGCACTGCAAGTTGATTCTTGCGTGTTTCAAGACGGCCAATGCAGAGCACGAATTCATCAAAACCTAACGCGTATCGCAAAGAATCACTTGTCTTACGCTCAGTCGGAAGTGGGACATTTACCTCAAAGGGGACAACATGAATACGATCTTCAATATCGGAAAAATCGCTCGCGAGCCGTGCCGCCTCGGATTCAGCGCACGCTAACAAAAGTGAGGCGTGCCGAAGACTCTCTCCAACGTTGACCTGAGGTGCAGCTTGAGACGTTCTAAGGTTATTCAGGGCATTCGACAAATCTGAGCGACCAAGCTTGCCTGTCATATATGCGCGATAGATGCCAAATGCTTGGTGAGACGCATTTATGTACTGCGGCCAATCTTCATACAAAGTCGTTACCACAAGGGGAATATTGCGCTCTTGAGAGAACAGTACCGCATCCTTCAAAGGCGCCGGCAAGGTCATGTTAACAAAGTGGATAATATCCGCATCGTTTGCCTGATTGCAGGACGAAGGGAAGAACACTTCGACATCCGCTTGTAAGGCTGCGTCCTGCATTTGCAGCATGATTCGGCTATCGCCGCCGGGCGCGCTCCAAACGTTTTCGCGATTCATCATCGCAACTCGCATCCGCCGTGTGCGCGGTGTACAATGAACTTCGCGAGTGGCAAACTTCTCAATTCCTTCAAGCAATGTTGAAGCAACGTCGTCCCAGCGCCATTTGCGCGCATGCATGGGGCCGCGAAGCGCGAGATCTTTCCGTAGTGCGGAGTCCTTTGCAATGCGAATCATACCATGCGCTATTTCAGATGTTGAAGCTGGATCAACGAGAACACCTGTGGAGCCGACGGTCTCACCTAAGGCCGTTGTCTTCGAAGCTATCACTGGGCACCCCGTTGCCATTGCTTCCAACGCAGGGAGACCGAGTCCTTCACTATGAGAGACAAACACGGTTGCCAACGCATTTGCATATAAGCCGCGCAACCGCACATCATCTATGCTGCCAAGGCCAACGACCGTTCCGACAAGTTGCTCAAGCCTCATATCGCGTAAGAGCTTATTAGTCTTGTCAGCACTCATTTCGCCGACCAAGACGAGCTTCAACTCGGAGGGCAGTTGCGAACTCGCCTCAGCAAACGCTTTAATCAAGCCGGCGAGATTCTTCCGCGCATCGGCGCCTCCCACATAAAGGTAGTATGGCTCGGGAAACTCCCTCAGTGTTGAAGCCGTCGCCGATGTAAAGAAACTCTCGTCAACTCCACCGAAAATCGGCAACACTCGGCTCGCTTCAATGTTTAACAACACTTCACACTGCGTCGCAACATACCGTGATATTGGAAACACTGCCTGACATCTCTCGGCAATTGTCTCAATATTACTAAGGTACTCGTCAACAAGCTGATCACTTCCGCGTAAGTACAACTCCGGGTATTCAAGCGGAATGAAGTCATAAACCAAGGACATCCAAGCGCATTGCGTGACAGGTAGGTCAGCAAGCCGCTTCCCGGTCAACATCGGTGTTGGATCGGTTAGCAGGAATAGATCAAGATCGTGGTCACATCCAGACGAGAACTCGCGAAAATCAATATCGGTTCGCTGAAAGAGACTGAGCAGTTCTTCATCGCGCTTCGCACCCGGTTCAGTCAGCAACACAAACTTATGACGGGCAGCCTTTTCAATAAAACGCGGAAGGGTATTAATTAGATAACGTCCAATACCGCGATTGCGGCTTGAGGGAATAGAAAGCGGTCGAAGGTCAATGCCAATCGTCAGGGCAGCACCTTTGGGCTTAGAGTTTTTGCGAGTCGCTGGATTGACCACTCTGAAGATTCCGCCAAAGGCCGCACTACGTTTCTTGAGATTATTTAGATCAACAATGCACGTACTGTCAAGATTACAGATGTCAGCGCGAGCCAATAGATCGGTCGCCCTCTGATCAAAGTAAGCATACCAACCTGATAGGGCAAACGGAGCAGGCAGGCTAATCCTAAGCAGATCCAACTCTGCTTGAGGACTAACTTCAGAAGCGGCCTCAGCAAACAATCGAGCCCACAAACGCTGCGAACTCTCGAAGCGATTTGGGTTTGCCTGAACTTCAGCGGCAAGGCCGGCCAGTATATGTCCAAACGATTCCAAGGCGACTACGCTTTTGCTTTGCTGAATCTGAGGCTACGGGCAACTTGTCGTCGTGACGTTGAAGCTTGAATTGGAAGCGCTTTCTGATGCAGTGCCGAGAGGTCGTCGTAGTCGGCACGCACCATCATTTCGACTAAGCCGCGAAAGTCAATTTCAGGCGTCCAATCCAGAACACGCTTTGCCTTACTTGGATCGCCGACTAAAAGGTCGACCTCGGCCGGGCGGATCAAATCAGCGCGAATTCGCACATGCGCTTCCGGATCAAGATCGACGGTTGCGAAAGCAGCGTTCACAAACTCGCGTACACTATGAGTTGCGCCGGTCGCAACTACATAGTCATCCGGTTTACTTTGCTGCAACATGCGCCACATCGCATCAACGTAGTCTCCCGCAAAGCCCCAATCACGCCGCGCATCAAGGTTCCCAAGCTCAAGGTGGTTTTGCAAACCAAGCTTAATCGCCGCGACTGATCTCGTGATCTTTCGTGTGACAAATTCAAGCCCGCGGCGTGGTGACTCGTGATTGAAAAGAATACCGTTTACAGCAAACAAGTTGTACGATTCGCGCATGTTAACGGTAATGTAGTGACCGTAAACCTTAGCGACGCCATAAGGGCTGCGCGGATAGAACGGCGTGGTTTCACTCTGCGGAACTTCAAGCACTTTGCCGAACATCTCAGAGGACGACGCCTGATAAAAGCGCGCCTCAGGACAAATAGTTCGCATCACTTCTAATAAGCGCGCGACGCCCAGTGCGGTAAATTCGCCGGTCAGAATTGGTTGTGCCCACGAGGCAGGTACAAAACTCTGCGCGGCCAAATTATAGATTTCATCCGGTCGCGAAGTCTTGAGAACGCTTTCGAGAGAATTGGCGTCCAGCAAATCTCCCTGCACAAGTTGCAGTTGATCGCGCAGGTGCTCAATTCGCGCAAAGTTTTCGGTACTTGATCGGCGCACCATTCCGAACACGGTGTAACCCTTGTTTAGCAGCAGTTCGGACAAGTAACTTCCGTCTTGCCCTGTGATTCCAGTAATGAGTGCGCGCTTTGACATTTTAACCCAGATAGTCAATGAGTGAACGATTTAATACTCGTGATTGAATTGCGACAAGCGCGTTGTACACGCCTTCCTCTACGGAAAGTCTGCTCACGAGGTCTGTCATCTCAGATCCCTGAGCCTGTTCCAAGCGGTCTGTCCAATCTATTTCCGTTGCGCTGAGTTCGCTTAACTTATCTTTAAGCCGCTGACCCAGAGACCCGATGTAGGTTTGCTGTTCAACAATCCTGTCCCGAATTGCGTCAAGGTTCTCACGCAGGACGTGCGTGCTAAGGGTAGCCTCTTGCCCTTCCGGCGGAGTATTATTGTTGGCGATTGTATCGCGCAGATTTCTGACCACGTAAAATAAATCCGTCGCGGTATTTTCCTCGCCGACAGGCTGAAAGAGCCGATCGCCTGTAACATTTATCGCGACATTCTCGTTCTCGTCGATCATGCGATAGATGCGTCCCTCTATAGATTGCGACTGTGCGGCGACATTAGTGATTTGGCCATTTGCGTCACGCGTTTCACCAAACGGCGCAGTGGTTGTACCATGTCCGCCGAACAAGTAGCGATCGCCAAATTGTGCGTTCGCATACTCCATTAACGATTCAAGCTTCTGATTCATCTCCTGCGCAGCAAAATTACGGTCTTCAGGCGAGACGTGGTCATTATCGGCAGAAAGTGCAAGTGCGTCAATTTCGTTTATTAAGTCAACGATTGATGTAAGTTTAGAATCTGCAGCCGAAACGAAACCTTGTCCGTTTTCAATGTTTCGTTGATATTGCGCAATCGACTCAAGCTGAGTTCGCGCACTTAGAGCATGAGCGGCCGAATTGACGTCTTCCGAAGGCTGCTCAAGGCGCTTGCCGGTTCCCAGCTCCTGCTGAATACGCGTCATGTTATAGAGCCGCTGCTCTACGTCGCGCACGAAACTTTGATGCTGCTGAAGATGTGATACTCGCATACTACTGCTTCAAGTTGAGAACGGTTTGCATCATTTCATCTACGGTTTGAACGATCTTCGCCGCCGCTTCGTACGCTTTTTGCGTTTCTAACAGGCGTGCCATCTCTTCATCTAAACTTACTCCGCTGATCGCAAATCGGCGGTTAGTGGCGTTGTCTAAAACGGCCGTTTCCACGTCACGTTGTTGAATCGCTGATGATCTTCGACTTCCCGCTTCAAGAGGGATGTTACGCAGCATTTCATCAATGGAGTAACCGGAACTCATAGTTTGATTTTGGATTCCCGCGATGGCGAGCGCAAGCGAGTTATCACCGGGCGCATTTTCGCTTGAGGACGCGGCGATGCGTCCAGCGTCTTCCATGATCATGTCTGACAACGCAAGATCGTTGACGCCTTGCACGTTGGACGCGAAAAACTCTTGTCCTTGCGATCCGTTCAAGCCCCAACCTTGTATGTGAATTGCGTTAACGGCTTGGCTGAATTCGCTGGCGAAGCGATCAAGTTCAGCCATTACTTTCGGCAATTCCACGTCGCGCTGCTCAAAGAGCGCGCCAAGCTCACCGCCTTTCGGCTTCCACGTCGATGACGAATTGCCCAGAGTCAACACAACGTGATTCTTGGGGTCTGTTTCAACTTGATCAATGCTTATAGGGATAGCAATGTCACGCTGAACAATAATATTTCCGCCGCTGTAAACATGGATCGTGCCGTCTGTCTGCTCTTGAATGGAAATGTCCATTAGACCGGCAAGCTGCTCAACCATAAGGTCGCGTGAATCTCTCAAGTCGGAGGCTTCCATACCGCCCAATTCGCCAGCGACGATTTGCACGTTAAGTTCGGCGATTCCGGCTGTTAACTCATTTGCCTTTTCAGCGCCTTCGGCAATCCGTTGGTTCACCTCTTGAAGTTGGCCCTGAAGGTCGCTGTAAACTCGTTTCAGGCCGCCAACCAGTGCGCTGGCGCGGTCTCGCATTTGATAGCGCGGCGCCATGCTTTCAGGATCATTTGCGAGGTCCTGCCAACCTTGCCAAAACTTATCCATCAGCGAGCCAAGGTTGTTGTCGCCCAGCGCGTTGAACGATTCTTCAATTCGACCTAGCTGATCTTCGCGCGAGTTCCAGTACGAAGAAACCGTGGTTCCACTGCGAATTTGTTGATCCAGTAAACGGTCGCGCACACGTGAGAGATCATTAATATCAACTCCGGCGCCGACGCCCCACTCGCCGGTTGCTCCCGGAGGCGCCGTGCCCAAATCAATGCGGCGGCGCGAATAGCCAACCGTGCCGGCATTGGAAGTGTTGTGCCCAATAACCTGCATGGCAAGTTGCTGCACTTGAATCGCGCGGCGGCCTTGCTCAAGGATATTTGATAGCGTGCTCATGCGTTACGCCTTTCGGTCTATCATAATTGAGCGACCACCTCGCCGACCGTCGTAATTGCTGCTCGCCTCGATGGTTTCAATGAGTTCAACGGTTGCGCGCAGGCTTTCATCGAGAATCCGGCGCGAGATTTCCAAAGTGCGCAAAGCATCTTGACGTAACGCGACAAATCGGCGGCGCATTTGTTGTTGTTCATTACGCGGCAGCGCGCGCTGCGCGCGAAGCAGACGCACAAGAGTTGTCTCTACTTCTGTCGATTCGCCTTCAATACCGGACAATTCGTTCTTGCGCAGCATTTGCTCAAGATGCTGAATATGTATCTTCAGCACGCCAAGTTCGCGCACAAAGTCGTGAGCTTCTGGACTCATTTGTCTTCCTTTTCTGCGGCGACGGACGCCTGCAATTGCTGCAAAATTCCAAAATCAAGCGATTTGGAGAGTTGAGTTGCAAGCTCCCACTCCGCCATTGCGCCGATCGTGTTGCCTTCAACTCCTCCACCGAACATGGACTCGCCTTCAAGGTCCTTTTGCAGCTCTTCCACCATTTGATGCGTAAGCAAAGTTTCAAATCCCTCCGCAGCATCCTTAAGTGCTTCGGGGGTGTTGGACTTATCTTTTGTCTTCACAAACGGAAGAAAGCCATTGTGCGGAGTGATCTTCATTAAATAATGACCAATTCTGCTCGCAGCGCACCTGCGGCTTTGAGCCCTTGAAAAATTGCAATCATATCACGCGGAGTTACTCCGAGCGAGTTCAGCATTCGCGCTACATCACCTGCCGAAGCTGCACCGGCAACTTCTTTCAATCCTTCGCCTGCGTTGTCAACCGTGATCGTGCTTTGCTTTTCAACAATTGTTTGACCCTGACCGAACGCATTAGGCTGGCTGATTACGGGGCGTTCCGAGATTTCGACAGTCAGATTCCCGTGCGCAATGGCCGTTGGCAAGAGTGAAACAGCGGTGCCGACGACGATCGTGCCCGTACGTTCATTTATGACGATTTTGTCACTACCCGCAGGATCAATCTCGACGTCTTCAATAATGGATTGAAACTCAAGCCGGTCACTTTGAGATTCATACATAGCAGGGACACTCACGATGACAGCCGACGGATCTTCTGTGCGCGCAGCGTCGGCATAGAGGGCGTTAATAGCTTTCGTAACACTCACGGCCGTCCTTAAGTCGGGTTGCTCCAACACAAGCACAAAGCTGTCGGCAGGCATGGGCAGTTCGGGTCCGTCTTCAAACAACACCGTGCCGCCGGGAATTCGTCCCGCCACAGAATGATTGCGCGAAACGCGTGTTCCGCCCGTTTCAAAATTGAAGCCGCCGATTGAAACCGGACCTTGAACTTCTGCTATTGGATTATTCCACGGATCATTCAACACCGTGCGCAGTAACGTGCCGCCTTGCAAACTCGTTGCATCGCCGAGCGACGAGACAAGCGCATCAATCCGCGAACCCCGGCGTGCGCCTGCTGGCATTTCACAGGAAACCATCACCGCCGCAACGTTCTTCAATTTGAGATCGCCGGGAGCAACTTCAATTCCGAATTGCTTAAGCATGCTCGCAAAAGTTTGCGGAGTAAATGTGGACTTGCTTCCATCGCCCGTCCCTGCAAGTCCGACAATCAATCCGTAGCCGGTTAAAGTGACCGGCGTGCTATTCGGATAGTTGGTCAAGTCGCCGACGCGAACCCCGGCAAATGCTGAGCAAACGCACAAGAGTACAGTGAGAATAACGTTTCTCATTAGAATATCCAATCAAAGATGCGCGCAAAGATTCCGGGGCGTTCTGTGTTTGCCAACACGCCTTTTCCTTTATAGGAGATTTCTGCGTCTCCAATCAGGTCGGAAGTAATCGTATTCTGCGGCGTAATGTCTTTTTGGCGAACTGTGCCTGAAAGTATAGTCAATTGCTTTTCGCCGTTAATGATGATTGACTTCTCGCCTTCGATGCGTAGGTCGCCATTCGGCAAGACTTCAACCACTCGGCTGACCACGCTCGCGCGCAGAGTACCTTGACGTGTGGTGGTTCCGGTACCTTTGTGTTCACTCTTGGTTGAGCCTGTTCCGGACAGCAGTGGAATGAAGTCAAGCGCGCCGGTTCCGCCGGCTGTTGCTTCTGCGTCGTATTCACCTTTCGTGTTGGTGCGCGCGGAAGCTGAGGCAAGAGAATTTTCAATGATCAGCACGGTGAGCTGGTCGCCGACGTTGCGCGCGATACAGTCGCTGTAGAGCGACGGCGCAATGCCCCGGTTTGTCACACCGGAAGCTTGCATGACCAGCGGCAGCGCGATCAAACTAAGGAATCCAACGCAGCGTCGCATCATCTTGTATCACTCCTTCAAGTCTGTTTTTTTCCACTTCAGGCACGCGCACTGGAATCCTTTCGCCGACTCCTCCGTCTTTCATCGCGACTCCTTCAACTTTTACGATGACTCCGCCCTGCTCGTAGAATACGATCACGGGTTCACCGCTGCGAACGAGTGTTTTCGGGCGGACGTCGCTTGCCAGTATCACGCGGCCCGGCACCAGCGGTCGCACGGCAAATTTGCCGACGATTGCGCCCGCGTCGAGCAGCGCCATTGCGCGTAAGTTGCTCCACTCGCATGTGAGCGGCGCTAACATTGCCAATTTGATTTCTTCACCAATTTTCACGCGTGAGGCGACGCTGTAAGCCTGCCCGAATATGCGAGCGCGTCCTTTAAGCGTCAATCGGTGTTCGGTTCCGTTCGTGTCAATGCCTTTCAACGTGACCGTCAGGAGTCCGTTGGCGAAATCATCCAGCTGCCCAACAACTTCAATGTCTTTCAATTTGTCAAGCGCGGAAGGGTCGCCGAACATCGGTTCCCACTTGCAAGTGACATGGTGCGGAACCCACGTTGCGGCAATAATCTGCTCGAGCGTGGGATAGTTTTGCGCGTTACTCATCGTCGTTAACAGGCTAAGCGAAAGTAGCAGTCCGAGCTTCATTACCGCTTCAATTGAGTTGCAATGCTGATCATGTCATCGGCGGTGCGAATGGCGCGAGAGTTTAGCTCGTAGCCGCGTTGCGCTGTAATGAGATTGATCATCTCGTTGACGATCTTCACGTTCGATGCTTCGAGATAACCTTGCTCAATTGTGCCCGTTCCGTCCGAGCCCGGCGTAGCGGAGAGTGGATCGCCGGACGAGATCGTTTGCGTATATACATTGCCGCCGTCATTCAACAGGCCGGCGGGATTCACAAAGCGTACCAGTTCAATTTGTCCGATCTCCGATGGCGTGCTATTTCCTTGCGTCATGACTGAAACTTTGCCTTCCGGTGAAATCATCACGGACGTTGCATCTGTCGGAACATTGATTGGCGGCTCCATCGGCAAACCTTGCGCATTCACGATCTGACCTTCGGAAGTCATCTTCCATGCGCCGTCGCGGGTAAAGCCGACAACGCCGTTCGGCATCAGAACTTGAAAGAATCCGTCACCGCGAATCATCAGGTCGAGCGGATTGCCGGTCTCTTGGGGAGCGCCGGTTTCAAAGTTCTTGACGCTCGCAACAACGCGCGTGCCGCCGCCGATTTGTAGCGGAACGGGTAGTGTCGTGCCTTGATCCGTTGCCGACGGAATACGAATATTCTCGTAAATTAGGTCTTGAAACTCAATGCGGCTGCGCTTATAGCCGGTGGTGTTGGCATTGGCAATGTTGCTCGCCGTGTTGTCGAGATTCCGTTGCTGCGCCTGCATACCTGAGGCAGACGTGTAGAGTGCTTTGATCATGAGTTTTAACCTTTAGACTCGGCCGATGTCGTTGACAACGTGGTTCAGAGTTTGATCTTGCGCCGACATAAGTCGGGAACTTGCTTCATATGTCCGCGAGTTGGTAATCATTTCAATCATTTCACGCACGGCGTCAACGTTGGATTGTTCAAGAAAGCCCTGTGCAACGCTTGTTCTTAGCACCTGCTGCTCGCCCGCCGCGCTGTTTGGGTCGGTGAACAGGTTGTCGCCCTTCTTGACCAATGCGCCGGAATCGGTGAACTCAACCACACGCAATTTGTCGATCGTCGTGCCGTCCACGCTGATGTTGCCGTCGTCGGTGAGTGTCACGATTCCAGGCGGAAGCGTGATGTCGCCGCCGATACCTTGCAGACGGCGGCCTTGTGCATCAACAAGCATGCCGTCGGAGTTGCGATCAAATCGGCCGTTGCGCGTGTAGTAGGTGCCGTCATCATCCGCGAGCGTGAAAAAGCCCGGTCCTTGCAATGCAAAGTCGAGCGGCGCTTCGGTGGACTCGAGCGGTCCCGAACTGAATTTCACATAGCTTGACGCCTTGACAGCTTCCAGCAGGTTACGCGAATCTCCAACGTTCTTGCCGTCAACCTTCTGCTCGAGAACGAAGCGTTCCTGCTTGAAGCCGACTGTTGAGGCGTTGGCCAAATTGTTGGCGGTCACGTCCTGCCGCAGGGTGCCTGCGCGCATGGCCGCTCCGGAGTTGTAGATGCCTTTGATCATAGAGGTTATAGTATCCGGAGCAATATCTTTGCAAGGATGGTGCCAGACGCTATAGCATGTTCATGCAATTTGCAACTATTTCAAAGATACTATTATATAACAACTTACGATGAAAGAAGAAGGAGAAAACCTTGAGAGAACCGGGGGTACTCAGGCACAAACTGCCGGAGATATGCGAGGCGGGCAGAACGGGGCTTAGGTGCGGAGATCGAGTGGGAAGCTTCCGGCTGGAGCGGTTTGCGGAGGAGTCAACAGGCGAAGGCGAATACGCGGAGAAATTGCCAGAACTTGAACGGTGATCGGATCACCAACCGCGACTGGTTGCTCCGGATCGGCAACGAGCATCCGACCTTTGAGATCAATCATAACACGAGTTTCAGATAGTTTTCTGCGGACGCGTGCGGTCACGATTTCGCCGACGCGCAGCGGGACTTGAGTATGCAACACGATTAACCTATGAATTCAAATCAATGATGAGCTTTACTTCGTCTTGACCCATGTCAAGCTCTTTTGCGATATCAGCAAGCGAACGGTTTTGAGCGGAGAGTTCCAAAACGCGCTTGACTCGGCGGTCCATGAGGGACTCTTTCATGTCCGTTTCAGGATTTTCTTTTGTGTCTTCAGGGAAATCTTCCTCGGCAACCTTTACAACTTCAGCCGGAACTTCCGCTTTGAACGCTGCCGGCTTGGATTGAGGCTTCAAGTTTGTCTTATGCTTCTCAGAAGCAACCGCGCGATCCAGCTTATCGAGGTCGTCGGCAAGCTCCTCAACCTTATCTTTGCGCTTTCCAAAATTAAAGAGTTTGAACGACGGCAATTTGAACTTCGGCATACTCGGGGCACCCTTAGGGAGACGCAAGCGGTTTCCGATAATTCCACCTGCAATGCCTGCGGCAAATGCAATCGCTGCCAGAATCCATGCCGGCCAGGTAGCGGTATGCTCGGCCTCTTTCTTTGGAAAAGATCCACCGCTGTCAACTTTGTCGAGATACAGACGCGCATATTCCCGCGCTGCATCTTGATCGCCCATCACGTCATAAAACTCCGCCAGAATCTCAAGCGCCTTGAGTGAATCGGAAGCGAGCAGCGGCTCGATGGCAGGCTTTGCCTCTGATTTCTTGTGCTTCTTCGCAACAGGTTTCTCAACCGTTTTCTCGTCTGTCAGGAGTTGCGGCTCTTCTTTTTGCTCATGCTTTGGCTCTTGCTTGTCGGCAAGAATCGTTTCGATCGGCTTGTCTCCCGGAACATACGGTGCAGGCTCGTCTTTGGCGGGACGGTGCTTAAGTTGTGGCTTGGAAGTCGAGGTTGTTTCAGGTTTGGCAGTCGTAGGCTCAACGTGCGCAGGCTCGGCTGGCTGCTCACTCTTCTTGGACAAGTCCAACGCCAACCGCCATGAAGCACCTTTCAGCTCGGTTAACTTGGCAAACAGTGCCTCGGTCCCGCGAACTTCGATGACGATGCTGTGTTCGCCTTCAAGAAATGCTTCAACACTGGTCAACAACTTGATCTGCGGAGGTAGCTTCGGCAAGAAGAACTTCTCGCTGACAGTCACATTATCAAGATGAAGTTCAACAATGCCGTTCTCAGCATACTTAACCTCATACTTGGTTGCATTTGACAATTCACAAACCATGCGATCAAACCCCTGATGCGATCCAAACCGCACGGACAGGAGCGACGCCGCATTAACCGTGGAGACTCCCAGGGTCAAGAGCAGCAGGCAGAGTTTGAGTTTAGATTTGAACGTCAACATGGCCGGATTCTGGCGGTGTACGATCCTTCTTGGCGCGCTGTTCTGCGCTGTCTTTCAGGTGTTGTTCCTGTTCAGCGGTCGATTCAAACGTATCTTCGCCGAACGGTTCGTCACGCTGCTCGCGGTGTTCCTTGTGATCTTCGTTAACTTGTTCGACTTCGTAGGAGAAATCGCGCTTTTGCCCGTGGTAGGTGGCTTCGGTCTGTTTAACGTGCTCGGCCGGAGGCCGAAAACGTGTATGATCGTCACTGTTGATCGGTCGGAACATCTTTTCCTCCGTCGGTCAGTGAATAAATGCTACTTTGACAGGCGCGCTCTGACCCGCGCACGCAATACCAACAACGCTTTCGAGTGTATCTGCGAGACACGCGACTCGGTAAGCCCCAGAATCTCGCCAATTTCCTTAAGTGTCAACTCTTCATAATAGTACAGCGCGACAACGAGCCGTTCCTGTTCAGGCATATCGCGCAATCCGTCCACCAACAGATCACGAACTTCCTGCTCTTCAAGCTGTTCGTCGTGACCGTTTGTTGTATGATCAGGAGTGGAGTCGGAAAGATATGACTCGCTACCGTCTTGCCCCTTGAGCGTGTCGTCAAGCGACAACAAGACTGCGACGTTAACTTCGTCGAGCAATTCGCGGTACTCTTCCACGTTCAAGCCCAAGTGTTCAGCAAGCTCGGCGTCTTCCGGTGACCGGCCAACTCTGCGAGTAATCTGGTCCACGGCCTGCTCGAGTTTGCGCGCCTTTTGGCGAATAGAACGCGGAACCCAATCCAGTTCTCTGAGACTATCCACCATTGCTCCGCGAATGCGTGTCATGGCATAGGTCTCGAACTTTATGCCCAACGTAGGATCAAAATTATCGATCGAAGCGAGCAGCCCCATCACACCGGCCGAAACGAGATCGTCCAACCTGACGCTTTTGGGCAGCGTGCCCAGAAAACGAGTGGCCAATCTGCGCACCATCGGCAAATATTCCATCAGAAGTTGTTCGCGCAACTCAGGGCTCTGAGTGCGAACATAGGCTTCCCAACTTTTTGCTGCCGTATTGATGGCTTTCATCGCGAGAAATTAGGAGCGCGCCGCTCCTCCGCTGGTGTCGGTTCCGCCTTGCAAGCTCTGCTGTATGAGCGCGCGGTGGCTGAGGTACTGAAAGAGTATTTCCGCCGCGTGTGATAGTACCACAAGCGTCCCCCAAAGCACAAGCACCCGCACGCCGACGATCGGCAGCGGCCAGCCCATTGCCAGCCCGAACGCCGCAATCACGAGCACAACGACCCGCCGCAGTGCGACGAACAAATCATGTAAGGCGGAGGTGGTTTTCTTTGCCATGACTTAATTAGACGTGTGAAACGGTGGATTTCAGCGGCGTGAAGGCACGCGACGAGTAATTTGATTCGAAAACTTTGTTGCGCAACCAATCGGGGCGGTAACGCTCGATTTGGCCGACGAACTTTTGTCCGGTGGTCAGCCAAGCGATTGGTTTCTTGGCCATCTGTGAAATGGTAACAAGGGCGCCGGGCTGTTGACTTTCATCGAGGCGCGTCAAACTTAGGTGTGTAATGCCGATCTGCTGAAAGCGACGAGCGACGGCGGCCTGCTCTTGCACACGGGTGGTGGCATTAAGCAACAGATGAGTTTCATCGGGTTCCAAAACTTCAAGCAGTGCCGACAGGTCCTGCATACGTTGATCTTCACCGGGCGAGCATCCGGGAGTGTCAATCAAAATTATCTGCACGCCTGTCATCTTGTTCATTGCCGCCGGAATATCTTTGGGTGAATAGGCAATTTCAAGCGGCAGTCCTGAGACTCGTGCAAAAGTTCTCAACTGCTCGATTGCGGCCATGCGGTGCGTATCGAGTGAAATGAGACCAATCTTAAGTTTACCGTAACCTTCAGGATCCGTTGCGAGCTTCTGTAACGTCGAAGTTTTTCCTGCTCCCGGCGCTCCAACTAACGCGACCTTGAACGGCTTGCCGCTTCGAGGCGCAACACGATTGACCGCCGGGGGTGCAATTCGACTCATCTTTGTTATAACAAATGTGGAAATCTCTTCCGGGGACATGAGGGCTTCAGGACCGAGTTGGACCAGCGCTTCAGCAGTCAGGTCAGTAGCCAGTTCTTTCTCAATTCCAGCCTCTGTCATCTGCGTCAAAGACCGCGAAAGGGACTCGGGCATTGAGGGTAAATTGTTATACTTAAAGTGCTTAACAATGTCTGCCAATTGATCGCGTAGAGCCGTGACCTCGGACCTCAAAAGAGCCATCTCGTAATTCTGGCTGGCCGGTACGCGGCCCGGTGTTTCATCTTTAAGCTGCACAGACAGTTCATTGGCAAATTCGGTGCCATTTTCAAGGTCTGCTTTAAGTTCTCGCGAGTCCGCCGCCGTGACTTCAAAGATCTCCCGCCCACCCAAACCAAAGGAATTTGCGCTTGTTTTCTTTTCAGATTTAAGGATAACGGCGTCTTCACCCAGCTCTCTTTTCACTTTGGAAATGGCTTCAGCGAAATTGCGGCCTGTAAATGTGCGAGTGGTCATAGTCGGTTATCCTTCAATCTTCACAATACCCATTGGTTGAATTCTCGTCGAAGGCGGCAATTCCGCAGTCGAGAGAACGATAAGATTGGGCTGATCAATTTCAAGTAGTCTCTTTAAGAACGTGCGTGTACCGGGAGCAGTCACGACGATCGGTTGGAAGCCGCGATTCAGCATCCCCTGCGCCATTTGCTTAAGCGTGCCCAGCAGTTTATGCGTCACAGCCGTCGGAAGCGCGAACTCCGAACCCTCTTTTGCCGCAGTTCGCAGTCCATCCGAAATCATCTGCTCAAGCTTCGGCTCCATCGTCAAAGCTGACAAACTGCCCGGCTCATCCTCATATTTCTCGGCAATCGCTTTGGACAACGCCGCGCGAACCGCTTCAGTCAAGTACTCCGGATCTTTGGTCATCGGTGCGTAGTCGGCCAGAGTCTCAAGAATCGTTGCCATGTCTCGAATCGGCAAGCCTTCTCGCAAGAGATTCTGCAACACCTTTTGCACCTGCCCGATGCCAAGTTGACCGGGGATGATTTCATCAATCACGGCTTTGTGCGTACGTTTCACGGCATCCAACAACTCTTGCACAAGCTCGCGCGACATCAATCGGTACCCTTCAGCCTTCAGCAATTCGGACAGATGAGTTGATACCACTGCGGCCGGTTCAACAACAGTGTAGCCACGTGACTGCGCAAGTTCTTTCTGCTCGCGGTTGATCCAAATTGCCGGCAAACCGAAACTCGGATCGCGCGTGGGAATCCCCTCGATCTTCATGCTTCCGTCACCGCTCGAGAGAGCCATCATCATGCCCGGACGGACTTCGCCTCGCGCAGCTTCACTTCCACGCACGCGAATAATATAGACGTTCGGCGCGAGTTGTGTATTATCGCGAATGCGCACAGGCGGAATTACAAATCCCGTGTCAGCCGCCATTTGCTTACGCAGGACAGTTATGCGATCCAGCAAATCACCACCTGGTCCTCCTTCGACAAGCGGAATTAGTCCGTAGCCAATCTGGACCTCAAGCGGATCAACAAGTACATAATCTTCCAACCTGTCTTGCGGTTTTTGCTGAGCAGGTTTGTTGCTTTCGGGTTCCTTGGTCGCTTCGACTCGCTTTGACTCACTGACGCGCGCTAAGGCAAAAGTCGCTGCGGCCAATACCAGAAACGGCACAGTCGGAAGACCCGGTGTAAATGCAAACAACGCCAATACGCCCGCCGAGATAAACAGCGCGCGCGGATAACCCAACAATTGTCCGACGATATCGGCACCGAGATTTCCCTGCGTCGCGGCCCGTGTCACGATGATACCACTCGCAACCGATATCAACAACGCCGGAACCTGCGCCACCAATCCGTCACCCACCGTCAGAATTGTGAATGTCGCTGCGGAATCTTGCCACGACATTCCCATCTGAATCATGCCAACGGCGAACCCACCGATAATGTTTATCGCCGTAATGAGCAGCCCCGCCACCGCGTCTCCGCGCACAAATTTCGAGGCACCGTCCATTGCTCCATAGAAATCAGCTTCGCGGGCAATCTTCTCGCGGCGTTTGCGCGCTTCTGCTTCATCGATCATACCCTGGTTTAGATCGGCGTCAATCGCCATCTGCTTGCCGGGCATCGCATCCAATGTGAATCGTGCCGCGACTTCTGCGATTCTGCCCGAGCCTTTTGTGATAACGATCAGGTTAATAACCACCAACACGATAAAGATCACCAGACCGACAAAGTAGTTTCCCCCGACAACAAAGTTACCGAACGCCGTGATAATCGAACCGGCATTACCTTCACCGAGAATCAGCCTTGTGCTGGCCACGTTCAGCGCCAGACGGAACAGCGTAACCACCAGCAACAAGCCGGGAAACACGGAAAACTTGAGCGGCTCTTCAACATAAAGCGCTGTCAATAGAATCGCCAATGAAATTGTGATCGAACACGCAAGTGCAATGTCAAGCAAGAACGGTGGAATCGGAATAATCATCACAACGACGATTGCCACAAGGGCGAGCGCCATGATGACGTCGCTCTGTTTCAGCAGAGTGCCGAGTGAACTGCCGCTCTCTTTCGTAACGGCTTTTGTTGCGGCTGCGGTGCTCATTTAGGACTATGCAACTCCGAAGAATTTGTTCTTGATTCGATACACGTAAGCTAACACTTCTGCCACGGCCTTATACAAATCAACCGGTATTTCCATTCCGATATCAACCGACTTGAACAGGGCGCGAGCCAACGGCTTATTCTCCACGATCGGCACGCCGTTCTCAGCGGCGATTTCTTTGATCCGTTCTGCGACTTTACGTGCCCCCTTTGCGACGACGATCGGCGCGGAATTTTGCGCGCGATCGTATTTGATGGCGACTGCAAGGTGGACGGGGTTTGTAATCACTACGTCGGCTTCGGGCACGCTCTTCATCATGCGCTTGAGTGACGACCGAATCATCAACTCGCGAATTTTGCCTTTAACCTTGGGATCGCCTTCCTGCTGCTTGGCCTCTTCCTTGACCTCTTCCTTGGTCATTTTAAGCGACTGTTCATGATCCCAGCGCTGATAAAAAAAGTCGGCCAAACCGATTGCCAGCAAAGCCATTGCCGCAGCGAAAAACAGATCATTAAGTAAACGGCCCATCTCGCCGATAATCTGATTGGTAGGCATGAAGAACATCCACGGCGTTTGCAGCGATGAAGACTGGAGCGTGAAATACAGCGCCATGCCTACAAACAGCAATTTGAGAATGCTCTTGCCCAGTTCAACCAAAGAACGAATCGAAAAGAACCGTTGAAATCCGGTAATCGGGTTCAGCCGCTCCCACTTTGGCGCGGCAGCTTTCCATGAGATGTGAAATCCGACCTGCGTTACATTGATCAGAACACCAATGATCATTATCGTCAATAGAAACGGCAGGAGGACCTTCGCGACAGCGAACACCTGCTGTCGAATGAGAATAGCTGTGCTCGCATCGTCAAAAGTCGTTGTCCCGGCTTGACGAATCAGCGACTTGAGAATCTCGCCGAGGCCCTCGATCATTCCGGCACCAAAGAACGACAGCGTCAATGCCGCACCCAACAGCAAGACGGCGGAATTCAGATCTTGCGATCTCGCAACAGAGCCCTTCTCACGCGCCTGTTGGCGCCGCCGTGGGGATGGTGCTTCTGTCCGTGAATCGCGATCAAACATGAATTAATGTCCGGATAGTATCCGAAGAAAGGTCGGAATCTCTTGCATAAATTGACCGTACTGTGCCGCGAAGATTGCCGCGACCGTGCTGGCCGTTAGCGACGCGAACAGAAGGGTAATCCCGATTTTGAGCGGAAACCCAAGTACAAAGACGTTCATAGTCGGTGCGACTCTCGTGAGGATGCCCAGTGCAACGTCGCTCAGAAACAGAGTTACCATCATCGGCGCCGCAAGTTGAATCCCCCGTGAAAGAACGATTCCGGTTTGTGCTACCGACCACTCGGCAAGCTTTCCGTCAATTGCAACCGATCCGATTGCAATCGCGTCAAAGCTGGATCTCAGCGCTTGCAGCATCATAAGATGTCCGTCGAGAGACAGAAACACCAGCATCGCTAACATTTCGTATATCTGCGTCAGCACGTCACTCTGTTGTTCGCTGTTCGGATCAATTGTCGCCACAATTGAAAGCCCCGACTGCAAACCCAAGATTCTACCGCAAATTTCGATGGCGTAGAACACGAATTGCCCCGCAAATCCCATCAACAAACCGCAAACTGTCTCGCTTAGTCCCATCACCAAGTAGTCAGCGATTGTTCCGCTCGGCGGCCTCGTTGCTTGCGCGATGGTTGGAGCAATTAGAAGAGTCAGTGAAAGAGCCAACCCGGCTTTCAACGAAGCGGGTACGGAGCGATGACGAAAGATCGGCAAGACGGCCAGCGCAGAGGCAATCCGAATAAAGATCAGAACAAAATGTTCTATTGACGCAAGCCCGAACGGAAGTTCCATGCGTAATTACAAACCGACGAGCGAATTGACCTGCTCTTCGAGTAGTTCGCCGGACTCTTCGCAGAATTGTTCCAGCGCGCCATCGGGTAGCGGTAGCACGACTTGAAATTGGTCTTCAAGTTCAGGCGCCGCTCCGCCTCCATTGCCAAGTTGAAGCATTCTCACAACGTGATCTGCATAACCAATCAACGCCGCAAGCTGCGGGTCTTTTCTTGCTGAGCGCGGCGCATGGTGACAGCCGACCGCGTCAACCAGAACTTCAGGCAACGACCACATATGTGCCAAGTATAGCCCGACTTCAGCGTGATTCATCCCGAGCACTGCGGTCTCTGCGTCCATCATTGATGCACCATGCGCATCCATCAATTCCACAATGCGCTTGAACTCATCATGAAAGTACTTGTCGAAAACAACCTTGCCAACGTCGTGTATGAGGCCGGCGGTAAACGCAACTTCAGTGTCGGAAACGCGCATCTTTCTCGACAAGTCGCGAGCGGCCAGCGCGGTCGCCATCGAATGTACCCACAATCCGCGTCGCCCGTAAGAGCCTACTTCGCCTTCTTGGCTGAAGAGGTCCATCACGCTTGTGGACAAAACCAGATTCCGCAAATTTGAGACGCCCAGAAATACCAACGACTGCTGAATACTCGTCACCGTGCCGCGAATGCCGAAGTAAGGCGAATTGACAAGCTTTAGCAAGCGTGTGGCGATTGCAGGGTCACGCTCGACGGCATCGGCAATGTCTTTTTGCGAGACATCGGGATTCTCCGATAATTGCAAAACCTTCGTCGCTACATCGGGCAACGTCGGCAGATTCTTAATGCCGCGCAATGTATCGGCTATTTCTTCACGTGATTTCATTTTGCGATATTGGGTATAAGTGCAAAAATGTACTGCATGAAATCCACAAGCTTGGCGGCCATCCACTGCATGAAAATCAGCAACGCCAATGCGGTAACAACAATCTTGGGAACAAAAGCCAAAGTCATTTCATTGATCTGTGTTACAGCCTGAAAGATCGACACGGCAATGCCCACGATCATTCCGGCCAATAGCATCGGCGCACTGACGATCAACGCCGTGGTGAGCGCCTGACTGGTAAGATATGCTGCAAGCTCTTGTGTCATAACTTTCCTTAGTGAAAACTCTTTACGAGCGATTGAACCAACAGATACCAGCCATCGACCATCACGAACAGAAGGATTTTGAACGGCAGACTAACCGTCACCGGCGGAAGCATCATCATTCCCATAGCCAGCAATACTGATGAAACAACCATGTCAATGATTAGAAACGGAAGGTAGATAACGAAACCAATTTGAAACGCAATTCGCAATTCGCTCACAACGTAAGCCGGCAGTAACACCGACATGCCGATTTCGGAAATATTCGCGGGTGCGGTATCATTCGCCATTTGCGCAAACAACGCCAAATCCTTCTCACGAACCTGCCTGAGCATAAACTCTTTAAACGGCTTCGAGGCATTTTCCCACGCTTGCTTTTGCTCAATTTCACCGCGCATGTACGGCTGCAAACCTGTTGTATTTGCCTCGTTGATTGCGGGCGACATGATGTAGAACGTAAGAATAAGGGCCAAACCAACCATCAATTGCGCGGGCGGAACCTGTGCCGCTCCCATAGCCTGTCTCAGAAAATGAAACACGATAATGATCCGCGTGAAGCTCGTCATCATCAAGACCAGAGCTGGTGCAAGCGCAAGCATCGTCATCAATCCGACGATCTGCAGCGTAGTCACCGTTTTTGCGGGATCAGGACTGCTGTCGACTTGCAGAGAAATCGTCGGCAACGCTTGCGCAAAAGCCTGCGACGCAAACAAGAGCAATCCAAGAAAAATCAATGACCGTTTCACGCGGACTTTGTCCTTTTCAAAATATCCGCAAACGTGGTCGAAGATTTGTTCGCGAGAGCGTCAACAACCAATTTGCGATCGCTCTCTGAATCAATCTCCATTAGACTGTTCATGCTCTCTTTAGTCAAACCTACCAACAACAACTTCTGACCAACCTCAAGCACAATAATTTGACGGCCCGGTCCAAGCATTCGCGAGCCAAGTACACGCCAACCTTCCTGCTCCTTGCCAACAGGCGAGCCGGTCGGAAGGTATTTGCGATACGCCCAAGCCAGGACGAAGATCAGTCCAAGTACAAAGGCTAACGCCGCAAAGGTTTTGAAAACGTCAACGCCCATTGTCAGTTTTTGCTACTCGCGAAACGTTCCTCTGGATTTATCAATTCGGTGATGCGAACGGCGAAGTTTTCTTCGATCACGACAACTTCCCCACGTGCAAAACGCTTGTTGTTCACATACAAGTCCACCGGCTCGCCGGAGAGTTTATCCAATTCAACCACGGAACCGGGCGAAAGTTTGACAATGTCGCGAATCAGCATGTGAGTCCGCCCCAATTCAATAGAGATCGGCAACTCAATATCCATCACAAGGCTCATCTCTTTCTTGAGCATCGGATCGATAAGGTCAACCCCTTCGTTCCCTCCTGCGCTCTTCTTGGGCACATTTTTGGGCGGGAACAGCGCGTCAATCAGCTCATTGCTGGTGATCTTGACAATTGTCAACGCAGGATCGGGGCCTGCATTTAAGACGCTGACGGTCCAAGAGCCAACAAAATCCGACGGCGAAATATCCATGACGACGGCGCGTGCTTCTTCAGCGATGTGATGCGGTCCACCGCCTTTTCCGATTTCACTGAAGTACGCTCCGACCGTTTCCTTGAACAGATCGCGCACCGTTTCGAGATGCTCTTCTGCGACAAATTGCGCTGAGCCGTCACCCATGTTGAGCAAGTCCGCAATCACTGCCGCGTACTGTTTGCTCATCAAGAACTGTGTGCGGCCGATTGACAAGTCAACCGTGCTTATGCTGCACGCGACGACTTCGCCCGGCAATAGTGCTTTGACTTCCTTAAAATCGAAGGCATACGGCCCGTCAACGGTGACTTCAAGCTGCCGCTCGATGTAGGATCCGAGATTCTTGGAGAGCTGTTGCGCGAACTGCTTTTCCGCACGAATTCGCGAGTCTTCAGTAACGGGAATACGAAAAGTCTCACTCATGGACGATCTCCTCTTGATCGGAAATAACTCGCGTTATGCGAATAGCTTGTTGGTACTTCGAGTTGCCGGGCTCAGCCCAGAACTTCACTTTTCTATCCACCCACACTTTAACGGGGTCTTCCACTCTCTGGTCGAGCAGCACAACGTCGCCTAATTTGAGCGACAGGTAGTCGTGCATAGTTATCATCGTCGAACCCAATTGCGCGCGCACGGGCAGCTTGCTTAGTCGCACGCGTTCGATTAACTCATTTTTTTCTTCCGGGCGAATCTGCTTGGTGGTCATGTTGGCCCAACCGGTGGACAGATTTCCGAGCAGCGGTTCGAGAACAAAGTACGGGAAGCACAGGTTCATCGGATATGTGAAGTCGCGGATGACAATTTCGCATGAAATAACAACTGCGGATTCGGATGCAGGAGCAATCTGCACGAACTGCGGGTTGGCTTCATAGGATTCAACGTACAACGACATTGGATGCACCGTCCGCCATGCATCAGAAAGCGACGACAACCCGGATTCAATCACGCGACGCAATATCGTTTGTTCAATAATCGTCATTTCGCGCATGATCTCTTGCCGTGTTCCTAATCCGCCCAGAAGTCTGTCCACAACCAATAGCGAAAATTGCGGCGAGACTTCCAGAATCACCGATCCTTTAAGCTGGTTTGAGGAGACAATATATAGGCACGAAGGAACGGACAATGAGAGCATATATTCAGAATACGCGGCCTGGTCGATTGAAAGCAGATTGATATCCACCAACGTCCGCAATGTGCCTGAAAGATAGGTACCGAACGCACGCGCAAAGCTGTCATGAATAGTGCGCAACGCCCGAACCTGGTCTTTCGACATGCGATCAGGGTGTTTGAAATCGTAAAGATGAACGGGCCGATCCGACGAAGTGGTGCTCGGTTCGACTGTTTCACCAGACGCTACATTCCTGAGTAGCGAATCGATTTCGTCTTGTGTGAGAATTTTGCTCATGTTCGGCTATTGCAAGACGTAAGTTGAGAACACGACGCCGGTCACGGGTTTTTCTTTCACGAGTCCGTTCACGGTCGCCATTAACTCTTGTCGAATGGAGTCACGGTAGGCAACGCTGGCGAGTTGGTCAAGACTTTTGGAGGAAAGTAATGTGATGGCCGCATCGCGGATGATCGGCATCTGCCCTTGTACAGCAGCTTCGCTCTTGCTGTCTTTTAGTGTCAGCCCAACGATGGTGGAAAGGAATCTGCGGCCGCCTGTTCCTGCCGGATTGACGATAATTTCATCCAACAGCGCAATGGAAGCTCCGCCTTTTGCTTCGCCTTCCTTCTTGCCGCCTTCTTCAGATGACTCTTCTTCAGACTCCTCAGCAGCTGCCGACTCTTCGTCGGCCGAATGTTCAATCGCAGATTCCGGGCTGGGAAAGAATATCATCTTTTGAACGAAGTATGCTCCGGCAGTTTGAGCAATGAGGATTCCCGCGATGATAAGGTACTTCATCAGCGGGGATTTCTTCTTAGGCTCAGGCGCAGGCGCCGGCGCTTCTGGTTTTGCGGGTTTTTCTTTTGCCATCTCTCACCTTGTGACGAAGAGTGTGCCGGCCGCTGTGCGCGGACGAAACGTTAACGATGGCGACGGTATGAGGGGGAAACGGACTGGAACGATTGCTCTGCGACGCGGGCCCTGCGGCGCGCCCGGGGAGGGCGCGCCGCAAGCCGCTTAGCTTACCGCTTGAGCTGGGTGACTTCGTTCAGAAGCTGGTCAACGATCGTGATCACACGAGACGCTGCCTGAAAACCTCTTTGAGCGATAATCATCTCCGTAAATTGTTCCGCCATGTCCACCGTGCTGAGTTCCAAGTAACCCGCATAAATTTGGTTGACGTTCCCATTGTCAACGCCGATCAGCGGGTCGCCTGAGTTCACCGTCGCACTGTAAATATTTTCTCCCGACAACGTCAGACCGGCGGGGTTCGCGAATCGTGCCAAAGCAATCTGGCCAAGTGTGCGCGAAATTCCGTTGGAATAGCTGCCGATAATTTTCCCTTCATTGTCAACCGTAAAGTCCGACAGAACGCCCATCGCATGACCGTCCTGGTGCAGTGCGATAGTCGTCGTCGGCGACGAAAACTGAGTGACACCGTCAAACGTTCCAACCGTTCCGGCATTCAGGTTTACGACCAACGATTGCGCCTGCGGAGGCGTGAACGTCAACGGGCCGCCATCAAAGCTAAGCAGCGAGCCGTCGCTGTTGAAACTCACTTCTCCGTTGTTTCCTGCGAGGAAGTTGTTGATTTCATCAACGCCACCGTCGTCAACAATGGCTTCCCATTTCCACTTGTTCTCCGACGAAGTATCCTGCGTGAAGTTCACTTCAACTTTGTGTCGTTCACCGCGGCTGTCATAAACGTAGATTGAGGCCGAATGTGTTCCGGTCAATCCGGTTTCCGTATTCACGAACGTCGGCAGCAGCACTGAAGAGGCCGTTGACCCTTGAAGGTCTTCAAACGACATCGAAATTGTCGTCTGGCTGTTGCCCGCGAGATTGTCCTTAAGAATCATCTTGCCCGAGGCGTCGACGGCCAACTTGGAACCGGTTTGTGATTCTGAATCGAAGCCTTCTGCTGAGTTAAAGTGATCAAGCAGATCGCCGACCGTCGTTCCGTCATTGCTTTCGCCATATGTGAATTCAATATTCACTGAGGTGCCGTCTCGACGGGTGGCCGTCAAACGAATCACGTCGCCGTCATCCATCGGCGCAGTCGCCTGATCAAGCGAGTTGAGTTCAGTTAGACGATTTGCCGGAATACCCTCAGAGATAAACGCAAACGATGCCGAGTAGGTCTGCAGCTTGGATGAATTGGCGTCCAGATTACAGAAGTAGCGAATTTCGGTCGTTGCCTTCGCAGGGTCCTTTTCACCGAACGGAAGCTTCAGCGGCTCGATTGCCGAAGACGGAATCAACACGCCGTTCTTATCGGCCGCTCGACCCAGCACATGCATGCGGCCGCCCGCTGCGAGCAGCGATCCATCGGCGTCAACTTGGAAGTTACCGGCGCGCGCGAAATACTGGCGCTGGCCGTCGCCGAGCACGAAGAAACCGTCGCCTTGAATCGCGAGGTCGTTACGATTGCCGGTGTTTTCAAAATTACCCTGCGAGAAGACGCGATCGATTGAGTTGATGCGCGTTCCCAAGCCGACTTCAATGCCGTTGCTGCCGCCGCGCTCATCAATAGGACCTTCCGCCGGCTGCAAGAGCTGAGAGAAGCCGGTCGCGAACGACACTCGGCTCGTCTTGAATCCGATGGTGTTGACGTTGGCGAGGTTGTCGCCAATGACGTCCATTTTGGTTTGGTGAGTCGAAAGACCCGCCACGGCGCTGAAAAGTGATGTCATCATAATGTGGTTCCCTTTTCGGGCGTCAATCGTTCCGCCCGTGTTGGGGCCTCCTGCAAGAGGACCGGCCCTGTTACTGTTTTATGCGATTACTGCACTATCAATTTGTGTGAAGACGTGAGAGTTCGTTTGTGCTTGGTCCAATGCTGTGACCACTGTGCGGTTACGCACGCTCACGATGAAAGCTAAGTTGTCGAGTAAGACAAGCGATGATTCCGCCCCTTTGTCCGCCGCGCTGGTCACGCCTTTTTCCAAGCGTGCAACTTGCGGATCCGTTAAACTAATCTGACGATGCTGCAAACGATTCTGAGCGTGAGACGAGAATTTTACCGGTTGCGTGTCGCGGACTGTTTGCTCGAATAGTTCGCCGAATTTGCCGTTAGAGACTTGCGGCTGCGGCTGAACCGGTCGCGATACCGGTGCAGTCGTTGGACTACCGACCGGTTGAATCTGCTGCAGGCGCGTTAGCAATGTATCAATCGAACTCATTTCGGTTACCCTTGAAGAGTCGAGTTTTGTGAGTCGCCGCCGGAGTCATCGGTGGCCATCACCGACATTATGTCGCCGAGGAACAGTTGTTGACCGTTCACTGTCAGCGTAACCTGCCCGTCCGCGTAATTAATCGACGTAACAACACCGGTAATATAGGTTGAGGCGGTCACTTCATTACCGTCTGCATCCGTGGCGGCAACATTAAATGTGTAGTTTCCGTCGGGCACTCGATTGCCGGCGTTGTCACGGCCATCCCAATATTCGGCTGCGTCACCTGCAGAGTGTGCGTTGCCCGAAATTGTCCGAACAACTTCACCCGATTCGTCAACAACTTGAATTTCGACATTCGTTGCCGTCGTGCCTAAAACGAATCTAAGATCGGCTCCCGATCCGTTTACACTCACCGTATTGTTTTGCGCGCGCACGGTCTTTCCGACAAGCGCCGCTGCGAGATTCCCGTTGATGGACTGCGTCATCAGCAAATTCATATTGATCGACTCATCCAGCGCAGACTTGATTTTTGACAACTCCTGCACGGACGAGAATTGCGCGAGCTGTGCCGCGTATTCCTGGCTGTCCATAGGACTCATCGGATCCTGATTACGCATTTGCGCCATCAGCATCTGCAAGAAGTCAAGCTGGTCAAGCGTATCCGACCGTGATGCGGTTTGATCAACGGAAGGCGTGTTGAACGTGCTTGTGCTTGCGCCTGTTACTGCATCAACTGCCATTCTACGACTCCATTTGGTAAAGTTGCAAGAACGCTTTGCTCGGCTCGTGTGTCATTAAGTACTCACAGAGCGCATATGCGGTCTTGCTGACGTCCTGCTGCTTGCCGCAACTGAGACATGCCACAATAAAGTGGCGTTTCCCGGTGCGGGATTTTCCGGCCTCGATGGTCCGAAATTTTTGGCCACCGCAGGCGCATAACGGCATTTGGGGGGACATCGTTCTCATGGTTCAACCCTTACAAAGCAAAGCGTAGGCCATCCTTTAGTCTTTTCTCAAGGAATTGTCAATACTCACTTTAAGTTTCTTTACAGAGCAGTTTCCCCGGTCTCCGAGGCAACTTTGGCCTACGCCGTCCAGACTCTTAGGCCCGAAAATGCGGGTCGGGCCGCGGCCTCGCCCCGCTCTTCAGCAACTCCGCCGCCACCGGAATGGGGGCGGCCAGACCTCCCTGTTTGACCTGATTCGCGCTCTTCGGAAGGCTGTTGCGAACCGGTCAAGTTTGACTTTTGCTCGCCATCATATCTCGGCGCGACATCCAGTTTTTCGACCGGATAACCTTGCACGCGCAGCCACTGTGTGAGCTGCACGCGCTGATCTTCCATCAGAGCAATCGCCTGCGGATCGGCGGCGATGCGAATCGAGAATTTATCGTCTTCGCGCACGATATCAATATCCATCGTCCCCAACTCGCCAAACGGAATCGACATCCGCAGCTCGTCTGGATCAATCATCCGCTTGCGAGACTGATCAAGCGCTTTCTGCAAAGCAAGCTTCAACGCTTCGTTGGCCGCGCCTTGCGCTTGCTGATTGGGCTTTGGAATTGGAGTTTGAGTTGCCGCATGAGCGGTTTGCTCGACACTCTGACGAAACCCCGGCTGCCCGGTTTCACGCTCGCGGCTTGGCGTTTGCGCATCCTGGCCGTGTTGGTTCGGTTGCTCGTTTGCTTTGCTTTCGGAAACCTGCTGTGGTCTCTCTTGCGTTGAACGCGCCATTTGCTCGTCACGTTCAACCGGCGTCCGATCATATCGCGTGAATTCCGGCATTCTATTCGTATCAACACGCGGCACAAAGTTCTCAACAGCCTGTGTAATGTGCTCGGAGTTTGTTTGCAACGCAAGTGTCAACGACTCAGGAATCGCTATGGGCTTAAACGCGCGCGTTGAAGTTGGTGTCTCCTTTGGCGCTTCCACATTGTCAAGTCTCGCAGCGGGTGACGTCTGTACATTTGTAGTTTTGTCTTCGCCCGTAGTCAAGTGATTGCTCGCAGGTAAACGTGATTCGGTCTTGATTTCACCGCGCGCTTCTGATGTTGACTTAGGCTGAACAGTTGTCAGCTCTGGTTCCGGCTGAACAATCTCACGCGCCCGTTCGTTGACTTTCAAATGGATATCTGCTTGCTTGGTAAATTCAAGCTCTGGGACAATTGTGATTGGGCCTCTTAATGGAGTATGTAAGCCCTTGACTTCAGGATTAACGACGGGTTTGCTTTGATTTGCATCAGCAACTGTGACAATTGAACTGCGCAACGGAGGTAGCGCACTTTTGACTTCATGATCCGACACAGGTTTACCCAGTATTGAATCCGAAGATCCTACCGTCCGATTCTTCGTTTCCGGATGCTTAACTTCAGCATGATTAGCCCCCTTTAGTGCTGGATCGGAAGTGGCATGTCTTTTCTCAAATGGCATTGCCATCGAGTTATTTCGCTCTAATGGCTGCAATCTTTCAAATACAACGGGCGTGCTCGCTTTCTTGATTGAAACTTTCGGTTCACCGATGGGGTCTGTGTCTTTTGAGAACTTTGGACGTTCGGGAACTTCAACCTGAGCAGTTGTTCGCGATGTACTCAGTGGGACAGATTGCTCCCGCACGCTTGGTTCTGTCACACCCTGCAGGACTTTGTGCTGCGGAAAGACTTGACTCTTTGTGACAAGCTCAGGTTGCTTGGTGTTCTCTTCCATCATTGCTTCTCGGTGAGACACTGCAGCACTCATTTTCGCCTGTGCAAGCGTAGGTTGTTTGAAAACCTTAGCTTCAAGCGTAGGTCGGACAAACGCGCTCTCTACAGATTCGATATCTGATTTTGAAATGATTGGAACGCTCAGCGGCTTCAACGCATGTGGAGCATTTGGCTTTTCCAATGGCGCTGGCTTTACGGGCTGGTGTTCTATCTCACTTGACCAGATACGTTGCACAACCTGAGGGCGGTTGTCCTCCAAAATCACTCTCCTGGCTGGGTCAGGCGTAGCTGATCTTGGTGAGCCCGCGAAAGACGGAGGTATCTCACTGTTCGCCTTTGGTTGAGTTCCTTGCTCGATTTCCTTTATCGGCGACTCTATCTTTGCTTCCTTCGGAGCCACGCGCCGAGAATGAATAACGTTTTCAACCGGGGATGTGTCGCGGCGAAGCGGAGTTTCGTTTGTTCCACGCCGAGAATCGTTTTCGGTCGACAGCGCTTCGCCCTTAGCAGCCTCGCGTTTAACATTCGACGGGTTCGCTATAGCTTGACTTTCGCGTGCACCCTTCTGCGGAACAGATTCGCTCGACACTTTCGCCTCAGAACGAGACTTCGCAGCGCTGAGCTGCTTTGGCTTCCCGATCTCCTGCTTCACGTTCACCCCATTGTCACGCAGCACGTTGGCCGAATTCCCCTCGGGAGCCCGTACAGATTTCTGCTCTACTATTTTTGCTGAACGTTCTCTTGGCTCGTCACTTGCGATCGGCTCTACCCGATTGTCAATTTGTGGCTTTGCAGTCGCGCGTGGCACATCGTGTACCCTTTCCCTCGTAACAAATGTCTCATCTGGGTATGGTGCAACTGAATGCGTATCTCGATGTGGCATCACGACTGTTCGACTTTTGAACGGAGAACTAATTTTATCACGTTTGCCGGAGTACTGTGCCTCTCCGTTCGCAATCCCGTTTTGCGGAGCTTTCGTCAAGGTAGTCTTCGGTGAAGTGTACTTGATCGGAACCGTCGCGGCCTTATCATCAATGCGAATCGCGTTGGCTACGTGCTTGACTTCTCTCGGAGATTGCACATCATCTGATCGCAGTGCAGTTGTAATGAACGGAGCCGCTGTCTGCGGAGCGCCCTGAATTTGTGGCGCTACCTGAGCAACCTTCTCATCCGCCGAATCAAACTTCACACTTTCCTTTATGTCGCGTTGCGTTTCCACATGCGACTTACTATAGCGTTTAGAAATCAAAACCGCCGATTTTTCAACCGGCGGTTCAACAATTTTAGTTGTTGCTGTAGCAATAGGAGGCGGACCTCCTTGAGCATCTGCCAAAGCACGCTTGAACTCTCCGCCCTTTCCGATTGTGGATTCTGGCGCAGGCGAAATGTTCGCGCTTGCCTTCAGCGCGTTGCCTTTCAGCAAGTTTAGTAGATTCAACTTCATGACGGACTCTTTACTCCTGAGAGTTCCGCCATTCGCGTTGCCACAGATGCTGCCACCGGTACGGGAAGTGACGCCATCATCTTCGCGCCGTTGCGGCTCTTCATGCGCATGACAAGTTGAACTATTGTTTCAGTCGGAAGTCGCTCGGCAATCACCGCAGCTTCATTCGGTTTCATCCCCTCCAACAATTTCGCAAGTTTGGAAATCTCTGCCGTTGACTTCGGTGTTTCGCTGAGTACCACATCGTCTTCCGATGCTGCCAATGAGTCTGTCCCCTCTTCATCGACATGCTCCGCCTCGAGATCGCTTAACGAGCTTTCGCTTTCAGTTGCTTCAGCTTTCTGGTCGCTCTTTGCACCGTCTGCTGAAGCCAATACCTTGGCTTGTTCAGTGGACTCGTCATGTTGCCCTGAGTCAGCCTGTACGTGCTCGCCACTCGCGTCGCCGCTCTCCTCAACCATCTCTGGTGCTTCATCAAATTCTTGATCTTCGCTAATTGAAGTCGAGTCTTCCGCTTGCACGGCAGTGGAATCGCCATGCAGTGCTGCATCAAGCACGGCGCTCTTGGGCTGCGTCATCTTGAGCAAGAAGAACATGCCGACGTTCAGCACGATGAATATGCCCAGGTAGATTCCAATTTGTAACAGCATTTTTTTCATTGCTTGTCCCTGCCGGTTTTCCGCGGACGGTCATCCGCAAGCTTTTGCTCGAACTCGATCACTTCTTTTGACCACGCCTCGCGATGTTTCTCACCAAGTCTTTCAAGGCTGAGCGAACGCTGCCGCGCAATCAAGAATCGCTGCCGCGCTTCGCTCTCATGTTTTGTGTATTCCGTCACGACTCCGCGCTGGTAACCAACGATACGGTCGATTCGCTGCAAGTATTTCCAGTCCGTTTGCTTGTCGGCAATTCTGAATTCCTGCAACATCGCAACTTCCATCGATTGACACTGAATGTCGCGTTCTGTTGTGAACATCTCAAGCTTCTGTTGTTGAGCTTTTAGAGCTCTCTCGGCTCTGTTCTGCTCCACGAGCCTAAGCGTCTCCTGAATCTTGCGAACGCGCAACACACGCGCCAAGCTAAACGTGTACTTTTTCACTTACCCGTTAGTAACTTCAGGCCCTCGAACGCTTCGGCGAAGGATGAGCCGTCGTGCATGTCCTGCTTCAAGAACGAATTAATCGCGGGCAATCTTTCGAGCGCTTGATCTAAAGTTGGCATCGATCCGCGCGCATAAGCACCAATCGAAATCAGATCTTCGCCCTCTTGATATGCAGCCAGCCACTCTTTTATTTTGGAAACAGCTTCGCGCTGTTCTTTGCTTACAACTTGCGGCATCACACGGCTAATACTGCTCAACACGTCAATCGCCGGAAAGTGTCCGCGTGCGGCAATTTTGCGCGACAGCACGACATGTCCGTCGAGAATGCTGCGCATCGTATCTGCCACAGGCTCCATCATGTCGTCGCCGTCCACAAGCACCGTATAGATTGCGGTAATCGAACCTTTCTCAGAGTTTCCGGAGCGCTCCAACAATTTTGGAAGCATGGCAAATACGGAGGGCGGATATCCGCGCGTCGCCACCGGCTCATTTAATGATAAGCCAACCTCGCGGAGCGCATGGCAAACACGGGTCACACTGTCCATCATCAGCAGGACGCGCAAGCCTTGATCTCGAAAATACTCGGCAATGGCAGTCGCCGCAAGCGCGCCTTTGATACGCAATAGTGGCCAACGATCCGATGTCTCGCACACGACAACTGAGCGCTTTAATCCTTCTATGCCCAGAGAGTCTTCGATGAAGTCGCGCACTTCCCGACCGCGTTCACCGATAAGTCCGACAACAACAACGTCAGCATTCGTGTTGCGCGCCATCATGCCAAGCAACACGCTCTTGCCGACACCTGACCCTGCGAAAATTCCGACGCGTTGCCCCTCGCCAAAAGTCAGCATACCGTCTATCGCGCGAACACCCATTTGCAGATTCTTAGTAACACGAGGACGCGACAACGGATTCGGACTCTCTGAGTTCAGAGATCGATATGCCTGCGCATGAAGCTCGCCTTTGTTGTCAATCGGTTCACCCATGCTATTTATCACTCTGCCCAACAAGTGACTGCCGACCGGAACCAATTGAGTACGATTGAGATCAACAACTTCGTCGCCAGGACAAACGCCAACCAGGTCTTCGAGCGCCATCAATAGTGTCATCGGTCCGTCGAAGCCGACAACCTCCGCCAGTCGCTCTCCGCTGTTCGTGATTACTTTGCACAAATTTCCAATCGCGCTGCGCGGCCCCTTAGCTTCGAGCACCAACCCACGAACGCTATTCACGCGGCCGATAGAACGGACGCTGGAGGCATTGTTCAAAACGTTTTGGGCCTGCGTCAACAGATCGCTCAAGATTTCTTCTCCAGTGACATTTCAAGCTGCTGCTTGAGCGAAGTCAATTGCGTAGAAAGTTTCGCATCGAGTGATCCAATATCCGAGTCAACCATGCAGTCGCCGCGCCGTAAAGTGTCATCCGGTCGCAAGTCGAGTGCGGCTGATGAAGAAAGCCCGGCGGCAATCTCCTCGGCCTTCGTTCTGAGCAATTCAAGGTCTTGCGGATGCACGCGAAGCGTAACCTGTTTTGCCTCGGTTACTGAACGAAGCGCATTCTTGACAATGCCGATGAGCATTTCCGGCTTTACGTTCAGCTCTGCATTAAGAATTTTCTCGGCCATCTGCGACGCCAAAGAAACAAGTTGCTCTTCGAAACGCGCACTCAAATCGGCGCGTTCAGCCGCCAGCATGGTCGCATATTGCTGCATCAACTCGAGCGCAGGCATAAGTTCCTTCTGCGCTATTTCGCGACCAAACGACTTGCCCTGTTCAATTCCCTCTAAACGCGCCTTTTCAATTTCTGCGGCATGCTTCCGCTTTTCCGATTCAGGTAACCGCAACGCGACATTCGGATTGGACAACACCGACGGCCTGCCGGTGCGTATCGGTTCCTGCACAATCTCTTTGAAGAAATTGACGGGGCGCTCCGAGAAGTTCTCGAAGCGCGCACGCTCAATTCTCGTATCTTCTGCAAGTCTTAGAACTCGGCCCATAGATTATTCCACCATTACTTCGCCCTTGCCGCCGCCCGCGACGACAATCTGGCCTTGTTCTTCAAGTCTGCGAATAATATCAACAACCTGCTGCTGCGCGACTTCAACTTCCTTGAGACGCACCGGCCCCATATACTCGATTTCTTCTTGAATCGTCTCGGAGGCGCGTTCGGACATGTTGGCCAGCACGCGCGTTTTGACGTCGGGATTGACGTGCTTGAGCGCGAGCGCAAGGTCCTTATTGTCCACTTCCTTTAGGACCTTTTGGATCGAACGGTCATCAAGTTGAACGATATCTTCAAACACGAACATCAGGTTTTTCATCTCGGTCGCCAGTTCGGGCGCACGCTCATTTATTTTTGAGAGAATCGAGCGTTCAGCCGAAGTTCCAATCATATTCAGAATTTCCGCCGCCGCTTTTACGCCGCCGAGCTTGCTTGAGTTCTGCGAGAAATCGACGCGCGACTCAAGCACGGCTTCCACGGCAGAAATTGTCTCCGGAGCGACGCGCTCCATATTAGCATAGCGCATCATCACTTCGGCCTGTAGATCCGGCGCAAGATCGGCTAATATCTGTGCGCTTTGTTGCGGCTGAAGCTGACTCAGCACAAATGCGATGGTTTGCGGATGTTCTTTCTGCATGAAGGCCAGAAGTTGGTTGGCGTCAACATTTTTCAAGACGTTGAACCCTTTGACGCGAATCATACGTTCGATGCGGCGAATAATTTCAATGGCTTTTTCAGGGCCAAGCGAGCGGTTAAGCACGTCTTCCGCATATTGCACACCGCCGATCGCGACAAAGTCCTGCGCTGACATCATGTGATAGAACTCTTCGATCACGGAGTTTGCGAGCGCGGAGTCAACATTTCGCAGGCGGAGCATCTCTTTTGTGATCTCTTCGATTTCATCCTGCTGCATCCGTTTGTAGAGTTCAGACGAAGCCTCCGGACCAATCGAGATCATAAGTACAGCGGCCTTTTGCAGGTTCGTTACCCGCGATGGTGTGGGCTTATTAGTTTGCGCCATCAGTCACCCAACTTCTTAGAATTTGCGCAGCGTTATCGGGTTTTGTCATTACGAACTGAACAGTTCGATTTAGCATCTCTTGTGCACGCAATGCTTCCACTGACGGCCCGCCGTCTTCGATTTCGATAAGTTGCGGCCCCTCGGAGTGCGTCTTGAACACGACCTTTGGTCCGCTGTCACTGCTCATTATCGCTGCGCTGTTTCCCATTGGGCCAACCGAACCGCCGGCTGTGGCATTGTCATATGCACCCTGCGGCAATTGACCTGAACTCTGTTGACCGGCAGCAATTGCTCCGCCTTGATAACCTGCTCCAACCATCATCTGTTGTCCACCCGGTCCAAGCGCGGCAACCACCGCACCTTGCGGCAAGGCTGGCACACGCTCGCTCATCTTATTCATCACTCCTCGAATGGCAAAGAATGCAAGAATGAGCACAAGCGCAAGAATAAGCTTATCGGCATATTGCAGCAGCATCGTCATCCAATTGATCGGAGCTTCGGTTACAGGTGCGAGCAATGCCGAGGTTTCATTAAACTGGAAGGACATAACGCTAAGTTCATCGTTACGGTTCGCGTCAATCCCCAGCGCACTTGAAACCATCTGCTTGAATTTCTCAAGTTCCTGCGGCGTGCGCTCAACATATTGTTGAGTAACTACCCCGGCGGAATCGGTGACGCTTACATAGTTCCCGTCAATTAAAACTGAGGCCGAAATTTTTTCGATATTCCCGACTTCAGGTACTACTTTTTCAACTGTCCGCGGTACCTGATAATTTGTAACAGTCTTTTCAGTTGCCCCTGCATTTGGATCATCACTCGTTTGCGACTCTTCGGAAAGCGTTGCGACGCGATCCGGATTGTAGTCTTCAGACGTGCGTTCAATGCGATTCCAATTGAGCTTCGCGGTTACCTCAACGCGCGAACGGCCTGCTCCGACAACATCAGAAAGCAACGCTTGAGCTTTTCGCTCGAGCTCCTGCTCAACCATCGTCTGCATTTCGAGTTGCGTGGACGAAAGCCCAGCCAATTCATCGCGCGGTCCATTTGTAAGCGGATTTCCATCCGAATCCATAATTGTGACGTGCCTGGGATCAAGCCCTTCCACCGCATAGGCCGTCAACGTAGTCAGAGCTGCAACTTGTTTCTTGCTCATGTTGAAGCCCGGCTTCAACGTCAACACGATTGACGCAGTTGCGGGTTTCTGATCCTCTTTGAATAGTCTCTGCTCGGGCACAACCAAATGCACGCGCGCCTTTTCCACGCCTTCAATTGAAGACATCGTGCGCGCAAGCTCTCCTTCCACCGCACGCCGTTGATTCAACTTCTGGAGTTGATCCGTCAAACCAAGCTGCGGTTTGTCGAAAATCTCATAGCCGAGTTCGCCCGAGTGCGGAATGCCTTTTTCGGCGAACGTCAAGCGAAGTGAGTTTACTTTTTCTTGCGGCACTTTAATCGTGCCGTCGCTCGTGACGTCGAACTGGATTTTCTGATCGCGCAATTGATCGGCGACAGCCGCAGCATCCTTGGATTCGAGACCACTGTACAACGTCGCCATAACCGGCCGCGTCGTGTAACTGACGGCCGCAGCTGAAATCGCGACAATCAGACCGACGCCGATGACAAGCAGCGCGCGCTGGTTTATCGTCAGCCGTTGCCAGAGTTCGCGGAGAGTATCGAGTGGATTGCCCATCTATGAAAAGTTGCTTTATTGAAAAAGTAATTAGACCGGCGTGCGCATGAGTTCTTGATAACCTTCAAGAGCTTTCTTGCGAATTTCAAGCAGTAATGCCATGGATACGGAGGCTTCTTCAACAGCCGCCATAACCTCGTGAATGTCTTGAATCTGCCCGGTGGCGAAAAGCTGCGTTTTCTCTCCTGCCTCAAGTTGCATCTTGTTCACACCGCCGATGAAATTTGACAGCGTGTCGCCGAAGCTTTCGCCGTTGCCGTCGTTCTGCGTCGGTTGTGTGCCTGTCGCAATCGGCGGAATCGGTTTCAGTTGATCAATACCGTAGATCATGCTATGCCCTCAAGTCGAGATGTTTGCCCAGCTCTTCTGCCGGACGAAAACTGTCAAACTCCGCGTGCTTTTGCGCGATCAAATCCCGCAACCGCGATTCGGCTTCATCGCGCTCCGCTGCTGCTTGCGCCGACTGTGCGGTTTGCATTCGCTGTTGCGGCGCAATGAGCGGCGTATAGCTTGCGTTGATTTTCATGTTATAGTTCCAGCGCCTTCTTCATCATAGCTTTGGTTGCATTGAAGGCTGTAACGTTCGCTTCAAAGGCCCGTGATGCGCTAATGAGTTCTGTCATTTCCTGCACTAAGTCAACGTTTGGCAGCTTCACGATTCCGTTCTCGTCTGCATCCGGATGATCCGGATCATAGACTTCACGAAATGCCGATTGATCCTCTTCAATGGTCGCCTTCACACCATTCATCGGTGAGAGAATCTTATCCTCGTTGCGCCCGAACATGTGATTTCCATCGGTACGGGCCAGCTTTTGATGCGTGCTCTGCTCAAGCGCCGTTTCAAAGCGCTGGTCTTCAGACAGCACGGTAGCTTTCCGGCGGTAGGGTCCGCCCTCCTCGGTCCGCGTCGTTTCGATGTTCGCGATATTCTCGGCAATGGCGTTCATGCGCTTCCGTTGCGCCGTCATGCCGGACGTGCTCGAGTTCATACCCGAAAAGAGGGGATGGATTTCCATGAAGTGTTCCTTGAACTTTTTTGCCACCAGAGCAATAAGCAGTTATCGTGCCGACCCTCCAAAAACTTTAATTTAGCTCTCTAATTTGAATGTAAGTTTATAAATATAAATTATTTAATATGTTTTGCTCAAATGACCCAACATACCAATCACCCGCTAATCTTTGCGGTCGCGGCACCATTTTCCTACCCAAATCACTTCAGCTTGCCCACGCATTTGTTATAGAAACATGCAAACGGAGTGACAAATGGATTACTATTACGTAAGGTAATTCTGGAGCCTGTCCGTCGTCGTTCATGGGTAGTTGCCTTTCCCGTATGAAATAGTTACCCTTTGACATCGTTCAAATACCATTTCGAACAGGATCACATGCCTGACTCACTTCATCGAACCGGCCACAAACAAATACTCTCTCTGCTCATCATTGGCATAGGACTTCTCCTGCAAGCGTGCGGGACCAAGCGTCCGGACGGCTATCAGGGGTACACGGAGGCCGACTACATCTATATTGCATCCTCCCAGCCGGGGCGTCTCGATTCCGTAGCCGTGAAGCGCGGGCAGGAGATTCCAGCCGGCATTCCTCTATATTTCCTTGACAGCGAGCTTGAGTCCGCCGCATTGGAGCAGGCTCGCGAGCAATTAGCTGCCGCCGAGTCACAGTTGGAGGACCTGAAACAGGGTCGCCGCCCGCAAGAGATTGACGTGATCAAGGCTCAGCTTGCACAAGCCAAAGCGAACGAAGCTTTGACAGCCTCTACATACAAGCGCCAGACTGCCACCTACGAGACAGGCGGTGTGTCCGACGAGCAGCTTGACATGGCTCGAACCCAAGCCGAACTTGCCAAGGAACGCGTTATCGAATTGCAGAATCAACTCCGTGTCGCATCTCTACCAGCGCGCGAAAATCAGGTCTCCGCTCAGACCTCGCTCGTCGAAGCCGCACGAGCCGCCGTTCAACAAGCTGAATGGCGCTACAATCAAAAGGCCGTGCAGTCGCAGACTGCCGGCCTTGTCGTGGATGTCATGTATGAACCCGGCGAATGGGTTCCGGCGGGCGGAGTAGTCGTTCGTTTTCTCCCGCCTGAAAACCTGAAGATACGATTTTTTGTCCCCGAGACCATGATCGGCGCCCTTTCAGTCGGACGCGCCGTCTTGATTTCATGCGACGGTTGCGAGGCGACAGTTGCCGGAACCATATCATTCATCTCACCTGCCGCCGAATACACCCCGCCAATCATCTACAGCAACGACACGCGCAGCAAACTTGTTTACATGATTGAAGCGCGCCCCAATGACCCGTTGCAAAGCAAGTTGAACGTCGGCCAGCCCGTGAGCGTTGCAGTTCAATGACCGGCGATCTTGCAATAGATGTTCGCGATTTAGTCAAGACCTTCGGACACAAGCGCGTCGTGAATCAAGTCTCGCTGCAAGTGAAACGCGGCGAAATATTCGGCTTTCTTGGACCCAACGGTAGCGGCAAGACTACCACTATTCGCATGATGTGCGGCTTGCTCACCCCGGACTCAGGCAGCGGAACCTGTTTGGGCTACGATATTCTAAAAGAAAGTTCCAAGATCAAACGCCACGTGGGCTACATGACGCAGAAATTTTCCTATTGGGAAGACTTGACGTTGCGGGAGAATCTTGATTTCGTGGCGCGCATGTATAACATGGATAGCCGAAACGAAGCAGTGGATGAAGCGTTGGAAGGTCTCGGATTAACGGAACGGGCTAACCAATTGGTGGGGGCGCTGTCCGGAGGTTGGAAACAGCGGTTGGCGTTGGCGGCGTGTATGCTGCACAAACCCGAGTTGCTCTTGCTGGATGAACCGACCGCCGGAGTCGATCCTGCAGCTCGACGGGACTTCTGGGAAGAGCTGCATCAACTGGCGCGCCAAGGCATCTCCGTGCTTGTTAGCACGCATTACATGGACGAGGCCGAACGCTGTCATAAGCTCGCCTACATTTTCAACGGAAACTTGCTCGCACAAGGGACGTCAAGCGAGGTTATCGCCTCACAGCATATTGGCACTTGGGCGATTCACGGTGAACATCTGGCCGGGCTATCAGAGCGATTGCAGCGTACTCCGGGCATTGAACAAACTGTGCTTTTCGGAACGGTCTTGCATGTTAGCGGTTCAGATACGGTCTTGCTTGAACAACAGTTGCGTAAAGCTGTCGCCGGAACATCGTTGCGACTTGAGCCGATGGAAACCGGGCTTGAGGACGTCTTCATCTACCTCATGAAGCATACTCAACTGAACGGAAAGCAGGCCACGCAATGATCTTCAGCAAAGCAGGCTTCTCGCGCTGGTGGAGCATGGTCGTCAAGGAGTTTCTCCAACTCAAACGCGACCGCTTGACATTTGGAATGATTGTCGGCATCCCGATCATGCAGCTTACGCTGTTTGGCTATGCTATCAACAGCGATCCCAAACACATGCCAACAGCGCTGATCGTAAATGATCACAGTGAAATCACCCGCACAATTGTTTCCACGCTCAAAAATTCAGACTACTTTGACGTTGTAGGTGAGCTTCCCGATGAAGAAGCGGGCCGCCGCGCTCTGGCGCGAGGTGAGATTCAGTTTGTGATTAACATCCCCGTGGATTTCACAAAGAACATGCTTCGCGGAGAGCGCCCTGCCGTGTTGATCGAAGCCGACGCGACCGACCCGACTGCTACCGGGATGGCGTTATCTTCGTTAAGTCAGGTTTTCGAGTATGTCGCACGAAAGGACCTGACCGGGCCACTGGCCCAGCTTGTTCCCGCTCCTCCGCCGTTTGAGGCGCGCGTGCAGCGCATGTACAATCCTGAAGGCAACACGCATTTCAATGTCGTCCCCGGATTGATGGGTGTTATTCTGACAATGACGATGGTCTTGATGACCGGGTTGGCAATCACACGCGAACGTGAACGCGGCACAATGGAAAACCTCCTCGCGATGCCGCTTCGTCCGTTTGAAGTCTTGGCCGGCAAGATTATGCCCTACATCGTGGTAGGCTTGGTTCAGGCAACCTTAATCTTAATCGCCGCTCGAATACTGTTTCATATTCCGTTCTTCGGCAGCATCACCTCCCTGTACCTTGCCGCTTACATCTTCATTGCTGCGAACTTGATGGTGGGCATCACTATTTCCTCGTTGGCCCGCAATCAGTTACAGGCGATGCAAATGACCTTCTTCTTCTTCCTGCCGAACATCTTGCTTTCGGGATTCATGTTCCCGTTTCGTGGGATGCCCTATTGGGCTCAGATCATCGGGAATATCCTCCCTTTGACACACTTTCATCGGGTCGTTCGCGGCATCGTTCTGAAAGGCAACGAGTTAGGCGACCTCTGGCCGAATATATGGCCAATGTTACTCTTTACGGCCGTAATGATGACCATTGCGGTGACTTTCTACCGCAGGACGCTGGATTAGCTCAGACTACACAAGTACGGTAAGAATGCCGGACCGCTCAGAATACGGTCCGGCTTTTTTTGTGTAGGTTGTTGACTGATATTGCATTTTCCTCTCATTTTGTCTACTTATGCTTAACAGAACATTTCTGTGGAATTTGATGGAAACCAAATTAAGGACAAGATGTATGTGTAACTCTAAGATGTTGTTTAGGAGGATGTTGGTCGTCGCGCTGATAGGACTGGCGCTACCGGCGGCACGACTCCTCGCCTTCCACGAGGATTCGAAGAGTCCTCTCGAGACGCCCCCCACCCACTGGGACGAGGGGAGCATGTGGGAAACGGAAGGCAATGCCGTGGTTGACACCCGTTCGGGTAGGCTTCAAAGTGTAAGCCAGATGTTTGAAGGCCCTTATAAGGGTACGGTCGAGGAAGCTGCTCGTGAATTCCTGACGGTTCACAAGGACTGGCTGGGCATGGAGCCGACAAAAGAAGCGCTCCGTGTCGTCCGTTCTGTGGAATCACCCGGCGGCTTTCATGTTACGTTCGAGCGCTTCATCAATGAGGTACGAGTATATCCCGGCAACGTTGTTGTTTCATTCGATCACGATATGTATGCTCGATTCTACTTCTCGAGCCTTTATCTCTTTGATGATCAAATTGTGACCATTCCGGCTCTGAATTCCGATATGGCTTCACAAATCGCCATACAGTATCTCGGCGCTCAAATCGACCCCGATTTCGGTCCGGAGTCTGATCTTGTTGTTTGGGCTGGTGAAAACACAGATTTTGACCTTTGCTGGCGTGTTCTGATAAACTATTCAGAACCAACTGACGCAAAAGGTGACTGGGAAATCATGATTGACGCCAACTCTGGTGCAATTCGCCGTGCGAAGAATATCGCCATGGCTGTCAACGGCACAGGGTACGTTTTCGACCCGAACCCAATCTGCTCGTCAGGTATGCCTTACGGCAGCCCAGGACTGACAGACAACAACGACGCAAATAGTCCGCAGTTGTCCGCTGAACGTTTCAATCGCACGTTGCTCGACATTTCCAGCTTTCCGCTGTTTGGCAACACATACTACTACCTGACCGGCCCATACTGCGATATCGACGACATTGAAGTACCGAACATCTCGCCGGTCTTGCAGATCAACAGTTCCGCTTTCAATTACACTCGTGATGCAGATCAATTTGAAGACGTCGTCGTCTATTACCACATTGACAAAAGCCAGCGTTGGATGCAATCTCTCGGTTTCAATGCGATTCAAAACGGCTCTTTGCCGTGCGACCCGCACGCCGAGAATTTCGATTGCAACGCGCACTATCATCCTTCGGGCAACTACTTGACATTTGGTCAAGGCCCCGGAAGCGGTGACGCCGACGCCGCTGAAGACGCCGACGTGGTACTCCACGAATACGGCCATGCGATCAATAACTCCATCACACCCGGCTGGGGCGGTGGCGACGAAGGCCGACTCGGTGAAGGCTGGGGTGATTACTGGGCAAAGTCCTATAGCAGATCGCAATTCTCATACGGCGCAACTTGGTTAGGGAATTGGGCTTTACAGGCTTGCTTCGGCGGGCGCTCAATGCAAGCGGGACTTCATTACCCTGAAGACAACACGGGCGTTCATTACGGCGGCCAAATTTGGAGCCAAGCTCTCTACGATGCAGAAGTGAACGCAGGTAGCCGCACAGTGATGAACAAGAATGCGCTTCAGAGCTACTACTACTATGGCACCGGCGCGTCAATGCTCACGGCTGCAAACGCTGTGATCACGGCCGACCAAAATCTCTATGGCGGCACGCATGTGGGCGACATCGGCGCGTCATTTGTTTTACGCGGTTTGGTCGAACCACCCAACAATGACGTTTGTCCGGGTTTCTACATCAACGCTCTTCCGTATGTTTCGACAGGATCGACCGCAACTGCCGTAAACAACTACACAAATTGCATCGGTTCCACGTCGCAAGACGTTGTTTACACGCTGACATCATCTCCCTGTCCGCGCAACATCACCGTTAGCCTTTGTGGTTCAAGCTATGATACAGCCGTAGAAGTCCGTTTCGGCGGAAGTTGCCCCGGCACAACGCAGGCCGCCTGCAACGATGACTATGCCGCTTGCGGTTTGAGCAGTCAGGTCTCTTTCGTGGCCGCCGCCAACACGAACTACTTCATAATAGTTCATGGATTCCAGAACAACTCGGGTGCCTTCAACATCTCTGTGACAGGATCGCAGTCTGACCCGCTTCCGGTTAACGACTCCTGCGTCGGATCAATTGTTATCGGCGGACTTCCTTACAATAACAGTGGCACCACGTGCGGAGCCAACAACAACTACAATGATTGTGTAGGTGCAGCGTCTCCCGAAGTTCTATACACTTACACGTCACCGATTTGTCAGGACATTACCGTTTCGCTGTGCGGATCAAGTTATGACACAGGTCTTGAAGTTCGTTCAGGAGGGACATGTCCCGGCACAACCACCGTTGCCTGTAACGATGACTATCCGGGTTGCGGCCTCAGCAGCCAAGTGACGTTCCAAGCTGCTGCGAATCAGACATACTATTTCTCGATCCATGGCTATGTCACATCGTCACAAGGGTCATATGTGCTGAACGTCACCGCCGGTGACCCGTTTGTACCTGCAAACGACACTTGCCCGGGCACAACGATAGCGCATCTTCCGTACACTGACAACGGCAATACGATTTGTGCAAACAACGATTTTGCTAATTGCATCGGTACTTTGTCGAAAGACGTAGTCTATAACTACACGCCGGTTCAGTGCGGAAACATCAACGTTTCGCTTTGTGGATCAAGCTATGACTGCGCAATTGAAGTTCGCGCGGGTGGAGATTGCCCCGGTGTTGATCAAGTCATTTGCGATGACGATTCATGCAGTGTGCAAACTGCCGTCACGTTCTTTGGTGAAGCGGGCCTTACCTATTATTTTATCGTGCATGGCTACTCCTTTAACGCGGGTCCATACGTCATAAACGTCACAGGCACGACAGGCGGTCAGCGCGTGAACGATGCTTGCGGCGGTGCATTGGCTATTACCTCCCTTCCATATGTTGACGCAGGCAGCACGCTCTGCGCGGACAATGACTATGCGGATTGCGTTGGCAGCACCAGCAACGACGTGTTCTATTCTTTGCAAATGGAATCTTGCACTGAAGTGACGGTTTCCTTGTGCGGTTCGAGCTACGACACAGGGTTGGAAATTCGCACCGGCGGATTTACTTGCCCCGGGACGATATCTGTCGTTTGCAACGATGACAACTATTGCGGCGGCAACTTTGTGCTGCAGAGCAGTGCGACATTTACCGCCACCTCTGGCCGACCTTTCTGGATAATTGTTCACGGGTTCGGAATCAATGCAGGTGCCTACGTCTTGAATGTCACCGGCAATACTTGCACGCCCGAATCTTTGGTGGTTATGCGCTCGAACAACGACATCTTCCTCGATTGGGCACCCGTTGCGTCGTCAGGCTCGGTTAGCTATCGCGTCTATCGTTCCACGGACGTAAACATTCAACCGATTCCCGCAAACTTGATCGCCACGACGGCCAGCGCGTTTTACACAGATGCAAACATCCTCTCAAACGCGACCACCGAATTCTACTACATCGTAACGGCCGAAGGACCGACCTTGCTGATGGGTGAAAGCGATTTGACTCCGGCCATCGTGTCCATTCCGTTCAAGTCAGAGACCGTCGAACCGGATAGTCTCTCGATGTCGTTCTACCTGGATCCCGCTTGGATTCAAGGACCGAACCCGGATAAGCCTGCTGCAAGCGAAACGGAGAGTATTCCGCCAACGTGGTACGGCACACTTGCTCCACTTCCCGAACACTTGCAAGTCAAGCAGTAATCATCAAGCAATTGATAGGAACCACGACGGGCTGCCATTGGCAGCCCGTCGCGTTTTTCTTGCACAATGAACACATTGCGAATACTAAAGCGAATGATAGCACATATTCCGTTGCAATTCAGTTGATGAACTTGGTGAGAAAAGAGTTGTAAGAACTTGCATCTTGTGATTCACAGATGTATATTCCAGCGAAACAAAAGAACTCATCGGCCGGTTTCGGCTGATAAGCTATTCAAAAGCGAGTCTTCCGTAACCGCGCAGGGGTTGGAAGACTCGCTTTATTTTGGCTACTGTAGCCACTCCCGGCGCTTCATTTGATCATTTTGATCGAAAGGAGAAATCATGGTACTTCGCAATATCATGTTCGGAATGGTTACTGCGGCGTTCGTCGCCGGCATCCTCGCCGCCGCCGAACCGGCAAAGCCACGCACTCCCACACGGAATCCACTCGACTTTGATTACGATAGCAGTTGGAGTGGCCGCCCTTTAACGCCTGAAGAGAGCACAACTGTCAGACAAGCCATCGATTCAATACGAACTCCACCTCCGGATTCAATCACTTATACTGATGCCGCTGGAAACTCCGTGACTGTATCATGCTCCGCGCTCGCCAATATGTTGCAAGGCCAATTGGAAGCCGGCACCATTGAAGCCGAAACACTAAATGAAGATTATTCAGGAGGCGAGTACTGGGATGAAATCAACATCAGCGACGACGTACTTGCGAATGCTGGAAGCACAGGAAACACCGATTATCTGGAAGAGCTTCTGATTCACGAAGGAACTCACAAGGGGCAATCGAATTCCTTACCCGAAACGGACACGGAGATTCCAGCTTACAGTGCAGAACTCGCATACAAAGACTCATGCAGAATGGATACCACCGATCCCGACTATGAATTCACCCGTGACAAGCTTAGCGAGTATCGCCGTATTCACAGATACAATGCCCTCAAGAAAATGCTTGAGTCGTTGTGGGTGACAAGCTGGATTGTCAGGTACTTGCCCGAGAATCCGCCGTTGAACTGGCAGCTTGCCTCATTTCAACTTGGAGATGCCGACGAGATACTGTTCGACCTGGGCCCGCTCGAAATCGGCGACATGCTCGCCTTTGAAAATTACTTCTCACCAGGTGCATCGCTGCTCATGCTGACCGGAGCCCATCGTGACGGCGGAAGTCATCTCACTGCCGCCAGAATCGAAAACGGGCAAGTGATGCAGCCATTCCCGTGGTGGCAGATGCGCTACCCTCCGGGTCTCCATTCAATGGCATACAGCGGCGGGATGCACTGTTATTTCTTTGTGGACACGCTAACGAAGACGATTCTGTGGGCTCCTGATCCTGATGGCAACAAACTCCCTGACGGCCCTTTGTTGATTTGGGCAACGGAAATTCAATTTCCTGAAATCCAAGATATGCTGAGCGTCACTCCCGCTACACATCCGTTTCACGGCAACGGGCTTTTGGTAAATGATTGCGATGCGCATTATTCGCGTTGGATTCCGGCCTACGATCAACGCCCGTTCCTTATCGATAATGATGGCGTCCAAGGCGGCGATATTAGCCTTACTTGCAGCAGATTTGAGTTCGTGAAGATCAAGCCACGCATTACTGAACCATTCCCTTGGCCGGGCGATATGATGTGTACTGTCTTTGGCACTTGGTCGCATCCAGTTGAAGTTTGGTCAACGGATCCGTCTGGCGAAATCTTGCTCGAACCGCTCGGAGTGGTGATGCTGGCCGATGACATCGTTGGAACGTGCCCGCTGATTCGACCGTTGTTCACTAATGAAAAAATCATCGCCTACGATCCGATCAGTGAACAGCGACTTCGCGTTGCATATCAAGTATCGGATCCGACTCCGCGCGAATTGACCATCCGCTGCACGGAAACGGCTGAACTGTATCTCAACTGGCAGGATGTTCCCGGTGCGAATATGTACGGCATCGAAGTTTCATTTGACGGCAACTTATGGGAAAATACAGGGCTATTGACGCCGACAAGCGAAATCACGTTGCCGTTCATCCATCCTAACATGGCAATGTTCCGAGTCGTTGCTCATCGCTAATTTTGAAAATATCGAATATCAAAAAGGGTTCCCGTTAAGGGAACCCTTTTTCAACTCTATCATGATCAGATCAATCTACGGAAATACCCTCTTCGCGATACTCCCTGAGCTTGTTGCGCAATGTGCGAATTGAGATTCCCAGCGATTCAGCAGTCTTGGTGCGGTTGTTTTCGTGAACGCGAAGTGCTCGGAAGATCGCAGCTTTCTCGATTTCTGACAATGTCGCGGTGGCTTGCGCATCGAGCGTGAACATCGTTTCGTTCTGTGATACCGATTCAATCCCGTCAAGGTACAGGTGCTTTGACCGAATCATCGAGTCATCGCACATAATGACGGCCCGCTCCATTTTGTGCTGCAGTTCGCGCACATTTCCCGGCCATTCATAACTCAGGAGCTGCTCCATCGAGACCTCGTCGATCCCCTGTATGTCCTTGGCGTACTCGCCCGCATAGTACGATACAAAGTGTGTCGCCAGTAGAGGAATGTCTTCACGTCGGTCGCGCAGCGGACTCACGACAATCGGACACACGTTCAAACGATGATAAAGGTCCTCACGGAACTGTTCTTCGGAGATCGCCTTCTTCAATTCTCGATTCGTCGTTGCCACGATGCGTACGTCAATCTTGATCGTGTCCCGCCCTCCCAATCGTTCAAACTCGCGCTCTTGCAAAACTCGCAGGAGCTTAGCCTGCATAGTCGGCGACATTTCAGAGACTTCATCCAATAGGAGCGTGCCTCCGTGGGCCATCGCAAACCGCCCTTCGACAGTCTTGATCGCGCCCGTGAAAGCGCCCTTCTCATGTCCAAACAGCTCGGACTCCATCAGCGTTTCGGGCATCGCCGCGCAATTGATCTTGACGAACGGACCGTTTCGGCGCGGGCTGTTTTCGTGCAGCGCGCGCGCGATCAATTCTTTGCCGGTTCCCGACTCGCCTTGAATCAAAACCGTAGCCTTAGTCGGCACAATCATTTCAAGCTGCTCGAGCACTTCGAGCATCTTCTGAGACTGACCGAGGATGCTATTGAATTGGAACTTTGTCCCCAGCTCGCGCTTTAACTGGTAATTCTCGAGCTTGAGTTTGCGCGATTCAAAAGCCTTCTGAATGCGCAGAATGAGGGTTTCTTGGGGGAAGGGTTTTTCGAGGAAATCAATCGCGCCGTCTTTCAGCGCGGCGACGGCCTCGGGGACGCTGCCATACTGAGTCATGATCACGATATCCACACCCGGAAATCGCTCGTGAACCGTTCTCAGAAGCTGCAAGCCGGACATTTTAGGCATCCGGACGTCCGTCACTATCACATCAAACTGCTGTCCCTCCTCGAGGAGGCTAAGGGCCGTCTGGCCGTCTTCACAAGCTTCGACAGCGTAGTTTCGTCTTTTCAGTGTTTGGACAAGCCAATCACGAAAGTGCTGTTCATCATCTACAACCAGAATTCTATTCTTGGCCATACAGTGACGCTCCTCTGAAGTTCGAACTGATGTCTAAAGGGTCAACTTTGTTGAAAATAGCAAGCCAAACTCACCCTGTCCACAACTTCGCGCCACTGTCATCACTATAGCAAATATATGTACATCTTTCCCAAAAGCAGCATGTTAATACATAATCTGCCATAGGCGCGACCAATATACAAAGTGATTTTGAGTTTGTCAAGCAGAAATTGCCGAGGGAAAGTGTTGCCGAAAGGTGCGATTAATGGAGGAGAGTTCTGCCCATCTGCCTTGATTATCGGCGGATTTTTCGGTACATTAAATGTTCACATTAAGATACAGATTTACAAGTAGATGGAATCCCCGTTTCTCCGCATTTCCGGCGCCCGTGAGCACAATCTCCAGAACATCTCTCTGGATCTGCCGCGTAACCGATTGATTGTTATCACTGGCATTTCTGGCTCGGGGAAGTCCTCTTTGGCGTTTGATACGCTTTATGCTGAAGGCCAGAGGCGCTACGTCGAGTCGCTTTCTGCCTACGCTCGCCAATTCCTTGGATTGATGGAGAAACCCGATGTTGACGCGATCGAAGGCCTTTCACCCGCCATCTCAATTCAGCAGAAGGCAGGTATTCGCAATCCGCGCTCAACCGTCGCCACAGTAACGGAAATTTACGACTATCTCCGTCTTCTTTATGCGCGCATCGGCAAACCGCATTGTCCTAATTGCGGCAAGCCAATTCAACGCCAGACCGCTCAAGAGATTGTCGACGCGCTTCTGAATCTACCCGAAGGCGCAAAGATTCAACTGCTCGCGCCAGTGGTCAGCGGCCGCAAGGGCGAGTATCGCGAAATCTTCGAGAACATCCAGCGCGACGGCTTCGTGCGCGTCAGAGTGGATGGAGAAATCAGATCGCTCGATGAGAAGATCGAGTTGAACAAGAAGATTCGTCATTCAATCGAAGTCGTCGTCGATCGTCTGGTGATCAAGGACGGCCTGCGCTCGCGACTGACGGATTCGGTCGAGACTACCTTGCGTTTGTCGAGTGGTTTGCTGATCGCGGCAATCGAAGGCCGCAAAGAGCGCGTCTTCAGCGAACGTTTTGCCTGCCCCGACTGCAATATCTCAATTCAAGAAGTCGAGCCGCGACTCTTCAGCTTCAATTCGCCTTTCGGAGCATGTGAGCGCTGTACAGGCTTAGGTTTCAAAATGGAGATCGACCCCGAGCGCATCATTCCCAATGAAGAACTCTCAATCGAAGACGGCGCAATCTCAAGCCTTTCCGGTGGCACCGACGGCTGGATGGGCAACATGCTTGACGCCGTCGCAAAGAAGTTCAAGATTCCGCTCACAGTTTCGTGGAAGAAACTGAAACCTGAACATCGACAGGTCATTCTCTACGGGTCGGGCAAGAAAGAAGTCGAATTCGTCTGGGAAGGTCAGAAATCGCGGTTTGAAACCACCGGCAAATGGGAAGGAGTCATTCCCAATCTCATGCGCCGTTATTCGCAGACGACTTCCACTCAGGTTCGCGAATGGATCGAAGACTTTATGGGCAACATCCCCTGCCCTGCCTGCAAAGGCGCGCGTTTGAAGCCCGAGGCATTGAGCGTTTTGGTCAACGATCAGAACATCCATCACGTTTGCGATCTGTCAATTGGTCACGCTCACAATTTCTTCAGCAGTCTTAGGCTAAACGAGCGCGACACGATGATCGCTCGTCAGATTTTGAAAGAAGTCCGCGAGCGTTTGACCTTCTTGCTTGACGTCGGTTTGGATTACCTCACGCTCAACCGTGCGGCGGGCAGTCTCTCCGGCGGTGAAGCGCAACGCATCAGGCTTGCGACGCAAATCGGCTCACAGTTGACCGGCGTCATGTACATTCTCGACGAACCAAGCATCGGCTTACATCAGCGCGACAACGATCGCTTGATTGCAACGCTGAAGCGATTGCGCGATATTGGCAACACAGTGATCGTCGTCGAACACGACCGCGATACGATTGACGCCGCCGATCATGTCGTGGACCTCGGCCCCGGCGCGGGAAGGCACGGCGGCCACGTCGTCGCTGAAGGAGCACCGTTTGAAGTTGCCAAAGTCGAAAAGTCTTTGACAGGTCGCTTCCTCAGTGGGTTAGACCAAATCGAAGTCCCGAAAGAGCGTCGTCCCGGCATCGGCAAAAGCCTCGGCATTCGCAGAGCGCGCGGAAATAACTTAAAAGACGTTTCCACCGATATTCCGCTCGGCACGTTCACCGTTGTCACAGGCGTTTCAGGTTCAGGCAAATCTACCCTGATCAACGAAACGCTCTATCGCGCACTTGCTCAACGTTTCTACAACGCCAAAGAGCCGCCGCTCGCCTATACGCAATTGACGGGTATCGCGAATCTCGACAAGGTGATTGACATTGATCAATCGCCGATTGGCCGCACGCCGCGCTCGAATCCGGCGACTTACACAGGTTTGTTCACGGCTATCCGTGATCTCTTCAGCCAACTTCCCGAAGCGAAAATACGCGGTTACAAACCGGGCCGCTTCTCTTTCAATGTGAAGGGCGGTCGGTGTGAAAATTGTCAAGGCGACGGCATCATCAAGATTGAGATGCACTTCCTTCCCGACGTTTACGTCCCTTGCGAAGTCTGTCATGGCAAGCGCTACAATCGCGAAACACTCGAAGTTCGCTGGAAAGGCAAGTCCATTGCCGACGTGCTCGAAATGAGCGTGGCCGAAGCGCGCGAGTTTTTTGAATCTATGCCGCCCATCGCGCGCAAACTTGCAACTCTCGAAGAAGTCGGTTTGGGCTACATTCACCTCGGTCAACAGGCCACGACGCTCTCCGGCGGCGAAGCGCAACGCGTCAAACTCGCTACGGAACTCTCGCGCATCGCCACTGGCCGCACAATTTATATTCTCGATGAACCAACCACCGGCCTGCATTTTCACGACATCAAGCTGCTGTTGAAAGTATTGCACACCCTCGTGGATCGTGGCAACACAGTTCTCGTCATTGAGCATAACTTGGACGTGATTAAGACAGCCGATTGGATCATCGACCTTGGTCCCGAAGGCGGTGAGCGTGGCGGCGAAATTCTTGTGGCCGGTACTCCCGAAGACGTCGCTAAACACAAGTTAAGTCACACTGGACGCTATTTGAAACTCGAACTCGAAGCCCGGCGCAATATCGTTCCTCAATCCAACGGCAAGCGCCGAATCGTCGAGGCGGGTGCATGATTAAACTATTTCTGCTCACGCTCGTTTCAGCATCAACGCTATTTGCACAGTCCTTTGACGGGAAAAAAGCGTTTGACTTCGCCAATGAACTCGCGAGTGACAAATACGAGGGTCGCCGCTCCGGTCATCCGGGCGGACAAAAAGCTGAAGAGTATATTGCAAATTATTGCAAAGTACTTGGGCTTGATCCCATGGGCACGGACGGTTTCTTTCAACCTGTTCCGATGCTCGTCACAGAAGAGCAGAACGCGTCCATGTCCATCACGGGCAGCGAACTCGGCAAAATCACGTTCGTACAGGGACTCGATTTCAATCTCGTTACTCACACGGGTTCAAAATATGTCAACACGGAAGCGGTAATTGTCGGACACGGTTTGTTTTCGGAAGAAAAAGGCCACAACGACTATGGCGATGTTGACGTTGATGGCAAAATCGTCGTGATCCTGCGCGGCGAACCGAAGAGTCCCTACAGTTTCGCCGAGGAGAACCGCCGTTCGCGTATGATGGAATGGGCCAAGCAGCGCGGCGCAGTCGGTGTCATGTGGCACGATCGCTCAATGCCGGTTAACGGTGCGGCGATTCCTGAAAAGAGTTACGACCCCTCTTTCCCAATGATTTACATTGGAGATCGAGTCTTGCAAGTCCTGCTCGAAAACACAGGCTATTCGATCAAGAGTTATCAGGACAAAATTCAAAAGGACGTCGCTCCGCTGAACACGGGCAAACAAGTTTCGCTGACCATTGGCAACAAGCAGATCAAAGGCAAAACCGGTCGGAATGTCTGCGCAATGAAGTTTGGCACAGACGCCGTCTTGAAAAATGAGATTATCGTCGTCGGCGCGCACCTTGATCATTGCGGAATAAACGCCAACAAGATTATCTACAACGGCGCAGGTGATAATGCATCCGGCAGCGGATTGATCGCCGAACTTGCGCGCGCGATTGCAGAAGGCCCGGCGCTTAAGCGCTCGGTCATGTTTATCTGGTTTACGGGCGAAGAAGACGGCTTGCTCGGCAGCAAGCATTTCGTTGAACAACCGACCGTCCCGTTTGGTAACATTGTCGCCATGCTCAATTTTGACATGGTTGGTCAAGGCGATGGCGGTTCGGCAATAACCGGTCTCGAGCAACTCGGATCGATTGGCCGTGCGTGGGCGGATTCGATATCACACGCGGCGAAACCTTCAAAGCTCTCGATGTACGACGGCGAAGGTGCGAGTGATTATGCGCCATTCGCGGAGTTTGGCGCGCCGGGAATTGCCTTTTGGTCAAGCGGCAGCCATCCGTTCTATCATCACTTCTGCGACGATGGCGGCTGGTTGAATGTCGAGTCATTCAAAACTGTTGGCACACAAGCCGAGGCGCTCATTCGCCATCTCGGAACACAACAGCAGTCACTCGCCGCGCGCTCAGATTCGATTCGTGTGATCACGCGGTACGCTACAACTCTTGACATCGACGGCTTTTTCGTTGACAAAACGGGCACCGTCAAATCTTCGCCTTCAATCGAAGCAGCCTGGTTGCCGCATAACTCTTCCACGCCGATTACTGAACTCATTAGCAGCGCGGCGCATCTGCACACATACTGCTCCGGTAAAGAGATTACGAGCACGGGACTAAAAGATGCCGTAAACAAGCTGAATGAACTGAAACAAGGCGTAATGATCGCAATTCCTGAAGTAGGATTGCAAAAACGCCCGCTGCAGGACATTGTGACTCTAACAAAAATGGGGCTCTCGCTCGTTCATTTGACCCCCGGTGCCGAAGCAACTAAACTCGCGATGTCAGAGGAGACGTTTAAGACTTTGAAGGCCGCCGGAGTTTACGCGCTGATTCCGATTGATTACAATACGTCTCCCCGCGTGCAGCGATGGGGTTCGCAATCCATTGTCACGTCATCGCTCGCGAAATTTGCCGAAGCGCCCAAAGAAATTCGAGATTCGCTTTTAGTTAGCTCTGCGCTGCTTTTGATTGACGTGGACAGCGAACCCACGCTCGAACAAATTGAATCCATCCGCGCCAGTCGTCAGCGTTATGTCCACCTGAACTTCGGTGAATCATTCGATGACATGCGCGAAAGCGATCAGAAGGCGGCAATCAGAAAGCTCTATGAAGCCGGCTTTTCGCGCGACGATATGTTTAATCTGACGGGCAAGAATCTCCGTCGATTCCTGAATGGATAGCCAGCTACGATGAACACGCTTTACGAAAAACTTCACGGCCTCGATCCCGAATTCTACTCGGAGGATCGCGTTACACCCATGCTTGCGGCAATTGAGCGCATTAAGCGGCTCAAGCAAGAGCGCAACGCCGTTGTGCTTGCTCATAACTACCAGCGTCCCGAAATATTTGAAGTTGCGGATTTTCTCGGCGATTCTCTTGGCTTGTCGCTGAAAGCCGCTGAAGTAAAGAACGCCGACGTGATCGTTTTCTGCGGCGTGCACTTCATGGCCGAAACGGCTAAGATTGTCAATCCTGAAAAAGTTGTGCTTCTTCCCAATCTCGCTGCTGGCTGTTCGCTCGCGGATATGGCCACAGGTCCGGATGTCGCCAAGCGCGTTGCTGAATTGCGCAAGACCTATCCTGATTTGCAAGTGGTGACCTATGTCAACACAACGGCGGAAGTCAAAGCGCAGTCCGACGCTTGTTGCACAAGTTCCAATGCGGTTTCAGTCGTGCGCGCTCTCGAAAGCCAGCACATTCTTTTTATTCCCGACCAGAATCTTGCCCGGCACGTCGCGTTACATGTCCCGGATAAGACAATCATCGCTTGGGACGGGTATTGTTATGTGCATCATCAAATCACTCCTGAAACGGTGATGACGATGCGCAGAGAGATTCCGGGAATCAAGATTCTTGTTCACCCCGAGTGCCGCGACGACGTGGTCGCGCTCGCCGACGCTGCGCTCTCGACTTCGGGGATGGTTGAATATGCGCAGGCGAGTGACGCTACGAATTTTCTTGCTGTAACAGAATGCGGATTGTCCGACTTATTGCAAATTAATGTGCCGGACAAACATTTTTACCGAGCTTGTAAAATCTGCCGTTTTATGAAGGCGATTTCGCTTGACGACGTCGAGCAATCGTTGCTTCAAAATAGATTCCAGATTGAAGTTGATGAACCCGTGCGGTCGCGGGCACGCATGGCGCTAAACCGCATGTTTGAGTTAACCGGAGAAACTCGTGACAACCTAACCCTTCCATACAGCGTTGCCAACGAATAACATATCAGAAACAAAAAGATCATGAGCAGCGAATTTAGAATTGAAAAGGACTCGCTCGGTGAACTGCAGGTTCCGGCGAATGCCTACTACGGCGTGCAAACGGCGCGCGCTGTGGCCAACTATCCAATTTCGGGATTGCGGCCGCATCCGGTATTTATAAGAGCATATGTGACAATCAAACGCTCGGCAGCCGTCGTCCACCGTGACTTGCACTTGCTGACGGACGAACAGGCAAACGCGATTATATCTGCGTCAGATGAAATGCTTGCGGGTAAACTCGCGAATGAGATTGCAGTTGATGTTTATCAGGCCGGCGCGGGCACCTCGACGAACATGAACGTCAACGAGGTGATTGCCAATCGCGCGGCAGAACTGATGGGTTTGAAGCGCGGAGATTACAGCAAAGTAAATCCGAACGACCATGTCAACATGGCGCAGTCAACGAACGACACCTACCCCGCCGCGATTCGCATCGGGTTGAGTTTGAAGTTTCCCGACTTGTTGAAATCGGTTGACATGGTTATCGCCGCGCTTGACAAAAAGGCCGCTGAGTTTGACGACGTAATTAAGAGCGCGCGCACGCATTTACAAGACGCCGTGCCAATACGCTTGGGTCAAGAGTTTGGCGGTTATGCCTCGATCATGCGCCGTTGCCGCGAGCGACTGATTGAAGCTGAAGCAGGTTTGCGCCAACTGAATCTCGGCGGAACAGCTGCCGGGACGGGAATGAATGCTCATCCTGAATATCGCGTGCGGGTGGCAAAAGAAATTTCGGCGCGTACAGGTATCGCCTTTAAGCCTGCTGAGAATTTGTTTGAAGTGACACAAAGTTTGGGTGACTTCCTGCATTTCTCGTCAGCTTTGAGATTACTTGCGCTTGAACTTGGCAAGATTGTTTCGGATATTCGCTATCTGAGTAGTGGGCCGCGCACAGGATTGCAGGAAATCTATCTGCCCGCCGTGCAGCCGGGTTCTTCGATCATGCCGGGTAAGGTGAATCCTTCAATGGCTGAAATGATGAATCAAGTTTGCTATCAGGTTGTTGGGTTTGATCAGACTGTCGCCTATTGCGCGCAAGCCGGTCAGATGGATTTGAATGTGATGATGCCGGTTGTGAATTACAATTTGCAGCAGGCCTTGCATATCTTGAGCACGTCAATGGAAGTGTTCAGCAAGCGCTGCATCGAAGGCATCACGGTTGATCGTGAGCGCTGCCGGATGTATTTTGAATCGTCGGTCGGTATGGCTACGATTATGAATCCTTACATTGGTTATGCGAAGGCCGCGGATTTGGCCAAAGAGTCCGTGAAAACAGGCCGCTCGATTGTTGATCTGATTCGTGAGCACAAACTTCTGACCGAAGAGCAATTGAAAGAAATTCTTGATCCGCGCCGTTTGACCGATCCGGATATGCAGTCGGCGGGAGCGGGCGGCGGTTGATCTTTTGCCGGTAACAGATTACGTCATATTGGCCGCCGGCGCGCTGTTGGCCTCGACTGTATCGGGGATTGCAGGCGTCGGCGGCGGCATGATTTACTTGCCGATTCTCGCTGAGATTGTCGGCATGAAGCTCGCCGTGCCTTATCTTTCCCTGCTGTTGCTGGCCGGCAATTTCTCGCGCGCGTGGTTTGCACGAGACTTCGTGGATTGGAAGGTCGTGCGCGCGTTCTTGATTACAGGAATGCCCGCAGCGGCTCTCGGAGCGCTGGCGTATGCGTATCTTCCGGCGTTCTGGATTGCGAAAATACTCGGTGCGTACTTACTGATCTATGTCGGGCTAAATTTCATGCGCGTGCAGTGGCCCAAGAGTGCGAATATTCATTCAATCTCGGTGATTGGCGTTCCGGCGGGCATTTCAAGCGCAGTGGTCGGCGGATCAGGACTCATTCTCGCTCCGTATTTCCTGCGCTACGGATTGATGAAAGAGAGTTTTCTTGCTACCGAAGCGCTTTCAACGGCGGGAACGCACATCGCGAAATTGATTGTGTGGAGCGGCGCTTCGCTATTTACGCTGAATGATTATTTGCTACTTTTGCCTCTGATGGTTCTGATGGTTGCGGGTTCTTATTTCGGGAAGGTGCTGGTATCGCGGATGCGGGCACGTGTCTTTAAGGGGATCATGCTCGCAGTGTTGGCAGGCGTCGGTATTCGTTTTCTATTTTTCTTTGAGTGAACATCATGAAACTTCTCATCGCGGCATTGCTTCTGAGTATCGGGTTCGCATCAAGCTTTGCACAGACCATCGGCGATATTCAGACTCCGCCGGGTTACGATCGTGTGGGCAAAGTCGCGGGTGATTTTGCGAAGACCTTGCGCGACACGCGGCTTTCTCCTGTGGGAGATATGCTCGCCGGCGACGGCAAAACGCTGCTCTGTGATGAGAATGTAATCGGCAAAACGCCGATTCAGCCGTTCAGCAATTTGCGCGACGTTGGTGTGGACGGGATTGTGCGGTTGTGGGGGAGCTATCTGTGGGAACACGCGCGACGCGGGGACATTGCCTTTCCGCTTGATAATGGACAGGCGGCGCGCTGGAGTGATTGGTTCGACGGATTGCGGCCCAAGAAAAGCGGCGGACGTTACACATTCGTCCAGCAAACGACGCCCGACGGAAGCGCAGACAACTACGAACGCTATTTGAGTTTTGTTGCCGAAGAGATGGGTGCGATTGCTCTACGACGCGAGACGCAGGCAATTACCGACGATTCGATTGCGATTGGCGATTTGATTGTCGCGCTGCGCAACGAAAAGGAGAGTTGGGTGGGGATGGTGATGGATCTGTGCCGCAATCAAAAAGGTGAGCGGCTGTTGCTGTTGGGGATGTGCGGGACACCGAGCACGACGCTCTATCTGCCGCGTCCGTTTTCGCCTGTGCAAGGTGTGAGTGAATGGTACACACTCGACGGCGCAAAGTTTGAGATTGGGGCAGGCTCGAAAGCGGAGTTAAGAAGAATACGTTTGAACCTATAGCAACCTTTCAATTTCGCACGATTATGAAGCGAATCTCATTCATATTCCGAAGTCTCGGGTGGGTGGGATTCGCTTTTTTGTTTTTGGGTGCGAATCAAATAACGCAGGGGCAGTGGACGGAACCGGTGCTTTTGAGGCCTCCGATCAACGTTGATCCACCGGGAAGTTACTATTATTCAACAATTTCTGCGGACGGTCAAGTATTGTGTATGACCATTTTCCCCGGTCAATACGGTGACGACGACGTGTATATTTCCGAGCGAATTGATGATTCAACTTGGACTCGTCCGGTAAATGCTGGGCCGAATGTAAACAATGAAGCGCGCAATTTGAGTCCTTCAATTACTTCTGATCGGCAACGCCTCTATTATGTGAAATGGACAGGTGTCTCCTACGATTTCTTCGTCTCCTATCGGACTGGGCCGGATTGGGATGACTGGACGGTTGGAGAGGCCTTGCCTGATCCAATTAACAGGGGGCGTGAATTCACAGGACAGATATCATTTGATGACTCGACATTGGTATTCACTTCAACAGGCCAGCCAGGACATTTTGAGGAAGCGATGTTCACTAGTCGTCTACAACTGGATAATAGTTGGTCTGAAACGCTCCCGCTCGCCGCGCACCTAAATGCGTTGAACCCTTCTTACCACCCGTGTCTAACTGATTTTGGAAATACATTGGTTTTCGGTATGTATGGCGGAGAACACTTTGATATCTTCTATGCGGTGCGAAACGACACAGGGTTTGGGCCAGCGATTCGATGTGACTCGACAATCAACACTCCACCGTGGGACAACAGCCCGAGCTGTCCTTCAGATGGAAGATACTTGGTTTTTGACAGCAGGCGCATTAATCCGACGGGTGCTGCTCGCTTGTATCAGGCGAGGAGAATTGTATCTTCGGCACATGAGCGATCACTAATTTCATCTTCATTTTCTCTTTCCGCTTACCCAAACCCTTTCAACTCAACGTTATCCATCTCGCTCACAATTCCGCCTCATCAGGAGACGACGGTTGCTCTCTATGATTTATTGGGGCGCGAGGTGGATGTGATCAATCGGGGGCGGCTTACGAACTCTACGATTTCGTATCGTGCGCCTGCGGGGCTGGCCAGTGGGATCTATTTTGTGCGGGCGGAAGCGGGAGGTCGGGCGGAGATGCGGAAGGTGGTCTTGCTGAAATGAGATTCCGGCGGGGAACCGCTACGCTTAATCCCCGCTCGGCGAACAGGCAGATTCCGGCCGGGTTGCGGAGGACCTTAACCCGGCTCGGCGGTCATTCGTTTGTGGTGACACCTTTATTTGTTGGGTTGCTTGGCGAGATCCTTCACTTCGTTCAGGATGACAAAGTGCCGACGAATTTCGATGTGGCTTGGCGCGGGCGGATTGCCATCCGCCCCTACATAATCAGACAAACGAAGCGGGCGATGATTTCTCATCGCCCGCTTCTTCTTTTCCAAGTGTCAGCTTCAGCACCCTATCGTTTACCCAACATGGACGAACCTGCTTCCACAAGTTTGATACGCGGCGGTTGTGTGCCCTGTCCGGCGACTTCGAGCGTGAAGCCGTGGCCGAGGGGGCATGTGGTGTTCGAGGTCAAAGGACCGAAGCGAATCGGGTCGCTCCAGCCGCCCTTTGACGCGAACGATACCGCCACCGAAGGACCTACTTCCGTGCCGGGACAGCCCGTACGGGAAGCACTCACTTTGAACGAATCCGCGCCGCTGGGCGCATAGATGACTTGATGCGTCTCCCAATCCACGATACAGAACTCGGTTGAGCTTCCGGGTCCTGAGACGGTGTACTGCCGCACCTTGACGGGCACCTTGGCGGCGGCTGCAAGGTATTGCAGCATCGTCTCGCCATTAGCCACGTCAATCACGATGCGCTGCCCGGGAGTCTGTATATCCTCTAATACAGCATCCTGAGCATCATATTTGTTGACCTGCACGAGATTGAAATTGATTTGCACGGGCGTTTTGTCATCGGCAAATGCGGCGGTGCAGAGTAGAGTCAACAGAATCAGCGGCAACATTGTTCGTCATCCTTCGGCTTGTGTGTTCATACTTTGGGCAAGGGTTGTGCCCACGGTTTTAAGGGTGTTGCGGAGCGCAAACTAAATAAATTTGAACGCTCTGGTGCAAATCAACCACGCAAACTGCACGCCAGTCGCAAATCGGGTTTCGCAATTTGCGAAATTGGTTGATATCAACCTTCGCGGTCGAGTTTGTGTCCGACGTTAGGGTCTTCTTCTTCGACGGAAGGTGTGTCGTCTTCGGACTTTGCAGCCTCTTCGACGATGGGGCCTTTGCCGTCCTTCATGTGCGCAGCGAAATCGGTGATGCGGTCTTTGCCGAGGAATTCCGCCAACGCATCTCCCTCAAGGATTTCGACCTTGAGCAATTCGGTGGTCATATTCTTCAACACGTCGAGATTTTCCGACAGCAACCGTTTGGCTTCGTCGTAGCAGGTATCGATTATTTGACGGACTTCATGATCGATTGTCTCAGCGGTTTTCTCGCCGTAGTAATCGTCCTGTGCTTGGAAGGGATTATCACGACCGCCGCCGCGTTTGCGATAGACAACCTGGCCGAGTTTATCAGACATGCCGTAATCCATCACCATCGCGCGCGCCATGCCGGTGACCTGTTGCAGATCGCTGTAGGCTCCCGACGAGACTTCACCGTAGATTAACTCTTCGGCCGCTCGTCCGCCTAACGCTACTTTGATTTTATCGACAATCTCTTGCTTGGTGATAAGAATCTGTTCTTCAGAGGGCAGATAGAGCGTATGACCAAGCGTCGAGGTGCCGCGTGGAATAATCGAAACACGGTGGATCGGATCGGTATTGGGAAGCTTCGCTCCGACTAAGGCGTGCCCGCATTCGTGATAGGCAATTTTCTCTTTGACTTTGGGAGTCATCACACGGCTGCGGCGCTCAAGTCCGGTCATTTCGCGATCGATGGCCTCTTCGAGTTCGCGCATCCCGACTTCTTTCTTCCCGCGACGTGCAGCGAGCAGCGCGGCTTCATTGATCGAGTTGGCTAAATCCGCTCCGGCAAATCCCGGTGTACGCGCCGCGATGACGCGCAGGTTGACGTCTTTGGCGAACTTCTTACCTTTTGAGTGCACACGGAGAATCGCTTCGCGGCCATCAATGTTCGGTGGATCAACCACGACTTGACGGTCGAAGCGGCCCGGACGCATCAAGGCCATATCGAGTATTTCCGGACGGTTCGTGGCCGCCATGATGATGACGCCCTTTGAACTTTCAAAGCCGTCCATCTCGACCAACAACGCATTCAACGTCTGTTCACGCTCGTCATGGCTGGCCCACGGATTTGCTCCGCGCGCTTTACCCAATGCGTCAAGCTCATCAATAAACACGATGCACGGGGCTTTTGCCTGCGCTTGTGCAAATAGGTCGCGCACACGCGCCGCGCCGACACCGACAAACATTTCCACGAAGTCGGAACCGGAGATCGAGAAGAACGGTACATTCGCTTCACCTGCGACAGCTTTCGCAAGCAGCGTCTTGCCCGTCCCCGGAGGGCCGACTAACATCACACCTTTGGGAATCTGCGCGCCAAGCGCGCGGAACTTCGCAGGGTGTTTCAAAAAGTCCACGACCTCTTTCAGTTCTTCGACGGCCTCGTCAATTCCGGCAACATCGCTGAAGTTGATTTTGGTTGAACTCTCGACATAAACTTTCGCGCGTGACTTGCCAAATGACATCAATCCGCCCGCGCCGCCCCCTCCGCCCATGCGGCGAATTAGGAAGCTCCACAGCAGAATGATAATTCCAAGTGGCAATATCCATGCAAAGAAGAAGCCTTTCAACCAATCCGAGTCAAAACGGCCCTCGAAACTGATTTTCTTCTCTTCAAGCTGCTTAACCAAATCAGGGTCTTCGACGCGCACGACTTCAAACGGAGTCTGCACTTGAACTCCGGCGGAGTCCATCATCGCATCGCCGCGAATATTCTCCTGCGTAATGACGACGTTCTTGATCTTGTCATCGTTCAACAGCTCTTTGAAGCGCGAATATGACAGCTTTTCAAAGTGCTGGCCGCCCATGTAGGCCTGCGCGATGAATAGAGCAAGCAAGACCGCAACGAGATACCAGAGTGAAAAATTGAATTTCTTGACTCCGGCCGGCTGCGGTTTTTTCGGTGAATTATTTTTTTCTTTTATTTCGCTCAAGGTCAGTAATCCACCCCGCGTTGGGCAAGAATCCCGCGCTGGTAGGCGTGTTTGATTTCTTTCATCTCGGTCACGGTGTCCCCGCGTTCGAGTATTTCTGTCGGAGCCCCGCGCCCCGTCAAGATCAGAGTAGTATGTTTCGGACGTTCATCGAGCACGCGATGCAGGTCCGCAACGGTCAACAGATTCAGCATCACGGCGACAAAAATCTCATCCAGAAGAACAAGCTGGTAGTCGCCGGATTTCATTCTCTCAATCGCAAACTCAAGCGCATCTTTGGCGGCTTGTTCATGCGCCTCGCGCGGCAAGTTGTCGTCAATAATGCCGACAAAGCCTTTGCCCATGCGATGAAATTCCACTTCCGGTTCAAGCCGCTTGATGGACTTCATCTCGCCATATGTCCAACTGCCTTTGATAAACTGGACAATTAGCACGTGATGGCCATAGCCTACGGCGCGCAGAACCGTTCCGAGCGCCGCCGTGGTTTTCCCCTTGCCGTCCCCCGTGTTGATCAGCACGAGCCCATCGGGCTGTTCGCGCTCGGCAGCTTGTGTTTCTGTGTCAGTCAATGTAAGATTACCAGAGTACGCCCATCGCGACAATCAAGTTGACGGGCGGGAAAGTTTCTTGAAAACGATCGGAAGGATCGGGACTCCACAGCAATCGCGGCTCGAAAAAAGTTACCAGCCCATCGTCGGCCCACTGCTGGCGCATTCCCACAAGCGCAGACAATCCGAACCACGCGGCCTTGGTGTGAAAATCTGATTTGCGTGAATGTTCCTCACGAATACCTGCTGAACCCCAACGGGCGGACGGGCCGCCACCGATGTAGAATGTTGAATGGCCTTCGCTGTCGAGATACTGGTGAATGTGCGCGGCCAACTCAATTTCACGGAAGTAGGTGTGATCTGTGCGCGTGGCCATCATGCCGCCGGAAATCACTTCATCGGTCAACGGGTCGATAATCACCGGCTCAAGCAACGTCGTCGTCGTGTGCCGCAGCCAACTGTAGCTACCCATGACGTTGATGCGCGTCTGATTGTTCATCGGCATTTCGCGTCTGAAGCTAATCATGTTGCCGCCTGTTCCAGCACCTGCATAACCGTCTTCATACCATGTGCCGTCCCAGTACGTGCGCGTGAAGCCCCACGAGAGGCCGTTGGATACATTTTGGGCATTCGCAATTGCTGCAAATACCAAAAGTCCAAAAACTAATTGTGCGGAACGAGAAGCTCTAAACATGAAGCACCTCCGCAATGCGGGTTTATCTACCCGGGACCCAAGACCAGATGTTAATATGCTTTTGCAAAAACAACGCGCTGTGGAGAAGGTTTGCCCGTCAGCATACAGGTGCCGGATTCTTTCTCCCAGTCCATTGGAATGACGCGCAAAGTTGCTTTCGTCTCTTCCTGAATGCGTTTTTCGTCGGCAGTATCGCCGGCCCAATGCACGAGCGCGAATCCTTGATCAGCGGCAATGAATTCTTTGAATTCCTCGTAGGAATCTATCTTCTTCATGCTGGCCATCATACGCGCTTTGGCTTGCTCGAACAGTTCGTTTTGCACGCGCTCGAGCAGTTTCGGGATTTCATTTGCAACCGTATCCAACGGCAGCGTGATCTTCTCACGGTTATGTCGCAGCGTGATGATGCAATTGCCCGCCGCCAAATCGCGCGGTCCAAGCTCGACGCGCAGCGGATATCCGAACATCTCCGCTTCAGCGAATTTGAAACCGGGCGTCACGTTGTCGCGATCGTCCACTCGAGAACCAATATTCTTGGAATTAAGATCGGCGCGCAGTTTGTCAATCGCGGCTCCAACTGATGCACGTTCGTCTTCTTTGCGGGCAATCGGGACAAAAATCACCGGCCATTGCGCGAGTTTTGGCGGAATAATGACGCCGTCGTCATCGGCGTGACACATGATAATTGCGCCAATCAAGCGCGTTGAAACTCCCCACGACGTGGCCCACACGTAATCCAACGTGTTGTGATCCGTCTGGAATTGCACATCGAAGGCTTTCGCAAAATTCTGTCCCAGAAAGTGCGATGTACCGGCTTGCAGAGCTTTCTTGTCCTGCATCATAGCCTCGATGCAATACGTATTCACCGCGCCGGGAAACTTCTGGCCTTCGCTCTTCAGACCGCAAATGACCGGCATCGCCATGTAATTTTCGGCAAAGTCCCGATAGACGTTCAGCATTTTGATCGTCTCATCAACTGCTTCTTCAGCGGTCGCATGAGCCGTGTGACCTTCTTGCCAAAGAAACTCTGCCGTGCGCAAGAACAAACGCGTACGCATTTCCCAGCGATAGACGTTCGCCCACTGATTGATTAGAATCGGCAGATCGCGATAACTTTGAATCCAATCTTTATACTTTGACCAGATAATCGTCTCGGAAGTCGGGCGAAGCACATAGTTCTCTTCGAGCTTGCCTTTCGGTTTCAGTTTCCCTGCGCCGTCCGGTTCAAGACCCGAATGCGTCACCACCGCACACTCCATTGCAAACCCTTCCACGTGGTCAGCTTCCTTTTCGAGAAAGCTCTGCGGAATTAGCATCGGAAAGTAGGCGTTGACGTGTCCTGTGTCCTTGAACATCTTGTCAAGCTGCCTCTGGATTCCCTCCCAAATGGCATAACCGTTGGGACGAATTACCATGCAGCCTTTGACGGGCGAGTAATCGGCAAGTTTAGCTTCGCGAACCAAATCGAGATACCACTCGGAATAGTCCTTTTCGCGAGGGGTGATGTTCTTAGCCATGTATCAAGAAGTAAGTTTGTTATCGAAAACTGTAGCTATTTCGCGACCGCAATCAGGTCGTTCGTCAATTCAAGAGACTCTTCGTCAAGCGGCGCAATCAGTGAATCGCGCTCTGCCGGAGTCAGCTGCGTGCTTCCTCGTAGATTTTTCTTCAGCGCCATCAACTCGCCTTTGCGATGGTTGATCAACACGGCGATGCGTTTCCGGTCAATTACGGAAGCACTGCGCAGCGAATCAAGCTCGTGTCTCACTTCATCGCGCTTTACCGATTGTTTGCCCAAGAAATTTGCATCAACAAAGGAGGCTGGATCGCGCTTTTGCATCTCCTGCGGTGGAGTTGCGGTCTGTGTTTTCTTGACCTCTTCTTTGCTGCAGCCGATCAAAATTACCAACATGAAAACGAGCGGGACAAAACGAAACATGCTACTCCTGAGTTGCGACGACGGTTACTGCCGCTGCAGTGGACACTATTGCGCCCGCGATATAGAACCCTTTGTGCGCGTTCTTCCATCCGGCTCGATGTCCGTTCTTGAAACCGCTTTTAAATTCTTCTTCGGCTTGCACGGGGGGCTTGGCGGGGCGGCGCGGTTCAACCACCCACGGCAGCCAAATGAACGGAATATTTCCGACCAACCCCAATCCGAACCAGCCGAGTTTACCAGAGTGCGCATCTCCTACAGGCGCGCCCTCATTCCAGCCTTGTTCGTAAAGCGGCATGACGCGCGTGGCGGCATTCTTGGAATCAAATTGCGTGGCTTGTGCAAGCAGCGGTCCGGCGCTATGCTCTTCAGCAAAAGCAATTGACACAGCAAACAACAAGGAAACAAGAATAATTGACTTCATGATAAAGCTCCAATTCCGGCGGGGCGAAGGCGCTCACGTTCGGCAATTATGGTCTTACATGTGAACGGCGCGACCATCAGCAGCAAGGGCGGCTTCCATAACCGCTTCAGTCAACGTCGGATGTGCGTGAACAGTATTGTAGATTGTTTCGGCGGTCGCTTCCAACACACGCGCCAGCGCGAGTTGTGCTATCATCTCCGTCGCTTCCGAGCCGACGATATGCGCGCCAAGCAGCTGTCCATATTTCTTGTCGAATAAAAGCTTCACGTGGCCGTCGGTATGACCGATCGCGCGCGCCTTACCTGATGCGCTGAACGGAAATCTGCCGACTTTGTATTCGAGTCCAAGCTCTTTACACTTCTCTTCGGTATAACCGACGCTCGCAACTTGCGGCTGGCAGTATGTGCACGCCGGATTATTCGAATAGTCTATTGGATGCGGATGTTTTCCCGCAATCGCGTCAACGCACACGATACCTTCGTGCGAAGCGGTGTGAGCAAGCTGCGGTGCGCCGATCACGTCGCCGATGGCATAGTAGCCGGGTTTATTTGTCTTGAAATAACTATCAACTTTGATAAAACCGCGTTCAAGCGCGACGCCAGTTTTGTCAAAGCCCCAGCCCTCAACGTTTGCCGCAAACCCTATAGCCACTAAGCAATGGTCGGCATTCATCGGTTTGTCCTGCCCTTCAAGCTGAACGGAAACGCCGCTATTTGTGGCAACAATTGAGCTAACGCGTGTGTTGGTCAACACGTTCATGCCCATTTTCTTGAATGCAGTTTCGACGAACTTACTCGATTCGCTGTCTTCAAGCGGCAGAATACGCGGCTGAACTTCAACGAGTGTGACTTCGGTTCCCAAGGCGCGGTAGAAATATGCAAACTCACAGCCAATTGCGCCCGCGCCAACAATCACCAAGGATTTCGGCTGTTTTTCCAGCGACATCGCTTCCATGTAGGTGATGATGCGCTTGCGATCCATTGTCACGCCGGGCAAAGTACGATTGACGCTGCCCGTGGCAATAATCATGTGCTTGCCGCGGATATTGTCAATGACCTTGGATTTGTCCTTAGAATCGCGCACTTCGATTTCGTGGTCGCCGACAATCGTAAATCGGCCGACGGGCCGGTGAATCTTGCTTTTTCGCACAAGAAACTCGACGCCGGACGAGTTCTTTTCGGAAACTTCGCGCGAGCGCTGAATAATCCTCGACCAGTCAAAGCCTTCGGTCTTGGCGTGAATGCCCATTTGCGGCGCGACGTGCTGAATATCTTGGTAGAGTTCAGCAGCTTTCAGCAACGCCTTCGACGGAATACAGCCCCAATTAACGCACACTCCGCCGAGCGGTTGCTCATCAACAACGCATGTCTTGAGTCCAAGCTGTGCGGCGCGAATTGCGGCGACATATCCTCCGGGTCCGCCGCCCAAGACGACGATATCAAATTCAGATGCGGCCATTTTATTTATGCAGTTGCGAACAGTTTCTCTTCGGCGGCTTTCAAGCGGCCTTCATGAGCTTCAATTTCGAGCCAGCGTTCGGCGTCAATCGCCGCCATGCAGCCAGCGCCGGCGGCAGTGATGGCCTGACGGTAGTGATGATCATGCACGTCGCCGGCTACAAACAATCCTTCGATATCGGTGTAGCTCGAATCAGGATGATGCAGAACGTAACCATTTTCGTCGGTTTTCAATATATCGCGAATGATTCTTGTATTCGGTTCATGGCCGATAGCAACAAAGAACCCATCCACCGGCAATGTGGTCTCTGCGCCCGTAACAAGGTTCTTAATCCGCAACCCGTTGACGTGAGTATCACCTGCTTCTGCAAGAACTTCAGTAATTCCCGAGTTATAGATAACTTCGATCTTGGGATTTTCCAGCACGCGATCTTGCATAATCTTCGATGCGCGGAACGAATCACGACGGTGAATCAAATAAACTTTTGAAGCATGACGTGTCAAGTAGGACGCCTCTTCCATGGCTGTGTCACCGCCACCCACGACGGCCACAACTTTACCACGGAAGAAGAATCCGTCGCACGTTGCGCAGGCGGAAACACCTTTACCCTGCAATCGCTTTTCGCTCTCGAGTCCAAGCCACTTGGCAGAAGCCCCGGACGCCAGAATCACTGTATGCGCATACATAGACGGCAAGTAGCCGAGGTTTACCTTAAATGGCCGCTGTGTCACGTCAAGGGAGGTCACCTCGTCTTCGACATACTTGGTCCCGAATCGCTCGGCCTGACGGCGCATGAGGTCCATCAAGGCGGGGCCTTCGATGCCATCTGGAAAGCCCGGATAGTTCTCGACGTCGCTCGTGATCATGAGTTGGCCTCCGGGCTGGATGCCGTCAATCACGACGGGATTCAAGTTAGCGCGTCCGGCATAAATCGCGGCGGTCAGTCCGGCCGGGCCGGAGCCGATGATAATAACATTGTGAATTTCGCGGCTCATGTCAACGAAAAGTCCTGTAAATAATTATCTTAACCAATTGAGGTGATCGCTCAGCCGGAGATTGTGACGAGCTTCACATGAAGTCTGATTAGATTCCGGTGAATACTCAACTTACGGAATATCGGGCGGAATTTCAAGCACAACCTGTCGCCTGAAAGTAACCATTGTACGGGAGGAGGGGTTAGGCGGTTTCCGGCAGGGAGAAGGCAAGTTCGGTCAGGGCCTCCCGGTAGCCATCAGGGCCGAGCCCTTTGATGGTCCGGCGGCACAAATCCGAAATGAGGGAGGTGTGGCGAAACTCTTCACGCGCGGACGGGTCCGAAAGATGAACCTCAACCGCAGGTAATTTTGCGGCGGCAAGCGCATCGCGGACAGCAACAGATGTATGTGTAAACGCGCCGGGATTTAGAATCAATCCGTCTGCCCAGCGGCGCGCCCACTGAATCAACTCGGCAAACTCACCTTCGTGATTGCTTTGCCGAATCAACAGATCAAAATTGAGGTCTTCAGCCCACTCAAAACATTGTTTGCTCAATTCTTCATACGTCATGGAGCCATACACCGAAGGTTCACGCGACCCCAACAAATTCAAATTCGGACCATTTAATACGACGACGCGCCGCCGACGCGGAATCGAAATTGCCTCCGCCCCACTACTTGTGACCTCGGCAAGCCATTCAGCGCACTCGCGCACGACCTGTTCCGGTACATCGTGACTGATCACAGGCTTTCCCGGCTCGCGCAAGAGAATCCATCGGAGTTTCCCAGATGCCGTCTTCTTGTCGGATTGAATCGCAGACATGAGTTCATCCGCCGTGCATTTCGCTCCTGGCAACTCAAGCGTTGCGATCCATTTGTCGAGAGAGCGTGCTTTCGGCTGCGGCATCATGCCGCATTTCTCAGAGAGCCTGATCGCCGCGCGAATGCCGTAGAACACCGCTTCACCATGGGCAAGTGAGCCGTAACCGCTAACCTGTTCAAGCGCATGCCCGAATGTGTGCCCCAAATTGAGCAGCATTCTGTCGCCACTTTCGCGTTCATCGCGTGCTACGATATCAATCTTCACTGCCGCTCCGCGTGCGACAAAACGCTCCAATTGCCGTGGACTCCACTGCATCGCGTCTGCACTCGCAGACTCAATTTCACTCCAAAAATCTCCACCCGCGAGCAGCGCGCCCTTGACAATCTCAGCGGCGCCTGAACGAATCCCGCGCGGCGCCAACGTGCTCAACATCGACAACTCAGCCAGCACCATCCTGGGTTGATGAAACGAGCCGATCAAGTTTTTGCCCAGTTCGTGATTGACGCCCGTCTTTCCGCCAATCGCAGCGTCCACCATTCCCAACAGCGTCGTCGGAATTGCAATCCATTGAATCCCACGCTGGTACACGCTCGCCGAAAATCCAGCCAAGTCCGTAATCACTCCACCGCCCAAAGCAAGTACAATATCATCACGGGCGAATCTCTTCTGCGCCAAAATGTCAAGCAGGAACTTCGTGCGGGCAATCGTCTTCTGCTCCTCACCCGGCGGCAAGATGCACACGTCAAGGCTGAATCCGTCCGAAATGAGCGCAGACTTCAGGTTTTCAAGATGGTGCAGCGCCACGTTTTCATCTGTCACGACGAACAAACGCGGTCTGCGCACTCCCAACATGCGAGCGATCTCATTCGCCACCCACGTCGCGTTTGAAAAAGCATAACGGATAGGCACAATGCCGCTCTGTGTTTTCAGGTCAAACGAGTCCATCAATTGCCTCAAAAATCATCAGCGCAGTCTGCATCGGATCCTCATCCGTCGTCGGAAAACTTAGCGGTGCAAGCTCGTACTGGTCTTTGCGCCGCTCGTTCAAACTCTTCAGCGCCGCCAACCGCTCAGTCAGCGAATCATTGCTGTCAAGCAGCGGCCGGTTGAGTTGATTCATGGTCCGTGCAGCCAACAATGCCAACGGCGCTTCGAGGTGAATCAGCATTCCGCTCGCGAGCACAATATCACGGTTGTCTTCACGGCCCAATGCGCCGCCGCCCAGCGCAATCACACTGTCGCCGCGACTCGCTGCCTGCACAAGAGCAAGATTTTCAAAGTCGCGAAATTTCGGCTCGCCCAATGAACGAAAAATCGCCGGAATATCCATCCCGGCGCGCTCAGCAATCATCGTATCCAAATCTATGAACGGCTGACCGCGCAATTTTGCAAGCAGCGGGCCAATGGTACTCTTCCCTGATCCCGGCAGGCCGCACAAGTAAACTATCGCCATGGCGACCCCGGTGTTGCCTGAATGTGCGCACGAATTTCAGTCATTGAATCTCCGCCGAATTTCTCCATAAACGGATTCATCAACGCGAGCAACGCCATCGCTTCGCCGACGATTCCTCCGGCGGGAACGGCACACACGTCGCTCCTCTCGCGCAACGCTTCAATCGGTTCATTCGTTTTGAGGTTCACAGATTCCAGCGGCTGCATCAGCGACGACAGCGGTTTCATCGCCACGCGCAGCACCAAGCGCTCCCCATTGGTCATGCCGCCTTCTGTGCCGCCCGCGTTATTAGTCGTGCGCACAATATCTTTTTCAAATGGAAAGATTCGGTCGTGAACTTGACTTCCGAATACGTTCGCCACTTCAAAACCCATCCCAAATTCGACGCCCTTCATTGCATGAATCGACAGCATCGCTTGCGCGAGAATGCCGTCAATCCTGCGATCGTAATGAACATAGCTCCCCAATCCGACGGGCAATCCTTCCACAATGACCTCAAACTCTCCGCCGACCGTATCTTTAGCTTCCGTCGCACGGTCAATAATCTCGATCATCTTTCGTTCCGCAATTGAATCGCCGCACCGCACCGGACTCTCTTCCACTTTAGCGAAATGCTCAGCGAGGTTCGCGTCATGCGCAAGCTGCGCCGCTTCGACGCCGCCGATTTTGACGACGTGACTATAAACTCTCACGCCAAATTCGCTCAGGAACTTGCGGCAGATTGCCGCAAGCGCCACTCGCATCGTGGTTTCACGCGCCGATGAGCGCTCGATGACGTTGCGAATGTCATCCTGGTGGTATTTGATTGAACCTGCATAGTCCGCATGACCGGGACGTGGACTCGCGAGTCTGTCAATTCGTTTCTCTGCACCCGGATCGGCAACGGACATCTTATCGCGCCAATTCTCCCAATCTCGATTCTCAATAAATAGAGCAATTGGCGAACCGAGCGTCAAACCATAGCGGACGCCACTCGTGATGCGCGCGTAATCCATTTCAATTTTCATTCGTCCACCGCGTCCATGACCGCGTTGACGACGCGCCAGATCAAAGGCGATCTCCGCTTCAGACAATGTTAATCCGGCGGGCATTCCCTCAAGAATCCCCGTCAGTCCCGGTCCGTGGCTCTCACCTGCAGTTAAGAATCTGATCATGTGTTGCGCAATTCAGGCAAGAGCTCGCGCACGGCAAGCTCGAGCGGAAACGGCTTGCCGGTCCAAATTTGATAGCTCTCTGCCGCCTGCGCAAGCAGCATCACCAGTCCGTTTTCCGTGACTGCGTTAAAAGATTGCGCGGCCTCAAGAAACAGCGTTTTGCGTGGCGAATATATCAAATCAAACACAAGCGCGCCGGGCTTAAATGTAAACGGCGGATCAAGCGGAAAACCCGGATTTGCCAAATGCCCGATCGGCGTGGCCTGCACGACAACGTCAAACTCATGTAGTCGCTTGCGCGCCTTTGTGTGCGTCAACAACACGGGCGCAAACGGCGCAGGCAGCACGGGTGCGATTCTGTCCAAAGCCTCGGCAGGTTTGCGCGAAGTCACAGCGATTTCGAGCGGAGACAAGACCTGACTAACGGCAACCAAGGCCGCGCGCGCCGCGCCGCCTGTGCCGATAATCAGCACGCGATCCGCTTTCGACGCAAGTTCGAGTTTCTGTTCCAACGCGTAGCGAAATCCGGCCACGTCCGTGTTGTATCCGACAAGCTTGCTTTGTTTTCTCACCAGAGTGTTCACCGCACGCACTTTCATCGCGGCGTCCGTCAACTCATCGCACAACGTGTACGCCAGATCTTTATGCGGTGCGGTCACATTCAGGCCGTCCCAGTCCACGCGCGCGCGCAGCAGAAACGATCGCGCCAATCGACGTGGAAAATCAAACAGCGTGTACGAACCTGAGGTTCCCGTCTGCTGAAATGCCCACGAGAACAACACAGGTGACAAACTTGTCGCGATATGTTCGCCAATCAGGCCGAAGCGATAAGCCATTTATTCAATTAGATTCACGGAGTCCGGAACAAGTTTAGAGAGTTCGGCAAAAAACTCAGGATATGATACGGCGGCGCAATCGGCGTCTTGAATAACGGTATTGCCCGATGCGGCAAGCCCCGCCAGCGCGAACGACATGGCAATTCTGTGGTCTTTCTGCGAGTCAATTTTCGCGCCTCGCAGTTTCGCGCCACCGTGTACGATCAGATCGTCGCCCTTAACTTCCGCCTTTGCGCCCATTGCGGTGAGTCCGCTGACAACCGACTGCAATCGGTCGCTCTCTTTGACGCGCAACTCGCCAACCTGTTCGAATGTAGAAACGCCGTCGATCGTCGCAGCCAATACGGCCAACGCAGGGATTTCATCAATCAGACCGGGAACTTCCGAAGCATGAACATGCAGAGGGGAGAACTTTCCATACCGAATCTGCAAAGATCCGACCGGCTCTCCGGCAGTTTCGCGCTCGAAACGCGCGCTCACGTTCGCGCCCCCGTTCCTCAAACATGTTAGCCATCCAGTGCGCGTTGGATTCAACACCACATTATCAATTGAAATATCCGAACCCGGCACGAGCAATCCCGCCACAGCCCAAAATGCCGCGCTTGAAACATCTCCAGGTATCGCGCCGCGCAAACTCAAACCTGCACTCAGTTGCAGCGAGCGATCAACACCCCAATATCCGTCCGGCGCTTGAGTCAAACCAAGTAACCGTTCCGTGTGATCCCGCGAGGCAACCGGTTCGCGAACACGCGTTACTCCGTCGGCAAAAAGTCCAGCTAACAAAAGCGCGCTTTTGACTTGCGCGCTTGAAATCTTCAAATCGTGATCCGTCCCCTTAAGCGTCCGACCGACAATATTTGCCGGTAAACATCCGCCTGATGCAAGCTCAATTTTCGCCCCCATCGCTCGCAATGGAGTCGCCACCCGCTCCATTGGTCGTCGTGATAGTGAATCATCGCCAACGAGAGTCCACTCTCCTTCACGGCCTGCCAGCAATCCCATGAGCAGTCTGGCCGTCGTTCCCGAATTGCGACAATCGAGGGTCGCCTGTTTAGGCGTCTCGCGATGAGAAATTGTCACTCGATTCTCTTCGCGCTCAATCCGCTTACCAAGCTCACCAAGACAAAAAAGGGCAGTCTGACAATCTTCACCTGAACCGTAATTCGTCAACCGAATCGTGTCCGTCGTGAACAACGAAAAGAGCGCGCGCCGAATCGAAACGGATTTGTCGCCGGAAAGTGTAAGCTGCGCAAACAACGGCGAATTTGCCGCAGTCACATGCGCCGAGTGAAAATTAACGGCCACGGAGCGTTAATGTGCGTCCGACAATCGGCGCTATGCGGGCAAGATCCGAGACGAGTTCACCAAACTCCGCAGGATCCAGCGATTGATAACCATCTGACAGAGCTTTCGCAGGGTCAGGATGCATTTCAATCAGCACACCATCCGCTCCCGCTGCAACGGACGCGCGCGCCATCGGGGGAACCAGATCGCTGCGGCCCGTGCCATGCGATGGATCGGTAATGACTGGAAGATGTGAAATCTGTTTCAGCGCAGGAACAATATTCAGATCAAGCGTATTGCGCGTAAAATCGGAAAACGTGCGAATACCGCGTTCGCACAAAACAACTTGCGAATTCCCCGCCGCAAGAATATACTCCGCCGCGTGCAGAAACTCATCCAGTGTCGCCGACATGCCGCGCTTCAAGAGAATTGGCTTTCCCGTCGCCGCCGCTTGTTTCAGTAACACGTAGTTGTGCATATTCCGCGTACCGATTTGCAGCATGTCTGCATGAGCCGCCGCGAGCAGAACGCTCTCTTCGTCCACAACTTCAGTTACGACCGGCAATCCGGACACACGCCGTGCTTCACTCAGCATCTTTAACGCAGGTTCGCCAAGACCTGCGAACGCATACGGCGACGTTCGCAATTTGAACGCGCCTCCTCGCAACAGATGCGCCCCACTGGTCGCCGCCTGCTCAGCCGCAGTCATCAACTGATGTGCGGATTCAACAGCGCACGGCCCCGCGATAACGGTCAATTCCTGCCCGCCAACCGCCACGCCGCGCACACCAACTACTGTGTCAGCAGTATGTGCTCGCCGCAATACCCGGTGATAAGCAAGCGAGCTTTCTGGAGACGAATTGTAGTGCTGGGCGCCGCCGAATTGATTATGCAAGTCAGTTAGCGACTCGGTCAGGCGGTTCTTTGGGGAATGGGACATGGGTCAGGGTTCTGGATTCGTAAATTGCTGCTAATAATACGGAAAATCGGCTTCTCATTCAAGGAATAAACAATTTCCCCATCTCCGAGTTCCCGGAATTTTTTTATATAAATAATTAATTAAATAAAACTTAAATGTGCGTTCACTTACTCTTCGGAACTTTTTCCGCGCGAAGTAGTCTTTGGGATATGTCACGCGCCCTCCCTTCCGGAACCACCCCACCCCTTCATGATTGTCACGATTAAGCGGCTATGGGCAGGAATACTGCCTGTCTTGGCCGTCTTGGCTGTCGCGTCTTGTTCAGGACCAGCTCCTGCGGCACGGTTGCCATTCCCGTTCAAAACTGCGGCCCAAACGGTCGCAGGCGAAACCACTCCGGAGTCACCATCAATGTCACGCCCGCAACTTCCGACCTCGCGTGTTCGCGCTCCCGAATTCCCGCGTAACTTCGCGTGGGTGAATACGGATCGCCCTCTGTACGTTCAGAATGAACTTAAAGGCCGCGTCGTCGTGCTCGATTTTTGGACTTACTGCTGCATTAATTGTATGCATATTCTCCCAGACTTGGAATATCTCGAACACAAGTACGCCAGCCAGCCCGTCGTATTTGTAGGCGTACATTCCGCGAAGTTCGACAACGAGGGCGACAAAGAGAATATCCTGACCGCATGCCATAGATACAACATTGCCCATCCTGTCATCGTTGATGAGAATCACCGCATCTGGTCAGAGTACGGTGTGCAAAGCTGGCCGACCCTTGCGGTCTTTGATGCAGAAGGCCGCGTCGTTGGTCAACTCTCCGGCGAAGGCAATCGCGAAATTCTCGACGGCGTGATTCAAGCTTTACTCGACGAAGGCCGTGAAAAAGGCGTGCTCGCCTCCGGCCCACCGGATTTTAATCGCAATTCTCGTGTGCCATCTGCCTCGGGCCTTGCCTTCCCCGGCAAAGTTCTCGCAGTGAAGGATCGAGTCTTCATTGCCGACTCCAATCACGATCGCATCGTCATTACTGATAGTGACGGCAACGTGGTTTCCATAGCAGGTTCAGGTACAAATGGTAATTCTGACGGCGATTTCAAAGAAGCGGAATTTGACAATCCGCAAGGTATGGCATACGATGAGGCTAAGAACCTACTCTACGTTGCCGATACGGATAATCATCTGATTCGCAAACTCGACCTGACCGCACAAACCGTTACAACGATTTGTGGCACAGGTATTCAAGTATATGATCGGCTCGGCGGAGGACAAGGTACGGCGCAAGGTTTGAACAGCCCCTGGGACGTGGCGCTGAACGGAAACACGTTGTACATCGCAATGGCAGGCCCGCATCAGTTATGGACGCTCGATTTGCCTACCGGCGTCGCGCGAGCCTGGGCTGGAAACGGGCGCGAAGATATTATTGACGGTACGGGGACCCGCTCCGCGTCATTGGCACAACCATCGGGACTCTCGCTCGACGGAGACTGGCTCTATTTTGCCGACAGCGAAGTCAGCGCCGTGCGTCGTGCAAATATCAAAACCACAGAAGTGCAGACGTTAGTCGGTAGCGGTCTGTTTGACTTCGGCGATCAAACCGGTAAGTTCGACCGCACGCTCTTGCAGCACCCGCTCGGTGTGGCCTACTACAACGGTGACGTGCTGGTAGCCGACACCTATAACCACAAAATTAAGCGACTCACGCTCGCCACCAAACAATCAAGCGATCAAATCGGATCGGGCAATCCGGATGTAACCTCGGATTCTCCCGACAAGCTTTCGCTTTATGAACCGGGTGGAATCTCGATAAGTGGAGATTGGCTCTATATCGCCGATACCAATCACGATCGCATCGTCCGCGTATCCCTTAAAGAGAATTCATGGAGAGTTTTTGAGATTCATGGACTGCGCTCGATGGAGAGTACCGGCATGGATCACGATGCTGTCAGTGATACGACCGTCGCATTCCGTGCCGGAATGGATCTGCATTTGGATTTGACGGCGATGCTGCCCGCAGGAGTCCACCTGAACAAGGAAGCCCCCATCGGCTATGTGATTCAGCCTGCGAGCGGCAAATCCATTGAAGGCTTGGCCACCAAAGGCGTGTTGCCTGCTCGCGCAATCATTCCAGCGTCAGCCTTGAACAGCGGCGGCACATTGAAAGCGATGCTCTTTTTCGCTTATTGCACGGACAAGAACTCCGGCCTATGTGTTCCCGTTTCAATTGCTTGGAATATCCATTTGCAGGAAGGCCAATCTGCCGTAGGTGTCACTGAGCTAAGCGCAAAGATCGAGTCAATTCCTCAATAGATTCTCATAAACCAAAACAAGAGCGGGCGGCCCAGTAGGTCGCCCGCTTTTGTTGGTTATCATTATGTTGTGGTCGAACTAAATCTACGAGTACTGACTCAGTAACTCATTCACAATCCCCACTCCGCTCGAAGTCCCAATCCGCTCGGCCCCCGCTTCGATCATTTTGTTAAAATCTGCGAGCGTGCGAATCCCGCCTGACGCCTTCACCTTTAGGCCGTGAGCAGAAACCTCACGATGCATAATCTTGACAGCCTCAACCGTTGCGCCGCCAGGTCCAAATCCAGTGGACGTCTTTACCCATTTCGCTCCCGCTCTGACGCACAACCCACACGCAGTGATAATCTGATCTTCGGTTAACATCGCCGTTTCAAAAATCACTTTCAGAGAAGCGCCGCTCCGTCGGCATGCGTCAGCTACGGCGTGAATATCGAACTCGACATCTGCGTTTCGTCCTCCAATCAATCCGCCGATCCACAAAACCATGTCAATCTCGGTAGCTCCATCCGCAACAGCCTGCAAACACTCTGCAACCTTGGACTCGGTGCACGTCGCACCTAACGGAAATCCAATGACCGTACAAACCGCGACGCCGCTACCCTCAAGCAACACAGCGCATCGATTGACGAATCGCGGATTCACGCACACCGTTTTGAATCGAAATTCTCGCGCTTCAGCACACAATTTTTCGACCTGCTCCAAAGTAGCCTCGGGCTTAAGAATTGTATGATCAATATAGGCCGCAAGCTGTTCTGCCGTCATGGTACCTCACAAGGTTGTTGACCGTAAATATACGACATGCCCGTGAATATCGCAAGCACAAAAAAGCGGCCCAACGTGAGTCTGAGCCGCTTAGTGCAATGAAATATCGTCTAATGCTCGTGCAAGCACTCCTGCTCGGCTTTCTTCTTCGCCCAAAATGCCTCTTCCATCGGCTTCACTTTGGAATCGTAGCACTCCGGACAAATCGAATGCGAGAACTGTATGTTCGCTTGATGGTCGGAAATGTACTCTTCAATTTGCGACCACAAATTTTCATCGTTGCGAATCTTTTTGCAGTAAGAACAGATCGGCAAGAACCCTTGCAACATCTTGACGTGTTCACGTTCTTCCTCAAGCTCGCGAACACGTCTGCCGAGGCTCTCTTGCAGCAACATGATGCGCTTACCCACGCGCAGTCTCGCCCGCAGTTGATCCGGATCAATCGGTTTAGTCAGAAACTCGTCCACTCCGGCAAGCATTCCCGCCATCATGTCGTCTTTATCCTGGCGCGACGTCAACATGATAATATACGTGTACTCAGACTCGGCAAATGCTCGAATCGTCTTCACGACGGTCGGACCTTCCATCTCGGGCATCATCCAATCCGTGACGAGCATCTTCGGGCGGTGATCAAGAAAGAGTTGGAGCGCTTCCGTGCCGTTTGCCGCAGTTAAAGCCTCGTAACCGAATTTCTCCAGCAACCGGCGCAGCGTTAAGAGCGTAACGCGATCATCATCAACGGCAAGCACTTTCATGCACTTAGTTCACTCTTGATTAACGTGAGTTCATGTGAAACGTCCGCAAATTCTTGCGCTAAAGTCGCAACTTGGTCACCCGTACACGGAGTTCCATGCTTGCGCACTGCCTCATCAATTGCCGCGCACATATTGGCAAGCGAAAGCGCGCCGACATTTAGGGCCGCGCCCTTCAATGAATGCGCAAGCTTTCCGACTTCATCCTGAAATCCGGCTTGACAGGCGGCACGAATCTTCTGAATCCGCGTCGCGCCGTCTTCAAGCATGATATCAATCAGTTCGGCTGTAAACACCGGGTCGCCCATTCCTATTTCGTCCAAGCGACCTCGACTGACGTGCGGCGTTGAAGTTGTTATAGATTGTTCCATGTGCAGCTAACGTGGAGTATCCAATTGAATGATAAGTCGAATGTGTACGAGCAATAAACGCGCCTTTGGGTGAGCTTCATTTTGCATCGCTCTGGAATAAGGTTTGCGCTTCGGAAACCGTCTAACCAAAAACGGAGAACACAATGTTTAGAATCTTCATACTCATATTCGTTTCTTGCGCAGTCGCGTTTGCGAACGACAACGCCCCGGCTTGGACGGTTGATCAGGCCATGACCAATCTGCAAAAAGGCAATGAACGCTTTGTGAAAGGCAAACCGAAGGTCTGGGATAGCGGCGCAACCAAGCGTGAGCATCTCTCGGCCGGTCAAACGCCTTATGCCTGCATCATCACATGTTCGGACTCGCGTGTCCCGCCAGAACAGATTTTCGACGCCGGTCTCGGCGAGCTGTTCGTGATCCGCGTGGCCGGAAACGTCACGCCAAAAGAGGTGCAAGCATCGGCAGATTATGCAGTAGGTCATTTGCATTGTCCAGTTGTGCTCGTCATGGGCCACACCAAGTGCGGCGCAGTCGGAGCGGCCTTGTCAGAATCCGATTTTCCTGAGCCACTCAACACTCTCGTGAATGAAATCAGACCAAGCGTTGAAGCTTGCCAGTCAAAAGGCTACGGCGCCGACGATCTCTATTCGGGAGTGATCAAAGAAAATGCGCGCAACGGTGCTTCCATTCTAATCTCAGGTTCCCGCGAAATTGAACAGGCCGTCTCAGACGGAAATTGCGTCGTGCTTTCGGCAGTGTACGACATCGAATCCGGCGCGGTGTTGTGGCAATCTCAGCTTGGTGCAGTGGCCATGCAGAAAGCTGAAGCTGAGTCTCATCCCGTAGCTGAAGCTCCCAAAGCCGAAGAAACCAAGGCGGGTGATTCGCATAAGTCAGTAGCCAAAACTGAAAAGAAGGATGACAAATCCTCTTCTGAGCATTCAGAAGCCTCGCGCAAAACCAGCGGCTCAAAGTACAAACACTAAGTGCACTAAAGATCGCAAAATAAAGCGGCAGGCCATTCCGGTCTGCCGCTTTTTAGTTTTCAATTTGAAATACTGCTATGCCGTCGCGCCGGCTTTCAGCTTTGAACTAATTGCGCCAAGCATCGCGTCGAACGACTGAGCAAATTTGACCACGCCGTCTTCAATCAAATCGAAGGCAATCTTGTCAATGTCAACTCCGAGGCTTTTCATTTCCGTCAGAGTCTTGTCCGCCGTTTCCATGTTCTTCAGCAGCTTCAGAGCGGGCTTGCCGTGATCCTTAAATGCCGACAGCGTTTGCGGCGGGACGGTATTCACGGTATGATCCGCGATCAGTTCTTCGATATAGAGTACATCTGAGTACTCGGGATTCTTGGTTGATGTTGATGCCCAGAGTGGTCTTTGGACGCGCGCGCCGGCCTGTGCAAGCTTTTGCCAGCGTGGCGAGGCGGTGACATTTTGAAAGTGCTTGTAAGCCAAACAGGCGTTCGCAATCGCACCCTTAGCCATCAAGTCTTTGCGTCCCAGTTTTTCAAGCTGCGCGTCGGCCACTGAATCAATTCGGCTGATGAAGAAACTCGCAACTGACGCCATTTGAGCGAGATTTTGTCCAGCGGCATGGCGCGCTTCCAGAGCTTGAATGTATGTCTCAAGCACCTGCTTGTACTGGTCCAATGTAAACAGTAACGTAATATTTACATTCACTCCACGCGTCAGGAGTTCCAGAACGGCAGGAATCCCCGCCGACGTGCCGGGAACTTTGATCATTAAGTTCGGACGGTTCACGCGCTCCCACAAGCGCAGCGCTTCCTTCACGGTTCCTTTTGTGTCATGCGCGAGCGTCGGCGAAACTTCTAAACTGACATAGCCGTCCACGCCCTGTGAATCGTGGTACACTCCCGACAGCATGTTGCATGCACGCGCCACGTCAGAAACGGCCAGATTCTCAAACACGTCGCCGGCTGACAGATCGCTCGCGATCCCTTTGCGAATGTCGTTATCATAGTCCGCGCTTCCGGAAATCGCCTTCTCAAAAATAGTCGGATTTGAGGTCATACCCCGCAGCCCTTCCGCAACGTGTCGCTCAAGACCGCCGGAGTCCATCAACTCCCGACTGATGTAATCAAGCCACAACGACTGCCCTAAGTCGAGCGTGGCCTTCATAATCGGATGACTCATTTTTATCTCCTAAATTGTTCGTTCGCTTACTTTCCGGCAGCCTCAATGGCGAGGACTTTGTTCAATCGACGTTGATGCCGTTCGAGACCTGAGAATTTCGCATTCAGAAAGGCCTTCAACACTTCGCGCGCGAGTTCTCCTCCGATGATTCGCGCGCCCAAACACAGCGTGTTCATATCGTCGTCTTCCACTCCCTGCCGGGCTGAAAACGTGTCGTGGCACATTCCTGCGCGAATGCCCTTCATTTTGTTCGCCGCCACACACGCGCCCACTCCACTACCGCATACGATGATTCCGCGTTCAGCGCGTCGCTCGGTTACTTCGTGACCGACTTTCTGTGCAAAATCGGGATAGTCGGCGGCTTCCGTTGAGTGCGTGCCCACGTCCACGACGACGTGTCCTTGCGCAGTCAGCCAATCTACCAATTCTTTCTTGAGTTCGAATCCCGCATGATCGCTTCCAACTGCAAGTTTCATTTCAAGACTCCCTCAGCAGAGCGCGCGCGCTCACGCACCGACATCGCGCGGCGTGCGACATTCTCGGCAGTCAATCCGAATTTCTCATATAAAGTCTTTGCGGGAGCAGACGCACCAAACCGATCGAGTCCCACCACGTCGCCGTCAAGCCCGATATATTTCCACCAGCCCAACGTAGCGCCCGCCTCAACTGCAACGCGCGCGCGCACATTGCCCGGCAACACCTGCTCGCGATAGGCTTGCGGCTGCTTGTCGAACAGTTCTACGCACGGCACGGATACGACGCGCGTCGCAATCCCTTCCTGTTCCAGCATCGACTTGGCGCCCAACGCAATCTCCACTTCACTTCCGCTCGCCATGAGGATTATCTCCGGCTTTTCGTTCTTCGCTTCCGCGAGAACATAGGCGCCCAACTCAACCGGCAACCGTTCGCCTGGGTACTCAAGAATCGGCAACGCCTGGCGCGTCAAACACAGCGCCACCGGCCCATCCGTACGCTCGAGCGCTACTCGGTAGCACTGCGCGGTTTCATTCGCATCAGCCGGCCGCATGGTCCACAAGTTCGGCGTAGCGCGCATGTGCGTCAAGTGCTCAATAGGCTGGTGCGTCGGGCCGTCTTCGCCCAAGCCAATGCTGTCATGTGTGAAAATATACAGCACCGGCAAATGCGACAATGCCGCGATTCTCACTGACGGTTTCATGTAATCGAGAAAATTCATGAACGTAGCGCCAAACGCGATGAATGGCGCGCTGGCAGCCAGTCCGTTCAGGATCGCACCCATGCCGTGCTCACGAATCCCGAATCGAATATTGCGGCCCGCATGATGATCGCGCTGAAAATCACCCTTGCCTTCAAGATAAGTGAGATTCGATTCCACCAAGTCCGCGCTGCCGCCGACGATCCACGGCAATTCTGTCACCGCATGTAAACACATCTCCGAGGCCTTGCGCGTGGCAATCGGCTTATCCGTTGTTTTCCACGTCGGAAGCTTGTCGGCCCAATTTTCCGGCAGTCTGCGTGACCAAAATTGCTGCCACAGATGCTGCAATCCAGCATTCGCCGCAAACGATTTTTCTAATGAACTCTGCCAAGCCGCCTGACGTTCCGCGCCCGATTGCCGCGCCGCGCCCATATACTTGAAAACTTCCGAAGCAACATAGAATTTCTCGTTCTCAGGCAAGCTGAGCGCTTTTTTGGTCAAAGACAACTCTTCATCACCCAGCGGCGCGCCATGCACCTTCGAAGTGCCTGCGCGGTTCGGAGAACCATAGCCAATCTGCGTTCGGCAGCGAATCAACGTCGGTCGCTCGCTCTCGGCAATCCCCTCGCGAATGGCTTGATCCACTTCGTCTGCGTTCATCCCGTCGCACGCTAAAACTTGCCAGCCGTAGCTTTCAAATCGCACGCCGACGTCTTCAGTGAACGCAATCTCAGTTGAACCGTCAATCGTGATGTGATTATCGTCATAAAGCATGACAATCGATCCAAGTCCGAGATGGCCCGCAAGCGAAGCTGCTTCCGCCGCCACTCCTTCCATCAAATCGCCGTCGGAACAAATTCCAAACACGCGGAAATTGATAACGTCGTGCCCTTCTCGATTGAACATCGCTGCCAGCATTTCGCGCGCTATTGCGATCCCCACGATATTTCCGACGCCTTGACCAAGCGGACCAGTCGTCGCTTCCACGCCCGGCGTCATCCCTAACTCTGGATGCCCCGGCGTGATGCTGTCCCATTGACGAAATTTCTTAAGTTGCTCCATCGGCAAATCGTAACCTGTCAAATGCAGCAACGAATACAACAGCGCGCAACCATGTCCCGCCGACAGAACAAATCGATCTCGATTCACCCAAGCCGGATCAAGCGGATTATGCCGCAGATGCTTCTGAAAAATCGTGTAGCCCATCACTGCGGCTCCAAGCGGCAATCCAGGATGCCCCGAGTTCGCCGCTTGAACCGCGTCAATTGCTAAACCACGCACCGTGTTAATACTCAGACGATCTAACGCTTCAGACATATTGTGCTCCGGTAATTCCGGTTGAAGTGACAGTAGCAGTACCACATATTACGAGCACAAAGCGACGGAGTAACTCCGTCGCTTTGTGTATTTCAGATGCAAACCGTTGCGCGGGTTCGCATTACTTCATCAAGATCATCTTGCGGCTCGACACGAAGTCACCCGCTTCGATGCGATACAGATACAATCCGCTGGCCAGATTCGTCGCATCAAACGTCACGGTATGGTAACCCGCTCCGAACGAGCCGTCCACCAATCGGGCGACTTCACGACCGGTCACGTCATACACCGTCAGCTTGACATTCTGTGCTTCCGGCAAACCGAACCGAATTTGCGTCATCGGATTGAACGGGTTCGGGTAGTTCGCCGACAGTTCGTAGTTCAACGGAACGATCGACTGGCTATAGGTCGGCTTGTCGGTTCCGTCATCCTGCGGAATGATAAGTTCGGATTCATGCGTATCGTCCGACAGTGCCGACAGCCAAATCTTGATGGTGCCTTCGCCTGCGCCCAACACGTCATTGTCGCCGTCGTTGTCAAAGTCACCACCATGTACCACGGACGCCTGCGTCAGAGTAGTCGTAATCGGATTGCGATAGAAACGGTTGTCTGTATTGCGCCACCACGAAATTTCCTGGTTCTCGTTGGCCGCCAGCAAGAGATCCGCGCGATTATCCTGATCCATGTCCACCGCGTCCATTTCGCGCGGGAACGGAACCAACGTCGTCACTTCATGGAATGTTTGCGTTGCGCCGTCAATCCATCCGATCATCGGCTGTTGCGCGACGCAGAAGTAGATATCCAGCACGTTATCACTGTTCAAGCGGGCCGCGCTGATATACGACGCGCCATACACGTCAGACATCAGCACGTTGCGCGTAAACGTCTGTGTACCGTTGTTTGAGTACCACGCCAGCATTCCACCTTCGTAGGCCGACGCCAGAATGTCCCAATCGTTGTCGCCGCCGATATCCTTGACTTCCACGGTGCGCGCGCCAATGAAGTTATTATCCACCACGACGCGGGTAAATGTTTCCGTACCGTTATTACGCCACCAAGAAATATCGTTCGCGTCGCAGGCTGCCGTCACGAGGTCCTTGTCGCCGTCGCGGTCAAGGTCCACAATGGACACGTCACGCGCGCCGTCGTAATTATTCGCAATGACGAAGGTCGTATATGTGCCGTTGGCATTGTGGCGGAACCACACCAGCTGATCGGCAAACTGCGCCACAGCCGCGATGTCTATGTCGCCGTCGTCGTCAATATCGCCGACCGCAACCGAGCGCGCGCCATCCCAGTTCTCGACCACGACGTGAGGAATGTAATCCCACGTGCCCGTATTCTCGTACCACACTACTTTGTCCGCAAACATACCGGCGGCCACAACGTCCGCGTCGCCGTCGTTATCCATATCCTGCGCTACCGCCGACAAACAGCCGAACAACTCTTCAGTAACGGTTATGACGCCGAACGGAATGGGATCTACCGGCACGCGGTATCCGTATGTCACGACGGACATTTCGCCTTCGCCGCAACCGTTAAATGCCCGCACGCGGTATTCATACTCTTCACCCGGAGCTGCCGAGAAGTCATTGTAGCTGGTCACGTCAATGCCGACCGTTGCAATCACTTCCGCCGGGAAGCCGCGCAGAATCTGATAGCCCGTTTCTTGCGGAACGTTGTTCCACGTGATGCGGACGCGGTCATTCAAATTCGTCGTCGCTACGACGTTTGTGACAGTTGTAATCACTTGCGCCGAGAAACCTGTCGTTGCTGCCGACAAGTTGCCGCTGCCGCACTGGTTAACGCCGCGCACTTGATAGTTGTAAGTCGTTCCCGGTGTCACGGCAAGGTCCGTGTACACTTCAACACCGCCCGGCACTTCGGCCAAGAGCGCGTTGTTGCGCCACACTTCATAACCCGTCGCAACGCCGATCTCATTCCAGGTCACAACAACCTGGTTGCACAAACCGTCTGAAGCCGAAACTCCGGTCGGAACAGGCGGCAACGGAATCGTCGAACCTTGCGCAGGTTGTGACTGCGGTCCGCTTCCGCACGCGTTTGTAGCCGTTACAGTATAGGTATTCACCACGCCGGTCGAGACGTTGTCCGTATGGGAAAACTGTCCTTGCGGCACGGTGGCGATCAGCGTTCCATTTCGACGAACCTGATAGTTCAAAGCGAACTGCGTTCCGGTCCAACTGACGATAATCGAAGTACAACGATCGGTTGTTGCCGTCACGTCGGTTACAAGACCTGCCGTCGGAGCCGCTTGGCCCAGATCGCTGGCACATCCGCCCTGACCGCACAAATTCGAAACCGGGCAGACTTCATAGGTCGCCGTCACACCCAGCGGGCTGGTATCAACAAATGATCGCTGCACGTTTGCCACGCCACCCGCAAGACGGGCAATGATAACGCCATTGCGCTTCACCATCACCGAGTCTTGACCATCCACATTTGCGAACGTAAATGTCACCGTTACGATACCACAGCCGTCATCCGATGCAGCCATCTGCGTTGGAGCAGCAGGCGTCGGAGCCGTCCGGCCATTGTCAATCGCAAGCGGAGCTTCAATCGTATCGCCGGCGGCGCACACGCGCAAGGCTGTGATGCTGTAAACGCTCTGCGGCCACAAACCAAGCTGTTCAAACGACGTGTTGCCCGACAACAGAGTTGCGATCGCCACGCCGTCGCGACGAATCTTCAGTCTCGTTACGCCCGGCTGGTTATATGCATTCCAAGTCAAGCGCACGCGGTCACAAATATTTTCGCTTGCCGAGAATCCGCTGACCATCGCCGGATATGTATTCGGAGTAACCGAATTTCCAACCGACAACGGTCCGATTTCGCACGCATTGAACGCCGCTACTTGCACGACGCAAGACTGCGTATCTGCAGGACAGTAGTTTGTCGAGGTCACGTTCGCACCCAACGTATCCACAATCACGCCGTCACAATAGAGATAGTAACCGTCTTCATTGGCCACGTTGCCCCATGTCACGTCGATACAGAAGCACGGGCTGGCGGTCGCGGTAAAGGTCGGAACTTGCACCAGAGTGGGGATAACCGTCACGCCGTTGCTCTGCGCCGATTGCGTGCCCGCTCCGCACTGGTTCGCTGTCACCACGCGGTAGTTGTAGCTTCCCGCCGGAAGATTCAAGTCTTGATACGTCGTCGCCGGAGCCGATACAACGCCGACCTGAACGCCGTTGCGCAAAATACGGTACTCTGTAATCGGAGTCGTATTCGGCGCTGTCCATGTGACCGTAACGTCGCCGCAGTTTTCAACCGCTGCCACGTTCGTAGCAATACCCGGGGTGGTCAAACCGAGGCCGACAATGTCAGCACTCAGGTCGCCGTTGCCGCAATCATTGAATGCGCGGATATTATAGGTATGTGAGCCGGTAATATTCGCGTCAACATAGATGGTCGTATTCGCATTGACCGTTGCAATCGGAGTCAGGAAGTTACCGTCACGATAAATGCGATAGCCAAGTTCCGAGAGTTGATCCGACCAATTCAAGCCAATCTGGTTACAAACGTCTATCGAGGCGACTCCGCCGGTAACCGGCGGCGGGGTCATTGCACGAACGCCGTTTACGGCAACGCTCTGCGGCGCATTGCCACAGGCGTTGACAGCCAAAATCGTGTATGCATACACAACTCCGGCCACAGCCGAGTTATCAGTATAAGTCAGCGCGCCGACGTTTTGAACCAACAATCCGCCGTCTCGATAGACGTCATAGCGATCTTCATCTGTCGCGTCGTTCCAGTTCAACACGACCGCATTGCAATTCGTACTCGTCGTCGTAAGTCCCGTCACCTGAGTCGGGATACTCCGACGGCAACCCTGAACTTCAGCCGAAAGCGGACCGTTGCCGCCGATGTTAAAGCCTCGGACCACATATGTGAAACACTCACCCGGAGCGGGTGTTAAGTCGCAATAGGTAACCACTCCTGCGCCGACCGTTGCCAGTGTCGTGCCGTTACGCAAAATTTCGTAACCGGTCTCATTAGAAATATCCGTCCACGTCAGGCAAATCTGCGCACAATCGGTCGTGGTCGCGGCCAATCCTGTCACTTGACCGAGGCTGAACACTGCCGAACCTTGCGCGCCGACGGAGAGAGTGCCTTCGCCACAAACATTCGCGGCCGCAACGGTATAAGTGTATGTCGTGCCCGGTGTAGCTGTAATATCACAGTAGTCAACGTCATCCGCGCCGTTTGTAGCAATCAGAACGGCGTCACGGTAGATATGATAGCTAAGTTCACCTGTCACGTCTGTCCAGCTCAAACAAACCTGGCTGACCAAGTTAGTTGACGCGGTCAAACCCGTCACTTGCGATGGCGTCGAAGCGCGCGAACCCACAGCCGCCCCAGACTCAACACCCGTATTGCACGGATTAACCGCTGCCACGGTATAGCTGTGCGTAACGCCTTCAGCCACCGTGTTGTCGAAATACTGAAGCGTCGGTGCATTGACTTCAGCGATAAATGAAGCATCACGAGAAATGCGGTAGCTAACTGCGCCCAAATGCGCCGCCCACGTCACCAGAATCCCTTGGCAACTGTCAACAGACGCCGTTACGCCGGTCACCTGTCCCATTTGCGGCAGACGGGTTCCGTCATCTGCAACGGATTGAGCCGTCTCTCCACAGTTCGTGCTGAACGCCGTAACAGTGTAAGCAAACGTCCCTGTCGCAATCGCGTCCGTAAATGAAGTAGTCGGAGGTGTCACAGAGCCAATGAACACGCCGCTACGATAGACTCGATACTCGGTCACGTCACCCGGAGCCGTGTTCCAAGTTATGTCAACTTGAGTACAGCTATTGTCAGACGCGACAACACCCGTCGGCGCCGCCGGCCCTTGCAGGCGCGTGCCGTTATCGCCGGTCGATTGGCTTGAGGTGCCGCAAATGTCATCAAATGCAGCCACTGTATAAGCCGCCGTCGTGCCACCAGAAATACCTGTATCAGTATAGCTCGTAGCCGGTGCATTCACAGTCGCGATTTGAACTCCGCCGCGATAGACAATATACCCATCGAGAGTGCCGCTGGAAGCCGTCCAAGTCACAAACACATCGGCGCACGACGTATCGGTCGCCGCAACGTTGGTCGGAACGGTGGGGAGCGGAAGAACCGCACCGTTTGCCGTCGCCGAATCAGACTCGGCACAGCCCGTCAAATTCGAGAGTGTGATCACGGCATAGTGATTTGCTCCCAGACCGGCCGCCGCGTCAAAATATCCAACTGCATCAGCCGCGGTCGTCGTGACCAGTACGCCGTTGCGATAAATAATGAAGCCGTCATTGATACCTGTGTAGGTATTCCACGCCAACTGCACGCCGTCACAACGATTGCTTGAAGCAGTCAGCCCGCTTACCGGCGTGGGTTGCGCGAACAAAATAATTGCGACCGGGGCTGAGGGTGTACCCGTACCGCAAAACGCTGAATACGATGCCACACTGATATCATACGTTCCCGGCCCACCTGCAGGCACATACTCGAAGTGCAAGTTAGTGGTCGAGGCGACACTGTCGCCGTTTTCGATAATCACGTAGCTGGCAGGAGAACCACTCGCCGCGTCCCACGAGATACGAATGCTGTCACAGCTGTTATTCGCAAACGTCAAGTTAGTCGGAACGCCCGGCTGCGCAACCTTGTTACCCGCATCAGGTCCGGCAGACGCAGAGTTGCCGCAGGTCGTGCTGAACGCGAACACCGTGTATTGATGAACATCGCTGTTGCCCGGATCATAAGAGAATGTAGTCACTCCCGGTCCAGTTGAACCCACAACGTTTGCACCTTCAAGAACAGTATAGCCATCCACGTCGCCGCTGGACGCTGTCCACGTCACGTAAACCAATGCACACGAGGTGTCAGACGCAGCGACGTTTGTTGGTGCGGTCGGAGCTTGTTGAACACTAACGTTGATCACGTTACTTGTATCACCAACTCCACAAGCATTTCGCGAAATGAAGTAGATCTGGCGCGTTGCGGGACCATTTCCGGAAATCAATGTTACTGGCTGGGGTACAGTAGCAGCAACGTTGCCCTGTGGAACGCCATCCATGTACATGTCAAAGCTCGTAGCATCAACTGGCGAAGTCCACGTCACCTGAATCGTATTACAATCTGTGCTCGTTCCGGCAAGATTCAAAATGCCGGTCGGTGTTTGATCACGTTGCACATTGATTCCAGTTGTCGCCGTTCCACGACCACAGGCATTCGCGCTTTGAGCTGTCAGAACATGCACAGCGTCATCATTCAAGGCAATTGAAAGCGCGCCGGATGCCGAAGTGGAATGTACCGATTGAACGCCGTCAAGGAAGAAGATCGTCGAGTCCGAATCCGCGGCGCGTGTAAAGCTCACATAGACGGTTTCACAATCCACCGAGTCCGCCGCAATCACCGGAGCCGCAGGCGCCGCCCGGCGCTTTCCGTTATCCGGCGTAACTCCAATGGCCGGGCCGCCCGTACCTTCGGCCTGAACGTTATAAGCATAGACAACGCCCGGCGTACCCGTGAAGTCGTCAAATGTCGTAATGTTCGCACCGACGTTCCCAACAATCACTCCGTCGCGCAAGATCGAATGACTCGTTTCCTGCGGAGCGGAGTTGTTATCCGTCCAGGTCACGGTAACGCGATCACAAAGGTTATCTGTAGCAAGAATGTTCGTTGGGGCGTTCAGTGAAGCCAACACGCGTCCAGAATCAACGTTAGACACAGCACCGTCGCCACATTCATTGAAACCCAGAACTGAGTAGGCATAGACCTGGCCTGCCACCGCCGTCAAGTCGTTGTATCCGACAGAGTCTGCAGGAATTGTGGCCAGTAAAACGCCGTTACGCAACACTCGCATATTGGTTTCACGAATAATCGCATTCCAAGTGACGCGAACATGGGTCGGCAGATTGTCGGTCGCCAGAAGTCCAGTCGGTGTTGTTGGCACCGCCTTCTTTGAACCCACATTCACAGTTGCGAATGTACTGGTTCCGCACGTATTGGTCGCGGCTACGTCATAGTTGTGATTCCCTGCAGTGGCCAACGAATCATTGAACGATGTTACACCAGCTGCTGTTGTAACAATGGTCGCGCCGTCGCGACGAACCACAAAGCCCGATTCATCAGAGCTATTGTCCGTCCAACTGATAGCCACATGCGTACAGAACGTCGAGTCACTGGCCACCACACTTGTTGGCGCGAGTGGCGTACCTATTCTCGATCCGTTCGCCGAAGTTGATTGTGCACCTTCCTGACAGGCCGCCGGGAACGACGTGTTAACTGCCGAAACGGTGTAGGCAAAAACCGTATTTACAGTTGCCGTCGCATCCGAGAAGCTATTCGTCACAGGAGTTCCGATCTGAGAACCGTTACGGCGCACAATATAGCTCGTCGCCCCCGGCACTGCTGTCCACGCTAAGTTGACTGAACACAGCCCCGTCGAAGCTGTCAATCCCGTCACTTGCGCAGGAGGTTGTGCCGCAGTAGCTTGGCGGGCAATCGTCTGAACACCATTACCACACTCTTCACTCCAGCCAGATACCGTGTAGTTTTGGACTCCGGATAGCCCCGTAAAAACGGTGTCACGCTGCTGCTGGTTCGGAAGTCCCGGGCCTGTTCTGTCGTACAGAACTCCATTCAAGAACACACTGAATGAATCAATTGTTGCCAAACTTGTTGGCACACGCCATTGCAAAATAACCGCACCACACTGCGTAGGATGCGGAAATGCCGTGAACGATGTGTCCGCAGGTGGAATGGCCGCAGCAACGCGAGTTCCGAAGTCGGATGCCGCTGTTGAGAAAGACGTATCGGCCGGAGCCGCACAAATCTTGCGTGCCTTAATGTAGTAATTGAAAGTCCCATCCGGCGCATTTGTGTAGTTGAAACTTGTTGCCGTCCGAGCCAGTCTTGTCACCAATGTCTGATCGTTGGTTCGATAGATGAAAAGCGAATCAACATCTTGATCTGCAGGATAAGCGTTCCAAGTCATCGAGACTTGTGAGCATGATACATCCGTCGCCTGGAATCCCAATACTGTAGTTGGATTCGTACAGCCGCCACAAGTTGAATCATGGCATGTGAACAGTCCACCAAAATCGTAGTCATTCAGGCCGTTCAAGATACGTACGGTGTCGCTGATCCACATAATCCCATTCGCATTGTCACATATGCGTAGCCAATACAGCGACGGCTGAGGAGTTACAGTTGAGATTGTGAACAACGGGTCCGTGTAGAAAGTCCCCGGTAATCCGAACTGTTCGCCGTTGATCAAGAAGCTATTGAAATTGCATTCAGCAAACCCGTCGCCAACCACAGGCTGTTCGTCCGTTGGATCCGGGCCGCTCGCATTGTCATCCCAGAAGATTTCGATCGTGACGGCATTATCTGGGTAGGGTGTACCACCTGTGCACGCATCGGTCAATTCGCCATTGAAATCGTAAAGTGTCGCATTGAACTGCGCATTTGCCAACCCCGAGACGAGCAGAATGCAACCGGCGAAAAGCAATGTCTTAAACTTCATCGTATAACCTCCACAACAAGTAACAAATCACGGGATGGACACGCGCGGAACTCATTCAGAGTCCCAGCGGTATAGGAATCGGGACTGTGTTGCAGTCCAAAATGGGGGAGGCAAAAAGCCCTCAGGACAGGCAGTTTTGCTGTCCACGGGACGGAGCAAACTATTTTCCGCGCCATGTCTTGCAAATCCTCGTTCAGGTGTTTATCTTCTATTGATTTAGCCAAAAGCAAAAGCCCCCGGCACAGAAGTGAATCCATGCAGGGCTTAGAAAGATAACCATTTCTCGTGAAGCAGTCAACCCTTTTCTCCCCGCAAGTGCAACGAAAATCAATTGTTGACAACCTCGCTCAAGCCTTGCGAGTTTTCGCGCAAGCCACCCGGAGCTTTGTTGCGAATCCGCAGCGCATCCTCCTCCTCGCACTTGGAGCGATTGTTGTTTTTACTAACCTTACATACTCCGAGCCACGAAAGGCCGCCGACTTGGTCGGTCGCGGCCTCTCCGCCCCCCTCTGGAGCCCGGACAATCGCTTCCTTGCCTACACCACAGTGGACATGAACGAACTCTATGTCCTTGAGCTTAACGAAGTAAAGGCGAAGCAATCTTTGTACCGGGTCTCTAATCTTGACGGAGTCGGCCACCGATTCGCCTTCGTCCCCGGAGAGGACAGGCTGGCCTTCCGCACGATCGTGGGTGCCATCAGCACCCACCCCGAGCGCATCTTCTCAAGCTCGTTCTACTCCCACGACCCAAAGATGCTAACGACCAACGATGCCAAAGTCCTCGGTCCCTATCGCATTGAAAATAAACTGTTTTACAGGTTAGCTCTTGACCAACCGCTGATCTCAGTGAATGGACAGCCGTGGTCGAAAATCGTCAATTTGCTTGACGGCAAGCTGAGCATATCCGACTCGACTCAGACGTTGCAGTACGCTTCTCCCGCTGACGAAATCATCGAAGGATTTGAGATTTCGCCCAACGGCCAATGGGTTGCGGCGGTAGCCAAAACAGCGTCAGAGCGGCAAGTTCGGCTCATCCAGATCTCAACGGGAGCAGTAATTAGCCTCGGCAAAGGCCGTTGGCCCGGCTGGTCTGGAGACGGCAACCGGGTGGTTATCATCCGCGACAAACCGGAGGTCAGGTTCGCCGAACTCCTCGTCTATGACATCGCCCTCGCCCAGTCCCGTTCGGTCCTCGGCCTCAACGACTTCTGGCCGGACGAACCCGCCCTGAACAGCAACGGCTCCAAAGTCGCTTTCACGCACGAAGGCGAAATATACATCACCGAAGTCGTCGGATTCTGATTCCATTTCCCCCGGTCCACCGGAGGAACAAAGGGGGGTCAAACTCCCAAGACTCTCTGACTAACTCAAAAAAACAACAGCACAAAAAAAGCCCGCACAAGCGGGCTTTTTTATGATCTCACACGTCAGCGCAAGAAGGGCTTTACAAGCCCTCAAACCTTCTTCAAACAAATCTCGCGAAGCGCGCCCGACAGCATCTCATTCTGCTCTTTCGTGCCGATCGTTATCCGCACACAATGCGGCAGCATGAACCCGCGCAAAGGCCTGACAATAACTCCGCGCCGTTCAAGCTCCTCCGAAAACTTCAGCGCTTCCTCTTCAGTTTCAAACGGTAACATAAAGAAATTCGCCGCTGTCGGAATGTATTTTAGTCCGAGTTCGTCATAAAGCTTGGGCATTTCCATGCGGCCCGCACGATTTGTGTCCTGCGTGAGCTTCAAAAACTCCGTGTCATCAAGAGCGCCCGCACCGGCGGCTTGCGCAATGCTCGACGGCTCGAACGGCAGCTTGACTTTCAAAACATTGCGGCACAAATCCTCATGCGCAAATCCGTATCCGATTCGCACGGCGGCTAAGCCATAGGCCTTGGAAAACGTTCTGAGCGTTATCACATTGTCAAGCCGGTATGTCATCGAATCGGGATAGTCGTCGAAATCTTCCGCATATTCGCAATAGGCTTCGTCCAATATCACCAAAGTCCGCGACGGCACACGCTTCATGAATTTTTCAAACTCATGCTTCTTGAAGTAAGTCCCCGTCGGATTATTCGGATTCGAAAGATAGATAATCTTCGTCTTCGGGTTGATCGCGTCGGCAATTGCCTCAAGATCAAAGGCGAAATCCTTCAGCGGCAGCGTCACCAGTTTTACACCGCGCGACCATGCCGCGACATAGATGCCGATAAACGTTCCGGCGACGGTCAAGACCTCTTCATCGTCGTCCATGAACGTGCGCACGATGTTGGCCAAAATGGATTCTGATCCGTTTCCCACGACCACGTTGTCAAGCTTGACTTCATAAAGTTTCGCAAGCTTGTTTCGCAGCATCAATCCGCCGTCAGGATAAAGCTGAATATCGTGATACGAGTTCTTCGCGGCTTCAATTCCCTTCGGAGAAGACCCGATCGGATTTTCATTGGAAGCAAGCTTAATAATCTTGCTGAGCCCATACTGCTCACGAATCTGCTCAGCCGACTTCCCCGGCTTGTATGGAATTAATGATTCAATGTAAGGTGGTACAAGTGTCATATTAGTATGATTTCCCCCCAGTCTTCTGGGGGGATTAAGGGGGGTAAAATGTTCAGCAACTCGACAACTCTACTCGCCGAGCGGGGATTAAGCGAAGCGGTTCCCCGCCGGAATCTGACTATTTCCTATTTTTCAAATTTCCTATTTCAAGAGCACCATCTTCCGCGTCATCGCCAATTTCCCCACCGACAACCGCGCAAAATAAACTCCGCTCGCAAACTTCTCACCGTCAAACTGGGCCGAACGCGCTCCCGCACCCATTCTCCCGTTTACAAGCGTCGCCACTTCCTTCCCCAACACATCAAACACCATCAATTTCACATCCCCCGCCTTCGCCAAATCAAACTGAATCGTTGTGCTCGGATTAAACGGATTGGGGTAATTAGGATGCAATTCAAAAGAGATTTTCAGGGGAGAAATTTGGTCACTGGCAGTGGGGAACCCAGTCGAGTCCGCTCGAAACGGGATGTTCTCCTGCAGACGGGACATATCGATATCTTCAATAGGCGTTCGCATGTAAACGAGTGAGCACAAGTGAGCAGGCGTCTGATCCCAACCGGTCGAACCCGCAACATAATCGTGCAAATACAAGGCGTGGATAGAATTGTCATAAGCAAGCTTCGCAATCGTAATATCCCGCTCGCTTGGATTCTGTCCCTCGGGATCATTCATTTCTCCCGGAGTATTACTCACATTTGTAGGAATCGCCCAATTTCTCCCCCTATCATATGAGCCGGAGACAAAATACTCTCCGATTGCGTATCCGCCACTACTATAAGCCAAGCTGTCAAATTGCTGGAACGAGCAAATTAATTGAGGATCATGAAGACCAAAGTTCAAGGTGTCAAGTGCCAAACACGGACGTTGACACATCAAATTATCGTCGCCTAAAAATCTCGTGGAGTCATGTTCCGAAGATGCATAAGCTATCAGGCTGAAGAAGCCCTCTTCACTCCAGTGCCATATAGAGCCGTTAGTATTAACCGTTGAATTCGGGTCGCCATTTTCGTCGAAATAGTACCATCCTCTTGTAGTAAACGCAATATGCAGAAAATCATCGTAGTCAAAGATCATAGACAAGTCTCGAAAAGGTCGGAACGTGTCTGCGTTGCACACACGCCAATTGCCGCCTTCAACAACACAGTTCGTGTCAATCGCAGGAATTCCGGTAACCGATATAGGCGGGTTCCAATTCCAACCGCCATCCTCTGAGTAAGACAACAAGATGTTCTCCGCGTCGTTTGCTGCGGGCGGATCAACTATCCATGCTATCGCGACACGATCGGACACAGGCGAGCACGCGATATTGACTGTATTATATACGTAATCAACTGACTGTAAAGTCGTCGTGTGTTCCCAGTCAATTCCGTAGCCTGTGCCGTCTTCATACGCAGGAATTCCACGGGCGTGAAACACGCTGATCGCGGTATTGTCCTCTAAAGTTCCTGCTACATGAAATGCACCTAAACGATCAACATCCGATTTCGGGAAGTATGTATTAACCGGAGGCTCTGGGAAATCAAGATTCAGAGTGAACGCTCCACTGCAAGGGAGGAATTCAATCGCTGGCTTGATTTCGACTTGTGAACCTCCATTGTCGTGGTAAGCCGCGAGTGCGTGGCCAAACTGGCCGGACGCAACTGAAGGAAAACCGGTTCGGCCAGCGCTGATCCGAATACCTTCAGGGCTTAACAGCGTGCCAGCTTCTGTATTCCAACAATTGTAGAACGCCTGTCGAAATGCCAAATCTTGACTCCCTTTGGTCCAAACAAAGTGTACCTCACCATCAGGAGCCACTGCGATTGCTCGCGCGGGAGTTATAGAAGCTTGAGCGTCATACCACGTACTCCCCACATACATCCACACCGAACCCGGCGTGCCGCCCTCTTGGGCAAAGACAACCGAAACCAACCCAAAAACTAAACTGAATAAAACCACGCGCTTCACGGGACACCTCCAGTGAAAAATGAACGCGGGACCCATGCTCTGAATTTAGACCGAAACTCCACAAAAGTCAAGCACCTCCGTTATCCGGAGGTGCTTGTGTGACAAATCTACAGATTTCGCGGCGGCACCCGCTGCGGGTGCCCCTGACCGCCTAAAACTATTTCAACAAAACCACTTTCCGCGTCATAGAAGTTCCGCCCATCTCAAGCTTCGTAAAATAGACGCCGCTGGAAAATCCTGTCCCGTCAAAATTCACCGTGTGAACTCCGGCGCCCAGAGTTTCATTATTGATCAAAGTCGCAACTTCACGACCCGTCACGTCAAACACAGTCAATCTGACATTCGCGGCCTTCGCCAAATCAAACTGAATGTTCGTCGTCGGATTAAACGGATTCGGATAGTTCTGATGCAGCATGAAACCCGCAGGCAATTCAGCACGCTCTTCGGCCAATTCAATCTGCGGGAAACCGGTCGAGTCCGCACGGAACGCCCAGATTTCCTGCCGCGGCTCCGTCGGAATATCACCAACCGGAATCTGCATGTAAATCATCTCGTTCAAACTCGTCGGACCTTCCGGACCGCTCGACGCCACCGCGCTGCCTGCCGCGTAATCGTGCTGGTACATCGTGTGAATGATACCGTCGGTCACATACTTCGCAGTAGTAATATCGCGTTCACTCGGGTCTTCGCCTGTGACCTGATTCGGCTCACCCGGCGTGTTGCTCACATTTGTAGCAACCGCCCACGTCTGTCCGTTATCCGTCGAAACCGTCATATAAAATTCACCCATCGGATAGCCCGCGTCGCTGTAAGCGTGCTGGTCAAACTGCTGGAACGAGCAATACAGATAGTCCGTTGTCGTATCAATCGCCAAACTGGGACGATGACACATCAAATTATTCACGCCGAGTGCGACGGAGTCGTTAGCAAAATAAGCCTGATTAATCAAGCTAAATTCTCTACGATCTTCGCCCCAGTGCCACAACGTCGCATAGACGTAACCGGCCGGATTCGCAGCACCCGTTTCATCAAAATAGAACGACGCCTGCGCCGTATAAGCAATGTGTACGTTGTCTTGATCATCCAAGATAATCGACAAATCCACCCACGGACGGAACGTATCCGCATTGCAGGTAATCCAATCGCCGCCGTTAATCACGCACATGGTATCAATCGGCGGAATGTTTGTAACAGGAATGTCATCGCCCCACGACTCGCCGCCGTCGTCCGAGACTTTCATCCAAATGTTCTCGCTATCATGGTCACCAACCGGATCGGCAATCCACGCCACGGCAACCTTTTCACTCGAGCGTGAGCACGCCACATCCATCGTGATAAATGTCGCATCGACAAACGGGGTATCAAAACCTTGCTCCCAGACAATTTCCAAACCAAATCCGCCGTCATACTGCGGCACTCCGCGCGCATAATAGTCTGCTGAAGCCCCGCCACTCTCCGTCGCGACCATGTGAATCTTGCCGTTGATATCCATATCAATGTGTGGCCAGATAATCTGCGGTTCGCCTGCCGGATAAGGAACCTCGAACCCCGTAAACGCACCGCTGGTAGGCAAGAAGTCAATTGATGCCGTCGCATGCGGCAGCGAAATCGCTACCTCGTGAAATGCCGGGAAACCAAATCCGTTCGCAGCCGCCGCAATGTTGGCAAATCCCGCGCGCGATCCGGCATCCACGCGCACACCGCCATTAAACATGAAGCTTCCAAGCTCAGGATCCCACACGTTGTAATAAACATGACGTTCGGCCGAGCCATCTTGCTCTCCATTCGTCCAAGCCACATGTACTTTTCCAGTCGGATCAACTGCAATCTGCTTGCCGTTCGTGCCGTTGGTTTGGTAGTCATACCAAGTTGTACCAACAACAGCATAAGTTGAGTTTTCGGTACCGCCCTCTGTATCCAGAGGACTTCCCGGCAACCTCTGCACACTTGCCGCAGAAACCGATTCAAAACCTGTCGTTGCCGCCGGCCCAACCAAACGATCTTTGGCATTTTTCGCAAATGCACTCGTAAATACTGAACAAACAATCATCAAGACCAAAATAACGCGCCGCTCCATGGGACACCTCCGCGGAGTAAAATATGGGACCCAAATTCCAAGTTTCCTGAATGTAGAGCGAAACTTCAGAAAAGTCAAGTAAAAAGATACCCCCTTATACTTTAAGGGGGTATCAAAACATCAATGCTAATTTGAAGTATCGCTCAGCAAGTAGCTAGTCTTCGAGAGTGTCAGTCACAGCAACCTGAAACGTGTCCACGCCAACCGCGCAGAAAACACCCCTGCCGCCTTCAATGTTCGACACAGGATCATTCCGGATTTCGCCGGTCAAAATCGTGGAAACGAAATTCCACCAGCTTGAATCGCACGAGAACACGCGAACCTGTGTTGGTCCTGAATAGCACAATGAGATCCACGGCAGGTCCATCTCTTCAATGTACCGTGTACTCCATACAAACAAGTAGGTTCCGGGGCCGTTATCATCACCGAAGTCGCATGATTCGCCGTACTTCCCCTCTTCCAAACTCTCAATCAAAATTGCATAGCCAAAATTCAAAGGATCCGTTGTCCATTTCAGATGCAACGCGTCTCCACCATACTCAAGTGTATCAGGAGCAGAATCAGTGACTTCGCCGTTGGTATTCATCAGCACTGATTGAGTAATTGTCAACGGAGCAACCGCTGTAGTGTGCGCCCGTAGCGTGTCACCGTCTTTGGTTACCAGCAAGTCATACCGCTTGCCCGTTGCAACAGTATGCACTGAATCCGGTGCAGCATAAGTCCCTTCAATTCCAGATATCGCTTCCGTCAATTCATGCGTAACACCGTCAACCGTGACAAAAACCTGTGCACCGCCTACCTTGACGGAATCTTCGTAATACGCCGTACCAAACGGCACGGTCTTCGTCAAACTAATTTCCAAACGATGCCCAATCCACAGAAAACCATCTACAACGATCTGCTCGTCATACTCAACCGGAGCTTCATCGTCACAGGCCGAAAACAAAATGGTGCTGAACAATGCCAGCATTATGTATGATATGTATTTCATGGTTTAGAACTCCGCAGTGAAGCCAAATGTCGGCAAAAACGGCAACTGTCCGTTTGTCTCAAAGCTGACCGGATTTGTGGACAAGTCAGGCGAGATATTGAGCGGATTCTTGCGCCCCAAAATGTTGATGACTTCGATGTACGGTTTGAACGTACACCAGCTCCATTCGTAATGTAGGCGGTAAGCTACGTCAACGCGGACATACGCGTCAAATCGTTCACCGTTTGTTCTTCCCGGCATAAAGTAGTGCGGAGGCAGATCAATACCTGGTGAATAATTTCCGTCCGGCTTTGTAAACGGCAGACCTGACTGATAATTGAGTCTGGTTTCGAGGCTTCCTCGATTCCTGATTTTGCGGCTGATGAACAAGTTCGTATTGTTCTGCCGGTCATAAAAAGCCGGGAACGACAAACCATTGTCGATTGGTTCGTAAGTGTCAAAGGCCTTAAAGATTCTCCTTGTCCGTCCCCAGCCATATCCGAGGCTCATGTCATACTTCCCAAACGTACCGCCGATGGTAACGTCCATTCCATAAGCATACCCTTTGCCGGGCCGTACATAGTCTTCCAAATCCGTGTCGCCGTCATCCTTTGCTTCAAACACGTCAAGCTGCACGATGTTTTGAAAATTCTTGTAATACGCGCCGCCTGTTACCTTGAACTGTCCCAAACTGTCATCTGCAAACGACAAGGCAAACTGCTGACCGCGCGCGATGCCGAAACGGTCGCTTAAAGGCGCATATGAATCAAACAACGACTCTTGATCTCCCACGCGCATCTGCTGCAAGTATTGCGAATATAGACCCCACGCTCCGCTGACGTACATTCCCGGCGCCAAATCACGGCGGGCGGCTAAACGCGGCAGCACCTCATCCGACTTGGTGATGCTGTAATGTTCATATCGAAGACCGGGGCTAATCGTCCACTTGTCCGTAAGCCGGTAGTCATCCGACCCGTAGAACGACAGGATATTTCCCTTGTAATCATTGTGACCAAACAGATAGTCCGAAGAAATTCCCTCAAGAAATGCGTCAAAGAACTTCGCTTCGACTCCGAAGTCAATCGTATTGCGCGCGTTGGCGTAATACGTGAAGTCCGTTTCGCCGGTCACGTCCGTGATTTCATTATTCCATTCAAACCACGAATCGGACGACTCGAATCTCTGTCTTCCGTAAAATTTACTTCCCGCAAGCGTCGTATGCGAGTAAATTTTCGGCGAGAAGATGTGGACAAACGGGACGCTGAAAGTGCGATTACCCCACTTCAGCCTCAATCGGTCTCCTGTGCCTGCTGTCAACTGTAAAATATCATCGCCCCAGTAGCCTGACGGAGAAATTCTGTCTCCGTTCGCAAAGTCACGCGTTCCCTTGATGTTGAAATCGTAGAAGTAATACGGGAATTCATCTTCAATGATGTCCATACTCTTAAACAACTTTGTCGCGGCATCAATATATGTTCTACGACCCGCCACCAACCACGAACCGTGCGGCAACGGCCCTTCTAACATTCCGGTCGAGGACAACAACGACAATCCGACCTTGCCTTCAACTTTGTTGCGGTTACCTTCGCGGTCGGCTACGTCCACAACAGCCGAAAGCCTGCCGCCGTACTTCGCACCAAAACCGCCCTTGATCAGCTTCACGTCTTTGACGGCGTCCATATTGAAGATGGAGAACAACCCACCTAAGTGCGTCGGCTTGTAAACATTGATTCCGTTCAACAGGATCAAGTTTTGATCACCTGAACCGCCCCAGATATTCAGTTCAGCCGAGAAGTCGCTCGACGGCAAAATTCCTGCAGTAGCCTGAAGCGCGCGGAACAAATCCGGCTCGGCAAGCTGCGGCAGCCTTAGCAATTCACGCGGCGTCACTTCGATCTGCGCGACCTTGGGTGCATACTCCGGTTCGCGGTCACGTTTTGCCAGAATCTCGACCTCTTTGAACTGCAAGGCCGCGTCTTTCATCTTCACTTCGATGTTGTGGCTCTGACCATCCACAATCGTCACATCTTTTCGCAAAACCTCGTAGCCCAAAGAGCTAAACACCAGAGTGTATTCACCCGGCTGAAGGTTTGGTATCGAAAAGAACCCTTCCACATTCGCCGCCGCGCCGCGATTAGCGCCTTCGACAACGACCGCCACCGCAGGAATAGATTCTCCCGTGGCCGCGTCCTTAATCTTGCCCGAAATAGTAGCACGGGCAATCGCCGCTGAAATTGGCAAAGTCAATATCAAGGCAAGTACAATGAGACGTTTCATAACTCTCCGTTTATATTTTAAGCCGACCGTACGTGACTTCCTCAGGCATACTGCCGTCACGTCAATCGACCCAAGTTCCCTCAAGCGCTCTCTCAATCAAACAAATCTCGTAAGAAATCCATGAGCGAAAAACAAAGGGCGGCGAAGCCGCCCTTCAAATACTCTATTTAGAGTTTGTAAAGTGTGCCGAACTTCTCCGTCAGGTAGGTTAGGTAACCCTCCGTCCCCAGCGGCTTGCCGGTCGCTTTCATCAGCAATTCATCGCGCGAATAGCGGCGGCCCAAATGATGGACGTGCTCACGCAGCCACGACAGAATCTCACTGAAATTACCGGATTCTATCTGCTTGCTCATATTTGGCATATCAGAATTCATTTTCTTCCACAACTGTCCGGCGGCGATGTTGCCGACACTGTAAGACGGGAAGTAACCGAAACTGCCGCCTGCCCAATGCACGTCCTGCATCACGCCCTCTTTGCCGTCGTTCGGCGGGGTGATACCAAGATAGGTTTCAATCTTTTTGTTCCATACGGCGGGCAGATCTGAAACCGAAATCAGTCCGGCAAACAGATCGCGCTCAATCTCGAAGCGCAAAATAATGTGCAGATCATAGGTCAATTCATCTGCCTCGACGCGCACCAGACTCCGCTCGACGTGGTTGACCGCCAGCACCCAATCTTCTACAGACATGCCGTCCAGTTCGCTGTTGAATTGTGCCTTGAGCGTGGGATAGAAGTGCTTCCAGAACGGCAGGCTCCGCCCGATGTAATTCTCCCACATTCTGCTTTGCGATTCATGCAGACCATAACTCAAAGCTTCCGACAGCGGGGTGCCATACGTTTCCGGTGCGACGCCCTGCTCGTACAGCCCGTGACCCATCTCATGGATGATTCCGAAGATTGCCTGCTGCGGAGCATGTTCATTGTACCGTGTCGTCAAGCGCACGTCGCCCAATCCGCCGGAGCAGAATGGATGAACCGATGTATCAAGCCTTCCAGCCTGCTTGTCAAAGCCGATCTTCTCAATTAACGTTTCGCCAAATGCCTTTTGCTTTTCAGCGGCGAACTTGTTCTTTTCAAAATCGAATTTCGCCTTCACCGGAGAAGCAATCACCTTTTCCGTCAGCGGAACTGTAACAGCCTTGACCTCATCGAACAATTTCGTCAATGAATCCACCGTGGCGCCCGGCTCGAAACCTTCAATCAGCGCGTTGAGCGGCGTTCCCTGATAGCCGTATGCGTCGGCCAGCCTCTTCGTCAATGCGACAAGCTTCTCAAGCTCCGGTGCGAACATTCCGAAATCCGCTTTCTCGCGTGCCCGCACCCAAACTTCGTGGGCCAGAGATTCCTGACGGGAAAGCTCTTCAACCAATTCTTGCGGCACCTTAGTCGCACGGTCATAATCGCGCGACATCTCCCGAATATTTGCCTTCTCGGCCTCACCAAGTTCACCGTTAGCCCCCTTTAGCGCGGCCAACATCTCACCGATGCGCGGGGAAGTCAGGCGCTCGTGGGCCAATCCGCTGATCATCGCCAATTGATTGGCCCGTTTCTCGGCCCCTTTGGGCGGCATGTTGACCTGCATATCCCAACCAAGCACACCGGCAATACCGGACAGCGTCGAGTACTGTTTGAATTCGTCTTCAAGCTCAGTATAGGTCTTCTTAATATCTACTGCCATACCTCTAATTCCTTTCTAAATTCCGGCACGCTTCTGGACATGCTGGACAATCTGTGCAATGATTAATTTTCCGGCATTGTGGCGACGCACGCAATTCGTCGCACGAACAACTGTAAATACAGAACTAACGATCGAAAATACGAATATTTTGGCAATTTCTCAACTGAGATTTCAACTTGGAGTAGGGTCGGCTGTCGTGAATTGGCAACCGATTGAAGGACAGACTTTTTTTGAAACTTTTTGCTGGGGCCTTGTCAGACCGAATCCGATGTATTACTTTAAGTGTGTGTAATAGGATTCGCATGTCCGTTGCAAGATATGACCTGACCGCATGAACATTTTGTTAGCTCGTTTTTGGGGTATAACCCTAATATTTGTAGTAGTTTGCACAAATTCCTCGTGGGCTTTCCTTTCGGGCCGTTTGCTCGTGGGAACCGACGGGGATTTTTCGTCTCTGAGCCAAGCCCTCGACTCGGTTGCCTACTATGGTCTCGACGGTGATTTAGAGCTAACAATTACACCCGGCCAGCAGATCGGCCCGTTCACAATCGGCAACTACGCAGGTTCATCGAGCTTCACCCTTGCCCTCACTCCGTTTGAGGGAGGACCCGTCACTTTGGTTTCAGCGGACACCGCATTACCGACCTTGCAAGTCTTTAATGGCGCAAACTTGCAATTCTCGGACATATATGTCCAATCACCAACCGTTGTTCAACCTGCCGTCAGAATTTGGGGCTCCTCAGCTAATCTTCTTTTCACTGGTTGTTCCATCACCGCCCGCTCTACCAGCCGTGCCGTCGAAATTTTAGGCCCGGACGTCCAGAACGTAACGCTCATCGGCTGCACGATTCGCCGCGCGTCAGATGCAGTCTTTCTCGATGGCTACTCCACATCTGCTTTCGGCAATTCGATTGTCAATTGTGTAATTGACAGCGTCCAGCAAGGCGTTAGCGTCTCTCGACAAACCCTTTGCAGAATCACCGGCTGCGATATCAAACCCAATCTCGGTCTTGGCAGCGGCGCGACGGCAGTCAACATAGGCACGCAGAACCCGTCCGACAGCGTTTTGGTCATCAGCAACAGTCTCTCGCAAATCAAAACCGGCAGCGGCTACGCCGTCGCCATTCGCCATAATCCGCTTTCCTCTCAAGCCTTCCTGCAAGCAAGCAATAATTTCATCTACGGTTTCCAAAACACCGGCTCGTCACAAGTCCGGGCAATCTTCGTTTCCGGCGGTCAAAATCGCCTTGTCAACAATAGCATTCTGGTCAATGACGTCGCGGCAACGGGCACGGCCTACTCACTCTATAACGGTTTGATTGCGCCTGATGCCAGCTTGACTTTGCTAAACAATATTTTGGCGAATCAGGAAGCCACCCGCCCCGCCTACAACGCCTTCATGCTGACTCAAGCCGCGCCGATCGTGTCCAACAACAATCTCTTCTACGGCACGGGAACGGCCTACAAAGTTGGATGGTTGATTAATCCGTTTACGACACTTGCCGAATGGCAAACAACCGGACTCGATTTGTCAAGCTATTCCGGCAATCCGCTGTTTGTATCAAATTCCGATTTGCATCTCCAGCAATCGTCCGCCCTTCCTCATCAGAATGGCGCGGTTGCTTTGGACGTGACGTCAGATATTGACGGTCAACTCCGCTTTCAACCACCGGACATCGGGGCCGATGAATACTTGTTTGACGCGCCGGCCTCCGACGTTGCAATTCTCAATGTGCTCGGAATGCCACAGTCATTTCCCGAGTATTCTCTCCTTCGGCTCGAAGTTGTCGTGCAAAATCGCGGTTCTTCGCCTGTTCTCGATCTGCCCTTAAGATTAACTTACGACGATACCGCACGCGCAGAAGCGCTCATTAGTCTAATCCCCTCGCAAGCCGACACCTTTTTGCTTCTGTGGAGCACCGATTCGGCTCATACGACCTCCGAGCTAATTGTTGAAACCATTCTCGGCACAGACGCAAATCCCTCCGACAACGCCGTCGCCTTTAATCTTGCCGTCACGGGCCTTCCGATGTCAGGAACCTATCAGATCGGTGGCTTCGGTGCGGATTTCCCGACGCTCTCAACTGCGCTGAATGAACTCAATCATCGCGGTGTGGACGGTCCTGTTGTTTTGAATCTCGAGGCCGGGCTCTATCCGGAAAATCTCACTCTTGAAAACGTCTCTGGACTCAATTCAGTCTCGACACTTACAATTCAACAATCTCCCTTCTCCGAAGGAATTGTGCAGATTTCTCCGCCCGGCAGTCAACCGTCGGTTCTGTTGTCGAATGTCTCGTATGTAACCATTGAAGGATTGATACTTCAAGGCAGCGGCGCGACGCTTGAGACGATGAAGATCGCGAACAACAGCCACCACAATGTGATTCGCAATTGCCATTTGGCGTGCGCATCTCAAGATCAATCCTCCGCCACCACGCTGTTGGTCTCAACGGGTTGCTCAGACAATCTCTTTCAGCAACTCGATATCAACACTGCCTACACGGGCCTTCGCTTTGAAGGCGCGAGCGGACAAAGCTCTGCCGGAAACATCGTGCGAGATTGCAATATCTCCGGGGTTCGCACCTCCATTCAAGCGAGTTGGCAGCAGAATCTTCTGATTGAAAATTGCTCGATCACGGCGGGCTTCGCCAACGCACCGTCGCCCTGCTATGGGATTCGCGTTTTGAATCTCTCTCCGCCGGATACGGTCAGAGTGCTTAATAATCGCATCACGCAATGCCTCGCCGCCGGAACAATCACGGCAATTTCAGCCGAGTCGGGAGCGGGAGTGCTATTCGCGGCCAACAATTGGATTGGTGATTTCAACTCGCTCACAAGCGGCGCCGTAGTTGGTTTGTCGGCAACGAGCGGAACCGCGCTGTTCTATCACAATACGGTTAGCATTGGGGATTTGCTCTCATCGAATATCACCGGAATTTCTGTATCAGGAACTCAAACTGCGGCGAGCTTGCTGAACAACATCATTCAGATCACCGATCCGCAGGCCATCGCTCGCTTCATCGAATGGACGGGCGGAGTGATAGCCGCCAATCACAATCTGTATGACGGCCCCGGCACGAATACGCAATTCCGCTTTGGTCATTCAAACCTCGACGGCGACTATCAAACGTTGTCCGCCTGGTCAACAGCAACCGGACAGGACAGCGCGAGTACAGCCGCTCCGGCAGGTTTTCAGTCGCCTGTCGATTTTCACTTGCGACCTGACGCGGCAGGACCGTCGAATCGCGGTTTGTATATTCCGGCGGTCGCTTTCGATGCAGACGGCGAGCCGCGCGATTCAACTCCCGATATTGGCGTCGATGAGTTCGTCTATCAGGCGGCGGTAATTGATCTTGCGGTGCAGTCCGTTGGCATTCCGTGGATCCCCGCTCCGGCCAACACGTTACAACAACTCTTCTCAGTCGTCGGAAACGTTGGACAGTCCGACATTACCGGCGCCCAAGCGACGTTGTATTTCAATGAAGACCCCGTGGATTCCCAACTATTTTCGATTGCACACGGGACTGAAGTCGAACTGCTTTGGAATTGGAGTTCACCAGAGGTTGAGTTGGCCTATGGTTCAATCAGAGTGTCGGCCTTCGCGCCCGGCGATGCAGTCGCAGCGAATGATTCGAAAAGTCAGTCTATTGTAATCTCCGGGGCGCCGCTTTCAGATAGTGTATTTGTCGGCGGGAGCCGTTCAAGCTTCGGGACATTGGCAGAGCTTTCCGAGCATTTGCGCTGGCGCGGGATTGCCGGTGAACTGTACGTGTTGCTTGGGCAGCAGGCTCATCAGGGTCCGCTGGTTCTCAATGCAATCCCCGGCGCTGACAGTTTGCGTCACGTTATCATTGAATCGCTTGATCCAATTGGAACGACGATCACAGCGGCGAATTCGGAAGCAGTAGTGCTCTTTCATGACGCCGACTTTATCGAATTAAGACAACTTGGCATCACTGCTGAAGCGGGCACGGCAATTGGGATTTCATTGGACAACACGTCCTGCAACAATGTGATTGATAGATGCGTCGTCACCGGTAGCGGATCAGGAGATTTAGGTACGGTCGGGATTCGTGTCTCCGGTTCCGATTGCCACGGGAATACAATCACAGGCAATACAGTTTCCGCCTGCTACATCGGCGTCTCGTTGACCAGCGCAAATTCACAGATTTCGCATGGCAATATCGTTTCGGGAAATGATATCTCGGATGTTTACTACGGAGTGTGGGTGGATCATCAGCATGAAGCGCTGATTTCGGGCAACGACATTCGCCCCGGTTCCAATGTCGGCCCGGCCGGAGCCTGTTATGGAGTTTACATTGTCCAGATTGGTGAGAACGGATCGCTTCGCGTGGACGGCAATAAGATTCACGGATTTCTCGACGGCAACGGACCGCGCACCAATCGCGCTTGCGGAGTCTATTCCGCTCCGGGTATTACTTCATCCGTTGAGATTGTCAATAATTTCATCTACGGATACTCACAATTGACTTCCCTTCGTTCACGCGGAATTTATCTGTCGAGTGGTAATCACGTCGTCGCCAATAACAGTATTAGGTTGGACGACTCACCTGCGGACAATGAAACCTCCGGAGTGTTCGTCTCTACCGGGACCCAGCATGAAATCTACAACAACTGCGTAATGGTCTATGAGAATGATGTTCCAAGTTACGGTTTGGATATCGAGGTTGGAGCGGACGTCATCTCCGATTACAATTGTCTGTGGGGAAATTCGACAAACTTCAGGTTTGCCGGTCTCGGAACGCAGAACTATGCGAGCCTCGCAAGTTGGCAGGCAACTGGACAGGATGCCCAGAGCCTCAATTTGCATGTAAGCTATATCTCCTCGACCGACCTGCATATTCAGCCAACCGACTCCACAATGTTTGCACAGGGCATCGCACTTCAGCAAGTATCGACCGACATTGACGGAGACAGTCGTCCGGCCGTGCCTTGCATCGGAGCGGATGAATATGTCCTGCAATCCGTCTTGACTCCTCCGCTCGGTCTTTCGATTGCCGTTACTGCCGGAACCGAAATCCAACTGAATTGGTACCCAGTGAACGGGGCATCGCACTATTTGATCTACGGCGCAACGTCGTTCGAACAGCTTGAGCTTTCGCCCGTCGAATTGGGTTCTACAACTTCCACCAATTGGACATGGGACTTTGACGCCGATCCGAACAATTTGCGGTTCTTTAATGTTCGCGCCGAGTAGTATTTCTTTATGAAAACGATGAAAGCCGCCCAGATACTCGGGCGGCTTTTTTTAACCATTTGTCTCGGCTTAGCTTACGGAATATAAGATCGGCTCTTGCCGCTCCCCGCGAGAATATGTATCTTAGGAATATGAACTTCCGAACTACGTGCTATCTTCTTGGCCTCTTGCTTTCAGGACTCCTGAATGCCCAATCCGTTTCGCCTGTGTGGCAGACTCGCTTTGAACTCTCTAAGGGACTCGAGACCTCCGGTTATGGCGAGTGTTTGACTTATTGCCGCAGACTTGACGGATCGAGCGATCTGATTGAATATCGATCATTCGGTACAAGCTCTGAGGGCCGAGAACTTCCCTTGCTGCTCTTCGGTGGAAATGATGAGAGCAAACCGCTCGTCTTTGTGATTGCCGGAATTCACTCCGGCGAAATTGACGGAAAGGAAGCGGGGCTGATGGTTCTGCGCGACCTCGTACAGACTCAAAACCATCGCGCGGTAAAAGAAAACCTGCGTATTGCTTTTGTGCCAATCTTCAATGTGGACGGACACGAGCGCGAAGGTGAATTTCGCCGTATCAATCAGCTTGGCCCAAAAGAGCAAGGCCGCCGGATAACGGCTCAAAATCTTGATTTGAATCGCGACTGGCTAAAAGCTGACGCTCCCGAAATGCGAGCGATGATCAAGCTGATTGACGAACTTGATCCCGATTTTCTGATTGACATTCATGTCACCGACGGAGCGGAATACGAATATGTCATCACGTGGGGTTTAGGAACCGACACAAATGAAGCTCCGGCAGTTTTAGACTATTCCACCAAGTCATATCTGCCCGAAATCACTAAGCGCATGTCCAAGCGTGGTTACGATTTTGTGCCGTACGTGACTTTCAAGAACTACACCAACCCAAAGAGTGGCTGGACGCGAGAGGTTTATCCTCCGCGCTACTCAACCGGATTTGGAACTGTGCTGGGCCGTCCGTTTGTTTTGATCGAGACTCACAGCCGCAAACCGTTTGCCGAGCGAGTCGAGGCCACGAGAGTCTATCTCGAAGAGACGCTCGATCAATTGGCGAAGGACAAAGGCAATCTGCTCAAGATGTCGGCATTGGCGGATTTGCAGATTCAGACTTTAGCAGACACGCTCCGAGCCAACGGCAAGAGCTATCCGCTTGATTTTGACGTGGCAAACGACACAACTTGGGTTGATTTCAAGGGTCACAAATCAGAAGTCAGATATTCTGAAATCGCCGGAGACAGTGTCCGCTATTGGACGCAAGAGCCGGAATCGCAAAAGATGCCTGCGCTGTGGAACAACCGCGTCAAATCATCTGTGGTGCCGCCTTTGGCATATGTGATTCCGCTTCCCTACTATCTGAAAGTAAAGGGTGTTCTCGCGGCTCACCAGATTCCGGTGATGGAGTTCGACACGACGTTGACCATCATGGTTGAGACAAATTATCTCGACAGCGTAACCTTTGCGAAAACTCCGTACGAAGGGAGATTTCGCATCAACTACAAAACGCTGCCTCCTGTTCTGCAGGAATGGCGGATTCCCAAAGGCTCGGCCTTTGTTCCGCTCAATCACAGAAAAGCTCTTCGCGTCATGCAACTTCTGGAAGCGAACGGGCCGGACTCGTTTTGCAAGTGGGGTTTCTTCCCGCAGATTTTCGAGCAAAAAGAGGGCGGCGATGGAGACATCATTGACACGATGGCTCAGCGATTGATTAAGACGGATACTTTGGCAGCGACGGAATTTTGGAACAAAGTGAAAACAGATTCCTTGTTCGCGAAGTCTCCCGGCGAGCGACTAAACTATTGGTACAAACATTCTCCGTATTGGGATGAGCGGACAAACCTCTATCCGATCGGAAGAATTATTCATAAAGACCACTTCCGCTTGGCGGCTAAGGCCTGCGGAATTCAACTCTAAGGAACTGATCATGTCATCAACAGCATCAACCGCTCCGTTTTCGCAAAGATTGTGCGACTGTACCACGGCTTCGCCGCGCGGTCCGGTGGTGACCCGTGACGAAGCCGATGAACGGAGATTTTTAGAGCGGCTTCGCGCCGGAGTGTACGGCAGCGGAGCGGAGATTGAAACTCCTTTTGGCCGTAAACCGTTGCAGTATTTCGATTTTATCGCTTCGGGCAGATTTCATCGCGACGTAGAAGAAGAGATTTCTGAGCGGGTGTTGCCTTATATGGCCAACACGCACACGGAAAGTTCATTCACGGGCCGTCACATGACGAGATTGTTTGAGAATGCTTTTCAGAGAATCGCCCGTTACATGAACGCAAATGACGAGGATGTGGTGATTCCGGTGGGATCAGGTTCGACGGGAACGATAAACCGTTTGATTCATGTCTTGGGGTTACGGCTTCCTGATCAGTTGGAAGAGAAGTATCATTTGAAAGATCATGTTCCCGACAACGAGCGGCCCGTTGTGTTTCGCTCGATGATGGAGCATCATTCCAATGATATCTGCTGGCGGGAAACGATTGCGGAAACCGTCTATGTCGAGCTGAACGAACACGGCTGCATTTGCCCTGACGATTTGGCGGAAAAGATGCAGCCTTACAAGAATCGCAAGGTCAAATACGGCACCTTCAGCGCGGCGTCAAATGTGACAGGAATATTGAATGATTGTCATGCGCTGGCGCGTGTGCTGCATGAGCACGGCGCGTTCGCATTTTTCGATTTCGCGGCGGCCGGGCCGTATGTGGAAATTGACATGCATCCGGAAAACGATCCGCTCGGATATTACGACGCGGTGTTTCTCTCCGTGCATAAATTTTTAGGCGGGCCGCGCACACCGGGGATTTTGGTGGCGAACAAACATTTGTTTACGAATCGCGTTCCCGCAGAGCCGGGCGGCGGAACGGTGCTTTATACTTCACCGTGGGATCATCGGTATTTGGCTTCGATTGCCCATCGTGAAACGGGAGGCACTCCGCCGATTGTGCAGAGTATTCAGGCGGGATTAGCTTTTGACATGAAGGCGGCCATCGGCTGTGATCGAATTGAACGGATTGAACACGACTATATGACGCGCGCGCTGAAAGAGTGGATCAAGAATGACAAGATTCTCATTTTGGGACTCACGGACGCGAAGCGACTCGGTGTGTTCAGCGTCATCTTCAAAGACCTGCATCACAATTTAGCGGCGGCGCTGTTTAATGACCTATTCGGCATTCAGGTGCGCGGCGGCTGCATGTGTGCGGGGCCGTACGGACATTTGCTGTTGCACATAGAGCAATCGCACTCGGCGGAAATCCGCGAGCGACTGGATCATGGACACATTGGAGAAAAACCGGGGTGGGTGAGAATCAGTCTATCACCGACGGTCAGTGAAGACGAGTTTCAGAGTTTGTTGGAAGCGGTGGATCACATCAGCAAGAACGGGAAGAAATACGAATCGCAGTACAAGCTTGTGGATGATACCGGGGAATGGATGTGCGAGGGGTGTGGGGTGGTGTTGGGCTAAGTCAGAAACTAGGGCAAATTATCCCAAGAATGGCACGTTCACTTTAGTTTTTGTATCCACTTAACTTAGTTCTATTTGAGCCATTCAATGGTTTTTGTCCGTTTGCCATTGAACTTGTTTGCGCACTTCTCAGATCAATTGGCATGTGCCTCCATTTTTGCTGGAGTCTCAAGAGTGTTGTTGACCCAAGCACATTGTGTTTTTCATTAACTTCTTAATAATTAAGACTGTCCCAGAAAATTGGGGTGAGTTGCGCTATTGTTAGACTATTGTTTTGCGTACTCACAAAACCCCTGATATTTCTGTTAGAAATTAGATCTACTTGACAATTGGCCGTTGTCCGCAGTAAATTAGGATTAGTTAGTCTTTTGTTATGTTTATGTAAATAGAAGAACATTTAATAAGACAGTGCACATTAATCTGGACATGGAGGTCAAGATGAGACGATTGGTAATTGCTTTTATTGGAATCACGCTGGGAATGTGGAATGCGGCATTTGCGCAGCCGTGTAACGGATCAACATATGTGAATCCGGCATTAGGATCCAGTACATGCGTCGAAGTTTGTCCGGGGTCTGTACTACAAATACACGTTTATGGTCCGCTTGGCCCACACCAAACACCCGTATTCGGTGCCATGATGACTTGTAATCCGTGGCCAGAGACTTTGTGTGACTACGAGTGCCCTTTTCCTCCTGGTCCAATCTTTTTTCAGTATGATGCAACAGCATGGACGTACAATTCAATTGAAGGCAGCTTCGATAACTTCATTTATGGCACTGGTGAGGGCTGTCTGTGTTTAACCTTTGAAGCGATACTTGGTGTTTCATTATCATCATTTGAAGCAATAGCAGGTGATAATCGCGTGATTCTTAACTGGACAACGGGGAGCGAAACTGAGAATAGCAAATTCGAGATTCTGCGAGACGGAGTGAAGTTAGCGGAGATCGCCTCACAAGGGAACACCACATCGGGTCATGAGTACCGCTGGGTGGACGAGTCAGCTTTGAACGGAACAACGTATTCTTACGCACTCTCGGCAATTGACATGAACGGAATCCACGAAGAGGTTGCCACAGCCTTAGCTACACCAGAGCCTGAGACGGGATTGGTTGTTGAATACGCGCTTCACGCGAACTACCCCAACCCATTTAACCCGACGACTACGATCCGCTACGACCTAAAAGAGAGTGGATTCACAACTCTTTCGGTTTATGCAATCACAGGTCAACTTGTTGCGACGCTTGTTAATGATGTTCGAGGCGCAGGCACTCATTTCGAGTCATTTGACGCACTGGACCTACCGTCAGGGATGTATCTTTATAAACTCGAAGTGAATGGTTTTGCCTTTGCAGAGAAAATGCTGCTGATAAAATAGAATTGTGTTAGCATTTCGCACAGAAACCCCGCATTTTCGTGCGGGGTTTCTGTTTATTGGTGCTGTGAACAAGGCTACGTAGTCCTCAATAAACACATGGTGCGGCCATGACATTTCTATGACACTTAAAGGGCAGCATTTGACTATATTAATAAATAACGGACTAATAAGTCCAAAATATCGATTCAATAGAGGCTAAGGCCATGTATATTGTCGAATTAGCAAGGACGGTCAAGAAGCCTGTGCCGGGGACGGCTAAGGGGAAGATGTACAAGGGGTTTTGGACTCCGAGGCACATCGTGCAGATTTCGTTTGCGGCTCTGAATGTGTTGCTGGGAATACAATTCTGGTTTTTTGTGCGGGCATTGCAGGAAGGCGGAACGGGGCCGCTTCCCCCCCGCCCTGCCGGAGTTGAGGGGTGGCTGCCGATTTCAGGATTGATGGGAGTGATTGATTGGTTCGCGCGAGGGGAACTCAATCTGATTCATCCGGCTTCGGCTATTTTGACGTTGTGTTTCTTGGCGATCGCGTTTTTGATGCGCAAGAGTTTTTGCTCGTGGTTGTGTCCGATTGGCACGATCAGCGAAGGATTGGCTTTGCTGGGGAAGAAGATTTTTGGCCGGACATTTTTGCTCCCGAGATGGTTGGATTACTCTCTGATGAGTCTCAAGTATATTCTACTGGGGCTGTTTGTATCGGCTTTCTTTCTGATGGGAGTTTCGGGGATTGCGGGGTTCATGGGGAGTCCGTACAATCAACTGGCCGATGTGAAGATGCTGTTGTTCTTCACGGAAATCGGAATTGTGGGAATTGTCGTGCTGGCGATTTTGCTGGTCGGAAGTATTTTTGTCGAGGGATTGTGGTGCCGATACTTGTGCCCTTACGGCGCGATGCTGGGACTGGTGTCGTGGGCAAGTCCGGTGAAGATTCGCCGCGATGTGCATACCTGCATTGACTGCGACCGCTGCACAAAAGCCTGTCCGTCGAGACTCCCCGTTGCGACGAAATTACAGATTATCTCGCCGGAATGTACAGGGTGCTTAAAGTGCGAGAATGTGTGCCCGATCAAGGATTGCATCACGATTGCCCCAACCCCGAAGACCAAGATGACCGGCAAGCAGTTCGCGCTAGTGGTGCTGGGGATTTGGCTGACCTTTGTGCTGGTAGCCAAAGTCGCCGGAGTCTGGAACACAAAACTCGCGGATGAAGAGTACCGCTATCATTTCTCACAACGGGATAATCCGGCTTACAGTCATCCGGGGCGCTAAGAGGATGCGGGGCACCCGCAGCGGGTGCCCCGCGAACATATGCTGGAAATTATTGTTCTTGGTCTGTTTCCATTGCCAAGAGTTATCAAAATGAGTATCTTTGTGTAAGATTTCGCAAACTCCGACTCATCCGAACTGCTTGCCCCTTGCAGTCTTAAGTAAGCCCCGAAACGTAGTATATGCGCTCCGGGGTTCTTACTTCCTCCCCCTCTCTTCGGTCTTGTAATTCTTTCTTTTCAAATAGTTAGTCATTCACAACCCAAAAGGGTGTCCATGAAGAAGAACAACAACTCCGGACGGCGCCGGACTCAGCCACTGTGGGTAATCGCCAGCCTCGTTATCCTCTGTGCAGGATTTCTTGCCTTTGGGCCGACTCTGTTTGCCTCTCCGAACTCGATTGGCACGACCGCTCCGGCGTTCGCACCCGATCACGGCCATGGAGGTGGCGGCGGACACGGCGGCGAAGCCATTCAACTTCCGTTCGGGCCTGATGCCTGGTTGCCGCTGTACATTGTGCTCGGCGGCGCTATTCTGGCGCTGGCATTCGGATTCTATTGGTGGCGCAAGACAGACGCAGAGAATCCGGGCAGCGAGCGCATGCAAGGCGTAGGGAAGGCGATTCAAGAGGGCGCACTTGCGTATTTGGCGCGGCAGGTGCGCATGATGATTCCGCTCGTGATTCTGATTACGATCGGACTCTTCTTTCTCTACAAGTCACAATATCAGAGCATTCTTCCCGAAGAAGCGACGAGTCTCGGAATCGGTGTGGCGCTGGCGTTCTTGCTCGGTGTGACCGCATCTTATCTTGCGGGATACGTCGGCATGGGCGTGGCGGTGCGTGCGAATATGCGTGTGGCACATGCGGCTCTCTCGAGCTTCAAGCAAGCTCTGGAAATCGCGTTCCGTGCGGGCGCAGTGTCCGGTATGTTCACCGTAGGTTTAGGTTTGTTGGGCGCGACGATTACATTTATGGTCTATCAGGAAAACGCAATGTTTGTCCTGGTGGGCTTTGGTTTTGGTGGATCGCTGGCCGCCTTGTTTATGCGTGTTGGCGGTGGTATTTTCACCAAAGCTGCTGACGTGGGCGCCGACCTTGTGGGAAAGGTTGAAGCAGGTATTCCTGAAGACGATCCGCGTAATGCCGCAACGATCGCGGATAACGTAGGTGATAACGTCGGCGACTGCGCGGGTATGGCGGCTGACGTGTTTGAATCATACGAAGTGACGCTGGTAGCCGCGATTATTCTTGCGGCGGCGGTAGGCGGCACGCTTGCGGCAAACGGCTTCGGTGGCTTGATGGCTGCAGGAACGTTTACATCGGTGTTCACGCTGAAGCTCGTTATTTACGCATTGCTGGTGCGCGCAGTCGGCGTAGTGGCCTCGATAATCGGCATCATGGCCGTGACGGGCAAAGATGATCCGGATATGAATCCGATGGATCCGATCAATCGCGGTGCGTATGTTTCGACCGGCGTGGCGGCATTGGGCTTCCTTGCAGTCGCGAAGTGGGTGTTTGGTTCGGGCTTGCCGGCAGTTCCGGCGGGAGCTGATCGTGACCTTGCTGCGATTGTCGGTGATTTTTGGTTCTACGCATTCTTGGCGACGTTCTTTGGTATCGTGCTGACAGTGGTGATTGGCAAGTTGACTGAATACTTTACGGCGGCCGAAAAGAAGCCTGTGTCGGAAATCGCGACGGCGGCTAAGACCGGTCCGGCGACGTTGATTCTGTCGGGACTTGCTGAAGGTTTGGAATCTTCTGTTTGGTCGGCAGTTTCGATTGCAGCGACGATTTACGGAGCTTATGCGCTATTCCATGATCCGGCGATGGCGGCTTACGCAATTGCACTTGCCGGTCTTGGTTTGTTGGCGACAACGGGCTACGTGTTGGCAGAAGATACATTCGGTCCGATTTCCGACAATGCCAACGGCGTGTTTGAAATGTCGGGCGCATTGATTAATCCGGATGGATCGAAGAATCACGCGGCTCACAACATCGTCGCGCGTTTGGACATGGTCGGCAACACGACGAAGGCGTTGACGAAGGGTTTTGCTATCGCAACAGCTGTTATCGCTGCTGTGGCGCTTTATCGTTCGTATATTGACACGGTTGCGGTTAAGGACCCTGATATTCTAATGAAGGGTATTCAGGTGAACTTGCCGGAAATCTTTATCGGTCTGCTGATCGGTGGAGCGGTGCCGTTCCTGTTCTCCTCGTTTGCGATTCGCGCGGTGTCGCGTGCGGCAGTGCTGTTGGTTGAAGAAGTTCGTCGCCAGTTCCGCGAAATTCCTGGTATTATGGAATACAAGGGCGTCGGCGAAAAGGGCAAACCGGATTACGCGCGCTGCGTGGAAATATCAACGGCGGCCGCTCAGAAGGAACTTTTGGGACCGGGCCTGTTGGCGATTTTTGCTCCCGTGTTGTGCGGCTTCTGGCTTGGGCCGTACGCGTTGGGTGGATTCTTGGCTGGTTGTATTTTGTCAGGTCAGTTGATGGCCGTGTTTATGTCCAACGCCGGGGGTGCGTGGGATAACGCCAAGAAGAAGATTGAAGACGGTTACTTAGGCGGCAAGGGCACTGAAGCCCACAAGGCCGGTGTGATTGGTGACACGGTTGGTGATCCGCTCAAGGATACGGCCGGTCCGGCGTTAAATCCGATGATTAAGGTGATGAACCTTGTTTCGATTTTGATTGCGCCGAGCACGGTTGTGATGTACGGCACGGGCGGCGGTATCGTAGTCGTTATCGTATCGCTTGCAGTGCTTGCGGGTGCGATTATGTTCTCGAAGCGCGGTGGATTAGCCGTGGACGCGAAGTAGCCAGCGTGAACGCTGGACCCATTGCGCTGACGCAGGCGTTTTGGGTTTGTTGGAATAGAAAAGAGCCGGTCGTTTGACCGGCTCTTTTGCTATGCTGATATTGAATTATGTTACGGGTTGTTTACGCGAACAATATAGTACTGTCGATCGAGTGGACCTGCAAAGACATTTGTATCCGTATAGAACGTGTCCGGAACCGTGGCAATAAAATTGGCCGGACCGGGAACGAAATCAATGGCTGTGTCACGATAGACCGAGTAACTTCCTGCACCGCTGACGTGTTCCCAAAAGAGTTTGGCATCAGGCTGCATTTCCTTGATGACCAAGTGCTGAATCGGCGAGAGCGGAGAAACCATCAGCATTGGATTGAGGAATCCTGCGTAGAGCACAAAGTTCTCGCTTGATTGTACGCCGGCAGGGGTTGGTTGACCGAGAACCGAGACGAGATTAAAGTTCGCGGAGTTTGAAAGGCCGCCTCCGCCATCCATGACGCTCTTTACCAGAGTGAAGTGTTCGCTTGATGATTGTGCAAAGAGCAACGCAGGTAGGAGAATAGAAAGAAGTAATTTCATTTTATGTCCTTATTCGGATTTGCTTTTGGAAACAACGCCATACTGCAAGAGGGCCGCTTCGAGGTGTTTGACGCGGTCTTCAAGCTCTCGATTACGCTTGGCAAGTTCTTGAATTGCAGCGAGCGCAATGCCATCGGGATCGATAGTGGAGATGGTTGTGTTATCATCTCCGTAGCCGAAAAGAGAGTAGAAAGTCTGTGCCATGGGTCCAACGTGAGTATTGGAAACATCTTGATGAGAGTAGTTCCACTCTTCAATTGGCAACCGCAGGACTCGATCCAGAACTGATGCAGTATTGACTGCTTTGCGATTGGACTTTTTCGTACTATCAGACAGGACTTCCCATGCTGTATCGCCGTTGTCGAGCTTAACGCCGGCGGTCCCTGCAGCATTTGTTGCGATACGGACACCGCCGGAAGCCCGGAGACTGAACTGATTCCCGGCAGTTGACACAAAATCAGCGACGGTATTGTCGGCCCAAACGAAGGAGCCGGTGTGATTGGCCTTGGCACGGAACCCCATTGCCGTAGAGAAATTGCCGGTCGCTTCATTGCCGATTCCACCGGGAACAGTTGCACCGGATCCACTGGCGACATTCTGAAAGCCACCGCCCACAACGACATCCTGATTGGTTGCAGAGTTTAGTGAACCACCGCCAACGAAAGAGCGAAGACCGCTGGCAGAGTTTCCCTGTCCTCCACCGCAGAAGGATTTTTCACCGGTGCTTTCGTTGCTGAGTCCACCGCAGACAGTTGATTGGAGTCCTTCTGCGTTGTTTCTCTGTCCTCCGCCGATAAAGGAGTTGTTTCCGAGCGCCGAGTTTGAATCCGCTGTGACCGGCCCTCCACCACCGCCAACCACAGAATATTCTCCACGAGCGCGATTGTTTCGCCCCCCGCCAATGACGGAGTAGCTTGAACCAAGCGGAACTAGCGCGTCCTCAACACGGTTTCCGTCGCCTCCACCAATGACCGCATAATTACTCGTGATTTTGTTCGATACTCCTGCTCCGACAAAAGAGAAGTTGCCGCTAACAAGATTGCGCAATCCAGCACCAATAATCGAGTTGATACCGCTCACAGAATTGGAATCAGCCGGGGCACCGCCACCGCCAGCGATGACTGAGAAATTGTTACGCACACGGTTATATGATCCACCGCAAACTGAAGACTGCGTTCCTTCCACGACATTTCCTTGACCACCGCCAATAAATGCATCCTGACTAAGAGCTGAATTTAGCTGTCCTCCTGCCACTGTCGCGCCGAAATTTGCTGCTTGATTATTTCCGCCGCCGCCAATGAAGGAAATGCTTCCGGAAGCCATGTTGTTCAGTCCACCGCCAACCGCTGCACGTTGTCCGCTTGCCGTATTTCCCTCACCACCCATGACCGAAGCTCTGTATTGCGAAACGGTATTTCCGCTGCCTCCGCCAATGGCTGAGTGTTCACCTGTGGCATTATTGCTCTGTCCGCCGCCGACAATTGAGAATGCTCCTGTTGCCCGATTCGTCCTTCCGCCGCTAATTGCTGCAGCAGATCCGGTTGCCAGGTTCGAGTCCCCCGCAGCCGGTCCGCCGCCACCTGCGATAGTGGCGTAATCACCAAAAACGCGGTTTCTTGCTCCGCCGCCGATAGTTCCACCGTTGCTTGTGACAAGGTTCTCGTGGCCGCCTGAAATCACATTATAGCTACCACTGCCAGTTATATCGCTGTGGTAGCCGCCGCCGATAACATTGGATGACCCTTGGGACGTAATCTCATTTTGATAACCGCCGCCACAAACTCCGCCGGAGGAGCTAACCACATTTTGTAAGCCGGCGCCAATGAACCCATAGACAGCATCAATCGAATTGCCGCTTCCTCCTGAGATCGTTGCTGGAGAAATTGTGATGACGTTTCCGCCTCCGGCCGCGAAGCAGTCGTAGGGTGGAACCGTGTTTGAGTTGCCAACAGATAGACTGCTGAAAAGAATCCCACCGGTCGCGCCGTCCACCGTCCCAATTCGAAATGCAAAGGGCACGGTGGAACTCGAGAATGGCGGAAACATCGGCTCGTCCGACCCGACCGTTACTTCCAGGTAAGCGAAACCGGACGTGAAGATTGAGTCCGACAAAAAGGTCTCTGTGCCCAAACTCACATTGAAGTAACCGTTCGTCACGGTGACCGCCGCATGGTTCTCCTGCCATAACAGAATATGCCCGAAGCCATAGTACTTAAACGTCATGGAAACAGTAGTATCAATCGGCGCTCCAGCCGGCGTTGTCAGGTAACCCTGATAGTTGATTTGTGGAGGAACAGCTAATGCGAGTGCTGCGGTAATCGAGAGAGCGAGAAGAAACATAATAGCAGATTTCATGATCATTGTCCTTACAGAAAAGATAGAATGAGAACTTCATCGTAATGCATGTTTTGTGAGTAGTTCGTTCTGCGCGCGAAGTGTGGCAACTTCGATCCGCAGTTCAGAGACTTGTTTGGCCAATTCCTGAATGGCGGCCAGCGCGACACCAGAAGGGTCGAGGGTCGAAATGGTCATGTTGTTTTCTCCAAGTGCAAACTGTGCGTAAAAATCTTGTGCCATGGGGCCGATGTGGTGGATGCTCTCATCTTGAGTTTTGTAACTCCAGCGTTCAATCGGCAATTCACACACTTTGTCGAGTATCTGCTCAGTATCGACGCGGCCAAAGCGCCGTTTTGTGGTTGAATCGGAGAGCGCGGCCCATGTTCCACTTCCTGCGGGTAAAGTTGCTCCGACCATTGTGGAGGACGCATCCGTGTATAAGCGAAAACCGCCGGGTGCGCGGGCGGCAAAGGTGTTGGGTCCCCAAGAAGTCGTTGTGTCGCCACCAGCGCTCCAGACGAATGAACCTTGTCCGTTTGCGCGTGCATGTTGTCCCGCCGCAAAACTAAGTTGTCCATTCGCAGAGTTGTCCAATCCACCCGCGACTGTTGCATAACCTGCGGAAGCTGTGTTGTCCATTCCTCCAATAACTACATCATGGGAGCCTTCGGCAACATTGCGTTCGCCGCCGCTGACTGTGGTGAAAAGATTAGTCGCGGCGTTGCTGCTTCCGCCGGCTACAACCGACCCGTAGTCCGTTACCACATTATCTAATCCGCCGCCGATGAACGAATGGGACGACGTAATACTATTGTTGTAACCGCCTGAGATAATCGAGAAGTGGCCCGAAACTTCGTTGCCTTGTCCGCCACCGACTGTGCCTGATCGAGCGTCAACAAAGTTGCGTTGTCCGCCTGAAATCGTGCCGAAACTATCAATCACTGCATTTCTCCTCCCTCCACCGATTGCCGAAGCAAAACCTTGGGCACTATTACTGTCGGCGAGCAGGACCCCGCCACCGCCTGCGATGATCGAGTAATCGCCGCGCGCTTTATTGTAACGGCCTCCGGCGACCGTTGCCGTATAACCTGTGGTAAGGTTTTGATAGCCGCCGCCAATCGTGCTTGACGATCCTGCGGCTTCGTGATAGTACCCTCCGGAGATTGTTGATCCGGGGATGGACGCGACATTCTCAAATCCACCTGCGATGGTGGTGGTTGCGGCCGCTGCGTTGTTTAGATAGCCGCCGCCAACGGTGGCATAGACACCAGATGCATTATTGTTGAGCCCGCCGGAAATCGTCGCGTAATCAGCATCGATGTCGTTTTGATAACCACCGGCAATTATTGAATACTCGCCGTCGGTTATGACGTTGCGATATCCTCCTCCGCAAGCGGACATTAATCCATCAACGTGATTTTGGTGTCCTCCGGAAATCACGGCATTCTCTGCCATAGTATAATTTGAATCACCGCCGGCGATTATTGAGTAGTTACCGCCGCAGTAGTTATCGCGACCACCGGGTACGACTGTATATTGTCCGATAGCCCAGTTGTAATATCCGCCGCCAACGGTAGAGTACGGCTGGGGAGCTTGATTACGGCGGCCTCCGAGTACCGCGGAATAGTTGCCTGATGCGCGGTTGGAGTCTTCGGGCAGAGTGCCACCTCCGCCGCCGATGACGGAGAAACTGCCGCGCGCGCGATTGTATCCACCGCCCCCTATGACTGAGTAGTTTCCTGAAGCAACATTGTTATAGCCGGTTACAAAAGCATACAAGCCGTCGTTTGTGTTTCCGAACCCGATATTTGTTTTGCTGACAATATTTCCACCGCTTGCGCCATCCACGGTGCCGACGCGATAGGCATGGGCAACGGAAACGAATTGTTCACGCGGAGTCATTTCAGGATCTTCGCCGATGGTGATGCCGAGCCAGCGATTCGCAATGAATGTATCTACGAGCGGACTGATTGAACCGAGCAGGACATTGAATAACCCATTTTGTACCGGAACTGCCGGATGAGTTTCGATCCATAGGACCGCTCCGCCCTCCGGCATATTGTAGATGGAGAATGTAATGGTCAGGGTTGAATCAATTGGGGATCCATCCGGATTTGCGAGATAGCCTTGATAGTTAATCGAAGTGGGAATTGCGAACGCTGCTGTTGCGCAAATGAGTACGGACATAATAAGGCGTGTCATGGCTATTTCTCCTCATATAATAGCGATTGCTTATCAATTGCGATGAGCGATTGCACTTGTCCACGCAGCGCAGCATTTTCGGTTCTCAGGTCCTGCATTTGCTTTGCGAGTTCCTTCACGGCAACAAACAAGACTCCGTCAGCATCGATGGTTTCAATGCCGAGCGAGTCAGTACCAAGATGAAAGGCACTCCAAAAGTCCTGCGCCATTGGGCCGATGTGATTGGGGCCATCGGGTTGGTGTTTATAGTTCCATTTGTCAATCGGCATGGCGGTAAGTTTCTCGAGAATACTTTTTCCATCTGCATGGATGCGATTGGTTTTCTTCGTCGAATCACTAAGAGCAATCCAAGACGAGCCACCGGGTGCAAGCCGAGTACCTACGTTAAACAACAGGCTATCGGTCCAAATGCGGAAACCATTCCGGCATAAGAAGTTGGCAGTATTGCTCATGCCGATGCTGAATGTTTCTGAACCGTCTCCAAATACAAACGCTCTGTTTGCCGAAACATTGACATGACTTCCACAGCCTAAAGAGTAATCGCCCGTGATCGTATTGTAGGTGCCTCCGGGGATCGCTGAGTAATCGCCTCGGACTTGATTGACGCGCCCCCCACCGACTGAAGCGTAGCTGGCCGGGCCATAAATAGCGTTGCTATCCCCTCCGGCAATAGTTGAGTAATCACCGGTGACGTGATTGTCATGTCCACCTGCTATTGTAGAATAATCTGACCCGGATGTAATCTCATTTATGTCTCCCCCGCCGATAGCGGATCTATTTCCTACAACGTCATTGTATCTACCTCCAGCGATCGTGGCGTATTGTCCAGTCGCGTTGTTGTAGGTTCCGCCGCCGACCGTCGAGTAGGAAGCTGTCGAAGTGTTTCGGTAACCGCCGCTGATTGTAGAGGAGCCTCCGCTTGCTGTGTGGTAGTAACCGCCAGCGACGCATGACGCATCACCTGTGGCATAGTTGTGATAGCCGCCGCCGATTGTAGAGAGATTTCCTTGAGCGGAGTTTGAGTCTGCCGGCACATCGCCTCCGCCGCCAGCAACAACGGAAAACTGTCCGCGAGCGAAATTGTAACCGCCGCCCGAGGCAGTCGAGTATTCAGCATAGGCGTGATTTCCCAGGCCGCCGCCAACTGTCGCATGATCAACCGTCGCGAAATTGTATTGACCGCCTGAAATCGTGGAGTATAATCCTGTCGCACTGTTGAAGAGACCACCTGAGATGGTCGAGTAGTTTCCGCTTGCTTCGTGGACGCTACCTCCTCCGACATTCGAGAAGTCACCGGAGGCCAAATTGTTCAAGCCGCCGCAAACGGTGGAGTATAGGCCTGACGCAGTACACTGTTGCCCTGAAGCAGTGGAGTAGTCTCCAGAAGCAGTGCACTGGTTTCCAGATACAAAAGCCTGCGTGCCCGTATTTGTGTTGAAGTTACCCACTGTTAATTTCCCTCGAATCAACACATCGCTTGCAATGTCCCCGCCTGACGCGTCATCCACGGTGCGAACTCGGAATGCGAACGGGACGCTTCGGAGTTGCATTCGCGGAAGCATCTCAGCATCCTCACCGACGGTTATTCCGAGCCACGTGGTACCGTCGTTCAGGAAATCTGCGGGAAATGGTGTAACCGTGCCGAGAGCGACATCGTACAATCCATCAGCAACGGTTACCTGTTGGACCTCGCTCCAAAAAGGCGTCGGGCTGTCAACATTGTTATACAGCTTAAACGTGACAGAAACAACTGTATCGAGCGGAGTGCCGTCGGGTGACGTCAGTAGTCCCTGCTGCGTGATCGTCTCTGGTTCAGCAAGTGCAGTAGCACAGCTAATCATGATAAATGCGAAAATCTTCAGAAAAGTTTTCATTGTGTACCACCGATTTGATTTAAGAGAAATTATCTATGATTACATCTAATTGATTAAGACCAAAAACAAAACGAACGAATCCAAGGCTTGACAGCAGAGGATTCGCTCGAATTGTCTTGCGGCAAGGACGAATCCTCGACCATCATGTGTGTTTCAAACTACATAACGCTTCGTGAAATGTCAAGGAAGCATATTGTTATCAGCTAATGCTCCAAGCGCGTGAATCGTCCAGTTTCAAAACGCTTAAATCGCATTGAGCCGCTATCGCGTTTTATCAAAGTGTGGGGCACATAAATTCAGAGGTGTCAATGAAAAATGCCGGTCATTGTGACCGGCATTTTTCATTTTATGGCGTAAATATCTACATGCCGCCCTTGGACATCATTTCGGTCATGCGGCGGTTCATTTCTTCGGGAGTTACTTGCTCTTGATTCTTGCCGAACTGCCAATTGTGCCCGAAGGGATCGATGATATTAGCCCAACGATCACCCCAAAATGCATCTTGTGGCTCCATCACGGTTTTGGCACCTGCCTTGATCGCCTTCGCATACAATCCATCCACATCATCAACGTTAGCATAAAACGAAACTGATGTTCCGCCAGAAAGTGACTCAGGCGATTTCATGTTGGATTGCGGATTAGACATGTTGGTGAGAAAGAACATGGTGTCACCGAGTACGAAACCCGCGTGAGCAATCATGCCGCCGGGTCCGGGCATGACGTGCGTAATAGCTGCGCTGAGCACATCTCGATACCAATCAAGAGCGGCTTGACCGTTGGTGACGACCAGATGAGGAATAACTTTGTTTGTTGGCTGCATTGCTTCTCCTGAGTAAGGGGGTTGAACGGGACCCGAATATGACAATATAGGTACGGTTTTCCAAAAAGGAAAGTTTCCGGCGATGCTTTGCGGAACTCAAGAACACCCTTCTTGACTCTTAACGGACGAAAGCCTATATTCAGGGTCTTGTTTGGCGCGTTCGTCTAGGGGTCTAGGACGCTGGCCTCTCACGCCGGTAACACGGGTTCGAATCCCGTACGCGCTACTAAAAAACAACGGGTTAGCCAGTTTGGCTGACCCGTTTTTTTGTGGTTAAAACTACATGTTGGAGTGGACTTTGGTACTTGCACGGAGTTTAAGGAACTAACTGGATTATTTGCGGTGACATAGGTATCATTACAGTTGGGTTTGGCCAACGACCTTTCACTGAACAAACTGGACGCATATGAGACTATTTTCAATTTCCGCAATCGTTCAGCAGGCAGCAGAAACGTTGCGGCGTTTCCCGTTGCCGCTCCTCTCCGCGCTTGTGGCAGTGGTCGCGATGATTACAGTGGCACATAGGGACTGGGCAGAGAATGACACCCACTTAGGTGAGCGAGTGGCAATGGCATCCTATCTCGCGATGCTGTTGAGCATTTCAGTCGCACTATTTGCAGAACGGTTCATTTCGAAGCGTGGGCTGCGGATCGGCGTCAATGCTCTGGTGGTAGTTCTTGCCGCGCTCTATTTCTATTCACTGCCGGATTCATTGGAGGTGGCGCAGGGAGTCCGGTTTGCCGTGCTGGCAATCGCGCTGCATTTATTGGTGGCTTTTGCGCCGTTTGTGTTTGCGGATCAGATGAACGGGCTTTGGCAGTATAACAAGTCTCTTTTCCTGCGCATCTTGACATCTGGGGTCTATTCGGCTGTTCTGTTCGGCGGTCTGGCGCTGGCTCTTCTGGCCGTTGACAAATTGTTTGAACTCAAAGTTAATGATGATTTCTATTTCGACCTGTGGCTGATTATCGCGGGAGTGTTCAATACATGGTTCTTTTTGTCGGGAGTTCCAAAAGACCTTCCCGGCCTTGAACAGGAGACGGATTATCCAAAAGGGCTTAAAGTATTCACGTTATATGTTCTGATTCCGCTGATCACGATCTACTTAGTTATTCTCTATGCGTATGTAGCTAAGATCATTCTCACATCGAACTGGCCGGTAGGTTGGGTGGCCTATCTTGTGCTGGCTTTTTCGATATTCGGCATACTCTCGTTCCTGCTTGTCTATCCATTGAGAAATGATGCGGCCAATCCGTGGGTAAAGTTCTATTCGCGGCTGTTTTATTTGCTGCTCGTGCCGCTAATTGTGATGCTGTACATCAGCATCTTCAAACGCATTGAAGAGTACGGGATAACGGTTGCGCGCTATTATGTGCTACTCTTGGCGTTGTGGCTGACGTTCATCGCCGCTTATAACATCTTGACGGGAGGAAAACGGATCCGGGTGATTCCTCTCTCACTGTGTTTGATTGGACTGCTCTCGACATTCGGCTGGTGGGGAGCCTTCGCGGTATCTCATAAGAGTCAGATGCAAGAACTTACATTGTTGCTCGACAGTAACGGTGTACTTGTGAATGGAAAGGTGGAAACCACGTCAAATCATCCGCTCAAGGCTGAAGAGTATGACCGAGTCGAGTCCATTGTCAACTATATTGATGAGATGCATGGCCATAAGGAATTGCAAGCGTTCTTCGACCAGAATATTGATTCGTTGAATGCTGTTCGAATGCCTGAAGGTGGTTTTAGTCACCGGGCAAATGGGACTATACTCGAGATGCTGCATTTAGAACGGCTGGAAGATGACCGGAGCGACGCGTATTCGACTTACAACATCGATTTGAATGTCATGTTGAACAACGGGGGGTACGACTTCGTTGCAAACCTCAATCGCTTTAACTACAAGGGCCACACTGACACGACTACGTTCTTTGTTGTAGGAAGCGATACGGTTAATATCGAATTCCAGAAGGCGCAGATGTCTTATCGGCTTACGTACCGTGAATTTGAACCGCTGATTTTGAATGTCGCGGAACTTCTCACGGCGCTTCCGCGACATGATACGCAAGTCATATCAGTAGATAAGATGACGACGACAGCGGCAAATTCGCAATGGAAGGTGAAATTCGTAATCACCTCTCTTGACGTTTCGCGCGAGAACGGTGAACCAAAGATTGAAACTGCAGATGGGATTCTTATGTTGTCATTTCTTGGCGACATGACACAAGCCCCGCATCCAAATTCGCAGTAAGACAGTAACGTATTTAAGTCGAAAACAAACGGGTTAGCCATTTAGGGGCTAACCCGTTTTCATATAGGTTGGTTTGCGTGTTTGTTAGGGAGATTTTCCGTGAATGACGAGCGTCGTAGATTCGAGCCACGAATCAAATAGCGTGGCAGCGGCGCGAGCGACGAGCATGGTGGAAAATGGTCCGACACGCACTTGCAGAATCTGCTCTGAGGCACCGGGTGCAGGAACCAAAATGAAGTGAATATCCGCCGTGTTCAGAACAGCGGCCATGCGATCCACATTCGTTTGTAAACGATAGGCAGCCAATTGTACGTACCACTCGCCTTGCGCAGACGTTCCAATGCGACTCGCAATATTATCACCAGACGTTGCTTGAATATTTTGCAGTTGCCGCGCAAGATTATCAATGTGATTGGCCGCCGGAGTTTGTTCGGCGATTACAAGTGTGTCGCAAGAGAATCGGTGGTTCAGGTCGGTGGCCGCGATTGAAGCCGCTTGCATGTTTTCAAAGCCGCCGACACGAACTTGGTACACGTCGCCTGACTTTGTGTGAAGCGGCGTAATTTTTACTGGAAAGCTATCCTCGCGCAATTTAGAAGCTCGGCGCTCGGCTAGGGCCAATTTGTTGTACGCGCAAATTTGAACAAACCAGATTCCGCCATCATCAACTCTTTGGATAATATTGAGTGTGTCGTGTGTTACACTGTCGATGGGCGGATCTTTTGGCGGCACGGGCGCGGGCTGGCTCTTAATGGCTGTTGAACTGCGAAGTGGGCTTTCTCCGAGACGCAGCGTGCCGACCGATTTGATCAAAAGACGGCGGGCACGAGGGACAACTCGCAACTGTATGTTTGCTGTGTCACCCGGAGTCAATGTTACGGTATAGGTCTCTTGCTCAAGGCTATGGTAATCGGGCAGCGCGGATGATTGCGCGGTGACAGTCCAATTACCCGGGCGAAGTTTTCGCACTTCAAATGAGCCGTCGGACGCCGTTGTTGCCGAAATTGTTTCCGCGCCATTTGAGAAAATCAGATTACAATCCGCTATGCCGCGCAACCGTTGAAACTCGCTCACTACTGTTCTTTGAGAATCAGCAGGAGATTCTTCAATCAGAATGCCGCGCTCGGTGTTTTCGTCAGGACGTCCGTACACCGCAATGTTGCCGAAGATGGTGCAACTCTTTGCGATTTTCAAATCAACAATTTCCGTGCGAGCACCCGCGATCGTAAATTCAACGGGCATTCGCTCCATCGGAACGTGGTCAAGTCCGAAGGCAGCGTTTTCAAGTTGCAGGTAGTGCACACCGCGCGGCAACGAATGAAAAACGAACTTCCCGTTCTTGTCGCTTAAGGTCGTGCGGTCTCCAACGCGCAACAACGCGCCGCGAATGCCACCCGACTCCGGCTTGTCAATTTCGTAAATTCGACCTTGCAAAGTTCCTTGATCACGTTTCCTGCCGATAGGAATACCGACCGGCAATTGGTAGCTAAGGAGGTACGACGTCTCGTGGTCGAATTGCAATTCGTCGAAATCGCGTTTGCGCAATTTCAGAGTCACGAAATGGTTCTTGTACGGCTCGTATTGCAGTCCAAGATCATATTGCAAGCTTTCAAATTCGCGGTCATTGTCGCGGTCAACAATTTGAAAGCTTGCGTTGAGTTGAACTTTGTTGATCGTTTTGTATTCGGAGTTGAAACCGATGATGCTGCTGCGCTTGGCGTCAATCGAGTATCCCGAGTGGCCGGATTGCCACCAGCCTTCGTACCTTTGGCCGCGCACCGGACGCGCATCAACGCTCACACGATAGCTTTCAAGAATTGATGCATCGCCGTCAAGATTGTCTTTTCTTTGTCCGCGCGTTACGGTGCTATTGAATCCGAATGCGTGGTAGGACTTCTGCGCGCGAACGGCGATAAGCGAGACGCGATTGTCAAACTCTGGTTCGGGCATTTTGTCCGTGCGAATGTGTGTTTCGAAATCGATTGACGCATTGGCAATATTTGGATTGCGATAGTTTAGGCCGGTGCGGAAGTGTTGTTCGTGAGGCGCAGTTGGAATTGAATTCCTCTTATCAATGTTTTCCGAGAAATCGCGGTAGCCATTAACCCAGCCAAAACCCTGCGGGAGCGATGTAAAGAGATCAATGATGTTCTGATCAAGGTCTTGAATCTGTCCATGAAAGAACGGGCTTGCATAGTGCTTTTGGAACGAAATTTGAGTCGCACCCGCTCGCCCGTCAATTCTACACCACGCGGCAAGCGGAGACTTACGCTCATACTTTTTGGAACCGGAAGCCGATTCAAGATTGATTTTCCATTTGCGGAAAGGTTCGAGCGAAGACGAGGCACTGATCAGATCGTCATCAACGTCTTTTGTTTTCTTACTTAGAAAATTGCCGCGCAGACTGAAACGCCTGTCAATCTTGTAGCCGACATATCCACCAATCCCTTCGTAGTCGGGAATTTGGGCGCGTGATTGAAAACTCAGCGCGCGGGCCTCGACCTTGCCTTTTTCGACATCTATTTCGGCGCCGCGCCCTAATCGTCCACGTTCGAGCAGATTTGAGATGGCGAAGTTTTGGTCGCCGCCCGATATGGCGCCGTCTTTTGCGCGCAGTTTCAAATACACTTCGTCACGCAAGCCGAAGGCGTTATTTTCAAATCTCTCAGGCCCTCGAAAACGATATTCGAGGTGGTGGTCGTGATCATCGAGTGGCCCGGCTCCGGCAAGTTCAAACTGGACGCCATCCTTGCCATCGCCACCTACATAGCGTGTCGTGAATCGTGACGGTAGTTGACGATACTTGGCTTCCGTTCGAGCAGATGATGGAACGATATTCACGACGGAATACGTTTGCGTGCCGGAAACCAAAGTGTCGCGACCGGCGTTGGCGCGAATGAAGAGCCGGTCTTTCACAGGCCGAGTCAGAAGTTTTGGTGAGAAAACTTGCGCGGTAAGCAAGCGGGTTTGTTGAGGCGCAAGCTCGATTTTGTTGGAGTCGAGTGCAACTGCAAATCCAGCGGAACTCTTGACCACGAAATCCACGAGCGCGCGCTCATTACCTTTGTGCTCGATTGAGAAAGTAACTTTGTAAGGCGCGCCTGCTTCAACAAAAAGTGGAGCTTCCACAACGGAAAGCTCCACAGCAAAAATAGGCTTAACTTGAACTACCAGAACTTTTTGATTTAGCGAATCTAATTGGCCATTTACGCGCGCGGAATAGGTAAGCAAGTACTCACCCGGCGGCGTCTGGCCTTTCAGCACGGCGGCCACGAGACGGACTTCCCGTGCACCGGGGCTCAACGTAAAAGCGCCATTGCCGCTGATCAATTGCCAACCCGTGGGCAGCGCGACGTCTTCAGTCACGTCATGCGAAACGGAGTCAAAGTTGGAAACGAGAAAAGCGCCACTGACGACGCCCGGCGCTTCAAAATTCGTGATCACGCTGTCTTCTATCGTGACGACAATTCCCCTCTCGACGGCGCACACAGTCGAGACACACAGCAACCATGAGTGCAAAAGCCAAAGTGCGTGCGCTTTGTACATCAGGTCAGAATTCTAAATCGTACTTTGCTCCGATAACATCTTCTCCTCCGGCGTCAAGTACAATGAGAGCTTTATAATTACCTTTCAAACTGTCATTCAGCATTATTTTGAAGCGGACGGACGTGCCGGGGAAGATGCGTTTTTTTTCGCACTCGAATTTGCCAGCCGACTTTCCGGCTTGATCATACAGCTCGGCCCAGACAACGGGAACCGCCCAGCGATCACCGTCGTTTTTGACATCCAGCATGAGTTCGCGCACGTTGCCGCTGTCGGCTGCTAATTTTGCATCGACAATTTTCAAATCCGGCTGGCCCGTACTGCCGATATGTGTTATGCATTGGACTCCGTATCGAACAATTTGCGAAATCGCCGCCTGTTGATCGGCGGGGCTGCTGGCCGGAGCGGGAGTCTGAGTTTCCTCGACCATCATCATGCTCCAATAGGTTCCCGACAATGAGTCGATTGCCGGAACTTTCACGGAGTAGTTCACAAGATAGGTTGAGTTTGGCGGGATGGTGATGCGATTCGGGCTGAAGTCCACCCATGCGGCATTCGAGCGAGGGAGTTCACCGGCGGCTCCGAACGAGTTGCTCCCATCACTTTGAAATTGATAGTCTGTTTGATAGACTTTGACAACCGCAGCGTCCGGGCTGTTATTTACAATTTCGATAGTGCCGCTGTATGTCTCACCGGGCATGGCCTGCCGTTCATGTGTCAACGATGAAATAGTCACGGCGTAGGACTCGGTCGCGATTGAAAGCGCAAACAGGATCGCGATGAAGACATTACATGCGCGGCAGAAGAACATAGAGACTCGCTTTGTTGGGAAAAAAGAAATCACCTACTGATCCACAATGGTGTAGGTGATTGTGTGCGTGTCAACGCCTGTGCCGTCTGCGGCGAGGGCCGTCGCTTTGTATCTTAGATCGCAGGACGCGTTATCGGGAGAATCTTTGGCGGGGATGCTGTTTATGAAATCCGACGCGGAAGTGGAGACTTGAACTTCACCCGCCGACGTGCCGTCACTGGCTGTGATATTGATGGCTTGAACGCTGAGAGCGAACTGCGGCGAAGCAAGATTAGTTTGAACCGTTATTTTCTTGACAGGAGCAGAGTTCGGCCAATTGTCCCACTGCAACTGCGCGGTTTGATCAACATCTGTATCGGGTTCGGATCCTGCTGACGCAGACGAAACCACAAGGTCCACATTGCCGTTCTGGATTGACACATTTGCGGCAAAAGATACGGAAACGACCAGCATCACTGCCACAGCGAAAAATGAAAGAAAATTCAGAAACCTCATTGCAAAAGCGTCAATTCCGATTCCCTCCGGCTAATTATCTACGATCGTGATTGTGATCGTATGAATATCCGAGCCGGTTCCTTCGGCTGAAGTTGCCATTCCGGTGTATTGAATCGTGCCGCTGCCTGTGGTCGTGGCAATCCCGGTGATAAAATCCTGAGCCGTAGTCGAGACGGTGACTTCCGAGGCCGCAGTACCGCCCGTGACACCAGTGGCGACGGCCTTAAGCGTAAAATTCGGACCGGCAAGATCAGACTGAATTGTGGCCTTCTTGCCGGTTTGGTTACTTGTCCATAGGAGGCCAGTGGTGGCATCGACATCATTGTTGGGGTCAACACCTGCCGTTGCGGAGTTGATTGTCAACGTAACGCTCCCGCCAGTTATGGCAATTTCGTTGATAGCGTTGACGGTTACGGTCACAGTGTGATTGTCGGAGGTCGCGGCAAACGCCACCGAAAGCCCTCCGATGGTCAAGAGTGTGACAATTAGCACAGATTTCAGGATGTCCATGGTTTCGGTTGTAACCTTTGTGATACTGCGGTGAAAAGTTACTCTAACATCTAAATAGCTATAGCATCTAACTTTCCAAAAGTTAGTTAAACATGAACTGTTTGTCAAGCGCAAAAATGTGAATGTTGAAACAATTTCAAACGGGTAAGTTTAATTTGAAGAATATGACAGATTTTGGCTGATTTGGGTACGAGATAAGAATCCATGCGAGATTTTTAGTATTTGTTTTTTAATGCTTTGACAATGCGGATGTGTATTCAGAGCGGACAAAGGAAGAGAATGCTAAATGTTGCGTAGATTTTGCCGATAATAGAGGAAAGAGCGGCCGGAGAGCTTGACATAACGAGTTCTCCGATTACAGGCTGACCAAAACAAGTAGATTGGAGTTTCCATGGCGGGCAGCAGATTCCTTAACGCTATAATCATGTGCAGCGTCTTGTTGATTGCAGGCGCGAGCTATGCAGCGGATAACGATAACCATCAGGTCACGGTGACCGTGAGCGTAATCAACGAGCTTGCCGTCGCGGGCGGCAACATCACATTGACCATCAATTCTGCCACTCCGGGTTCCGATCCGAATGACGCAACGGATGCGACTACCAGTCTTGATTGGACGACGAATGATACGGGCAAGAAGATTACGGCCGCAACGAATAACGCCGCAGCGACATTTACTTTGAAGGTAAATGCAACCGCCGTGACGGGTGGTACGAGCGCGGGGGAGATTACTTTATCGACGACGGACGCGGACTACGTAACGGGGATTGCGACAACGACGGGCGGATGCACTTCAAGCTACACTGCACAGGCAACGGCCGCTCAAGGTAACGGCTCGGACGTACACGTTGTGACATTTACGTTGACCGACGAATAAGAAGTTCGTCAAATTTTCGGAATTGAAAAAGCGGGTTAGCCAATTGGCTAACCCGCTTCTGTTGTTACTCTCTTGGATAAGGTTTTCACTCAATTTTTGCGAGCTTGAAGGTCTCGTTACTGAAGAGCGTTAGCAGATTGGTTGGCGTTTCGGCAGGGAGAATCGCGTAGGAAAGATTGTAACTTGCCGCAAGTTCGCGGATGTTACCGTCGGTAATCTGTTTGTAGTTTTTTTGCATAGATTCAACCGCCGTCCACCCTGCTCCGGTTATCGGGCCGTAGGCGGCGTTCATGCGCGCGCGCCACTCTTGAATATCGCGTTCGCTGAACGGGAACATTTTGAAGTCAACCAAAAGTGCGCGTTCTGAAGACAAGCGAAAGAGGCCAAAGTCTGGTGGTGTCAGAAAGATTGAACCTACAGGAGTGTGCTTGTTGGCAAACTCGGCGATTCCCTCGATGGCAACTTCAGTTTTGTTTTTGGGATCGACAATTCGAGTTGTTACGCTACGCGGGATTGGCAGTTTAAGAGCATTTATGCTTGTTAGGAGAATACAGAGAACACTGAGTGTTCCGATTACGGCTGCCAAACTACGTACGACGGAGCCACGCACTAAGGCAAAGAAAACAACAATGCTAAACATTAAGATCAATGCAAGCGCTTCACGACCACCGCGATAAATTGCAAGTAGCGCAGATTGAGCGAGGAGTGCGAGTATGAAAAGAAGCTTGTAACTCGACTGGCTCAGAGTATTGCCCCACTTTTGCTTGAAATACTCGAGTAGAGTACCGACAAACACAATAGCAGGTTGTGCTTGACCAAAAGCTGAGGCCAAAAACCACGCGCCTGCGGGTCGGGGAGTTGCAAGAAGTTTTGCGATGGCTCCACCAAGCAACAGCAACCCGAACCATTTAATAAAGGAAACGGCGCGGAAAGCCTGTGCGGATAGGAACGGGCCAAGGGGAAACCACTCAACAAAGACATAACCACTCGCAAGAAAGACAAGGACAAGCGACGCCGCAATGCCGAAGCGTCGCGCAAGTAAACGATCGGTAGCGGGATCATCGTGCCACATTTTCCACAATAGCAGTCCGGCAACTATGAACAGCAAGGCACCGACATATTGCTCTGGTGCATACGTGCTGGGAAGGTGAACATGGGGCGCACGGAATTTGATCAAGTAGTCCAGCGATTCGCGCGACAAGCTTTGGCCGCGCAAGGGGAGATACCAGAATACAAAGTTGAACAGGCCGAAGGCGAATCCGGAACCAAACCACCATAGCCATTGTTTGCGAGCAACTGTCACTGGTTCGGTAACTCTAAACAAATAGGACACCCCAATTGTGCCGAAGCCAATTGCCGCAGATTGCAAGGCGACTTGCGGATGTATAAAGGAGCCGATCATGGCCAATACGGCGCAGCGCGCGGGTCGCAAATTGATACCTTCCCAAAGACACCACAAAGCCAGAAAAAGCATCAGTGAACGCGGCAGCATGTACGACGCGACAAGATGCGCGGCGCCACCGAGTTCGACAGAACCCAAAACCATAACCAGCGTCATCGCAATTAACGCGGGAAGGTCGCTTGCTCTAAATAATTTACGCGCGGCGAAAAAAGTAACAATAGCAACGCCGATGTGCTGCAAACAGGTCAAGAGCAAATATAAAACGTCAAGTGGAAATACTTTGGCGAGCGTACCGATGAATGCAACAAAGTAGTAGCGCGGACTGAAATTTGACATTGCATCGACGGAGTAATCACCGATTGCAAACGTCGGATCCAGATAGCGGCGGATCAACGGCAGCTGCTCAAGCTGGTCTGACTCGGCATAAAGATAGCCATGCAACGCGGTGGCCAAAGTACCGAGGAGCATAGCCAGAAGGAATACTTCGACGATTCGGAGCCGTGCAGTGGTTAGTTTAGCGAGCAACGGTTACGCGAGCCTCTGCATGTTTTGATGAACCAAGCGGATTCCGGTGGCGATGTCTATTGGCGTCCATCGCTGTGGGAAAAGCTGCCGCGAATAGGTAATGTCGGCGGCGTTGCGATTGGCGTCGGAGAATACAAAATAGACTTTGCGACGCAGTACGCGCTCGGCTATTTCCTGAATTTCGTGAATTGAAGTCGGCCTGCCGGAAGCCAGAGTGTGACAGACGAACGCGTCAGTCTCGGGGTGATCAAGAATTTGCGCGGCGATAAACTGTCCGACGTCGCGACTGAAAACAAAATCGCGTAATGTATTTTGATCGCCGACCAAACTCAGGACGCGATGCTGAATACCGCTCAGTAATATCACAGAGATTAAACCTGCGCGCTTGCCTTCATGTGCGAATCCATAGACCGAACTGGGCCGGTAAACGCGCTTAACAAGCCGGGCTTGGCGGGCTTCAAGGGTCTGCTCCTGCCGAAGTTTCAGCGCGCCGTAGGGGCGAAGCGGCGCGGGTTCAGTATCACGGCTGACAAGGCTCTGGCCTTCAAACAAACCACCTGCTGAACTGACGAGATGAAAATCGATCAGTGTATTCGAGTGGGACAGCGATAGCTTCTCAGCGAAACACAGGACATTGACAAAGCTATGATACTCGATTTCAAGCTCTTCAGCAGAGGATGCAAATCCGCCTCTTCCCGCGCTCCACAGAATGGAAATACGGCGAACCCCGGCGTGTTTTGACTTTATCGTATCGGAAATATAATCAAGTTCTGAGGCTTGCTCTGCTGGCGCGGACCACGTGAACGGGAATGATTCTTCTTTGAGTTCGGCTGTTAAATGCAAGGCGGATTTTACCGCTCCTCCGATCAGACCGACGCCGAAAATCGCAATCGTTTGTTGCGAGGCCGACGATGAATTTTCGTTCGCGAGCAGAAGCATCGAGCTTAGTTTTGGCGGAAGTAGTCGGCGAGAATTTTGTCGGACGTGCGGTCCACGACGAAGAATGTCGGCTTACCTTGAATGTGGAGGAGAATCGTGCGAATATATTCCATCGTCATCACAAGCAAAAAGATCGACAGGCCGCAGAAGAATGAAATGGCCACGAACAATGAAGCCCAGCCGGGGACGTTGGGGGCGTTGGGGTCGATGAATTTATTATAGAATGCCAACACAAGCGCACCGAACGACAATGCGACGGCGAACAGTCCGATTAAGAAGCCGATGCGAAGAACTTTGGTTTGAGTCGATACGATCAGCCTGCGGGCGTGAGACAACAGTTTCATAAAGCTGTAGCCGCTGCTCTTGGAATCGATGTAGCGCTGATCCTTCAGCGGCAGGTAGATCGTACGGATTTTGTTGCTGAACCAGCAGAGCGCGACGTCAAAATAGGTTTCGTGACCACATACACTGGCCGTGGCGCGCGCAACCGAACCGCGCATGACGCGAAAACTGTTAAAATCGCGAATGTGCGGAATTCCGGTCAGCTTGACTAATATATATTTATAGGAGCGTGAGCCCCAATCGCGCAAAAGACTTTGATGTACATGTTGCTCCGGTTTGGCATAAGTAATGTCGCACGCATTCATGACGGCTTCGGACAGCATTTGCGGAAGATATTTAGGGTCGTGCTGAAGGTCTTCATCAAGTGTGGCAACCCAATCGCCGGACGTGTGCAAGATGCCTGCAATGGTGGCGGGATGCTGTCCGAAGTTGCGCGCGAGTTGAATCACGCGAACCCAGTCGTGCCGTGCCGTTAATTCGGAGAGTACGTCGGCGGAGCCGTCGCGCGACGCATCGTCCACGAAGATTAGCTCAACAATCTCCCACGGAGCATCGGCGCTCACAAGACCGTCTTTGAGCTTCTTCACCTCATCGACCAAATCCGCAAGATATTTTGCACCGGAATAAACGGGCGTCACAATCGAGAATGTGATCTTACGCATCGTGTTTAGGCTCGACTTTGCGAAGTTACAGAGGGACTACGGCCATTTGCTGCGAAGGCCGCATACTGCGCTCCGAGCGGCAGCCACTCGATGTACTTTTCGACGAACAGCAGCGCTTTCAAGGCAGGGGGCACAAAAATAACGTAATGAAACGACGTATTGGAATCAAAGGCATGGGACAACAATTTGCGCGAGTAGCTTGGTTTCAACAGACGGGCATCTTTGTCAAACGGACACTCGCGCACAATTTTACGGGTGATGGGGTTGATCGGGTTGTGCTCAAACAAAACGAACACGCCGTTGGGCTTAAGAGTCTTGCGCAGTCCGGCGAGCAAATTTTGATGCAGTTCAAACGGAATGTGATGAAAAACATTTACCGCAAGAACCAGATCGAACGTCGGAGCGCTGTAGGGCAGCGTCTCACCGTCGAAATAGTCAAGCCGGCAATTATCCAATTTAAGTTTGGCGGCGATGTCAAGGCTGTCCTGCGAGATATCGGTTCCAAATAAAGCAGTCTGGGGGAAGTGCTTACGCAGGTGCTTGAGGTTCTTGCCGGTTCCGCAGCCAAAATCTAATATCGTTACGGGTGCAAGATTGCGCTTGCGGCACATGGCCGCCAGCCGATCAATTTTGTACTCAGCGAAGTACTCGCCATCCTTCCCTACGAACTCGAGCGAGCGGTTCAAAAGGTTTTCATATTCGCCTGCGTATTGATCGAAATTCTGTAGTTCTTGCTTTTCCACTGTGCGGTTGCTTTGTGATTGGAATGTTCACATTGAAGCAAATGTCGTGCTCAGCGCAACGAACCACGCCTCTTTGTCTAACTTAATAATTTTCAGGAACACAGTCAACGAAAAGACCCCATGATTTGGAGAATTGAGGTCTGAGTTTGCCTCAATCGGCTTGACTCTTTTGCTCATTGTCGCTATATTCCTAAACAGGAATAATTCTTATTTAGTATTTCATTGCAGGAGTTGACCTTGGGATTGGCAGAAACGGATCTTGCGGTGTTCATGGAGCGCCTGCGGGAATCGGGGATAAAGCTGACACACCAGCGGATGGAAATTTTCAAGGAGGTGGCGAGCCGAATGGACCACCCCGACGCCGCGTCCGTGTACGAACGGGTTCGCGAGCGGGTGCCGACGATTTCGTTGGATACGGTTTATCGGACGCTTTGGATGCTGAAAGAGGCGGGGCTGATCACCACTTTAGGGCCAGCGCATGACCGCTTGCGATTTGATGCGAACACGACCCCGCATCATCATTTTGTCTGTACAAGTTGCGGCAAGACGGAGGATTTCTACAGCGATGAGTTCAACAGTCTGACCGCGCCGAATGACGTGAGCAAGATTGGCTTCGTTGAGCGGGCGCAAGTCGAGCTGCGCGGGGTATGCCATGCCTGTGCACAGAATAAGTCAATATAGACCAACGGGTCTTGAACATAAACAACAAAAGTTTGAAAAGGATAAACAACAATGGCTGAGAGCAAGAAGCCGCTAACCACCAGTCAGGGCGCGCCGGTGCGGGACGATTTGAACTCGATGACGGCAGGCGAGCGCGGCCCCGTGTTGGCGCAGGACATTCATCTGTTTGACAAACTCGCTCATTTTGATCGTGAGCGTATTCCAGAGCGAGTGGTCCATGCTAAGGGTGCAGGCGCCTGGGGTTATTTTGAAGTCACTCATGATGTGACGAAGTACACGCGTGCAAGTTTCCTGTCACAAATCGGCAAGAAGACGGAAGTGTTCGCACGTTTTTCCACAGTCGGCGGCGAAAAGGGTTCGGCGGATACGGAGCGCGATCCGCGCGGATTTGCAGTGAAGTTCTTTACGGAAGAGGGTAATTACGATTTCGTGGGGAATAACACGCCCGTGTTTTTCATTCGCGATCCGCTGAAATTCCCGGATTTCATTCACACCCAGAAGCGCAATCCTGCGACAAATCTCAAAGATGCGGACATGTTTTGGGATTTCCTGTCGCTGACTCCTGAATCTGTGCATCAGGTTACGGTGCTGTTTTCAGATCGCGGAACGCCCTACGGCTATCGCAATATGAACGGCTACAGCGGACACACGTTCATGTGGTACAATACAAAGAACGAATATGTGTGGGTGAAAATTCACTTTAAGACTGCGCAAGGCAATAAAACTCTGACGCGCGAAGAGGCCGGCAAGTTAGCCGGCGAGGATCCTGATTTCGCGACTCGTGATCTCTATCGGTCGATTGAAAAGGGTGATTTCCCTGTATGGAATGTGTTTGTGCAGATAATGACGCCGGAGCAAGTTGAAAAATACCGCTTCAATTCATTTGACATTACTAAAGTCTGGCCCCATGCCGATGCGCCGTTGATTCCTGTGGGTAAAATGGTGTTAAACCGCAATCCGAAGAACTACTTTGCAGACACCGAGCAAGCCGCGTTCTCACCGGGTACGGTCGTGCCGGGAATTGCGCCATCGCCGGACAAGATGCTGCAAGGCAGGTTATTCAGCTACCACGATACGCATCGGCATCGTTTAGGTACCAACTATCATTTGATTCCTGTGAACGCTCCGCGAGTGAGCGGCGAAAACAACAATCAGCGAGATGGCGCGATGCGGACAGATGGGAATGGCGACGGTGCGCCGAACTATTGGCCAAACAGTTTCGGCGGTCCGGCTCCGGAACCGGCATATAATGAGCCACCTGTGCCGCTAACGGGCGTGATTGATCGGTTTGGCTATGAGTTAACAGACGATGATTTCGTGCAGGCGGGCGATCTCTATCGCAAGGTGATGACGGACACAGATCGTGAACACCTGATTGGAAATATTGTTGGCCACTTGAAGAATGCGCAGCTGCGAATTCAGAAACGCCAGACCGCTCTCTTCTACAAGGCGGACAAGGAATACGGTGAACGGGTAGCGCAGGGCCTCGGTTTGGCCGCAGAAGAGATTGCAAAGCTCGCGGCAATGTCACAGATTGATCGCGTCAAGGCGACTGTGTAAGAATAGCTGGCAGGGAAAAACAAAGAACGGGTTAGCCGATGGGCTAACCCGTTTCTTGTGTGAACTTCAGCTAATTCAAAACAGACGAGCCGCTAAAAATCTTCCCCACTGTCTTCTGACCTGGTCGCATCGCGCTTCTTTTTGAAGTTGTTGAAGGTGTAACCGGCGCTTAGTGTAAAGACGGGAGCATCTTGAGAGAAGTACTCGTAGCTATATAGGCCGGGTGATTCGGTGGTGGATTCGCGCTTGCCGGTACCAAACACATCACGGACTTGCAAGGCGATATTTAAAGTCTTGTTGAGGAAATCTTGACGAATACCGAGATTGGCCGTGAACGATGGCTCGTTTTCACCTTGCGAAGTGATTGTCGGGCCCATGTAGTTTGCATCAATTTGGAATTTTGTGCTGGGCGTGAACGCCAGAATGCTGTTGAGCTTGCTATCGTAGGTGAAGGTACGTTCGTCGAACGACCTACCTTGCGTGTCGCCGTTGACGCGCTGGTCATAGAGATTGCCGGAGATTCCGAGTGACCAGCCTTTGCGCAATATGATATCGGTACGCAATTCGGTACCAACCGAAAATTGCTTGCCGACATTGGCGGGTTGAGTGAGTGTTACGTTTTCAGCATAGACGCTGCGAAGCATCTCGACATTGTTATGCTTGACTCGATAGAAGCCCTCAACCGAGGAGAATTGGCCAAGTAGTTTGGTCTGATAGCCAAGTTCGTAGGAGTCTATAAACTCAGGGAGCAAGTCCGGGTTTCCCTGCCGCACGTTGTAGCTGTTTTCCCATGAAATGAACGGTTCGATGTACCACGGTCGCGAATGCTCGACGCGGCGCGTGTAACTTGCTGAAAGCTGCTTTGAGCCGCCAAGCTGCAAGGACGTGTGGAAACTTGGATATAAGTCGAAGCGAGAGAGAGAAACGGATTGCCCGGCGGTTCGTTCAGAGACTTTGCGGTCAAGCGCTTCGGCGCGCAATCCAATTTGATATTCGATGAGCTTGAGATCTCCGGAAAACAGTCCATATCCTGCTTGCAATGAACGGCGGAAGTCCGTTTCATTACTGAACTGCGAATCCGGAACGTAATTCCCGGAAACGGTATCCAACCTGCTGTTGTCATTCGTGCTGTTGAATTTACCAAATTGAGACGAGAGCCCCGCTTCAATCTTGCGGTTGTTTGCAAGTGGTCTGATGTAGTCCGTTTTGATTTCAAGACGGCTGGTCGGGGGGCCGCCCTCTTCGGTGCGGACACCTGAAAGCAGTTGACCGGACTCCGAGAACTGTTCCGTTGTGACTTCGTCCTGACCGTCGCGGCTACCAAAGTTTGCATCGACAGTCAGAGTATGATTCTCTTGAGGAAATCGGTGTTTCCAATTGGCAAACGCACTGTTGTGTTTTCCACCTCGATCTGTTCGATTGCGGGAGATCGTATAAGCCGGTTCAGAAAACTGATCCGTGGATTCCCAAGTGGAAAGATCTGAATTGCGACCGAATGTGTAACTTCCAAGTCTGCCGCCAAAGACGAAATTGTCTTTGACTGTGACGGGAATATCGAGTTCTGCGCGCAGGCCGTAGTTGTCGCGCATTCCCATTGATTCACCGTCAGTTCTTACGGTCGTGGTAAGGTCTTCAAATGTCGTGCGAGTTTCGCTGCGGTTCGTTCCGGGATCGTGTCCCACGCCGATGTTGCCGCCGAGGGTAAGTGCTGCTTTGCCAACCGGTCTCTGAAATGTGAAGTCTGCGCCGCGTCGTTCGTCGATGCTTGTTCGAGCATTGATTTGACCCGAGATTCCGTTAGCTCCCCGTCGCAATGGAATAATATTGATAATGCCAGACGTTCCTTCGGCGCTGAACCGCGACGAGGGATTTGTGATGATCTCAATTTTGTCAATTGTACCGGAAGGGATTTGCTGTAAAGCATCATTCGCATCGAGTATGGAAGGCCGGCCGTCAATCATCACGGTGAAGTTCGAACTGCCGCGCAGTTTGACGTTGCCTTCAATATCCACTGAAACTGACGGCGCCTGAGCAAGAATGTCCGCCGCAGTTCCGGTGGGAGCAATGTTCTGTTTGGCGACATTGATAACCTTCTTTTCAACATGATACTCGACAGACAGTCGTTCGCCTTGGACAACGACTTCATCAGTGGTCAAGCCGGATGGAGCGAGTTGAATAATGCCGAGATTCAGTTTTTGCTGTTCGCGATTCAAACTGAGGTTGGGAAGCAACTTGGTCTCATAACCTAAGAAATTCACGCGAGCAAAGAACTTCCCCGGACGCAAACTGTCAAGAGTAAACGTTCCGTTGACAGAGGAGGCTATTCCAGTCACCTGCGTGCTATCTTGTGCGCGAAAGAGCATGAAAGTAGCATACTCAAGCGGCTCGCCCGACAGCGAGTCTGCGATAGACCCTGAAATTGAGAAGTTTGGCATTTGCGCATCAGCCCGCATTGCCCCGAATAACACAAAAAGTAAGAAGACAAGATACAAAAGTCGGCTCCGGTAAGACAAGTTTCCAACATTAGACGCTCAGGGGGCGGAAAAGGTTCGTTTGACCTCTACCATTTAATTCCAAAACTACCTAAATTACAGTTCTTGAACAAGTAGCGAGGCAGATTGAGAAAGCTGGTCACAAAGGCAGGCGGATCAGGCGCCCTCCTGAAGGCGGGATGGGCACTGGCCATCAAAGGACTTCCAGCTCTGTATGGGTTGGGAGTCATTTTTGTGCTTTTACGGGCCTTGCCGGTAGAGGAGTATGGCTCTTATGGCGTCGCGTGGGCCTTTTTGAACGTCGCGGCCATGTGTACTCGAGGTCTGTGGGCCTTGACGCTGGTGCAGAGGTGGGCCTCCGGTTCAGGTGAGCGGGTGTTGGGAGCGATTGTGGGGCTGTCGCTCGGAACAACGCTGATCGGGATTGCGGTCGGGCTAATCCTCATGCCTGCGCTCGGACTCTCGGCAACCGAGACAGGATTGACATGTCTTGCGCTACTGATTCTGGTGCCGCGCGACTTGGCCATCGCATTAGGCCAAGCCGAGGGTAGGCTAAGACGGGTGTTTGTAATTGAGGCCTGTTACTTCTTTGGAAGCTTAGTCGGTTTCATCGTGTTCGCGCAAAACGGCTGGTTGGTGGATGCGGAGACTGCACTGATGGTGAATACGGGTGCGATTGTTGTGTCTTCGCTGGCGGGAATCATCCGGTATCCGGTTGTGCTAAAACCGACATTTGTTCGCGCAGATTATCAAGAAGCAACGCATTTCGGCAAATGGACGGGAATACTCGCGATCGGAGATATCTATTTTCAGCAGGGCGATCTGTTAGTATTGGGAGCGATCCAAAGTCCAGCAGCATTAGCGCCGTACATCGCAGCCAAGACTTTCTTAAGATTGTTTGCGCTGGTTTCGCAGGCCATGAATTTTCTCCTCTACCCGATGGCGGCGCGCTTGGCCGCTGAAGGAGATCTGCCCAAATTGGCGAGCAAACTAAAGATTGCGCTTGCGGGTGTATGGGCTGTGGGAGTACCTGCGGCGATTGCACTGTGGTTTTATGCCGATCCGGTTATTCCCACCTTGCTTGGTCACAAGTACGCCGACGCGATTCCGTTCGTGGTCGCACTATTGCCTGCCGCTTTACTCGAGCCGATGTTCAGCACAGGCGCAAACATTCTTGTAGGGCTAGGAAAACCCCGTTTCGCGATTCCGTGGATTGTCACGGTTATCATATTGAACGCGATTGCAAATCTGGTGTTGGTTTCGACAATTCACCTTGAGGCCGCGCCATGGATTCTGACTGCAAGCTACGGGATTCTCGGATTGATTTTGCAATCGCATTTGCGAAAGGTGCTTAGGCGGGAAGCATAAGCTGATTCCTGATATTGGCCGGGTCGTGCCCGGCTTTTTTTGTGCTTAAATCACAATAAAGTAGATACAGGAGGTCGGGTTCAAAAGAAATTTCAGTTTAGGGTTGCATTTGCGGCAATGATGCATTATGATAAAGATGGTTTGGTTATTTGCCGGGCGAGTTTGTCAGGCTGTGTAACGACGTATTCTGGACGATTTAGTACAGAATCAAATCAACGGTTTATAAATGGACTAATATTGTCCAATTTCATAGACGAAACGAGCGCGCGATGTTGGAGCCCATTATGGTGACAGTACAGTTCAAAAAAGTACGCCTCTTCTGATAACAAAGAAAGCATGACGGACAAGACCTCGCAGACCTCATCGGATGTGAATCAGAAGCAAAATTGCGCTCACTGTTCCTTGCCCGTACCACCGGCACGGCAGAGTTCGTCGGGGGAGGCATTTTGTTGTGCAGGCTGCGAAGCGGTCTATGCGATTTTGCATGAGACGGACCTTGATGAGTACTATGCGCTACGGGAAAATCTCGGCCCCGGCAAAAGAGGCCCTGCACGAATATCCGGCAAAGCGTTTCATTACTTCGATGATGCGGAATTCTTGAAGAAATATGCTGAGCCGCGAGCAGAAGGTAGAATAGGCGTTCGATTCTATTTGGAAGGTGTTCATTGCGCAGCGTGCTCGTGGTTAGTTGAAAAGGTTTTGTTAGAACGTGAAGGTGCGGCTTTCGCACAGCTTGATTTGGGTCGCAATATTGTCGAAATTGTATTTGACCCGCGTAGCGTGCAGCTTAGTCATTTGGCGCACGCTCTGGATCGCTTTGGATACACACCGCATCCGCTCCTTGAAGACACAGTCGCGCAGGCGCGCAAGCGAGAAACGCGGAGTCTGCTGCTGCGAATGGGAGTTGCAGGAGCCGTGGCAGGAAACATCATGCTGCTTGCGGCGGCGCTGTACGCCGGAGAGTTTACCGGAATTGAAGACGACTTGGCGAATCTGTTTCGCTGGGTGAGTTTTGGGTTGGCAGTTCCGGCAGTATTGTATTCGGCGATGCCGTTTTACCGCGGGGCAATTGCCGGATTGCGTGCCGGGATGCTGCACATGGACTTGCCGATCAGCTTGGGAATAATTGCGGCGATGTCCGTCAGCGTGCTTGCCACTGTGCAGGAGCGCGGTGAAGTTTACTTTGACAGCTTGTCGGTGTTGATTTTCCTGCTGCTCGTGGGAAGGATGCTTTTGAGCAGAGCGACCTCGCGCGCCGCAGATGCTGCGGAAACGCTGATGGAGCAGGCTCCGCAGACGGTTAGGCGCGAGACGGACGGCAAGATTGAGGATATCGCTTTAGCTGCGGCAGATGCGGGGGATAGGTTGGTATTTTTGCCGGGCGACGTGATCGCGGTTGATGGAATTGCACTGCAAAGCGGATGGGTAACCGAAGCGCATCTTTCGGGGGAATCAGATGCAGTCTTTAAGGATGTCGGGGCAACCGTGTTTGCTGGATCACAAGTTGTGTCTATTCCATTGAGGATTCAAGCGACCGCAGTCGGAGCTTTTACACGCTTGTCGCAGCTTGCCGAAATGATTCGCAAGGCGGCCAGCCAGCGGGCACAGATTGTCAGACTGCACGACCGGATTGCCGGATACTTTGTCGCTACGGTGTTGACACTCGCGGCGCTTACGGCGGTGGTTTGGTGGCAGATTGATCCTTCAAAGGCGCTTTGGAATGTAGCGGCATTGCTGGTGATAACCTGTCCGTGTGCATTGGGGCTTGCGACGCCGGTGGCGCTGTCCGTAGCGATGGGGCGCGCAGCGAAGCGAGGAATATTTATTAAGTCAGCCGAAGCATTAGAGCGCGCGGCGAGCGTGAGATACGCATTACTGGATAAGACGGGGACTTTGACTTCGGGGAAAATGGAATTGGTCGCCTCACACTTTGCACCAGCGCTTTCTACAGTCGAACAGAATCGCCTGACGTCACAGATATCAGCATTAGAAGCTTACGCGGTGCATCCGATAGGCGCGGCGCTTAAACGGAAGGACGAAATTCAACTTCCGGTAACAGAAGTGACTGTTCATCCGCAAGGGATCACAGGAACGGTAGCCGGACAGACACTCGTTGTCGGATCGCGCAGATTCATGCGCGAGATGGAGTGCTTAGAAGACGAGTGGGCCTCGAAAACCGATGGCAACGTATTGGCGGCGCGGGATGGAAAAGTCGGCGCTGTGCTATTGGTCGCCGATCCGATCAGCCCCGATGCACTGCGCGCCGTGGACGCCTTGCAACGGCAAGACATTACAATCGAGTTGCTCAGCGGCGATCGCGTGGCGGAAGTGACACGCGTTTCACAGGCGTTGGGAATTGCACAGGCGCGCGGGGATGCGTCGCCGGAGGAGAAACTTGCGCGCGTCGCCGAACTTGAAGCAAACGGCGTGCGTACGGCGATGTTTGGAGACGGAGTTAACGACGCCGCGGCTTTGTCGCGCGCGACGATTGGGGTGTCGGCGGCAGAGGCTGCTGACGTGGCTCGCAGCGCCGCAGACGTTTTTGTGTCACGGCGAGGGCCGATCGCGTTTGCAGAAATGGTTTCGCTTTCGCGTAATACAATGAAAACGATTCACCGCAATGTCGTGATTGCGATTGGCTATAATGCACTTGGAGCAGGTTTAGCAATGGCGGGACTTGTCTCACCTTTGTTTGCAGCTTTGCTCATGCCGATTTCTTCGATCACAGTATTGGCCTTAGCGGTGCGTGGCAGCAAACCATGAATATTCTGTATATCCTGATGACGCTTGCGGTGGTTTTCATCCTTGTGTTCGTTGGATTTTATTTGTGGGCGGTGCGGGGTGGACAGTTTGACGATTTGGAAAGTCCGGCGCACAGGATTCTTTTGGACGAAACAGATTCAACTAAAGATAAAGACGGGAAGTAACGGTATGGCGATGGAGACCTTTCGCTACGATTACGATATCGTCCGCAAGTTTACGATAGTAACCCTGTTGTGGGGTGTCGTCGGAATGCTTGTAGGAGTAATCGTAGCGGCACAGCTTGCCTTCTGGCAGCTCAATTTCGACACTTCGTTCCTGACATTCGGGCGGCTTCGTCCGTTGCACACGAACGCGGTAATTTTCGCGTTTGCCGGCAATGCGGTATTCGCGGGAGTGTATTACTCGATGCAGCGGCTATTGAAGACCCGCATGTTTAACGACACTTTGTCGCGAATACACTTCTGGGGCTGGCAGATCATCATCGTGTTGGCCGCAGTCACGTTGCCACTGGGTATTTCCACATCCAAGGAGTATGCCGAACTTGAATGGCCGATTGATATTTTGATTGCGCTGGTGTGGGTAGTGTTCGCAATCAACTTTTTCGGCACGATCATCAAGCGGCGGGAACGGCATCTCTACGTCGGCATTTGGTTCTACATCGCCACAGTGCTCACGATTGCCATGCTGCACATCGTAAATAGCTTGGCAATCCCCGCGACATTCCTGAAAAGCTACTCGGTTTTTGCGGGCGTTCAGGACGCGCTGGTGCAGTGGTGGTACGGGCACAACGCGGTCGGGTTCTTGCTCACGACGCCGTTCTTGGGGATGATGTATTACTTCATGCCGAAGGCAGCTAACCGTCCGGTCTATAGTTACCGGCTCTCGATTATTCACTTTTGGGCTTTAGTGTTCTTGTATATTTGGGCCGGGCCGCACCATTTGCACTACACGGCTCTGCCGGATTGGGCGCAGACGCTCGGTGCGGTATTTAGCATCATGCTGATTGCGCCGTCGTGGGGCGGCATGTTAAACGGTCTGTTGACACTGCGCGGCGCGTGGAACAAAGTACGGCAAGATCCAATTCTGAAGTTCTTCGTGTTGTCGGTCACGTTCTACGGTATGTCCACCTTTGAGGGCCCGATGATGTCCATCAAGGCCATCAACTCCCTAACGCATTACACCGATTATACCGTGGCGCATGTTCACGGCGGCGCGTTGGGTTGGGTGGGCTTCATGGTCTTTGGTATGTTCTACTATCTCGTGCCGAAGCTGTGGAAAACCGAGCTTTACTCCAAAGGTTTGGCGACGACGCATTTCTGGATTGCAACAATCGGTATTTTGCTCTACATCGTGCCGATTTGGACCGCAGGAATTATGCAGGGCTTGATGTGGCGTGCGTTTGACGCCGACGGATTGTTGCAGTATCCGAATTTTGTGGAAACGACACAGCGCATTCTGCCGTTTTATCACACACGTGTACTCGGCGGCCTGATGTATTTGACGGGTATCATTTTGATGTGCTACAACGTCTGGCGGACTGTTCGCAACGCGGAGCACGCGGATGAAGAGGCCACAGCGCCGTCGCTCGCGAGCTTGAAACCTGAGACATACGCAGGCAACGCGAGCTGGCACAGCATTTTGGAAGGCAAGCCGTTTGCGTTCGCGATGGTAACCACGGTGCTTATTACAATTGGCGGTATCGTGGAGATCGGGCCGTTATTGATGCCGAAGAGCTATGTCCCGATGCACGCCAGCGCTGCAGTGCCTTATACTCCATTGGAGCTTGAAGGCCGGGATATTTATGTTCGCGAAGGGTGCTACAATTGCCATTCGCAGATGATCCGACCGTTGCGCGATGAAGTTTTGCGCTACGGCGAATACTCTAAGCCCGGTGAATTTGAGTACGATCATCCGTTCCAGTGGGGCTCGCGACGTATCGGGCCTGACCTTGCGCGCGTGGGCGGAAAGTATCCCGATCACTGGCACTATCTGCACTTCATGGATCCGCGTTCCACTTCCCCGGGTTCGATTATGCCGCGCTATCCGTGGTTGGCCGAAAATGATTTGAATACGTCGAACACGGAGGCCAAAATGCGCGCGCATGTTACACTAAATGTTCCCTACACGGCAGCGGACATTGAAAATGCACAAACCTCAATCCGTTCGCAGGCCGGGCAAATCGGTCAACGGTTGGCCGCTGAGGGTATAAACGGGATGGAGAACAAAGAGTTGGTTGCCTTGATTGCTTATTTGCAAAGAATGGGCAAGCAGCCTGTGCAGCTATTGGCGGGCCGGTAATGCTGCGAGATATGTTAGCCAATACGGGCACAAGCATCTGGTCGGTCATTTCACTGGTCGTGTTGTTTGTCGCCTTTGCCGGTGTACTATGGTGGACTTTTTCGGGCAAGAAGAACCGTTTTGAAGACGAGAGCAATCTTCCTCTGCAAGACGACGATGAGCAAATAACTAATTCGCATTCTACGAGAGGACTGTCCTCATGAGCGATAAGCATCGCGATAGCAAGCCGGAAGAGTTACTTCCGGGCGACTTTATTCCGGAACAGCAACTGCTGGAACACGAATACGACGGTATTCAGGAGGCCGATAATCCGCTGCCGAAATGGTGGGTGCAATTGTTCCTGATCTGCGTCGTGTTCGCTGTGGTCTATACTCCGCTCGTTCACGTGTTCAACCTGCTGCCAAAGGATTATTTGGCGCGGGACATTGCGCAGGCCGCAATGGTCGCGGAGCAGCGTGAAGCGGAGCTTGTGGCATCGGGATTTTATGACAAAGACCCGGTTGCCGCAGGCAAGAAGTACTTTGGCACATTTTGTGTGTCATGTCATGGTTCCTACGGCGAAGGCGGCATTGGGCCGAATTTGACGGATAATTATTGGATACACGGCCCGGAAGAGATCAACATCACGACGACCATTATGAATGGTGTTGCGGCGAAAGGTATGCCGACATGGGGCCCGATTTTGGGCGAACGTAAGATCAAAATGCTTGCAGCGTATGTTATGACGCTCTGGCAAACTCCGCCGCCCGTCGCAGGAAAGAAAGCGGAGGGCGAAGCATATGACATGGCCGTCATCCGCGCGCCGAAAGTGGAAGCAGTTGCCGATTCTACTGCGGCGGCGGCAAGCAAGAAAATGTAATTTAGTTTGACTTCGAGGTTCCGGGGAGGGGGAAGGAATTAGTTTGGAAAAATCACGTCAGCTTCCGGTGATCGAGCCGCACATGCCGAACATGAGTGCCACAATTGGTTCGCATGGCAAGCGGAAATGGGTCTATCAGGATATCGTAAAAGGTAAGTGGGCGACGCGACGCAACGTCGTGATTGCCGTATTGATCGTATTTTATCTCGTGGCTCCCTTCATCAAGATCAGCGGAACTCCGTTTATCCTGTTTGATCTTGTGAGCCGCCGTTTCTCGTTTTTTGGGCACACGTTCTTGGCGACCGACTTGTATTTGCTGGCCTTGTTGCTGGTGATGTCGGTGTTGGCTCTGTTCTGGTTTTCGGCGATGTTCGGCAGATTATGGTGCGGTTGGGCCTGTCCACAAACGGTGTATTTGGAAGGCGTGTTTTATCGCATCGAGCGTTGGATTGAAGGCAATCCGCGCCAGCGAAAAGAGCTTGACAACGGCCCGCACGACGACGCATACTGGACGCGCAAAATATTCAAGCACGGAATCTTCTGGTTGGTCGCAACGGCCATGAGTCTGAGCTTCACGGCCTATTTCATCGGGCCGGAAGCTTCGTATGAGATGTTTTGGACCTTCGGCGCGGCGCACCCGACGGCGATGGCGGTGGCAGTGTTTATGACGGCGATCACGTACTTCAATTTTGCGTGGTTCCGCGAGCAGTTCTGCCATTTTCTATGTCCTTATGCCCGCATCCAATCGGTGTTCCTCGATGAGCACAGCTTGATTGTCGGCTATGATCAAGGACGAGGAGAGCCGCGTGGGAACCTGCGCCCGAACGATCCGACTCCAAAGGGCGACTGTGTCGCATGTAACCGCTGTGTTCAAGTTTGTCCGATGGGAATTGACATTCGAAATGGATTACAGCTTGAGTGTATCCAATGCACGGCTTGTATTGACGCGTGCGACACCGTGATGGCAAAAGTGAATCGTCCGTTGGGATTGATTCGCTACGACTCTCTGGCCGGTATTGAGCACAAACAGCATCGTCTCGTTCGTCCGCGCGTAATTCTGTATCTGGCCGTGTTCGTGCTGCTGGGCGCGATGTTTACCTATCGGTTGTCCGCACGCGAGATTGTAGATTTTGCGGTCGTTCGTCCGGCGGGTACCCCGTACCTGATACAGGAAGATGGCAACGTGCGCAATATGCTGCAAATGCATTTTACGAACACCGATGCGCGCACGCGAACGGTGACGGTGAAACTTGAGTCTCCGATTGCCGCGCAATTGATGGTGCTGGGCGAGCCGATAGAACTTGTTCCGGGTGAACGCATCAAAGCCGAGGCGTTTATCATGGTTCCTAAAGATCAAATCAAGTCGGCAGCCACACCAATGGAATTCAAATTGATGGACGGCGCCACTGAAATCGGCTCGGCCTCAGCGAAATTCCTGGGACCGGTTTACACGGGGCATCACGACGATGACCACGATAAGGATGAAGAAAAGGGCCATGATGAGCACTGAAGTATCGCGCACGAAGTTTCAGAAATTTCTCGACCAGAATTTGTGGCCGATGATCATTGTCGCGATATTGGCCGGGACGGTTGCGATGAATGCCGTGCTGGTCACCGTTGCGGCGAGCAACCCGCCGGAGTTAATGACCGAGCACTACTATGAGAAAGGCTCAAACCTTAAAGAGGTCGTGGGCGAAAAGCAGGCGACGCTGCGCACCGGTTGGAAGGTCACAGCCAGTGCCGCCGGTGAAGAACGCGACTTAGTGATGCTCACTATTATTGACGGAGCTGGTTTGCCGTGCGATTCGATTATCGGATCGTGCAGCCTCTACCGCCCCTCAAATAAGAGTCTCGACCGCGAAGCCGCGCAAGTTCTCCCGATGGGAAATGGCCGTTATGCCGTCAAAGCAACTTCACCGCTCGCGCGGGGCGCATGGGAATGCGTTGCCGACTTGAGATTGGGTGAGAAACACTACCGAGATCGCATTCCGTTCTTCGTGAACTAACCATGAATAGCATTGCAGCGGACATATTGCCCGCCTTTATGGTCGGCCTCCTCAGCAGCGCACACTGTATCGGCATGTGCGGACCACTGGCCACTTTGGGTTGTCGCTCAAAAATGACTGGAGGAGCGTGGGCTCCGTTAGGATTTTCCGTTGGAAAACTTGTTTCGTATTCGGCGTTGGGATTTCTCGCGGCGTCACTCGGCGCGATTTTCATGAACCAAACGGGATTGCAGAAAGCAACTGCTTGGGTTTCGATTGCAGGCGGTGCGCTGATGATTCTCGCATTGGTATTGGCCTACGCGCTACCGACTTCGGGTGGATTTCTGGCCAAGATTTCGATTGCGATGTCGAAGCGCGCGCTGCGCTGGGGCAAATGGATGGCGCCGGGTTTGGGCTTGGCGGCGGCGCTGTTGCCATGTGGCGTGTTGTATGCGATGGTGGCGCGTTCGGCTGCGGCGACCTCTCCGCTCAGCGGAATGATGATTATGCAAGCATTTGGAGTGGGGACGATGCCTGCGCTGTTAGGGTTGGGCGCTTTGATTCAGCGGATTCCCGCCCGCTTCAGCAAATTCGGTAATGTTGCGGCAGGAGCGTTAATGGCGATTACGGCATTTGTTTTGTTGTGGCGCGGTGTGGCTGGACTCGCCGCTGATCATGGACCGCCACCCTGCTGTTCGCATTGAGTTGTCATCGATAAGAATACAAAACGGGTTAGGCAATTGCCTAACCCGTTTCTATTTACTGAACGTCGCGTGACGCTAAGCGGTCACATTATCTCGAACAAGATACTTCGCTGCGGCCTCAATGCCCTCATCCACCGCAACCGCGTTGAAACCTTTACGCTTCAGGTACGACGCCGCCGCAGTCGAGCGGCTTCCTGCTGAACAATGTACGGCAATCTTCTTTTCTCGGGGCAGTTCGGAGAGTCTGCTCATAATTCTCGTGCTCGGAATACAAGTCGCACCGGGCAGATGGCCATCCTCAAATTCCGATTCGTTCCTTACGTCAAGCAAGAACGTCCCCTCACTTTCCGACATCAATTTCGAGAAATTTATCCACGGAAGCTGTGCGAGTGCGGGCTTGGCCGTCTTTTGCCATTTGTCAAAATCAGTTGTGCTGACGTAGCCCTGAATATTGTCCAATCCGATTCGCCACAGCATTCGAACGGCAAGCTCTGCAAGCGCGTCATAGCACAAGACGATGACATTCTGATCCGGTGAAATCAAAGAACCCGCATAAGCCGGAAAACTTTTGCTTAGGGGAATCCAGATGCTGCCATCGATGTGACCTGTAAAGAATTTCTCGCGCTCAAGCCTTGTATCAATAATCACCGTTTTGGAATCCCGGGCAAGCTCGGGCAGCTTATCGGGAGGGATTACGGCAAGCTTAAATTCTGCCGGAAGCAATGGCGGGCCTTGCTTGTTCCAGCGCTTCATTTGGGCGAAATACATCGGCGGTTCAGGCTGGCCGTGCAGAATCTCACGCACGAACCGCTCTTCTCCGCTCTGGGCTGCGAGCAGCGCTTTGTTGTATCTGCGCTCATAACCCACGGTTGATTCGGGAATGGAACCGAGTGATTTGCCACACACCGAACCTGCTCCGTGACCCGGCCAAACCTGTAAGTAGTCGGGCAGCTGAAAGAACTCAAGCAATGATCGATAGAGCGCGCGGGCCGAAGGTTCTTTTGCTCCAACTTGCCCGGCAGCGGATTCAAGCAAATCAGGCCTGCCAACGTCTCCGACAAAGACAAAATCTCCGGTGATCATCCCCATCGCTTCATCGGCCTCTCCACCTCGATCGGTAATCAAATAGCAAAGATGTTCCGGTGTGTGTCCGGGAGTATGAACGGCTTCGATTTCGATATTGCCGACGCGAAAAACATCGCCATGATTCAAATGCAGCATCTTCGCTGGAGCTTCAGCCTTCCATTGGTATTGCCAATCGTCGCCGCCCTCTCCGGAAACATAGATTTTCACGGGGTAGTTCTGAGCAAATTCGCGCAAACCACTGACGAAATCGGCGTGAATATGCGTTTCCGCAACTGCAACGATGCGCAAATTATTTTGCAGGGCGATTCCCACGTAGCGGTCAATATCCCGTTCAGGATCAATTAACAGCGCTTCGCCCGTGGCTTGACAGCCGATCAGATAGGCGTACTGTGCGAGATAGGGGTCTTCTATTTGACGAAAAAACATAGCAGTCCTTAGTGAGGAAGTTTCGGTTTCAAATAGCCGTATGTCCATGCTCCGACGAATGCGAAAAACAACGGAACAATCATGATGGTCAAACCTGTGCCAACCAATGTATAGAGCGGGCCGGGGCAGGCTCCCGTTAAGGCCCAGCCGATCCCAAAGCAGGTTCCGCCGAGCAGATAGGCCTTCCACGGCTTGGTCTCTTTGGGCGCCACATCAATCGGCTCACCGTCGATGGTCTTAATATCAAACCAGCGAATCACCTTCAGGCTGAGCGCCGCTGTGATTACTCCTGACATGAGCAGCCCGTACATGTGAAACGATTGAAAGCGGAACATCTCCTGAATCCGAAACCACGAAATGGCTTCAGACTTCGAAATGACAATTCCAAAATATGTTCCGATGGCAATAAAGATGAGCTTATTGCGCAGCGACATGGTGTATGTTGAGGGCGGGTTCATCTTTGGCTTAGAAGATAAATGGGAAGAGCGCGTGCGTGGCCAGTAGTCCACCGACGAAGAAACCCGTCACGGCCAGCAGCGACGGCCATTGCAGATTGGCGAGTCCGGTTATGCCATGACCAGACGTGCAGCCATTGGCCCAGCGCGTCCCGAATCCGATCAGAAATCCACCGACAACCAGCATGAAGATAGTTGGCCAAGAGATGAGGGAACTCCAACTGAAGAGCGAAGCAGGTGCAAGCCCTTGAATATCCGAGATACCAAGTTGAGCAAGGTCGTTCACCGTTTCGGGAGAAATCGCCACCGAATTTTCGGCCCGGAGCAAATTCCCGCCAATGTAACCACCCACCACCAGCCCGGCCACCATCAAAAGCAGCCAAAGCCCCTCCTTCCGCCAGTCGTATTTCAGGTACTCTACCTTGGCGGGATAGACAGCGGCGCAAACGTGCCGCAGACTGCTGGACATCCCAAAAACACGACCTCCAAGTATCAACAACAGAGGCACAGTCAGACCGATTAGCGGTCCGCTGACATACCACGGCCACGGCGCGAGCAGAAGTTCCATGTAGTTGTGCAGTTAAACCTATGTAAATTATAAGCCAATAATTTTCCCTGTGAAGTAATGTTACAACTTTCTGAGCAGACATACAACGGGAAAAGATGTATGGCCGAGAAGAAGCGTTTGGTTTTTGGGGAATCCCCAATTAACTTATAGGATGATAACAAATAAATGCGCGAATCATATGACGATGTTGATGTTCGTATTGCTCTGTTTTTCCGTGTCGACTGCGCTGGGGCAGTCTTATTGGGATCATATCCTGCACCCCGAACGCCTTTCCTCGCCGCTGGACGCACAAATTGTCCATTTTTCAAGTTGGGCAAGGAATGGAAGCAATAGCGACCTCGGACATTACTACGGGACAGATCAATACGGCCAGCAGATTATCTGTGACCAACAGGGGCCGGGCGTCGTAGTTGCGATGTGGTGGACGCAGGATAATCAAACGCCGGCATGGCGGTGGCGGCTGTATGTGGACAACATGACCACAGCTTTGATTGACACGCCGATTGTCAATCCTTTTGGAGAGATGAGTCCGTTTCTTCCTCCGGTTGCGGACAGCTCATCGGGTGGATATTATTGTTACGCGCCGATCCCGTTTCAGAATCGTGTGAAGATTACCTACAACGATGCGTGGGACATCTATTTTCACGTTACGGTGTTAAAATTTCCAGCAGGCACGATCGTTCCCTCGTTCACGATGCCGCCAAGTCCTGAATATGTGGCAATGCTCGATTCGCTGGCCGATCGATTAACAACTCCGCAAACTCCAATCTATGTTCCAATTGAAGCAACCAAAGATACAGCGCTGACGCTCGGCGCAGGCCAAGCTGCAACCGTGATTGATGTTCCTTTGACAGGCCAGACGCGCAGGTTGTTGCTTAAGCTGAACAACCGCACCCAACAGGTGTTTGAGAATTTCTGGATCCGTGTTTACACCGACGGCTATCCCCTCCCTGATATTGAAGGCCCGATCTCAGTGGCGTTGGGAACGCCGATTGGTTGGCGGCCCTATCGCTCGACGGTATCGGGTTCAGTTGGAGACACGCTCTATTTCAATTTACCGATTGTTGCTGGCAAACGAGTCCGGGTTGAATTTGAAAATCGAACGGCACAGCCTCAACCGCTCTATACAAAAGTTGAGTTAGCAAATTCAACTCCCGGGCCGTTTCGGTTGCATGGCCAATATCATGAGATGAACCCGACACGTCAATGGGAAAACTACTTGATCGCCGATTTTGACGGGCCGGGAAATTATGTTGGCACAGTTCAGGACATGCAGCAGCGGGACAGCCATGTGCTCGAAGGTGATGAACTCTTCTTCATCAACGGGGAAACCACTCCAACATGGCACGGCACAGGAACGGAAGATTATTACAAAGGTGGCCGCTATTGGACTCCGGTTTATACGCAATTGCCATTGCATGGCTGCGTAGCCTATCTTGCGGATACGGCGGCGGCGTATCGTTGGCATAATAATGATCCGATTCCGTTCACGTCGCACCTTCGGTTTGAAACGGAAGTTGGGAGATTCAATAATTTGTCCGGCCACTATCGAACCATCGCGTATGCCTATATTCAAAGACCACAGTGGAAAATAGTGGACGCCAGTGGTGACGGAGCCTCGCACGCGGGCGAAGAACTGCGCATCGTGGGCGAGGGAATTGATCCGACTCTTCCGATTGTTGGTGCGCAATTGGGCCCGAACGTTTTGCAGTTGTCCGAGGCCTCGCTGTTGACCGTAAATGAAGATTCATTGTTTGACGCGCGTTTCTATGTGCCGGCAGGAATCTCGGCCGGTTCGTTGCCGATCATGCTCATGCTGAATATCGGTTCGGATACGCTGTTCGACTACGACACACTTGAAACCGCTTGGCAGCATCTTGGCGGTCCGTCGCTGTCGTTCAGGCCTACACGAACCGACATTATAAACGCGGTGTATGCAGGTGACACCTTGACAATCGAAATACATGGTCTTCAGAATCTTGAATCGGCGAATGCTGCTATTGACGGTATTCCCTGCCCATGGGTGGGTGCGATTCCGCAGGCCAATTCCGCAGGAAGATTGCAAGGCAAAGTCAGAGTGCCCGAAGGATTATACTCCGGTGATTTCTTGGTGACTGCAACGCCGCAATTCAGCCCCGGCGCAACAGCGGATAGTTTACTGCATCATCGCTATTGGTTTCGAGTTGAGCCAGAGATACTCGTGTGGAGTTCGTTTTCAGGATCACGGATCAAAGAAGAATGGTGCCGCGATTGGATCCGGTTTGACAACACCGATCCGTGGGGCAGAATGGCCTGCTATGTGTTGACCGGCACGAATGCCACGAGCTATGTGACACTTCCTTTTTGGGCGCCTTCGGGTGGAACGTTTCACACGAAATACTTCATAGGCAAGACCAGCAACGCCGCCATCGTGTCCGTTCAAATCAACGGCGAGAACAGCCTCTTGAATGCGGATATGTATCAGAACACACTGTACCAAAGCTGGGTGCGCTCTGACACGTTGGTCGGCGGCACACACACACTTGCGCAAGGTTACAATACGATAACACTCCGAACAACGGGGAAGAATCCGTCGTCGAGCGGTTGGAAGGCGATTCTTGACCAGATTATTTTTGAATCAACTCCGCTTGAGCCCGCGCCGAGTGTTGTTGAAGACGTTTTCATACAGGCACAAGATAGTATAGTAAAATTGATTTGGAAGCCCGTTACGGAAGACGTGTTGGGGAATCCACTCGTGCCGTATGCTTATGATATTTTCCGGTCCGGCCCACTTGACTCACTCTGGTATTGGCACGCACAAGTCGCGGGAACGGATACGACATGGACGGCGCCGATCAGCAACGGCGATGATTTTGATTTTGTCGTTTCAGCGAGACGCGGCACGAATATTCCCGTCAGCGCAATAAAACGCGAAGACCAAATCGAACTTAAGTAGCCGCAAACTTTTCGAAAAACGAAGAGCCTCCGCAATCGCGGAGGCTCTTCGCATTTGTAAGCTAACTTTGACTTATCTTGCGTTCGTGCGAATTGGCATGGTCGGGTTTGAAACCGCCGCGCCGTTCACGCCTACAACAACATAGTAAAGCTCATTGCCGACAGGCAGCGGTATCGAAATCGTCGTGTTAGAAGTCGTTCCTTCAATCACATTGAACGGACCAGCTACATCGGTAGCGCTCAGCAGTTGATAGCTCGCCGCCGTGCCTGTCCAATTGAAAACAAGTTCATCTGTTGATGATTCGTAATAGACCGTCAAGTCAGTCGGAGCCTCAATCGTCGGATTCGTGTAGCCCACGCCGACGACGTCGTCAACGTACCAACCTTCTTGATTAGTTCCAGCATCCGAGCCAAAGCGGAAACGCAATTGGACATCGGAGCCTTCGTAAGCCGACAAATCCAGATTGTACGAAGTCCATGTCGCGATCGAACCTGCAATACACGGCGAGCCTGCCACAGGCCCGGTGTATGGATTTGTGCCGCCCGCACGATAGCGGAACGTCTTGTTGTAACCCGGCGTCGGAGTGATGCGTGTCCATGCTCCGCCATTCACCGCAATTTCAATCATGCCGCCGTCATACGCTGAGTCGGCAAATGTTCCCGAAACTTCCGACGTAATCTGCGTGACAAAACTCAGTTGTGCTGATTGCGGCAAACTCGTCATCACGGGTGAAGTCAAACGCGCGTCGCAAAGGTTGGAATAGTTGCCAGCAGCAGGATCGCCGCACTTATAAGAGGACGTACCGGAGTTAGCTCGCTCGGTTGAGATATGCCAGTTATCTACCCAGCCTGCCGCGGCGTCATGCGTCCAGCCCGGTGCACCGGTGTCGAAATGCTCATTGATGAAGTTAACCGGCTCAAGCGCTGTCAACTGACCATTTGCAACCGTTGTATCACCAACGGTCACAACTACACCGAATGCCGTATCAGGCAAGAAACCAATTTTGGAAAACTCGACGTCATACGTGCCACTCGAAAGCGGGAGATAGTATTGTCCGTTCACGTCCGTCAAAGCCGAATTGGATCCCGAGAGAATCTTGGCACGCACGCCGCTCAACGGGTTCGCTCCATCGGTGACAATGCCGCCGATGCGACCGAGATTCGAAACGGCGAGCACGGCTTCATAGGCGCGAATCACACCGTAGCCGTAGGTGTTGTCTTGACCGACGGCGCCTTGATCAAGCGCAGTCTGCATGATCGCATTCTTGATCGTGATGTGATCGCAATTCGGGCAAGCTTCGCGCATCAACGCCACGACACCCGCGACGTGCGGGCCGGCCATCGACGTGCCTGAGTATGTACCGTCATATCCGCCGCCGGGAACCGATGAATAGATATTCACGCCGGGAGCAGAAATCTCAGGTTTGATGTTATCCGGCACGAAGGGCGTACACGGCGTGGGCCCAAGACTTGAGAAGCTCGCGATCGGGAACGGCGCCGCTCCGTCTTGCGCGTCAACCGCGCCGACCGAGAAGATCTGATAGGCATTGAACGAGTGAATTGCCGGCGTGCGTAATCCTGATGCGCCTTCATTACCCGCTGACCATGAAATCACCGGACCAACGGCTTCACAATTCAAAATAAATGTGTTCCAGCGCGTATCGCAGGTGGTATAACCGGAAAAACTTCCGTTGACGCCCCATGAATTTTGAATTGCGTCAGGCACGTCTTCCATTGTTCCGGGATTACCGTCTGGATCGGCAAACCACTGATAGTCTGCAATCACGTCATTGTCAAACGCAGTGCCCGTCCCTTGATTAATCGTATTGGTCGCAATCCAGCGTGCGTTCGGTGCGCCGCCAACGGTGTTGGTGTCGTTGCCGGAAATCGCGCGTCCGGTGATTGTGCCCATTACATGCGAGCCGTGGCCGTTGCCGTCAGCAGGAAAATTCGGGGCGCTGCCGAGAGCGTCACGCCAGCATTGGGCTGCCGGAGCAAAATTACCGCGCCAACGTGAAGCGAGTGCCGGATGGTTGCCATCCACACCGGTATCACAGTTGGCGACAAGTACGCCTTGACCCGTAATGCCGAGTTCGCGATTGACGCGCGTGGTACCGATTGCATTTTGTCCCGGTGTCGTGGTTTCATTGTCAAGCGGATCGTGCGGCGGGCGCACGCTCGCATTGGGGTCGTTTGAGCGAATCGGCTCAATCAACTCGGCCTTAAAATTAAGCGAGACATATTCGACATCGCCGCGATCTCGCAGTGATTCGACGAAACTCGCACGCGCGTTCACAACCACGAGATTGTCAATCCAGTAGGCCGTGAAGCCTTTGACGTTTCCGGCAGCAGTCTCAGCTTCAAGCTCATCAATAAATGCAGGCTGGTTTTGCGCCGCGTTGTATTTCAGCGCCGCGATTACTTCCTGATGACGTTCGGCGAGCGTGACTTTGCGCGTGTGGAGCGTGAAGTCAAGATTTTGAATATCAATAGCGCTTGGCAAGATGACGATTGTGCTGACAAATTCATCGCTCTTGCTCGACCTAAGCTGTGCATCAAGGCCCGGAGAAAATTCGGCGGAATACGCTGCCGTCACGCCGATCAAACCCAAAGCCAAACACAGAATCTTGAACCAATTTTTCATGTTAATATCACCTGCGGTTACACATGTACGGAGGGACCTCACAAACAGAGGGTATCGTTACAATTTACACTCAAATTGGGGGCAAGGCAAGGGAATTGAGGCACTTTGTGGATTTTATCTTGGGTGTTGCAGTTTTGAATCATCGCTCAATGCGAGCGCGGAACAGTATGTGAATTATAGTTTTGCATTGGAGCGTCGAGTGCACAGGGCGGTCAAATCAGATTTCGAGCGAACGGAATGTCTGCGTCACGATTCCAGACCCAGCCAATTTCTCGATTGAAGTCCTCGCCAAATTGTTACTTCTGTGCACAATGGCCGGGGACGCAAGAAGTCGATTTGTCCCCAGCCCATCCTTGGAAGCTATAACTGACAGTAGTCGTTGGGAAATTAATCAGGCAACACCCTCAGCCAGAGCCTGCTTCACGGATGACAACAGTTGCATGCGGTCAAACGGCTTGCTGATCGCATACGATGCTCCGAGAAGTTTTGCCATTGAAAGATAGTCGGAAGGGCCCATGCGACCGCCACCGGAGATGGCAATAATCGGGCACTCCGGATGCTCCGACTTCAGAAGTCGAATCGTCTCTATCCCCTCTTGCTCAGGCATGATGATGTCTGTAATCACAAGATCCGCCGGGCAGGATTTGAATTTCTCAAGACCTTCGCGGCCATTGGCAGCCGACTCAATTTCGTACCCCTCACGTTCAAGCATCCGGCAGATCATTTGACGGACATTGGGATCGTCGTCTATGACGAGAATTCTGGTCATTGTATTACCCCTACTTTAGAGTTGTCAATTGTATTTCGTACTGTTTTTGCAAGCTCTCCTGAGCCAACAGGTTTGGAGAGTACCGCCGCGAATGGTTCGCAGTTGTCTTCAGGCTGCAAACTTGCCGACAGGAGAATAATTGGTAAATCAGGATTGAAATCGCGCGCCGCCATTCCGACGTCGTGCCCGGATAAGATGGGCATGCGATCATCAACAACGACGAGTGAAATCGGCGGAACGGCTTCGGCAAGCATGACCAATGCCGTAACCGGATCGTTGGTAGCAGTGACTTTGTAACCGTAGTTTTCGAGCATTTGCCGTCCCAAGAGCAAGATCGTGTCATCGTCGTCACAGAGCAAGATGTGCTCATTCCCTTGTAGATTCTGATACACAACCGGCGCGATTTCCGTTTCATTCACGATTAACAAGGGAAGGAACACGGAGATTTGCGTACCTTTCCCGAGTTCGGAGTCAACGATAATCGCTCCGCCATGTGCTTGCACAATACCGTGTACGACAGATAGCCCGAGCCCTGTGCCTTTGCCAACGTCCTTTGTGGTGAAGAAAGGCTCGAACATTCGCTCAAGAGTTTGAGAGTCGATTCCCGGACCCGAGTCCGTAACTTTTAGAACAGCGTAACTTCCTTCCGGCAGACTTGCTTTTCCAATCTTATCGGTACTGTGCACGAACTCGCTCTTGAGCGAGACTGAAATTTCTCCGAAGTCATCTCCGATTGCCTGATATGCGTTCGTACACAGGTTCATCAATACCTGATTCAACATCGTCGGATCAGACAGGACGCTGCCGACATTGTTGATATCCTGATAGAACTCGATATTGGGCGGAACACTTGCGCGAAGCAAGCGAATCGTTTCTTTGGCAACAATGTCGATTTGCAACGGGTGACGGGTCTGGTCGGCCTGACGGCTAAAAGCCAGAATTTGCTGCACCAGTCCTTTAGCGCGATATGCGGCTTGAATAACTTGCTCGATATCGCGGCGAGTGCCGGATTCAGGGTCAAGTTCACACGCGACCATGTCAGCATAGCCAAGGATCGGCGTGAGAATATTGTTGAAGTCATGCGCAATCCCGCCGGCAAGCGTACCGATAGTTTCGAGTCGCTGGGCATGGCGTAACTGCGCTTCAAGCTCCTTAAATTCACGCTCGGCTTTGGCTTTCTCAGAATTATCGATTCCGATGGAAACAAATACCGTCTTGTCGTGCCACTCCATCATTTGCAGTGTCGCTTCAAACGGGTATTTTGTCCCGTCCTTTCGAACATGCATACTTGAACTTCTAACCGCTTCCATCGTGCCATTTATGATAGGTTCAGCGAGCTTTTTTAGTTCCGATTCATTCCAGTTGTCCAGCAAATCGGTAACTGGCCGACCCTGCAGCTCTTCAACAGTGTAGCCTGTATTCAGCCTGGCGCGATGATTGGTTTCGACGATCTTCATGGTAGATCGATCCACAATATAGACTTCGCTCATAGAGTGATCCATGATTCTGCCTAACTGAGTTGCACGAGCTTCCATGTTCTTGCGAACTGTGATGTTCGTCCAAGTTCCGGCGGCGCGCAGTGGCGTTCCATCCTCGTTCCATTGGACCACTTTCCCACGCGACAAGACCCATATCCAAGACCCGGATTTCGTTCGAACTCGCTCTTCTATTTCGTAGTGAGTCGTTCTATTTGAAACGTGAGCCTGAAATGATGTATTGAATATCTCCAAATAGTCAGGGTGAATCAGCGATTCCCAGAACTTCACATGATGTTGGAATTCGGTCGGATCAAACTCGAGCCACTCAACAATTCGCGGGCTAAAATAACAATCCCCCGAGACGACATTCCAATCCCAAAAGCCGTCAGACGACCCTTCCAAGGCCATAGCCAGACGCTCCTCGCTACTACGCACTCTCTCTTCAGCAAGTACGCGTTCAGTGTGATCGAGAGTAGTTCCGAAAAGTTTGGTAACGTTGCCTTCGGTGTCACGAATAGCTTCACCTTGCGTGTAAGCGTGTCTGATCTCTCCTGACGGCCTGACAATCCTGTAATGCAATTCAAAACTGTTTGTACCCCCCATGATCTCCTGATGCAGATCAATGAATGATTGGCGATCTTCGGGGTGCACAATCTCAAGAAACTCAAAGAACGTCATCGGCAGTTTCAGTTCGGGTCGCGCGTACAGGACAAGTTTCTCTTCACTAACATACATCTCGTCCGTCGCTGCGTTCCAGTTCCAGAATCCAAGGCCGGCGATACGTTGTGCTTCTTTGAGTTGATGACGGTTCTCGCGCAATTCTCTCTCGTTCTCAAGGCGTTCACTTATGTCACGAATGAATGCAGAAAAATGAGTCTCATCGCCGGAAGGAATAGTTCCAATAGACATTTCAACCGGAAATTCAGTTCCATCTTTGCGGCGCGCCGAGATTTGAATCTGACGGTCGAGTATGTGTGACACACCAGTTCGTGAGAAATTCTCAAGACCGTGAAAATGAGCCTTGGCATGGACGTCAGGAATTATAAGGTCATGGAGTAAATTGCCTATCGCTTCTTCCCGTGTAAAACCGAATAACATTTCGGCCCTCGGATTCCATTCGGTAACGATTCCAAAGCTGTCCATTGCAACTACAGCGTCAAGCGAAGACGCCACGATCTGGCGAGCAAGGTTTCGCGATCGAGCGAGTTCGAGTTCAGCTTCTACTTCGGCGGTAATCACTTCAGTAAACATAATGATGCCGCCGATCTGCCCATCGGCATGATACCACGGTTTGATCTGCCAGCGAACCCAGTCAATCGACCCGTCCGCGCGTGGGAACGGGTCTTTCGCACATTCTTCAGTAGCACCACTAAGGCATCTCTTGTGGATAGCCTTCCACTCATCTCCGATTTCTGGGAAGACTTCATAATGACTTTTGCCGACGACATCAATATCTCCAAGGCCATAGTCAAGTTTCCACCGCTCGCTGCTCACAATGTAGCGCATGTCATTGTCAAACATTGCAAGCGCGGCGGGCGAGTGCCGGATGAAAAGTCGCAATTGCTCTTCTCGTTCACGCAGCGCATTCTCTATTTCGCGGCGGTGAGTGACATCCTTGCCGCTACTGTAAATCAGGCCATCTTCAGAGCTAAGGACCGAATTCCAAGATACCCACCGATACGTACCGTCTTTGCATAATATTCGAATTTCCAGAGCGATGACCGATTCACCGCGCAAAAGTCTCCCCATCGCCTCGTTTGAAACATTGATGTCATCCGGGTGCACAAGCGAGTAGGTCGGTTGATTTATCCGTTCTTCGCGGGAATATCCCGTCATTCGCAAATATGCTTCGTTACACTGTAGCATAATGCCGTTGAAATTTGAGACGGTGATCCAGTCTCCGGATATATCAAAGTAGCGGCGCAGTTCTTTTCCAGCGTGGTCGCGCTCCGTTACGTCGAGGGCTACGCCGGTGGCGCCGACAAATTGACCGTTATCAGCAAACGACGGTTCGAGAAAGGCCTCAAACGACTTGTTTCTGAACTTGAATTGAAAGTCTATTGACGACGCCCCATTTTCAAACTTCATTCGTTCCGCGATATCCGATTCTTTGCAGATCATAGTATCGGGAATTGAACGGCCTATCAGTTGCCTCTCGTTAAGACCGATAGCTCCGAGTGCGGCGCCGGCAACATAGGTTATTTTTCCATCGACGCCTTGCGACCACAAGAGTGCTGGCATTCGTTCGGTCAGCAATCGAAGTTTGGATTCACGAAGTTTCAGGTCGGATTGCGCTTGTTGGCGCTCGAGGGCGCGGCCAATCGAGCCTGCGACAATCGTCAGCAGGTCAGCGTCGGCCTGCGTGTAATGGTTTTGGTCTTCATAGGATTGTACGACGAACACGCCGTTCACATCGTTGCCAACCCGAAGGGGCACGCCTAACCAGCACGCGGCGGGATCGCCGATTGAGCGCAATTGAAATTCCATTTTCAATTGCTCGCGGTTGGTTTCATTCATCAACACAGGCTTGCCAAACGTTCTAACATAGTCCGTCAACCCCCCGCTCAGATCAAGGCAGGAGTCCATTGTTTCAATAGAGCCGGATTTATCGCGGGAGATGAGCTTGGTGTAGGTGTTGGTCGTTTTGTCGTAAACTGCGAGGTAGAAATTCCTCGTGTCGATAAGCCGCGAGACCTGCTGTTCAACGTAAGTAATGAGTTCAGGCAGAGATTCAATACGCGACGATGCAAGCGTGATCTTATAGAGAACATCTTTGCCGACCTCCTTCAAATGAGCGTCAGACACGTCGCGGGCGCAAAGAATGAACTGCGCTCCGTTCGGGCTGTTCTCGAGGGGCGCAAGACGCAACTCCCAGAAGCCGACACCGTTACCGGGCAGCTTCATTTTGAATACGGCTGTGGTACAAGCGTCGCGGCTTTTCGGCAGATCAGGCATGAACTCGCGCCACCGGGAACGCTCAATTTCATCAATCAGCTCCACTATCGGCGTGCCGACGATCGTGTCGATCTCATTCTGCCAGCGGTTAGCATAGAGAATTTTGCCGTCGCGGGATAACAGAATTACGATTTCAGCAATGTTCTCGGCCAATGCTCGCCAGACAGAGATGTCATCGTGATCCGAGGCCCGTCGTGAGTTCTTGATTGCCCAGACGCAGGCGGCCCCGATGCTTAGCGCGAAAATAAGTCCAAGCGCCGCAGGCCAGAATGAGACAAGGTTTGACTTCTCCGGAATCGGCTCGGCATAAAGGACCGATGCGGAGGCGAGATATGCCGCCGCGCCGACCACACTTGTACGAAGCGAGCGAACAAGCTTGCGCGAATTCTTGTAATCCATCATAGGGGAAACAATTATTTAGACTTGCTTTTGGACAAGAACGCTATAACATTTAGCATAGGGTATGCTGATTCGATTTCGACACCATCCTTCAAGTATTGTTTACAAATGCACATTTTGTGCCCTTAAGTCCTGAAACGACGAAAGCCCGCAGTTCGCGGGCTTTCGTTACTCAACGTTATAGGAACGGTTACTTCAGCAAGACCATCTTTTGGACAGCTGAATAGTTGCCCGCATTCATCTTGACCAGATACATGCCCGTCGGCAGATTGGTCGCATCAAAGTTCACTGCGTGGCGACCCGCAGCCATCAGACGATCCACAGGACGCGCCACTTCTTGGCCTTGAATATTGAACAGCACGAGTTCGACTTGACTTTCCTGCGGAACGTCAAAGCTCAGCACGGTAGTCGCATTGAACGGATTCGGGTAATTCTGATGCAAGGCAAACTCAGTCGGCAACTCGGCGTTGTTATCGGCGTCCAAGGACTGACTGATGCTCACGGGAATCGTCAACGGACTATTGTGGTCGTTGTGTGCAACCAAGATCGTTCCCGTATAGTCACCGGGCACGAAGTCGGCAGTAAAGCCGGTTACCGTGATGGTTTGCGACTGGTTGGCCGCAACGTTTCCTGTAGCATTTGAAACCGTCAGCCATGTTCGGTTCGTTGTAATCGAGTATTCGAGATCACATTGACCGTTGGGATTGGTAATCTCAAATTCGGCGGTAGCGTTTTGTCCCGTAACAGACAGTATGTTGATTGACGTTACACTAAAAGTCGCATTCGGCTGGCGCATCGTGAAGTTACGAGTAGCAGTGCCGTCGTCGGCGACGACTACGTTCGTGGCGTCTTGGTCACAATAGCCCTGAATGTGTGTGCGGAGATGATAGGTGCCGGGTTCGACCTCGAGGACATACAGGCCTGTGACATCCGTGTTCACAAACAGGTCAGGAACTTCATCTACCGTCACACGAACGTTGTTCAGTGGAGCGTTAGAACCAAATTCGCGGATGAGGCCTGTGATCGTTCCAGATGGGCCGGCCCAGAAGGCGATCGAAGTTTCACTCATCGGCGGAATTACGCCTGAGCCTTGCGAATAGACTTGAACGGCGCTTGTGCTTGTTGCATCCTCGACGCCGACAGTGCAATCCATGTTGCCAGGCCAGCCCTGGTCGGGAATTGTGTGGTAATTGAAGATCGCCGCGCCGCCCTCTTCAAGAATCAATTGGAAGGTATAGCGGAAATTGAAATCGTTCAAGCTTGGAACATCGATCCAACTGATAATGAAACGGTCATCAGCCGCATCGTGATAGGTGATTACTTGAGCGGTTTCAAATACTCCCAGTTCGTCCCAGAACGGATAGATGGCCGCATGTGGTTCGATTCCGTCTGGAATGGGCTGACTGAACCAGAAACCTTGAACCTGCTGGAACGAGACCCAACCGCTGGGAGAAATGTAAATTTGCGAATACTCTTCGTCAAGGAACGGGTAGGTGAATCCAAGTTCAATTGGCCCCGCCGTTGCGCCCCACCAGTCAAAGGTGAGTGGAGTGCCTATAGTAGAAATATCAACCCATTCATAGTCTATTGCCTCAAACGGGCTGACAACCGCACCAATAAACGGAACTGACGGAGCGGAAACGTTAGGAACTTCGTCCTGAGCAGTCACTGTCCACGCGTAGAATCCATCGTTTTGCGGCGGCGTGTCCGTATAGGTAGTTGTACCGGCCGCCAGAGTCGCAATCAGTTCGCCGCTGCGGTACACTTTGTATTGCGCGAGATCGACAAGAGCCGAACCATCACGGTTGAGCGTTGGAGCCACCCACGCCAAGGCCATCTGTGATGTACCAATTGGAGTACCGGTTAGGCCGGACGGCGCTTCAGGCTCCATATTGCAAGTCAGAGTGCGAACGGGCGACGACGGAGACTCAACGCCGTTGTCGTACATGGCCGTGACGTGATAGCTGTAAGGCGTATTCTCGATGCGGTTCAAATCCCAAAAGTCTGTTTCGACTGGTTCACCGATCATCGTATTGCCACGATAGACCCGGTAGTTAACGACGTCATCGAGCGGCGTGCGCGGGTCACGAGCAACCAACTCAAGCTTCGGAGCCACGACATAGGGAGCAAACCAACGATCCAACGGATTTGCTTGATTCCCGGCAAGTTTGACTGGGCCGCGAGCAAGCGCCTTTTTGTAGTCGCCGCCGGTTATGCGTCCCGGGCTGTCTTCTGAACCGACAACAGGAAGCGTGGGGACACGGTCAATCGCGTAGCCACGTGCAGATCCCGTTGAGAGCAGATAGAAATCCTGATTCATGACCAAACCCTCTTCAGGAGGAGGTCCACCAAGCCAAGCGCGCATCATCCAATCATGTGCCGTCCACAGGTTCCAGAATTGATCGGGAGTTTGGGTCCAATATGAACGATTGTCAACCTGATTCCAGTCGGAACCAACGGCAGGTTGATCGTTCTGATCTGGCGGGAATTGATAGACGATATAGAAGTCACCAGCCTCTTCCAGGAACAAGCTGCCGTCAGTTTCACAGGTTACCCAACCCGGAGTTGAGTCGGCATGAAGGCTTGTCCATTCATACATCGCGTTGGAAATGTCCGGGCCTTCGAATACGTCGCTTGGCGGACAAATTCCAATCCACGGGATGTCTAATTGGTCTTCAACGAATACTGTAGCGGCATATATCAGCAGCGGGTAGGTGGCGTCATCCGGCGGCGTCATGCGCACACAGAAATAGTCCGATGGCCCGGCGGGGAAGGCAACAACGTAGAATTGTTCTGCGCTGCCGTCGTCATAAAATAGCTCAGTCCCTTCAATCGTTCCCGGCGTAAGCCATGACAGATGAATGCGATCATCATAATCTCCATCCGCTCCTAATGTCGTCACCGGAAGTTCGCCGAAGAGAACGGTGGCTTGATTCGAGCGCACGGAAGTCACCGGCACACTGACACCGTTATCCGTTGCGGTGACAACGTACTGGTAGATTCCGTCCGCCGTCAGGGTTTGTTGGAAAGTTGTGGTCGTGCTGGTGCCCTGCTGAACGAAGTTTTGTTCGCCGGCGAGTCTGCGGTAGATTGTATAAACGTCAACAAGCGGATCGGCTGCTGCCGTCCAAGTCAACGTCATAAGTCCGGTGGCGCTGACAACTGTGCCTTGAACGTTTGTGGGCGGCGGCGGATCAAGACGGGTAAGCGTCAAGTTGGCGCCGGTGTTGCCGCCTTCGACTACGGTGAGATCAAGGGTTCGCGGATGATAGCCTGTTAAGCTCGCAGTAATCGTGCGCGGTCCGGTCAAGACGTTTGAAAGTGTGTAAGCTCCGTTGGCCGCAGGGTGCGTGCTGGGCGAGCCAAAACCGTTCGCCCGAACATCCACTGCTGTCATGACACCATTGCCGCCGTCAAAGGTTATGTTGCCGGACACGGTTGCAAAAACGGGTTCATCCAATCCCCACATGATGACGTCATCGAGGTAGAAGCCCGGATTTCCTTGCGCCCAGTCGGACGAGCCAAAATGAAATTTGAACATTGGAGCTTCGCCAATGTAGGCATCGAGCGGAATTTCAATGTGCCGCCAACCACCTGAAGCATCCGTCCATGCGGGTTCGCCGCTCAACGGATTCTGCGTCCCTTCGAACATGGCGTCGATCGTATAGCCGTCAATCGGTGTGACAACTTCCCAAGTCTGACCGCCGTCGAGCGAGGCCTTGAAGTTACAACCATCCCAACCGAAATCGGTTCTCCACCAAGCGTAAAATTCAATCACGCCGTTGGTATTTGCAACAACTAAATCGTTGTTGAATACAAGCGAATAATCCGCAAACGCCGGGAAGCCATTTTCAAAGTCAGTTCCCCAAGCATTAGGAGTTGAAAACGGCTCCGGAGCCATTCCATTCTGCGGCACGCCCCAACTCCAACCTTCATCGGATGTCCACCCACCGTCGTTCGTATCGAAATTGTTCGCATAGCTCGGTGTTCCAACAATCGCACCGATATGGGCAGAGGCACCGTAGTACGGATTGGCATACGCCCGAACGTAATAGACTTTTGAGCCGTCAAGCACATTGGTCAAGACTGCCGTTTCCACGTTGGGTCCAACCGTCGCAACAAGGTCGCCGCTTCCGGGACGGCCTTCCCACACTTCAACATTCGTCAACGTGACCGGATTGCCGTTCGTGTCTTCCGTCGGATCGTTCCATGTCAACGTTACGGTGTGATCATTTACTGCAACGGCCAAATCTTCCACCGCCATCGGCACGCCATCTGGCTGCCCGATAAGAATAGACGTTTCCGAAACAGGAACAGTTCCTGTGCCATCAAAGCAAACTTCAAGCGCCTCGGTTGAGGTTTCGTTTTCGATACCAACGGTGCACGTAAAGTTCCCGAAGTTACCGCCTTCGTGAACTAACTGGTAGTTGTAACGAATATTGCCGTCTGGGGTCAATATGATCTGGAATGTGTACAGCTCGTCTTCTGTTCCGATGTGCGGCACATTAATCCAGCTCATAATGAACCTGTGGTTCACTTGGTCTTCGTAGTAGTAATACTCGCCACCGGTCGGGGGATACAGGTCGTCCCAGAAAATGTAGGTAGCTGCATTAGGCTCGGCTTCATTTGGAATTGTCTCATTGAAATAAGCCGCCCAGCCGCCCTGGTCCTGAAATCCGGCCCAGCCATTCGAGGTCATGTACACCGAGGAGTACACTTGATCATAGAAAGTAAAATCAAATCCAAGTTCAAACGGCCCTACGGATTGATCATCATTGGTTAGTCCTGCCGGAGTGCCGACTTCGGTAATGTCAACCCATTCGTAGGCTACATCCGCAGCGATGTAAACATCGAGCGGGCTATGAGGTGGCCGACGGTGTTCCTCTTGACTTGGCCACTGAATGATGCTTCCAAGCTGTTCTCTGGCCTCATCAGCCAGGCGTCGCTCTGCGGGAGTGAATGCTTCACCGCGCGCCGCCTTTTGTTTCAGTCTCACAACATCGGCTTGCGTAACCGCAAGAGCCGAGGTTGACAGAACCATTAACGCGCCGATTGCCAGCAGCGCCCAATTCGTGATCTTCCCTTTTGTCATGTCGCTTCTCCTTCTATGAATCGCCCGGGGAACCAAATTTTTATAAGGTCGTAGTTTGTAACTTCAGATGCAATAGTTGGTAGAACACCGAAAATCATTGCGGGATGCAGGCGGGATTCCGGTCAAGCCTCGCCGTGCAACGCAATTGTTAGGCCGTGTGACCTTGTTTACAAATTTAATGCAGTTTTAACAATAGTTTAGGATGTTTTTATTCGAGAGATGAATCAGCATTGAATACCGTATGAGGCTTGCATTCAGGAGGAATCGGTTGCAAATTGTAAGGATGGAGTAGTGTGTTTTCTCGAGACGGTAATGGATGGAATCATAACCTGAGAATGGATAATGGGCAGAGTGAACTTTGTATTGATGCGACGGGTCAGTTGGGTCTTGCTGTGCTTTTGCCTAACGGAGATTTCTGCAGCGGATTCGACCTTTGTGCCGGCGGGGAATATCGAGGGTACCTGGACACTCGCCGCAAGTCCCTATGTTGTACAGGGAAATCTCACTGTGCCGGCGGCGGATAGCTTGAGCATTGAGCCGGGCGTGCGTGTGTACTTCGCCGGAGCATATTCGCTGGCGGTTTCCGGCTATTTGGCGGTCGCGGGACTGCCCGGAGACTCCGTTTTCTTCACGACCGATACTTTGTTGAATCCGTCGCGGTGGCGGGGGCTCAGTCTCAACAACGCAAACGACTCAAGCTTCATCCGCTACGCAGTTGTTGAAAATGCATGGGCGCCGGGACCGGGGGGAGCGGACAGCCTCGGTGGAGCAATGTACATGGGCGGCGGCACGACTCTGCGGATCGAACATAGTACATTCCGCCGGAACAAGGCGGAGTCGGCTGGGGGAGCCATGTATGTGACCGGATCGACATTGCTGATGGACTCGTGTTATTTTGAACGGAACACGTCGCGAGCAGAAGGTGGCGCGATGTATATCCACAATAACATCGGCACCGTTATTTCAGACACACGAGCATTCAAGAATGTTTCAACGAATGGCAGCGGCGGCGGCGCATATGCGCGTGGGGCGAGTCCGCAGTTCGTAGGGTGTACATTTGACAGCAATTTTGCCCGCGTAAACGGCGGCGGAATCATGTTCAAGAATTGCACGGCGCGGATGGACAGTTCGATCATGCGCGGCAACAACGGACGTGGACACGGCGGAGGCATCGCCTGTGAAAATTCCTCGCCGCTGATTTTCGACTGCACAATTGAAGCGAACTATACCACTGATTTTGACGGCGGAGGAGTTTACAATTGGGAGTCGTCGCCGCATATGCTACGGTGCAAGGTCTTGTATAACCGCTCTGCTGATGACGGTGGTGGGATTCACAGCTACCGCGAAACCTCAAACGGCTTGTTTGAGCAATGCGAAGTGCGCGGCAACACAGCGGCGGGTGAAGGCGCGGGAATTTGGGTGACGTTGGATGGTGCACCGACATTTGTGGATTGCGTGGTGAGGCAGAATACGGCTGGGCTGTACGGAGCGGGCGTGTTCCTGCGCAACAACGCGCATCCGTCATTCACAAATTGTGATTTTGACAGCAACACAAGTTTGGGAAATGGCGGCGGCCTGTCCATTCGGCAATCGCAACCGACATTGACGAACTGCCGGATTCGCGGAAACACGGCGGATGCCGAGGGTGGCGGAATACATTTGTGGGAAGCCGCCGAAGCGACGTTCAACGCCTGCGAAATTTCTCACAATTCCTCTGATTTGAATGGCGGAGGGATTTCAACGAATCAGAGCACATTGAGCGCCACGAATTGTTTGATAACGAACAACCAGACGGCGGCGCTGGGCGGCGGACTCGCGACGGCGAACAGCAGCAAAATTTTCTTGCGGCATTGCACGATTGGCGGCAGCGTTAATGGCGGGATGAGACTTGAATCAACAGTTGCCGATATTGAGAACTCAGTAATCGCCCAGTCAAGTGGGAACAATCTCTATTTCGACGCAGCCGGAGCATCGCGAATCGCGTATTCACTGCTTCAGGGAACTGTTCAATATGCCGCCAATGATACTGCAAACGGCCCCTTGCTGCTGGGATCAATAGTCGCCGTGAATGCCAACGGAGATTCGTGCGATACGTACTTCAATCTCGTCAGTGACCCGCTGTTTCAAGACGAGGCGAACGGGAACTGGAATCTAACCGCGAATAGCCCGGCAATTGGCGCAGGAAATTGGAATACGATTGCCGAAGATTTGCTCGGAGCGATGCGACCTCAACCCGCAATGACGTTGCCGGATATTGGCGCGCTCGAAAGTGCTGACGGATTTTCGCCGGATGGTCTATTCGGGCCTCTGTCTGGAATCATCGGGCCAAACACGATAAAAGTCGTTGCCGATGTTGTTGTTGACTCGCTCAATACGCTGACAATTGCGCCGGGAACAACGTTGCTGTTTTGCGGACCGAACGGTATGGATGTGCGAGGAGTCGTGACTGCTATCGGGACGTTTACAGATTCAATCATTTTTACAACTGATACCTTGACGAATCCGGGCCGATGGCGCGGAGTGACAATGAGGGGAAATTCGGGCAGTAGCGAATTTGAATACTGCTCGATCTCCGATTCACGCGCGTTGTCCACGTCACGTACGGAAGGCGGCGCGCTTCGGATCTCGGCTTCGTCCCCGAGCTTTGCAAATTGCTCAATTGAACGGCATCAGGCGTTGCAAGGCGGCGCGGTATTTCTTGAGCAATCTTCCCCAACCTTTACAAATTGCTACTTTGAAACAGGATCGGCGGATTCAGGCGGCGTGATTTGCGCGCGGTCCAGTTCAGCGCCGATATTTGACGGCTGTGTCATCAAAGGCGGAACCGCAGCAGCAGGGGGAGCCTATTTGGCACAGGGCGCGACGGGACAATTGCTCAATTGCCGGATTGAAGACAACAGCTCGGTAAACACCGGCGGCGCGGTGTTCCTCGATGCGGCTCCGGCGGTGATGCGAAATAATTTGTTCCTGAACAACACTTCGGCGATCGGCGGCGCGATTTGGCTTGGCAGCACAAGTGCAACTGTTGAGTTCAACACCATAGCCGAAAATACGGCGGTCGATGGCGCGGGAATTTACATGCGCTTTGGCTCGTCGCAGGTGAAGAACAACATCATTGCAGAGAACCACGGCGACGGAATCTATTTCTTCGTTGCGCCAACCTCTTCGATTCAATACAATTGCGTGACTTCAAACGACAGCGCGAATTTTGCTTTTTTCAGCAATTCACCTTCTCAAGGCCCGGTGGGGTTGGGCGCGCTCGATAGTTTGAATGCGAACGGAGATCCGTGCGACCGCTACCGTAATATTCAGTTGAATCCTCTTTGGGTCAGCGGGGTCGGGCATGATTACTATCTTGCGCATGTCGCAACCGGACAAGCGGAAGACTCTCCGTGTCTCAACGCGGCGGATCCTGCCGCAGTCGCGCCGATTGGGACAACGAGCACGAACTATGCGACTGACGATTTGACGGCTGATCAAGGCTATCATGGGCCGCAATTGTCCGGGCCGCCGGTCGCAGTTAATGATTTAGTTATTCGCGCCGCAGCCGACAGTGTGCGATTGTTTTGGAGTTACGACGGAACCGGATTGTTTCTCGTGAAAACCGATTCAACAGATACCGGCAGCTTCTTGACAACGATCGCAGCGACTGCCGACACGTTTGTTGTGTTACCCTATGCCGCGCCGATTCACCCGACGCGCGGCTACTTTCATGTGATTGTGGAGCATTAGAATATTTTGGGACAACTCGTTTCGACAGAATGGTTGGCTGAACATCTTGATGATTCGGATTTGGTAATCGCCGACGTGCGCTGGGTCCATCAGAATTCTAACGCCGCCTATGCAAGCTATTTGAACGGTCACATTCCCGGTGCAGTATTTGTTGACGTGGACGCCGATCTCTCGGAAGTGGGCGACTACTCCAAAGGCCGACACCCGCTGCCCGCTCCGGCGGATTTGGTTTCGCGGCTTGCTCGAAAAGGAATCGGCAAAGGCGTGCGCGTGGTCGCCACAGAAGAAGAGAGTTCCAAAGTTGGCGCGCGGTTGTGGTGGCTGCTTCGCTGGATTGGTGTTGACAACGTCATGGTGCTCGACGGCGGCTTCGCGAAATGGAAGTCCGAGGGTCGCGCAATTGAGACTCATCAGACTAAACGAGCGCCCGTTAGACCTTTTGATATTCGACTCCGCGAGGAGCTGATGATTGACGCAGATGAGGTTTTGCGTCGGATGACAAACGGGGGGCTCTTGTTTGATGCGCGCGCTCCGGAGCGCTTTCGTGGCGAAGTGGAGGCGCTGGACAAACGTGCCGGACACATTCAAGGCGCGGGGAATATTCCGCTGGCAAGTTTGCTGAACGGAAACCCGCCGCGACTGCAAAGCCGTGACGAATTGCGCACGCTGTTTGAGAGCCACGGTATCTCTGACGGAAAAGCTGTTGCCGCTTATTGTGGTTCAGGTGTGACGGCGTGCCAGTTGTTGTGGGCTTTGGATTGTGCAGGATTTCAGAATTTACAATTGTATCCGGGCTCATGGAGCGAGTGGATTGAACTCCATCCTGAAGCCGGAGTGAAGCTAACATAGAATTGGATCGAACGATGAAGCATTGGAATTTATTTTTGAGCTTACTGTTTGCAGGAGTATTGCTGTTTGCATTTAGCGCGTCCGCGCGGCCTGTGAAGAAGAATATGAACGACTCGCGTTTGGCCGAGATTGAAATCAAGTCTCCTCTGGATGCGAAGACGATTGAGGATGCGGGCGGTATATTCGATCACTATCGCGGTCCAAAGGCGCACGTCTATTTGCTTCAGGAAGACTTTGACCAATTGCGCGCTCGCGGATTTAGTGTGCAGTGGCTTCCGGAAGAGCGCGTCGAGCAAGGCAGATTGGACACCTATCACGAAAACGCCGAAATTGAAACACAGTTCATTGCGTGGGCGGCGGCCTACCCGACGCTGTTTTCGTATCAGAGCATCGGGAATTCCGTGCAAGGGCGACCGATGTGGGTGGGCAAGGTGTCGGACAATGTTGGTTCAGATGAACCGGAAATTGAAGTAAAATACATCGGCGCGATGCACGGCGACGAATTGACCGGGCTTGAGAATTGCATGAAGCTCATTGATACTCTCTTGACGGGCTACGGAGTTGACGCCGAATTGACTGAAATGGTCAACGATTATGAGATTTACATCCTTCCGTTGATGAATCCCGACGGCAGGAACGTGGGAACATTGGGACAGAGGTTCAATGCAAACGGCCAAGACCTGAATCGCGATTTCCCGGATCGCTGTTGGGACTCAACCAACACGACAGCCGGACGCGAGATCGAAACGGCGAATGTGATGAATTTTTCGGCGACGCGGAATTTTGTGATTTCCGCAAACTTTCACGGCGGCGAAGTGGTGGCGAATTATCCATGGGACAGTAATTACAACGGCGCAAGCGTTTTCTCGCCAAGTCCCGAGGACGCACTTTTCTACCAAATCGCTTTGACTTATGCGCAATCCAATCCGACGATGTATAACCACAGCAACTTCCCGCCGGATGGCACGACAAACGGCGCGGAGTGGTACCATGTCTCAGGTGGTATGCAGGATTGGAATTACGTGTGGATGGGCGACAAAGAAGTGACGATGGAAATCTCGTACACGAAGTCCGGGCCGGAGAGTGCGCTCGACAGTTTGTGGCGCGAGAACCGCCGGTCAATGATTAACTATTTGCAAATGGCGCGCGAGGGTGTGCGCGGAGTCGTGACGGATGCCCAGACCGGGGATCCGGTGCGCGCGAATATCATGCTGGCAAATATCCCCTATGTCACACACAGCAGCGCTTTGCACGGCGAGTATTACCGGATGTTATTGGCAGGAAACTATAGCCTGACATTTTCGGCGCCGGGTTATGTCAGCCAAGTCGTAAACAATGTCAACGTGGTCGCAGGTACGCCGACAATTCTCGATATTCAATTGAGCCCAGCCCCCCGCGCGGAAATCGCCGTAACGCCAAATCCGATTTCCGAAGCCGTGCCGCTGTGCGACACATATGACGTGAACATTGCCGTTCAAAATAATGGCGACGCTGCATTGACATGGAGTGCATCTGAGTTAAGCTTTGGCGCAACTAACTACGGCGCGGGAGTTGGCGGCGGCCGCTGGATTGACAGCAGAGTGGCAGCAGGTGGACCGACATACAGCTGGGTTGACATCAGCGCGATTGGCACTCAGATCGCATTTTCGAGCGACGATCAAAATTTAGGACCGTTCGCGCTGGGATTCACGTTCCCGTTTTACGGCAACAATTACTCACAGATTCGCGTCGCCGCAAATGGATGGTTGTCGTTTACATCAACCGCCACCGGCGCAACATCATATACGAATCTTGCTCTTCCAGCGACCGCAGCGCCGGAGAATATCCTCGCTTGTTGGTGGGATGACTTGAGCCCGCAACGCGCCGGAACAAATATTCGCCGCTGGACTAATAACGTTGACAGCTTTGTAGTGTCGTATCAGAACGTGCAAAGCTATGCCAATAGCGGTTTATACAACTTTGAAGTCATCCTGAAGTCAGACGGCTCGATTACCTATCAATATGCGAGCATGGGCGTGAACCGGCTGGAATCTGCGACAATTGGCATGCAAAACAGTGACAAGACAAAAGGGATAAACGTCGTTTACAATGCGGCCTATATTGCCAACAATCTTGCCATCAAGTTCTGCCCCGCTCCGGCGGTGCAAACGATTCCGCCCTCAGGAAACGTGGCGATTGGCGCGCAGCAAAACGTCGTTCTCAGATTATCCTCATGCTGTCTGCCCAACGGCCCCTCCGCGACAATGCTGAGATTTGTCTCTAATGATCCTATTGCTCCCGTATTTGATGTACCCGTGACAATTGACGCGGGTGGCAATCTGACGCCGTCGGCCGTCAGTGATTTGACGATTTCAATTGAAAGCAGTAATGTCTATTTGAATTGGTCGGCAGCCGAGAATGCGGAGTTTTACTCGGTCTGGAGCAGCACGGTTTGGCCGCCGGCGATTGGAAATGCGACTCAAATCGGCACGACGGTAACGACGGATTTTGTGGTTCCGGTCCCGGAAAATTCACTGGAATATTTCTTTGTGGTTTCTGAACGATAAACGGGATTCCCCAATACGAGGTAGAGAATGAAACACGCAATTTTTGCAACGCTCGTAGTTGGAGTATTGGTCAGTATTGTATCTGCGGCGGATGTTTCGCCAAATTTTGACGCGGAGTTAAGCAAAGCCGCGAAAGACAAATTCATCTCCGGAATCATCATTCTCGAAAGTCCGATTGACGTTCGGGAGTTAGATTTATCACTGCATGAACGCGGCGCAAAGCGAGCGGAGCGCTACCGCGAGATTTACGACGCCTTGCACGTAAACGCACGGATGACGCAGCCGAAGTTTCGCGGCGAACTTGAGGCCGGCAAGGAACTCGGTTTGGTGGAAGGCTACACGGCGTACTGGATCGAGAATTTGTTTGTCGTGAGCGCCAAACCTGAGTTCTTCAATGCGCTTAGAAACCGCAGTGACGTCAAGGGTTTTTCGGAGAATTTCAAAGCTATTGCGATTGAGCCGATAATTGGCGTCAATAGTGTGAGCAGCGACGAGACTTTTCGCAGACCTCGCAGTCCACTCGATAATGAATTTACGACTCCCGGCCAGGACGCAATCGGCGCGACACGAGTGAATCGCGAACTCGGCATCACGGGACGAGGCGTGCTCGTCGCCGATCTTGATACCGGTGTTGACGGAAGTCATCCGGCGCTTGCGTCACGCTGGAGAGGATTGAGCGCCGACCCCTCTGCGGCTTGGCACGATTTGCTTGCTCAACCACCCACGAATTTTCCATCGGATAATAACTCGCATGGCACCCACGTCATGGGAACGTTGTGCGGCCGCGAAATTAGCGGCGCGGACACGACGACTGTGGGAAGCGCGCCGGACGCTGAATGGATTGCTTGCAACGCAATCAATCAAGGTATCGGCACGCCGTTCGATAACGACGTCATCAACGCCTATCAGTGGTTTGCCAATCCCGACGGCGACTCGCTGACACTTGACGACGTGCCGGATGTTGTCCAAAATAGTTGGGGCGTGAATAGCGGCTTTGGCTATGATGAGTGCTGGGACTTGTGGAATGCGACGATTGTGAATCTTGAAGCGCTGGGTTGCGTTGTAACGTTTAGCGCAGGCAATGAAGGCCCAACGGCACAGACGACGCGCAGTCCCGCAATTCATGCCTTAAGTGAAGTTCAAATGTTTTCTGTAGGCGCAGCGCAAGTTTTGGCCGGCGACACTCCGCCCTATGACATTGCAAGCTTTTCAAGTCGCGGCCCCAGCCCGTGCCAAGGGACTGCGGTCAAACCGGAAATCGCCGCGCCCGGTGTCAGCGTTTACTCGAGTATTCCCGGTGGAGGTTACAGCGACGGATTCAGCGGTACCTCGATGGCGGGACCGCACATTGCCGGCGTGGTTGCGTTGATGCGCGAGGCCTGCCCGGACTGCGACGCGATAACAATCAAGGAAGCGTTGCTCAACACGGCAATCGATGAAGGCTACGGGGAAGTTGGCAATGACAACACATTTGGCTACGGATTTGTTGACGCATACGCGGCGGTCACAGCCGTGTACAATCTTGGCTTTGTGCGCGGCGTCATTACATCGGATGGTCAACCAATTGATAGCGTAAAAGTCCAAGTGGACGGTAGTACGCATATAGCATGGTCAGCCGCAAATGGAACCTTCAGTGTCCCGCTTTCGCCCGGAACTTACACGCTTCACTTCTCGAAATTTGGTTATTTTCCCGTGACGGCTCCGGGAATTGTTGTCATCGAAAACGACTCAACGCATCATGACGTCACGATGGTCCTGTCGCCCGTGGCAACTCTATCGGGACACGTTTTCAACGCGGACAATACCCCATTGGTCGGCGCAACGGTCAACGCGCTCGACGTGCCGGTCGCACCCGTGACGACGGATGCCGAGGGATTCTATTCCTTAGTTTTGCCAACTGAACTTACTTACGTTGTGCGCGCATACGGCTCTCGCGGTGCGTCGCAATCGACATTCGTATTGAATGCGGATACAACGATCAACTTCTATATGCCGAGCGAGTTGTTCTGCTATGATTTTGAATCGGGAAATCAGGGCTGGACGATCGGCGCTGCAGGAGACAATGCAACACTCGGCATTTGGGGCGTGATGGATCCTGAGCCCACGGTTAACTTGGACGGGGTTGTTTGTCAATCGGATACGGATCACACTCAGGGCGGCGTAAGTTGCTTTGTAACCGATGGACGCGCAGGCAATGGTGTCGGCGCGAACGACGTGGACGGCGGTCGCACGACGCTCCTCTCACCGATTTGGGATCTTAGCACGGAGAGTGATGCGGTTGTTGACCTCTACACTTGGTTCACAAACGACAACGGCAACAATCCGGGACAGGATTACTTTGATATTGACGTGTCGAGCGACAGCGGCGCGACGTGGATTTCGATGCTCCACGAGAACGTCGATTGGGAGGAGTGGCGGCGCGCAACTTTCCTATTGGAAGATTACATTCCGTTGACTGAGGGCGTGCGCGTACGGATTGTTGCGCAGGATTTACCGCTGGGCTCGCTTGTCGAAGCGCTTGTGGATGACGTTTGCATTCTGACGTCTGGCATCCTTCCTCCGCAAGGATTGACCGTGCTTGTGGTGAGTAATGGAATGCAATTGTCATGGCTGCCCGTGCAAGGCGCCGCAAGCTACACGATCTGGCGAGGCACGCAATTCCCGCCGACAACAGGAAATTCAACTATATTAATAACCGTGACAGGCACGTCTTATATCGACATGACGACGCTTGACACATTAGGATTCTACATCGTGACCGCGAATCGTTAAGCGGTCAACATATCAGGAGACATTTTCGGGATGATAACGATTGAAAATCGCGTGGCGGAGCTGAAGCGACCGTCAACGGAATTCCCACGCAATTTTTTGGCTTCAGGCTTGACACTCTCAAATTGGGACGACGTCGCTCCGTATTATCAGGATTTGGAAGAGCGGCAGATTGAGAGCGCGGCGCAGCTTGAAAATTGGATTGCCGATTCGAGTGAGTTGTCCGCGTTCTTGGGTGAAGAATCATCCCGCAGATACATCGCCATGACCTGCTCAACCGATAACGAGCAGGCTGAAAAAGCCTATATGCTGTTTGTTGAAGAGATCGCGCCGCGCATGAAGGAAGCGCAAGATCGTTTGAATCGCAAACTTGTGGCGAACTCGTGGGCCTCGTCGCTGGGACCGCGATACGAAGTCTATTTGCGCTCGTGCTTGAATGCGGTTGATTTGTTCCGCGAAGAAAACGTGGCGATTGAAACGGAGCTTGAGCGGCTGTCGCAGCAATATCAGAAATTATTCGGCGCGATGACCGTGCAATGGCAGGGTGCGGAGATCACGATCCCCCGCGCGTTGGCCAAGCTTGAAGAGACGGATCGCTCGGTGCGTGAAGCGGCCTACAAACTCGTCGCGGAACGCCGTTTGAAAGACCGCGATGAGCTTGAAGATATTTTCGATCAAATGTTGGTGAAACGCCACCAGATTGCGCTGAATGCGGGATTCGAGAACTATCGCGATTTCAAATTCAGAGAATACGAACGGTTCGATTACACACCGGCCGATTGCGAAGCCTATCATAAAGCCGTTGCAGAACTTGTTGTTCCCGTATTGCGCGAAGCGTCACGCGCCCGCAAGGAGGCGTTGGGGGTTGAGCAGCTGCGCCCGTGGGACATGGAGTGTGATCCGCACGGCCGCGAGCCGCTGCATCCGTTCGGAACTGCGGATGAGTTGATCCGCGCCTGTTCGCGAGTGTTCCATCGCGTCGATCGCGAATTGGGCGAACAGTTTGACAAGATGAACGAACTCGGCCTACTTGATTTGTCGAGCCGTAAGGGAAAAGCGCCGGGCGGATATCAAAGTGATTTGGCCGAGGTGCGCTTGCCGTTTATTTTTATGAACGCCGTCGGAACGAACGACGACGTGTTCACACTCCTCCACGAGGGCGGGCACGCCTTCCACGCCTTCGCCGTTCGCGATGAAGATTTGCATGCCTACCGCCACGCGCCGATGGAATTTTCGGAAGTTGCTTCGATGAGCATGGAGCTATTGGCGATGCCGGAGTTGAATGAATTTTACACTCAAGCCGATCAAGCTCGCACAATCCGCACGGAGATGGAAGGCAAGCTCTCTCTGTTGTGTTGGATTGCGACGATTGACGCGTTCCAGCATTGGATTTATACGCATCCCGGACACACGCGCGAACAACGCCGTGATTGTTGGCGGAGCTTGATTGAGAAATTCGGCGCTGGAGCGGATCATTCGGGATTTGAAGCGGCGCGCGATTACAGATGGCACGCGCAATTACATCTGTTTGAAGTGCCGTTCTACTATATTGAGTATGGAATCGCACAGCTTGGCGCCTTTCAAATTTGGAGCCGTTCGCGCAAGGATTCTGCCGAGGCGCTGCGCGGATACAAACATGGTTTGTCTCTGGGCGGATCGCGTCCGTTGCCGAAGTTATTCTCGGCGGCGGGAATTAGATTTGATTTCACCGCTGAAATGATTGCCCCGCTGATGCAGGAAGTGCGCGAAGAGATGGCGCGGCAAGCAAGACTCGAAGCGCGATAAAGATGCGAGATAATTGAGCTAAAATAGCCCACGGTGAGTGGGCTATTTTGTTTCAATTTGAGCAACTGTTAAGCGGCCTTCATTCCGCTCCACCAAGCTGCGTAACCGCGCAGTCCTTCAAGCAGCGGAACTTGCGCTTTGAAACCGAGCGACACGATCTTGCTCACATCGAAGTGCTGATGCGTTGCCTCAATCAACGACGGCGCCTCACTGCCGCCCTTGTTCGGTTGTTCGAGAATCGCGCAAAGGTGTGTGTTCAGTTCGCCCAGTGTCATGCTGTGCCCGGAAGCAATGTTGAAAGTCTTATCGGTCGGGTGCGATAAGATGAGTTTCACGGACTGCAGCACGTCAGCAGCATGAATAATGTCACGCGTCGCGTTGGGATCGAATCCGTACTTAATGTTTGTGCCTTGCGGGCCAAGCAGATTAAACAACAGATCGCAAACCGCGTTGTAACGCACCGCCGGACCGTATGCCGAAGCGATGCGCAAAACGGTTGTCTTCAGATGATGACTTCGCGCAAAATCCTCAACGATTTCTTCAGCCATCGCGAAATACCGGCCGTTCACCGAAACAGGAGCAAGTTGCGCGGCTTCGCTTTTTGAAGTGGCGCATTCGCCATAGACGTCGGTTGACGACATCAGCACGACCCGCGTGTTAGGCGAATTGCGGCGAACCACGTCGCAGAGCATGGCGGTTTTTTCAGCGATACGATTGAACGCGGCCAACGGAGCTTGCGATGACGAATCGCGCGGAGCGTCCGCCGATGCATGTAATATTGTTTCTGGCGTGAGCGTCGCAAGCATCTCCGCAAAACGCGGATCAGCAAAGCTATGTTGGATCGCGGGGAAATTCGGTTTCAGAGCAAGATATGCGTCAGAGGAAACCGCTTGCACCGAAACTTGCGCGCCGCTATCCAGCAATCCATACGCGATGAAACGCGCAAGTGAATTTTCAGCGCCCGTGATGAGAATCTTACTATTCAGTCCGTTGCTTTCTGAAATTGTATTCGCAACGGGCTTGTTGGACTTAAACGAGATCATTACTCTTCCTTAAGATGACTCTCTGGAATGCCAGTAGGAGTTGGGAATCGGTTCAGCGGGCGAGTAGTCGTTCGCGATGGTTTCCCACAGGGCGAGCGCTTCACGCCAAGTGAAAGTATTGTTTCCGAGCCTTTCAAAAATTGCGCGGACGCGATCGAGATCGGGTAACGTCAACACCTGCCACGGCACATGCGACAAATCATGCGTATGCGAGACGCTGGCGGTGTTAAACAGGTCAATGCGACGAATCAAAAACGATTCGAGATGCTGGCGCGATCCGGGGTGCGAATCTTCATGCCAAGCTTTGCGTAAAGCATCAATCCGAATCGCATCAACTTCGAGTCCTTGCGGATACGAGTGCTTTGGCAAACGATTGGTACACCAGTCGGCGTCTTTACTGTCAAGAAGTTTTTCGACAACTTGATCAATCAATTGACCGTCGATGAGCGGGCAACTTGCGCGTATGGGAACGATGACGTCCGCACCGTAAGCGATGGCGGTGCGATACACGCGGTCGAGCAGATCGTACTCCGATCCCCTGAAGCAGTAGTATCCGCTGGACAGGCAAAGGGATTCGATCGAGTCATCAGCCTTGTTGTCAGGCAATGCGACCACAAGGTCGTTCATACGGGTAGAATGCGACGCTCGGGCAAGCACTTTCAGCAACATTGGCTCGCCGGCCAATTCGCGCAGAACCTTACCGGGCAGCCGTTCCGAGCCACGTCTGGCTACCACAATTCCTAAAATTTTCATAACTTATCAGGTATGTTACATCCAAATGACCGTAATGAAGAGGACGAGGCCCGGGGCCTCAGAGACCAATGATTGAAGATTCGGGGCAAGAATCGCTCCAGCATCACTTTAAGTCAGGTGCGCGACAGGTTGGGGAGGTCACAGCGCTTTCCAGCGACGGGCGGGGAATTGTGAAAAGCCGAGGACAGGTGTTTTTCGCCGAACGAGTGGTGACAGGCGACCGGGTTGCCTTCACACCGGATTTGACGGCAAAACCTCCCGTCGCCTTGAACCCGAAAGTGCTGAAGCACTCTGAGTTTCACTGTGAACATCCATGCCGCCACGCCAAAGAGTGTCCGGCCTCCGAATGGGGGATCGTCACCTATGAGCAGCAGCTTGTGGAAAAGACCGAGCTGGTGAAGCGCGTCTTGCGGGGTGCCGTGGAGGGGGAATTGGTCTCCAACATCTGGCCCAGCCCGCAACAGTGGGGCTACCGGAACCGTCTAACATTACAGGTGCGGTTGCGCGAGCACGGCGGGGCCGAGTTAGGCTATGCGAAGGAAGCGCGAGGGGCTGGGTTTGCCCCAATCAAAAAATGCCTACTCGCTACAGAGCCAGTTGCTTCTGCCGTGGGCCATGCCGGTTGGATTCTGCGAGATATTCGCGAACTGACCGAAGAACTCTTGCCGGATCGGATGATGTTCTTTGAGACCTCCACTGGACCCGGCGCGATGGCTATTTTCAAGGGTCGGCCTGACGAGACGGATGTTCAATATTTCTTAGAACTTGCACAAAAAATCGAACTACCGAGCGGAATTTGGGCGGCAAGTTCAAATCAGGTGGGAATTGTGGGAGAGCGAGGCACGTTTTGGAGAGAAGAGGAGTGCCGAGCCATGAAGGTAGATTGGATGGGACATAAGCTGGAAGTTCACCCTGCTGGATTCACGCAGGCAAATGAGGCGGCCTTTTCCAAGATATTGGACTATTTGATGTCGCATTGCGATGAGTTTTCGGCGCGTACAGTTTGGGATTTGTACGGCGGCTACGGTGCGCTTGGATTCGCCGCCGCACGGGATGGAAGCCGTGTGCACGTGGTTGAACAGAGTGGATTCTCGGAAAGCACGTTTGCACAGCTTGCTTCAATTCGCCCCAATGTGGAAGCTGAGTTTCAGCAAGGAGAAGCCGCGCGGGTGGTTCCGAAGCTATCTCGAAAGATTTCCGCTGATGATTTGGTGATTCTCGATCCACCAAAGAGCGGTTGTCATCCGGAGGTGCTGACTACACTGATGGAATCCCAAATCAGTCGTCTTGCGTACTTAAGTTGTAACCCCGCCAGATTGAGTCGCGACCTAAAGATTTTGGCCGAGCAGGGATTTCGGGCGAAAATGGTTCAGCCTATAGATTTTTTCCCGCAAACTCCCGAAATTGAGGTACTTGCGATCATAGAACGATAGCGATATGTTGAATAATTGATGAAAAGTGGCTATTCTATGTAATATTGTAGCCGGTTGAAACATGAACAAGGGGAACACCATGAAGAAGAGCATCTGGTTCGCAGTAGTTTTGGTTGTCATCTGTGGCCAAACGGGATTTGCCAGGACGAACATCGGATTGAAAGGAATCGGACCGCGCGCGGGATTTGTCGATCCGGATCACGGAGATGGAGCGATTTCTTTAGGCGTCGTCGCAGATATGGGGACATGGACAGAGAATCTTCCTTGGGAAATGGCGCTGACGTGGTGGACGGCAGGGGAGGATAGAGGGGCACATGAATGGAGATATACAGACCTTGCCTATCGCAATTCAGTGTATTACACTTTCGAGGTTGGCAGGAAACTCTATGTCTATCCCGGCGCAGGACTCGCAGTTCATTTCCTGAGTTTCAGCGCTGACGGTCCACGGAATTATGAGTATGACGATTCAGACACCGAGCTATCGCTCATGATACTTGGCGGCTTCCAGTTTCCGATTGCAAACAGATGGCGCGGGCAAACCGAATTGCAGCTTGATTTCGGCGACGCGGAACAGACGAACGTTCAGATTGATTTCATTTACGATTTAGGCAAATAATTTGTCATGTGATTGGAGGAGCGATTGACTTCGCTTGGTGAGAAATTAGCACATGCACGGAGATTAGGGGAGGGAGCGCAAGCTCTCTCCCCTCTTCCGTTTCAAAACGTCGGTCAGGCGCTGGCAAAACAGCTTGCAGATCGACCTGAGCAGCCGTTCCTGATCTTCTATACGGACTCAGGCGAGCGAAGTCAATGGAGCTATCGCGAATTTTCGGAGCTTGTGTGGAAGACCGTGCGTATTCTTGAGAATCACGGAATCGCGCGCGGCGACAGGATTGCAACAGTTTCCCACAATCACGCCGAAACGGTCGTGCAGTATTTCGCGGCGTGGACGCTGGGTGCAGTGGTTGTGCCGATAAACTTGGGCGAAACTGACGAGCGCATCGAGTACATCTTGAGCAATTCGGAAACGAAGCTCGCTTTCGTGCGCGAACCATATGTTGAGCGAATCGCCGCGCTGCAAGCCAAATTGCCGTTATTCAAAACGATTATACAGACGGGTGAAGAACTCAGCTCGAAATATCTGCATTACACAGCGGAGTTAAACAAGCGCTCAGGCGACGCAGGGCCCGTTACCGACGTCGGTCTGGAAGATGAGGTGCTGATTGTCTATACTTCGGGCACGACGGGCAATCCGAAAGGCGTGGTGCTGGTTCAACAGAATTTGTTGACGGACGCTCAAGGGATTGCGGAATGGCACGGGCTGACGGCGGAACAACGGATGATGTGCGTTTTGCCGCTCCATCATGTGAACGGCACGGTTGTGACGCTAATGACTCCGATGTACTACGGCGGCACGGTCGTCCTGAATCAGAAATTCTCGACACACCATTTTTTTGAACGGATTGAACGCGAAAACGTGCAAGTCGTGAGTGTGGTGCCGACTCTCCTGCAATTTCTCTTGCATGAAAAGAGCTTGGAAGGCAAGCAACTTTCGCTGCCGAACTTCCGTCATATTGTATGCGGGGCGGGACCGCTGACGGTCGAGCTTGCGAGCGCCTTTGAAGATCGATTTGGGCTCAGAATCGTGCACGGTTACGGCCTGTCAGAGACCACCTGCTATTCGTGCTTCCTCCCGATTGAACTGACGGACACCGAGCATAAGCGTTGGATGCGCGAGTATGGATTTCCGTCCATCGGCGTGCCGATACCTCAGAATGAAATGGAGATCCACGATGATCAGGGCCGGTCACTCCCGCCGGACACCAAAGGCGAAATCGTGATTCGCGGCGTCAACGTCATGAAGTATTACTTCGCGAACCCCGAAATCAACGAGAAGACTTTTGAATTCGGTTGGTTCCGTTCGGGAGACGAAGGATTCTTTAAGACGGACGAATTGGGCCGCAAGTTCTTTTTCATTACCGGAAGACTGAAGGAACTTATTATTCGGGGCGGCGTGAACATCTCTCCGTTTGAAATTGATGAAGTGCTCGCAAGAATTCCGGGAATTGACAAGGCGATGGCGGTCGGATTTGAAAACGATTGGTACGGCGAGGAAGTCGGAGCGTACGTGTGTCTGAAGCCCGGCGCAAACCTGAGCGAGCGTGAAATCATCGAATTCTGCGCGCGCGAACTGGCAGTCTCGAAATGCCCGAAGGTCGTGGTGTTTGGCCACGAGTTCCCGGTCACCTCAACAGGAAAATACCAGCGCAACAAGTGCAAGCATTTGTTCAGCGCGTTTAAGTCTGAACAGTATCCCAAGAAAGCGACAAAATAAAAGGACCCTTGAACATGATTAAGCAGCTTGCAATTATGCTTCTGCTCGGATGCTCACTCGCGAATGCGAATCCTCCGGCAACTTTGCTCTCAGAAGGACAATACATACCGGATATTGGTACGTTTTTGCAGATTGGCAATTGGAGCCCGGCTGGGAATAGTTGGGATGGCAAAGACGTCTATGTCATGTCGTCCGCTTCCGGTGCAACGCAAGTCTATCGCATCACCGAGAACGGTTGGCCGTATCAGTTGACGACATTTGAAGACGGCGTTGACGGATTCACATTGGCCAAGCACGGCCATGTGGCGATTGTTACTGCGTCGGTCGGCGGTGATGAAAACTCCCAGATGTATTTGATGGACACAAAGTCGGGGAGAATCCTCAAGCTTACGGATAAACCGGAAGTGCAGTTCGGCTCCGTGGTGTGGGCGCCCGATGATTCGAAGATCTATTACACCTCCAACGAAGAGAACGGCACCGACTTTTTTGTCTATGAAATGAACATCACGTCAGGCGCGACGAAGAAGATATTTGACGGCGTGAAAGGCTCAAATAATATCTCCGACCTGTCGCAGGACGGCAAACACATGATCATCAGCACGTACACGTCGAATGTCAATAATGATTTGCATCATCTTGATTTGACGACGGGTAAGTGGGAAACGATTACCAAGGACAAGGGCGACGTCGTTTACGGCTCGGTGACGTTGATGCCGGACAACCAGACGATATACATCGACTGCAACGATAACCCCGAAGGCATGGCGCGCATGGCGACGATGAAACTCGGTTCGCCGAAGGTCACATATGTCACGGACGGTTGGCTCGATACGAAATGGGAATGCGAAGGCGTGGGTTTTTCGCGTGACTTCAAGTACATGGCAGCGTCCACCAATGAAGACGGTTGGGGCCGTGCAAAGGTGCGTGAAGTGGCCACCGGCGCTCCGGTGAAGTTGCCCAAGCTTGACGGGCAAATGGGAGTATCCGGATTCACTCAGGACGGTGAGTTGATCATTTCGTTTTCAAGTCCGACGATGGCGCCGGAGGTTTTTCGTTGGAATCCCAAAACTGAAAAGCTCACTCAACTGACTCAATCGATCTATGCGGGAATTGATCGTTCGTTATTCCGCGATCCGGTGTTGGTGCGTTTCCCGAGTTTTGACGGACTGGAAATTTCGGGCTATTTGTATTTGCCCGCTTCCTACAATGAAGGTCAGCCTGTGCCGTTTATCGTCGAAGCGCACGGCGGGCCGGAAGGGCAGTTCCGCCCGGCGTTCATTCGTAACATTCAATACATGATGTTGAATGGCTACGGCGTATTTTGTTTGAATCCGCGCGGATCATCAGGTTACGGCCGCGAGTTTCTGGCGATGGACAATTACAAGAAGCGCAAAGACTCTTTGAAGGATTACAAAGCTGCGACGGATTGGCTGATTGCGCAAGGCTACACGAAGCAAGGGATGATCGGCATTCGCGGCGGCAGCTACGGCGGGTATGTTGTGCTTGGCATGATTACGGAATATCCCGATCTCTACAATGCCGCAATTGACATCGTGGGCATCGCGAATTTCAAGACGTTCCTTGAGAAGACCGCAGACTATCGCCGCGCATTGCGTGAAGCCGAATACGGCCCGTTGTCTGATCCCGAGTTTTTGACCGAAGTATCGCCGATCAATAAGGCCGACAAGATCAAGACTCCGCTGCTTGTGGTGCATGGTGAAAACGATCCGCGAGTCCCGGTGGGCGAAGCTCGGCAGATTATTGCCGAATTGACCAAGACGGGAACGCCGGTTGATTCGCTCATTTTCCCTGATGAGGGTCACGGAGCCAGCAAACGTCCCAACGTTATTGCCGAGTACCGCAAGCATGTTGCCTTCTTCGACAAGTATCTTAAAGGTGTAACGAAACCTGAGAAGATGAAAGAATAACCGCGAAGACAAACGCCTTGAAACACGAAGCCCGACTCAATTGAGTCGGGCTTCTTGGTATCTATCATCGGCAAAGATCACCTTATTCTATATGATATTGATACCATACCCTTCGCCGTGTAGTCTCTACTTGTCGGCAACTCATCTCCAAGCTCTTCTGGAACATCATCGCCGTAATCGAATCCTTTTGCAAGCCTCTCTTCTTTTCCGATTTGTATTCCCACGGAAAAGAACAACGGAAAACCAGTTGGGTTCCACGAAAGGGCGGGAGCTATTGCCATATCAGGTTTGTTCGCGCCACTCTCGACTACCAGTCCAAGAGTTCCAAACATCCGCGAGTGTCCAATTCTTGCATTCAATAGGACAATGAAGCTGGGCTTGAATTCTGTGTCACTGGTAGGGCGTATGGCGCGAACATAGCTCGTGTCGCCGCTTGCTATGCGCCTTTCGGTCCGTATCGTGGGGATTCGGTCGTCCAAGAATGATGTGGAAAAACCAGTGCTAATTGTGAAACGTGGTTCACCTACGTGCACCGTAAGCTTGAAGGTGTCAAGCCGGGATGAATCTGCTCGAAGTTGGCGGACAATGTTGATATTAACGTCCGCTTCATTGCTTTGCAAGTAAATTGAGCGAGTGTATTTAATGTTAAATGATGCTGCAATTGCCGCGAGCTGGGTGATCTGCGTGTTCAGTTTTCGAATGTCGCTGAATAACTGCTTGGAAGATTTGACAAAGTCGCCGATCTTCAACATCCTCGCGTTATGGGCGAAATCGAGCGCCGTTCTATGAACCTGAATATCTGCGCCGCCATTCAATGACGCATACTCCGAAATTTTATTTTCCACCTCCGTGCGTTGCGTACGAAGTTTTGCAAAAAGCGTGTCAACAAATGATATGCTGTCCTCAAGGCTCCGATACTCTTCCATTGGAAGCGGTTTCATCTGCGATAGCGTGGTCAATTCTTTCTCCAACGCTGTTATCGTGTCCCCACTGAGTTTCTCGATGATCGGAATCAGAGTATCGCTTTTTACATTGGCTATACTTCTTATGCTATCAAACCGCAGTTCTATTGACGTCTTGAGCGCATTAAGAAATTTTGCGTTTGCGAGATACGGCCCGAGAAAATTCTCGACATGAGGCGCCTTGTTCAGTTGTTTGAAATGTTCATGCGCGGCATTTTCTTCTGTGGTCGCATCAACATCGGTCTTATTCTCTACTGGAATAGTTGGCATGGCCATCATGGTTCCTAGGTTACCCGCCCCATGGGAAAGCGCACCAAGCTTAATCGGAGCAAATAGATCAAAGAAATCCGTGATATCAATTGCGGGGGATGTAGTACCGTTGACAGCAATCTTGTAGCTGTACTTAAACGGGTTGTCATGAGTGATTCGGACAGTTACGTTTGATCTTGCCAGAGGTCGCCGAACGTAGTTTAGGCTCTCTACTGAACCATCTACCGCATTGATGTAAATTGAAGCCGAGTCCGCAACGCTAACAAAATCGTCTGGTTCAATAGATGTCGCACAAACAGCAGGTTGAAACAACACAAAACACACAACCACTGTAAAAACAAGCAGAAACAAGATGCCCCGTTTCATAATTCCTCCGTTTTTACTTTGTTGATTACTTCAACTACCTTTTTCTTGCCCCATCATACTGTGCCACCATCGCAAGATCTCGGGGAACCTGCGCCTCCACGATGATTCGTTATGCTCGCCTTCGGGATCAATCACGACGCGCGCGTCAACGCCGTTAGATTTCAAAATGCGTCCGCACTCGCGCACGGCTTCAATCATTTGGTTGGACAATCCTCGTTCGCCTCCAAATTCGCGCGAGCCGTAGTCAATCCAAAAGTGCGTATCACCATGATAGGCCTGCGCAGTCTTGATGATGCGCCCGCCCGCCACATTCATACTTGGGCTAAGACACGCGGCGAACGAGAACTTATCCGTGCGAGTCATTCCGGCATAGAGCGAGATCAAACCGCCGAGCGACGATCCCACGACTGCCGTAAACTCGCGCTCGGGTTTCGTGCGGTATTGTTTATCAATTTGCGGCTTGACGGTTTGCAAAATGAACCGAACGTAGCGCTCGCCGAATCCACGCGAGCGGCGAAAATCATCCTCCCACGGCGAATATTCGTGCAGTCGCGCAAGCCCCATATTGGGAATCCCAACGATGATGTGACGCAAGTTCTCTGATTCGGCAAGCTCGGTTGAAATTTCGTCAACGCCCCACTCTTGATCGTACGCCGACACTTCATCAAAGAGGTTTTGTCCGTCATGCATATACATCACGGGATATCGCTCACCGATGCGCGCGTCATAGTCAGGCGGCAGCCAGACCAGAACATCGCGCATGTTTCCAAGCTGCGGCGAAAAAATATCTTTCAGAATCCGCAAATCACCGACGACAGTGTGACGTGGCCGCCAATGCAACGTGCCCGGGTGCAAATCACACCATCCGCCGATCTCAACTTTTAAGTCACCGTTGTGCGATTCGACCGTCCAGACACGATTGCCAAGCGGTTCACCATGCTCCGTGCATTCAACGGAGTCCCACGAGCCGCGCGTAATTTTGTATTCAGCGCGCTCGATATCGGGCGGCAAGACAAACCGTTGCGTACCGTCAGCTTGCGGAATTGCGCGCGAAAGAGGATGCGACGGACTCCAGCCGTTGAAATCGGCCGCGAGAAAAATTGTCGCGCCCGCCGGAGTGTCGGCGGGCACGCGAAGGATCAAGACACGGGATGAATCGGACATAAAGTTAGTGATGCGAGAGCCTGTCCTGTTCGGTTTTCACCCAGTAATTTATTAAGCCGCGATAATGCGCGATAAACTGATCGTGCTCATGCGCGGGGAATGAACGGCGGCAACGCTCGATTAGCACTTCGTCCCACGCGGGGGACGAGAAGTATTCGAGCGTGAGTGAATCAAGCTGAGCCAGATGCGACGCACAGAAAACTTCAAAGCGTTCCGCTTCAAAGTAGCGCTGCGCGAGATCGTGATAGAGATCGAGTTTTTCCCTAAATGGAATATCACGGTCGGCAATCGCAAAGTAGTCGCGCGTTTGCAAATCGAGTCGGGTTTTTCGTTCGGTAACGGCACAGTAGAGCGACCAGCGCACAAGCGCCTTGATCGCCCACGGGAAATAGTAGTGCAGCGAAATCAGCGACGTGTCTGGTACAGCATTGGCGAAATCGATCGGGTAGATGTCGCTGCCGCGCAGTAGCGATTCGCATGAGTTGTACTCCCAACCGAAGAAAGCATTGATGATGCGCGTGAGCTTCATCAGGTAATCGCCTTGCTCCGCGTTCAGAAAACCATGCTCGATGCGATAGCGGTTATGCAGCGGTTGATCGGGATCATAGCGCATCGGCAGAATCTGCGGACCGCACCCTAAACACCGGCAAAAGATTTCATAATCTTTGATGCCCTTCTGGATGTGCATAGTCTGCAAACCCGATTCGTCATAGGCCTTATGTAAATCGGCGCGGTTCTTGATATGCGTAACCCCGCGCCAACCGCCGCCGTCATACGGTTTCATGAACACCGGATAGCCGCCGATCTTCTCGACGACTTCATCCAAGTCAAACAGCTGATGATAATTTTCCGCCGTCACACGCGCGCGGTCATCGTTCATATCCCATTGCTTCTGCGGTATCAGCCATGTTTCGGGAATATCAAAACCCAATCGAATCATCACGCAATAGGCGGAGTGCTTCTCCATCGACTGAAAGGTGAACGGATTGTTCACGGTGTGCGAATCGTTCATCAAGGTTGACTTCTTGAGCCACTCGCGCACGGTCATATGCCAGTAGCCCAAGCGGTCGATGATAACGTGTTGACGCACTGGCTGACGAAGATCGAATGGCTCAATAGTGAGCCGCTCAACTTCAAAATCAAAACGGCGGCCCTGATAGTTCAAGTGCGAGCCGAGCTTCTGGATCAAAGTTTCATACGCCAGCGGCCAAGCGTATTCGTTGCCGAGCAAAAGGCCGATTCGGCGCAGCGTATGCGGAAGGTCGTGGTGTTGCATTGCTGTCGTGGTTAGGAGAGTTGAGGAACGTAAACGGAAATCATCCGGCGCCAAGAAGGCCAGTCGTGCGGAGTGTCGTCGCCCCACATATCAAGATGATGACCGATGCCTTTGGAATTCATAATTTCGGAAATGCGTTTGGTTTGGTCAATGCAGTTACCTTCCCAAGCGCCTTGCCCGACGACGAGCGCGATCTTGATGCGGCGGATGGCTTCCAGCGTATCATGATCCGTCAGATTCGGCAGGTAGTCCATCGGATTGTTGAAATAGAAGCTCTCATCATAGTAGCCCTCAAGTCTGTCGCGAATGTCATAATTTCCGGAGAGACAGAGTATGTGGCTGAAATTCCACGGATATTTCATCGCGAAGTTCAGCGTGTGGTAGGCTCCAAAGCTTGATCCCGTAGCCGCGATGCGAATATTTTGTGAGCCGCAGTGATGATGAATGAACGGAAAGACTTCGTGGGTGATGTATTGCTCGTAGTACTCGTGTGCGCGGACGCGGAGGTTTGGCGCGAGGCCTTTGTTGAACCAGCTTTCGGAATCAATGCCGTCCACACAAAAGACTTTGACGCCGCCTGCGTCAATGTGTCCGCGAATCGTTTCGATCATGTGATTGCATTCGTAGTCAAAAAAACGGCCCTGCGCGGAAGGGAAGACAAGCAAGGGCCGGCCGTAGTGGCCGAAGACCAGCAGCTCCATTTCGCGGCCCAGAGCGGGGCTATACCATTTGTGATGTTCGCGTTGCATAGATGTAGATTGAAAATTGAAATATCAAAGCGGTGATAAAGTTCGGTTGCGCTGAAGTGAAACGAGTAGAAAGCCCAGTGCGGCGAGGGCGGCAAACAGAGCGCCGAGGTAAAACGGAGCGTCGGAAGAGACGTTGTCCCACAGCCATCCGGCCAACAGGCTTGCCGTCAGCGCGAGCAGGCCGGTGATCATGTTAAAGATTCCAAGCGCCGTGGCTTTTACGTCGGATGAAACGACGTTGGCAATCAGTGCGCGGACGACTCCTTCCGTCATCGCGGCATAAAATCCGTAAACCACAAAGAGCGCGATCACGGCAAGCCGCGACTCGACTGAGGCCATCCCCAAATAGACTATCGCATAAATCAACAAGCCCGCGCTGAGCAGGTACTCCATGCGAATCTTGTCGGAAAGCTTACCGATAGGATAAGAGGCCAGCGTGTAGCAAGCATTGTACGCAAGGTAAGCCAGCAGCACATTGGTCAACGACAAGCCGATGTCTTTGGCTTTCAAGATCAGAAAAGCGTCGCTGCTGAAACCGAGATAGCCGATGCTTGCAATCGTAACGATTAGCCAATAGCGCTTGCCAAATTTGGCGCCGGTGAGTTTCAGCTTGCGCGGCTCAGCGGCTTTTGCAATGCCCGGTTCGCGGACAAAAAAGATAAACGCGACGCCAATCGCGGCGGGAATAAACGCCAGCCAATAGAGGTTGCGCAGCAGGATTTGCAGCTTGCCCGTATTGCCGTAGGTCTCAATGATGTAGAGCGAGATCGCCACGCCCAGCAACGCTCCGGCCGTGTCCATCGCGCGATGCAACCCAAACGCTCGCCCGCGCAATTCTTTGGGGGTCAAATCGGCTATTAAGGCGTCACGGGCGCTGCTGCGGATTCCCTTTCCGAACCGATCGAGAAAGCGCGCGAACAACACAAACAGCCATGATCCGGCAATCGCGATCAATGGTTTAGAGACTGCGGACAGCGCATAACCAGCCAAAACGAAGCCTTTGCGATTGCGAATGCGATCAGAATACCAACCGCTCAGACCTTTCAGAATACTTGCTGTGGCCTCAGCGATACCTTCGATGATTCCGATAACTCCGGCGCTCGCTCCGAGCACTGTAGTGAGAAAGATCGGCGTGACAGCATACAGCATCTCGCTCGAAATATCGGTAAAGAACGAGACCCAGCCGAGCCGTTTGACTTCGGGGGAAAGACGAGCTTGATCCATCTGAGCCGCGAGATACCTTACGCGCGCTTCACGCTTTCATGATACTCGTTTACAACGGATTCCGTAACCGCCGCAAAATTTTCGGTCTTGCGATAAACCGCGCGTTGCCTCTCATAGCTGCCGCCGCGATCCGCGATTTTCGAAATGTGTTTGAGTTCATTCAGGCAGTTTTGCTGAATCGCGAACGGCGTCAGTGTGTTGACAAGGAATTGCAAATCGTCGCGCATGTGGCGAGTCGCTCCGTCGTCACTGTGCACGATGTCGGCATCCAGTCCCCAGCGTGTCGCGCGCCACTTGTTTTCCTTGATGAACCAGTACTTATGAATCGGCAATGACTCGCCGTTGTCATACAAATCTTCCAGATAGCAAATCAAACACTGGGCGAGCGCAACCAACGCGAGCACGTCATCCAAATCCGGCGTGCCGTCGCAGATGCGGATTTCAAGCGTGCCGAATTTCGGATGCGGGCGAATGTCCCACCATATCTCCTGAATAGACTGAATGGCTCCCGCGTGAATCAACGTTTTCATGAAGCGCTGAAATTCCGCCCAGTTGAGCATGCGCTGTGGCAATCCTGCCGTGGGCATGGCTTCAAAAACCTTGATTCGAGACGATGCCAATCCGGTCTCTTCGCCCATAAAATAGGGCGACGCGGCAGAGACCGCCAAGAGATGCGGCAGAAACGTGGTCATGGCATTGAAAATCGCGATGGCTTTCTCAGCGGTTTTCACGCCGACATGTACGTGCAATCCCATGATCATCGCGCGGCGAGCGGGCCACTGCATCCTGTTCACGAGATTCATATAGCGCGGGTTGTCCGTGATGACCATGTCGTGCCATAGCGCCGTCGGGTGTGTGGCCACAAAACAGGTGGTCATACCCAAGCGATTCGCAGCCTCTTCCGTCTTGCGGAACTTATCCACAAGTTCACGCTTGACATCGGCCACCGTGCGACAGGGAGTTGTGATGATCTCCACAATACACTGAAGCAGTTCGGGTTTCGCCCAACCCACATCGCCAAGTTCGGCTAAGAGTTCGGGCGCACGGTTTACAGCCTGCCAGGTTTTGGGGTCAACTAAGAGTAGCTCGCACTCGACGCCCAGCGTGGGTTCGGGGGAGCCGTTAAATATCAAGGCCATAGGAAATTGAGGGTGGGATGGCTGAGGGATAATTACTGCTTGAAGATACGGAATGGCTCCTCGTAATTCAACGGTTTCACAATAGATTTCTCATATGAGCCAAGCCTCCCAAATCGACTACTTTCACATCGCCATTAAAAAGCGTATATTTGTGTTTGCTCACAATTACTTGCCAAGCCCCTCATCGCTGTGCCTCAGTTTAGCCTGAAAAGCCTCTTCCCTGTTCCCGCAGCTGAGCTGTACGCTTGGCATATGCGGGTCGGCGCTTTGGAACGGTTGACTCCGCCATGGTCGGCTATCAAAGTCACTTGGGGAGATGAGCATGTCCGCGAAGGCAGCCGGAGAGAGTTGTTGGTTCCCGCAGGACCGTTCAAGACTACGTGGCTGGCGCGGCATCACAGCATTGTCGAAGGCAGGCAGTTCATTGACGAGCAGGATCGCGGCCCGTTTCGCAAGTGGACACACTTGCATGTGTGCACGGACAAAGCGGCAGGCCAAAGCGAACTTGAAGATCGCATCGACTACGAGTTTCCGCTCGGGAAAATCGGCGAAGTCTTGGGCAAATCACAGGTAAACTGGATGCTTAACACAGCCTTTCCGTGGCGGCACGAGCGAACGTGGATTGACCTGTCTCGGCACGCGGAGTTTACCAACCGTCCCCGACTTAAAGTTGCCATAACCGGCGCGTCCGGAATGATCGGCAGCAATCTAAAGCACTTTCTGACCACAGGCGGCCACGAAGTTGTCACAATTGAGCGTAAGCGTGGCAACGCTAATACGATCTTTTGGAATCCGGCATCGGGCGAAATCGAAGCCGAAAAGCTTGAGGGAATTGATGCGGTTATTCACCTTGCTGGACGAAACATCGCCGCAGGACGCTGGACAGAATCCGCCAAGCGCGAGATTCTCGCCAGTCGCGTATTGGGAACTAAGCTCATTGCCGAGACGATTGCCAAGCTAAAGACTCCACCGAAAGTGCTCGTAAGCGCCTCTGCCGTCGGAATCTATCAGGATTCAACTGCTCCAACAGACGAAAATGGGCCTCAGGCCGACACCTTCTTAGCCGAGGTCTGTCGGGCTTGGGAGTCGGCGGCAAACCCGGCTCGTCAAGCCGGAATCCACGTTGTCCATCCCCGAATAGGAACCGTGATCTCCGGTTGGGGCGGAGTGTTAGGAAAACTCCTCCCGGTTTTCAATTTTGGCCTGGGTGGCAGACTTGGCAGCGGGAATCAGATGATGAGCTGGATCCACCTCGATGATTTGATTGCTGTGCTCTATCGAGCTATCTTTGAGGATCGTCTCGCTGGCCCAATCAACGCCACAACCAGCAAAGCTGTTACGAACCAAGAGTTTACCAAAACTCTCGGCCAAGTCTTGTCCCGCCCTACTCTGGCCTTTGTGCCGGAGTTTGCTGTAAATACAGTGTTCGGTCAGATGGGCCGCGAACTTCTATTGGCCGGAGTGAATGCCCAACCGAAAGCTCTTGACTCTGTTGGGTTTAAGCCGTGGTTTCCCGACCTCGAGTCCGCCCTCCGCTTCGAGACCGGCAAACCCTTCCGCCACGCACCTCCCTTCCACCCTTCTCCTTTGCCACAAAGTGGGCGAAATGGGTATCTAATCTCTTAACAGCGGTTGCCAACGGGTGTCATGCACTCACGACTGCGTACCCTTACCTCCGAATTTCAGTTACTTTTCTTTATTTCCAACAACCCGCATGGAGACGTACATGAAGCGCACATGGTTTATCATGGTGCTGGTCGCGCTATTTGCCAATTTGGCGATTGCCGACAAGATTAAGATTGAGAAGCTCGACGATCTGCCCCGTCATACCTATAAGATTGACAAGAAGATTGTGGATTTCTTGAAAGACGACGCCGCGATCAAGAAGCTCGCGAGCGAAGTGAAGAAGGACATTCTCGCCGATCTCGACAAATACGAGATTTCCGACAAGGCGACGCTGCAAGGGATGTATGCCAATCTCGGTTCAATCGCGATCATCGAAGCCGACTGGCAGCGCTATCTCGAACTCGTGAACCTGCGCATCGAGCTTGAAGACAAAGAAGCCGCGCGTCACACGACTGCAATGGTTGGCCGCGCGATTGCGAAGTCACAACTCAAAGGCCAAGAGAACTATGACAAGAATCTCGACCAAGAGCTTCGTTCGATGCTCGCCAACATGCCCTATGAAGTTGTCGAAGCCAACGTGAAAGCTCAAAAGGGCGGCGCAGAAATGGCCTCGGAAGCCGTCATGATCGGCGGCTTGGAAGCCAGCCTTCAACCGCAGCTTGACCAAACCAACGGCGAGATGACTCAGGACAACGCGACGTCGCTGCTGTCACCGTTCTTCGCGCTGAACTACTACATCCCGAAGAAGGAAATTTTTATCGCCGCGTTGGCCGATTATATTGACGCCAATCAAGTTGTGAAGGCCGACATTTGGGCCGAGCGCAATGTCGATTTTGCCAAAGGCGAAAAGTACAAGCCGGTCGTTCTGGCCGTGTGGGACTCCGGTGTGGATTGGAACATCTTTGAGCCGCTGGGCCAGATGTGGACCAACACGAAGGAAGTCGCGGGCAACAACAAGGACGACGACAATAACGGCTTCGTGGATGACGTGCACGGTATCGCGTGGAGTCTGCATTCTGACAAAGAAACCTCATTGCTCTATCCGATCGGCGACGCCAAGCTTGGCGATGAAAATCAAATGCGCCGTTGGATGAAGGGCCTGGGCGACGTGCAGTCGGCCATCGAAAGCGATGAAGCCACCGAAATCAAGAAGCACATCTCCAGCTTGAAGCAGGACGAAGTCCAGCCGTTTATCGAGAGCATCGGTCTCTATGGCAACTACTGCCACGGCACTCACGTCGCGGGAATTTCTGCCGCGGGTAATCCCTATTGCCGAATCTTGGCCGCGCGTTTGACGTTCGACTATCACATTCTCCCGGAAACACCGACCGTTGAGCAGGCAATCAAAGATGCCGCCGCACTGACTGAGACGATTGAATACTTCAAGAAGAACAACGTCCGCGCAGTAAACATGAGCTGGGGCGGTTCGCTGAAGAGCATCGAAGATGCGCTCGAAGCCAATAACGCCGGCGGCACGCCCGACGAGCGCAAAGAACTCGCGCGCAAGATCTACACAATTGGCGACACCGCGTTTAAGAATGCGATTGTCAACGCTCCCAACATTCTGTTCATCACCAGCGCGGGCAACTCGAACCTCGATAACGCCTTTGCCGAGTTCTATCCGTCGAGCTACGATTTGCCGAACATCATTTCCATCGGCGCGGTCGATCAAGCCGGTGAAGAGACGAGCTTCACGAGCTTTGGCAAGGTCGATGTGTATGGTAACGGCTTTGAAGTCTTGAGCTACGTCCCCGGCGGTACGCAGATCAAGCTGAACGGAACCTCGATGAGTTCGCCACAGGTCTTAAACCTCGCGGGCAAGCTCTTGACCTTGAAGCCTGAGTTGACTCCTGCGCAACTGCGCAAGTTGATCATCGACGGCGCCGACGAACGCAAAGCCGGCGACCGCACGGTCAAGCTGATGAATCCGAAGCGCTCAATCGAGATGCTGAAAAATTCGTAGCCTACTTGAAAAGTGCTGGACTTGATGCGGCGGCTCGAATGGGTCGCCGCATTTTTATAGGGTGTTTTTGGAGAGGCGAGGAAGGGTTGTAAGGGGTTGTTTCTGTGTAAAACGCTAACAATTGTCGGAACGGGAGTGTCGGATAAACAGAAACTTAATTTTCGGGGGTGCACCAATATTCACATAGTCTTATCTCCTTGATTTTTGTTATCCCTAATATACGAAAATTTGAACGTATGGTCAATAAATATTCTTTAAATATTGGACTTAGGAAGTGGTTGAAAAATTGGAAGTTGGGGAGATATTGGGGAGTTGGGGAGGCGCGAATGCCCCAAGTCTAAATCAGCTTCGCAAAAAGACCTCTCAAGCGAGAGGTCTTTTCATTTTGCGCCCGCTTTTTGGCGAGCGGTCATTACATTGCAGAGATTGTGTTAGTTCCAGCTAAGGAGGTCTCACTTCAAAAGCCGAGGATGATTTCGGTGATGGTCTGCGGATAAGTTGCACAAAGGTACCGTCCGCATTAATCACTTCTCCACAATGTACTATTCGTCAGTCTCGCTATCTGCCAATGAGACAGCGTACTTAGCAAGTGGACCGCGCGGCGCGACCGGTTCGAAGCCCGGGAATACCGGCGCGTTGATGCGATTGCCCTGGTAATGGCAGAGTTTCGTGCAGTCAACATCACCGGACAGACGATGTGGGTACCAATCAAGTAGTTCAGCGTACTTCACAGTAACAGGGCCGATGAATCCGGTTTCCGGACTGATCCAATTATTCTGACCTCCAGCAAGATAGCCGTCTTGAAAGTCCGCGGCGCGCTGGTATGTATGGCACGCGATGCATTTGATGCCGAAGCCGGAGTGATCCTGTGCCGGATGATCAGCGTCCTTTCCTGCATGGCAATCTATGCACTCGGGTCCCTGTTCAATCGAGACTTGATCGTGCAAGCTTGGTCCATGGCATGAAACGCAAGTCGTGTTCGCGTGGACAGTGCCGAGCATGAGTTCCTGCGTCTGCGGATGACGTTTAATTCCAGTCGCATACATGCTATCGAGAACATTACCCTCACGAATTGCGTATCCGATCTGCGCGGGGCGGTAATAGCCGATGTGACAGGACGAGCAGACTTCGTTTGACGCGGCCAGATCTTCGGCCTTGCGAATTTCGTGTCCGATGACATTCGTAGTCCAGTCCATTCTCCATTCGGTTTTTGGTCCGCTGTTTGGAATTCCGTTGTCTCCTTGTGCTTGGAGAATATCCCAATTAGTGAGCAAGTCCTGTGGTGCGCCGTCGGCGTTAGTGATATTTGATTTGAAATGGCAGGTCGCACAGGTGGCATGGCAGCGGCCACAATTGTTGTCCTCGTAATTTTCGCCTACTGAATGTCCTTGGAAGTCTCGAACAGAGGTGTGCAGGCGCGGGATCTGAATATGGGCCGCATTCTCGTTATGTTGTTCCGTATGACACGTGGCACACGCTGTAGATGCCGCAGTCCCATAATTGCGAGTGCTGTCCGTCGTCGCAAGGGCTGTGGTTCCGGATTTCGCGGAGAACCTTGCCCAGCCGCCGTAGGTCTTGTCAGCATCGCCGTGCATTTGCCCGTTTAGGGTGATGTCCGTGTGACAATCAACGCATCTAAGTTCAGCATGAACTTCTGCAAGGAACGAGGAGGAATCAACGTACAATGGGATCGTTTCTACTGCACCGCCGGTAATAGTCACTTCCTTGTGCAAATCTGCATTGCCGTGGCAGGCAGCGCTCACACAAGTGGAGTTTTCGGATTGCCACGGAGAATTGGGGGTTGAATTTTTGTCGTCCTCGTCATCGGAGCATCCAAAAGCAAAGAGCAACAAGACCGACATGACCGATGCGACGCAAGCGTTTCTGAACATGAATAGACTCTCCATTAAGATGTCATTATGAAACTCGAAACCACTTTGGCAGATGAGTGTCCAAAGGGTTTCAAGTGAAATATTTCACAAATAATGTCAAACAGTTACGAAAAAAGCAGAATATGGGCTTCTTTTACTACGGCTTATCGGGCATTTCCCGCTCCAACTCTTCCAGTTGGTGCCGAACAATTCTTAGAATCTCCCGCCCAGCCTGAGTAATCGCGTAGAGGTTTCGAGGATTTGAACCTATTGCGTCAACTTCAACCGGTTCGAGCCACCCAAGTTTGACCATCCTATGGAAAATGGGGTACAACGTTCCTGGACTAAGCACATAACCATGATGTCGCAGCTCTTCAAGCATCCACAGGCCATACACCGGTTTTTCGCAAGCATGTGCGAGAATATGTACCTTCCAGAAAGAGAGCAGGATTTCGCGATTGAGTCCTTTTGGGAGCTTTCGTGATTTACTATCAGTCATCGTTTACCTTTAATGTAATCGCTTTTCGTAATAAAGTCAAGCAAGAATCAAGCTAAGAACCATTACTTATTGTTTTAGATTGACTTAACGAAATTCACATAGGAAGCTCTTTCCCCTGCGGCAACGAGTCGCAGATGAAACTTGGTCAGACTTACATCTCGAGCATCCAATTCACTGCGGCAGTGCAATGAATTAGCGTGGTATCATAAGCAGTCATCGGGCATTCTTCCGGCTTGACGAGCATGGGAATTTCCGTGCAGCCCAAAATAACGCCTTGCGCACCCTGCTGTTTCAGCGTTTCCATGATGTCGAGGTAGCGCCGTTTTGTCTCGTCCTTGAAAATGCCCACACCAAACTCATAGACAACGGTGTGGTGCAGCCATTCGCGCTCGGACTTTTCCGGAACGATAATTTCAATGCCGTGTTTGGCTAAAGTGTCTCGATAAAACGGCTGCTCCATTGTGTAGATTGTGCCCAACAGCGCCACGCGAGATTGATTTTTCTGTTTGATGACAAGTGCGGTTTCTTCGGCGATATGAATCAATGGAATCCCGATAGCGGCCTGAACTCCCGGTGCAACCATATGCGGAGTGTTGGCACATAAAATCAGCGCTTCCGCCCCCGCCTGCTCAAGCGAGCGGGCAATCGGCACAAGAAACCGTTCTGTGGAGTCCCACCCGTTCTGTTGGTTGTCGGAAAAAAACTCTTGAAAGTTCATCGAGTGCATAATGAGCCGAGCGGAATTTAGTCCGCCAAGCCGCTCATGCGTCAGCTTGTTAAGCAGCTTATAGTAATCCACCGTCGAGTGCCACGTGGTGCCGCCGATTAGACCGAGTGTTTTCATGTGTGAACTTTTGTATATTGCCGTTTACTAAATCTAAGGATTCGAAGATAGAAAGACAATCGGCGGGAGGAGACAAGTGAAAGCATTTTTGTTCGGCGGCGAATCCATGAAGTCGGATGCCGCGAATTTCGGGCTGTTGGTGATGAGACTGATAGCCGGTTTGGGACTGGCCTTCGGACACGGCATAAATAAGATGCCGCCGTCGGCAGGCTTTATCGAAGGAGTAGCCAAGATCGGGTTTCCCTACCCGGACGTGTTTGCTTGGGCCGCCTCGATTAGCGAACTTGTAGGCGGAGTGTGCCTTGCTCTCGGGCTTGGGACACGCGTTTGGGGATTCTTCATTGCCTTCACCATGGCAACGGCAACTTACAAAAAATTCGGTGGTGGATTCGGGGAGTGGGAACTCTCAACACTCTACTTCGCCTGCGCTTTCGCTCTGATGTTCATCGGCGGCGGAAAGTACGCAGCTGACCGGAGATTTGTCTGACCCCATCCCCTTGCCCCTTCCCCATAAATGGAGAAGGGGAATAAAGAACAGAGAGGCAGCCTTGTGGCTGCCTCTTCTCTGTTTCGTAATAATACGAAATAACTTGACTTTGGCCTACTGATTGCCGAGTATTATGGGTAAGCCATCTTTACCCGAGCCGACTACAACGGTCTTGGCATTTGGTGAAGTAGCTAATTTTTCAGTAGCTTCGATGCCTTTCCAGCGGAGGAATTGGTCGTTTAGACCGAGCGAGACAATCTTCTGGAAGTCGGCAATACCCTGGGCCTCGATGCGTTTGCGGTCAGCCTCCTGGGATTCTTTGGTCAAAATGAACTGCATTCTCTGGGATTCCTGCTCGGATTGGAGCTTCTGCTCGATAGAGGCCGTCAGATTCGGAGGCAGGCTGACCTGACGGAGCGGAGTGGCTTCGATGGTAATCCCTCTTGGCTCGACGGTCTTCTCAAGCTCGCTCTTGATTTGTTGCGCCAAGACCTCGCGCTCGGAGGTGTAAAGTGCGCGGGCTTCGTAGCCTGCCGTGACTCCGCGAGTGATCGAACGGAAATTTGGTTCGAGAATAATCGTCTGATAATCCGGACCAATCGTCTTGTAAACCTCAGCCGCAGTTTCAGGGTTAAGGTGATAGAGAACAGAGACTTCAAGAGTCACGGACAGTCCCTCTTTGGAGGGGACGACCATGACCTCTTTGGTCTCCTGAGTCTTGACAGAAAACTTGTGAACGGCTGCAAAGGGATTTCTGACATTCACGCCGGGCTTCAGCGTTTCGCTTGACACGCTGCCGAGAAAATCCACGACTCCAACGTGCCCAGCAGGGACAACGGTGAAGCAGCGGAAAATCAGGATAACAACGATGATTGCCCCAATAACTTTGAGTATTGCACTCGCATTGGGTACAGGTCGGTAGGTTTCCATACTTACGACTCCTATTGAAAAGTGTTGTTTATTCGTAATGTGGGTCCTAAAAGATGGCGAAATTCAGGGGGAAAGGCAAATGATTGTTATGGGAGTCTAACAGGAGTAATTCACTGCGCAAAAAGTTGAGTATTGCAGGGGAAATTCGTAAACTCTATGCCAGCGTGAACGCTGGACCCAGTTCGCTGGCGCGAATGCACTGCATTTTCGTTGGTGCTTAAGAAACAAATCGAAATTTTTAGAATACACACATGGCAGACCTATCATTTTTGGTGAACGCTGATCCGGGGGTGATTGACGATATTTACGAGAAGTATCGTCAAGAACCTGAAAACGTGGATCAGGGTTGGAGAAAATTCTTCGAGGGATTTGAGTTCGCACGCTCGCTAAATGGGCACGCGGTACAACAGGCTCCCGAAGAATACGAGAAGGAATTCAAGGTGATCAATCTGATCGCGGCCTATCGGCAACGTGGTCACTTGTTCACGAAGACGAATCCAGTTCGCAAACGCCGCGACTACGGCGGCAAACTGATTCTGGAAAATTTCGGCTTGAGCGAGAAGGACCTCGACCGTGTGTTCCAAGCTGGAACGAACGTCGGCATCGGTCCGGCGCCGCTGCGCGAGATTATTCAATTGCTCGATGAGACCTATTGCCACTCGGTGGGAGCGGAATGGGTCTATATGCGCGATCCGAAAGTGCTTGAATGGCTTCAGGATCGCATGGAGAGCACGCACAACCGCAGACATTTTACGCTCGATGCAAAACGTCACACACTGACGATGCTCACTCAAGCCGTAGTGCTGGAGAAATTCATGCACCAACGGTTCGTGGGCCAGAAGCGATTTTCACTGGAGGGGCTTGAGACTTTCGTTCCGGCGATGGATGCTTTGGTTGAGCATGGCGCAGCACTGGGGATTCGCGATTTCGTGATTGGCATGGCGCATCGCGGTAGGTTAAATATTCTGACCAACATTCTGGACAAAGATTACCGCCACATCTTCAATGAGTTCGAAGGTAAGCAATACACCGACGCGCCGTTTTCGGGCGACGTGAAGTATCACTTGGGTCATTCGGTGGATAAGAAAACGCGCGCGGGAAACCCGGTGCATTTGACGGTTATGCCTAATCCGTCCCACTTGGAAGCGATCAATCCGATTGTCGCCGGAGCGTGCCGCGCGAAAGCCGATCAATCGCACAAGTCGGATTACCGTAAGGTGCTGCCGATTTTGGTGCACGGTGATTCGGCCGTTGCGGGTCAGGGCATTGTGTATGAACTCTTGCAAATGTCGCAAGTTGACGCTTACAAAACGGGCGGCTCGATGCACATCGTGTTGAATAACCAAGTGGGCTTCACGACGAATTACATCGAAGCGCGCTCGAGTACCTATTGCACGGACGTAGCGAAGACCACACTGTCGCCCGTGTTCCACGTGAACGGCGACGACGTGGAAGCAGTGATTTACACGGTGGAACTTGCGCTTGAGTTCAGGCAGGAATTCCAGCGGGACGTGTTCATTGATATTCTCGGCTATCGCAAGCACGGTCACAACGAAGGTGACGAGCCGCGCTTCACGCAGCCCGTACTTTACAAAGCCATTGCGGCGCATCCCGACCCGATGCAAATCTACGCGCAGAAATTGGCCGATGAAGGTTCAATTGCGGCAGACGAGTCCAAAGAGATTGAGAAGAATTTCCGCGGTCGACTTGAGAACGATTTTAAGAGCGCCAAGGACGTGTCCGAATCAATGGCGCCGAGTTCGATGAAGGATCGCTGGGAGGGTTTGCGGTTCTCGAAGCCTGAAGATTTTCTGAAATCTCCGGAAACGGGAGTTGATCTGAAAGACTTGAAGCGCATTGCACAGGCTATTACCAGACTTCCCGAAGATAAGAAGTTCATAGCTAAAGTCGAGCGCATATTCCTGGATCGCCGCAAAATGGTGACGGAAGGCAGGTTCGATTGGGCGATGGGCGAATTGCTGGCCTATGCCTCGTTGTGCGAAGAGGGCCATAATGTGCGCATCTCAGGTCAGGACACGAAGCGCGGAACGTTCTCGCATCGTCATGCGATGGTGCGTGTGGAAGATTCGGATGAAGAGTATTATCCGCTCGATCACATCAGCAAGAAGCAGGCGAAATTCGAGATTTGGAATTCGATTCTGTCGGAATACGGTGTGATGGGTTACGAATATGGCTACGCGATGACTTCGCCGCACGCGCTGACATTGTGGGAAGCTCAGTTTGGCGATTTCTTTAACGGCGCGCAGATTATCGTTGATCAATTCATTGCCGGAGCGGAACAAAAATGGCGCCGCGCGAATGGATTGGTGCTGCTGCTCCCGCACGGCTCGGAAGGACAAGGGCCGGAGCATTCGTCGTGCCGCGTGGAGCGGTTCCTCGAAATGTGCGCGGGCACAAATATGCAGGTGACCGCAGGCACAAGCCCGGCGAATTTCTTTCATTTGCTGAGACGGCAACTGCATCGCCCGTTTAGAACTCCGTTAGTTGTGCTCGCTCCGAAGAGCCCGCTGCGTCATCCGTTGTGTGTGAGTCCGATTGAAGATTTCGGGCCGGGCAAGAGTTATCAGGAAGTGCTCGACGACACATGGACGACACCGAAGAACGTTAAGCGTGTCGTGCTGTGTATGGGCAAGTTCTACTACGATTTGGTGAAGAAACAACGTGACGCGGAGCGCAAAGACGTTGCATTGGTGAGACTCGAACAGATTTTCCCGCTGCCGACAACGCAGCTTCAGGAAGTTATCGCACGCTATCCAAAGGCCGAGTTTGTGTGGGCACAGGAAGAGCCTGAAAATCTTGGCTGCTGGCCGTTCTTGAACCGCAAGTTTGACTTGACCAAACTCAAAGTGCTGTCGCGTCCTGAATCGTGCACACCGTCGGTTGGCTTCCCGGAATTACACGAACGGGAGTTGGCCGATTTGGTTGAGCGAGTATTTGAACAATAAGATTCCGGCGGGGCGAGACGCCCACGCACGGCGAAATTAGGAAATACATAGACTATGCTTGAAGTGAAAGTCCCGAGTCCGGGCGAATCGGTTAGTGAAGTGACGATCTCGAATTGGCTGAAGGCCGACGGATCGTTTGTGCAGATTAACGACGAACTCTTCGAGATCGAATCGGAGAAGGCAACGCTCTCAGTGTCAGCCGAAAGCAGCGGTGTGCTGAAGATTTTAATTCCGCAAGGCACAACGGTTAAGGTTGGCGCGCTGGCCTGCACGATTGATGAATCGGCAACGGCGGGTTCGGCTCCGGCGAAAGTTGAAGCGGCACCGGTGAAGGCTGAGCAAAAAGCTGCGGCTCCAGTTGCCGCGACAACGACGGCTACTAAGATTGCGTCACCTGCGGCGGATAAGATTCTGCGCGAAGCGGGGATGAGTTCCAGCGACGTGTCAAACGGCAGCGGCAAGGCAGGTCGTGTGACGAAAGAAGATGCTCAGCGCGCGGCTGCTGCTCCAAAGATGGCCCCGACTCCGGTTGTGACAACCGCTCCTGTTGCTCCGGCCGCGAGTGCACCCGCTCCTGCTCCTGCAAAGGCCGCGGCTCCCTCGCATATGCCGCCGCAAGTTGCTAAAGTCGCTTATACCGGTGAGCGCATTGAGCGACGCGAGAAGATGTCGCACCTCAGGCAGAAGGTTGCGGAGCGTTTGGTGTCTGTGCGTCAAACGACGGCAATGCTGACGACATTTAATGAAGTGGATATGTCCAACCTGATGCAACTGCGCAAGGATTACAAAGAGAAATTCGAGCAGCAGCATGGCGTGAGATTAGGTTTCATGTCGTTCTTCGTCAAGGCAGTGACGGAAGCCTTAAAGTATTTCCCGGCGGTAAACGCGTCCATCGAGGGTGATGAAGTTGTCTATCACGACTATGTGGATATGGGCGTCGCTGTGCAAGCTCCGAAGGGATTGGTTGTACCGGTCGTGCGCAATGCCGAGAGCATGACGTTGGCTCAGATAGAAATGGAAATAGAGCGGCTTGCCGCACGTGCGCGAAACAATCAACTCACGATTGACGAGATGACCGGCGGCACCTACACGATTTCAAACGGCGGTGTGTTCGGCTCGCTGATGTCCACGCCGATTTTGAATCCGCCGCAGAGCGCGATCTTGGGCATGCATAAGATCGAAGAGCGGCCTATCGCGTTGAACGGTCAAGTTGTGATTCGTCCGATGATGTATGTAGCAATGAGCTATGATCACCGGATTATCGACGGGCGGGAGTCTGTCGGATTTCTCGTCCGTGTGAAAGAGAGTTTGGAAAACCCCGTGCGATTGTTGCTGCAGGTTTAGCAGACCCCATCCCCTAACCCCTTCCCCATAAATGGAGAAGGGGAAAAGACATAAGAAGCACTTCTCAACTTAGTAGAATAATGAAATACGATTTAGTTGTCGTCGGGTCAGGCCCCGGCGGCTATGTCGCGGCGATTCGCGCGGCGCAATTGAAAATGAAGGTCGCCCTTGTTGAGAAGTACCCGACACTGGGCGGCACTTGTTTAAACGTCGGCTGTATTCCGTCCAAAGCTCTGCTCGATTCTTCGGAATTGTATATGCAGGCGGCGAAGCATTTCGAAACGCACGGAATCGGCGTCAGTGGATTGAAACTTGAATGGGATACGATGCGCGGGCGCAAAGACGCGGTTGTGGCAGATAACACCAAGGGCGTCGCGTATTTGATGAAGAAGAATAAGATTGACGTGTTCTACGGACACGGAACTTTTCTCGGCGCGGAATCCTTGCGTGTGACCAAGGATGACGGCAGCAGCCAGGACATTTCGTTCATGAAAGCGATCATCGCCACCGGATCGAAACCTGCTGATTTGCCGTTTGCAAAGATCGACAAGACGAAAATCATCTCTTCGACTGAGGCGTTGGCATTGAAGTCGGTGCCGAAGGAGCTTGTGATTATCGGCGCGGGTGTGATCGGCTGCGAAATGGGTTCGGTTTACGCTCGATTGGGGACTAAGGTAAGGATTGTAGAGTTTATGAACTCGGCTATTCCGACGATGGATTCCACGATGGGAAAAGAGTTGGGCCGATCGCTCAAGAATATCGGCATTGAACTCTATCTCGGGCACAAGGTCAAAGCGGTCGATACAAAGGGGAAGAAGATCAAAGTCACTGCTGAGACTCCGAGTGGTGAAGAGATTGAACTGCCGGGCGACTATTGCATGATGGCCGTCGGAAGAAAACCATACACCGACAAGCTCGGTCTTGAAACTGTGAAGGTTTCGACGGACGCGCGCGGGTTCATCAAAGTGAATGAACATTTGGAAACGGCGCATCCGGGAATCTATGCGATTGGCGACGTGATTGGCGGCGCGATGTTGGCGCACAAGGCTGAGGAAGAGGGCGTATTCGTCGCGGAATTGTTGGCTGGACAAAAACCACATATCAACTATCGCGCGATTCCGTGGGTGGTTTACACATGGCCGGAAGTTGCGGGTGTTGGATATACAGAAGAAGAATTGAAGCAGGCGGGCCGCGCTTATAAGACCGGAAGCTTTCCGTATAAGGCGTTGGGGCGCGCGCGGGCGGCTAACGAATCAGAAGGTGTTGTGAAGGTTTTGGCCGACAAGGAGACGGATGAAATTCTCGGTGTGCACATGTTTGGCGCTCGCGCGGCGGACATGATTGCGGAAGCGGTTGTGGCGGTGGAATATCGAGCGAGCGCGGAAGACATCGCAAGAATCTCGCACGCTCATCCGACCTTCACGGAAGCTATGAAGGAAGCCTGTCTGGCGGCGACGGAAAACCGATCACTACATTTGTAAGGCACACGAATGGGTTTTGTCCGTTTGGAAGAATTTCGGGAACGTCCTGAACGCGACATTCGCAAAGTTGTCGTGGTTATGCCCGCCTACAATGCGGAATCCACGATTGAGCGAACCTACAAATCCATTCCTGAAGGTACTGTTGACGAGTTTATTCTGGTTGACGACTGTTCGAAAGACAACACTGCGGACGTGGCGCGGTCGCTTGGGATAAAGGTAATTCGGCACGAGCAGAACAAAGGCTACGGCGGAAACCAGAAGACCTGTTACGATACGGCTTTGAAGACCGGAGCGGATATTGTCGTGATGATTCATCCTGATTACCAGTACGACGGACGAATCACACCCGCTGTGGTGAGTTTGTTGAAGACGGGGACAGTGGATGTTATTTTGGGATCGCGCATTCGTTCGCGGCGCGAGACGCTTGAAGGCGGAATGCCGATTTACAAATATCTCTCGAACCGGATGCTCACGATTTTTGAGAATGTGATGCTGGGTCAGAATGCAGGGGATTTGCACACGGGATTTCGAGCTTACGCGCGGGAAGTTTTGGAGACAATTAACTATCATTCCAATTCGGATGATTTTGTATTTGACTCGGAATTTCTGGCGCAGAGTGTCTTTCATGGCTTCCGGATTGGCGACGTGCCGATTCCGACGCGCTATTTTGACGAGGCGTCGTCAATCAATTTTCGCCGCAGTACGAAGTATGGTATCCAGACCGTCTTGGTGATGCTGAAATTCAAATTAGCACAGTGGGGTCTTGTTCGCTCTCCTTTGTTCAAGAAATCACCACGAATCTTAAATTCGGCAGACGTTCCGATACCGATGGGAACTTAATACAGTTTTGCGCGTCACGATAGACGCAATACGATTGGCGCGGCTTTCATGTCGCGCTTCTTTTTAGCAGAATACGTTTCGAACCTAAAAGGTATTTATGCGGAACTTATTTATTGTCAGTTTATTGTTCTTAATGAGTGTGGACACAGGTGCAACTGAGTTGAAACCGTTTGTCGGCACAGGCGGACAGTTTCAGCTCATGATGCTGTATAGCTACTATTCAGACGGGGATCCGCGAGATTATATCGACATCTATCCATCACTTGATCCTTATATTGAAGTAGGCTGTGGGATAGGGAAATGGGAGATTTATGGGACTCATGAGTTCATTGAACCACGAGGTGATGAGAGGTATCACAGATCTCCTATAGATACAATTAGCTTGACAAGCGAGAGTGAATTCAGCAGCGAACATTGGAATAACGAGCGTTATTGTCTTGGGGTGCGATATCGAGGTTACGATGATCCTATCAGACCATTGCTTGGTGTAGGAATTGAAGTTGGACGATTCGTACAATCCCGCCGTGACGCAGCGTATCGAAACTACTACGAAATCGAAGAGTTTGAATGGGATTCCGTCACTTATAGTTACTACAATTGGGTCAATTCAAGATTGCTTCATGACGACAGGGACCGCTGGAAAAGCGCGCTAAATGTTGGCGGGGTTATTGAAATCGGGGTTGGAGTTTCAATTATTGAGCAACTCGAAATGATCTGTGCAACACGCATTCACGGAGCGTATGCAAATTTTGGATTTCAGGATTATGGCATTGTGGGCTACCGCTTCGAGTTAGCTGATTACACGATAGTATCCCCCGCCTTTCTCGTCCAATTGCGCTACACGCCTTTTACAATCCGGCTTTAGAAAGAGGATAGCTATGTGGCATAGAGTTCTTTTAGTCTTACTTGTAATACCCGCACTCGTTTGGGCGGAAGAGTCTCTGGTGGATCGTGCGGAGAAACTGCGCGAGGGGCATTTACCTACAAAACCTCCTATTTGGGCTACAGCTGACTCTGTTAAAATGCCAGAGATTTACAGAGTTTCTGGTATCGGCCTGTACGTTCCTTCGCTTTGGAACGCGCATCCGAAAATTGAGACTATGCCTGAGATGCAGCAAACTACGAGTAGCGCCAACTACGAATCATTAGTTGCGTGGCTACTATTGAAGGAGGACTTACAGTACCTCAAGGAATGGTCAGAAACGGCTGCCAATCCCTCAGAGCTTGCCAAAGCGGAATTAGCGTTGGCAACTTTAGAGCTTGGTGAGGCGGATTCTCTTTTTCGTGCGACACTTGTGAATCCCGATCCGACTTTCCAACGGCTCGGAAAGGTTGGGCTTGCAAAGGTTTTGCAGAAGAAGCAAAAGTATCAGGAAGCGCTTGATTTGTTGATAACTGCGTGGACACCGGATCAGATTTCGGATGACGTGATTTTTCAAGCGGCCTTGTGCATGCAGAATCTTGGCGAAACCAGTGAGTCGATGGATTTGCTGGAAGAGGTGCTGAAGTGGAACAAGTACCATGAACTTGGACACTACTATTTGGGCAACGGATATGCGAGGAAGAACTATTCTGAGCTTGAATCCACGAGTCCCTATCTCAAGTGCGACGGGTCCAACAAGTGCGCAAGAGATTATGTTGTAGAAGGTTCAAAGGAGTGGATGAGCGGAGACTTTGAAGCGGCGCTTACTCAATTCTTCGCGGCACTTGAGCTTGTTCCCGATTACGGACGCGCGCACAACGGGGTAGCGAAGTGCCTTGAGCAGATGCGCTTGCGGGAAAATGTTTATCGGGCGGCGGATCAGGCGGCCTTTGATGAAAAGCCATTTCCGCAGATTCCGATGATTGAGAAATACATTCTGAATTGGGAGTCACTGTCGGAGCGGCACAGAAAACAGGTCGCGATTTCTGTCGAACCGTGGAAGGCTTATATTCCCGTGCTGGTCGCTTCGGGGAGCCATCACTACATCAAGCCGTTGCATGAAAAACTCTCGGAAGTGCCGGGGCTTGAGACGATTGCCGATCAGCGAATCAGCTATGATTCGCGGTTGTGGGATGACGTGCGCGGCTGCGGCGGCTATACAACCGTCACGGGAATCGAAGACGTCGAGCGCTCGATTTACAACAAGTACAATACGGTTCTGCATGAGTTGACGCATCAGGTACACGGAGTATTTCCACCGGAAGACCAACAGAAGATTGAAGACCTGTACCGCGAAGCGAGCGCCAAAGATGCGGCAGGTGAAGAGATATTCGTCAGCCGCTATCAGGGATCGAGCGTGTGGGAGTATTTTGCGGAGGGGATGAACTCATATTTCTCGCCCGCTCGAAATGAATTTGACACCCGTGAGATTACCAAAGAACGGTTGCTGCGCTTGGACCCGAAGCTGGTCAAACTGCTGGAGTTCTATATGACTGCCCCCAACGTGGAGGCCTGTTACCCGGTCGGGCTTATCACTGCTGCGGATAACGAAGTCGAAATGGGGAAGCTGGACATTGCCCTGGAATTTGCCCGACAAGCCGAGAATCGCGACCCCAAATCGGAGGTAGTTTTACGGGCGGTGTCGCGGGTTGCCTCGCTGCTGGATGAGGATGAATTGTCACTGAAATATGCGGAACACCTCGTGACTTCATACCCCGATAAGGCGGCCTCGTACCAAAGGCTGGCCTGGTCAAGGGCATTCGCAGACGGCAAGTTTGAGGAAATCCTATCTTTGGTGCAGGCGGGACTGCCAAAGACTGCTGGTCCAGAGCGAACGCAACTGATCCGCGAAATTGCAGATTGGCAGGTTATCTGTGGCAAGTTTGCCCAAGCTGTTGTAAATTACGAGTTGGTGCTGGCTGAGCAGGGGACGAACGACGAAGCGCTACGGGGTTATGCCGAAGCTCTGTTCTGGGCTGATCAGCCCGCCAAATCTGACTCGGTTTATCAGGTAGCGCTGTTGCGCCGCAGTGGATCGGTCTCGCTGCGGCTGGAATATGCCCGGTTGCTGCTGTTAACCGGAAAGCTTGACGCGGCCAAGGCGCAGATTGACGAGGCCGAGGTTCTGAAACCTGAAGATGGCCGGGTAGCGGCGCATCGCGCGTGGTGGGCTGAATTAAGCGGTGATCACAAACAGGCACTTGACTTCGCCATCGCGGCCACAGATCAATATCCGAACGACGCACTGGTGCAGACCATTTCCAGCTACCTACTGCGTAAGAACGACCGCGATCGCGTGCTTATCCCGTCATGGCGGTATAGCCCAAAGGAGTCTTCCTACGAAGCGGAGAATTTCTGGGATGCGCCGACCGTGATCTTGCATGACAATGGACTAACTAAACTTTCCAAATAACCTTTGGGCTGAATTCTGTGACGGACAACCTTTTGAGGTGCTATATGAAACGACTGATTTGGCTGCTTCCCGCACTAATGCTTCTGGCTCTTGCAATTCGTGTGCAGGCGGGTGAAATCTCGCCGGAATTGCAGGACAGATGGAGCAAAGTCGCGGCGACGGACAAGGTTAATGCGATCTTCCATCTGTGGGAGCGTGTTGATCTCCGGGAATTGGATATTACCTTGCGCGACTTAAGAACGACGCGTCAGATGCGTCATAAAATCGTAGTCGAGGAATTGCAGCGTGTGGCGCGTGAATCACAGCCGCCATTTTTGAGCGCCCTTGACGAACTACAACTCAACAATCGCATCGACGGCTATACTGCCTATTGGATTGCCAATTGTGTTGTTGTCAAAGGTACACGCGAGACGCTTGAAGAGTTAGCTAAGCATCCCTCGATCCAGTGGGTCGAAGCGGTGCCGGTGATTGAGCTGATCGATGCAGTTCGCACGGAAGATCGTACTCCGCGCAACCCGCTTGACGACCAGCCGCCGGGTGTGAACGCTGTTCATGCTCCGCAAGTTTGGCACGACCTCGGCTATACTGGAGTTGGCGTATTGGTCGCCAACATGGACACCGGTGTCGACGGAAATCACATTGCATTGGGCAGCCGTTGGCGCGGAAATCATGCTCCGCACGCGGAATGCTGGCTGGACGTTCTTGGCGGCGGGTCACAGACTCCGCAGGACGCTCAGAGCCACGGTACGCACGTGATGGGTACGATTTGCGGTACAGGCGGCAACGGATCGCAGTTTGACACAGTTGGCGTCGCTCCCGGCGCGGAGTGGATTGCAATGAATGCAATCGGCGGCTTCGGCGGCGACTTTGGCAGCGATGTTTTGCAGGGTTACGAGTGGTTTGCTGATCCGGACGGAGATCCCAACTCGGTGGAAGACGTTCCGGACGTGATTCAAAATTCGTGGGGTATCAACGGTGGCTTTGGCGCGCCGTGGACCGATTGCTATGAAGAGTGGAACGAAGCGATTATCGCTTGTGAAACGGCTGGAACAGTTGTGACTTTCTCGGCAGGCAACGAAGGCCCGACCCAAGCTTCTCACCGCAGTCCGGCAAACATCGCGATTGACTCGGTGACGTTCTTCTCCGTTGGCGCAGTGGATGCAGGTAACTTCCCGAACACACCGCACCCCATTGCGGACTTCTCAAGCCGCGGACCGAGCGATTGCGACAATACGATTCTTAAGCCAGAGATTTGCGCGCCGGGCGTGAACGTTTATTCGAGCGTTCCCGGCGGTTATGACGGTGGATTCAGCGGCACGTCCATGGCAGGACCGCATATCGCGGGCGTTGTGGCGTTGATGCGCGAAGCCAATCCGAACGCGGACGTGCGCGAAATCAAGGGTGTGCTGATGGAGACTGCAATTGATTACGGCCCGGCCGGTGAGGATAATACTTACGGCCGCGGATTCGTGGATGCGTACGAAGCGGTGTTGTTAATTTCCGCTGATCGTGGTTGGGTCATAGGTCAAGTGACGAGCGGTTCGACGGGCGCACCGATCTCGGGAGCGCGGATTCAGGCCGGGGCAAATTATGTGCGCACGACTGATTCGCAAGGTTATTATCGTATTTCGCTTCCCGCCGACTCTACTCTTTCGTTTACGGCGAGCGCATTCGGGTTTGCCGATTTCACGACTACAATGACCGTTGCGGATTCCGATACGGTTACATTTGACATTGAACTCACTCCGGTCGCGGCAGGAAATATTCACGGCACGGTGTTGATCGGCAATGATATTCCGGTTCAAGGTTGTGTTGTTACCCCGATTGGCATTCCAGTTGGTCCGGTTGTGACCAATGCAACCGGAGAGTTCTCCTATACCCTTCCCGGAAGCAACGATTACACGTTTGAACTTGAGTTTCAAGACATGTCAATGGACACAATTTTGCATGTCACAACCAATCAGACGTTGGAAGCTCTGATACGATTCAGTACTATTCGTTCGCAGAATCTTGGTCCGGACACGTACGGTTATCGCGCGTATGACCGTTACGACAACGGTTTGCCTGCGGAATTCAATTGGGCTGACATGACGGGCGCGACTGAACTTAACTTCCCGCCGATAGCGGATGCTTCGATGTTCGTTGAAATGCCGTTCCCGTTTGTGTACTATGGACAGCGTTTCGATTCGATCACGATTAACGAAAACGGCTGGGTGGCCGCAGGTGAAGATCCCGACCGCCGCAATGCGAATACGATTATTCCTCATCCGGCCGGCCCGGCAGGTATGTTGGCGGTGTTCTGGGATCAGCTCCAGTTCGGCGTGACGCCGGTTGAGTCACATGTGATGACTCGTTACGATGCAGCGAACGGCGTGTTTATCATTGAATATGACAACATGTACTTCGTGCCGTCTGCCAACGGCGACAATATGTCCGCGCAGGTTCACATTTTCGATCAGGAAGTTTGGCCGACACCGACCGGCGATTGTGAGATCATGTTCTTGTATGATCATGTTGATATCACCAACGGCGCGACGGTCGGTATTGAAGATCCGACGGAATCGCGCGGCCTTCAGGTTCAATACAACACAAACTTGAACGGGAATTCGTTTGCAATTGGCGCCGGGGCCGCGATCCGGTTTACAACTCGCACGGCTGCGCAGGGCACAGGCAATTTGTCGGGTACGATAACAACTCATCCCGCCTTGACAGCGCCTGTTCCGAATGGCGTGCGCTTGGGTGATGAGACGGCTGACGTTGCCGCGAACGGCAACTACTCATTTGTTGGCGTGTTGTCAGGACCGCGCACACTTCGTGTACAGATTCCGGGTTACGAAGAAGCAATGGTTTCGGGCGTGCTGATGCCGAATCAAACGCTTGATTTGGACGCTGAAGTTTGGCGCCTCGATCCGCCGCGCAACTTGACGTTCACGCGCACGAACGACTCGCTCTTCATGTCGTGGGAACAACCGGCGAGCGTTGGCGGCTTAGATGATCTTGAGAGCTACATTGTCCATCTTGATTCATTTGAGCTTGATACGACTGCGACGCTGAACTACCGCACTCGTATTCCAAGCGGCGAGGACGGCCATGCCTATTGGCTGACCGCACTTTATGAAGGCGGAGAGAGCGCGACGACGGACACAATCCGGGTGACGTTGCTTGACGCGCATGAGCAGACCGGTGTTCCGACGGTGTATGCGTTGGCGCCCGCTTATCCGAATCCGTTTAACCCGACGACGGCACTTGAAGTCTCACTTCCGCAGAACGCGAACTTGAATCTGCGGGTATTTGACGTAACGGGCCGTGAAGTCGCGACAGTGGCGAGCGGTTTGTATTCAGCAGGTATGCACCGCTTCACGTGGAATGCGGCGGGGTTTGCAACGGGCGTATATTTCGCGCGTCTCGAATCTCCGTTGGGCACTCAGATGCAGAAGCTGTTGCTGTTGAAGTAACAGAATTAGTGGCAGAGATAGAAAAGGCCGGAGAGCAATCTCCGGCCTTTTTTGCATCCGCTTGACTTGCTTGATTGAAGTTATTACACTCAAGTAATTGAGCTTGGAGCACAACCGGTGCAAGGTGATAATTATGAATCTCTTGAATAGATTGCTCATAATCTTGGCGCTGTTCGCGTCCGCGCTTCACGCGCAAACGCCGCCGCTGACGGTGGTTGTCGTGATTGATCAGTTCCCGATGTTCGTGATGGAGAAGTACGCGGATTTGTATTGTGACGGAGGGCTAAAGCGCTTGGAACGTGAGGGCGTGCTATTCACGGAATGCCGTTTCAGCCATGCGATTAGTGAGACCGGGCCGGGTCACGCAACGATTTCGAGCGGTTGCAATCCTAAGACGCATGGGATTGTCGGGAATAGTTGGCAGAAACGAGACGGCAGCGGAATGTATTGCGTGGAGTGCGACGGCGTACATGCAGTAACGGATAACGGGGTGATTGATTCGCTTAAGGCATCATGTCCTGACAATATTCGAACCGATGTTTTGGCAGATTTGTGGAGAAGATCATATGGCGAAGATGCGAAAATCTGGTCAATGTCGCTGAAGGACAGAGCGGCTGTTGCGCTTGCCGGGAGGAAACCGAACGGGGCGTTGTGGCTGCAATTTGAGACGGGGAGGTTTCAGAGCAGTTCGTTTTATACGGACAAGCTGCCGGAGTGGTGCACGGAGTACAATTCAACCGCCGGAGTTTACTTTGACAGCACATGGGAGCGCAGCGCGCCTCCGGAAGCCTATTTGCGTTGCGATACGGATGCCTCGTGGTTCGAGGACGGAACTAAAGCCGGTTTGCCGAACACCTTGCCGAAAACTTTAACAGGGGGAGAAGCCTCACCGGGGAAAGGATATGTGCGCGCGATGCAAACCACTCCGTTCGGCAACGAGTGGTTGTTCGGATTGGCGAAACAGTGCTTGGCAAACGAGCAGCTTGGCAAAGATGCGATTCCTGATCTGTTGTGTGTGAGTTTTTCAAGCAACGACATGTGCGGGCACACGTTCGGGCCAAATAGTCAAGAAATTCTTGATATGACCGTGCGCACGGACAAACTGATTGCAGAGTTACTGACTTTGCTGGACAAACAAGTCGGAGTTGGCAACTACCGATTTGGCTTGACGACGGATCATGGTATCTGTCCGCCGTGCGAATCATCGCTCGTTCCCAGTGGAGTTGGGGGCCGATTCAATTTGCGCAAGATGAAGGACGAGTTGCAGGATTATCTGGCTCAGAAGTTTCTTGCCGGAATTTTGCCGGAAGGCGGGCTTGTTTCGGCGCTTGATATTCCGACGGTGTATTTGAATCAATCATCAATCGAGAAGGTTGGTCTCGATTCGCATGAGGTTGCAGAAGCATCGGCGATGTGGTTGTCTGCCCAACAAGGAGTTGCGCAAGCGGTTGTCACGATCACGAAAGATGACATCGTGCAGATTGAGGACGCGCATCTTCGCGCGCATATTGAGGAGAGCTTTGACGCCGAGCGATTCCCGCAAGTTTATTTGCATCCGCAGCCGTATTGGCAAAGCGACGGGGTATGCGCGAATCATGGGTCTATTTACGATTATGACGTACATGTGCCGCTATATTTGATGGGTCCCGGATTCACGGGCGGTCGGAATCCTGAGCCTGCCGATCCGGCGGACCTGGTCACACAATTGGCTGCTTCGGCCGGGCTGAAGTGGTCTACGGCGCGTGACGGGAAGGTCCACAATTTCAAATAGAATTTCCGCCAAGCCTCTGAAATTAGACTTATCGGGTCAGAATTAAGATTTCTGACCCGATTTTGTTTTTTGCCTGTTTAGAAACAGGTGTTTAAGCTCTTTGTGAACTCAATGAGATTTATTGTAAATTCAGTGTTTTCATTGACGAGATTCGATTAGCATGTTACATTATTAGTCACCATTGGATTGCTCCCACGCCTGCGTCCCGCACAGCATTTCACAAGCATTTCAGTAATCTCTTGAATAGGTGAATTATGAAGACCTTGTTTTTCGTGTTGCTCGTCATTTCAAGTTCAGTACTTGCCATTCCGCAGTTGATCAATTATCAAGGTCAACTGACTTCGCCAACGGGAACACCGCTTGATACGACGGTGGCGATGACGTTCAGGTTTTATGGTGTTTCATCAGGGGGGACGGCGATTTGGACTGAAACACATTCAGCAGTTGCCGTGACGGATGGGCTGTTTAACGTGCTGTTGGGTTCCGTGACCGTTTTACCGGATTCCTTTACAGTTGATCGCTGGCTTGGTGTGACTGTCGGTGCAGATACGGAGATGAGTCCGAGGAAGCAGGTTGTATCTGTTGCACATGCATATCGTGTGGGGACAGTGGACGGAGCAAGTGGTGGGACAGTGAGCGGAAGTTTGAATGTTGGGCAAGGGAACAACAACAATGGTGTGTTTTTGACGTATGTATTTGGTCAGAACAACTCGGTTGCGGGTGATCAGTCAACAATCACGGGTGGTGCGAACAACTCGACAGAAGCGAATTATGTATTCATTGGCGGCGGACAAAACAACGCTGTCGCGGGCGATTATTCTTCAATTGGCGGCGGCGACAGCAACCAAGTGAATTCAAATTACTCATCAATCAACGGTGGCTATAGCAATCGAACAATTGGAACTCACTCCTTTGTCGGATCGGGAGCCTACAATGTCGCGCGCGGTAACTTTAGCACAATTGTCGGTGGCGGCTCAACATTCTCTGAGGATTCAAATTCCACGGGAAACGAATATGGTTTCGTCGGCAATGGAATTCAAAACAGTGCTTCCGGCGCCTACTCTGCAGTCATTAATGGTTTTGAGAACGCCGCATTCGGAGACTATTCGATTATTGGCAATGGAAATCAGAACACGGCATCGGGCTACGAGGCTGTGATCGCCGGTGGTTCCTCCAATATCGTGTCCGGATCCTCAAGTGCCATCGGAGGAGGCAATTCCAATCAAGTATTGGATGACTTTGGCACAGTTGGCGGTGGCGATGTGAACGTTGTTTAGGCACGTGAGGGAGTAATTGCGGGGGGAACGAACAACATGGCGAGTGCCATTCAAGCGGCGGTTTGCGGAGGTGCAGGAAATTCTGCAAGTGCGAATAACGCGACAATTGGTGGTGGTTTCTTCAATATCGCTTCGGGAGTGCATTCTACCATAGGCGGCGGGCGATTCAATCTTGCCACGAATGAGAGCAGTTTTATTGGCGGAGGACGGCAGAATCGTGCGCGTGGTGACTATTCAACAGTAGCCGGTGGCGGTGGAGCCGCGACCATTGACTCGAACAGTGCGGGAGGGATTTATTCGACGATCGGCGGTGGCCGTAGAAATCAAACGCTCGGTGGTCACGCGTTTATCGGCGGCGGAGAAAGCAATCGCGCTCAAGCTGCGCACGCTGTTGTTTGCGGCGGTGATAGCAATCAGGCGACCGGTGCACTTAGTTATGTTGGCGCGGGCACGCTGAATCTTGCTGATGGAGCGAATACGGCGATCGGTGGTGGAGTTAGCAATCGTGCGCAAGGACAATACTCGACGGTGAGCGGCGGTTTGTCAAATTCCGCAACCGGTGTTCAATCGACAGTTGGTGGTGGAATTGGAAATCAAGCATCTGGGACAATGGCAACTGTTGCTGGAGGCAAAACGAATCGTGCGATCGGTGACCGCTCTATCGTCTGCGGAGGTGACACCAATTTCGCAGTGGGTGCTGCCAGCGCTGTAGTTGGCGGCGTGCTAAATGTGGCCGACGGATTCGAATCATTTGTGGGGTGCGGTTTCCAGAATTTGGCCGACACAACTTACTCCGCTGTCGTTAACGGAGACCACTGCTCGGCTCTCGGCTATGCGAGTTTTGTTGGAAGCGGTGTTACCAACGTTGCGAGCGGGCTTGCAGCGACGATTCCCGGCGGAAGTGAGTGCCGCGCTTCAGGCAGTATTTCGTTTGCGGCAGGAAAACGTGCGCGAGCAACACATTCTGGCGCATTTGTATGGGGCAGCAGTTTATCAGCAACCGACTCAACGGTCTCCTTCGGTATTAACACGTTTACGGCGCGTTGTCAGGGCGGAGCACGATTCTACACGAGCGACACAGGTACAGCAACCGGAGTCTCCTTACCGGCGGGCGGCGGTGCGTGGGCAAACTTGTGTGACGTGAATCAAAAGTATCTATATGGAACGGTTGACTCCCGATCCATTCTCGAGAAAGTGGCGTCCCTTCCGCTCTATCACTGGAGTTACAAGTCACAAGATGCAAGTGTGCAGCACATTGGCCCGACGGCACAGGATTTCAGCGCGACCTTTGGCTTGGGGGATAACAATACAACGATCTCAACTGTTGATCCGGATGGCGTTGCATTGGCGGCTATTCAGGAGTTGGCGAAACGCAACGCTGCCCTCGAGGCCGAGGTTGCGGAATTGAAAACGATGGTTTTGGAATTGAAAAAGTAATTAACAGATAATTAGCCCCCATGGAAAGCGAGTCAACATGAAGGCGCTTGTCTTCATCATTATGCTTGCGCTTGCGAGCGCGGTCTTGGCAGTACCACAACTCATCAACTATCAAGGGGAGCTGACCGATCCGTCGGGAACTCCGCTTGACACGACGGTGGCGATGACGTTCAAGATTTATGGAGTATCCAACGGCGGTTCAGCCATTTGGACGGAAACACATCCTTCGGTTGCCGTAGTGAGTGGGCTGTTCGACGTCTCTCTGGGGTCAATCACGGGTTTGTTTGACACGTTCTCAGCAAATCGTTGGCTTGGAGTCACGGTGGGAAGCAACAGTGAGATGACGCCGAGAGAACAGATCGTTTCAGTGGCTCATGCTTTTCGAGTCGGGACAGTGGACGGCTCGTCGGGTGGAGTGATCTCAGGAAAGCTGAACATCGGCGAGGATAATACGAACAACGGTGACTTCGCGTTTGTCAACGGCAGCGGAAATTTCATTAACGGCAATTACGCAACTATTCTGAATGGCACAATGAACGTCGCAGATTCCAATTACGCGTTTATCGGAACGGGGTCGGGTAATGTTGTATCGGGCAGTTACTCAGTTGTTGGAGGAGGACGGTTTAATCGAGTAAGAAATAGTTACTCTGTCATTTGTGGTGGAGGAAGCACTTTGACACTTGATTCCAACAGAATAGTATCGACTTCGTCGTTTATCGGTGGTGGTTTCAACAACTACATTCAGGCGACAAATTCAGCCATCGTCTGCGGCAACGGAAATGGCTGTCTCGGCTCGGAGGCATTTATTGGCGGTGGTCGATCCAATTCGACGTACGGGGAATTGGCATCTGTATGCGGCGGATTTCAGAACAGTGCAAGTGATTTGGGCTTCGTCGGCGGCGGATCAGGAAACAGTTCTTATGGCATCAACTCGGGTGTTGGCGGCGGCGACAGCAATTTTGCGGGAAAAGGCTGCTCTTTTGTAGGCGGCGGTCGTAACAACAGAATACCACAAGCCGGTGATGGGGACTACTCAGCGATATTGGGCGGAGATAGTAACACTGTAACCGGAAACCACACGATGGCGATGGGAACACGCATCAACGCAACAGCAAACAATTCGTTTGTCTTTTCGGATGGTTCAGGCGCCATTTTCTCGCCCGGTGTCAGCAATACATTTAACGCAAAAGCGTCGGGCGGAGTAAGATTTTACTCGAACACTGCGGCGACTATCGGCGCGCAATTGCAGACAGGGCAATCCGCATGGACGGCGATTTGCGATTCAACCAAAAAGGATCGGTTTGGGCGCGTGAATACGCAGGAGATTCTCGAGAAGGTTTCGAAGTTGGGAATTGAGACGTGGAGTTACAAAGACGACCCCACGCACACGACTCATATCGGTCCGATGGCGCAGGATTTTTACGCACAGTTTCGAGTCGGCGAGAGTGACACCACGATTTCGACACTCGATCCTGATGGAGTAGCGCTCGCCGCGATTCAGGAGTTGGCAAAAGAGAACATCGAAAAGGACAAGAAGATCGCCGACCTTGAAGCGCGCATGAAGCTGATGGAAGCAGCAATATTGCAATTCGGTACTTTGAACAAATCAGATAAACAGTAAGGACCAGAATCGTGAAAAAGTTCTATTTTCTCCTTCTCTTCCTCCCAACCGTGCTGTGGGCTCAATCTTCGAGCGAGAATTTCAGGCTGACGAAATCTGTGATGGATGCCGGCGGAGGATTGTCAAGCTCGGCGAATTTTAGTTTGGTGTCGGCGTTCGGTCAGCCGACGCCGATTGGCGATCAGACAAGCGCGAATTTTGTTTTGCATGCGGGCTTCCTTTCGCCAGTGTTGCAAGTGTCTCCGTTGTCGCCGATTCAGCATTTGGTGATTAAGGAAGCGCAGCCGGACGCCGTGCTGAATTGGGAAAGTATTCCTGGAGCAGGGAGCTACTCGGTTTATCGAGCGGCGGCAATCAATTTCACACCCGGACCGGGAAACCTTATCGGCACGACGGCAAGCACAACATTTACTGACGCAAATGTACTCACCGGTCCCTTGACTCAGCAGTATTACATTGTGCTCGTGCACAATCCGTAGGCGATCAGAGGCTTGTCTGCAGCACCCGGTCAAATAAAGCCGCTTTGGAATACAGTAAACGATAAGCTCGTTGATTCGTTAGAATTAACTAAAACGCAACACTATTGATGATGTTGCGTTTTTTATCATGTAGATATTGCGTTTTTACATGTTATTATGCACATTCAGTTCATTAGACCCTTTGCCAGCCGGTTGTTTGAGGGTCACCAGTAGTGCAACGGCAGAAATCCGAGAAGTGCCGCCATAGAGTTTGTTCTGTCGGTGACTTAGTATTAACGTGAAAAGGAGACTGGATATGTTCTCAGGAAAACGGATTTTGCGATTTGGCTTTCTGGTGTTTGGCCTGCTTGTTCTTCAGTTTTCAGGCATTTGCGCGGTACCCGGGACAATCAATTACCAAGGCTATCTAACTGACTCCCAGGGAAGTCCAATAAATTTCCCTTGCTCACTGGTTGTTCGGATCTACGGCGAGCCAATCGGTGGCACAGAAATCTGGCAAACTTCGCTTCAAACCCAAGTTATCGGCGGGTATTTTACGTGCCAGCTTGATTCAATACCGGACTCTGTGTTTGACTCGCCACTGCTCTATTTGGGAATCTCCGTGGCTGGTGATCAGGAGATGGTTCCGCGTCAGCAGATTCTGTCAGCGCCGTATTCCCATCGAGTCGCCACGATCCACGGCGCGAATGGCGGTACGATCACGAATAGTATGCGCGTTCTGGGCAGTACTAATTTCGGTTGGGGAAATGTTGCAGGCGATTCGTCATTCGTTATGGGTGTTCAGTCTTCCGCATCTGGCCCCTATGCGTCGGTTCTTGGCGGCAAGAACAACGCTGCCCTTGATTCATTTTGTGTGGTAAGTGGAGGTGAATTCAACAAGGCGGGAAATGACTCCGTCAGCCCACTATTGACGGCAACCGGATCACACGCCTGGTGTGGTGCCGGCTCATATAACTGGGCTTCAGGTGACTGGTCGGCGGTAGCAGGTGGTTACAATAACGTCGCCAGTGGCGAGCTGTCTTGCATTATGGCGGGCGGAGAGAACACTGCCGCTGGCACGTTGTCTTCCATTATCGGCGGCGCCTATAATGACGCCTCGGACTACAGTTCTTCCGTTGGAGGTGGATATGACAATAGCGCCAATGGGGACTATTCTGCAGTCATGGGCGGGAAATGGAATGATGCCGAAGGCAATTATGCGACAGTCGGCGGCGGACTGAGCAATAATGCCGGCGTATCCGACGCTACCGAAGCTCCTACGGTCGGAGGCGGTGAAGCCAATGACGCAACTGGAAACTGGTCTGTTATCGCAGGCGGTTTCAGCAACAACGCCACTTCAGAAAAGGCGACAATCAGTGGTGGAAGTCACAATGATGCAACAGATTCTTATGCCACAGTGAGCGGCGGATACAGCAACATTGCTTCGGACGATTACACAACAGTTTCTGGAGGCCAGGGAAATCAGGCAACCGGGCTCAACTCAAGCGTTGGTGGCGGAGAAGACAACGTAGCCTCAGGCGGACATTCGTCTGTAGGAGGTGGTTCTTCCAATAATGGGTCAGGCGGGCTATCAGCCATCGGTGGAGGCGGATCCAATGAGGCAGTGGGCTCGTCTTCCACGATAGGCGGCGGATATCTTAATCGAGCGAGCGGCCACTTCTCAGTAGTTTCTGGCGGAACAACAAATAATGCCAATAGCGCATACTCTACGGTAGCCGGTGGTGACAGTAACTACGCAGCCGATTCATATGCAGCAGTTGGAGGAGGATATTTTAATTATTGCAGCTCTTACGGCGGCGTGATTAGCGGTGGTACAGGCAACCTTGTTTCCGGCGCAACAAGAGGGACAGTCAGTGGTGGCGACCAAAATGATTGCACTGCGGACTACAGTACGATTGGGGGCGGCAAGGGCAATGCAGTTAGTGGTACGGGCGGGTTTGTCGGCGGCGGATTTAGCAATCGTGCTCAAGGCATTTACTCCACTGTCGCTGGTGGCGGAGGTTCTGTTGGAACCGATGGAAATACGGCATTCGGTTCAAGCTCATTCATCGGCGGAGGCCAAGGAAATATTGCAAATGGCATCTTCGCATTAGTAGTGGGTGGAAGTCACAATTCATGTGATTCCGACTATGGTACGATTGGCGGCGGTGTCAGCAACAGTCTAACCGCTCCCGGCAGTTGTACAATCTCCGGAGGATGGCTAAACAGCGTGAGTGAGCGCTGGGGTACAGTCGGGGGCGGCTACGGCAATTCTGTTTCAGACTCCGCCGGAACCATTGGCGGCGGGCGAGATAATCAAACGACGGGTCTCTACGCTACCGTTTCAGGCGGATTCGAAAACCAGGCAAACGGCAATTTCTCGACTGTACCCGGAGGACAAGGCAATATTGCAAACGGAGATTTCAGTTTTGCCGGCGGCCACAGCGCTTTGGCTTCCGACAACGGGTCTTTTGTCTGGGCAGGAGCAAATCCTGCGACGTTTTCTTCCACTGGGCTGAACACGTTCAATGTCCGAGCAACCGGCGGATTCAGCCTTTACACGAACGCTGCTCTTACACAAGGTGTAACGATGGCGGCAGGTGCATCAGGTTGGACGAATGTTTCAGATAGCACATTGAAGAGGAATCGGCGAAATGTGGACACACAGAGCATCCTCCGAAAAGTCACTGAGATGCCGGTTCAGCAGTGGAGTTATGAATCTCAGGATCCATCGATAGAACATATCGGCCCGATGGCGCAGGACTTTTGGCGGCTGTTCGGTTTGGGAGATGACAGTTTGGGAATCAATCAGATAGATCCGGACGGCGTCGCACTGGCAGCGATTCAAGAATTGGCCAAGCAAAACGAACTCAAGGACAAAGAAATCGCAGATCTAAAAGTAAGAATGAAAATCCTTGAGGAAGCCATGCTTCAATTTGGCGAACTTACCAGTCAGAAGGCTGAAAAAAGGAATTGACCAATGAGACTTGTATTTTTCATCCTCCTACCCACTCTTTTGTTTGCACAATCTTCGAGCGAGAATTTCACTCTGATTAAGAGCGTGATGGACGCCGGCGGAGGATTGTCAAGCTCGGCGAATTTTAGTTTGGTGTCGGCGTTCGGTCAGCCGACGCCGATTGGCGATCAAACAAGTGCGAATTTTGTTTTACATGCGGGCTTCCTTTCGCCCGTGTTGCAAGTCTCGCCGTTGTCGCCGATTCAGCATTTGGTCATCAAGGAAGCACAGCCGGACGCCGTGCTGAATTGGGAAAGTATTTCCGGCGCCGGAAGCTACTCGGTCTATCGGGCGACGGCAATCAATTTCACGCCCGGACCGGGGAACTTGATAGGCACGACGACAAATACAAATTTCACCGATGCAAATGTGCTCGCGGGTCCCTTGACTCAACAGTATTACATTGTGCTGGTCAACAATCCGTAGATTGAAGTAACGCACGGCAAAAAGGGTCATCCATTTGGATGACCCTTTTGCATTTCAGGAACTTGAGAATATCTTTTACATTGCGTCAAACGCGGGCTTTAGCACATTCTTGGCAAAATCTTCGAGTTTTGTGTTTGTCGTCGATTCGGCGTCGCGACGATAGCCCATTAGTCCGTTGTTGAAACCGTTGTAAAGCTCTACGAATAGATCGGCAAACTGCTCGGGGACACCGCCTCCGATCATACCTTTCTTCATGTCTTCGTAGCTGAATTGCACATAGGGCAACGCGCCTATGCCGAAAGCTGCACCAAGAATCGCCGCCGTTTCACTTCCCGAAATGTCACGCGGGCCAAGGAGGTATTGCACATTCTTACCGTTGAAATTGAGCGCCTTCAATCGATTGGCGGAGTAGTGTCCGACATCACTTGACGCGATCAACGGCCAAGGGGCGTCGGCAGGAGTTGCGGCGCCGTAGATCTTCATTTGCTTAATCACACCGAGAGAACCGAACAGATTCTCCATGAAGAATCCCGCTCGAATATGCAGTGTGTTCAAGTCAGGAATCCCGTCAAGCTGCGTCTCTAAATAGTGCAAACCGTTTACGGGACCGAGGCCGCTGGCGTGTTCGCCGCCCACGCTGCTAAGCGAGACTGCGTATTTCGTGCCGGACACACCAATGGCGTCGGTCACATTATCCGTAACCTCGTCTTGATACTTGCGGAAATTTG